>JAHDWA010000011.1:158347-238348 GCA_023382535.1 Anaerolineae bacterium | reverse complement strand
AGGGTGGCTGTGTCTCTGTACGCCTGACCCGGTGCGGCTTAACTCAAACGTTAGCCAGTTTCCTAAAAATGTAACTTAATTGCCCAACCCTGCCTGCCGAGCTTTGACAATGGCTTGCGCCCGGTCGACAAATTGTAGCTTGTTAAAAATGTTGGAAATGTGGTTGCTCACTGTCTTGGCACTGATATGAAGATGTTGGGCAATTTCCTGATTATTTTCACCCGTAGCAATCAGTTCAAGCACTTCGCGTTCACGGTCGGTTAAAATGGAGAAAGGGGGAGTACTCTCATTTTGATGTGCCATTCCCCCTGAATTTTGGAAAAATGCAGTGAGCCGACCAGCAATGGCCGGGCCAAATAGGGCTTCGCCATCAGCTACGGCCCGAATGGTTTTCAACACTTCCGCTTTATCAGCGCCTTTCAAAATATAGCCTCGCGCCCCGGCACACATGGCCGCAAACAGAGAGTCATTATCCTCTAACATGGTCAGCATGATAATGCCGGTATCGGGCTGGATGGCCAAGACCTGTTGAGTTGCGTCGATACCGTTCAAATCGGGCATGTTGATGTCCATGAGCACTACATCCGGGACCAAGCTTTCAACTTGGGCAACAGCCTCTCGGCCGGTTCCGGCTTCGCCCACCACCTCAATATCAGGCACATTCATCAGAATTGCGCTCAGGCCGTCTCTAAATAATTTATGGTCGTCTACCACTAATACGCGAATGGTGGTCATATTTTACCCTTTGTTTGTAAAAGGCAGAACAGCAGTAACTCGCGTGCCGCCTTGGCTATCCGATACAATCTCACACTTGCCGCCCAACTCCTCGGCCCGCTCTCGCATCGAGATTAAACCCAAGCCCGACTGAAATTGGGCGGGCAAGCCGAGGCCATCATCGGTAATGGTCAGGGTCAAACAGGGCAGTTGCTCAGCCTCAGTAACCACAAACTCCATCCGACAGTCCTGCGCCTGAGCATGGCGAATAACGTTGGTAACGCCTTCCAGCGCAATGCGATAAGCTGCTACTTCAATAGCCGCTGGCAAAGCGGGCAGGGGTTCGGGCGCGGCGTCAATAGAAATACGTAATCTGCCGTTCATCCCATTCATTTGGGCGACATGCGCCCGCAAGGCTTCCAGTAAGCCCAACTCATCCAGCGCCGGCGGGCGCAGCTCGTACACCAGTCGCCGGATATCGGCCACCATCTGCTGGGTTTGGCTTTTTAGCTGTTTGACATGTTGCCCGGCGGCTTGGGGGTCGTCAGCCAACAAATCCAGAACTGCATCCAATTTGAGCGTTTGACTGGCCAGGGTGGGGCCAAGGCCATCGTGCAAATCACGGCGGATGCGACGGCGTTCTTCTTCACGGGCCAGCACAAGCTTTTCACGAGAACGTTGTAAGGCCAGCGTTAGTCGGGTGGCAGAAGCCACCGCACCGGTTTGGGCGGCAATATCGGCCAATAACTGTTGCTCTTTAGCCGTAAATTTCTCGCCAGGCGTGCGGCGCGACACCAGCAAACGACCGACAGTTTCTTTTTGATAGCGCAACAGCAACTCAACCGTCTCCCCCACCGGCTGGCCGACAGAAGCCCGACCAACCTGCGCCTCCTGCTCAACCAGTTCGATGGCGGCGTAGGGCAGCTTGAGCGTGATGGCAATGGTTTCGACAATCGAAGCCAGCGTTTCGGCGGGTGCGGCGGTGGTTTGCAATTGCTGGCCCAGATGAGACAGTATAGCATACGGGTCGTCCCGCTGGCCAAACATTAGTTGGTTAACGCCGCGTTGGAGGTAATCACGTACAGGATGAAAGGCCACAGCAATCAGGCCGGTAGCAATCAGTGAGATAATCAGATTACCTGATGTATGAAATAACTGGCTCAGTAATCCTACCGTAGCAATATAAATAAGGACTACTGCCAACGTTAGTCCCCCGTAAACCAGGGTACGGTTGATAACTATGTCGATGGCGTACAGCCGGTATTTAAAAATGGCAAGGCCGATGATTAATGGAAAACCCAAGAAGACCACCATAATAATCAGGTCATACCAGATTGTATCGAAAATCCAGGGATAGAGATAGGCCCCGGGAAATTCAAAGAAAAGCAGTTGCACGACCACGGCCGTGGACAGAAAGTAGGCCAGCCATTTCATCTGCTGCCGTTCATCGCCCTTGGAACGTTTTAGTCGAACGATCATTGAGGCAATCCCGACGAAGGAAAGAAAGAAAACCGTCATGCCCAAGGTTGTGCTAACAACCGAATACCACCAGATGGGTAAGTATGCCAGCCCAAAGGGATTAACAACCGGATATTTGACATCAAAAGAATTATCTTGGCTAAAATCCGGCAATAGGCTCAAGCCCACGCTGGCCACGCCTATAACTGCCAGGCCGACAATTGCCAGCGTTCGCCAGCGTGGGGATAAGAAATGTCCATCGGGATATAGCATTGGCAACAAGATGAACATAGGGATAAGGATTTGTACGAAGCCAAAGCTGTATACCAACCAGGCCAGGTAAGGCAGACCCGGCGCGGTGATCTGCCCGGCCAAACCACAATTAATGTAAATATCAATGGCAATAATTGTGGGCAGGCCGATGCCGATCCACAAGCAGAGCCAGCCAACTCGATTATGGGGCCGGTAAAATAGAATGAGACCTCCAACAAGGGCGAAGGTCACCCCGCTGCCAGCAACAATCAACACCATTGAGCCATGATCATAAAAGCGGCTGCAGCCCGCCGCCGTTAACCAGCCGAGCGCAAGCTGGCTGATCAGAGCTACCAAAAACACGCCTCCGACCAGCCAGCGTGATGGAGATAGAGTTTGAGAGTTATTTGACAACGTCATTAAATGTTACACCGTTACAGCACTAATTAAGGCACTCCCCGCCTTCAAAATATTTTTGCGCCGAATATCGCTAAAGCCGACCTCGTGCAGCCAGCCGGAGATGTCATCAAAGGTACATCCAGGTGAGTTATGAGATTAAGTCAGCATAGTATGGCTAGAACGATACGTCAAATTTTAATTTCTTTATCCCTCCACCTTTGTTTTCAGCCGGTTAATAACCAGATCATAGTAAGCATTTAACTCGCCGGTCATGGCGTAGGCGGCCATCATCACCTTCATTAGGCCACCGACTTTACCTTCATTGTATAGCACGGCCTGGGTTCCGTTGGCGGTGGGTTCAAGGGTGAGCGAAAAGGAGAAGTCGGCATCAAGGCCTTCCATCGACAGATCAGCGGCGAAAACACGTCCTTCCTCATATTGAGTGATAACCCCGTTTACGACTGTGCCGTCCGGTTCCACAAACTGAAACGGGCTACCTGTCTCCGGCGTTCCCGGTGGAGTCAACGCTACCACGTCCCACAATTCATACCAGTAATCGTAGCTGGTGAATTGCTCAAAGACAACGTCCGGCGAGGCAGCAATCTCCACCTCAGAGTGGGCGGTGATTGGATCGGGGGCAAAAATGTATAAGCCCAGGGCGACAATCAGAATCAAACTCAGCAGTCCACCAAAAACAATGCCAATCCATTTCAATATTTTTTTCATTTTGCACTCCTCTAATTGCTAAATTAAGCCGTTACCATTTCTAATTCATACACCTGACTATCACCCGCCAAATAACGTAAGCCAATTGGAGCCAGCGCCGCCAGAAAGGCCAGGGCCGATAGCGGGTAGATAATGCCGGTCTGCCAAAAGGCAATCTCCGCCCCACCGCCTGTGCCAATGAATAAGAAAATGGTTCCAACAATGAGCAGCCCGGCCGCCCAGCGCGGGATACCACCCTTCCAGAGAAAGCCGATGCCGAGCAGAAGTGGAGCAAGATGTGCTAATAACACTCCGATAAAGAGAGGTATCCAGCCTTCAAAAGAGCCCAAAATAGCCCAGATCGACTCGTCGAGACCGGCGTTGATGATGTCCATCTGCGTAACCTTGTGAGAGATCGGTATTTCAAGTAAGGCCCAGCACAACCCGGCAATCGCACAGATGATCCCGAAAATCGGGGCGCGTTGGCCCAGAATACGGGCCAATTCAAGAAAGACGGGGATCATCAGCATCACCCCGTAACCAGCGAAAATGGCATCTACCCAACTATCGGTCCCGAAGGGGGTCAGTCCGATACCCATCACATACACCGCTGCGCCAATCACCATCAGTAGCGGCCCCAAAATAAAGGCCAGCCCCAATACTTTTTGTTGCAAAGTTTGATACGTGTTCATTTGTTGCCTCCGTAAAGAAAGTAAATTGTTAAGTTGATCTCAGGATAACATGGGATGTTTCCCGTTGTCTTGGGGGCAGGCTCCTATTTGGGTCGGGAAGTTTTCCCAGATTTGATGGGAATAACCTCTGGGGAGTGAGAGACTTCGTCAAAATGAACTGGCTAAGTTACAGTCGGCGGGGCCATCGCTGACCCCGCCGCTGCTTCAGAACGGAGCGTGAAACTTTCGCTTCACTCCGCTCCTGAGTATTCGGGCCACTGTCATTGGCACAACCCAAACTCTTACGGAAGAGGGTCGCTTAACAACTGAACTCTTGGGGCAACTGGCTTTCACTACACCCACTGGGTGCGTGCCATAAAGCGCGGGCCTTTTTCAAGCGCCGTTGTTTTCCCGAATACCCGCCCCACGTCAGCATATCTCTGGCATTACCCAGAGCCTTGGCTTCTTGGGGCATCCTACCCGCTGCGGCATGCGGCTGGTTGCCTGCTCGGTCTGAGCCGAGAGCCTTAAGCGGGTTACTCCGTTCCCTAATCCGATGGGTTGTGACCGTAGGCTGCTACTTTACGCCGGTATCCATTCGAGTGATTACTACGTTTCGCTTGACAACGTAGCCTGGATACAATCCCTTTTGGGCCTGCCGTTAAACCAGCGTAGGCAGGTTCTGCTTGACGACGCTTCAACCATAGCTTCACTCGTCGTTAGCCTTAGTCACCTGCTCGACGGGATAGCCACGTCTGGTTCGTGACTTTCCGCCTTTTCATCCCGCTTCTACCCGTTGAGAACCAGTCGCGGAGCAGGGGATGATGCTGTTACCCGAACCACTGCGGGAGTTGGACTTGATGATACCAGAAGCATCATCGCACCAACATCGAATTAGAGTTATCAAAGAACAACTTGCGTTCTTTGCCACCCGTCCCCCGTCCTAAGCCGGTTTCGGGCGAACGGATCGCACCAAATCGTTGTAGCCGAATTGCTAATCTTGGCTCTTATTGAAGGTTGATTGGGCATCGAAAATGCTGTAAAATTGTAGCATCTGTCGCTAACCCGCAATCGGCTAAACTTAGGCGTTAGGCCGCTGGATCGCTTTCATCAATTCATACGACTCACTAGAGTAGTCGTCGGGTACGCGTGTGATGGTGAAAGGAGAAACATGAACATCAAACGGATAAGGTTGATTGTCATCATTTGGATAGTAGTTCTTAGTTTGCTACTGTCAGGTTGCGGTGCTGGCCTCACCCCCAGTTCAGCTCCGACCCAAGCCGCCACAGGCGTCTTCACGACAGGTGCCCCCACGAAAACTCCTCGTCCCGCACCAACAGCGACCAAGCCAGCAGGATCTCTCAACGAAGTGATGATCAAATCTGTTGCGCTGGCCAAGAACTTGATCGGTGAGAAAACTGAGCGCACCATCATTGTGTATCTGCCGCCCGCTTATGATACTTCCACAAAGCGGTACCCAGTGGTGTATTTCCTGCCCGGCTTTGGAAATCGGTCTATGGACGTCTCGTCCGAGGATATAAATAAATTAATCCAAGCGGGCGTGATTCAAGAGATGATCATCGTGGTAGTGCCAGGTGATAACCAGTTAGGAGGAAGTTTTTACGTTAATTCCCCAGTAACCGGCAACTGGGAAGATTTCGTAGTGCAGGAGGTTGTTGGCTATGTGGACAATCACTATCGCACCATTGCACGGGTAGAGTCTCGCGGCATTAGTGGTCATTCCATGGGCGGGTTTGGTTCGCTCAACATCGCCATGCTCCATCCCGATGTGTTCGGGACTGTCTACAGTCTGAGTCCGGGATTGTATGACAAAAAAGGGCTGGCCAACTCCCAATTTTTCAATGTTGAGTATACGATTCAAAACTTTCTCGACGGACAGAAGGCTGTTCTGGCGAAACCCGAAGATCAGCAACTGGAAGCAGTACTTTCGAAACAATACATGAATTACCAGGCCACAGCATACGGATATGCCTTTGCGCCAGCCCCCGAAAAGCCACCTTTTTACTTTGATTATCCTTACAGTGAATCCAATGGCAAGCTTGTACGTGATGACAAGGTATGGAAGCAATGGGAAAGTGGTTTTGGTGGTATCGCTGCGAAAATTCCCCAATACAAAGATAATTGGCTAAAGTTGAAAGGCATTGTCGTAGATTACGGCACAAAAGATGGAAACACCTGGATCATTGATGGCTGTGTTTACCTCGATCAACAGTTAACTGCCGCTGGGATTCAGCATGAGGTGGCTGTCCATGATGGAGACCATGAGACACAATTAGGCAAACGCGTCCTCGAACACATGTTACCTTTCTTTTCAAAATTGCTTGTTGGAGAGTAAACGACCCCTAACACCACATCCCCCAAAAGACGGAGATTTCATGCAGCCGGATAAAAGCGGTCAACGAATAGGCATCGAATAAACGGATGCGTGCTCGACTGACGCTTTGTAGAGTCGTGCTGATTAGATGGGCAAGCAAAGCACTTGTTCCGCAGGCCGCCGCCCAACACGGCGTGCAGCCGACCGCCGATCCTGCTGGAGTTAGGCGTCAATGCTGAAGATGATCCATTCTGTTGGTGGTGGGCGGCTGACGCCCAGCCGTTAGGCGCTCGTTTAATAAAAACTGTATCCACAACTTCATTACCTATGCTCACATTTCAACTCAATCCTTTACTCAGACTTGTTGAACCCTGAATAAATGATTAAAATACAAAGCAGATTATACGTTTTGCTTTGTAGGAGATAAAATGACCGAGACAACAACGGTTAAAGTCAGTAATCGTTATCAAATTTCTCTGCCCAGTATGGCCCGTCAACATCTCAATATTCAAGCCGGTGACCGCCTTTTAGTTGATATTCAAGAAGGAATGATTGTACTTATTCCCCAACCCCAGGATTATGTAGAACATCTGGCGGGGCTTCATCAGGATATTTGGCAAAATCTGGATACAACCGCTTACCTCGACCAGGAAAGAGATGCATGGCAAGCCTCGAACAACGACTAGCCAACCATTCGATGATTGGATTGGATACCTCCGTTTTCATCTATCATTTTGAAGCTCACCCTCACTATCTTCCCCTAACACGAGTGGTTCTCAAGCAAATTGAGTCAGGGCAGTGTATGGGGGTAATTTCCACTGTCGCTATAATGGAGCTAACCGTTCATCCCTGGCGGCTTAATCGGGGTGATATTGCCCGGCAGTATGAAGTGCTGTTAGTAAATTTTCCAAATTTGAAATTGAGCGAGGTAAGTCGTGAGGTAGCCAGACGAGCAGCACAACTGCGAGCCAAGTACAATCTTCGGCCTGCGGATGCTTTACAAGTAGCGACAGCAATGATTGAGGGAGCAGCCCTATGGGTTAGTAATGATAAAGCGTTAAAGAGGGTAGAGCCAGAGTTAGAAGTTATCATCTTGGATGAATACGTAGGACCGTAGAATAATGAAATTTAAGCCGTTTATTAATGCCAGCTTTCGTCAGATTAAGGTTATGGTAGGCAAGGCCGCAGCCAACAAGCGGTTCCTAAGAAACCTCGCTACGGGGGTTGGGAGGAAAGCACTACCATATCCAGGACGGGTACGACAAGCATTCTACAACATTTACTAATGCTCAAACAACGACAGGAGTTTCTGGATTTTGCTCTCCAGCTTGCCGAAGCAGCGGCGGGACAGATAATGCCGTACTACCACAACTGTGTGGTTAGCATGAAACCGGATGGGACCGAAGTGACAGATGCTGACCGCCGCGCTGAGGAGATCGTCCGCGAAATGATCACCAAACAATGCCCTGACGATAGTATTCTCGGTGAAGAGTTTGGAGCGACCACTCTATCGAAAACTCCCTATCGCTGGGTCATTGACCCTCTTGATGGAACGACTTGGTTTTCTCTGGGGTAGACACCCTTATGCAGCCCTGGGATAGCGCCGCGATTATCCCCTGCGTTGAGGAGGCAGGGGGAATGGCCACCACCCTTTCCGGGCAGCGTGAAGGGATTGTCTTTGGTGGAAGTTTACTTACCTCGTGTGACGCCTCACTTCACCAAGAGGTGCTGGCCTTGCTTCAGCCGAGCGGAGTTTAAGGTAGGGTGTAGCCGCCCAACCAGCCCGTCAAGCCGACGCCACAAGCTCGGTTTTTATTTTAGGGGGTTCTCTATTATAGGGAGACAAGCATGAAAACTGACAGCCGGCCGTCCTATCTGTCCCAGACGACACTGCAAGGGTTGGCCCTCACCCCGGACGAGGTGGTCGAAAGTATCGAGCGCCTGATCCGCGGGCGGAGCCAGGCCCGGGCGTGGAACGCGCCGAAGGCCGTCATTCAGCCGCCCGATGGCCGCTACATGATGGCGACCCTGTCTGCAGCCGACGATCCGCCTTTTCTGGCCATGAAGTCTTTGATCTTCAATCCGCGCAACCGGGAACGCGGCCTGCCTGACATCAACGCCGTGGTCATCCTGCTCGACAGCGACACCGGCATTCCCTTGGCCGTTATGGATGGCAACTGGGTCACGGCCGTGCGCACCGCCGGGTTGAGCGCTGTGGCGGCCAAACGGCTGGCGCGACCCGACGCTTCGGTCGCGGCCTTTATCGGCTGTGGGGTGCAAGCCCAGAGTCATTTACAGGCGTTCGCCGCGCTGTTCCCCTTGCAGGAAATCCGCGCGTTTGGGCGTGGAAGCGCGAATAGAGACGCGTTATGTCAGGCGGCGGAAAAGCTGGGCCTTGCGGCAGTCGCCAGCGAAACAGCCCGCGAGGCAGTGCAGGACGCCGATTTGGTCATCACTTCGGTGACGTTCTCGCCCCAGCTCGCGCCCTTTCTCGATGCCCGCTGGTTGCAGCCAGGCGCGTTTGCCACGATGACGGATCAGGCCGCGTCGTGGGTGGCCGACGGCATGCCCGCCTTCAACCGGATTATCATTGACGACCTCGAACAGGAAGCGCAGATGCCAGAGCCTTTGGTTGACCCGGCCCTGGTGGCCGGGGATCTGACGGGATTGGTGAACGGCGACATCCCCGGACGCCGCTCCGCCGAGGAGAAGAGCGCCTTCGTCTTTCGCGGGCTGGCCCTCGGGGACCTTGCCGTCGCGGCCCTGGCCTATCAGCGCGCTCTTCAGTCGGGCCAAGGATCTCAGTTCGATCGCGACTGAGATGCAGTCTAACTCCGCATTCTACCTGCAACGGCCGGTTTGGAGTCAGGCATTCACATCAATCACGACCCGGCCCTTGATTTGCCCCTTGAGGATCTGCCGGCTGAGTTCAGGGACAGCCTCCAGCGGCACTTCCTGCATCATTGCGTCCAGCTTGTCCAGCGGCAGGTCCCGGGCCAGGCGCGACCAGACCGCCAGCCGGCGCGGCTGGGGCACCAAGACCGAGTTGATCCCCAGGATGCTGACCCCCCGTAAAATAAAGGGAAAAACCGTCGTATTCAGGGCAAAGCCGGCGGCGTTGCCGCAGGCGGCGATGCTGGTATTCTGGGCCATCCCCGGAAGCAGGGCGGCCAGGGTATCGCCGCCGGCGGTGTCCACGGCCCCGGCCCAGCGCTCCGTCTCCAGGGGCTTGCCGGGCCTGGCCAGCGCCGAGCGGTCCAGAATTTGTCTAGCTCCCAATTGGCGCAGGTAATCCTCCAGTTCAGCCCGGCCCGTCGCAGCGACGACGTTGTAGCCGAGTTTGGCTAAAATTGCC
The DNA here is from genome assembly GCA_023382535.1 of Anaerolineae bacterium. The sequence goes on along the minus strand of JAHDWA010000011.1, from coordinate 228,459 downwards.
ACGGCCACACTGCCCACCCCGCCCGCCGCGCCGGTGACGACCACTTCGCGCGGGTCTGCCGGGGTCAGCCCTTTTTCTTCAAGCGCCATGACACACAGCATCGCCGTAAAGCCGGCGGTGCCGATACCCATCGCCTGTTTTAAGGTAATTCCTCCTGGCAGCGGCGCCAGCCATCCGGCCTTGACCCGGGCCATCTGGGCAAAGCCGCCCCAGTGGCTCTCGCCGACGCCCCAGCCGGTCAGCACCACCTCGTCCCCGGCCTTGAAATCGGGCGAGGCCGACTCGACCACCATCCCGGCAAAGTCAATCCCCGGCACCATCGGGTATTTGCGAATGACCCGGCCCTGCCCGGTTACGGCCAGGCCGTCTTTGTAGTTGAGGGTGGAATAAGCCACCTCAACCAGGACATCCCCTTCCGGCAGGGCCTCGCGGGAAAGGGTGCGAAATTCGGCCTGAACTGCGCCCTCTTTTTGATCAACTATCAGGGCTTTAAAGGTATCTTGCGGCATGAGTTTCCTCCTGGGGCTTGTGATGACGGGGTAGCAAAGTACACTTTGACACTCCGTAATTTTGTTGACGATTATAAAGTGAATTGCCGCAGGCGCAAAGCGGGGAGGAAGAGTGGGAAGGTTGGAAGAAGGGAAGGCTGGTAAAGATTTTGTGGCCCTACCGCCGCTGGGCGAACACTTCCGGGTGTAAAAAAAGGAAAATGCAGAGCAGCCCGCCGAGACCGCCGCCCAGGTGGGCAAAGACGCCGACGTTTGTCTGGAGCAGTCCTTCCTGGACTAACTCGCCCATCAGAGCGTTGACCATCAAGTTTTGCACAATGTGGACCCAGGCCGGGATCCACAACGGGATCGGCAAAGGGAAAATCCAAAAGGCGATAAAGGTCAAGATCCGTTCCTCGGAGTAGAGGAACAGGTAGGCCGTCATAATGCCAAAAATAGCCCCGCTGGCCCCCAGGCCGGGTGTTGACAGCGCCTCCTGGCCCCTAAAGACAGCGGTGAGCGCGTCAAACATGCTGCTGGTAAAGAGGCAGAGCAGGTAAAGAAAAAGAAAGCGGATCGGGCCGGTGGCGTCTTCCACTTTGCGGCCAAAAAACCAGAGGGCGAACATATTGCCGAAAAGATGACCAATGCCCCCATGCAGAAAGCCGCTGCTCAAAACCGACAAAGCGCCCAGGCCCTGCCCGTTCAAAATCAGTTGCGGCACATCCAGGAAAGGATAAAGTTTGATAAGGGCTTCTTTCTCGGCGTAACGGGCCAGGATCAGAATGACCCCAATGAAAATCAGGATATTAAGGATAACCAGGCTCAGGGTCATCCAGGGGAAGCCTCTTCTGCGGTAGCGGCGATCCTTTAACGGCAGCAGGAAGAAATAGCTGGAGATGAAGATAAGGATAGTGACAATCAGTTTCATAGGTTCGGCGGCTCTGGAAAGGATTGTCCAATCGGCATGATAATCAGGGCAAAGGCCAAAACCCAGCAAAACAGGCCAAAGAAAGCAATCGGCCCGCGCAAACCGGTTGTTTCCAGCCCCTCGCGGCCTAGCAGTTGGCAAATCAAAGGATTGCGCGGCAAACTGTCGGCGCTGACCCAAAGAAAAGCGCCCATAAACGCCAGCAGCAGGCCCAGCCAGCCGCTCCAGCCAAACCACCAGGGCCGCAGGCCGGAGTCGAGCAGGAGCGCCAGCAGACAAACCAACACCGGCCCGCTCATCTGGCGGATCAGCTCGGACCAGCCGGTCATCATTGCTTCCGGCAGCGAGGGTTGAAGCGCCTGGAGCTGCTGTCGAACTTGCCGGCTCTCAGCCGAGCCGGTTTCCAGTACTTTAGCGGCGCGTTGATACGCCTGAAGGGCATCCTTGCCCCGCCGCGCCTGCTCATAAAGCTGCCCCAAACGCAGCCAGGCCCGGCCATGCCGGGGATCGAGCCGGGTTACTTTTAGATAGTGGGTATAAGCTTCTTCAATCTCGCCCCGCTGCCGCAGCATTTCGCCCAGGGTATAATAAACTTCTGTGGAATTAGGATTTTCTTTGAGGGCGCGCTGTAAGCTGCGGGTTGCCCGGTCTTCCCGCCCCAGGCCGATCTGCGCTTGCGCCAGATGGAGATGGAGGTCGGGATGATCCGGCTTAATCGCCTCGACAGCCTGCCAGGCTTTGAGGGCTTCCTCATAGCGCTGCTGTTCCTGGCTGGCCGTTGCCAGCTCGACAAAATATTTCAACTTGTGGCGATAATCGCCCATCGTTTGGCCGCAGCGGGTACAGGCGGGCTTTTCGACATCCACCTCGGTCCCGCAGGCCGGGCAGGTAACGACCAGGGGCAGCCGGCAGTGGCTACAGGTGGTGGCTACCGCCGAGATGGTTTGGCGGCAGAAGGGGCAAAGGATGCCGCCGGCTTGGGGTGCTTTGGAGACAGTTCTTTTTTCCTCCCGGCGAGCAGGAGAGGGTTGAAGCCGGGGCTGCTCGGGGGGAGGTGGAACTATTTTTGAGGGTTCGGGCTTTGGTGGAGCGGAGCGGGCCATCTGCTCCAGCCGGGCCAGGCCGGCGCGGGCGGCCTTGTTGTCCGGGGCAAGAGTCAGTACATTTTCCAGGCAGACCTGTTTCTCGTCCAGGCTGTCCAGCACCGTGCTGAGCCAGAGCCAGGCGGCGATATTCGTCTCATCCAGTTCGGTGACTTGCAGCAGAAGCTGGCGCGCGCGCTCGCGCTGGCTCGTTTTGGCCGCGCCGATGCGCTGAATCCGTGAGGACTGGGATTTATCCACCGGGGCCGCTTCCGCTTGAGCCGCTTTAGCCGCCGCAATCCCTTCGCGGAGAAGTGTTTGCAGGTCAGGTTCGTCCATGATGTGTGGTGTTGGCTTGGGTCAAGAACAAGGGATCGGCATATCAAATGCCCATCACCGCTAATCGCTTATCTTCCCATTATATCGGCTTCTTTGCCCTTTGACAACCCCCTTTTGCCGGGAAATTTTATCCCCATCATCCTCACTCACTCCCTGCGGCCAGCGCGTCCGGGGGCAAGGTCAAAATCACCCGGGTATAGAAGGCCGGCACGCTCTCCACGGCCAGCGTCCCACCGACGACGGCCATCATCGTGCTGTGGAGGGCCAGTCCCTGGCCTGAGCCTTCGGGCTGAGCCTCAGGCCCAGCGCCGGGACGAAGGCCGCTGTTGCCATTTGCCGAACCGGCCGCGCCCACGCCGACCCCATTATCCTCAACGATTATTTCCAGGCCGTCTTGCCAGGTAACGCTGATCTTGAGATGAAGCAGGCTGGAGGCTTCGGCGCGGCCATGCCGGGCGGCATTGCGCATGGCTTCGCGGGCAGCATAAAAGATGACCTCGGCGGTCAAGGGGGGAATGGCGCGCGCTTTTTCTGCTGCCGCCGGCTCGACATACCAGGTGACTTCATCAAAAGCCCGGCTCAGTTCATCGTCCACGATCCGGCGCAGCGCAGCAACCAGGCCCAAACGCCCCACTTCCGCCGTAACCGTCACCGGCATCTCGCGCAGCAGGTCGGAGATTTGGTGGTGCAGGTCGGTCAGAAGGGTGACAGCCTCGGCGTGATGGGGGCCGGGAGTTGAGTCTCTCGTCATCTGTTCCTGGTCTCCTGTCCCCTGGTCCCCGGCCTCCGGCCCCCTGTCAGCGGTCAGGATGAGCATCGCCGTATGCAGGCTGGGCAGGATGTCGTCGTGCAGGACGCGCCGGGTCTGCCGGTCGAGAATTTGAGTTTGAGCCAGCCGCTGGCGCTGTAAGGCCATGAGGCGGCGGGCCAGCTCGACGCTGGCCTGGGTATCAATCAGGCGTTCGCCGCTGGCCCGGGCGATTTCCATTTCCTCCTGGGTGTAGAGGCCGCCATCGCGCTTTTCGCCCAGCAGCAGCACCCCGGCTAACCCACGCTCACTCCACAGTGGCACAGCCCACAACGCGCCGCCGTATTGGGCCGGATCAAGCGGCAGGCTCATCGTTTGGGGCGAGAGGGTGGCGAGCAAAGGACTGTCAGCGCGGAGCGCCAGGCGGGGGGAGCGGGGGAGCGGGGGAGCATGGTCAGGGTAAGTTAAAGATGCCCCAACAAGCGGGGCCAGCGGTCCTAATGGAATTAAGTAGGCCAGACGCGCACCTAAAATGCTGGCGCAAAGGGCGCGGAAGGAATCTCCTGCCTGTCCCACCTGCCCGTCCGCCAGGGGGAGGGTGGGGGTTAGCAGTTGTTCATAAAGGCCCTGGCTGCTGACAAAAGGACGCAGCAGGCGCATGTAGTGATCACGCTCGACAAAGGAGCGCCAGCTAAAGAGGGCAAAAAACACGCTCATCAGGATGGTCGTCAAGAGCAGGCTGTAGATGGGCCGCAGTTGGATGGCGATGGTCGCGCCGATAACCAGGCCGTACCCGGCGGCTAAGATGACTGTGCTGCGCCAGTGGCGAAAAAAACCGCGCCGGGGCAGGGTTTTGCCGGTAAAGACCTCGTAGGAGACAATCGCCCGGCCCATCAAGATAACAGCCAGCGCGATCAGCAGGTCAATTACCAGGTCAAACCAGCCAATGGTCAGGGACATGTCGGCCACATGGCCGCGGGGCACGTTCAGCACAATCCACAGCATCACCCAGGCAACCAGCAGGCTGACCAGCAGCAGCAGCACTGTCGTCGTAATGAGCCAGGGACGGGCGCGCCGGCGGGCCAGATCGCCCATGACCCGGCCGGAAGGCGCGGGCCGGCGCAGCGCCGCGAGTGACAGGCCAATACAAAGCAGCATGTAGAGCGGGTAGACCAGCACCAGGAGCGGAATCCCGCCAATTTCCGGCGAAGCCGACAGCCGTAGTTGGGTGATTTGCACAAACGATGGCAGAGGGTTGGCAAAGAGCAGCAGAGCGACCAAACTCACGGCCAGCAGGATGGTCAAGCCGAGCCAGGGGCGCTGCCAGGACAGGGGAGGTAGATTACCTTCTCCACCCGGCAACTCCTCCCAGAAGCCGCTGTACCAGAGCATAGCCACATACCAGGTCAACGGCGCAATCACCACCGGCAGCCAGCCGGCCCGCCACCAGAAGTTCAATCCCTGGCCGATAGCCGTAGGGAGGCCGTAGCCCAGAATGGCCGTGTGGCTGACAAAGAAAGCGCTGCCAATCAACAAGCCGCCGCCGACCAGCCAGATACCCCAACTCCGGCGGTCGGCATTGAGCAAAACCGTCAAGCCCAGCCAGAGCAGCAAAATGGTATTAAATAACGACACGGCCACAATGGCCCAGTCGAGGAGGAAGTTACCGGTCATAGTGTTCGGCAGGGGAGCAGGGGAGCAGAGGTGATAAACTCTCCCCTGCCCCTCTGCCCCTCTGCTCCCCTGCTGATTATCCTTCCCATACGACCCACTCCCCCCGCTCGTTCTGCACGCGGGCAACGCCATCGGCATTCCAGGTGATGAGCCGGCCAGCGTGCAGAATCAGGCTGGCGCGGGTGCGGGCGATTTTTTCATCGGCGGCGGTCTCGGCCAGGCCCCAGGCCGCGTAAATCTGGCCGTTGGTCCGGCTGATGGTCCGCTTGTCGCGGAAGCCGAGGCGGCTGGCGATCTGCTCGTTGCTCAAGCCCTGGGCCAGCAGCCTGGCGACTGCCTGCTCGTTGGGTTCCAGCAGGGCCAGCGGCGATTGCTCATCCTTGTGGCGGACCTCCTGCACCCGCGATTCGATGTCGGGATCAATAAAACTGCGCCCGGCAACGGCATCTTGCAGCAGCGGCACAATCATCTGCGGCAAGAGGAAGTTGGATTTGCGGACGTAGGCGTAATGGCTGAGGATGCCGGAGCGGCGAAAATCGCGGTAGTAGGCGTCGTCATCCTGGATAGAGTAAAAAACCACCGGCAGGCGGGGAAACTCGCGCCGGATGGCGACCGCGGCCTCGATGCCGTTCATGGCCCCGGCCAGTTGCACGTCCATCAGCATCACGTGAGGGAGACCTCGGAGGTTTTCAGAAACCTCGGAGGTCCTGGCTGCCTCCAGGCAGTAAGCCAGCGCCTCTTCGCCGCTGCCGCAGTCGTGGCTGACGCAGACAGCGCCGGTCGCTTCCAGGCCGGTTTTGAGGGCCGCGCGGAGTTTAGGGTTGTCTTCGACGATGAGAAGGGTGAGAACTTCCATAAGGGTAAATGGCGAGGCGTTTTACTGCCAATAATATAAGGCTTTTACCAATCTAATCAACACAGATAAAACAAACACAATCAATCCACTGCCAGCCCCTAAAATTACTCCCAGTATTCCTCCAAAAATTCCTGCAAAAAGTATATCTTTCCAAATTGAGCTGACAGTACCAGGGGCAATGATGCCTATTATTACTCCGACAGGTGTCATAATAATCACCCCCAGAATTATACCGCCAATGACGCAATTAATCACCTTCTTCAGTGCAGAAGCCTCATCGAAGGCTACTAGAGTGGCAGTGATTAGGATGCCAACAAGAACTACAAGAAAAGTTTCCATTAGAGATTCAGAGTAGATAACCTTCACAATAAGACTCGTGGGGAATGGGACGCGGATTCGACGGATTTTTCGGATAAAAATTGACTTAAATCCGTTCGACCCGTTCAATTCGCGTCCAAGTCTTCACTTTATTCCCGCCAATGCCGCGTAAGCCCGCTGCTCGGCCCAGTGAAACGAAGGCCATCCTTGGGCAGCGATAGTCTTCGCCAGGCGCTCGCGGCGGGAATGAAGGTGTTCGCTCAGCGTCAGCCGCTCATCGGGACTAAGCTGATCCAACGCCGCAGCCAACACCGGCGCCGCATCGTCGGAGAGGGTGGTCAGGTACTCCACATCCAGTTTGCCGCCGGTGCGGTAGGAGGATGAATTTTCCTCGGCGATGAAGGTATCCAGGCCGGCCAGGTTTTGCCGGGCGATAAAAGCATCGGGGTTGATGACATTGAGCGTGACGACAAAGCCCAGGCTGGCCAGCAGCAGGCCCAGGGCAAAGCGCTCGGGCTGGAGCCATAAGGTGATTACAAACCAGACAAACGTGACCGCCAGCCAAACCATAAAGACGTGGCTGTAGAGGCGCAGTTCGGTGTAGCCGTAGGCAATCTCATAGAGGAGCAGTCGTTGAAAGGCGGAAGCCAGGATGACCAGCCCTAACGCCACCATCAGGCTGCTCAAGCCCTTAAAAGCAACACGCTGCCAGGCAGTTTCGCGGCGGGCCAGCCAATGTAAGGTCAGGATCAGGCCCAACGTCAGCACCGATACGGCAACCAGCTCAAAGAAGCCGCGCCGGGCATACTCGGCGTAAGTGAAACCCTCCACCGTAATGTTGGCCTGCCCGCCGAACAGGTAAGCAAATTGAATCGCCACAAAAACTAAAAACAGGAGGTCCACCAAAACCAGCAAAATTGTGACCTCGATGAAGCCGAGGCCAAACGGCCAGGTCAGGCGACTTGCTCTGGCGGCCAGGCTGGTTTCATCGGCGGCCGGGGTGCGATTCAGGGCGTAGACCAGTCCCCCGGCCAAAAGCCAGGCGACGATAAGAATGATGGCCCCCCGCCACAGCCATTCCAGCTTGTCGGCCAGGAATTTGAGCTGCAAGACATCTTCCAGATAATGGGCAAAGACCAGGTCGGCGGAGGCCAGCAGGCCGGTAAAAACAAGGAGGACGGGCAGCGCCAGCAGCAGGCCGCGCACCACAGGCAGCACATTGCGCCGGCTGCGGGCCTGAACGGTGGGCAAATTCACACTGGCCGCTACCAGGGGCGCGGGCCGGACGAGAAGGTTGGCGGCTACCTGGAGCAGAACGAGGGGATAACCCACCAGCCCCAGCCTGGCAATCCAGCCAGCGGCGTAAAAGTGAGCGATCAACCCCAAGAGGGCCAGGCAGGCGACGATATTGAGAAAAGTAACAAAGGCGTTCGCTCGAACGGCGACCATGGCCGCAAAGAAGAGCAGGGGAGCCAGCAGCCAGAGGTTGCGCCAGGCCGGACGCACGCCCTGCAACCTGCCCAGGCTGAAGAGGATGGCCAGTAGGAGCAGAACGAAGAGAAAGACGGAAATGCCGAGAGCCTGCCCGTAGAACAAGGCGTCCCAGCTCCAACCGAGGATCAAAGCGAGAAGCAAAATTAAGATGGGGCGATTAGGGCGGATCATGGTTACTCCAATTTTGTGAAATCTTTAACTACCTTATACCGCTGCTGCCAGCGTAGCAAATAAAAAGGTGGAGGTCAAGCACTCAGGTGCTTTAAATGACGCTTTCAGGAGGTAGCTTGTCCCGGGAATTTGGCCTAAACTGGGTTTAAATCCGGTTAATCGTCGAGGAGGTCCAATGAACAAACATCCGAATGCCTTAATGTTATCCCTCATCGGTTTGCTGCTGGCAGTTATTGGCCTGACCCGCTTACAGCAAGTCTGGAGATATGTCCTGCTGGCCGTGATTGTCGCCGGGGTACTCGTCGGCTGGGTGGTCTATTTCAATCTGTTAACCCACTCTCTCTGACAAGGAGGACTGCTTATGCCAAATCTCACCCTTTTGCCCAAAGTCCAGCCTCACCTGCTGGCCCTCGCCGCCGGCCTGCTGATTGGGTATGTAGACCTGCATAACGACGAGGTCTGGACGGCGCTGATCTTGCTGCTGCTTGTCACCTTTATTTTTGGCCTGCTGGATTCCCAGCGAGCCTGGCAATGGGCGCTGCTGGCCGGCGTGGGCCTGCCCCTGGTTTACCTCGCAGCCCTACTGGCCGGCTCTACCTTACCCTGCCGTACCGGCTTCGAATGTCCCTCTTTAAATACCATTACCACTTTACAGACATTTATGGCCCTTGTTCCGGCGTTTGTCGGCGCTTACAGCGGAGCTTTCCTGAGATGGAGTCTGTTCCATTTTAAGCCAGGTCACTATCTCCACAGGCAGGTTAAGCAAAGAAATGATGGAACCAGCAATTGACAAGGAGAGTTACTATGAAAATAGAGATCATTATTGTTTACATGCCGCGCTACGAGAAAGGTCATGAAACCAACTTTGTGCCGCCAATTACCGGTATTCACCTGGCGGCAATTACCCCACCTCGGTTTGAGGTTAGAGTAACGCACCAACAGGTTGAGCCGGTCAATCTGAATACTGACGCCGATCTGATTGCTCTATCCTTCTTCAGCGGTTTCGCCCCGGAAGCATACCGCCTGGCGACTCTGTTCAAGCAAAAAGGCAAAATGGTGGTGATGGGCGGTCCGCATGTGACCTTTTCTCCGGCAGAGGCGCTGCAATTCTGCGATGCGGTCGTGATTGGCGAGGCGGAGTCAGTTTGGGCTGCGTTGCTGAGCGATGCGGAGCGGGGTGTGCTGAAGTCCACCTACCAGGGCCAGCCGCAGCCTTTACTCAACCTCCCCACACCCCGCTACGACTTGTTACCCGACTCCTTTTTTATTAAACGAGTAATTCAAACCACACGCGGTTGTCCTTTCACCTGCTCCTTCTGCACCGTACCGACTCTTAATCCCGGCTTTCGCACCCGGCCGGTGGCCGAGGTTATCAAGGATATGGAATACAACAATTTCAGCCAGTGGTGGCAGCGCAAAGTGGTCTGGTTTTGGGATGACAATCTCACGGCAAACCGCAAATATGTTAAAGAATTGCTGCGGGCGATGATCCCGCTCAAAAAATGGTGGCTGACCCAGGCCAGCTTGGACATCGCCCAAGACGAAGAATTGTTGGACTTGATGCAGCAGTCCGGCTGCATCGGCGTCTTCTTTGGCATTGAGACGTTTGGGCGAGAGTCGCTTAAGAATGCCAATAAACGTCAGAACAAAGCCGAGCACTATCGCGCCTGCATTGAGAAAGTGCATCAACGCGGGATCGCCGTGATGGCCGGTTTTATTGCCGGATTTGATGGGGATACTCCGGCCAGCATCGAGGATATGGCCCGACAGCTTTACGAAATTGGCGTAGATGTACCCTTTCTGAGCATCCTTACCCCCTTTCGGGGTACCCCTCTCTACGACAAATTGGAGCGGGAAGAACGGCTGCTGAAGGGACGGGGTTGGGAATATTACAACGGTTATAACGTCACTTTTCAACCCCAGCAGATGAGCCCCGCCGAACTCCTGCAAGCCCACCGGGCGCTGTGGCGCGCTGCTTTTTCGTTCAACTACGCGGCCAAACGCAGCTTGCGTTCTACTTTTCGATTGCGGCTGGGGGCTGTTCTTTTATCATTCATGATGAACGGCTTTTATTGCCTGAAAAAACTGAGAAACAATGCTCCCCTTGATCTCCAGGGGCAAAGAATTTCAGGAAGAACAGATAAGGCTGACAGCACGCTGGCTGGTGGCATGACTGGAGCGTACGGTTGGGATTCTACCGCTGCGACGTGCGTAAATCAGGCCGGAGATTAGAGATTAAACTCCCGCTCTAATCTTCAAGCTCTATTTTTAGGAGAATAACAATGAAAGTAAAAATGATTCTGCCCGCTCTGACCGAAGCCAAAAGTCCCTTCTGGCGACCCATCAAATATTCTCTTTTCCCGCCGCTGGGCCTGGCCACTCTGGCCGGCTATCTTGATGAGGCGGACGAAATCACCCTGCAAGACGAGCATGTCGAAACCCTGGCTTTGGACGACGAGCCGGATTTGGTTGTCATCCAGGTTTACATCACCTCGGCCCGCCGGGCTTACGAACTGGCCGACCACTACCGGGGCAAAGGCGCCCACGTGGCCCTGGGCGGGCTGCATGTCACGTCGCTGCCGGAGGAAGCGGCCCGGCATGCCGATACTATCTTCCTCGGCCCCGGCGAGGATACCTGGCCTAAGTTCCTGGCCGATTTTCGAGCGGGCCGGCCGGACCGGGTCTATCGCTCGCAACTGCGCACCCTGATCGGACTGCCGCCGATCCGCCGGGATTTGATCAAGCGTCAGCTTTACCTGGTGCCCAACTCGATTGTGGTTTCACGGGGCTGTCCCCACACCTGCGATTTTTGCTACAAAGAGGCTTTTTTCGAGGGCGGTAAATCTTTCTACACCCAAACCGTAGATGCCGCCCTGGCCGAAATCGAGCGGCTGCCGGGCCGTCACCTCTACTTTTTGGACGACCATCTTTTTGGGCAGGCTCGCTTTGCCGCCGCGCTGTTCGAGGGCATGGCCGGCATGGGCCGCTTGTGGCAGGCCGCGGGCACGGTGCAGTCGGTGTTGAAACCCGGCCTGCTGGAGAAGGCGGTCGCCTCCGGCCTGCGCAGCCTGTTTGTCGGCTTTGAAACCCTCAACCCCAACAACCTGCGTGAACAGAACAAGTATCAGAACTTGAACCGGGATTACAGCGCTGCCATTCGCCGTTTGCACGATCTGGGGGTGATGATCAACGGCAGCTTTGTTTTTGGCATGGACGATGACGACGAGTCGGTTTTTGAGCGCACCGTCGCCTGGGCTGTCAGCCAGGGGATTGAGACGGCAACTTTCCACATTCTGACACCCTATCCCGGCACGGCCCTGTACCAGCGTATGGCCGCGCAGGGACGCCTGTTCCACAGCAATTGGGACTTGTACGACACCCGCCATGTGGTCTACCGCCCGGCCAAACTAACGCCGGAGACGCTGGAAGCCGGCTATTGGCGCGCCTATCGCGACTTTTACCGCTGGAGTGCGATTTTGGCCGGGGCGGCAACTAAGCCTGATCTGACCGGCCGGCTGCGGCATGTCGCTTATGCCGGGGGCTGGAAAAAGTTCGAGCCATTGTGGGATTGGGTCATCCGGGCCAAACGAGTGACCCGCATGTTACCGGCGTTAGAAGCCATTTTGAGCGGGTTTGGGCGTTATCTGCCTCAACGGCCAGCCGCCATTAATTCTTCGGGTAATCTGGTTATGGACCTGGAACAAGAAGGAGTAGTATAAAGACTACAATTTCTAATCAGGAGAGCAGCTCATAATGAACATCCAAGCCCTTAAGGGAAGAGTCAGAAACTTATTGTTACTCTTTATTGTCGCCCTGCTGCTGAGCGGACTGACAGCATTTCCATTGGAGTGGGAACTCCACTTGCTCAAGCAGTTGGTCAATCATCCCAACTCGCCCCTGCCTGGGTTGTGGCCCGATCTGGCGCGTTGGATCACCTTTGTGCAAGCGGGCCTGGAAGATACCTACCACCGTTATCCCTTTATGGCTTACGGCACTGATTGGCTGGCCTTTGCCCATATTGTCATCGCCATTGCTTTTTGGGGTCCGCTCAAGGACCCGGTGCGGAATATTTGGGTGGTGGAATTTGGTATGATCGCCTGCCTGTTAGTTATTCCGCTGGCGTTAATTTGTGGCCCAATTCGCGGGATTCCATTTTTCTGGCAGTTGCTTGACTGCTCATTTGGAGTGTTTGGCCTGGTTCCGTTGTGGTGGTGTCGCAGTACCATCTTACGCATCGCCGAGATGGAACAGACTCCCCAAGTGGTTTCATTAGTAGAACTTAACTGAGATAGGTTTATGGACCTGACCCTGCTCACCTTTTTCAATCAAACCCTGGCCCACCCTGTTTTGGATGGACTCATGCTCTTCCTGACCTATGGCGGGCTGGCCTTATTAGCCGGGTTGGGCGTCGTTTTGCTGTTTAGTCAGCAGCGTAAAGTCGGACTGACAATCCTGGTTGCGATGGCGGCCAGTCTGGCCCTGACGTTTACCTTCCAATACCTGGCTCTCCGCCCCCGCCCCGACGAGGTACGGCTGCTGTTCCCGACGCCTAATTTCCCTTCCTATCCCAGCGGGCATGCCGCCGTCGCCTTTGCCGTGGCCCTGGTGTTGGCTTTATTCTGGCAGCGCAGACGCTGGTGGGGACTAAGCCTGGCCGGAGCGAGTCTTATCGCCCTCAGCCGGGTCTACTTGGGCTACCACTTCCCGTCCGACATTTTTGCCGGGGCGGTTCTCGGCGTTGGCGCGGGGGCAGCGAGCTACGGCCTGCTTCTGAGTCCCACACGGGGCCGCTTGCGCTGGCTGCTCTGGCCGCAGGTGGCCATCGTTACTATCATCACCCAGATGGCCTATCTCGACCTGCTGCCCTGGAGTCTCCTGGCGTGGCCGCTGGCGGATAAAGTCCTGCACTTTGTTTTGTTTGGGCTGGTGGTCTTCTGGCTGAATCTGTGGCTGGAAGGGAGTGCGCTCCGCTGGGGGCGCTGCTTGCTGCCGCTGGCCGTTCTCCTCCCCCTCTCCCTAGCCACCTCGGAGGAAATCGCCCAAAGCTGGTCGCCGCTGCGTACTTCCGACTGGCTGGACTGGCTCAGTGACTTAAGTGGGATGCTTTTTTTCTGGTGGCTCAGCCGCAGCGTGCTAAGGGCGAAAGTGACCAGGATGGAAGAAAGAGCAGTTAGCGATTGCGCTCCTAAGAAAATAGTTCGTGGGAACTCATAGGAACTTATTGGAGCTTACCCTATGAGTTCCCCCAGTTCCTATGAGTTCCCAAAATCTTCAGGTTCGTGAAACGTCCTTTTATTTCGGTTAACCGCCTGCTAGAATCTGATTAGAAATCTAACACTCACGGAGAGGTTAACCTTGAATTATCCTATGCCAGCGCCAACGAGGTACGGCTACTTTTCGCCGGATGATCCTTTTTGGCGCGTGAATCAAGAGGGACTGGTCATTCTGGCCGGGGCACGAGCGGTGATGCTGGAGCTGGCCCATCCCCTGGTCGCCGCCGGAGTAGCCCGCCACAGCAACTTTAAGCGGGACTCGTTGGGACGCCTATACCGGACCGTTTTTATGATGGTAGACGCTACGTTTGGCCATGCTGAAACGGCCCGCCAGGCGGTCGGTCGGGTTCACCGCTGTCATCGTTCCGTCGAGGGAGTTCTGCCCGTCGGGGTTGGGCCGTTTGCCGCCGAGACCGCCTACCGGGCCAATGACCCCGACCTGAAAATGTGGGTTCTGGCCACGCTCATCGACTCGATCCTGCTGGTGCATGACCTGTTTGTCCGGCCTCTAACGCTGGCTGAAAAAGAAGCTTATTATCGTGACAGCCAGCTATTGGGCCGATTGCTCGGCATTCCGGCTCAGGTCATGCCACCCACCTATGGTGATTTTACCGCTTATGTTGAAGGTATGCTCAGCGGTGACACTCTGACCGTTGGCGATACGGCCCGCGAGGTGGCGGCAGCAATCTTCGCCCCTCCCCTGGGGCCGGCCATCCGTATTGCCAGTTTCATTGGCCTGGGCCTGCTGCCGGCCCGGCTGCGCGCCGATTTTAATTTTCCATGGGACGAGCGCCGGGAGAAACGATTGTATTGGCTGGCCCGGCAGTCTCGGCGGCTGCGGGCCACGCTGCCAACTGTCTTATGTGTGTGGCCCCATGCGCTGCTGGCTGAGTGGCGGTTTCGCCGGCTCACCGAAAAAATCCTAAAGGCCTGAGAATGTAAAGTTTCCCTTCAGCAGTGAAGGTCTCCATCTCCAGCAGGAGACCTTTTTTGTTTGGATTCCCCAAGCTCATTTCATCGCTATGTTCACTCTTGACAAACTGATTCTTCTATAGTATTATATGATTCATAATATCATATGATGACATTATGAAGTGAAGATAAATTGAAAACTATTCGCCGCACGTATTATCTCATTCTTTCTTTATTCTGGTTTGCGACGGCGCTGCCCATGGCCCTGAATGTCCTGCTGGCCCAGGCGCGGGGCTTGAGCTTGTTTGAAATGGGACTGTTAATGGGTAGCTACTCGCTGACCATCGTCCTGCTGGAGGTCCCTACCGGCGGCCTGGCCGATACGATGGGCCGCAAACGGGTCGCCGCCCTGGCTTATGCCTGCCTGAGCCTGGCCAGCCTGATCTTTTTGCTGGCCTTTTCCTTGCCGGTTTTCCTGCTGGCTTCCCTGCTCAACGGGGTGGGCCGGGCGCTCTCTTCCGGCGCGCTGGATGCCTGGTTCATTGATGCCGTTCAGGCCGCCGATCCCGAAGCTGACTTGCAGCCCGACCTGGCCAGGGCAGGCACCTTTTCTTTGCTGGCATTGGGCAGCGCGACCCTGCTGGGTAGTTTCATCCCTTACCTTTTTCAAGACCTGCCCCCCGATGGCACTGCTGTACTGACTCCGTTGGCGCTGCCGGTGCTGCTGGCGGCGCTGTTCCACTTTATCACGTTGATCGCTACACTCTTGCTGCTCAAAGAGGAGCGGCGGGCAACCTGCGGGAGTTGGGGGCAGCGCCTGGCCCAGACCTGGCCCACCCTGCAGACCGCCTTTGCCCAAAGCTGGAGCAATCCTACCCTCTTTCGTCTCCTGGCAGCTACAGCGGTGAGTGGCCTGGCGCTCATCAGCCTGGAGACGTTGTGGCAGCCTTTCTTTGCCGGCCTCATGGGCGGCGCTGAAGCCTCGACCCTCTTTTTTGGCCTGGTTATGGGGGGAAATTTCATGATCGGCATGGCTGGGAATCTGCTGGCCACCCCTTTAAGCCGGCTGCTGAACCGGCGTTACGGGTTGGTCTGCGCCCTCTTTCAGGGGGTGCGCGGCCTGACCCTGATCGCGCTGGCCTGCCAGACGCGCGCCCTACCCGCCGCTTTCCTCTTTTGGCTGGTCTATCTGAACATGGGGATCATTAATTCGCCGCACAGCACCCTGCTGAACCGCGAAATTCCGGCGGCGCAGCGCTCCTCGATGCTGTCCATCGAGTCGCTGGCCGGATACGTGGGCTGTATTATTGGCAGCGTGGGGCTGGGGTATGTGGCGGAGCAGGTTTCGATGAGCGCCGCCTGGATTACTAGCGGCTTGGTTTTGGTGGTATCATTGGGCTTATATCTGCAAGTGGATGCACGCCGGCGGGAAAATAATGGCCAAAAAAACCTTATCTTCGAAACCCATTAAAAAGCAAACCCTGGCCGAGCAAATGGCCGGAACCATCCAGGCTCTCATCCTGTCCGGTGAACTGGAGAGCGGGGCGGCCCTGCCCACCGAGCCGGAACTGGCCGTGCAGTTCGGGGTCAGCCGGGCCGTGGTGCGTGATGCGACCCGCATTTTAATGGCCCAGGGCCTGGTCGAGGTCAGGCAGGGAGCGGGCGTCTTTGTCACGCCGCCCCAGAACGAGGCGTTTGGCGAGGCGCTGCTGCTGGCGCTGCGCCGGGCCGGGGCCACGGTCTGGGATGTCGAGCAGTTTGAGCAGATCCTTTTGCCGGAGGTGGTGGCGCTCGCAGCGACGGCGGCTACTGAGGCAGAGATCGCCGAGATTCGGCGCTTGATTGACGTTTACCTGGCCGAGTTTGCCGCACATCAGGCCCGCCGGGGAGGTCAAGAAGCCACACCGGCTATGGAGTTAGAGCAATTACGCCTGGCCTATCAGGTCGTCATGCAGGCCGTTTTTGCAGCCACACACAACCAGGTATTGCAGCAGTTGGCTCGACCGCTGCTCAAACTGCGCAATTTCCGTAATTGGCGCGATGATGAGCCGGCTGCGCCGGAAATAGCGGTCAACATAGAAACTGCCTTCTGGCAAAAGTTGGGGGAGACTCTGGCAGCCAAAGACCCGGACCAGGCCCGGGCGATCACGGCCCGGCTGATGCGTTTGCCGCCCGAAGCGGTCGAGGCCATGCGCCAGACACCGGTAGGCGAAATTCCGCTGATTCCGCTGGCGCAAAACTATCAACAATAACCGGCGTCGGCGTAAAGCAGCTCGTAGGTCTTGACCGTTTGCTCGCGGCCCCGCAGCGGCATTTCTTGATAGAAGACAGCCTGAACCGAGTTTTTAACCATCTGGTACACGGCTTCACTCATGAGTATTTTGCCGCCCGGCGCGTTTTCCTGGATTCGTTTGGCCACGTTGACGGTGTCGCCGATGGCCGTGTAATCCATCCGGTCCGACATGCCCACATTGCCCACGACAGCCTCACCCATATGAATCCCCACCCCAAAAGTGAGACTACGTTCCTCGCCGATATTTTTGTGATAATCGGTAATTACCCGCTGCATAGCTGCCGCGGCCCGAACCGCCCGCATGACATGGTCGGGTTGTTCCAGCGGCGCATTAAAAATCCCCATCACCGCATCGCCGATAAATTTGTCCAGCATGCCCTCAAACATCAAGATAGACCCGGCCGCCATCGAGAGATATTCGTTCAGGGTATCCACCAACTCTTCAGGGGTCAGCTTTTCGCTGAAGGCGGTAAAGCCGCGAATATCGGCAAACAGGATGCTGACTTCCTGGCGATGACCGCCCAATTGCAGATCAATCGGATTGGACGGCAGCCGGTCCACCACCGCCGGCGATACATAGCGCCGGAACATATCGTGGACGGCCCGCAGACGTTTCGTCTCGGTCACATCGTCCACTACAATCGTGACGCCCTGGGTCTGATCCTGCGCATCTTTCAAGGGAGCCAGGTTTAAGCTAAGATTGACGCGACCCCGGCCCGGCAAATCGGAGATGATCTCATAATCGGTGTAATGATTTTCGCGCCGGGCTACATTGGCGATAAGGTTGGGGAAAATGGTGTTATTGAGCGGGGTCAGAACTTCGCTGTAGGGCAAGCCGACACATTGCTCCGAAGGCACGGCCAGAATCGCCTCCGCTGCCCGGTTATAAAGGGTAATTTTGCCGAGGATGTCCATCGTAATCACCCCGTTGTCCATACTGTCGAACACGTTCGCCATCAGATTTTTCATCTGGGTGATTTCGGCCAGGTTGCGCTGCATGCCGTCAAAAAGAGTCGCATTTTCGAGGGCCAGGGCAATTTGATCGGCCAGGGTGTTCAGCAGACGCATATCTTGGTGGGTGTAGGGCCGGCCCGATTTTTTGGGACCGAGTGCAAAAATACCGATCAGTTGTTCCTTTTTCAAAATGGGAATGAACCACTCGTAGTTGAGCGCCCTGAGGGTCTGGCGGTCATACTCGGGGGCGCCCTTGAATTGCAGTGAAATGTCAATGGTGTACTGGGCCAGCGGCCGCCGCTCGACGGTGAGCCGCCGAGTAATAGGGGTGTCTTTTTTTAGGCTAATTGTTTTGGGCACGCCATTGGTGCCAGTAGCCGGTAAGGTCCGCAGATTGAGCTGTTCGCCCGACTCGGAGTCGAGGATAAACAGGGCGCTGCGATTGACCCCCAACACCTGGTTGATGTAGCCCATGGCTACGGTGGCCAATTCACCCAGGTAGAGCCGGTTGCTGATAAGGTGGGTGTATTTCTGGATAACCTCCTGGTAGTCGTAATGCTGACCGAAAAGCAGCCGATTGGTCAGGTATTGGCTGACCTGGCGGATAGGCGAATAAACAACGGTTAAGAACAGGGCGGTGACTACGGCCACAGCCAGGGATTTATCCAGGTAACTGGCAAAAGTTTGGGCCCAAAAATCGCCCAAAAACCTCTCGACCAGGTAAATCCCTATCAGGTAAACCGAAACGGTGACGACTGTGAGGATTAAACCGCTCATGACCCAGCGTGTCACGGTGCCCAGGTCTAGCAGGTTTTCGACCATGACCGTATAAGTCGCCAGCACCCCACCAACCCCGATAATAATCAAGCCTGTTGTCCAGAACGGTTCCAGCAGGGTTAGATACAAGCCGTAGCCGGCAACCAGCAGCAGCGTAGATAGAATCAGGTAGGCAATACGGTTTTTGTGCGCCGGGCTTGGCGTGCTGATCGCTTGAACGAGGCCGTTATACGCCGCCAAAGTCATAAAAAACAGCCACAAGACCACGCTCAGCACAAAGGCGGCATTATCGGGATTGACCCAGCCGTTGCTCCAGGTAAACAACTCGGGTGACAAGACCAGCCAGTTCATGTTCAGGGCTGTGACCAGCAGCAGGCCAATTCCTGCTCCTACCCAGGCCCAGACGGTCTGCCAGAAATTTTGCAGAAAAGCACGGGCAAAGGTCCAGTAGGTGACGCTCAAAAGGATCAGCAGGTAAGAGATCAGGTGGGACCAGCTTAACCCTGGCAACAGTGGCGGGACGTTACTTAAAATGACAACCAGATCAAGATTCCACAGAACTGTCAGCAGGAGATAAGCCAGAAAAAGACGGTCAATCGGGCTGTCCGGCTTGCGGCTGGACAGCATGTAAAGACACAGAGCCAGGTAGGCGACGGCGATACCCAACGGGAAAATAGCCTGGCTCGGTAAAACAATTGGATCGGAAAACACGTGTTGTTGCTCCACTTACTCCACTACAAAGCGAAATTGGAATGTAAAATCTCTTGACGAAGCGCCCGCCATCTCCCAACGGCAGGCCCCCTGTTTGAATAACTCTGAGCCTAGCTTATCACAAAAGTTAGAATTCTCCAATTAAGTTTCCATTACGATTTTAGCGCATCTTAATACTGTAAAGTATAACACAACCAAGTTTGAAATTAGTTTGAGTTAGCTAGGAACGGAGTACTACGTAATTTCAAAAATTAGGGTCAGGCAGTCTTGAGGAGGTGAGCGCCTGTTGGCAAAAGACCAGGCTGTCTTGCAGATTTTGTTTGAGTTTGATTTCGTCATCGGCTTGCAGGCTGATTGGCCCCAGTTCCAGGGAAACGAGGCCATCAAAATTATCGTGGGCCAACTCAGCTAGAAGAGCCGCCAGGGGCAGCCGGCCGTTATGGAGCAGTTGGTGTTCGCGGCCGTTGTAATTGGAGAGATGAACGTGGGCTACTCTGGCTTTGACCTGCCGGTAAAAATGGAGCAAATCCTCCCGCCAGGTGCCGACATGGGTTGTATCGAGGGTGAGGTAGGGAAATTGATTCAACTCAGAGGCGTTGTTGAAATGGTAAGGTTCCAACTGCCAGGGACCAACCCAGCGGCGCGGCATATTTTCCACCGCGATTTTTACCTGGGTCTGGGCCTGAAAAGCCGGTAACTCCTGCTGGAGCCACCGGCCCAAATGCCCCGGACCGGCCCATGGCAGCGGCAGCGAGAGTTTCCATATCCGCTGTGGAGCCTGCACCAATCCCCGCACCCGCACCCAGCGTATGGGCGGATGAACCACTACGGTCTGTGCTCCCAGTGCCTTGGCCAGGCGAACGCTTTGTTGAATGCGGCTGACCGGGTCGCGGGGCCAGGGTGGCGGAAAAGTGGCAAAAGGGCTGTGGACGGCCAAAATCGGCAGGTGGTGGTGAGCCATCAGTTTTTCGAGATGGGCCGGATGGTAGGTTTCGCGCCGCCCGTCAACCAGCAGTTCCAGGCCGGCAAAACCCGCTTCGGCGGCCAGAGTCATCACGGTGTCAATATCAAAGTGATAGAGCGAACCGGTCGAGAGAATAACGGGAATGTTCACCGCCGGGTGCTACCTGAAAAAGAAGAACCAAAGCGCGGCCAGCAGTGAAACCAGCGCGCAGCCGGCCACGGAAACCATCAAGGCGCAGGCAATCGGGGTGTAGCCTAACTCAAACTGGCGTTCATCAACGCTGAGCATACGTTTTGATTTTCTCCTGCCACAGCTCCATCTTTTCACATTTGCAGGGCCTGGCCTGTTTCGCCCGGCCCGGCCGGTAGCTGTGGGAACAGCTTTGCGCCATCCCCCCATGAAAAGCCGGGGCCGAGTGATGAATGTGCCACCAATTGCCCTCGCCGCCGGCATAGCCGCAGTTACTGGCCATCGCCTGCAAATCAAAAGAAGTGCCCAGGCTCTCGGTAGGGATGGGGTAAGGAATAGCACAGCCGAAGCGTTTATCGAAAATACAGTGCCGGGGCACATCGGCGGGTTTTTGCCAGAAGCGGCCAAGGCGTTGAAGGTAGCTGAAGAGATTATACAATTTGCTTCCTGACAGTAATTTTAGGTTCGTGTTGCGTGTTGCGTCTTCCACTTATTTTACGCAGTACGCAATACGCAGCACGTTTACCCCGGCCGCTCATACAACTCAAGCAGTACGCCGTGCGCTGATTTGGGGTGAATGAAGATATATTTTTCGCCGCGCTGGTTGGTCCGGACCTGGCCCAGCACTTCCAACCCGCGGGCGGCCATCTCCGCTGTGGCCGCTTCGATGCTGTCAACTTCCAGACAGATATGGTGCAGGCCCTCGCCTTTTTTGCTCAAAAATTTGGCTACGCCGGAGTCGTCTGTCGTCGGTTGGATCAACTCGATTTCGCCGTTGGCCGCCGGTAAAAAAGCAACCCGGACCTGTTCCGCCGGCTCCTCGGCGATGTGTTCCAGGGGCAAACCGAGCACATCCCGGTAAACGCCCAATGCTCTTTCAATATCTTCGACCACGATGGCGATATGATTTACTTTGACACTCATGACCTCAGCCTGTTCCTCATCAATAAGCGGGTAAACCTAACTCGGCAAAGCTTCGCTTTGGACTCCATCTCCTACAGCAATACCGGTGGGCGGTACTCTCCCCAAACTTTCCTGAGGGCGTGACAGATTTCGCCGGTAGTGGCATAAGCTTCGACGGCGGCGATGATAAAGGGCATCAGATTCTCACTGCCCCCTGCTGCCTTTTGAAGATTGTCCAGAGTTTGTTGCACGGCTGCCCAGTCCCGCCGCTGGCGCAGCGCAATTAATCGCTCCCGTTGTTTTTGGGCTACACTTTCATCAACCCGCAGAAGTTCGGGCTGCGTTTCTTCTTTAACCGTAAATTTATTCACCCCGACGATGATATTTTGCTTGCGCTCGACAGCCCGCTGGTAACGATAAGCCGACTCCTGGATTTCGCGCTGAATGTAACCTTGCTCAATCGCCGCCAGGGCGCCGCCCAACTCGTCAATCCTGGCGAGGTAAGCCGCGGTCTTCGCTTCGAGTTGGTCCGTCAAATCCTCGACAAAGTAACTTCCGGCCAGGGGATCAACCGTATCGGCCACCCCGCTTTCGTAGGCGATGATTTGCTGGGTGCGTAAGGCAACCTGCACCGCCTCTTCGGTGGGCAGGGCCAGGGCTTCATCCATCGAATTGGTGTGGAGGGACTGCGTTCCGCCCAGCACCGCCGCCAGGGCCTGCATTGCCACCCGCACGACGTTATTCAGGGGCTGCTGGGCGGTCAGGGTGCTGCCGCCGGTCTGGGAGTGAAAACGCAGCATGCACGATTTTTCCCGCCTGGCCCCAAAGCGCTCGCGCATAATTTTGGCCCATAAACGGCGAGCGGCCCGGAACTTGGCCACTTCTTCAAAGAGGTTGTTGTGGGCATTGAAAAAGAAGGAAAGCTGACCGCCAAACTCATCCACATCCAGCCCGGCCTCCAGCGCCGCCTGGACATAAGCAATGCCGTTGGCCAGGGTAAAAGCAACCTCCTGGGCGGCGCTGCTGCCGGCTTCGCGGATATGGTAGCCGCTGATTGAAATGACGTTCCAATGCGGCAAACAAACCTTGCAGTAGCCCATAATATCGGTGATCAGCCGCATGGAAGGTTTGGGGGGAAAGATATAGGTACCCCGGGCGATGTACTCCTTGAGGATGTCATTCTGCACCGTGCCGCGCAGCTTTTCCGGCGGCACACCCTGCTTTTTGCCGACGGCAATGTACATCGCCAGCAGAACCGAGGCCGGGGCATTGATCGTCATGCTGGTGGAGACTTTGTCCAGGGGAATGCCGTCTAAGAGCGTTTCCATATCTTCCAGCGAGGAGATAGACACGCCGACCTTGCCTACTTCGCCTTCGGCCAGCGGGTCATCGGCATCATAACCAATCTGGGTGGGCAAATCAAAGGCGACGCTCAGCCCGGTTTGCCCCTGTTCCAGTAAATACTTGAAGCGCTGGTTGGTTTCTTCGGCGCTGCCAAAACCGGCATACTGGCGCATGGTCCAAAAGCGGCCCCGGTACATGGTCGGCTGGACGCCCCGGGTGAAGGGATACTCGCCCGGAAAGCCGAGCTGGTCCAGGTAGCCGTCGGCGGTCTCCTCGCTGGGGAGGTACAGCCGCTCGATCTCAATGTCGGAAGTCGTAACAAACTTCTCCTGCCGTTCCGGCGCGTGGGCCAGGGCCGGGTTGAGTTTTTGTTCCTGCCAAATTTCTTTGTTTTTAGTGATCGAATTCGCCATTAAGAATACTCCTTTGATAGCAGCAGCGGTTCCTCCTATGGCGTTTTGTCATCAAATAATGGAGCTAAATCGGCCAAAATCTGGCGCAAGTAGGTGAGCTTACGCCAGAAAACCTCAGGCGCCACGTCGCACCTCTTCGGCAAATTCATGCAGACGTTGGCGGGCGGCCCGGAGGAAGGGATTTGATGTCATTATAATCGCTTAGCTAAACTGTACCAAATAAAGAGAAAGCCCGCTAAATAAAAAGTCCGAATCCGAATCCCGTCACTTAACCACTGCCTCTTTCTCCCTCTTTTCTTCTTCCTCAATCAACTGGCGGCGCAGGATCTTGCCGACCATCGTCTTGGGCAGTTCCGTGCGGAACTCAATGTGCTTGGGTACCTTGTACCTGGCCAGTCCTTCCTGACACCAGGCAATAATTTCCTCAGGGGTCGCCGTTTGGCCCGGCTTGAGCACCACAAAAGCTTTGGCCCGCTGGTTGTCTGCGCCGACCGGTACGCCAATCGCCGCTGCCTCCAGCACTTTAGGATGCTCGTACAGCCGTTCCTCAATGTCACGCGGATAGACATTAAACCCGCCTGAGGCCAGGATCAAATCTTTTTTGCGGTCCACCACCCGCAAAAAGCCGTCCTCACTCATTTCGGCGATATCGCCGGTGTGCAGCCAGATTTTGCCGTCGGCGTGCCGCCGCAGGGCATTAGCTGTCTCGGTGGGCATGTTCCAGTAACCCTTCATCACCTGCGGGCCGTGGATGCACAGTACGCCGGGTTGGTTAGGGCCTAACTCGGTTTCCTCGGTGTCAGGGTCCATAATTTTGATGTCTGTATCAGAAATGGGAACCCCGATCGAACCGGTACGTCCGCCGCTGCCCAATGGATTACCGACTGCCACCGGCGAAGTCTCGCTCAAGCCAAAGCCTTCCACCAGCCGGCCGCCGGTGATCCGCTGGAATTGAGTTTGGACCTCGACCGGCAGGCCCGCCGCGCCGCTAATACAGGCACGAATTGATTTGAGATCGTACTTATCCGCTTTGACATCGCGGTGATTGATAATAGCGGTGTAAAGGGCCGGCACACCCGGCAGGTAGGTTGGCCGGTGCCGGTTGATGGCGTTGAGCAGGTGGTTCATGTCGCGGGGGTTGGGGATGATAATCTGGGTATGGCCGCCAAACACCGACAGGTTCATGCAGACGGTCATAGAGTAACTGTGGCTGAGCGGCAGGGCGGTCAGCATTATTTCAGGGCCATCCGACTGGCCCGCCCCGCTCAGCCAGGCCGTTGATTGCAGGGCATTCGCCACCACATTGCCATGCGTCAACTGAGCGCCTTTCGGCACGCCCGTGGTGCCGCCGGTGTACATTAACACGGCCGTATCTGCGGGGGCTATCTCGACGGGTTGAGGCGCAGCCGGGGCTGTCGCCACCACATCCTGGAACCAGGTCGTGTCGGCATCGTGGGCAATATCAACGCGATGCCCTTCTTTCTTTTCTTTTGCCAGCGTAAACAAGAGTTTGAGCGAGGTAGGGAAATATTCTTTGATATTGGTGACAATAACCTGCTTGAGTGATGTGTGCGGGCGGACCTGCTTGATATTGGGATAGAGCAGGCTCAAGACTACGGCTATGGTCGCCCCCGAGTCCTTCAATTGATGCTCAATTTCGCGGGCGACATAGAGAGGATTACTGGGCACCACTATCCCTCCGGCCCGCAAGATGCCATAGTAGGCAATCACGTATTGGGGACAGTTGGGCAGATACAACGCCACCCGCTCTCCTTTTTGCAGACCCGTCTGCTGCAATC
The DNA here is from genome assembly GCA_023382535.1 of Anaerolineae bacterium. The sequence goes on along the minus strand of JAHDWA010000011.1, from coordinate 203,826 downwards.
CGGCCGCAAAACGATCTACCAGCGTATCGAGTTCACGGTAAGTCATCCGGCGGTGCTGCTCGCCGAGCAGGGGCGCCATCCCGCCGAAAATGATAGCAGTCCGGTCGGGAAATTTCTCGGCGGTTTGGCGCAGAAATTGATCTACCGCCTGGGAGGGATAATCAATTGAGCTGGGAACACTGGGGTCATAATGTTGGTGCCAGACACGTGGTTCCATAACACGGCTCTCTTTCAGGCTCAAAAATTGAGTCATCACTATATCAGATAATTCCACTATTGTCATTTCATCAAAGAGAGGTAACGGCCTTTTGCCCGGTCTATCCTTTGATTTGCTGCAAATGAGTCTGCTTAAAATCTGCGGCTGATTTGAACCCGTACCCTACTAACCGGTCCACGGCGATATGAGCCACCCAGCCCAACAGAAAGACAGGTTGAAACGACCAGAAGACAATCAACCCTACAATGGGCAGAGCGTAGGTGTGGAAGGTGTTATAAACAAGACTCGGCCAGCGGTTCCTGCCATCATAGCCGATGTAGGCCAGGAGAGAAACATCCGGCAGGATGGCGAACAGGGCAAACAGCCACCAGTTTCCTCCCCACAATAGATATAACCCCACCGCCGCACTGAGGATACTAAGATCATCCAGGCGTAAAAAAGATTTCATGACAAAACTCCATTGGTAAAAGAATCAATTATTTAGCAAGAGATAATTGAAGGGCTGGCGAAAATTGACTTGGCCGAATTGAGGCGGTAAATTAAGAGACGTTGACCTCACCTTGTTGACAGGGCTGGCATATTACGGGTCTCGGACCTCAAACCGGATTTGGCAGGATGACAATACGCCGTTTGTTACAACTCGACCGCCCGGTGCTGCCGCGCAGCGAGAGCGAAATTGCCGCCGAGGTGGAGCGGAACTACCGTTGGAATTTCACCGTCAATCTGCTGGATGGGATAATTTTTTGGTTCGGGATGAGTTTCGCCTCGGCCACTACTATTGTCCCACTGTTTATTAGCAAACTAAGCCTCAACCCGCTGCTCATCGGGTTGGTCGCCGTCGTCGCCCAGGCAAGTTGGTACCTGCCTCAAATCCTGACAGCCAGCCACATCGAAAAATTACCCCGTAAAAAGCCGGTGATGGTCAATCTGGGCTTCTTTGCCGAACGGCTGCCCATGTTCTTGTGGCCGTTGGCTCCCCTGGTCGCCTTGCAATCTCCCACCCTGGCCTTGACTCTCTTTTTCATCGGCTACATCTGGCATGGTTTGGGAGCCGGCTTAGTTGCCCCGGCCTGGCAGGATGTCATTGGCCGCTGTTTTCCGGTGAACCGGCGAGGACGATTCTTCGGTATCACCACTTTTGCCGGCACCGGCGTGGGTACGATAGGCGCCCTCTTTAGCAGTTCACTCTTGGAGGCAACCCCTTTCCCCCTTAATTTTGTCTATCTATTTCTCTTCGCTGCGCTGGCAATTAATCTAAGCTGGGGTTTTTTGGCATTGACCCGCGAACCCGTCCAACCTGCGCCCTCTGCAGCACCCGATGCAGGCCAATTTTGGACCAAGTTGGCCCACATCCTCCAGCGCGATCATAACTTTCGCGCCTTCCTGCAGGCCCGATTGTTACTATCTCTGGGCGGTCTGGGCGCTGGCTTCATTACCATCGCCGCTATTGAACGCTGGCACGTGCCAGACAGTACGGTTGCCCTTTACACCGCGGCCCTGCTCCTGGGGCAGACAGCCGGTAATCTGCTGGCCGGCTTGTTGGCCGATCGCTTTGGGCACAAATTATCGCTTGAGATCGGAGGAATCGCCGCCGTTTTAGCTTTTACCCTGGCCTGGTTAGCCCCATCCGCCGCGTGGTACTATCTTATCTTTGCGGGTTGGGGCATGGCGTATGGCATCACCATCGTTTCGGGTATTCTCATTATCCTGGAATTTTCCAGGCCGGCCCATCGTCCCACCTACATCGGCATCACCAATACCGCAGTCGGGATAGCCAGCACTGTTGCTCCGCTTTTGGGCGGCTGGTTAGCCGAGTTCAGTTATAGCTGGCTGTTTGCACTGAGCGCTGGTATCAACTTGCTCGCCCTGGCCTTGCTCTATGGGCAGGTTAAAGAACCCCGTTGGCAATCGGTTATCCTTGACCCGATTTTAGCCCAATCGGAAAAAGTCAACTGAAACCGGTCAAACTGCTTCCAGGGTAGTAATGGTTTCTTCCATTAACTTGATCGCCGCCCGCAGCGTCGGCGCATCGAAGGCGAATTTGGCTCCGGCAACAGCATAAAGTTTGGGCAGCGAGACTGTACCTCCCAAAGCCAGCGCCCGGCGATAGCTGGCGACGGCCCCGGCTTCGTCGGTCAGAGAATTATGCCAGACTTGCACGGCTCCTAATTGAGCCAGGCCGTACTCGATATAGTAGAAGGGGACCTGGGAAATGTGGAGCTTGCGCTGCCAGCCGGTCATCATTTCCTGCTCCAGCCCGTTCCAATCCACACCAGGCATGAAACGCTGCCACAAAGCCGCCCAGCGGGCATCGCACTGAGCCGGGTCGAGCGCCAGCGCCGGGTTTTCATAAACCCAGTGCTGAAAAGCATCCACCACCGCCATGTAAGGCCAGAAGAGGATGCTGCCTTCCAGGTGCTCGATCCGGGCGCGAGCGGCTTCAGCCTGGCTGTAAAACCCGTCCGCCGTAGAGAGGTAAGGCGCGCCGAGAAATTCCATCGTCATAGATGCGACTTCGCCAAATTCCTCGCCCACCTGGAGCTGCTGGTAGTAAGGCAGAGAGCTGCTTTCAAAGACATGGAAGGCGTGGCCGGCTTCGTGCAGCATGGTCTGCACGTCGTCGTGCAGCCCGACTGCGTTCATAAAAATAAAGGGACGTTTGGCTGCCGCCAGGGCATTACAATATCCACCCGGCGCTTTATTTTTTCGATTGTCCAGATCAAGCAAACCTTCACTCCGCATGATGTCGAAATAAGCGCCTAACCGGGGGTCAAGGCGATGAAATATCGCGGCGCTTTTTGTTTGCAGTTCTGTCACATCGGTAAAGGGGCGCAGGGGGGACCGGTCCAGCGGGTCTACCTCCAAATCCCAGGGGCGTAGTGAGGCAACTCCCAGGCGCTGGCGGCGTTTTTCGTAGATGCGTTGGGCCACCGGGACAACCTCGGCCTCGATGGCCTCATGGAAGCGAAAACAGTCAGCCGGGGTATAATCGAAGCGGTGCAGTTGTTGCCAGCGAAAAGCGCGATAATCTTTCAGGCCGGTATTCGCCGTCACTTGCTGGCGCAGCCCCAAAAAATTTTGCCACAGCCCGTTGATGGCCTCCCGGTCGGCCAGTTGGCGCTCGGCGCTCAGCCGCCAGGCCTGTTCGCGCCGGGTCCGTTCAGTCTCCTGATAGACCGGGTGCAACTGCGACAGGGTCAGTTCCTGCCCCTCCCACTGGACTGTTTGGCCGCCGACAAGCTTATCGTATTGGGCCGACAGTTTCTGCTCCTCCGTAAACAGGGGCAGGTTGGCCGGGCGAAAAAGCACCGCTTCAGCCCGCATTCTTTGCAGAGGCAGCTCAAAACCGGCCGGCTCCAGACCGCTGTTCAAAAACTTTTCTTTGAGGCGCTGCTCGGCATCCTCCGCCGCCGGGTAAATTTTATCCAGAAATGTATGAAACCGCCGCTCTGACTCGTGATCAGCCGTGTTGAGGGTCGTGGCAATGTAGAGCCGCTGGTGTACTTCGTCTACCCGCTCACTCAAGCGCGTCCAATCGCTTAGAAAGGACTCCACCGTGGCCTTACTTAGGGTGCGGGTCGCCAGGTCATGGTAATACGGCTCGATTTGCGACCATGACCACTGGCTCATGGGGGCCGCTTCTTGGGGCAGGGTATCGAACATAAAAGGCTCCTGAGAAAACGGTAGATGGTAGTCGGTAGACGGCCTGCACTTGCGTGAGGCGAGTGTAGACAGGGGAGTATACCTCCTGCTACCTTGCTACCTGCTACCTTTTCATTATTGATGATGTGCCACAGGGTCGTGACGGCTATATCTTACCCTAAAGTTTGGTGAGTCACGAATCTTAACCGGCAAAACACTTGCCCCCTCTGTTTTACTCTGGTATTATAGGACGGCTGGGAAAGACATTTCATCCAGGGTGAGGGAACTAATTTTATGACCTACAACTTCGACCAATATATCGAACGGCGGCAGACCGAAAGTTACAAGTGGGGAGATTACGGCGACGACGTGCTGCCCTTGTGGGTAGCTGACATGGATTTTGCCGCGCCTGAGCCGGTTATTCAGGCCCTGCACGAGCGGGTAGCGCATGGCATTTTCGGCTACGGGAAACCTTCACCGGAACTGTTGCATATAATCTGCGAGCGGATGCAGCGCCTGTACAACTGGACTGTCACCCCGGACCAACTGGTCTTTCTGCCCGGCCTGGTCACTGGTCTCAATGTGGTCTGCCGGGCTATCGGCAAGGTGGGTGATGGCGTGCTGGTGCAGCCGCCGGTTTATCCGCCGTTTCTGAAAGCCCCCCTCAACCAGGGCCGGATGCTGGACGTGGCCGAACTGGTGGTCAGCCAGGAGGACCGGCGGCTGCGCTACGAGATAGATTTCGACAGCTTTGAGACGGCAATTACGCCCCGCACCCGCCTGTTTATGCTGTGCAATCCGCACAACCCCACCGGGCATTGTTACACTCGGGATGAACTGGCTTGCATAGCTGAGATCTGTCTTCGGCACGATCTGGTCATCTGCTCCGACGAGATTCACTGCGATTTGCTGCTGGATGGGGCCAGCCACCTGCCTATCGCCACGCTTTCGCCTGAAATTGCCGATCGCTGCATCACCTTAATGGCTCCCAGCAAAACCTTTAACCTGGCCGGTTTGAAGTGCAGCGTGGCGATTGTTTCCAATCCCGACCTGCGCCGCCGCCTGACCTTTGTGGCCGAAACGATGGCCCTGCGGGTCAATATCCTCGGCTATACCGCGGCCCTGGCGGCCTATCGCGATGGGGCAGCATGGCTGGCTGAACTGCAGCAGTACCTGACGGCTAACCGGGATGTTGTGGTGAGTTACGTGTTAGAGCACCTGCCGGGCCTGTCCACCACCATTCCCGCAGCGACTTACTTGGCCTGGTTCGACTGCCGCAGCGCCGGGATCGAGGGCAATCCCTTCCAATTCTTTTTGAAGCAGGCCAGGGTTGCTCTCAACGACGGCGTCTACTTCGGGCCGGGCGGCGACGGCTTTGTCCGGCTTAACTTTGCCTGTCCCCGTTCCACCCTCACCCAGGCTTTGGAGCGAATGCGGGCGGCGCTGCCGGATTAAGGATACTACCCCTGCAATTGAGCCATTAACTTGCCCAGGGCCTGTTTTCGTTCCGCTTTTAGTTTTTCTTCGTGCAAAATGACCGGCTCCGCCCCGCGCACGGTGCATTGATCCCCCAGCAGCGGGCAGCGCTCACACGTTTCATTGATAATCACCACGGGAATAGCCGGGTCTTCCACAAAGCGGATGACCTGCTTCAACTCGGCGTCCACCCGAAAGCCAACAATCACGCTGCTGCCGACATGAGCCGACAGCACCAGCGGCCGGGCAAAGCCGAAACTCAGGAAGCGCTCGTGCGACTCCAAAAATTCCGAAATCTGGGCCCCCACTAAAGGCGCCGCGCCAGACTCCGCAGAGACATTGGCCGCGGCCAGGTCTTTCAAAAGCCGCACCGCCAGCCAGCGACGGCAGTAGTGCTCGTGCAGGCCGATGCCGCTGGGCAACAACAGGTTGTTCATGTTGAGCTGCTTGACCAGCCTGAAATCCCCGTCGGAATTTTGAAACCGCAGAAAATGGAGCTTGATCCCGAAAAATTGAGGGATCAGCTCGCAAAAACGGTAGAACAGCATCTCCGGCGTAACCTCGTATTTTTCGATCATGGTCAGCAGCCGGTAGGGACTCCAGGTATTGAGCTGGAAAAATTCCTGCAAATCGGCCAGAGTTGCCGCTCGCGGCATCAGCAGTGCTCCGGCGAAATAAGAGGCTTTAAAGTCGTTCAGCACTTGCTGGAACGATTCGACCTTATCCGGGGCCGAGGTATTGGCCCGCTCCTTAAGGCCCAGGTAACGGTAGCCTAACTCGCGGGCCAGGATAAACTTAATTTGCATGGGATGCAGCGCCGCGTTCAGCAGCAGCTTGGGCCTGGTCCCCTCGATGAAAACGGAGCGATAGCCTGCCAGCGCCGGATGGTCGCCCAACCGCGTCTCGTCCAGTTGATACTTGAAGGACTGGCTGATGATTTCCTGCAGGGAAGCCAGGCCCAGCGGCAGCTCCACGTTCAAGCGGTACTGTTCGGCAAAATCGGCGGCCGCCTCTTCCAGGTCCTCAAAATAATTCTCATGGAGTTCCTGGTAGGAGCGCAGCGCCGCCCGTAAAAAATGCTCCTCTTTCATATCGTACTGCCGGCCGATTTCCAGTACGGCGTGCAGCAGGGCGCTGGCTTTGTCGGGGGCGCGGGTAAAAAGGTTAACCAGGTCGGCAATTTCCAGGTCGAACTCCTCAAAGGGAAACTGGCGCAGCAGCGGCGAGGAAAGTATGGTTTCCAGGTAGGTCAGCGAGGAGGCCAGCTTGATCGAAACCAGGTCGTCGTAGCTTTTGCCCAGCACGCTGGCCATTTTCATGATTTTGTCGGTTTTGGGATACTTGCGCCCCTTTTCTATTTCGGTGACATACGACGGCGACAGGTCACAGCGGGCAGCAAATTCCGATAAATTCAGCCCGGCCTCCAAACGAGCCTGGCGCACCTTCATGCCAAAGATCATATTAACCAGATTGGCGCTCACAGTACTCTCCTTGTGCAGCACAGAAGTTATCACGAGCTGGGATCAAAGTCAAATGAGCTGTATTTATCACCCCTAAAGGTATTGACATTCTCAGTAACTCATGTTAATATAGCGAAAATTCGCTAATAGAAAAATTTATACAATCTATTATATTTCGCTAGAAACAGGAGGCAAATTAAAGATGAAGTTGAACGGGAATCTTCAAACGGCAGAGGCACTTTCGCAAAAGTGGGAATCCGAACCTCGCTGGCAGGGGATTAAACGGACCTACAGCGCCGCTGAGGTGGTCAAGCTGCGCGGGTCAGTTCAAATCGAGCAAACTTTGGCCAGAATGGGAGCCGAGCGATTGTGGGATCTGCTGCACAGTGAAGATTATGTCCATGCCCTGGGCGCTCTGACCGGCAATCAGGCCATGCAGATGGTTAAGGCGGGTCTGAAAGCGATTTACCTGAGCGGCTGGCAGGTCGCTGCCGATGCTAATCTGTCCGGGCAGATGTACCCCGACCAGAGTCTTTACCCGGCCAACAGCGTCCCCCACGTGGTCAAACGTATCAACCAGACCCTGCAGCGAGCCGATCAGATTTACCATGCCGAAGGCAAAAACGACATCTATTGGTTTGCCCCTATCGTGGCCGATGCCGAAGCCGGTTTCGGCGGCCCGCTCAACGCCTTTGAATTGATGAAAGCGATGATTGAAGCCGGGGCCGCAGGAGTCCATTTTGAAGACCAGTTAGCCTCCGAGAAAAAATGCGGCCACATGGGCGGCAAAGTGCTGGTACCGACCAGCTACTTCATCCGCATCCTCAACACGGCCCGCCTGGCTGCCGATGTGATGGACGTGCCGACTCTGCTTGTCGCCCGGACCGACGCCAATGGCGCTTTCCTGCTCACCAGCGACATTGATCCCCGTGACCAGGAGTTCTGCACCGGCGAGCGCACCCCCGAAGGCTTCTTCCGTATCCGCGGCGGCCTTGACTCGGCCATTGCCCGCGGCCTGGCCTACGCCCCCTACGCCGACCTGATCTGGTGCGAAACCGCCCACCCCGACCTGGCCGAAGCTCGCCGCTTTGCCGAGGCTATCCATGCCCAGTACCCCGGCAAATTACTGGCCTACAACTGCTCACCTTCTTTCAACTGGAAGCGCCACCTGGACGACGCCACCATTGCCAAATTCCAGCGCGAACTGGGAGCGATGGGCTATAAGTTCCAGTTCATCACCCTGGCCGGGTTCCACGCCCTGAATTACTCGATGTTTGAACTGGCCCAGGGCTATCGGGACGAGGGCATGAGCGCCTATGTCCGCTTGCAGCAGGCCGAATTTGCCGCCGAGGTGGAAGGTTATACCGCCGTCAAGCACCAGCGCGAGGTAGGTACCGGTTATTTCGATTTGGTGTCGGAAGCAGTTTCGGGCGGAGAATCGTCAACCACGGCTCTGACCGGCTCGACGGAAGCCGAGCAGTTTGCCCTGCCGCTTGCGACAGAGTTAGCCGTGAATTGAGCCATAAATAAAAACGGCCCATCATAGTGGGCCATTTTTAATTCCCCTTTTGACAAAACTAAAGAAACTGGACGCGGATCGTACGGATGGAACGGATAAAGCTTTAAAAATAAGTAAAAATCCGTTCGATCCGCGCAAATCCGTGTCCAATTAAAAAAGTGCAAAGGCGCTGGTTACCACTGGACCTGATCAAAATCGGTGTAATAATCTTTTTCCACCACCTGACCCTCCGGCACGTCAAAATTCAAAACCCGGGCAGCCAGCCACTGGCCGGTCGGCGTGTGGATCATGCATTGATAATGGCCAGGAGTGAGGGCAAATTCATGGCGGGTGTTGGGCGGGATTAATTGGGAAGCGCTGGCCGGGCCGGTCAGGTCTACCACCAGATCGTAGCCGGTTGGATTATGAAAAACAAGCACTCCTTTTCCGACAGGAACAGCCGGCCCGGCGGGCTGAACCACCGCCGCCGGTTGGACCACTGCCGCAGCCCTGGGTGCAGCCGGAGTCGGCGGCGGGGTAGGGGTGAGGATGACCGGGATGGAGGTGGGAGTGGGTTGGCGATGGCCGATCGGCGTGTAAGTCGGCGTGGGTAAGGTATCAGAAAGCTGGGTCCGCGGCAGGGCCGGGGTCGGCGTGACGACCAGCGACAGGAAATTATTGTTCTCCTCCCGGCTCAAAGTTGGCAAAACAACGTCTGCACTCGCTGAGTTGACGGGAGCTGCCAAGCTCTGCGGCGTTGCGGTGACTGCCCTTGCATTGACCGGTTGATTAATCCCCCAGTAGTAGCCAGCCCAAACCAATCCGGCTGCAAACAAAAATATCACTAAGGCTGCTGTTAAAACAGACTCCAGCCAGCGGGCCGAAAAGCGGCTGGACGGCTGGTTGCGCTGCTCAAAGCCATGCGTCGGAAAATTTTTGGGCAAAGTGCAGGCCACCGCCAGTGCCCGCGCAAATTCTGCTCCGGTGTTGTAACGCAGCTCCAGCCCCTTTGCCAGCATCCGCCCAACGACCTCGCTCACCGCCACCGAAATGCCGGGATTCAGGCGGTACAAGGGCCGGGGCTGCTGGTAGGCCTGGGCGTGCAGAATTGCCGAAGTTGTCCCGGTAAAGGGCGGCTTGCCGGCGAGCATCTGGTAGCACAAGATGCCCAGGGCGTACAGGTCAGATTGGCGGCTCGGCCCCTGGCCGCGAACGCGCTCCGGGGCCAGGGTTTCGGGATCGCTGATAGGGTAGCCCTGTTTCAACACATTGACTCCAAACAGGGCTTGAACCTGGCCAAAGCCAGTGACCCAGACCCGGTCGTCAGGACCGAGAAATATCTTGCTGGCCGACAGGTTGCCATGCGTCACAGATTTTTGGTGGGCGTAATCCAGGGCCGAAGCAATCTGCCGGGCAATATACTGCATGCGCTGGGGTGAGAGCGAGCCTTCTGTATGCAGCACCTGGGCCAGGGTGGGCGCTCTGACAAAATCCTGGACCAGAAACAACCGGTCGCCCTCTTGCTCCGCTTCATAAGTGCGGACAATATTCGGGTGTTCCAGCCGGGCAGTCTGCTGGGCCGCCAGCTTGAAGCGCCGTACCAAAAACTCATCTGAGACAAACAGGGGCGAGACGACTTTAATGATGACCGGGGACTCATCGCTTTTGCGCTGACCCCGGTAAATAGTAAGGCTATCGTCCTGGCTGAGTTCCTCAACCAGCACATACTGTTCAAGCTGAAGGTCTATCCTGGTGTCCATCGCTGCTCCATCGAGGTCAATACTGCGGGGATTTTGTACTTGTTTTACGTATTGAGCGAGACTTTCCTTCAATAAACTCTATCGGAAAAACGGGGTGACAGGCACTTTTGAACGATAAGTGCCTGTCACCTTAATCCTCCAGATTACCTGCCCCTTTTTGGCAACCTCAGCCCAATTCGTCTACAATCAATCGCATCATAATTCCATCCAGTAAAACCTCACTTATTAAGGAAGGCCTTCATTATGAACTTTGAACAAGCGTTGGCCCGTTTCATCCCCCAGGTCGAGGCCGAAATGCGCCGGGTGATGGCTCCGCCCCAGGGAGAGCTGAACCCGTTTTATGGCATGATGTATTACCACCTGGGCTGGCTGGACGAGACATTCCAGCCGGTTCAGGTTTCGAGTGGCAAATTGCTGCGTCCCCTGTTTACCCTGCTCTGTTGTCAAGCCGCCGGGGGCCGGCCGGAGCAGGCTTTGACCGCGGCAGCGGCGGTCGAGCTGGTCCACAATTTCTCCCTCATCCACGACGACATCGAAGATGACAGCCGCACCCGGCGTGGCCGGCTCACCGTCTGGGCCATTTGGGGCGAGCCGCAGGCCATCAATGCCGGCGACGGCCTTTTTGTGCTGGCCCGCCATACCCTGCTCAAACTGCGCGAGCAGGGCGTGGCTTATCCTATCATTTTCGCCGCCCTGGAGCGCCTCGACCAGACCTGCCTGGCTTTGTGCCAGGGCCAGTATCTGGACATGAGTTTTGAGCGAACCCTGGCCGTTGATTTAAAGGCTTACCTGGAGATGATTGAAGGCAAAACGGCGGCCCTGCTGGCCTGCTCCGGCTACTTGGGTGGGTTGATTGCCACCGCCAACCCGGCCAGGGCCGAGATATTTTGGCAGTTGGGCCGCGCCCTCGGGCTGGCCTTTCAAATTCAGGATGACCTGCTGGGCATCTGGGGCCAGGAAGCCGTGACCGGCAAACCGGCCGCCGACGACCTGCGCCGCCGCAAAAAGTCGCTGCCGGTGGTCTATGCCCTTAATCAGGCAGACCAGCCCCGGGCGGTCCGGTTCAAGGAACTTTACAGCGCCCCTGCGCTCAGTGAGGCCGATGTGGCCGAAGCGATCACCCTTTTGGAGGAACTCGGAGCCAAACGGTACACCGAAGCCCAGGCCAAAGCCTACGTCGAAACGGCCAAGTCGGCCTTGCAAGCCATTGAGGCTCCACCCGAAAATAAGGTGAGCCTGGAAGAAATGGCCTGCTTTTTCATCGAGCGGGTGCGTTAAACGACCACCGACCGCTGACGGCAGACCGACATTCTTGCATCGGCGGTCGTCGGTCTGCCGTCATCTGGGGATTTTGGATGCTTACACTATCCGACAAGCTCAAGTCGTTGGGGGTGAAACTGGGCGCGCGAGATTTAGAGCCGCCATCCCCCCGCTATGAGGCACATGCCATCGAGCAGGTGCTGCCCGGCCGGACTCAAACTACGCCCTACGGTGATGCCTTCCTCGTCGAAACACTGTACACGCCGGAGTATCGCCACGGGCGATTTGGCTTACAGACTACAGTCTCTCTGCGGACGATGGCCGAGTGGGCCGGTGAGGCGCGTCTAATTGGCTGCGAGTCGCCGGGCCTGGTTTTTCTCGATACCGAGACCAGCGGCCTGGCCGGCGGCACAGGCACTTATGCCTTTTTGATCGGCGTAGGCCGCTTTCACGGCGATCATTTTCACCTGGCCCAATTTTTTATGCGCGACCCAACGGAAGAACCGGCTCAGTTGGCCGCGCTCGCCGACTATGTGCAGCCGTGCGATGCTCTGGTCACCTTTAACGGCAAGTCGTTTGATGTGCCGCTGTTAAACACCCGTTATACCCTTCACGGGCGAACCACACCGCTGCTGTCGCCGGCCCAGCTTGACCTGCTGCACCTGGCCCGGCGCTTGTGGCGCGACCGCCTGCCCAGCCGCGCCCTCGGCCAACTGGAAATTCATATTTTAGGCGCCCAACGCACCCACGACGACGTGCCCGGCTGGCTGATCCCGCAGCTCTATTTTGACTACCTCCGCAGCGGTGACGCCCGCCTGCTGAAAGGGGTCTTTTATCACAATGCCATGGATGTGCTGGCCATGGCCGCGCTGCTGACCTACATGGCCCAGCTACTGTCCGACCCGCTCAACACGGCCCTTGAGCATGGCCTCGATGTAGTCGCTCTGGGCAAGCTGTTTGAGGAGTTGGGCCGTCTGGAGGCGGCGGTGCAGTTGTACGAACGCGGCCTGGCCTACAACAATCTGCCGGAAGAAAGCTACTGGGACACCCAGCGGCGGCTGTCATTCGTTCACCGCCGGAACGGCGACTTGGCGGCGGCGCTGGCTACCTGGCACCTCGCGGCGGAGGGGCGACAGCTTTATGCTTATGTCGAACTGGCCAAACATTACGAGCATCACGCCCGCGACTACCGCGAAGCCGCTCGCTGGGTCCAGGCGGCCCTCGACCTGGTCAATGCGCCCACGTTTCCACGCTACGAGCGCCGTCACTGGCTGGCCGACTTGCAGCACCGCCTGGCGCGTTTACAACGAAAGTTAAAACAGGTAGCAGGTAGCAGATAACAGGTAGCAAACTCACAGCTCACACAGGATTATCTGACGACTGACTACTGGTTACTGACGACTGGCTACTGGCTACTATTTTAAGGGGGATAGAACTATGGGTTTTCGTTTTCAAAGAAGCATCGGTTTAGGGAAATTTCTACGACTTAATATTAGCAAAAGCGGAATTGGCATCAGCGCGGGTATTCCCGGATTGCGGATTAGCACCGGGCCACGCGGCGCTTTTTTTACCGCCGGCCTGCCGGGTACCGGCTTGAGCTATCGCAAAAAACTCAGCAGTTCTGGCAGAGCGAAGCGTGAAAGCACGCCGGTCAAAGCCAGAGCCGAAGAAACCTCCCCGGAGACACCGGTCCCCGGCTTTTTTGCCCCGCACCATGAAAAGGAGTTAGCCCGGGGTCTCGAGACTTATGAAGCCGGCCAGACCGATGAGGCGCTGGAACATTTTCTGGCGGCCGCCTCCGACGAGCCTGGCGCCGCCATTCTGGCCGCTACCCTCCTGGCCGAGCGAGAGGACGGCAGCGAATTCAAGGCGATTGAACTGCTGGAAAAGGTAGTCCAGAGCGACGGCGAGTTTCCGACGCCGCTCATGGAGAAATACCTGGCCTCGACGGAGGTTGAAATCAATGTAACGCCGCGGGTGACGGTCGCCCTGCCGGTAGATGGCCTGGCCGCGGCCCTGCTGCTGGTCGAACTGTACCAGTCCAACCGGCGCGTCCGCGAAGCGATCGCTCTGCTGGAGGAGTTGGTCGAGCTGGCCGAACAGCCGGTGCTGATTTTATCGCTGTGCGAGTTGTACGCCAGCCGGGAAATCTGGGAGGGGATTATTGACCGCGCCCAGGGGATCGAACCGGTGGACGATGTCACCGCCGAAATCGCTATTTACTACGGCCGGGCCATGCAGGAGAAAGGGCTGCACGATGCCGCCATCAGCGTCTTCAGCAAAGCGCTGAGCAAAAAGAAAGACCGCAACCCCGATCTGCTGCACGAAGCCGCTTATTGGCGGGCTATCTCCTACCAGGAGCAGGGCAAGCGGAGCCAGGCCCGGAAGGAGTTTGAACTGCTGTACGCCGAAGCCCCCAATTTTCGGGATGTGGCCCAGCGTCTGGCCGATCTTTCGTTAAAATAACCCGAGTTGCTACCTTACTACAATCAACCCGGGCTGCGCCGTAGAGCCTCAGAGTGCATAGAGTTTACTTATTTTTCCTCGGCATTCCGAGTTCAATTTTGGTTACGATAAATCCCTTCAGTGGTCTTGGGGATAGTGATTTCTCCTTATTATTGCCCCCGGCGTTTTCGACTATCACCCTCCTGGATAAATAGACCAGCGCGGCAAATTGCTCAATCGGGTAGGAAGAGCAAGTTATAGAATTCCACCAGAGCTATCAAAAAATAGCTCTTTTTTCTCCCAAAAATCCCTCAGTTTGGTCTAGCCCGTCCGGGCGGCCAACCATACAATACGGATACAAGTTAGTTATCCTCTATTGTAACCTAAAGTGACTATTTTTTTATTAAGGGGGTTTCTATGTTTCCAGTAGGCGATACGGAAGTTCGGGGCAGCGGGCCAGGTGTTCTGACCATTGCCCTCATCGTCATCAATGTCATCGTCTTTTTGTTCGAAGCGATGATGAGCCAGCCGGAGTTGGAAGATTTCATTCGTAACTATGGTGTAGTCCCGGCCCAGATCATGCAGGGCAATGGACTCATTACCCTGTTTACTCACATGTTTCTGCACGGGGGTTGGATGCACCTCATCGGCAACATGGTCTTTCTGTGGGTTTTTGGCGATAACATCGAGGCGGTGTTGGGCAAAGTGATGTACCTCGCCTTTTACATTGGCGGCGGTTTGGCTGCCGCCGCCCTGCAAATCCTGGTAGACCCGGCCAGTACCATTCCCAGCGTCGGGGCCAGCGGGGCCATTGCCGCTATCTTGGGCGCTTATGTGGTCATGTTCCCCCGCTCGCGGGTCAAGGTGATGGTGATGAGCCGCGCCGGCATGGGCATGACCCGCGTCACGGCCCTTATATTCTTGGGAATCTGGTTTGTCACCCAGCTCTTTAACGGCGTGGCCAGCCTGGGCGTCCCCACGGCCCAAACAGGAGGGATCGCTTTTTGGGCGCACATCGGCGGCTTTTTGTTTGGCTTGGTGGTGGGGTTCTTGTTCCGAGGCCGGGCCGGGCGGCTGCCTTTGACAGAGTCAGCCTAAGGATCTTTAACGAGTAAATTTGGAAATGAGGTTGGAAGGCTGGAAGGTTGGATGATCCAGCCTTCCAATCTTCCAGACAATTAAGGAGGCCACCTGACTGGTGGCATTTCTTATATCCTCACCCGCACGGGCCGCCGGAAGAAAATGTCGGCCTGGGTCCCCACATTGACCTCTTGGGCCGATTTAGGCCACAGGCCGGGAACCGTCTGTCCGCATTTAGGGCAAGCGCCCGCGTCGGTCAGGTGGTAGCCGAGGATGACATAGCCGTAGCGCTCGATCAGCAGGCTTTGGCAGTGGGGGCAGTAGGTATTCTCCCAGTTGCCCACTTCGCCGGGGCGGTTGCCGGCGTAGACGAAGTTCAGCCCCGCCTCGGCCCCAATTTCGGCGGCACGAATGAGCGTAGCGGCACTGGTATTGTTCGGGTCGGTCATCTTGTAATCTTTGTGGAATGCCGTCACATGCCAGGGGATATCCGGCGACACCCCGGCGATAAAGCGAGCCGCCTCCCATAATTCTTCCTGTGAGTCGTTGAAGCCCTCGATGACCAGGGTCAGCACTTCCAGCCAGAAGCCGCGCTTGTGCAACTCCTCGATGGTCCACAGCACGTGCTTGACCTGCCCGCCCAACTCCCGGTAATTTTTCTGCTGCATGGATTTCAGGTCAACTTTGTAGCAGTCGGTGTAGGGCTTGATGTAATCCAGCGCCTCCGGGGTGGCGTTGCCGTTGGAGACAAAGCCGGTCAGCAGCCCGGCGGCTTTGGCCTGCTTGAAAATTTCCATGGACCACTCGGCGGTGATAAGCGGCTCGTTGTAGCTGCTGACAACCAGCCGCGCGCCGGTTCGTTTGGCGGTCTGGACAAGGTCGGTGGGGGAAAAATGGGTGGGCATGACCCCGGCGGCGCTGTCGCGGAGGGCCTGGGAGGTGACCCAATTCTGGCAGTAGCCGCAGTGAAAATCACAACCAAGCATGCCAAACGTTAAGGCATTGCTGCCCGGCAGGGCGTGGAAGTAAGGCTTTTTCTCCACCGGGTCGCTCTGGACCCCGGCAGCGTAGCCGTAGGGCACGCGCAGAGTCCCGCCGTCATTGTAGCGCACCTGGCATATGCCGCGCTGGCCGGGAAAAATCAAACAGCGATGGCCGCAGGCAAAACAGCGGATTTTATCCTTTTCCAATTTTTCATACAATTTGCCCTCAATGGTGGCCGTATCGAGGGCATCTTGCAGGGTAATCGTTGCCATAAAACACCTCTTTCTAACTAACAGATATTGTACTCTGCCGGAAAGGGGTGTCAACGTGATACGTAATGCGTGATGCGCAAAAAGACCTCACGCATCACGTATCACGCATTATCTTGCTTCTAACGGTACCCAGCTCCGATACTTTTCACCCACATAAACCGACTGCGGGCGGATGAGGCGGCTGAGACGCTGCTGCTCAAAGCAGTGGGCCAGCCAGCCGGCCACCCGGCCAATAGCAAAAGTTGGGGTGAAGAGGTCTGGGGTCAGGCCGAGGCCGTGTAACAGCAGGGCGGTGTAAAATTCAACATTCGTTTGCAGGTTGCGGCCGGGTTTGTACTCGGCCAGCAGGGCGACGGCAGTTTGCTCGACCTGCCGGGACAACTGGTACAGCGCCTGGTGGCCGTTGCCCTGGAACATACGGGCCGCTGCCGCCGACAGCACTTCGGCGCGCGGGTCGCGCACTTTGTAGACGCGGTGGCCAAAGCCCATCAGCCGCTCGCCTTGCTCCAGCTTTTGGCGCAGGTAGGCTTCGGCATTGGCCGCGTCGCCGATTTCAAAGACCATATCCAGGGCCGGGCCGGGCGCGCCGCCATGCAGCGGCCCTTTCAGCGCCCCCAATGCGCCGACCACCGCCGAGACCAAATCCGATTGGGTCGAGATAATCACCCGCGCGGTAAAGGTCGAGGCGTTCATCCCGTGATCCACGACCGTATTGAGGTAAGTTTCCAAGCCACGGACCTCCTCGGCGCTGGGCGTTTGGCCGGAGAGCATGGCCAGGTAATTGGCCGCGTGGCCCAGGTCGGGCCGGGGAGGGAGCGGTTCCTGCCCGTTCAGCAAGCGCCAGTACGCCGCAACTATCGTCGGAAAAGCGGCCGTCAAGGCCAAAGCTTGCGACTCTAGCTCATCCGGCTCCGCCAAGCTGAGCGTTCCCGCGGCCATGCGCAGCGCATCAATCACGGCTATCTTTTGGCTGGCGGCGGCGCGCAGTACATCCATGGTCATCGCCGGCACCTCTCGCCGGGCCGCTAATGCTGCCCGAAATTCGGCCAGTTGGGGCATGGCCGGCAGTGCGTCGTGCCACAACAGGAAAACCGTTTCTTCAAAGGTGGCCTGGCCGGCCAATTCTTCGACCGGAAAACCGGCAATAATTAACTCCCCGGCCTGGCCATCCACGCTGCTCAGCCGGGTTTGGGCCGCGACAACACCCTCAAGGCCCGCTATAAAATTGTTTGTCACCCCCGTTTCAACCATCGTCCTACCAACTCCTTTCACACTTTGATTCCGCCAAAGGCAGCAAAGCAACTATTTTTGTGCAGGATTTCGACCTGGCCGAAGCCGACCGCGGCCAGCAGGTCGAGCTGGAACAGCAGAGGCCGGGGCGTATCTTCCTGGGCCACGTAGCCAAAGACCTGCTCGCAGTAGGCTTCATCTTTGAATTGGGTTAAGTAATCGCCGTAGCGCGCCCACATCAAGGCTTGAATAGCCGCCGTCGAGTGTTCGATCAGGTCAGAAATCCAGAGCGAGCCACCCGGCTTGAGGGCCAGGTAACAGCGGCGAAAGACGGCTTCCCACTCGGCCTCTTCGCGCAGGTGGTGAAACACAGCGGCGGCCATCATGATGTCAAACCGGCTCTCGCCCCCTTCAAACTCCCGGATGTCTGTCTGAACGGCCCTGATTTCACCCGAAGTGACCGGCCTGATGCGCTCGACCGCCCGGTCCAGCATAGGCCGGCTCAAATCTACCAGGGTGACATCCAGGTTCGGCAGCAGGTGCAGCAGTTTGAGGGTATAGTTGCCCGCGCCGCAGCCAATATCCAGCACGCTCGTGGCCCGCGGATTGACCGCCGCAGCCGCCTGGGTCACCAATTCCAGCACCAGCGGCGCGTCTATGGTCGCCGACTGGCCGGTTTCCAGGTTGGAGAAGCGCTCCACATCGGCGTCAAAACGCCGGCGAATTTGTTCAACGGTTGATTTCACGAGTTCTCCTTTTGCCTTCACGATATTGCCGCCGGAGGGCAGCTACTTGCCCCCGGTCACATCAATGAAAGTTCCTGTCGAAAACGAGGCTTCATCCGAGAGCAGCCACAAAATGGCCCGGGCCACTTCCTCCGCCTGGCCTCCCCGTTTCATCGGAACAAATTCCTTGACCCGGTCCACCCGGTTTGGCTCGCCGCCGCTGGCGTGAATATCGGTATAGATGAAGCCGGGCCGAACCGCGTTCACCCGGATACCCTCGGCGGCGACTTCCTGGGCCAGGCCGATGGTCAGCGTATCAATCGCCCCTTTAGAAGCGGCGTAATCCACATATTCGCCGGGCGAACCCAGCCGGGCCGCGCCTGACGAGACATTGACAATGGCTCCCCCAGCGCCGCCGCGCCGGGTTGACATCCGCCGTATCGCCTCTCGGGCGCACAGGAAACAGCCGGTAATATTCGTCGTAAAAATCCGGTTCAAACGCGCGGCGCTCATCTCCTCGACCCGCATCTGCGGCTCCAGAATGCCGGCATTGTTGACCAGCGCCGTGACCTGGCCCAAGGCCTGGTCTGCCGTTTCAAACAGGTGGATAACCTCGGCCTCTGAGGCGACATCCGCTGCCACAGCCACAGCTCGCCCACCCGCCCGTTCGATAGCCTCAACCACCGTTTCGGCGGCGGTACGGTTTTTGTGGTAATTGACACAAACGGCATAGCCGCGCGCTCCGGCAATAAGAGCCGTAGCCGCGCCAATGCCCCGGCTGCCGCCCGTCACAATCATTACCCCGTTCATTGATATGTACCTTTCTTAGAAGTAAGGACTTTGCTTTCAGGCTGTGATCGAAATTATAACGGAATAAAAATATATTGTCAATATTGATTTTGTAATCAATATATGGTAAAATTGAGATACATACTTTTGTTTTGCTAAATCAGTAGGTTGACTCTACCGTATGAGGAGAGGGTAGGGCAATGAGTCAGGTGCGTTATTTGACCGCCCAGGAAGCGGCCCGCGAATTGGGGATTAGTTTGCCGACCCTGTACGCCTATGTCAGCCGGGGCTTGATCCATTCGGAGGCGACGGCAGGCAGTAAGCGGACCCGCCGTTACTGGGCCGAAGATGTGCAAAAGTTGAGGGATCGGCAGGAGCAGCGGCGAGACCCGGCCAAGGCGGTCGAAACGGCGCTGCACTGGGGCGCGCCGGTGTTGGAGTCGTCCATTACCCTGCTGGCGAATGACCGTTTGTACTACCGGGGGTATGATGCGCTGGAGTTAGCCACCCAGCGCTCGGTGGAGCAGGTCGCCGCCCTGATCTGGACCGGGGATCTGGATGCGGCCGGTTCAGCCCTGTTTAGCCAGGCTTGGGGAGCGCTGCCGCCAGAGGGCCAGGCAGTCCGCCCGCTCCTGGTCAGCCTGAGTCCGGTCGAGGCGTTCCAGGTGATGCTGCCGCTGGCTGCAGTTGACGACCTGGCCGCCTATGATTTGCGCCCGGCGTCCGTCGCTCAGACGGGAGCGCGCATCCTGCGTTTGCTGACCACACTCGCTGCCGGCGATGCGCCCGAGGGGCTGGACATTGTCCAAACGCTGCAACACGGCTGGACTCCGCACGATGCCCAGGCCGCCGTTTTGTTCAATGCCGCTTTGATCTTGTGCGCCGACCACGAGCTGAACGTCTCTTCATTTACCGCGCGCTGCGTGGCCTCGGCCGGCTCAACGCCTTACCAGGTGGTGCTGGCCGGCCTGGCTGCGTTGCAAGGGATCAAACATGGCCGGCTGACCGAACGGGTCGAACTTTTCTGGCGGGAAGCAAGCACGCCTGAGGGCGTCCGTTCCACTCTGGCTAACTATCTCAAACGTGGGGAGACGATACCGGGCTTTGGCCACCCCTTATATCCACAGGGCGACCCGCGCGGGCGGCTTCTCCTGGAACTGACGGCAGCCGCATACCCAGAGCGGCCAGCCGTGAAGCTGGCGCAAACAATAGTGACCGAAACCTTTGAACTCATCGGCGAGTATCCAACCGTTGATTTTGGCCTCGTGACCCTGGCTCAGGCTCAGGCTTTGCCGGCGGGCGGAGCCATGACCCTGTTTGCCCTGGGCCGCACCATTGGCTGGATTGGCCACGCCATCGAGCAGTACCAGCTTGATCGCATCATCCGGCCCCGGGCGCAGTACAAAGGCAGGCAGCCGGGGGAGGAGTGAAATGGGAAATATAAAACGTGGTGCGTGGGGCGTCGGGCAATTTTTTAACGGAACACGCAATACGCACCACGCAACTGTTAGCAAAACCGCTCACAACACCACTGACTCTCCCGGAGAAAGCACCCGCACCTTTGTCTGCGTCTCGGCTTCGACCCGTTTGGCCCAAGCGTTGGCATCCTGGGCGATCAGCGGCCAGGTGTTGTAGTGAGTCGGCACGGCCAATTTAGGCTTGATCAGTTTGACCGCCCGCAGGGCGTCATCCGGCCCCATGGTGAAGTTGTCGCCGATGGGCAGGATCAGCAGATCAATGCCTTCCTCGCCGTACAAGCGCATGGTTTCAAAGAGGCCGGTATCGCAGGTTAGATAAATCTTTTTGCCCTCAGCCGTAATCAAAAAGCCGGCGGGGTTGCCGCCTTCACTGCCATCGGGCAGGCCGGAGCCGTGGTGGGCAATGGTCAGTTTAACGTAACCAAAATCATAATTGAAGCCGCCGCCGATGTGATGAGCATGAGTCTTATCTTCGGCCACCCCCTGGCGCTGCAGCCAGTTGACAATCTCAAAATTGGAAACGACCGTCGCCCCGGTGCGCTTGGCCAGCCCGACCAAATCTTCGATGTGATCAAAATGGCCGTGCGAAACCAGGATATAATCGGCCTGCACCGCGTCAGCCTTAACCGGGGCAGCCGGGTTGCTGGTGAAAAACGGGTCAACTACCAGATGTTTGCCGCCGATTTCCAACGCCTGTGTCCCGTGACCCAGCCAGGTATATTTGATTGTCATCGTGATGCCTCCTTATATAAGATGTCAGATAAGACTTAATAATATACCCGTGCGTGTTGCGTAAATAACGGAACACGCAACACGTATCAGGTTAAGAAGTATAGCAAACGCATCGGAGCGTTGTCAATTATATCTCAAGTGACCTTCCTATTTGCTACTAAAGGGCCATTTACAGTTTCTTGCAGTGTGGTTACAATCTTTTCGTAGCGAGTTAGGGGTATCATCCTGGTAACAAGGCAACCTGTTAAGAGATTTTTGGCGTATCTGGCAGCACTGCTATGACCCTCACTTTTTCTACGCTCGTCTTACTTTTTATGATGGTCTTGCTGACTCTGGCAATCGTCTCGACGGTACTGGGCGTCGCTGGCTTTGCCGGTTGGTGGCTGGTCGCACGCGGGAAAGGCCGATTACCCTGGCCTCTCTTTTATGGCTTGATGCAGCAGATTTTTGATCAGCTCCGGCGACGCAGCTTGGCCGCCGAGATGTGGAAGTGGTACACCTGGGAGTTTCCCTCCCGTCCCGGCTTCGGAAACCGCATGCCCGGCAGCCGCTTTTTTATGGAACTGCCCATTAACAAGCAGCGCTACATTCAATATCAGCAGCGTCCGCGCGAGCTGAACCCGCATGAGTTTGATACCTATGTCACCCTCTCGATCCCGGAAATCGAGGCGCTGGTCGCTCAACTGCGCCAGTTGGCTCAAGCCCAACATTACAGCGCCTATGACCAGCTCTGCAATACCCTAGCCTTTGTGCAGCAGACGATCTGCTTTACCGAGGATCTTTCACCGTTAACCGGCCAATTGATTGAATACCCAAAGTACCCGCTGGAAACGCTGGTCGAGAAAAAGGGAGACTGTGAAGACCAGTCTATCCTGGCGGCGGCGCTCCTGGCCGCGCTGGATTATCAAGTGGCCCTGCTCATTTTGCCCGTTCACGTCGCCCTGGGCGTGGCCGGATTTGACGACAAACCCGGCAGCCGGGTGATCCACCCCGCGACTGGCGTCCGCTACCTGTACGCGGAGACCACCGCTCCCAATTGGCTCCCTGGCGAGGTGCCGTCCCAGTTTCGATCCTATCTCGCCAGCGGCCAGTTTGAGATTTTGCCGGTAGAGATCAAACAAGATCTTGAAAACCCTACGAGTTTTGCTCTTCAAAATCGGTAATAACCTGGAAGAATGGAAGGCTGGAGGACTGGATAAAGAGGCTCTAGCCAACCTTCCAGCCTTCCAGCCTTCCAAACACTTTACCGAATTTACTGCTCAAAAACCATTACCCAACCCCGTACTGATCCCGCACAAACGGCAGCAGACCTTTGCGCTCCAGCCGGTCCAGCGGGGCGCGGAAGGTCACCTGGACCACGCCCGGATGGCGGCCAATTTCAATCGCGCCGGTGATAGTGGCCCGGTTTTTCACTTCGGGCACAGTCATATCCAGCAGCACGGCGGCCCGTTCCAGGCCGTTGTCGGTGGCCGCGTTCAGGTCGGGGCCGGAGCCGATGACGGAGAGGGGCGCCGACTCTTCGAGCTGGCTCACCCCCCAGGCTTGAGCCACAGCCTGCGCCCGCGCTTTTTCCTCCGCCGACAGCGGGCGTGCCAGGAAGGGCAGGTCTTCGATCACCGGGAACAGGATCGGGCCGTCAATGTTCAACCCTTTGAGGACGTGGACTTGCAGCGTGACCGAGCCGGAAACATCACAGGTATGCCCCGCAATTTCACCATCCCCCTGCAAAGCGTGCATGTCGCCCAGGTAGACCCCACCGCCCGGCGTTTTGACCGGGCAAACGATGATCGCCCCGGCTCGAACCGCGTCAATATCCAGGTGGCCGTCGGTGCGGTGCTGCTGGAGCTGTTCGGCGGTGATCGCATATTCGTGGGGCGCGCCGACGAGGAAGGAGCCAAAATCGCCGGCGTTGTGCGAATCGGGTATAGGAATTGACGGAGTAGTACCCAGTTGGCCCATAAAGGGGCGCAGCCGGGCGACCAGGCCGACCAGGTCGTGCGGGGCAAAAGCCAGGATTGGGTTCTGAATTGATTTTTCCGGCAGGGCGGCGTAGCGTTTGGCGCTGCTGGCAATCTCTTCCGCCGCTTCCTGGCCCAGGGTGACGCCGACCGAGCGGTTGTCGTCGAAGAAGATGGTATAGCCATTGGTAAAGGTGAAGGGGGTGGCGTCGGCGCCGCACTTGGCGCAGCGCACCGCCGTCGGGCCGATGCCCTTAAGCACCGTTTCCGGGTACAGGGCGCCGCAGTCGGGGCAGCGCCCGGCGATGTAGGGGTCGCCCAGGAAGCGGCCTTGCATCCACTGGTCGTTGCCGGATGAAGTCGCCAGGGATGTCACGGTGATACTCTTAATGCGGATGGCGATGGCATCGCCCACCTCCGCCCCGGCGACAGCCACGGGCCGGGTAACTTCGTGGCCGCCGCGAATGGCCGGGGTAATCATCGGCCCCCAGCAGCCCGGCGCGGTATTGGTGATAATGTGCCCGCCATCGCGGACAGGGCCGAGCATGGGTTTATTTGGATCAAGAACGCCATCCACAAACTCGTCCACAAAGACGGTTTCACGGCCCGCCCCGTTGGCTTTTTGTTCTTGCTGTAATTCTGCTGACATTGTAAAAATACCTCCTTGTATTATTTGTTCTAAATTTTGAGTCTTACCTGTTAAGCCTACCCTCCCGCTGCCGGGAGGAGCAGAGCCACCTCCTGGGCCTCGCTCAGGCAGTGGGAAGGGGCTACGGGCCGGCCGGAGACCAGCGGGAGAGCTACGTTGATTTTTGGGGTGAGGGTCGGGTATTCGGCGCGAAGGTGGTCTAAAAGATCAGCCACCGTTGCGTTTTCGGACAGGCTGACCGACAGGCGCGAGTTGCCAGGCGGGAGAGACAGGCCGGCGCCCAAGCGGACACGAATAAGCATCACTTTCTCCTCATGTGCCGATATTCGTCGAACCGAACAGGGAAGTCACCTGGATGGAAGTGGTTGAGGCGGAGGATGAAGGCAGGAGTAAATCCTGCTTCCTGGTTCTATTATGCCAAAAGATAACAGGGGTGTCAATAAAAAGTGATCCTTCAACCGGTAAAATCCCGCCGTTCCTTTACCTGCCCTTGCCGCATCTCCCAGACCTGGGTAGCTACCCGGCGAATGAAGGCCCGGTCATGGACCACGGCCAGGAGGGTACCGGGAAACTGGGCGAGGGCCTCTTCAAACCGCTCCCGGCTGGGGATATCGAGGTGATTGACCGGCTCGTCCAGGAGCAAAAAGTTGCAGCCCTCGGCGACTAGCAGTGCCAGCATCAACCGCGCCCGCTCGCCATAACTGAGGTTAGCTACCGGTACAAAGGCATCATCGCCGGCAAAGAGGAAGAAGTGCAGAAAACTACGGATTTCTGTTTGACTCATATTAGCCGCTACTGCCCGGATGGTGTCGTAGGGCGTGCTGGCCGGGTCCAAACGTTCCTGCTCCTGGGCAAAGTAGCCCAGCTTGACCCCGCTGCCCAGGCGAATCTGGCCGCTCGTCGGGGCCAGCTCGCCAGCGATGAGCCGCAGTAGGGTCGTTTTGCCCTCGCCGTTGGGGCCGACTAGGGCGACTCTCTGGCCGTGGGTCAGGGTCAGGTTGATCCCGCTAAACAAAGGGCGGCTGCCAAAAGCCATGCCGACATTCTCCAGGCTCAACACCTGGCGTGCGCCGCCGGCATCGCCGGCAAAATTCAGCTTGAGCTGCCACTGGCGGCCCGGCTTGTCCACCCGTTCTTCGGCCAGCAGCCGCTCCAGCCGCTGCTCGATGTGCTTGGCCCGGCTAACGGTGCCGATGCTGCGGTTGGCAAAGAAAGCTTTGGCAAACTTGTCGTTGTCCCGGTCGGTTTTGCCGCCTCGCTTGAATTTGGCCAGGCCGCGTAACTGCCGGGCCGCATTTTGCAGGCGCAAGATCTCCTCCTGCTGGTCGCTGTAAGCTTGCCACTGCTGCTCCCGTTCGCGGGCGATGGTTTCAACTGCGGCCGTGTAGTTCCCGGCGAAATCGCGCAGGGTGTGAGTCGCCAGGTCAAGCAGCAGGGTGCGGCTGGTGGTCGCATCCAAAAAGGCCCGGTCGTGCGAGACAATCAGGGCGGCGCCGTCATAATCGGCCAGCCAGCGTTCCAGCCAGGTCAGGGCGTCAATGTCCAGGTGATTGGTCGGCTCGTCCAGCAGAAGCAGGCGCGGCTGCTGGATCAGCAGTCCGGCCAGGCCCAGCCGGGTTTTTTGCCCGCCACTCAAGCGCTCTACCGGCAGGCCGCGTGGGACGTCGGCCAGACTTAATCCGGTCAGCACTGCCTCCAACCGGGCCTCTAACGGGTACCCCCCGGCCGCCTCAAAGCGTGACTCGGCTTCGGCGTAAGCTTTGGTCAAGGTTGAGAGGTGATCTCCGCCCGGTGAAGCGGCCATTGCCGCGGCCAACTCCTGCAAGTCGGTCCAGGCTTGGCTGTGAGCGGCGGTCAGGCGGGACAGAGCCGCCTGGACCGTCTCACCCGGTTCAAAAACCAAGGCCTGGGTCAGGTAGCCCGGCGACAGGTCCGGCGGGTCGAAACGCACCCCGCCGCTGTCGGCCGGCTCCAGGCCGGTGATAACCCGCAGCAAGGTAGTCTTG
Source organism: Anaerolineae bacterium (assembly GCA_023382535.1). Next base: position 178,165 of record JAHDWA010000011.1, on the reverse strand, counting down.
CCGGAGCCGTTTGGCCCGACCAGGCCCACCCGCTCGCCCGGATTGATGATGAACGAGACGTCGGTCAGGATGGTTTCGGGACCGTAGCTTTTTGATAGTTTGGTGACGTAAAGCATGACTCACCTCTGTGATTAAAGTAATAATTAATGACCGCCGACCGCAGACCAGCGACCGCCGTCATAGATTGGCGACCAGCCGTCGGCGGTCGTTTTCACCCCAAAGGAAAAACCAGCGAGACCTTCTTGGGGAAGAGAGCATTGAGTAACAAGGTTGGCTCTTCATCGGCCCAGCAGTCGGCAAAGGCATAGTGCAGTTCACTCAGAGAGCGGTAGCCGAACAGCAGTTGCAAAAAGACGAGAGGTGGGAAGCCGGCGCCATCCCACGAATGGTCACTGTCGGGGGGCTGCCAGTCGGCGGCTTCGCTCAGCCGGCCTCGCTCAAAGCCCAGGCGCAGGCCGCCCCGGTAGAAGCTCATTTTTAACTCGCCGCTGTAGCCGCTCATCACCGAATCGGCCAGCCGCCGTTCCAGGGCGGGGGCAATGCGGCGGATAAAGTCCGGGACATCGGCCACGCGAACGTACCAGGCATAGGGTTTCTGAAATGGCCCTAATTTGGCGTCAAAGGCTTCGTACAAGGGATGCGCTTCACCCAAAGCAAAACGCAGCCCGGTAATATTTTGTTCTCCGGGGCTGGCCGAGAAGGTTTCTGCCTGGGTTTTCAGAGCACGAGTTACACTGGGCAGCACGGCTCGTAAGGAAATGCCTGCTGCCGTGGTGATTTCCCAGACCGTCAAGCGGCCATGCCAGGGCAAGAGGCCGGTGGAAAAGTAGCCGACAACCATTTCATTTTGGTCGAGCATACAAAAGACACGGATCCCGGCAAGCGAGTTGGGACTGTGGCCGGTTAAGTCGTAGCGCCAACGGGTCTCGTCAATGTGAGTGGTGACCAGCTTGCCGGCGCACTGGCGTTGGTAGAGAGGCAGCAGCGCCGGGATGTCAGCCTCAACGGCCGGGCGGACCTGGAACAGCTCTGTTTCGTCTTCTTTCAAGACGGGCACCTCGGACAGGTTAAGGAGGCGCATGCCCATCAGCGGCAGGGCATATTCGTAACCAAACTGGCGGTAGAACCAGGGGATACCAGTGATGCCCTGGACCAGGTGGCCCTGGGCGGCGCTGAGAGCATGGAGCGCTCCAAAAATGGTCCGCACCAATCCCCGGCGGCGATAGGCCGGATCGGTCACCACCAGCTCCGGCCGCCCCACCCCAAAAGGAATGTCCTCATATTGCCAGACCTGGGGAATAAGGCAGGCCGAGCTGACAACTTGGGCCGTCCGGGTATCTTCGACCACGATAAAATCAGCCGCGGTGTTGGTCGGGTGGCGGCCCGACATCAGGTCGCGCGTCCAGGCTTCAAAGACCTCGGGCGGCTCGTTTTCCTCGGCCAGAATGCGGGCGTTCAAGGCAGCCACGGCCTCGGTGTCGGCCAGCGTGGCCCGGCGAAGAACGAGACCATCGCCCAGGTCTTTGGGTAGGTTTATGGTGTCACTCGGTATAGGCATAAATTCCCTCCTGGTTTTGAATTTTAGATTGACCAGCTCTCTCAAAAGAGCGTGGCTGCTGCCTGTCTGGCAATAAAAAAGCCGCGAGGTTGGGGTCGCGGCTTGTTCAAGGGGGATGTGCCTAAAAATGTATCTTCTCAAACAAAAAGCCGCGAGGCGTAGGGCGCTCGCGGCTGGGTTGTAATTTAACTTAACAACTAAAAGGCGATAGACGCACTACGATATGGCCCGGCGGTCACTCCGCCGCCAACACCCGCAGGTGAGTTGATCAAAGCCATATTGAACATTGAGTGCATCTCCAGTTGACCAGTGATAGGGTGATTATAGCGCATGGTAAGCCGGTTTGTCAATCATCGTTTTGTTGTATTTTGCTGCTTAACGGTTATACTGCACCCGCCGGCCCAGCATCCAGGTAAAGACGGTTTCGGTGGAGGCAATGAGGAGGATGAAAAACAGGTCCACGGCAATGGTGATGACGAAGGCGAAGAGAAGATAGGCAATCACAGCCAGGCCAAAGTTCTGTAATTCGGGGGGGACGCTGGGGTTGAGGCCCAGGCCAACGGTCAACATCAGGGCGAGGGCCAGGTAGATAAGGACGGTTCGCCAGGACTCACGGTCGGAGGCGCTGGGTAGCATGGCATTGGAAATGGCAAAGATGAGGTAAACCCAGAGCCAAACGTCGGGTACGCTCAGAATCTGGCCAACGGCCTGCCCGATGACTTCCAGGTCGCCGCTGCCGAACGCCGCGCCCAGCCGGTCCAACGCCAGCCGGCCCTGCCCAATCAATAGGACAGCCAAGGTGCCGAACAGGAGCGGGGCCAGGCCAATCAGGCTGTGGCGGAAGGGGTCACTTAGCTCTACCTGCACCGAACCCATTTGCAGCTCACCGCTCTTTTTCATATGCGGCCAGAGGGTAAAACGGCCCGTTTTAACCCCTAACAAAAAGGCGGTGAGCCAGTGACTGATCTCGTGCAGCACGGTTCCGGGCAGAAACAGCGCCCAAAAGAGCCACATCGCCACCTGGGGACTGCCGGTCAGCAAAAAAGCAACCCCCTGAACATGCGCGGTAATCCACCGTTTCAGGGGGTACATTAAGAGAAAAGAAACAATGAGCCAAAAAAGAACAGACCAACCGTTCATGAGAGTTGGAACGTTGAACGTTAGAACGTCGAAAGTTACCCTGGTTCCCACGCTTTGCGTCAGTTTGGGAACCAGGGTAAACTTTTAACGCACTTTCACCAGCGCGCCTTTGACCAGGGCGACAAAACTGTCTGTTTTCAGGCTGGCCCCGCCGACCAGAGCGCCGTCAATATCAGGTTGGGACATGTAGGCTTCGATGTTGTCGGGCTTGACACTGCCGCCGTACTGGACCCGTACCTGTTGGGCGACTTCTTCGCCGTACATGTCAGCGATGGCCCCGCGAATGCTGAGGCCGATAATGCTGTTGGCCGTCGCCGGGTCGGCGTTTTTGCCGGTGCCAATGGCCCAGATTGGCTCATAAGCGACAATAACTTTGACTGCCTCCTCGGCGGTGAGGCCGGCAAAGGCCGCTTTGACCTGCCCCCCGACCACGGCGGCTGTTTCGCCGGCCTCATTTTGGGCCAGATTCTCGCCTACACAGACAATGGGGATCAGGTGATGGGCCAGGGCGGCCTTGGTCTTTTTGTTGACTCCTTCATCCGTTTCGCCAAAAAATTGGCGGCGTTCGGAGTGGCCCAGAATCACATAGTCGCACAATCCGTCCAGCATCAGCGGTGAAATTTCGCCGGTGAACGCCCCTAGCTCCTCCCAATACATATTTTGCGCCCCCAAACCAAGCTTACTCGCAGCAATCACTCCCTCGACTCCGCCCAACGCCGTAAAGGGTGGACAGAGAACAATGTCCACCCCATGGATGTCGGCCACAGCCTCGCGAATTTCGTGGGCCAACTGCACCGCCTCGGCCAGAGTCTTGTGCATTTTCCAATTTCCGGCAATAATCGGTGTTCGCATCATGGAACTATCTCCTTATTAGATTTAAGCATGTAGCAGGGTAGCAAAGTCGCTAAAGTAACACTTGTTCTGGTGCTACCTCTACCTGTTACTTGCTACCTTGCTTCTATCTTACCACACTCGCCGATGCTTGGCAATGGCCTTAAAGAGAGGAGTAGGGAGTAGAGAGATTTTTAACTTACCCCCTACTCCCGACCTATAAATCTTCTTTTAATTTCTCAGCTACGGAGCGAGTCATTCCCGGCACTGTTAACAGTTCCTCCACACTGGCCTGGCGAATGGCTTCGAGCGAGCCAAACTTTTTGAGCAATGCTCGGCGGCGTTTGGGTCCGATGCCCTCAATCTCATCGAGGCCAGAGTGAACGGCGCTTTTGCCGCGCAACTGGCGGTGATAGGTCAGGCCAAAGCGGTGGGCCTCATCTCGAACACGCTGGATCAAGAAAAGCGCCTGAGAATTGCGCGGCAAAATGACCGGGTCGGAAATACCCGGCAAAAAGATTTCCTCCTCACGTTTCGCCAGACCGATGATGGCTACGGCATCACGCAGTTCAAATTCGTTCAGCACTTCCAGGGCCGCGTTCAGTTGGCCCTTGCCGCCATCAATGATGATTAAATCGGGGATAAGGCCCCACGAGTTTTCATCTGCGGTCAATTCGCCCCCTGCGAGCCTCTGGGCGCGATAGCCGTCATCGGCCATGCGTTTGAAGCGGCGGCGTAGCATTTCCTGCATACTGGCAAAATCATCCTGGCCCTTGACGTTTTGAATCTTAAAGCGGCGATAATCGCTTTTGCGCGGCACGCCCTTGTTGAAGACTACCATCGAGCCGACAGTGTTGGTCCCCTGCAAGGTGCTGATATCGTAGCACTCAATGCGCAGGGGCGGCTCCGGCAGGTCGAGGGCCTGCTGCAATTCGGCCAACCCCTCGGTTTGCTTGCTCTCGTCGGCAGCCCAGCGAGCGCGCAGGTGGGCCAGGGTTTCGGCAGCATTTTGGGCCACCATTTCTAAGAGTTCTTTCTGCTGGCCCTGACGCGGAACTTTAAGGGTAACATCGGCGCCGCGTTTGCTTTTTAGCCAATCCCGGATTATCATTAATTCATCCACTTCTTCCGGCAGCAAAATCTCCGGGGGGATGGTGGTCGCCTGATCATAGAATTGTTTCAGGAACGAGGTCGTAAGTTCAGCATTGGCCTCGTCGGCAGCACCTTCCAAGATAAAGTAATCTCGCCCTACTAATTTACCTCCCCGGATAAAGAAAATTTGCACACAGGCATCGCCATTGGCCCGGGCAAAGGCGATAACATCCTCATCCAAGGTATCGGCGTTTACAACCTTCTGTTTTTCCACAATCTGGTCAATCGCTCGGATTTGGTCCCGCAGTTGAGCCGCCCGCTCAAAATCCAGCGCCTCTGAGGCTGCTTCCATCTGACGGCGCAACTCCAGCACAACCGGCTCCGTGTTGCCACCCAAAAAGTCACACAAATTATCAATGATCTGGCGATATTCGGCCTGATTGACTGCGCCAATGCAGGGTGCGGCGCAGCGGCCAATATGATAGTAAAGGCAGGCCCGCTCGTCTTTGCCGTCAATATCTCGAGTGCAGGTCAAATACGGGAAGATTTTCCGGACCAGGTCGAGAGTTTGGTAAGCGGCCCAGGCAGCGGTGTACGGCCCAAAATAGCGCGCTCCGTCATTCAGCAGGCGGCGCGTGGTCGTAACTCGCGGAAAAGGGTCTTGCCAGTGAACTTTGATGTAAGGATAGCGCTTGTCGTCCTTGAGCCGGACATTGTAGCGAGGCTGATGTTTTTTTATGAGCGTGTTTTCCAGCAGCAGCGCTTCCAGTTCACTTTCGGCCACGATAAATTCAATATCGGCAATCTCTTCCACCAGCCGCCGCGTTTTAGGGCTGCTGAACGCGGCCGATTTATGAAAATAGGAGCGAACCCGGTTCTTTAAGTTAACCGCTTTGCCGACATAAATGACTTTACCCTGCGCATTTTTGTGCAGGTAAACACCCGGTTTGCCCGGCAGGTTTTTTAGGATTTGTTCAATTGCGTCTGAGGCCATAGCCAGAATATTTTACCACAAATCTAACGGACCGGCATGTTGGTACCAATTTACCATACTAGTAGACCCTGACAATCCTTATACTGTAGAGGGGAATATTTACGTAATCTTTACGCGGAATCCAGTTTGTCAGCAGGCTTAATCTAACGAGGTGTGTTCTTTTAAGCCCTCAACAACACGGCTGTGGGTGCGCCAGCCGAAATGAGGCGGTTATGAAAAAGTATATTCGCCTGGTCATAGGGGCTGCTATCTTGGGAGGGATAAGTAGCTTATGGTGGCTGGGTCAAAGCAATGCCGACGATCCTAACTCTAAACCCGGAAATCAGGTATTTTTACCATTCATCAGGATAGAGGGTAATGCCACGAATGCCCAGAGTATAACGGCCAGATCCATTCCGTCTGCCCAGGTCAATTCAACGGGGGGAAGAATTGATAATTTTACCTTCTTCATCCCCTTTCCGACCGATATTCTTGACGACCAGTTTGAAACCGGCCTGTCGGATAACGTCCCACCCCCGCGCCCACCCTCTTTGATCAACCATCCCATTGAAACGATTACTTCCATCGCCGTTGATCGAGAAGGGAGTATTATTTTCTACGATCATTGGGAAGATGGCCTGGAAGCAAATCTCACCCAACCCACTCAGTCCAGTACCGAGATTTGGGGCGATGATAATCCGGCTAATGGTATCCCGCCCGGCTTTACCAGAGACCTCCTGGCCAATGCGGCTTTTCCCAATGACGACGTTATTATCCTTCGTAACAACGTTATCCTCCCCCGCGATCCAAGTGTTTTGTTTTATGATGGGGGTGATGTGCTAACCTCGGAAGGTGGGGCGGTTGCCGTTAGCATAACCTTTTGGCCGGCCCTGCCTGGTCCTGGGCCTCTCTTTGCCGATGCCTGGGAACTGTATCCGACCAATCGCTGGGGAACTCTCTACCGGATTCCCATTGGCGAGGATTTGGCGGGCAGTGGGCCTAATCAACGACCGGGCTTCGAAGTGGTCGGCCTTAATGTCCAGGCGGCTGAAGATAATACAACCGTTCAGCTTGATCTGGATGCTGATGGTATCTTTGAGGAGACAAGGATACTCAACGAGGGCGAGCAGTGGACCAAGTTAGGTACTGAGGTAGGGATTGGCCCGGAAAGTGTCCTGGTCGGGGCAACAGTCAATTCCTCGGCTCCGGTCCAGGTTCATGTGGTCTCCGCTAATCCCGCCAGCCGGTATGAGATGCGCGGCTTTACCATGGTTCCAGAGGATCAGTTGACGAACGATTATCTGAGTCCCCGCAGTTCTGATGGAGATTATTGGCTTTACAATCCTGATATAGATTCGAAAGGCACCTTGACGGTGACGGTCGAGACATCTATTACCGCCACTACCACGATTACTATTCCCTCCAATAGTACCAGACGGTATTCCACTGAAGCAGTGGGTTTAAGTCAAGCGACTGGCGTCCGCTTTACTTCTCCCGATCAACGGCCTTTTTATGTTGTAGGGGCATATGATGAATTGGACGCACAGGATTGGGGATACGCGGTTCTGCCATTCAACCGGCTGGCTACCCAGGCTCTGGTTGGTTTAGGGCTGGGTAATGTGAATATACCTCCTAACGGGAACGAGTCACCGGTGTATGTAACCGCAGCTAGGAACACTACTGTCTTTGTGGACTACGAGAATGATGGCTTCGATCCCAACGTGGACGACAGTTTTACCATTAGCCCTTTGCAGGAACAACCCATTGCCGATCCTACTGACAACGACATGACGAACGCCTTTCTCTTTACCGATGATGATACGCCCTTTGCGGCCATTTGGGGGCAACGGCAAAATGCTCCCCCTGCTCTGCCCTCGATTGATGCCGGCACAGGAATTGTACCGCTGCCTTCATTACTCATCCAGAAGACTTTTCGAGTGAGTAATGATATTGATTGTAATGGCACCGTAAACATCGGCGATACTGTCCAATTTAAATTGCAGTATTTCAATCAAACGGTGAGACCTATTCGCAACGTGGTTATTGTGGATAACTTGCCCCCGTCTGTCTCTTATATCCCTAACACCCTTTTTTTTAATAGTAGTCCTCTTCCAGATAATAGTAGCGGCAGCCCCTTTATCCTGGACGAAGGGGGTTATAATGTGGGTGACGTTAGCGACTTGGGTACTGGTGTCTTTACTTTTCAGGTAACTATTCAGCAGGATGGCGTGGATATTGTTAACCAAGCCAGTGTACGTTCGGATGAACTGGTCCTTCAAGACTCGGTTGCCATCTTCACCGCCAGGCAGGCCCAACCCCCGCTCTATCGAATTACCCAAACTCTGACTGATCCAGCGGATGGCATTGCTTCCAACGGAGAGCCGGTTACTTTCAACCTGGCTATCACCAATACCAGCGGCATCACTATTACCCATTTTCCCCTGCGCTACACCTTTAACCCCGCGTACTTAGCCTTTCGGAATGCCACCCCTGGAGTTGATGATGTTAGCCCGGGACAACTCGACTGGGACGATTTAACTGATGTGCTGGGCGATATAGAGCCTGGCGCCGCGCTTAGTCTGACAATCAGGTTTAGGGTTAAGGACGATCTGCCACCCTCCGTCACTAATATTAGAAGCGAGGCTATTGGCTCAGGGGGTGAACTTAGCGACGGAACAATTTTACCAAATTGCAGCGCCACAGCTCTGGTCAGCACTCAGCCCGGGGAAGCCCCTACGGTCACGCCTACCCCTACACCTACCCCTACTTCAACCAAAACACCTGATAATCCGCCGCCGCCGCCCCCTCCCTCCACGCCAATCCCCCAGGCTACTCCTGTCGCCAATGTGTCCCAGGTTCCGGCTCCCACTCTTCCAGTCACCTTTTTGCCGGAAACAGGTGCACGGGAAGCCTTTTCTGACAAATGGATCTCTATAGGCGGGAGAGTGTTGTTAATCTTGGGAGCTATCGTGGCAGTAGGACGTTACTTGGGCAAGAAGCGGCGGTAATTTAAAAATTTGGTAAATCTAACACTTAACAGTGTTAAAAACTTCACGAATTCTTGTGGTTTTTTGACAGTCCGTATTAACAGAATTAAAATTGGTTACTTTTTCTGAGCCAATACATTTTGCCGGGAGAGTGTTCAACACGCTCAGGCGTTCCCACTCCAGCCAAACGCACCTTTGTCAGCTAAATACGTGTAAATGCTATAGCACCTGAATGCCTAATGAAGGGTTAACCGTCTGGGATGAGACGGTGGAACGAGAATCATTAGGTATAATGGGTTGAGTTTTGTCTGCCTTGCTGGAAGAAGCCTTGGACAGACGAAGTGAGCTTGGACTTGATCATCATATCTTAAGGAGGCGGGTAACAGAATAATGATATTAAAAAGGTATTTCTACTGGCTAGCTGTTGGCATCGCGGTTGGATTTTTGAGCGGTTTTTGGCTGCTTGTGCAAAGCAAGGCCGACGATCCCGACCCAAAACTCGGAAATCAGGTGTTTTTACCGTTTATCAATACGGGTGGCACTGCCGCCAGCGCGGCTGACATAACTGCCCAGGTCATTCATGTGGCCCAGGGCAATGCCACGGGCGGGCGGATTGATGCTTTTACCTTCTTTATTCCCTATGCCGCTGAGGCTATGGCTGTCCAGTTTGACGCTGGCTCAACCGCTCCTGTTGTAACCTCCACCCTGTCTATTTTCACAACTATTTCAATTGCAGTCAATAAAGCCGGAAGCATCATTTATTACGACCAATGGGAGGACACGCTTGAGGGTGATCTCACCGTTCCAAATCAGACGACGACCCTGGTTTGGGGAGATGGAGATCCAAGCAATAACACGACTGGCCTTGCTCCTGGATTTCAACTTCTCGGCATACCGGCCAGCGATATTCTAACCAAAGGCACAATTATAACTCTCCGGAGTACCGTCCCATCTACACCAGCAGGACGGGGAACGCCTCCGGCGATTTTTTTTGACGGTGGAGACACGTTAACCTCAGTAGGGGGAGCCATTGCCGTCAGCGCTACTTTTTGGACGGCTCCGCCTGGCCCAGGTATCCTGTACACCGACGCCTGGGAGCTATACCCCACGAATAGATGGGGCGAGAACTATATTATTCCGATTGGCGAAGGTTTACCCAGAGGAACGGCTGCGGGCCGAGGTCAGTTTCAGGTGGTTGGGTTGAATGTTCAGGCCGTGGAGAATGGCACCACGGTAACTGTAGATCTGAATGACGGTATCACACCTGTACTGACAAGAACACTTAATATGGGTGAACAACTCAGCGTGCCGAGCGGCGTTAGACCGGGCGCCCAGGTACAAGCCACGGCTCCAGTGCAGGTGCATCTTTTCGCCTCCGACCCCGACAGCAGGTATGAGGCACGCGGTTTTACTGAGGTTCCGTTTGAGCAGTGGACCAATGATTACTTGGCTCCGCGCGCTTCCGACGGCGATTTTTGGCTCTACAATCCCAACCCTAACCCTTTGCCCATCACGATTCAATCCATAACCAGTACAACCACCATTACTATTCCCGCTGGGGGTACTGCTAGATACCTCGCCACTGCCCCTCCTTTCGACGACAATAATGCGGATGACGTTGATATGAGCGGAGCGACAGGACTGCGCTTCACCTCCAATGGGCCGAAGTTTTACGGCATCGCGGCCCTGGATTCCGCCGACACTCAAGACTCGGGTTACGATTTAGCCCCCATTGCTAACCTCACCACCCAAACATTGGTTGGGATGGGATTTGGTAATGAAGACTCCCCCGGCTGTAGTTCCGGTACTGGCCGTGAGTCGCGAATATACGTCACCGCTGTCAGCGCGACAAACCTTTTTGTTGATCGCAACAACGATGGTACGCCAGACATAGTAGATGTCACAGGTGATGGTGTTGCCGATGCCTATCCAGGGCCGGGGATCGGCTATCCACTTTTACCTTTTCAGGAAATGTCTATCAACGACCCGAACGACTGCGACATGACCGGCGCCTTTTTATATACTGACGATGGCACACCTTTTGTCGCTGCCTGGGCCCAAGATGCCAGCGCTTCCCCGGCACTTCCCTCGATTGACGCCGCTACAAACATTGTGCCGCTGCGCTCGCTGGCCCTGCAAAAAACCTTCAGCCTCCTCACCGATGTGGACTGCAGCGGTTCCATCAGCCTGGGCGACGACGTGCGCTTCGAGTTAGAATACAGCAATGACTCGGCAACTGTCCTTAACAGTGTAACGATTTCAGATACGCTGCCGGCCGCCTTAACCTATATACCCAACACCACGACCCAAGATGGTTCGCCGGTTACCGATGACCCTGGAATTTCACCCTATCCGCTGGATGGAAGTGGCCTGAATACCGGCTCTCTTAACGACTTCAGCGTGAGTGCTCTTACCTATGATGCTACGGTTAACGATACCAGCACGATCATTGTCAACCGGGCCAGCGCCAGTTCGCCGTCTCTACCCTTACAAGGAGATGCGGTCACTATTTTTGTCCCAACCGGCAGTATCACTCCGCTCATGCAAATTACTCAAACCCTGATTGCTCCAGCCAGCGGCCCTATCACCAGTGGACAGGTAATTACTTTCAATCTAAGCATCACCAACACCGGCAGTACGACCATTACCACCCTGCCTTTGGGAGAGAGTTTCAATGCCGCCCATTTAACTTTCCTCAATGCTGTGCCGGCGGCTGATATCACGGCCACAGGGGTGATTACCTGGAATGATTTAACCATTGCCTTAGGCGATCTCCCACCGAATACGTCTGTTAACCTGACCCTCAGCTTTACAGTTAATCAATTGCCGCCCGCGGTCACCGCTACCGATCTCGCCGCTACCGTCAGGAATGCTCGCCGCCTGAACAGTCCTGTCCCGTTAACTTGTAGTAGCAGTGCTAATTTACTCTTTAGTACCCCTACACCTACCCCTACACCTACCCCTACGCCTACCTCTACCCCCACCCCCACCCCTACATTCACCCCGCGATCATCATCCTCATGTGAGGACTGTGAAGGCAATGGCGACAAAGAAAAAACTCCTACTCCTACCCCGATACCTGTTGCCGCTGCCCCTGCAACTCTCCCTGTCGTTCTGCCGCCGGTAACTTTCTTGCCGGAAACAGGTTTTAGAGAAGCCCAGGTTGGGTTTAGGGAAGTGGGGGTAGGATTACTGCTATTAGCGATAGCAGGGGGCCTGGGAAGGGCCTGGCTCTTCCGGCGCAAACGACATAAGTAGTAGAAAAAAGTAAATAATTTACACGACAAACTCGTTTCCACGCCAGGGGCAAATCTGGGAACGACTTTGTGTCAGAGGATGAGAAGGCTGGAAGATAGATAAGTTTCCAGCCTTCTCATTTTCTGGTAGTACCTTCGATTTGTGAGGCAGATACTTTTGGGAACAACTTAAAAGGTACTATTGGTCCCATTTTTGTGTGACCTTCACCTCTTAATCCCGCGCATATTTTAGTCTATACTGTATTGGACGGCGTGAAATTTTTCACTTTACGTTGGCCAACCCCTATGCCGAACAATAGACTATTTCACCGATACAATAATAACAAAATCCTAATGCAACTCAAACAGTCGGGCTGATTTTATGTGATAAGCTAATTACGTGCCCCTGTTGGGCATAGCCAAAGCTTATTTTTGTAAAAATTTGAACCTGTTACTGGGCAAGACCCCATCAATTAGAGGCAAATTTCTACCAGGAGCCGGATGCCATGCTTAAATTAAAATCATCTTTACCCTTACTCTTAGCTGTGCCCTTTATCCTGACAATTTTCAGTATTCATTTTAACTCACCCACTGATGCTCAAGCCTCACCGTTGGCCGGCTTTACCCCAACTCCGGTTCCACCTAATGGTGGCGGTGGTGGCGGCAGCAGCAATCAGGATGACGACGAACCAACCACAAATAATGACAAACCCACCGATTACGTGGTGGTTCAGATTGATCGTTGTGACTTGCAGTGCAGCGCCAGCTTCGCTCAGGCCGGCCGGCAGCCCCGCTTTCAACTGCTGGCCTCGGTCGGCGCGTCCGACATACCCACCCCTCTTTTTACGCCGCTGGTGCAACCTTCGGCCGCGCCTGAACTGCTGCTGCCGGTACAGTTGATCCATGACGGCTCCAATTTTATCGTCGCCGGTGAGCTGTCCGACACGAAACCCACCCGTTTCAGCCTCCCTTACCCTGGCCGCTGGCAAGTATGGCTAACCGGCAGCCCGCGTTTTATGACGGCTCAGATTATGGATGTGAGCGGCCTCAATCTGGCTGATCTCCAGGCGCGACTGGCCAATGGCCCGGTTTCGATGGGGGTGGTGGAGGCGAACGCGCCTGAAACCCAGTGGGTCAAATGCCCCCTGGCCTGTGTTAAAGAACCGCCCCCCGCGGTTGAAGCCCCGCCTTACTTCCCTGAAACGGGCGGGCAGTTAGAAAAAGAGATGAGTTTATCTGCTTTTCTGCTCATGGGTGTTTTAGACATTGCCGTTATTGGCTTAACCTTATGGGCTGCCTTTCGCTACTCGGCTAGAAAACATCGGCCGTAATTAGTAAAGAGCAACTGTCAGACTAGTTATCGCTCTCTCCTACTTTATCAAACTTTACGTCTCGTACATCCCTTGGAGCCGCACATGACAGAACAATTTTTCTTCCTCCTTATTCTCAGTGTAGGAATTGTTGGCTTTTTCCGTCTGAGTCGTTTGCTGCGAAGATTGGCGACAATTAGGCTGACCGGGCGACTCGCCCCGAGCTTGTACCCTGGACTGATCGGGTTGGTCACTGTTTTGGTGGCGCTCTTTTCCCTACTCCCGGTGGTCTATGCCGCTTCTAACGACATTTCAGGGCGCGTTATCAAGGATGTAGAAGGTAATAGCTCGATTAGCGACCCTTTGGATACTCCGCTGGAAGATGTGCATGTCTATCTCTTCCGGGACACGGGCGATGACGTGCCGAACAGCGGCGATACTCTGGTGGCCTGGACGCTGACAGATGCAACGGGCGCCTATAGCTTTTTTGGTCAACCAAACGGCACCTATTGGGTGGTGGTGGAAAGCGACGACATCAACAGCCTGGGTACGTCGGTTGAACAGACCTATGGCGGTGTGGGCGCGTTGGTAGACCCGGATGCCAATAAATTAACAGCCGCCACGCCGCGCATTACCCCCGGTTCGGCTTTTGGCGGTCAGCGGATGCTGGTGGCAGATGGGTTTACCACTGAAACTCAAGATTTGGACAAAGCCGAACATATTATTCGGGTGGTTTTGGACGGCTCCGGCGCCGGGCACACGAACCTGGATTTTGGTTTTGGATTTATGAAGGGACTGGCCGGAGGCTATTCGGAGTTTTACATTCCCACCCAAATGGTGACCACCGCTTCATGGAATGAGGCGCCGAATGCCGCTTTTGGATCTATGGCCGGGGGAATTTGGAGCATTCTCAGAGATTTGGATAATGATACTGCGCTCGCTGGCGGTATGCACTATATCATTTCGGTGGCGGCCTCTACGGACAATACCACCATCTATTATGACCATTGGGAAGATGGCTACGATTTTGATCCTCTCAATCCAGCCACGGCTGATGTAACCAGAGTTAGAAACAAGGGTCAGGTTGAAATATTTGAGAGCGCCGGCATTCCCCATAATCCGCGCAATCCGGCGAATACATATTATGATGGGCGGGATAGAATCGTTGTGGCGGGCGGACCTGCCGTAGTCACCTTGTCGATTTTTCCAGAAGACCCAGGCAGTGTATATAACACGGCCTGGGAAGTCCTGCCGATTAAACCCCTGCAAACCAACTATGTGGTGCCGGTGGGCGAGGGTATGACTGGAAATGGGGCCATTGATTTTGAGCAAACCTTCCTGACCATCCAATCCGCCAGCGATAGCAATACCATTACGGTGGATGATCCGAGTGAGCCAGGCACGCCTGATTTGACCGTCGTCTTGAACAAAGGCCAGGTTCTGGATGTCCGGCATACCGCACCTGGCACAATAGTTACAGGCACGGCTCCGATACAAGTTCAGATGATTGGGGGATATTATCAAGGGGGGGCCGCCTCTGAAGCGGATGGCCTTACCATTTTTCCTAAAACCCTGTGGGACGATGAATACTATAATCCGGTAGAAAGCGCAGGTAGCGCGGCAAACGATGGCGGTAGCGCCAGTCTGTACGCGACTGAATTGTATGTGTACAATCCGACGGCCAATCCCATAACCATCTTTTGGCAAGACACCTCGGGATCGGGAACGTACTCATTACCGGCGAATACGAGCAGGACCTATTCACAAATGTCCGGGCATTTTGTGCCGATTGGATCCGCATCCTATCTCAAGTCCGTGGGCGGCGAAAAATTCTGGGCAGTCGGTGAAGGGGGTGTATCTACAAACAATGTCAACGGAAGCACGGCGACAACCGGTGCGGTACATACCTACTACGACAGCGGCTATAGCTTGGTGCCCGGATACCTGCTGCGGCAGGACTATTACATGGCCTGGGCGCCTGGTGATAGCAGTACCCCGTCCGCGACGAACGCTTCATCTGTTTATGTTACGGCGGTCAATGAAGGCACGGAAATTTTTATTGATTTCAATGGCGATGGCGTCGCCGATCAAACCGATTTCGATAATGCCGATGGTGATAATAATCCTGCCACGGGTATGGAATCCAGCTATATCCTCAACCGCCTGAGATCTATCCAACTTAGAGACCCCAGCAATCCTTATACCTTGAGCGGCGCGCACATCTGGAGCAATGGCCCCACTGCGGCAACCTGGGCGCCGTATCCCAGAACGGCAAGTTATGTTACCCCTTCTTTGGATGCAGGCTACTCGGCTCTCCCCCTTCCCCTGGAATGGATGGACGCCGTGTTAGGTATTCTAAAAAGCGTTGATTCCGGGACATTTAAACCGACTGTCGGCCAGGTTGCCACCTTTACCTTGTCTATTCCGGCCTATCAGGCCGTTGAGGATGTTATCGCCACCGATACCTTGCCCCTAGGTTGGAATTTTTCCTCAGGGACTTCAAACGTTTCAGTCACCAAGAACGGTGTTACTACATCTTCGACAGCCAATCCAACAACTACGGGTAATGGTACAACCACGCGGGAAACGCTAACCTGGAATTTTGTTACCCTTTTGGGTCCCGGGATGGATGATCTGGACCCGAATGATTATATCGTCATCAAGTTTACCGCTGTTACTAATGCGTCTGTCCTGACGGGATATAACCAGAATGATACGGACGTGTGCGGAACCCGTCCGGTCGGAGGCGCAACTCAAACATTTTGCGCAGAAGATAAGTTGGCTGTCTATGTGGTCCCCCTGTCCATAGACAAAGATACCACTACACCCTATGTAGCCGCAGGGGGGGTAGCTACTTATACCATCACCTTTCAAAATACCGATACTGTTAATGATCTGACCAATCTCAGAATCACAGACACTTTACCCGCAGGTTTTAGCTATGTGGCAGGGAGTGCTACCTATACGGTGACGGATAATGCACCGGCAGGTGATACATCACCCGGAAACGGAGTTGCGCCGACAACAGCCCCGGCTGGGGGGGCGACAAATCTAGTCTGGGGTAACTGGACGTTGGGCAATGGGGATAGATTAACCGTTACGTTCAGGATTACTGTTAGCACTTTGGCTGGTACCTACGACAACACAGCAGCTGCTAGCGCAACATTAGGGGGGACGCGGTTTACCATAACAGACAACGGCTCAACGGCTAACGATTTGGGAACCCCTTTGAATGCTGACCCAGAAGAAGATGAGGATGTTACGGTTGGGTTGGACCTGAGTGGTAAAGCCTGGCTGGATAATGGCGCGAGCGGTGGTGTTGTTTACGACGGAATACGTAACGGTACAGAATCGGGATACGCCAATATTGTCGTTAATCTTCTTGACAGTACCGGCACCTACATCCTGCAAACCATGCTCACCGATGTTAATGGCGATTACATATTTAGAGGTTTGGCCGCCAACACGACGTATATTGTCGAATTCGGCACACCGCCGGCGGGACATTTTACTACACTTCAGGACCAGGGCAGTAATAATACGGTTGACAGCGATGTAAACCCAAGCACCCGTAGAGTGACAGTTCCCTTGACCACCACTTCTGTCGCTAATATTGATGCGGGTTTTGCACCCTATGCCAGCATCGGCGATTATGTGTGGAACGACGCCAACCGGAATGGAATGCAGGACGGGGGCGAAACAGGTATCAGCGGCATCACCGTAACGCTCTATCTGGCCGCGACGCCGGTACAGACAGTGACGACGGATGCCAGCGGGCTGTACACCTTCACCAATGTCGTCTCGGGGACGTACTCCGTCCAGTTCACCAGCCCGGCGACCTACACCTTCAGTGCAGCGGATCAGGGCGGCAACGACAACACCGACAGTGACGCCAACCCGGCGACAGGTCGGACGACGACCTTCACTGCCAACGCAGGCCAGGTGATTACGAATGTGGACGCTGGCTTGTACCAACCGGCGACAATTGGTGACTCGGTCTGGTTTGACCTGAATCATGACGGTCTCCAGAACGAGGTGAATGGTTTGGCAGGGATCACCTTGACCCTGACCTATCCCAACGGGACGATCATCACGACTACCACCTCTTCTACCGGGGCCTACAGCTTTACCGTCCCCAGTAACCAGGCTTACACCCTCACCGTTATCCCGGCCAACTTTGCCCCCGGCGGGCCGCTGGCGGCTTACACCTCTGCCTTGAGCAACCAGGGCGGCGACGACGCCCTCGACTCGGACGGCCAACCTGACGGTAGTGGCGGCGTCATCTTTGTCACCCCGGTCATCACCCAAAACAACGACACCTTTGACTTCGGCTTCTATATCCCGGTTGAGCCGGCCCTAACCAAAGCGGTCAGCTTTACTCCTGGCCTGACCGCTACCCTGGGCACGACCGTAACCTATGTGGTCGCCGTGCCCGATCCGGCCATCAGTCGCACCCTCACCTCGGTGGTGGTCACTGATACGCTCAATTCGGCCCTTTATCCGGTCACGGCTACGGTTTCCGGCGGGTTGACCCCCACCGTTGCTCTTAACGGTCAGGACGTGGCCGCCACCTTTGGCGCTATCACCGCCGGCAGCCAGGCCCGGATTACCGTAACCGCTATCATTTCCGATGCGGCCATTACCAGTGGCACCAACATCGCCAACACGGTCGTGATGACCCACGCCCAGGCGCCGACCTTGACCACCTCTAACCCGGTCACGACCACCATCGGCGAGCCAAGCCTCACGGTGGATAAATCCGTGGCGAGCAGTACTGGCAGCCTGACCAATGTAGACAGCACGGCTCTGCTCACCTACACTATTCGCCTGACCAACTCCGGGACCAGCCCGGCCTACTCGGTGCGCCTCAGCGACGCCGTGCCCTCCGGCATCAGCGTCATTAATTCCCTGGGTGACTACTCCTCCTGGAGCGGCCCGGTGACCGGCCCCAATGCCATGACCTGGACGGTGGCAAATATCGGCAACGAACCTCCCACTAATGTAGCGGTCTTAACCTATACTGCCCGCATCAGCGGGGCGACTGCCGGCGGCAATGCTGTCAATATCGTCACTGCCACTTATCATTCGCTGACCGATACCGTCCCCGGCGGGCGCACCTATACGACGATTACTGGCACGGCTACCATTACCCCGGCCCGGCCCCATGTGGTTAAAACCGTGTCACCCGCCAGCAGCGCCGCCTCTCCGCTGCGCATCGGTGACATAATTACTTACACCATTGTCACCCAAGTGCCGCCAGGAGTATACGTGCCATGGCCGTATCAGTATGACTACCTGCCGGCCGGTCTGCGCTACATCACCGGTACCTTTGCAGTGACGACGACGTTGCCCTTCAGCGGCACCTCGCTGACCGATACCCTGACCGCACCCTATGTCAGCCGCTATGAAGGCGGCGACCGGGGTGTAAGTGGGGCTACCGCCACCGTCAACCCTAATGTGGGGACGCACTATTTAGCTCCAGAGTCTGACCGCCAGGCTATTGAATGGTGGTTACAGCCGCTGAACAATCGTACCGCTGTCACCGGCCTGGTTACAGCCACCTTCCAGGTGCAGTTGGTCGGGGTTGATTTACTGAGTACATCTGTTTGGAGCAACCCCCTGATTATCTTCCAGCCTTCAAACTACGGCAGTATGCGCTGGAATTTACAGGACGCGGGCAGTTATACTTACACTGTTACGACCGATGCGGATGATTCTCTTCCGATCACTATCTCTGGGGGCCAACCTAACCTGACCCTGGATAAACATAGCCTCCCGGCTCCCGGTGTTACGGTTTATCCTGGTGATACTATCACCTATACCCTGACCATTACCAACAACGGCCGCGCTCCGGCTTATGACCTGGTGCTAACCGACACCCTGTCGGCGGGCCTGACCTACCAGAACACCATCTCCAACCCGGCTGCCGGTGTGGCGATTACCGCCACCCAAAGCGGCCAACTGATTACTTACACCGTCAATCAACTGGCTGCCGGCCCTGGAGCGAACATGGTCATTACTCTGGTGGCTCAAGTTGATCCCTCCATCACCGGCGGTATCACCCTGACCAACACCGCCGGCCTGCCTTACTACGATAGCCAACCTGGTGGCGGACCTGGGATTATTCCGCCCACCCAGCGGACTTATACGGATGGAAGTGACAGCGTTTCGCACCCGGTAGCCATTGTCCCTGGGTTGAGCCTCGACCCGGATCACACCCAAACAGTGCCGCCGGGGCAGGTCGTGACCTACACTCATGTGTTGACGAACGAAGGGAACGCGACCGACACCTTCACGTTGACGGTGACGAGCGTCGGGCCGTTCCCGGTGACGGACGATGTCCCGCCGAGTATCACGCTGACGGCGGGGCAGACGGCGACGTTTGTCATCACGGTGACAGTGCCGGCCGGAGCGAGCGCGACCGACCAGGGTGTGACGGTCATCACGGCGATCAGCACACTCAGCCCGGCGCTGCAAGCGGTAGACACCGACACGACGAACACGGCAGCGGTGCCGGGGTTGAGCCTCGACCCCGATCATACAGCGACGGTGCAGCCAGGACAGGTGGTGACCTACACTCATGTGTTGACGAACGAAGGGAACGCGACAGACACCTTTACCCTGACGGTGACGAGTGTCGGGCCGTTCCCGGTGACGGACGATGTGCCGCCGAGTATCACGTTGACGGCGG
>JAHDWA010000011.1:0-158247 GCA_023382535.1 Anaerolineae bacterium | reverse complement strand
ACACCTTCACGTTGACGGTGACGAGCGTCGGGCCGTTCCCGGTGACGGACGATGTGCCGCCGAGTATCACGTTGACGGCGGGGCAGACGGCGACCTTCGTTATCACGGTGACGGTCCCGGCGGGAGCAAGCGCGACCGACCAGGGCGTGACGGTCATCACGGCGACCAGCACGCTCAGCCCAGCGCTGCAAGTTACGGACACCGACACGACCCATGTCGAGTTGGCGGACGTGACTATCGTCAAAACTGATGATCCTGATCCGGTGGCTGCGGGTGGTATTCTGACCTACACTCTGGTCTACACCAACAACGGTTCAGCGGTGGCACAAAATGTGGTGATTACCGATACCTTACCTGTTAGCGTTGCCTTTGGCGGCGTAGTTTCGACCAACCCCACTTTGTCTGCGCCGACGGGTGCGGGCCAGACGTGGGTCTGGACGGTCGGGACGCTGGCATCCGGCGCTTCCGGCAGCATCGTTTTCACAGTGACGGTAGACAGTAACATGGCTGGTATTATCACTAATAACGTGATGATTACGACCAGCACCCCTGACTCCAACCCTAATAATAACAACGATAACGAACCCACTGAGGTCGGCAGACCGGGTTTAAGTATCACCAAAACTCGGATCAGTGGCAGCCCGGTGTTGATTGGCCAGCCGGTCCAGTTCCAGATCGTGGCCGAGAATACCGGCAATACTGACCTGACCTCTGTGACCTTGGTTGATACCTACGATACTGCGCACTTGACCTACAGTGGTGCCATTCCAGTCTCGGATGACAACAACAATGATGGTGTCCTTACCTGGGCAAACCTGGGGCCGATTGCTGTCGGTGGCCGGGTAACGGTAACAGTTAATTTCACCGCCACGGCTTCTACCCAGGCTCTGCTCAATGGGGTCACTATCAACGCCGTTCGAGCTTTAGGCACCGATACAAACGGAACGCCGGTCCTGCCCGTTAATGATACCGATACGGTTGGCGTCATCAACCCAGGACTTGCCGTTGACAAATCAATCAACATTGCTCGTGTAGCGCCGCACCAGATTGTTACTTACACGATCACTATCACCAACGTCGGCGATGTGACCCTCAACCCGGTGCGAGTGACCGACACCCTGGATGCTGGCCTGACCCTTATTCCGGGGACAGTCACTCCTCCGCCTAGTGTAGTCAATGGCCAACAACTGGTCTGGAATGACGTTATGAACGGGGCGGGTCTGGCCCCCCACGCCAGAACTCAGGTCACGTTACTGGTTTCGGTGCCTACAATTACCGGTACTTACGGTAACCTGGTGGTGACAACCGGGGACCATCCGGCCGGTACCACTCCGCCAGTGACTGACAGGGTTTCGACTCATGTGGAAGATCCCAGCGTCCAGGTGGACAAAGAACTGAACGCTCCCGGTGTAGTGGGCGATTTAATCACCTTCACCATTCGCATCACCAATACCGGCCCAAGTACCCTGGACCAGGTACCCCTGTTCGACTTCTTCACCGGCCCGGTCCAGTATGTCGGTGGTACACCGCGGGCTGATACGGTGGACAATACCAATCGCCGGCTTGCCTGGAATGACCTGACGACCTTCTTTGGTGACCTGGCGCCCGGCCAGTCAGTAGCTCTCACTACCGTCTTCCGCCTGACTACGACGGACAATGAGTTCTCAATGACCAATACGGCGCGGGTCACCAATGCCGATGATGTCTTTAACAACGTGGCCAATGTGGATGAGGATACTGCGGTCTTGACCAATGTACCGACGGCGGTTGACCTGCTCTACTTCACCAGCCAGCAGGCCGGTAACAGCGTAGAACTTCATTGGGCGACGGCGGTTGAATACGACAATTATGGCTTCCGCTTGCTGCGCAGTTCTACCGGCAACTTCGCCGATGCGGTTGAAATCGGCTTTGTGCCGGGGCAGGGGCAGGGCACGGTCAGCGGTACTATCTATGAGTTCACCGATGTAACCGTGGAGGTCAATCAGACTTATACCTATTGGCTGGTAGATGTGGACTTCAATGGGGTTGAAACGTCCCATTCTGAAACTACCTCGATTAGTGTCACTGCCGGAGGCAGCGGAACGGAGATCTATCTGCCTCGGATCTTCAAGTAATACCGATTTCCTGGAGGGCTTTAGCCCTCCAGGAGGTTTACTGTAACGATGGCCAAAAAGAAATCGGCTCTCTTTAAAAAGTTAGATCTACTGAGTCTCCTTACTTTGCTCGGTCTCTTTTTGGCTTCAACCACTCCGGTCAGCGCTCAAAACTCCCCGGAACCTATCATCGAGTCTAACGAAACCGGCATAACGCTCACCTGGACTCCTCCGGCATATTCCTTAACTGAGATTCGCGTGGGTGGGAGCGAGTATAGCCAACTCCGCATGCCTTCCACCTCACTTTCCGCGCAGCCTGGCTATCCTGAACTTCCGTTGTACAGCGCCTTAATCGGCTTGCCCCCCAGCGGCGAGGCTCGACTGCAGGTAGTGGAAGTCGAGCGGGAAACGGTTTCGCTGCCGGCTGCCCCCCTACCTGCCTCGTCGCCACAACCCGTTCAGCTTTCTCCCACCGAGATTGATCCTCTCTCCCTCCAATCAGAACTATCAGTCCGCCAACCTGATCCCGCCGTCTATGCAGCAGATACTTTCTATCCGGCCAATGTCGCTCAACTTGGACCGCCGCAGCAACTGCGCGACCGGCGTATAGCCGCTCTGACTATCTACCCTTTGCGGGTCAACCCGGCCAGCGGTCAAATGGAGGTCATTCGCTTTATTCACCTGGAAATCACCTTTACCCGGCCAACCCGATCTACCTCGGCTTTGAGCGGGCAAGGTGTAACCGACCCATTGGCGCAGGCGCTGCAACCTATCTTGCTCAATCCAGAGGCGGCCCAATGGACCGGCGATTTGGCCAGAGGGAGCCTCAGCCAACAGAGTATGAGCGCCGCTTCAACCGGGCCAACCTTCAAGGTAAAAGTGGGTGAGGTTGGTCTTTACGCCCTGACTTACAACGATCTGCAAAATGCCGGGCTGCCGGTGACTACGTTGGACCCGCGTACCCTAAAATTGAGTCACAGCTACCCGCGCCAGGAAGTAACCATCCTTGTCGAAGGTGAGGCAGACGGAGTCTTCAATCCGGGAGACCGGCTGTTATTTTACGCCGAACCGGTCTTCAGCCGCTATGTTGACTACGATGTCTATTTTCTAAGTTACGGGGGAACTAACGGGCTGCGTATGAGCAGCCGTTCGGGCAGCCCGGCGGGATTACCCACCGGGGTCGCCTGGCGCGTCGTCACCGCCGAAGGCAACGGCTATTATGATCCGCTTTATCCGGGGTATAACGGGGATTATTGGTATTGGGATAAACTGTTTCTCCCCAGCCAAACCAGCCGGACTTATACGATTCAGGTTGCCAAGCCTCTTGTTTCTGGACCGAATTCGACATTAACCTTGTGGCTGCAAGGCTATACGGATCCATCTCAAAACCCGGATCACAAAGTGAGAGCCAAGGTGAATGGATCGTTAGCCGGCGACATAAGCTGGAACGGCAAACAGGCAATTACTGCTACCTTTGCCATTGCCAGCAGTGTACTGCTCAACAGCTCTAATCAGATCAACCTATCCCTGCCAGGAAGCGGCACGTCAGTTGAAGGGACGTGGCTCGAAGCAATAGCAATTACTTATCCCACCAACCAGGCCACCAGCGGCCAGTTGCGTTTTCAGGGAGAAGCCGGCCGCAAAAGCTATACGCTTACCGGCTGGAGCAGCAGCCTGACGATATACGATGTGACTAACCCTCTTGTACCCCAGCAGGTAACCGGCTTTAGTCTGGCCGGGTCAACCTTGGCGGTTGGCGATGCCAGTGCCAATCCCGCCGCCTATCTGGTTGTCCCGGCTTCGGCGTTGAAAACTGTCCTCTCGATCAGCCAGGCTAAAGTAGCCGGCGATCCATCCGGCGGGGCCGACTATATCATCATCACCCCCCCCACTCTGGCCGGGGCTGTTGCCCCCCTGGCCGCTTACCGCGCCGGGCAGGGTTTACGGGTGGTCACGGTGGATGTGGAGGCCATCTACGACACTTATGGCCAGGGCCGCATGGATGCCGAGGCGATCAAAACTTTCTTGCAGCATGCCTACACCGCCTGGCCAGACCCGGCTCCCTTGTACGTCCTGCTGGTAGGCGATGGCAGTTATGATTTCAAGAATTATAGCGGTTTCAACCCTCAAACTCTTATGCCGCCCTATCTGGCTCAAGTTGACCCCTACTGGGGTGAAACCGCCGCCGATAACCGGCTGGTCACGTTAGCCGGCTATGATAACCTGCCTGACATGTTAATTGGCCGCTTCTCAGCCAACACCCCGGCTGAGGTGACCACGATTGTAAACAAAGTTATTCGATATGAAACAAACCCTGCTCCCGGCATGTGGAACGCCTTGCAACTCTTTGTGGCGGATAACCCGGATAGCGCCGGCAATTTTTTCGACGACTCGGACCAGGCTTACGACGAGGTGCGGACTCCCTTCGTAGGACAGCGTTACTATTTTGGTAACGGTACTGGCGGCCAGCCCTACATCTATCCTACAGTTAATTTGCTGCGGAGCAGTTTTTTGGCTGGTTTCAACAACGGGGCTGCCTTGGTAACATTCAACGGCCATAGTTCGTGGCACCAGTGGGCGACAGAGTCGTTGCTCCATTTAGATGATGTTGGCTCGTTGAACAATCAGAATCGCCTGCCCGTCGTGTTAGAAATGACCTGCTTTACCGGCTTTTTCCATCATCCCCAGTACTCCACCCTCGACGAAACTCTTCTGCGCCGGGCGGGGGGTGGGGCGATTGCCGTGTGGGGCAGCAGCGGTTTAGGTGTCTCCACCGGCCACACCATCCTCCAGGCCGGTTTTCTTCAAACTATCACGGCTCAGGGGGAAACCAAATTGGGGGCGGCGGTTTTAGCCGGTAAAACGGCTTTATACGCGACCGGATTTCATCAGGATTTACTCGATACGATGACCCTTTTTGGCGACCCCGCTCTCAAGTTACACCTGACTGTGACTCCCATCAATTACACGAATCATCTCTATCTGCCTATAATCGCCCGTCAGTGATATGTCTCACACCACTTACGGGTGAATATCAGGCATCTTTCCTTCCAGAAAACCACAAAAATTTTCGGTATGTAGCGGTTTGCATGGTATAATGAGCCGGTATACTTGCTGGAAATGATTAACTTGAGCAACCTGGGGTGTGCATGAAACACAAACTTATGGCTGTGGTAGGGATTGCCAGCCCTCTTCTCCTGCTTGGCTGCGCTACTGTATTGCTGACCAGTACGGCCTGTTGGTTTTTGCTCAGGCCGGAGGAGAAATCGCAGATTATTAAGATTATCCCGCTGGCCCCTTTGGCAACATCTGCGGTTCAGGTCACGCCTGGGGAGTCTGCGGCAGGGGACTTTGCCCCCCCTGCACCTCAAGCTCCGGCAACGGAAGCTGTACCGGAAGCCGCTCCAATTCCGCCGGCAACAACGGACAGTGTTGTCGAACAGGCGCTGGGATTTGCCTTACCCGCCGGTTCGGTCAATTCGGTCACGCTTGAAGGTGTCGCCACCCGGGTAGTCATTACTAAGCTTGGAGTGGATGCTCCAGTAATGCTCGCGCCCATTCAAGGTGAGACGTGGCAAGTTGACCATCTTGGCCAGGCTGTCGGCCATCTTGAGGGTACGGCCCCGCCCGGTTCCAATAGCAATATTGTTTTGGCCGGGCATGTGACCCTGGACACAGGCGCCTTTGGGCCATTTTCCGGTCTGGGGCAGTTAACGGCTGGAGATATGGTCACGGTTTACTATGGCGATCAGGTATTTAACTATATGGTAGACGGCCTGCAAACCGTTGACCGTACGGCCGTTGACGTTACTTACCCTACCAACACTGGTCAGATTACGCTCATTACCTGCAACAATTGGAGCAGTGAAGAAGGTCGCTATATTGAACGGCTTATCGTTAAGGGCCACTTGGTTAATTAGCAAATTCATACCGTAATGGGTAGATCTCCTCTCACCCTCTCAGGGCTGTCCTCCCCTTTTTATTTCTTTCGATAACTTCAAACTTTGCTACGCTATTTGTTGTAGCTCCCTTGCCCCAGAAGTTCATCTTTTCAGTGGAGATAAATTCATCTTTGCATTGATGCGCTGCTGAGTAAAAAATGATAAGGTATTCTCAGTCTTATTATTCTTACGCGCCAGGTAAACGCCGGGCAACAGGAGAACGTCATGAGTCAAATTAACGATCAGTCACCCATCATCCAGGTCAACAACGTGGTCAAGAACTTCAAAGTGGGGACTAATGAAGTCACTATCCTCAAAGGGATCTCGTTTGAGGTCAAGCGGGGCGAATTTGTTTCCATCGTTGGGCCTTCGGGCAACGGTAAATCCACCCTACTGAACATGATCACCGGCATTGACCGGCCCAGTTCCGGCGAAATCAATGTCACCGGCCGGGCAGTCCACCGCATGAGCGAGAATGAACTGGCCGGCTGGCGGGGTCAAAATGTTGGCATCATCTTCCAGTTTTTCCAGATGCTGCCGGCGTTGAGCCTGGTGCAGAACGTTATTCTGCCGATGGATTTTGCCAGGAAGTACTCTACCAAAGAGCGGCGGGAACGGGCCATGCACCTGCTGGAACTGGTGGGACTGGCCGAGCAGGCCGAGAAACTACCCAGCATGGTTTCCGGCGGGCAGCAGCAGCGCGCCGCCATCGCCCGCGCCCTGGCTAATGATCCGGCTCTGCTGGTCGGCGATGAGCCAACCGGCAACCTCGATGCCCGCACCGCCGGGGAAGTTTTTGATCTGTTCAGCCAACTGGTCGAGCAGGGCAAAACGATGATTATGGTCACGCATGACAAGGAATTGGCCCAGCGTGTCCCACGCCGCATCGAAATCACCAACGGGCGCATTACCCGCGACGATTACTTAATGATTCTGCCGCAGCGCGTCGAGCTGCCGGAATTGATCACTGTAGGGTGAAATGTGAGGTGTGAAACGTGGCGCGTGTTGCGTGGTCCGTATTATGCTAACGGAATACGCAACACGCCCCACGTCCTTAGGTTCTCAAATTTCTCTTCAAAAACTGGGGGCAACAATGAGTGTTATCTGGAGAAAAATCTGGTCCGATCTGTGGGGGCACAAGATCCGGACGCTGTTAGCTGTCCTGAGTATCGCCGCCGGGGTATTTGCCCTGGGGGCGATTTTTGGCATGATTGACCAGCTAGTCCCCAACCTGAATCGGGTCCACGGGACGATCAGCCCGGCCAACATCACCATGTACCTGCGAGACCGGATCACGCAGGATACCGCCGACCGGCTGAAAAATATTGAAGGGGTGGTCGGTGTGGAAGTGCTCAACGAAATGCCCATCCGCTACCGCCTCAGCCCCGATCAGGAATGGCAGCCGGGGGCGTTGACGATGCGGGCCGATTACGAGGAACAGAAATTTAACCTGCTCCAGCTCAAGGCCGGTGAGTGGCCCCATCGCAATGATATCGGCGTGGACATGCGCGCCTTTGACTCCCTGGGTCTTAAGTTTGGCGACACAGTTATGTTTGAACTGGAAGGGTCTGACCGCGCTTTGCCTGTAACCGGCAAAATTCGCCACCACTTTATGACCTCCCCGGACTTCGGCGATGACCCCCGCTTCTTTGTGGACGCCCAGGGCCTGGAGCGATTTGGCGTCCCCGACGGCGAATTCAACGAACTGCTGGTCCGCGTCGAGCCATACACTGAAGATTTGGCCCGCGCCATTGCTTCGGAGATCAAGGACCGGTTGGGCAAAGAGGGCGTTGGCATCGGCGTGACCTATTACAGCAAACCTGACGAGCACTGGGCCAAGCACTTCTTCGACGGCCTCAATCTAATTTTGCAGTTACTGGCTCTTGTCTCGCTGTTTATGAGCGTTATCCTGGTCTACAACACGCTCTCGGCCCTCATTACCGAGCAGACTAACCAGATCGGCATCATGAAGGCGCTTGGCGGCAGTACCGGGGTGATCATCCGGGTCTATCTGGCCGGCGTGCTGGTCTACGGCCTGCTGGCGCTGCTGGTATCGCTGCCGCTGGGAGCGTGGGTAGCCTTTAACGCCTCCCGCTATTTCCTGGGCATATTCAACATTGACCATAACACCTTCCAGCTCTCTCCTTCGGCCCTGGCCGTGCAGGCTGCGGCGGCCGTGGGTGTGCCGCTGGTGGCCGCCTTGATCCCGGTCTTCCGGGGGGCGCTCATCACCGTACGCGAGGCGATTGCCAGTTATGGTCTGGGTGGCACTTTTGGGTCGAATCCTTTTGACCGGCTGGTCGAACGGCTGGGCCGGCGCTTCCTGTCCGCCCCCAATGCCATGGCGTTAAGCAACCTGTTCCGCCGCAAGGGCCGGCTGGGGCTGACCCAACTGGTGCTCATCACCGCCGGCACGCTCTTTTTGATGGTTATGACCCTGTCCAACTCGATCACCCTGACCGTAAATAATGAATTGGCCCGGCGGACTTACCAGTCAGCCATCTTTTTTGAAAACAACCAGCGCATCAACCGGGTGGTCAGATTAGCCGAGTCGCTGCCGGGGGTGGCTAAAGCCGAACTACGCTTCAGTCAGTCGGCCTCGCTGCTGAAGACGGGGCAGCGCACCAAAGAGGCCGGGGTAGGGGCCAGGCTGGTCGGCATCCCGGCGGGCAGCGATATGTACCGGCCCATGATCGTTGCCGGGCGCTGGCTGCAAGCAGGTGACGACCGGGCAATTGTCATCAACGCCGAAACCGCCGAAGAGAACGATATTCACGTGGGTGACATGGTGACGTTGAACCTGGGGGAACTGGGCGACCGGTCCTGGCAGGTGATTGGATTTTACCGCACGGTCGCCGTGGTGCCGATGCCCGACAATATCTACGCGCCGCAAGAGGCCATTTTCCGGGCTACCCCCAAGCACAATATCGGCAGCCAGCTCCTGGTGCGGACTGTTCCTCAAGATGCCGCCTCGGTGGAGACCGTTACCAGGCAGTTGAAGGATCTGTTTGACGGGCGCAACTGGGACGTGGAAGACAGCCAGACGATCCACGAAGACCGCAGCTTTTTTGATAACTTCTTTGCCCAGTACATTCCGATGCTGCTGGGCCTGGCAGTGATTATGGCTATCGTCGGCGGGATTGGTTTGATGGGGGCGCTTTCCATCAGCGTGGCCGAACGGACTAAGGAAATTGGAGTGATGCGGGCTATCGGGGCCAAAACGCCGGTGATTATGGCCATGCTGATTTTGGAAGGGGTGCTGCAAGGGGTGATCAGTTGGCTGGCGGCTGTGCCTCTGTCGTTTCTACTGGGGCAGCCGCTGGCCGTGCTAATGGGCCAGGCGATGTTCGATATTGCCCTGGATTACCAGTATCACGTGACGGCAATGGGCATCTGGCTGGCGATGGTGGTTGTCATTTCCATCCTGGCCTCGGTGATGCCGGCCCGCAACGCCACGACCATCAGTGTACGGGAGAGCCTGGCTTACGCTTAAAGGAAGTTGGGGAAGAACAAAAAGTGTGACAATTATTGTCACACTTTACTGTGGGTGGCTGAAGGGGCTCGAACCCTTAGCCTCCTGGGCCACAACCAGGTGCTCCACCATTGAGCTACAGCCACCATATGAGCGCAAAATGTGAGGCGTGATAATTACTGATAACTTACGATGGATCACGTCCCATGCCGCATACGGGATTCGAACCCGTGTTACCGCCTTGAGAGGGCGGCGTCCTGGGCCACTAGACGAATGCGGCTTAAGCTGAAACAGTGCCGAAGGTGGGAGTCGAACCCACACGAGGGCTCCCTCACTACGCCCTGAACGTAGCGCGTCTGCCAATTCCGCCACTTCGGCTTGTTTTAACCTTCGCCAGCAGCGCCCAGGTGACTCTGGCGAACAACAGCAGGGATTTTACCTCAATTTATCTGGCTAGTCAATTTATAAGCCAAGGAACTCAAGGGAACATCTTGGAATTTTAATCTCCTCAGTTCCTACGAGTTCTTCTCCTGCCTCTCTCTTTCCCGCAGTATCTCCATTTCTTCTTGAATAAAATTATCTACCAGCAGTTTATACATCCCCTCGATCACATCAGGATTCAGGCCATGGGTCTCGGCCAGCTCCCGGCGGCGGCGCATTACTTCGGCATAGCGAGCCGGGGCGCGCACGTCTTCAGGTGAATTCTTAAAATTGACCACCTGGCGCACATACCCGGCGCGATTGCCCAGCAGGCGGATCACCTCGGCATCAATTAGATCAATGGCGGCGCGCGCCTCGGCCAGGCTGGAGACCTGGCGAACCTCAAGCTGCTGGCTCCCGGTATCGGCATCAAAATAGGGTTCATACGGCTTGATATCTAACACCGGCGCACCATCCTGCGCATCCAGCCCGCTGACAGTCAGAATATTGTTTTCAACTTGCTCGATGCGGGCCACAGTTGCTCCAATCCGGTTGGGCCGAAATTGGCTGCGCGTGGCAAAAACTCCGCGTCGTGGGTTTTCAGGGTTGTGACGCGGATGAAGCTGCAATTTTATCTCTTCCGCCTGGATGCGATGGAAACAGAACAGAACCAAAATATCCGTATTGGCCTCCAGGCCCAACAACCCCGGCTCAAATTCCATTTTAAGAATAATTTGGGCCGGGTGGAGCCGCATTTCTTCAGCTGGGGTATTGACTTTAAATTGACTCTTGACAAAACCAATGGGGACCAGATTTAAAGAATCCTTCATCGTTATACTCCGGGAAAGTTTAGGCGCATGGTACAAGCATCCCGCTACTTGCCAAATTTTGGGGTTAGGATTTTACCGGGACTCCCCGTCGTTCTCGTTTCATTGTGCCTCAATTTTATTGTAGTATAATTATCCACTATAATGATGACTCAAAATCAATACCACTTTCGACTCCTTAGCCCATGACCTACCCAGAACCTTTATCGCTTCGTCGCTTATTGAAACGAGAAGCCGCGCCGCTTCTGGCGGCCTTTGAAACGCTTTTGCCGGAGTGCGGTTTGGCCCTATTCGAGTTGGATGGCGTCCTTTTTGTCCAGGCCGGTCAGTGGTCTCCGGCTGTCCTAACCCGGATACAGGCCGAGATCTCCCTTCCCGATAATCTCCCGGCTGCAGCGCGCCACTATCCATTATGGGCCGGTCCCCGACCGGTTGGAACTTTAGTTGTGTATAGTCACGCAGGGATAACAACTGAGGCCGCCGAGCAGCTCCTCCAAGCCAGCCTTCAGTTGCTTCTAAACCAGGCCCTGGAAAAACGAGAAATTGCCGAGGATACCCTCCACCGCTACCGCGAACTGACCCTGCTCTACCGGGTGGGTGAGACAATTGGGACGGCGTTGAACCCCGAAGTAATCCCTCCCATGGTCTTGCAGGAGAGCCAGCGTGTCATTCAGGCCGATGTCGGGGTCGAAGTTGGGGTTTTTGTGCTGCGCCGTCCAGCCCCTTCAGGCCGGGGCGATTGGGAAAGTAAAGCTAGTTTTGGGCCGCCGGAAGAGGTAACGACGCTGCTTGAAGCGATGCAATCTCGGATTGATGAACTCCTGGAGAACGGCCGGCCGGCCATTCTCACTAACTTGCCCGATGGGCCGGAAACAGGCCGAAAACTGGTTTACAGCTCGGTTTTGTGGGCGCCGTTGAAGACACCCAAGCGGGTGTTGGGGGGAATACTGTTGGGACGGCTGGTCGGGCAGCCGGAGTTTACTGCCAGTGATGAGAAGCTGCTGACGGCTTTGGCCCTGCAATCGGCCCTGGCTTTGGAAAATGCTCAACTATTTGCCCGTACCGACGAAAAATTGGCCCAGCGAGTCAAAGAATTGACCCAGGAAATCACCAAGCGGCAGCAAGCAGAGGCGGCGCTGCGCGTGCATGCCCAGGCATTGGAAGTACGGAATAAGGAACTGGATGCCTTTAGTCACACGGTGGCCCATGACCTGCAGGGGCCGCTGGCGAACCTTATAGGTTACACGACGGTCCTGCAGGAGAGTTGGTCTGACTTGCCCTCGGAGCAACTAACGGAAATTCTGCAAACGGTCGCCCGTGCCACCCGCAAGATGAGTAATATCATAGATGAACTGCTCTTGCTGGCGAGCGTACGTAAAGAAGAGGCGCAGAGCGTCCCCCTGGAAATGAGCCAGATCATCGGCGAAGTGCAGCGGCGGCTGGATTATATGCTCAAGGAATATGGAGCCGAACTGACCCTGCCCGACTCCTGGCCGGTAGCTCTGGGCTATGCGCCGTGGGTTGAAGAGGTTTGGGCAAATTATCTCAGCAACGCCATCAAGTATGGCGGCCAGCCGCCGCGTTTGGAAGTGGGGGCAACGCCGCAAGCAGATGGGTTGGTCCGTTTTTGGGTGCGTGACAACGGCGCAGGCCTGATATTGGCGGAGCAGAGCGATTTGTTCACCCCGTTTACCAAACTCAGTCAGGTCAGGGCCAAAGGGCATGGCTTGGGCCTGTCCATCGTGCAGCGCATTGTGGAAAAGCTAGGGGGGCAGGTGGGGGTCGAGAGCCAGGTAGGGCAGGGCAGCCTGTTTTATTTTACATTACCAGGTGGTTAGTTTACTTACTTACGGAGAACAGCTATGACCACACCCCAGCAACTCAACCGTGAACCAGGTGAGTCTGGTCAATCCTATGCCGATTTAGGGGCGGGGCAGAGGGGCGAATTGATGCAGGCCAATGAACAACTCCGGCAGGAAATTACCCAACTCCAATCTGCTTACGCTGCCCTGGCCAAAGAGCGTGAACTCTTGCGGGCGCTGATAGACCACTTGCCGGAGTACTTGTATATCAAGGATACTGATCACCGTTTTATCCTGGGTAATGCTGCTACAGCCCACGGCTTGGGCGTAACCGGCCCGGAAGAGTATGTCGGTAAAACTGATTTTGAATTTTTCCCAGCGGAATTGGCCGCCCAATATCAAGCCGATGAGCAGAAAGTGATTCGTTCGGGCCAGCCGCTGCTTAACCAGGAAGAACAGGTATTTGACCCATCAGCCAATAGGGTGGGTTGGGCTTCTACTTCAACCATTCCCTTGTCCGACGACCAGGGACGCATTATTGGCCTGGTCGGCATCAGCCGGGACATTACCGAGTTAAAGCTGGCTCAGGAGGCGCTTAGGCGGCAAAACAAATACCTGGCGGCGTTACACGATACCACGCTAGACCTGATTAGCCGCCTTGACTTAAATGATTTGCTTGAGAATGTGGTCAGCCGGGCCGCGGAACTGTTGGGGGCTGAGCATGGGTTTATTTACCTGGTTGAGCCGGAAGAAAATATCCTGGAGTTAAAGGTCGGTATTGGTGTCTTTAGCCAGACCCCCAATCTTCGCCTCAAATCGGGTGAAGGTTTATCTGGCCGGGTCTGGCAAAACGGCCAGCCTCTGGTGATTAATGACTACGAGACTTGGTCGGGCCGGGCGATCAGGCTGGCTGAAACGAAAATCAAGGCGACTATGGGCGTGCCGCTCAAATCAGGGACGCAGGTGGTCGGCGTGATCGGCATCGCCTATGACAGCGGGCTGGAGCGCAGGTTTGGGGAGGTCGAAGTTGAACTGTTGAACCGCTTTGCCCAACTCGCCGCTATTGCCCTGGATAATGCCCGCCTCTACAAAGCGGCGCAGGAAGCCAGAGCGGTGGCCGAGGCCGCCGACCGGGCCAAGAGCGCCTTTCTGGCCAGCGTTAGCCATGAATTACGCACTCCTTTAACCTCTGTGCTCGGTTTTGCCAAGATCATCAAAAAACGGCTGGAGGTCATCGTGCCCGCCGTGAGTCAGGATGACCGTAAAGTGCAGCGCGCCATCGAGCAGGTTAGCGCCAATGTGGATATCATTGTTTCCGAAGGAGATCGGCTGACTGCCTTAATTAATGATGTGCTGGACCTGGCCAAAATCGAGTCGGGCAAGATCGAGTGGCACATGCAGCCTCTCTCTATTCAGGAAATTATCGAGCGCTCGGTCACGGCCACCTCCGCCCTGTTTGCGGCCAAAGCGGTGGACATGGTCGTAGATGTCGAGGCCGGTCTGCCGACGATTACCGGTGACCAGGATCGGCTGATCCAGGTCGTCATCAATCTCATCTCTAATGCGGCCAAATTCACCAACCAGGGATCGGTCACGTGCCGGGCGCGGCGCATGGAGGACAGGATTTTGGTCAGTGTGATTGACACGGGTATCGGCATTGCCCCTAATGATCACAAGAAGGTCTTTGAGCAGTTCGTGCAGGTTGGCGACACTCTGACCGACAAGCCAAAAGGTACGGGGTTGGGCTTATCTATCTCCAAACAAATCGTCGAGCATCATGGCGGGCGTTTGTGGGTAGAAAGCGAGTTAGAGCAGGGGAGCAACTTCTCCTTCACTTTGCCCATTTCCACTCCGGCTGGTACTGAAGCTAAAATCGAAGACGAGTCCAGGGTGCAGGTGATTGACCTGAAGGCCATTTTAGAACCGTTGAAGATGCATGTCGCCGCGGCTACCCCTGAACCCTCCACGACTCAGAAGACTATTTTGGTGGTAGATGATGACCAGAATATC
Source organism: Anaerolineae bacterium (assembly GCA_023382535.1). Next base: position 143,682 of record JAHDWA010000011.1, on the reverse strand, counting down.
CGTCACCTGTTGCGGCAAGAACTGGAAGCTGAAAAGTACCAGGTGCAGGAAGCGGCAGATGGCCGGGAAGCCCTGGAGCAGGTCAAGAGCCAACGACCGGACCTGATTACCCTCGACGTAATGATGCCGGGGTTGAGCGGTTTTGAAGTGGCGGCCATGCTCCGCGCCTCGCCCGAGACAATGGGCATCCCTATCATTATCGTCTCTGTCACCGAGGATAGGGACCGGGGTTATCGCCTGGGGGTAGATCGCTACTTTACCAAGCCGCTTGACACCAAAGTATTACTGCGAGAAGTAGGGCAACTGTTAGAGCAAGGTCCAGCCCGCAAGCGCGTGCTCGTAGTGGACGAAGACCCGGCCACCGTTGAGGCGCTGGCCGGCGCTCTCAAAGCTCAGGGCTACCATGTGGTCGCGGCTTATAGCAGCGAGGAGAGTATTGAAAAAGCTATCACCGACAAACCCAACATTGTCATTGTCAATTCGTTACTCTCCAAACAAAACAATCTGGTGCAAACGCTGCGGGTTGAAAGAGGGCTGGAGAACACCTTCTTTATGCTCTTTGAGTAGAATATTCACAAACCTATAATACATCACCAAGAGAAGTGTAGCAGGGTGGCACGCCCTTCGGCGCACCCGAAGGGGTGAGGTTGCAGGGACGTATCAATTCCCTGTCTACTGACTACCGTCTACTATTTTTATAGGAGCCAACCATGGAACAGAAAATCCTCATCGTGGACGACGAAGCCCATATTCGCATCTTGATGGAGCAAACGCTGGAGGAACTTGAAGATGAAGGGGTGGAAATCCTGATCGCCGGAGATGGCGAAGAAGCCTTGGAGATCATCAAAAATGACAAACCCGGCCTGGTATTTCTGGACGTGATGATGCCGAAGATGAACGGCTTTGAGGTCTGCCAGGCCGTCAAGCGCGAACTCAAACTGGACGACATTTATATTGTCATGTTGACGGCTAAAGGGCAGGAGTATGACAAACAAAAGGGCGCAGAAGCCGGGGCCGACATTTACATGACCAAGCCGTTTGACCCTGATGAGATTGTCGAAAAAGCAGCCGAGGTTTTGAAAATAGAACGGTAGGATGACCAGGCTGGAGGTGACTGCACTTTAAGTGCCAGTCACCTGAGTCAAAATGATTGGTAGGATGACGGAGGAGAATAGATTGTGATTTATCTTGACGATTTGCTGTCGGCCACCAGTGGGACGCTGCCCGCCCCGGCTCAGGCGACTGAGTTTAGCAGCTTCGCCTTTGACTCGCGCCAACTGGAGCCGGGACAGCTCTTTTTGGCCGTTAAAACCGCTACCGGCGACGGCCACGATTTTATCGCTGATGCGGTACAGCGCGGCGCTGCCGGCGTGTTGTGCGAATACCCACCCACCTTACCCGGTTCACTGCCCCCTGTAACCACGATTCTGGTCCCCGACCTGCAGCAGGCCCTGACCGATTACGCCACCTCTATTCTCCAAAAGTACCAGCCCAAAGTTATCGGCGTCACCGGCTCCAGCGGCAAAACGACCACCAAAGAGGCCATTGCTGCTGTCTTACAAAAGCGCTATCGCGTCTTTAAAAATTTTGGCAGCTACAACGGGCGTTACGGTCTACCTATCGCTTTGGGTGAGCTGACCCCGGATCACGAAGTCGCGGTGCTGGAAATGGCCTGCGATAGTTTTGGCGAAATCGCCGAACTGGTACGGATTACGCAGCCTCACCTGGGTGTGATCACCGCTATCAACCAAACCCATTTAGCCTACCTGGGCACGCTGGCCAACATTGCCAATGAAAAGGGCCGCTTGATAGAGGCTCTGCCCTTTACCGGCTCGGCGATCCTCAACGCCGATGACCCCCGCGTGGCCGGGATGGTTCCCCGTACCAAAGCGCGCATTCTCACCTTTGGTCTGTCTAGCGGGGCTGACGTGCGGGCCGCCGACCTGAGGGTGCGCCCCGACGGCCTGACCTTTACCTTACTGTACGAAGGGCGCAGCTATCCGAGCCATATTCCCCTGCTGGGACGGCACCACGTATATGCCGCGCTGGCAGCGGTAGCAGTGGGGCTGGTGCTGGATGTGCCGCCGGAAGCGGCTTTGGAGGCGCTGGCCAAGCTGCCTCGCGTGCCGGGCCGCCTGAATCCGCTTCCCGGCAAGAACGGTGCGCTCATTCTGGACGACAGCTTTAACTCCAGCCCGGAAGCGGTCACCGCCGCGCTGGATACCCTGGTCGAATTGCCCGGCGCGCACAAGGTGGCAATTTTGGGCGACATGCCCGATCTGGGCGACATCGAAAGCGAAGCTCACCAACAAATTGGCCGGTATGCGGCCAGGCGCGTCCAGCGGCTGGTGACTCAGGGTGATATGGGCCAGCAAATTGCTGCCGCGGCCCTGGCTGCCGGGTTGGGCAAACATGCCGTGCATGTCACCTTTACCAGCGATGATGCCGCCGCCGCTGTGCAGGATTTGCTCTCGCCCGATACAGTCATTCTGGTCAAAGGAGGGGCCGGAGTGCGCCTGGAACGGGTGGTGCAAAAGCTCCTGGCCCACCCGGAGCGGGACCGCCGCCATCTGGTCCGGCAGGGGCCAGGCTGGGAGCAGGTCCGCGCCCGCCAGCCGGCCCGGCCTACCTGGGTCGAAATCAACCTGGAAGCCGTGGCCAACAATGTCCGTCTGCTGGCTCAGATTGCGGCTCCGGCCAAAATCATGGCCGTCCTCAAGGCCGACGCTTACGGCCACGGCATGGTCAAAGTGGCCCGGACGGTCTTAAATAACGGGGCCAGTTGGGTCGGCGTGGCGACGCTGGGGGAAGCTCTGAATCTGCGTCGGGCCGGGATCGAAGCACCGATTTTGGTGATGAGTTACCTGCCCGCCTGGCAGGCTCACGACGCCATTGCCAATAATATCAGCGCCACCATCTTCACCGAGGAAATTGCCCGCGCCTTCATCCGCGCCGCCGCCGACCTGAACCAGACCGCCCGCGTGCATGTAAAAGTTGACAGCGGCATGGGCCGCCTGGGTTTGCTGCCTAAAGATGTCATGCCCTTTTTGCAGGCGATTACTCGGCCCGGCCTGGAAGTGGAAGGCATGTATACCCATTTTGGTACTGCCGACGAGGCCGACCTGACCTACGCCCGCGAGCAACAGCGCCGTTTTCAGGTCCTGCTGGCTGAATTGGACGAGGCCGGCCTGCGCCCGCCGCTGATTCACGCGGCTAACACGGCCGGGATGATCAACTTGCCGGATGCCCGTTTTGATATGGTCAGGCCCGGTATCGGTATTTACGGGCTGCCACCTTCGGCGGTCATGTCTCTGCCGCCAGAGTTCCGCCCAGCGCTGGCCTTCAAAACCACCGTTGGTCAGGTTAAAACGCTGCCGCCGAACAGTCCGGTCGGTTATGGCGCGACCTACTACACCCAGGGTACTGAAACTATCGCTATCCTTCCCGTCGGTTACGCCGACGGATTCCGCCGTGCGCCGCGTACCTGGGGCGAAGTCCTGGTTAAAGGGCAGCGCGCCCCGCTGGTGGGCCGGGTCAGCATGGATCAATGCGCTATTAACGTCACCCACATTCCCAACGTCCGCCAGGGAGATGAAGTCGTTCTGATTGGCCGCCAGGGTAATGAGATTATCACTGCCGAGGAGGTCGCCGAACATTTGGGCACGATCAATTATGAGGTCGTCAGCGAGTTGTTGGCGCGCATCCCCCGGGTTTCATAATTATCACAAAATGACCGGACTACCCTCGATTGCCGGAATTGATTTAGAGAAGACCTTTCGCGACCTTCAAGCCATCGTCGGCCTGGAGCGTGTCTCCCTGGCCCAGGCCGACCGCCTTCAGCACGCCCGCGATCAATCCTCCCACGCCGAACACCTGCCCGACCTCGTACTCTGGCCGCAGACCACCGCCGAGGTCAGTGCCATTCTCGCCTATGCTAACACAGCTCGCCTGCCGGTGACAGCCTGGGGAGCGGGCACCAGCCTGGAAGGCAATCCTATTCCGGTTCGGGGCGGAATTGTTCTCAATTTTCAGCAGATGAATCAAATTCTGACTGTCTACGCCGCCGATTTTCAGGCGTCTGTCCAACCGGGCGTGTTGTACAAGGACATGAACAAAACCCTGGCCCGGCATGGCCTCTTTTTTGCCCCCGACCCCGGCGCGAATGCCAGCATCGGCGGGATGGTCGCCAACAATGCCGCCGGGATTCGCACGGTCAAGTACGGCGCTACCCGCGATAACGTGCTGGCGCTGGAGGTTGTTTTAGCCACTGGCGAGGTGCTGCGAACCGGGGCCAGGTCGGTCAAGCAGTCAGCGGGCTACGATTTGACCCACTTGTTTGTCGGCTCGGAGGGGACACTGGGGATTGTGACCGAGGCAACCTTAAAGCTGGCGCCCCTGCCGGAGCATTTCAGCGCGGTCATCGCCGCCTTTACCACGGTCGAAATCGCCGCCGAGGTGGTCTTCGCTATTATCGGCTCGGGGCTTGAGCCGACAGCCCTGGAACTACTCGATGCCCAGGCCCTGACCGTCCTCAACAGCGAAGCTGGTTTTGACCTGACCGTAGCGCCGACCCTGTTCATGGAGTTCAGCGGCGCGAGTGAAGCTTCGTTAGCCGAGGAATTGGCCCTGGTTGAGGCAATTTGCCGGGAGCACAATGGCCAGAGTTTCCAAGCGGGCATTGGCCGCGAGGCGCGCAACCGGTTGTGGCAGGCCCGCCACCGCTTTTTTGAAACCTCCCAGCGTTACTATAGCGGCTATGCTTACCTCTTGACCGACGTAGCCGTGCCTATTTCCCAATTTCCGGCCCTGGTCGCCGCCGCCCATCAAATCATGGCCCGCCTGAACTGCCAGGGTACGATCATCGGCCATGCCGGCGACGGCAATCTACACACGGCCATCTTCTTTCCACCCGGCGATGACGAGGCCCGCGCTCACGCCGCTCAGCTCAACGATTACCTGGTCGAACGCGCCCTGGCCCTGGGCGGCACCTGCACCGGCGAGCACGGCGTTGGTCTGGGCAAGCAAAAGTACATGCTGGCCGAGCACGGTTTGGTCGCACTGAATGTGATGCGCCAGCTCAAGGCGACGCTTGATCCAAACGGAATTTTGAATCCGGGTAAAGTATTGGCGTGGTAATGAAAATGCCAGAGAAGATAAGGGGGACAAAAATGGCGGGCGGAACCAAAAATCCAGTTATCAAAGGCTGCGGGCTGCACCACGTGCCGATCCAGGTTCGTGATTGGGAGGCCACCATGCGGCTTTATCGCGATGTCCTGGGGATGGAAGTCGTAACGGAGTTTGTCGGCTCAACCTCCAAGCGCAAAATTGCCCTGCTGGACGTGGGCGATGGCAGTTACATCGAACTCTTCGCTCCGGCAGCGCACACCCCGTTGCCGGGCAGCCCGGCGGCCAATGATCCAATCACCCATTTTGGGCTGGCTACAACCGACCTGCACGCCGCCCTTGAACACGTGCGCCAGGCCGGTTATGAAATTACGGCTGAAGCGAGAACGGTCAATGTCGGCCATATTCGCGCTACTGTTGCCTTTTTTAAGGGACCGAACGGCGAAATCGTTGAGTTTTTTCAAACGCACTGATCATTGAGGTTGGATGAAGATTCTAATTATCGGTGGCACGCGCAACCTGGGCCATATGCTGGCGCTGCGACTATTAGAGGCCGGCCATGAGGTAACTATCTTTAACCGGGGCCTAACGCTCGACGAGCTTCCCGGTGAGGTGGTCCGTCTGCGCGGCGACCGGAGTGACCCGGTCCAACTGAAGCAGGCTCTGGCCAAACGCTCTTTTGACGCCGTGGTTGATACAACTCTTTACAACGGCCCGGACGCACAGGCGGTGACCCGGATTCTGGATGGCCGGATTGGCAGCTATATTTTTATCAGCACCGGCCAGGTCTACCTGGTGCGACGGGGACTGTCGCGCCCCTTTAGAGAAGAGGATTACGATCAGGGCGAAGCGATGCCTGCCCCACCGGCCGAGCATGCTTTTGACTACGAAAATTGGCTCTACGGCGTCGAAAAGCGGGCGGCCGAGGAGGCGCTGGCCGCAGCCTGGACCGAGCGCCGTTTTCCGTTCGTCTCCCTGCGCCTGCCTATGGTCCACAGCGAACGGGATCATCATGGCCGGATCTACGGTTACTTTCTGCGGCTGCGAGATGGCGGTCCCATTTTGCTGCCCTCCGGCCCATGCCTGCCAGTACGTCACATTTACGGGGAGGATGTGGTCGAGGCGACCATGAGCGTTCTGATACCGGGGCCGTGGACGGGGCGGGCTTATCACATTTCGCAGGAGGAAACGCTCTCGCTGGAGGCGTTTTTAGGGCTGCTGGCGGAGCTTGCCGGTTATCCGCTGCAAACTGTGACCATCGAGCGTGCCCTGCTCGAAACGCGGCAGCTTCTACCTGGCTGCTCCCCTTTCAGCGGCCTCTGGATGTCGGAGTTGGATAACGGGCGCAGCAAAACCGAGCTGGGGCTAACCTACAAGCCGGTGCGGGTCTACCTGGAAAGACTGGTGGATTATTATCGCCAGGTCCAATTGCCTGCCCCGGCAGCCTATCAACGCCGTGCCGAGGAGTTGGAGCTAGCCGATGCGAAAAGCAGTGAAGGAAATTTGATTTAGAACGTATAACAATCTACCCCTTGTCTGGGTTAGGAATTTGAGTCGAAAAAATCTTATAATTTTTGCTGTTTATTCAGGATTAGCCATTGTTGCAATGGCCTGCCGCTTAAGCGGTTTAGCTGCCGAGAGTCCAACCCCCAGCCCCACCCTCACTGTCCAAGTTGCCAGATTTACTACCATTACCCCAACCGCGCAGGTAGCCGCGCTGGTATCGGTAACCCCGGCTTACCTGGCGACGTCCACTCCGACGGAAACCCTCACCCCGACTGCCACGCCTTCCCCATCGCCCTCGCCAACGCCGGCCCCGGATCAGAACTCACCCATCGCCACACCCTCACTCCAAGGTGAGGCCAGCATTGCCAGCGACCAGGTGACTCAGCCAAGCATCACCCCCTCGCCCATCGCCACACCTACGCCGGCCCCACCCACAGTTACGCCGCTGCCCCCTACGCCGCCGCCGCTTTCCGGTCGGATCGCCTTTCCGATTGACGATGGCCTGGGGCAGTACGACATCTGGATGGTCGAATTGCCAAAAGGTGAGCCGTTCCGGGTTCTGCCCCGCGCCCGCCAGCCCAACTTCTCCCATACCGGCCAACTGCTGGTCAACAACGAAAACAGTCCCAACGGTGAAAATTTGGGCCGGCTTGATGCCAACAATACCTGGCTGGGCTTAGTCAGCGATGCCCCGGAAGACCGGCTGCCCTTCTGGAGTCCCGAAGGCGATCGCTACGTTTTTGTTAATCCCCAAATGCTGACCGATCCCATGACCCAGCAATATCTGACCTACCTGTTTATCCCCTGTTCGGTGCTCCGGCCGCTAGAAGAAAACAGCGAGAGCTGCCGGGATACGGGCGGCAAAAGCAAACTCGTCCCCGGCGATTACCCGGTCTGGACGGCGGATTATCGCATTGCCTATCTCAACAACCAGCAGGGGCAGCAGGGGATTTACCTGGTCAGCGCAGGGGCCACGCCCCGTGAACCGGCCGGCGATGCCGAACCGCAGCGCCTCATTGCCGGCAGTGACGCCCGCCCCAGCGACACCCACGGCCACCAGCTCTTTTTCACGGCAGCCAGCCTGGCTCAGAACTGGGAAGCTCACGCGATCAGCCTGGATGGAACCGGCCTGCTCAACCTGTCAAACAGCCCGGAGACGCAAGACGGCCTGCCGACCGTCTCTCCCGACGGGGCCTGGGTTGCCTTTGTCTCGGATCGGGATGAGCACTGGGGGATTTGGGTCGTGCCAGTCTCAGGCGGGACGCCTCAAGAGGTGGTCAACCTGTCCAAAATCAACACCAATCCCAGTCCCTGGGGTAAGGATGACCGGGCTTGGACCAACGAGCGGATTACCTGGGGGCCGTAGGGGCGATCAGGGAACGCGCTGTTCAAGAGCATCAAGGGTGCGGATATTGGGGAGATAATAAGTTTGGGGCATGGCGGTCTTCCGCTCAAACGTCTCACCTGAACATCTCAGGGTTTTTCGCCATGAGGTCATAAAGCATATTCGCCCATGACTGCGCGGCGGCGGGATCCCCCTCGGCCTTGAGGACATCACTCCAGGTGAGGGCATAGGTTTGAAACTCAACCGAGGTGAATTTTTGCACCTGATCGAGGGGTAATAACAGCTCTTTGGCTTCTTCAATCTGGCCCCGGCGCAGGTGCAGTTTGGCCAGGTTGAGCCGGGGCATGATGTAGTTCGGGAATTTCTCCAACGTCTGGCAGATCAGGGCTTCGGCGGTGGTCTCATCGCCCAGCAGCGCATGAGCCACGGCCAGGTTTAGATAGGCTTCTCTGGCGCGGGGTTCACGCTCGATGATGCTTTCAAAAGCAGCTTTAGCTTCCTCGATGCGACCCTCGCGCACCATAATGGTTGCCTTGCCGAGTTCATCAGGAATGCCCGGCAAGTAGGTTTCGTCAATCTCATCCCTAATTTCAAAAGTGCGGAGTTGGACTCCTGCCAGGCTACGCCTTTTTGGCGGCGGCCCGACCCTGTCTCTACGTTTGTTTTTACGGGTATGCTTTGATTTCGGCATGGGTTATCTCAAGTTTCTGTTATGAATAACACGAATTTTTACAAAGGAGTTTAGCTCAATCGAGTCAATTCGTGAAATTCGTGGCCGATTTCTCCTCCCGCTTTCCCCGTGCAATTCCATACGCCCGCAGCACCGGTGGGCTGAACAGCCAGATCAAGCCCAAAATCGGCTGGAACAGGGGAAAGTAGCCGTAATCCGCGCCAAAGTGCCGCCAGACGGTGCGGCCGATGAGATCAGGGTAGATGAAGCTGAGCGTGCCGACGACGAAGGTCAGGAAAGTTTCGAAGCCCAGCAGCCCCACCGAAACCCACCAGGCCCACTTACGACGCACCGCAAAACCAATTGTCGCCCCCAGGTAACACCCGGCGGCGACGGCGCTCAGCGCCGGAGGCAGGTAATAGATGACATCCGCTTTGAAAAAAAGCTGAAAAATTGCCCGCGCCCCGGTTGAAATGGCCAGCACGGGATAAGAAATCGCTAAAATGATGCCGGCAGCGTAGGCAATGTCGGACAACACGCCTTCATTTTTGGGCTGGGTTGGGTTTTGTGATTTTTCCATAGAAAAATAAGGGAACTGAAGGAACTAAAGTAACTCTTTTGAGTTCCCTTCAGTTCCTATGAGTTTCTTAGTTTCCTCCCTTCATATCTTTACTCTCTTCTCGGCCGGCGTTCGCGGCGTTCGCGGCGCTGATCGGCGGGATTGGCGGCAGTGGCGTCGCCGGGCGCGGTGGTCTGGCGATTAGCCTGGATCCAGGTGAGGCAGTTCTGGTCGTGGCCCATAAAAACGTCGGCGGCCTGGATGCCCCGCTTGATTTCATGCTCGATGGGGTTGGTGATGGCGCTGGTCAGCCCGTTGGAAATGGCCATGGCCAGGAATGTGCCGTTGAGAGCCGGGCGGTTAGGCAGGCCAAAGGAGACATTCGACGCGCCGCAGCAGGTGTTCACCCCCAACTCATCCCGGCAGCGATTGAGAATGCGGAAGACGGAACGGCCAGCGCTGGCCATCGCTCCGATGGGCATGACCAGCGGGTCAATCAGCACGTCGGCCTTGGGAATGCCGTAATCCATGGCCCGCTCGACAATCTTCTTGGCCACGGCGAAGCGTTCGTCGGGGTCCTCGCTGATGCCGGTTTCGTCGTTGCTGATGCCGATGAAGGCGCAGCCATATTTTTTGACCAGCGGCAGCAGTCGCTCCAGCCGCTCATCCTCGCCGGTAATGGAGTTGAGCAGCGGCTTGCCCTGCACTACGGACAGTCCCCGCTCCAGCGCCTCGATGATGGAAGAGTCGATGGAAATGGGCACGTCTACCACCGACTGGACCAGTTGAATGGCCTCGGCCAGAATGGCCGGCTCATCGGCCAGGGGAATCCCGGCGTTCACGTCGAGCATGTGCGCCCCGGCCTCGACCTGGGCAATAGCGTCACTGCGGACCCGTTCGTAGTTGCCGGCGGCCATCTCGGCGGCCAGCAATTTGCGCCCGGTTGGGTTGATCCGCTCGCCAATGATCACAAAAGGGCGTCCTGCGCCAATAACGACTTCTTTGGTTTTTGAACTGAAGATAGTATCTACCATGATCTGCTCCTTTTTCGCCGCTAATCATAGAGCAAAGTTAGCCGTTGTCAAGCCGTAGCGAAACAGGAAATTGGTTGCTGACAGGTTAGGATAGTGTTATAATAATCGCCGTTACCCGCCCAAAGTTTGCCAACCCAAGGAGGAGTCATGCGCCGTTTATCAACACGCGCTGTTTGGTCTACAATGCTACTATCGCTGAGTTTGATTCTGTTGGCCTTGACCGCCTGCTCGAGCGAACTGCCCGTTGTTGTGTCTACAGCCACCCCGCAATTGGAAGTGGTTGTTTTTGCCACCGAAGCGCCCACGGCTACCTTAACCCCGACCACCCCGGCGACCAAAGCGCCTTCCCCCACGGCGGCGATGGGGGTCAGCACGGCGGTGGCGGCAACTACGGTCAGCGCTGACCAGACATCGCCTGCCAATCGCCCGCCCGATATTAACCCGCTGACCGGCCTCCAGATAGACGACCTGGCCCTGCTCAAGCGCCGGCCGATTATGGTCCGCATCGGCAATGATCCGGGGATCCAGCAGGTCGCCCTGGAAAAAGCTGATATTGTCTATGAGGAAATTGTCGAGTGGTGGGTGACCCGCTTTACCGGCATCTTCTTGAGCCAGGACCCGGAGATGATTGCGCCCATTCGTTCGGCCCGGCTGATTAACCTGCAACTGGTGCCCCAGTATCAGGGGGCATTGGCCAACTCCGGCGGTTCGGACGAGGTGCGCTGGGAGCTGTCGCAGTCCGACCTGGTTAATCTGGACGAATTTTTTAGCCCGCAGCCCTATTTTTATCGTGAAAACGAAGGCTGGCAGACGCGCCTGGCCTTTGATGCCGCAACCGCCCGCGAGTACATGCAGAATGAGGACCTGGAAGCTGATGTAAAACTGCGCGGCTTTGTTTTTGACCCCAAGCCGGAGTTTAACGACCTGCCCCGGGAGGCGGTTGGCAATGCCAAAGAGGCTATCATCCCCTACCCCCAGCAAACCAGCGAGGTCAGGTGGCAGTACGACCCGGCCAGCGGTAATTATCTCCGCTGGAAAACAGGTGAGCCAATGGAGGATTTCGACGGCAAACAGCTTTCGGCTACCAACGTTATTATTTATTTTGCCGAGCACCAGGAGACGGACATTGTCGAGGACAGCAACGGCGCGACCTCGATCCGGATTAATATCAATGGATTGGGCACGGCCTGGCTGCTGCGAGATGGCAAAATTCTGAAAGGCAACTGGGAAACCAACGGCCGCGAAACGCCCAACTTTATTTTCAACGATGGCCGGCCCATGCCTCTTAAACCGGGCAATACCTGGGTTGAAGTGGTGCCGCTGGATTTTGAAATCGAGATTGACGGCGTAGCCCACGCTCGGCTTAGTGATGCCAGGGGTAAAGCGAGCGGCAGCAGCCAGCCGGAGGCCGAGGCGACAGAGGAACCAGAGGCGACGCCCACCCTCACGCCCACCCCCATCGGCGCCAGGCCCGCCGCCACGCCCACTGCCTTCCAGTAAACGGGTTGACGGCTTATGCTTTGTTATCGCCGTTATGATCGTAACTGCCCTGTCTATTTCCCGCTCCTTAATTGAAGAACTAAAGCGCCGACCTTTTGCCGGTCGGGTCTTGGGCCGGTTTGAGCGGGCCTGTAATTTATTGGATGCAGACGGCAGAATTATCGCTTTGACGCTGCCGGAGGTCGGAAACGGCCCTTTTTCAATTATGTTTGCCGGGCAACTGGGCTGTTTTGAGTCGTTCTCCATCGGCGATAGTGTTACAGCCGACCCCGATCGTTTGGTCGTCGGTTCCTGGTACATTGATCTAAAGGCCGCCCAAATTTGGGAACCTCGGTTGGTTTATCCCACCCAGCCTTTGTCCCTCAACCCAGCTATTGCCAGCCTCATCCAACCTTATACCCACTGGCCCAATGCTGCGGAGGTCGGCCTGGCTGCCAGCCGGCGGCTGTCTGAAGCAGCAGTTCGGTTAAATCGGGCCATTACTCAACCTGAGAGCAGTGAAACGGATAAAGAGATAGCCGCAGCAACCGGTCAATTGGCCGGATTAGGCAGTGGTCTGACCCCTGCCGGTGACGATTTTTTGGTAGGTGTCATGGCTGCGTTATGGCTGACAGGAAAACATAACTTGCTGCCTAAATTGGCAGATATAGCTGCTCCTCGTACAACCGGGCTGAGCGCCGCTTTTTTGAGGGCTGCGGCTCAAGGGGAATTTATCGAACCCTGGCATGCGCTGGCTCAAGCTCTCTGTACCGGAGAAGTCGAGGCATTTCGCCGGGCAGTAGAAGAGGTGGCTCAGTTTGGAGCATCGTCGGGGCGGGATGCCCTGGCTGGGTTCACGACAACCCTCCAGGGAAGCGGCTCATTTGACCAGAATTAAGCGTATGAATCCCGTAGAGTTAACGTTAGGTAGCTACATAAATCCTATGATATATTTTAAGTGTTTAGGCAGTCTTTAACTTAAGCCATAAGGCATGTTCATCTTCTCCTCCTTTTTGGAAACCCGGCGTTCGCGCCGGGTTTCTTTTTTGGTTAAAAATCACTGATAAAATAGGCAAATAGTACCGAATTTTTAGAGTTGCTCACTTTATGACGACTTATTTTAAATTATTATGTCTACTAAGTCTTGTCAGATAATTGAAGAGTCATTATAATGATTTTAACATAAAATCTTACCATAAACAGTTGACATAGTAAGGTGAGAGACTACTATGCCAACCAGAACATGATGGCCGCCGGGCATGGGGATGACCGAAGACCATAGAAGAGGAGGTGCAGTTAGAGAATCAATAATCCTCCAATCTTTTTTGTTCGTTAAGTGAGCAAAAAAGTGCCTGAACTAGAATATAATTCAATTTTGAATAAGGGATACGGAAGCAAAATTTTATTTCCATAGGAGGAAAAATGACCAGAGGTCTCATTTTTAAGGCGCTGGCAGTTGTTCTTGCTTTAGTGTTATTGCAGTTAGCTATAGCCCCTGAGAGCAAAGCGCAATCGGGCTACGGCGGTGGTGGTTGGGGTAGTGGTTTCTACTATAAGGTTCAATATGGCGACACATTGTATGCCATTTGCCGGAGATTTGGGGTAGACCCTTACGAAATTGCCCGCGCCAATGGTTTGCCCAATCCCGATCACATTTATGCCGGACAGGTTCTGTATATTCCAGCGGGTAGTTACTGCGAGAACTGCGGGGGCTGGCAACCGCGCCCTAAGCCTCGACCCCAGCCCAGCGGGTGCTATAACAATTGCTACCAGCAGCCCGTCAAATGGCATGGCGGCTGTGGGAACAACTGCTACCAGCAAGGATATGGAAATCAAGGTTGTGGTAACAACTGTTACCAGCAGGGATACGGAAAGCATGGTTGCGGCAATAACTGTTATCAGCAAGGCTACGGCTATGATTACACCGGCTATTACTACGATGGTTATTACCACGATTACCAGCGCTACAGCTATACCTGCGGTTACAACTACAACTGCTACTAAAAATAAGGTTAAGAACTCTGTTTGAGGTCGTTCAACTCATAAGTAAACCTTAAACTGTATTGATAAAAAAGCCTGACCTGTAGAAGGTGAGGCTTTTTTGTTGGTTCGGCGAGCCTTTGTTCAGCCCAGACAAATATTCCTGCTATGTTTGCCCAAATGAAGGTAATTGATATAATTCGTGGGCTCGGACAGATTGTTAGAGTTTACCTCAATAAACTTTATAAGAAGAGACTCAAGATTATTGTAACTGGCCTGCCTTTGGAAGAGAATCGTCAAAACTATTTTTCAAAGGAATAAGGAATGAACTACTCAATGGATTACAAAGATTACTACAAAATTTTGGGCGTTGATAAAAACGCCAGCACCGACGATATCAAAAAAGCCTACCGCAAATTAGCCCGCAAATATCATCCCGACGTTAACCCCAATGATAAAGTGGCCGAGGACCGCTTCAAAGAAATCAATGAAGCCAATGAAGTGCTAACCGATCCTGATAAGCGCGCCAAGTATGACCGTCTTGGCTCCAGTTGGCAAGCCTACCAACGGGCTGGGGGTGGCGGCGGCTTTGATTGGAGTGAATGGGTTTCGAATGCGAATCGAGGCGGCGGGTACGTTGATTTGAACGATATTTTAAGCGGTAGCGGAGCTGGTCAGGCCGGCGGTTTCTCTGATTTCTTTGAGGCTATTTTTGGAAGCATGGGCCAGTCTCGTAGCGCGCCGCGCCAGGGACAGGATTACACCCAAAAGGTTGAGATTTCGCTCGAAGAAGCTTTTAATGGGGCCTCACGAGTTTTGCGCGTCGGTGACCGCCGGATCGAGGTTAAAATTCCCAAGGGAGCCAAAACCGGTACCAAAGTGCGTGTGCGCGGCGAGGGGGCTGAAGGTGTGAGCGGCGGCCCCAAAGGCGACCTTTATCTTGAAATCCAGGTGGCTAACCACCCTACTTTTGAACGGGTTGGCGATGACCTCTATACCGAACTGCCGGTTGATCTTTACACCGCCATCTTGGGCGGCGAAGCGACCGTGCCCACTTTTAAGGGCAAAATCAAGCTGCGGATTCCGTCCGAAACACAATCCGGACGCACGTTCCGGCTCAAGGGCCAGGGTATGCCCCAGTTGAAGCAGTCGGATGAGCGAGGCGACCTGTATGCTAAAGTTGTGGTCCAGTTGCCGCAAAATTTAACCTCGGAAGAAATTGCCCTCTTTGAAGAGTTAGCCGACATGCGCGGCCTGTAAAGGGGCTAAGGCATGCCCGACCCGCAAGATGTCGCGCCCAACCAACCGATGTACGTCATCAGCGTCGCGGCCAAAATGATTGGCGTGCATCCCCAAACCCTGCGTCACTACGAAAATATCGGCCTGGTAGTCCCGGAACGGAGCGAAGGCAACATCCGGCTCTATTCTCCGGCCGATATTGACCGGCTGCGCCAGGTCAGCCGCTTGACCGATGAATTGGGTGTAAATTTGGCCGGGGTGCAGATTATTCTGGATATGCGCGAGCGGCTGGAGCAGTTGCAGCTTGAAGTGGAAACCCGGCAGGCCGAGTTGGAAGCTGAAATCGCCCGTTTACGCAAGCGCCTGATTGACGGCTGATGGCGGCTCAAACACCCCTGGCCTCTCCTCCCCCGCTTGCCCCCTCCTCCCCTGAAACTGCCGGCATGGCTCGCGCGGCGGCGGTGATTGCCGCTGGCAATGTGGTCAGCCGGATTTTGGGGCTGGCCCGAGAAACGGTTATTGCCAACCTGTTTGGCGCAACAGGATTGGTCTCCGCCTTTCGGGTGGCGCAGATCATCCCGACCATGCTTTACGACCTGCTGGTCGGCGGGATGGTCAGCAGTGCGCTCGTCCCGGTTTTTTCAGAACAGGCGGAGCGCGACCGGGCCGGGCTGTGGCATCTGGCCAGCCTGGTCCTGAGCCTGGCTGTCGTGGTTTTGGGCCTGATTGTCCTCCTGATCGAACTGGTCGCGCCTCAAGTCGCTTTCCTTATGGCCGGCGGGTTTGACCAGGAATTGCTGGCCGCGACCGCCCGCTTGATGCGCCTGACGACCCCAGCGGTGCTTTTTCTCAGCCTCTCCGGTATTATCACCGGCCTGCTCTATGCCCTCAAGCGTTTTGCTCTGCCGGCCTTCACCGCCGCTGTTTTCAACGCCACCATTGTCACAGTCGCCCTGCTGGGGGCGCTCGTTTTGGATTGGGGTATCGAGGCGCTGGCCGTGGGGTTACTCCTGGGGGCGCTGCTGCAAGTGGCCCTACAACTGCCAGGGCTGCGTGATGCCAGGCTCCGCCTTGTGTTCGACCTCCACCATCCGGCCCTGCGCCGGTTGGGCAAACTTTACCTGCCGGTCATTTTGGGCCTGGTTATCAGCCAGATCGCCATTGCCCTGGATCGGAACTTTGCCTCGCGCACGGGCGAGCAGAGTATAGCCTGGATGCAGTTTGCGACCACCATCATTCAATTTCCCCTGGGCCTGATCTCAGCGGCCATCTCCCTGGCTATCCTGCCGACTCTCTCCCGCCTGGCCTCCGCCAGCGCCGATACATTGACCGAATTTATGAATACCCTGACCGCCGGCCTGCGGCTGGTCCTGGTGCTGACCATTCCGGCGGCGGTGGCCTTGTTCATCCTGGCCGAGCCGGTTGTGGCTTTGCTCTTCCAGCATGGCGATTTTACGGCCTTCGACACCCGGCAAACCGCCCTGGCCCTGCGCCTGTATCTTTTCGGCCTGACCTTTGCTGCCATTGACCAGCCCCTGATCTTTGCCTTTTATGCTCGTCAAAACACCCTCACCCCGGCTTTGGTCGGACTGCTGGGAGTCGGTTTTTACCTGGTTGCCGCTCTCCTGCCCAGCTTGGCCCGGCCCATGCAAATGACCGACTTAGTGCTGGCCAACAGCGTCCAACTGACCGGGCACGCCCTGGTCATGCTCTGGCTGGTCAGCCGGCTGGCCCCGTTGCGCGGCCACAACCTTGGCTGGACTACACTCAAAGCAGGGGCGGCTGCCCTGGTTATGGCCGCCGTGCTCTGGCTGGCTCTCCCCTTTGTGAAAGGCTGGCTGCCGCCTGACAGCCTAGTGGCGGAAGTGACCCTGGTTGGCTTGCTGAGCGGCTTGGGTGGTGGAGTTTACCTGCTGGCTTTGTATCTGCTGCGAGTACATGAGTTATCGCTGCTTACTTCATTACTCAAACGGTTTTTGCCCAAAACTTAGTTCGCCCTGCGTTAGCCTGCCCCTCCGTAAATATCTCGTTTGACAAAAAAGACTCCCCGTTTTACAATAACAACGTGACATAATATCAGCAGCCAGTAGTCAGTAATCAGTGGTTAGTAATCAGAAATTTGTCTGTTTACTGATAACTGTTCTCTGTTTACTATCCACCGGGGTAACGATGTTTGGCAAACGCAAGCTGGAAGATTTGAGCGTTGAAGAATTGGAGAAGGCGTTGCTGCTGAAACGGCGGCAATCTCGTCTGGAACGGTTTCAACGCCTCTCCAGTCAGGGCCGCTCGGTTAATGAAGCTTTGGTAGGCCGGGATACACCGCCCATCCATCCAGCAACGTCGCCTCAGCCGCCCACTTCCTGGTCAAAAAATCCGCCGATTGCTGCCCCCGGCTTTCATACGGCGACGATCCAGCCATTGCGCGGGTTGTTCGGCCAGCGTAAAGCCAGCGCTGTGCCGGCAAAGGAGCGCAGCCAGGCCAAAAAAGTCAGAGACGGTCTGCTTTTGAGCCTGGAAGTAGTCGCCCTACTCGGCCTGGTAGGTGTGCTGATCGCCTCCTATTTCAACCTCAAAGAGTTAAATGCCGAGGTTTCGCTGGCGCAGCAGAGTGCGCTTCAACAGGAACTGCCGACACCCACCGTCGCGCCCCCACCGATTACCTTGAGCCGCCTGCCCGGCGGCCATACTCCGCCTACCTCGCCCGGCGGGGCCGCCCCCGATGTCCCTTTGCACTTGCAGCAGTGGGTCCAAACCTCCACCACGGGTGGGGCAGCCGTACCGATTGAGGTCAAGCCGACGGCGAAAAGTCCGACCCGCATTATCATTCCTAAAATCAATGTAGACGCACCGATCATCAACGGCGTTGCCTGGGAGGATTTGAAGAAGGGTGTCGGCCATCTCCCCGGCAGCGCCAACCCCGGCGAGCGGGGCAATCTGTATCTGGCCGCGCACAACGATATCTTCGGCGAAATATTTCGTTACCTGGAAAAGATGGAGATTGGCGACGAGTATTTCATCTATGCCGGGGAGCAAAAGTTCCGCTATGTGGTCAAAGAAAAGCGGATTATTAACCCGACCGACGTCGAGGTGATGCTGCCCACCACCGAGCCGGTCGCCACCCTGCAAACCTGCTACCCCTATCTGGTTGACACCCACCGCATCGTCGTCATCGGCGAATTAGCCGAATAAGCCAGCGCGTGCTATAATTCAGCTTTGTTAGATAAATGCGCCGGGGCAGGTCACAGACCTGCCCCGGTTGATGATGAAGAAGGTTACTATGGCTAAAAGAACCCGCCGCGAGCGACGTTTCGAAGTTGAAAAGCAAAAACCAATTTCCCCCAAAGCCGCCCCGGCTGAAACCCCAGCCGTTGACACAGCCTCCCCGGTGATGACCGAACTTTACACGCCGGCATCATCCAGAATTGCTCCGGCTGCCCTGCTGAACAATCGCAAGGCGGCTGCGGTCAATTTTGCCGAAGAGTACCGGCACGAATATCGCGAGCTGACCACCATCCTGACCATTTCCGCCATCATGTTTGCGGTGATGATTGGCCTGGCGTTTGTGCTTTAGCCGACCCCCGCTGCTGGCGTAACTCCTCCAAAATGGCGTCAAGCCGTTCCAACATTAACCCTTGGCTATGGGCCGAGGCCGGTTCGGCCCGGCCCGGCGGGTCAAGAGCATTGCCGGTCAACGCCGGGCCGATGGTCATCGCCAGGGTGGCGATGAGCTTGCCCGTTTGGGTTTGGGCAAAAATATCGGCGTACCCCACCGACAAACACGTGCTGATGTAGTACAGCGCATCCACAAAGGTCTGAATCTTGGGGTTGATACCGCGCTCGGCCAGGTAAAAGGCCGCCGACGCGCTGAGCAGAAAGCCGCCCAACGACTCCAAAGGACGGTGCGTCAGCCATTCGGCCACCTGGGCTTCGGCATCGCCCCGTTTGTTCAGCACTGTGTTTAAGGCACTGATAACCTGGGCGCTGGAAATGCCGGTGAAGACGTAGAGTAGATCGGTGTTTTGGGACACAATTCTTACCTGCAAAAACCGTAAGTCACATGGTGCGTGGTGCGTGTTCCGTTAATCTACGCAACACGCAATACGCAAGACGACTTTTAACTTGATTGGGTTTGTAAGTCATCCCTTTTACTTCCCCACGTAGCGCAAATACACATCCTCAAAATTCATCTCGGCCAAAATCGGGAGGACCGCCAGGGCCGCGTGGGCTTCGGCCACAAGCGGCTGGTCGGCCTCGCCGGCCTGGGCTTCGAGTTGGTCGAGGACCTGGCTGACCGTCTGCTTCTTAATCGAATTGACATCCAGGGTCCGGTCAACCAGGGCCATGAGCTGCGGCATCAGGACGGCCACCTGCTCCAGTGTCATGGGTGAGGCAGGCGGCACCTGGCCGTTGCC
This sequence comes from Anaerolineae bacterium, assembly GCA_023382535.1. Next base: position 124,334 of record JAHDWA010000011.1, on the reverse strand, counting down.
GTGTCCATTCCCAACTACCTTGGTAAGCAACTGCGTCCCCAGTTCGCGTACTTGCGGCGGAACCGCATTCACTACGTCGTTCATCCCTTCGGCAAAGGACATCAGGCGCAGAATGCTGTCGGCAGCTTCGGGCGTGCCAAACATCTTGATTTGCATGTTGGCAATGGCCGCGCCGATGGCCTGGGCGCGGGCCACGCCGATCTGAATCTGGGCGTCAATCTGTAGGCGCTGCATCTCCAACTGCTGGCTGACGTTATCAAACGCGGCCAGCGCCTCGGCCTTGGCTTTTTGACCCTCAGCCTCGGCCAGCCCCTTGGCCTTGACCGCTTCGGCCTCGGCCAGCCCTTTGGCCCGGATGACCTCAGCCTCGGCGCGCATCGCATCGGCTTTGGCCCGGATCACTTCGGCCTCGGCCATACCCTGCAACTGCGCTGCTTCAGCTTTAGCCCGCAGCACTTCCGCCTCGGCCAGACCGGCAGCACTGGTGCGGGCCCGTTCGGCGTCGGCTCGCATCTTCTCGGCGTCACTTTCGGCCTGGGCCTGGGTGCGCTTGGTTTCGGCCTGCTTCTGGGCCGCCTCGAACTCGGCCTGGGCTATTTCTTTGAGCGCGGCTGCCTGCGCTTCAGCTTCACGAATCCGCTTGAGCGCCTCAATTTCGACGGCATTCTTGCGATCAATCATGGCCTTCTGCGCATCGCGTTCAGCTTCGATAACCTGGATTTGGGCCAGCCGCTTGGCCTGGGCCGTCTCCTCGACGGTTTTGACATCCTGAGCGGCCTGCTCGCGCTGGGCGGCCACCATCAACCGTTCTTTTTCAGCCGCTTCCCGTTTTTGCTGCTCTTTAAGCACCGAGATTTGCTTGGTCTGTTCGGCCACCTCAATGGCCTGGTTGCGGGTAATCTCCGCTGACTGGTATTCCTGGTTCTTGCGCTCGCTCTGGACCAGGAGAGTCTGCTCCATTTCAATCTCGGACAGTTTGATGGCCCGCTCTTTGGCAATGCGAGCCTGTTCCGCCGCCAATTCTTGTTCGTAGATAAACTTCTCGGCAGTGGATTTTTCAGCAGCCTGGCGCGCCTGCACTTCTCGCTGCTGGGTCGCGGCAGCAAAAGCCAGGTCTTGCTCCAGGGTTAGTTTTTCTTTAGAGGTGCTGGTATCGCGCTGCTTGACCTCAATCTCGGTCTTGCGTTCGATGTCATTGCGCTCGCGCTGGGCCGTCTGAATCACGTCGGCGTTGGCCCGCGCCACCTGCGCCCCAAAAACGTCGTCGGTGCCGAAGGAGCCTTGCCGGGCGGCCTTCAAGGTCAGAATGCTGACGCTTTCCAGGACCAGACCGTTTTGTTCCAGGTCTTCCTTAACCCGTTCCTGCACTTTCTGGATAAAATTGTCCCGTTCCTGGTGCAGGCTCATCAGGGTAAAGGTAGCGGCCACGTCGCGCAAGGCGCCATCCAACTTGGCATCTACCAACTGTTTGACCGCCATCGCATCCACCGCTTTGCCGCCAATAGTGCGGGCGGCGTCAACAATGCCTTCAATAGTCGGGTTGACTTTGATATAAAAAATGGCCCGAATATCGGCGTACTGGGGATCGCGGGTGAGTAAGGCATTCTGCTCGGTGCGCTCGATTTCAATAGCCATGGTGCCCAGGTCCACCCAGGTGATTTCGTGGACCAAGCCAAACACAAAAGCGCCCCCGTTCATCACCACTTTGGGCTGCGCGCCCCGGCCAGTACGTACAAAGGCCCGGTTAGCCGGCGCTTTTACGTAAGATTTGGCAATCAGGGCGAAAAAGACCAGTAAGACGATAAAGGCAAAAGCAACTCCAACGGCGATAAGTAAAAAAGTACCCATGATATTTACCTCCTTAGCAGGGTAACACGTAATGCGTGAAACATGAATTACATTTCAATCCGGTGGGACAACAGTATAAACTCTTTTAGCTGCGTCGTAATCAACCAGGTAAACTTCCGAGTCGCGGGGAATGGGCGGTTTACCCGGATCAACTCTGGCAAAAACGGTGATTTGTGTGCCGCTGGGGTCACGTACTTTGACCTGACCGTACGTATGATCTACCTGGCTGCTAACTACCCAACCGCGCCGGGCTACGAGCTGCGAAGCAGAAGTGGCCGTGCTGGCAAAGGTGGGGATGGCCCGGCCAATCAAACGAGCCGCACGCGAGGTGAACCAGGCTGAAATGAGCAGCGCCCCAAGCATAGCTCCAACCAAGACCCAACCGGAGTAGGCCGGAATTGCCCCCAGCAGGAACCAGTTCACTATCCAACCCAAAAGGCCAAAGCTGCCCAGCAGAACCAGCAAAATCATGGTCACCGGGGCGTGACCTACCCCCAGAAATTCCAGCACTCCCAGCCAGGCTGGCGCGCCGTCCAGGGAGTGGTCAACGTCGTGATCCAGATCATGATCGAGGTCAGCATCGTGGTCCAGGTCCAGGTCGTGGTCTAGGTCCAGGTCATGATCCAGGTCAAGGTCATGGTCTAAATCCAGATCATGGTCCAAATCGAGACCGGCATCGGCATCCATATCGGCATCATGATCGTGGTCCAGGCCGACAAACTGCAACGCGGATAAGCCAAGGAAGGCCAGCAGAGCCAGGCTGAAGGGCAGGTTATACCAGGCGGTCACAAAAGTCCACAGATCGGTCAATTCTTGCACGGCAATACTTCCTTTACCGACTTCTCCCGATTCTATAGGTAATTATAGGCTGTCACAGCACCAAATATTCGTAGTTTGGCTACAAAAAAGCGGAGGTCACATCTGGGTCTGGATTCTATCGCGCAACTGATCGCCCCAGCGCGCCCCGGAGTCCCACTGCGCGCCCGGACTCTGGGTATTGACCAGTTCCTTGTAGCCGAAAACAGAGGAGAGCGAGAGATTGCGCTCCCGTAACAGCCAGGCAATGAGCTGCGCCCCGGCCTCAATTTGGGCGGGCGTAGGGGAAGCCTGGGTGAAATCCCCGGCAAAACAAATGCCGATAGCAATCGGATTGTAGTCACCGGCGTGGCTGGCGACCGTCGTTAATTCATTCGTTTGTTGAAGCTGGCCATCGGCGGTGATAAAGTAATGGTAGCCAATGCCGGGCCAGCCCTGCTTGTCCACCCGGTGAGCGGCAATGCGGTCGGCGCCAACGGTGGGGGCGACGGCGGTGTGGTGAATAACCAGCATTTGAATCTGGTCCAGCGAACGCGTTGGAAACTGCTTGCTGGGGTCGCGTTTCAACTGAGTCGTGATGTCTTGGATGACCGGCGCGGGCCTGGTCACAGGTGGGGGAGCCGGAGGGATACCAGGTGCTGTCGTTGAGGCAGGCGCCTGGGCAAATAACTGCTGAACCCGAGCTTGCAAATCGGTCTGTTGGCCGGACAACTGCTGCACCTGCCCCTGCAATTGAGCCAGTTGAGCCTGGAGCTGCTGGACCAGGCTTTGCAGGCCCGACATTTGGGTCAAGAGTTGGGCGAAATCTTGCCCCTGGGCTGCTGGCGCTGGAGCAGGCGCTGCCGGCTGGCTTGGGGATGGAGGCGGCGGGGGAGCCACCACCGGCGGCGGAGGAGGTGGGGCGACCGGCTGAACCGGCGGCGGGGGCGGCGGTGGGGGAGCAGCGGCAAGGACCGGCGCCGGGGTCCACTGGGCGCGGGCTACTACGGCCTGGCGGAAGGCGTTATAGGCCGGCTTGCGATTGCCGCCGGCTTCGACAAGGCCAAAAGGCGAGACCATGCCGTCGCCGTAGCAGAACCAAAACAGTTCCTCGACTTTGTCGCTGTACTGGCTGATGATGCGGCGGTAGTAGCGGCGCAAAAATTCGGCAGCCTGCTCGCGGTCGTGGTCAATGTCTTCCTCTTTGACTCCCATCTCGGTAATCCAGATGGGCTTTTTGCCGCCGGCCTTATAGTAGTCATTGATCAGCTTACCAACATAACCAAAGGCCCAGTTTGGGTTGGGCCAATCGGGTTCGGGGCGCTGGCCGTAGGGGTGAAAGGCGACGACGTCGGCGGGCAGCTTGCCCCCGGCCGATTTGATGACCGTCGTCAGCCAGCCAGGGTCGCCGGAACAGAGGCCGCCGGTAACAATCACTGCCTTGGGGTCAGCCCCTTTGATCGCATCACGGGTGCGGCGCAGCATCTGGCCAAACACCTCTTCCCGCAGGCAGGGATCATAACTCGTGCCGATATTTTTACGGTCATGGTCGGGTTCATTCCAGATTTGATAGGCCGGTTTAAAAGAAGCCATCGCCTGAGCAATCTGTCCGGCCCGTTGGGCGAAGCGGGCAATGTAATTATCCCAATTGTCGGCAAAGGGAGGCTTGCCGGGGTAGGTGTCGTAGGTCAGGATGATCAGGGAGCCGACGCCGGCATCTTGATAGCTTTTCGCCTTTTGGCGGTAAAAATCCACTCTGGCCGGATCAACCTGTTCCCCGCCGCTGCGGTCGTAAAAGGTATAGCGGACCATTTCCACGCCGAGGTCGCGCAACTCTGCCGGGTCGGGATTGCCGGCAGGGTTGTTGGGGTCAATGTTCAGACTGTACATGGCTGGTCATCTCTCTTTTGTTTTTTTGAAATTGAAGATAAGTCCAGTTTACTATGAGTGGGTTCAATGTGTCAACCATCTTTACCCAAATCGGCAATCTCATTCAACCCATTTAAAGTTCCCTGACGACGCGAAAGCCGCGCCACCTGATTTTGCTCTCGGGGTCGGAGTTGCCGCGCAGGCTGCATCTTAACCGGGCCGGTTCATCCCGAAATGAGCCGCCGCGATAAACCCGGTAGACCCGGTGGAGGTGGGTCGGATTGGCCTCTTCCCGCCCATCACTGGCGCGGTAGGGGTAGGGAAAAGCGTTCTCTTTGGGGTCGCTGCCCCAGAGCGTGCTGGTCCATTCCTGAACGTTGCCCAGCATGTCGTAGCAGCCAGAGGGGCTGACCCCTTCAGGGTAGGCGGTAACTGCGGTGGTATCATCACTGCCAAAATTGCAGCGCCCCGCTTGCCATTCATCACCCCATGGAAACTGCCTTTTCCTCCCCCCCGCCGAGCGCGGAGCGCCCGGCAGTCCTCCGCTCCCCTGCTCCTCTGCCCAAGAAGCCGCCTTCTCCCACTCGGCCTCCGTGGGCAGGCGATAGGTGCGGCCGGTCTGCGCGCTCAACCAGCGGCAGTAAGCCTGCGCGTCGGTCCAGCTCACACCCACTACCGGATGTTCAAGTTTGTCGCCTGGAGGTTCACGCAGAAACCAGCCTGTTTTTTTAGGGGGCTCTTGCTGTTTCTCGCGCTTGATAAATTCGGCGTACTGGGTATTGGTGACCGGGTACTGGCCGATGCGAAAGGCTGGCAGGTTAACTTCATGCTGGGGCGTTTCTTCAGCAGGAATGGCATCGCCGGGCAGGCTGCCCAGCAGAAATGGACCGGCCGGGATGAGGATGGTTTCAGGTTCAAAAGGCAGGCGCGGCGTTTCCAGTTTGACCTTATCCAGATCAAGCTGCTCGATATTGCTGGCGACCAATAAGGGCCTTAGCTCTTCCTTGAGCTGCTTCAACTCTGTTTCGGTTAGTTCAGTCGAGAGAGCCTGCTCGATGAGATCAATGGCTGTCTGGTGATCTCTGATCTGGTTGAGCAGTTCCAGGGGCGCGTTACCGCCGTGTTTGGCCTCTCGCTCCTGCAAGATAAGCAGATTTTCGTGGGTTCTCCGCAGTAGCGCTTTGAGTGTGGTCATGAGGACGCTATCTCTCTGAAAATTTGCCGTTGTTATGGAAGAGAGTAATCCATTATACAACAAATGCTAACCATTTGCCATAGATTTGTAACAAATTGGGGACTTTTCAGACGGGGGAAACAGGAGCAGTCACCGGCAGGGTAAACCAGAAGCGGCTGCCGTGACCCGCCACGCCGTCGCTCTCCACCCCGATCTGACCGCCCTGGGCTTCAACCAACTGCCGGGCAATGGCCAGCCCCAGGCCCGACCCGCCCTGTTCGCGCGAGCGCGCTCGATCGGCCCGCCAGAAGCGATTGAAGACATGGGCCAAATCTTCGGCAGGAATGCCGGGGCCGGTGTCGGTGACAGTGATGCGGAGAAAGGGTGGGGGAGCAGGGGAGCGGGGGAGCGGAGGAGAGAATGCATTGCTCCTCTGCCTCTCTGTCCCTCTGCCCCCCTGCTCTGACACCCAAGCTGCCTCAATAACAACCTGCCCCCCTTCGGGTGTATGGCGCAGGGCATTGGCCAGGAGATTATGCAGCACTTGCCGCACCCGGTCGGGGTCGGTCCAGGCAGGCGGCAGGTGAGTCGGTAGAGTCACAGCCAGCTTGATTTTTTTGTCGCGAGCAAGTTCTTCAAATAGACCTGCTGCCCGCTCGATCAGGGGAGCCAACTCGACCGGCTGAAGGTTCAGGCTCAACTGGCCGGCCTCGGCCTGGGCCAACTCGCGCAGGTCGCCGATCAGGCGGCTTAAAATCAAGGTTTCATCATAAACAGCGGCAACCTCAGCTTTTTCCAGGGGGTAAACGTCGTCAAGGATGGCCTGCAGATTGCCCTGCAGGACGGTCAAAGGGGTGCGCAGTTCGTGGGCAATATCGGCCACCATGTTGCGGCGGAGCGTTTCAGCCTGCTGCAGGCCGGCGGCCATCTCGTTGAAGGCGCGGGCCAGACCGGCCACTTCGGCGCTGCCGCTGACCGGGACTCGCTGGCTCAAGTCGCCCTGAGAGATGCGCCGGGCGGCAAAGGCCAACCGGCCCAGCGGCGCGGACAGGCCGCGGGCAATCGCCAGCCCGAGCAAGACGCCCAGCCCGCCGGCAACCAGGCCCGCCTGCCAAAGTGAGAAGTTGAACTGTCGCAAAAATGCCTGGGCTGGCCCGGAGAGGTCAGCTTGACCAGGGACGCTGATCAAGACATATCCGACCGGTTGTCCCTGCAATTCAATGGGCACGGCTTCGGTCAGCTCGGCCGGAGTCAAGGGCGCGCCTCGGCGGGGACCTCCCTGATCAAAGACAACCCGTGTCGAAGCGTCGGCCAGGACGAGCTGGGGCATACCCCGCCGCATCATGCCCTGGCCATGACCCATCATGCCTTCCGGCCGGCCCATGTCGGCGAAAAGAGTTTCGACGCCGGCCCAACTGCCATTTTGAGCATAGTAATCGGCCAGAGATGTAACCAGGGGTGAATTGACGATCTGATCACGGGCGACAAAACGGCGAAATTGAACATTCACCTGGCGATTGGCCAGCAGTCCGGCCACCAGAATGCCGATGATTGTGACCGCGCCGAAGGCTAAAGCCAGGCGGACCCAAAGTTTATTCATACCTGTGCCTGTTTTTCACTCCCCCTTGAGCCGGTAGCCCACCCCATAAACAGTTTCAATGTAAATGGGCTGGCCCGGGTTGGGTTCAATCTTGCGCCGCAGATTTTTGATGTGGCTGTCAATGGTCCGGTCCAGACCCTCGAAATTGTAACCCAGCCCCTTCTCCACCAGTTCCATGCGGGTGAAGGCGTGGCCGCGCTGTTCCATCAACAGTTTCAGCAAATCAAACTCGGTTGGAGTGAGTTCGAGGGGGCTGCCGTCGAGCGTTACTTCGTGGCGGTCCACATCCATCCTCAGTCCGCCCACCTGGATAACCCGCGAAGCCACCGGGGCTCCCGTCACCCGCCGCAGCACGGCCCGCACCCGGGCCACCACTTCATGCGGGTTGAAGGGTTTGGCGATGTAATCGTCGGCGCCCAATTCCAGGCCGACAATTTTATCCGTATCCTCAACCCGGGCGGTCAGCATGATAATCGGCAGGCCGGCCAGTCCAGGATCGCTGCGGATGGTCCGGGTCACTTCCCAGCCATCGCGATTGGGCAGCATTAAATCTAGCACGACCAGGTCGGGCCGTTCGCGCCGAATAGCATGGAGGGCCATCTCACCGTCGTAAGCGGTCAACACCTGATAGCTGGCCCGTTCCAGGTACGATTGGACCAGACGAACAATTTGTTTGTCGTCGTCAACAACCAAGATACGAGGCATAACTACCGCCTTAAACCATAAACGATCCGAGCTATGAAAACTTTCCTTACTTTACTACTCATCCGAGCTAGGGGGAAATAATTCGTTGCTTGCATAAAAATCATCCCGGTGAGTGTAGATTGAATAAAGTAGAGGTAGTATCATCAATCATTATATAGAAAGAGGTAAAACTTTATAAATGCCGAGTACCAATCAAAGTATCGAAATATGGGATTTGTGGTACCCTTATGGCGGCGCTACCGGTGTATCATTCGCCCGGGGCCGCCTGGATGCAACCGATGTGTTGCTGGTTCACGCCGCGCCTCAATCCCTGACTGTGGAAGTCCGTACGGATGCCGGTCAGAGGCTGGCTCAAGGTCAAGACCTGCCTCAAACGGCTGACCGCCCCATGGCCCGCCTTACCCGGCGTGGCGACCACATTAAGCGTGAGGACGTTTGGCCGGCCGAGGCTGATATTGGCCGGCCGGTGATTCTGCCGGGCGGCGAAGTGGGCATCCTTCAATCATGGTGGAATGCTGAGGATGGCAGCGAATGGCGCTGGCAGGTTGAATTTTACAATCATCGCTAGTGGACAGTCAACGCATAAAGAAACCCTGGTTGGCCGACTCAGCCAACCAGGGATAAGGGTGTAACTATCGGGTGTCGTTCTTGATCGAGTTAAAAGCTTCCTGACTCATCCGGTTCAGCACCAGGAGCGGTATCTTGATCACCCCAGCTCCGGTTCAGCCAGTCAATTACATCAACCCGCAGGTTGGCCAGCCGGGTATCAACTTCCTCCTGGGTCAGTTGCCCTTGGGCCACCAGGTCGTTGAGACGAGCGGTGCGAGGAGCCAAAACGGCATTGACGATGGTGTCTACTGCCACGTTTTTCTCTGCGGCTACGTCGGCCACACTTTTGCCGGCTCGCAGCTCAGTCATCAATTCGACAGGCGTCAAACCTAACTCCTCTGTGACTGCGGACATCGGGGAGTTGCCGGGTTCGCCCCAGCGGCCACCACCCATCATACCGCCGCCCCAGCGACCACCACCCATCATACCGCCCATCATGCCGCCGCCCCAGCGACCGCCGCCCATCATTCCGCCCATCATGCCGCCGCCCCGGCCAAAACCTCCCGCCGGCCATGCGGCGTTGATCCGCTCGGTGACATTGGCTTTCATCAAGGTCAGCATAGCGTCGGCCTGCTCTTGGGTCAACTGGCCGTTCATGACCAGTTGATTTAGTTGTTCAGAGCGAGAAGCAACAACGGTCTCGACAATGTCGTCCACCGCCACATTCTTTTCCGCTGCTACCTCGGCAATGGTCTTACCGGCTTGCAGTTCGGTCAGCAGTTCTTGGGTTGTTAGACCTAATTTTTCCGCAGCGATGGCAATCAGTGAATTCTCGGGGCCGCCCCAAGGGCCGCCACGACCCATCATACCACCCCAGCCGCCCGGCCCCATGCCAAAGCCGCCACCAAAGTCGTCGTCAAACATCATGCCCCGGCCCATCATCCCGCCACCCCGGCCAAAGCCGCGACCAAACATGGGGCCGCTGCCATCGCCGCGCTCATTCCACCAGCCGCCCATTGGCCCTTGGGCCAGGGCGTAAGGAGCCGCATAACTGAAAGCAGCCAGGGCCGCCACTCCTAAGAAGATTACAACACCGGCAATCAGTAACCATTTTTGAATTTTCATCATTTATCTCCATTCTTTTGGTTTTTACAACCAATCTATTTTTTACTTTGATTACAGTATAGCAATCAAATGTGGAGATTCTATGGAGAAATTGAGTAAAAAGAGTGAAGATTAGCAGGTAGCGCGTTGCATTTCTGTACCTATGCGACTATTATTATGCCAGAACATCCTAAAATTACGGGGTGGAGACCAAGCCATGAAGCGGAAATCAAAGGACAAATTTGAGGGGATTTTTGCCGGTAACGTGGTGCCAGATTCGGCAACATTGCCAACTTTGCCTTATGGCGAACAATTGACCACCCTGTTTTATCCATCACAGATACCTGCACGTCCTGGCGACCCTAAGGGAGCGCCCCATCTGCATGCGGTGATGAAAAATATGAACCTGCTCCTGTCAGACCAGCCCGCCGATATTTTGGCTGATCGAGCCAGCCCGGACTGCTCCCAGGAGTTTGACTCCTTTGGAATGAGTTACCGTCAAATCTGGAATGGTCTCGGTAAAGATGCGCCTAACACGGCCTTGTTTCCAGCTTCCGAACATCAGGCCCTCAAGACTTTTTTACGGGTTGCGGCGCTTTACCACGATATTGGCAAGTACGTTAATACCGACCGGCACCCCACTATTGGCTGGTACTTGGTCTCATCTATGTATCCCGAAGAGCGGGATAAGCTGCAACTACTGCTGACCCGCACCGAGTTTCGCACCTTGCTGACCATCATCCGTGACCACGATAAATTTGGGGTGCTCAGCAGCGGCGAGGCCTCTCTACCGTTGTTAGCCTCTATCACTAACCTGATGCAAGAGGAAGTGAAAATCCAGGAGCAGCGGTTGACGGCGTTGATGCTCGTCAGCCTGGCCGACATGAGCGCCTCGTTCCCGCTCACGAGTTGCGTGGCCGGAACGGTGATGCGCGATTGGAGTCGCTTTATCAAGGCGCTGGAGAATGCCTGGGGTGATCGGGGACGTTTACTGCCCTACGTTGTCCAGGAAGCCCGGCAGTATGAAAGCACGGTCGAGCGAATTCGACGCTTGCTGCTGACCGTCAGCCGGGATGATAGTGGCCGCTGGCCAACCATTGACGACAAAGAACTGATCAGCGACATCTTAAAAACGACTTTTACGAACCGGATTGATGTCTTCTGTGAAGATTTTGCCCTGGTTGCCAAGCTGGATTACAGCCTCCGCTTTTTCCGGCTGGTGGTGCAGGAGTGCCGTTTACGGGGCATTACCAGCCCCTCCTCCATCGCCCATATTATTGTCAATATTTTGAAAGGCATTGTCGAAACTTACGATGAGATGCTGCACGCCCGGCGCGGGCATTATCGTTTGATTGGGGTCGAGTTTGGCAGCCTGGCTCCGGCTCATGCCCCGGAGAAAGCCAAGGCGCTCATTAACCTTTTGTTGGAACGCCCGGCCGAGGGGCTGTCCTGGCTGCTGTCCGATGTGCCGGCCTGGTACATTTGGGAGTGAAGTCAGGGGAAGGTTGGAGGGGTGGAAGATTGGATAATAATTCTCACCCTTGTTCCCACGCTTCGCGTCAGTTTGGAAATAAGACAACAAGGGAAGGTTGGGAGATGATCTATTTGACAGGTGTTCCTTTTCAGGATAGTCTATCCTCGTTATGAAAACATTAACACGCGTTGTGGTAGGGCTGGGAGTCGCCCTGCTCCTGGATGGATTAAGCAAAGTTTGGGCTGAACAAATGCTGGAACTGTATCAGCCGGTGCCGCTTGCCGGTGACCTTTTTCGTTTTACCCTGGGCTATAATACGGGGGTCGCCTTTGGTATGTTTGCCAATGGCGGATCAGGCCCGTTGATTGTCACTGGCTTTGTCATTCTGGGCCTGACAATTTGGTTTTGGCGGGCGCTGCAATCCGGCCAGTTTCCAGCGCAGGCCGGCTGGCCAATTGGCCTGCTCCTGGGCGGCGCGATAGCCAACTTTGTTGACCGCCTGATAGATGGCCGGGTGACCGATTTTTTGGATGCCGGCATTGGCGCCACCCGCTGGCCGACATTCAACCTGGCTGATAGTTTCATCATCGTTGGCATGGCCTGGCTGCTTTTTATCAACCAGGGCGAGCGCCACCGCCTCAAAGAAGTTGAACCGGTCGAAGAGCCGTTGCCCCCTAACGAACTGTAATAACGTTGACAATTACCCCCAGTTGAAGTATATTGGGACTTTGTAAGGCGAAGGACTGGGAGTTGAAGATAGAAAATAGTAGATAGAAGATAGTAAGAGCCAATATCTATCTTCTATCCTCAATCTGCTATCTTCTATTTTTCGTCCTTCATCCTTCATCCTTTGGTTAGGAGGACGGCGTGCTAGGTAGAAGCAAAAGCGCCCCCATTGACAAAATAGAAACGGTGATTGGCCCCAATACCAGTTTTAGGGGTAGATTAATCTGTGATGGCAGCATCCGTATTGATGGGGTCTGTGAAGAGGGCGTCATCGAAACGCTGGGCAATATTGTGATTGGCCCCCAGGCTAAGGTGGCCGCAGATCTCATTGCCGAAAATGTCTCGGTCAGCGGGGCGGTAACTGGCAATATCAAGGCATCGGGTCGCCTGGAAATACTCAGCACCGGCAAGGTGTGGGGCAATGTGGATGTAGGCAGTTTTCTCCTGGATGAAGAGGGCTACTTCCGGGGCAGCCTGGCCATGAAGGATGAGCCGGAACCCCCTGATTTCAGTTCAATTTCCACCGAGGAGGAAGTTGTCCTGCTTGATACTGCGGAGGAAATGGAACCCCAGCCGGCCGAAGCGAAAACAGAATAGGGCCAAAGTTTTCCGTTTGGCCGGGAAATGATCTAAAAAGCTCGCCTGGAATCGGGTGAGCTTTTTTGGTGTTTATCCGATGGAGCTTGTCACAAAATCAAGGCCGATGTGTCATTTTTGAAAAAAAATGCTATTATAGAGTTATGTTTCGTACGCAATCTATTGAGGAGAAGGCGTAATGCAACCCATTTTAGGCTTAAATACCTTAGATTTATTATTGCTCGTCATTTTGTTTGTCGGAATTCTGGCCGGTTTTGTCAGAGGCGCAGTCTCGCAAATTGTGTCGGTGGTGAGTATTTGGTTGGGGTTAGTGGTGACTCTCTGGCTGTATAAACCCCTCAGCGATCGTATCCTGCAGCCGGATGTTTCCGGCTTTGGCATGGCAAAAACCCCGGCAGATGTGCTCTCCTTTTTAATTTTGCTGCTTGTGTTTTTTAACGGCTTTCGCTTGCTGGTAAAATATCTGGCGGTGCCGCCTGAAGAAAAGAAAAAAAAGAAAAGGAAAAGAGGCACAGTAGGTCCTCCAGAAGATGTCACCCCATCGGCGTACCAGCGCTTTATTGGCGGCCCGCTCAATGCGGTGGGCGGTTTGGCGATGGGCTTTATTTTGACTACCATCTGGCTGGCGCTTCTTTTAGGCGTAATCCAATTTATTTTTCAGCCGACCGGCACTGACGTACCTTATTCCGGTTTCGCCGGAGGATTGGTTAGAAACCTGAGAACTTCAGGCTTGCTCCCGCTTTTTAACCAGGTCCTCTTTATTATTGTCCAATCCGTCACCCTATTTGTGCCGCGCAACGCTGATATTCTTAAAGGTGTGCTGGAAATCATTGTTTGAGATAATAAGTTTACGTAAGTTGTGGATAAACACCTCGTTACCCTGGAATTTCCCAAAATTCTGGACAAATTAGCTTATTATGCCATGTTCTCGGCCAGCAAAGAACTGGCCCTGGCCTTGCGGCCCAGTCCTTATCTGGCTGAGGCCCAAGGCTGGCAAGCCGAAACCAGTGAGGCGGTTCATTTGCTCTCGGCCAAGGTGGGCATCGGCATTGGTGGAACGCGCGACGTCCGCCCGTTGACAGGTCGCGCCCAGCGTGGCGCTATCTTAATCCCGCCGGAACTGCTGGAAATCCGCCAGACGCTGATTGCTGCCCGCGACTTGCAGCGAACCATCACTCGCCTGGCCGAAGTTTACCCCCGCCTGGCCGATATTGCCCAGCGGATTGAGCCTTGCCCCGGCCTGGTCAACGATATTAACCAGGCTATTGACGAGCGGGGTGAGGTTAAAAGCAGCGCCAGCCCCGAATTGGCCCGCATCCGGCGGGAATTGGAAACAGCCTACAGCCGTTTAATGGAACGGCTCAATCGTCTCGTCGCCTCGACCCAATACAGCCGCTATCTCCAGGAACCGCTCGTAACCCAGCGAGCCGGGCGTTATGTGATTCCACTCAAGGCAGAGTTCAAAGGCAAAATTCAGGGTATTATCCACGACCAGAGCGCCAGCGGCGCCACTCTCTTTATCGAGCCGCTGGCCACCGTCGAATTGAACAACAAGTGGCGGCAACTGCAGCTCGACGAAGAGGAAGAGATTCGCAAAATCCTGCTGGCTCTATCGGAACAGGTAGGCGGGCAAAGCCGTCTGATTGACCACACGGTAGTCGCTTTGGCTGAACTTGACCTGGCTTTTGCCAAGGCCAAGTATGCCGAGGCGATGGACGCCGTTGAGCCGATATTAATTAACCCGGATAAAATACATGGAGGCAGGGGAGCAGGGGAGCAGGAAAGCAGGGGTGAAATTTCCGCCGATCCCCGCGCCTCTGCTGCTACATTCAAACTCAGCGCGGCCCGCCACCCACTGCTTGATCCGGCTACGGTCGTACCGATTACAATAACTCTACCGGCCGAGACCCGCATGCTCATTATTACCGGCCCCAACACCGGCGGCAAAACTGTCTCGCTCAAAACGGTCGGCCTGTTAGCGGCTATGGCCCAGGCTGGTCTGCGGATTCCCGCCGCCGAAGGTTCAACCCTGCCCTTCTTTAATCGCATTTTCGCCGATATCGGCGATGAGCAGTCCATTGAACAAAGTCTCTCCACCTTTTCCTCGCACATGACCAATATTGTGCAGATTTTGGAGCAGTGCGATCATCGTTCACTGGTCATCCTGGACGAGCTAGGGGCAGGGACTGACCCCATCGAAGGCTCAGCCCTGGCCCGTTCGATCTTATCTTACCTGCTGGAGCGCCAGGTGACGACCTTTGTGGCGACCCATTATTCCGAATTAAAGGCCTTTGCCCATACTACACCAGGCGTCGCCAACGCCAGCATGGAGTTTAATGTTGCCACCCTGTCGCCTACCTTCCGGCTGCTGATTGGGTTGCCGGGCGCTTCTAATGCCTTCACCATTGCCCAACGGTTAGGGTTGCCGGCTGACATCATTGACCGGGCACGGGGCTTGGTCAGCGAAGATGCCCAGCAAATCGAGGCGATGCTGGCCGAAATTAAAGCCCAGACGGAAGCGGCGCAGCAGGTCCGCCGTCAAGCGGAAGCGGAGCGCGAAGAGGCCGAAAAACAAACCCAACAGGTTCAAAAGCGGCTGGCCGAAATTGATACGGAACGCCGGGATATTCTCAATGCCGCCCGTGAGGATGCCCGCCGCGAAATTAAGGCGGCGCGGGAGGAAATTCGCGCATTCAAGGAGCAAGCCGAAGCAGAGATAAAGGCTAAGGCTGAGGCCAAGGTTGAACTATCCCCGACTGCTAAGATTGAGGAGCAGTTAACCCAACTGGAAACAAAAATTCAGGCCAAGATTGAGCGCGATAAAAAGAGTAAGGCCAAACCTGCCCCCCAGCCCCCAGCTCCCGGAACCCTCTCCCTGGGCGACAAGGTTTTTATTCCGCAGTTCAATACGGTGGGTGAGGTGGTCGGTCTGCAAAATAAGCAAATTGAAGTACAATTGGGCGCGTTTCGCTCGACGGTGCCCCTGGCGAGTGTCGTCTTGCAGGAAAAAGCTGCACCACGCGAAGCAGAAGCAACTTACAGCAGCGTTAAAGTGCCCCCGGTTGAGTCGCCAGGAATGGAGCTGGATTTACGCGGACAAGTGACCGAAGAGGCGTTGCTGCGGTTGGATCAGTACCTGGACCAGGCTTTTTTGGCCCGGCTGCCCTGGGTGCGCATTATTCACGGCAAGGGCAGCGGCGCTTTACGCCAGGCGGTACGCCAGGAATTGAGTGGACATCCCATGGTCAGTTCCTATCGCCCCGGCGACGAAAGTGAAGGGGGCGAAGGCGTCACTGTTGCCAAGCTGGCCCACGGTTAGTAACCAGATAATTTAGCGGCATAGTTCAAGTTGGAAATCCACCGCAGAGACGCCGAGAACACAGAGAATTTTATAAAAACTCAGCGAACTCTGTGCCTCTGCGGTAAAAAACTAACCTGATTTCACGGGTTTTTGTATCGAGCTAAGTTAGCTGAGGGAATAGAAGAAAATCGCGCCCAGAACTACAATGACCGCAAAACCCAGCAGGCGGAGCAAAAAACTTTGAAGCGCATCGGCGAAGCTGCCCTCTTCGTTATCCTTCGCCTCTCCTTCCATTTTGCTCATTTCTTCTTTGGCCTTACTGACTTTGTTAAGCTTGGCGCCGGCTTCGCGCTGCTTGATCGAGGCGCTAGAAAAGGCCCAGCCTGCCAGAACGCCCAACATGCCGCCCAGAAGTAAACTCATTCCATCCATGATAACTTACCCTCCCAAATAAGATATCAAGAATTCTGACTTTACGGTAATTTTACAATACTTCGCCTATTATATTCACTAGCCAGAAGTAGTACTATGTTCCACTGCCAGTACCAGATTCCTATCTGTCCAGCCGCACTATGATTTATTTTAAGCGCCTCAGAAGCCGACAACCGAGAATCCGCGCCGTGCATTGGATACTTTTTTTTAGCTTGCTGGGTTTTGGCCTGCGTTTGCAGCAACTCAGTTTTCAGCCCTTGTGGGGCGACGAAGGGTGGAGTTTTTACTTTGCCGCCCAATCTGTGCCCCAATTACTGGCCCTCACCGCTGTTGACATTCATCCACCGCTTTACTATCTTCTTTTGAAAAGTTGGCTCACTATTGCCGGTTTTGGCCCGGAGACGGCCCGTTTTTTCTCGATGGGAGCCGGGACTATCCTGATTCCAGGGGTAGCTGTTTTGGGGCAGCGGCTGCTGGGACGGCGGGTTGGGTTGGTTGCGGCGGGGGTTGTTACGGTGATGCCGATGGCGGTCTATTATTCCCAAGAAGTGCGTATGTACGGTTTGGTAACGCTGCTGGGCGCGCTGTCTACTTATTTTCTGATCAGGCGTGAGGTTGAAAGTGGCCCTCGTGGCGGTTGGCAGTCAAGGGGAGCCAGGCGTTGGTTACTGGCTTATATCGTCACCATTACCGCTGCCCTTTACACGATGTACTACGCGGCCTTTATTTTTCTCTTTCAACTTCTCTACACGCTCATCAAGAAATTCGCCCCTCCCTCGCGGGACACCGATGTCTTTGCCAAGTCAAAAAGCAGTCTTCGCTTGGTACAGAAGGAGCTAACTCCTTTCATTTGGGCGGGACTGCTCTACCTGCCGTGGATAGGGTACGCCAGCCTGCGGACGGCCAATTACATCATCAACAAGCGCGAAGTGGAAAACTATCTCCCGCTGAATTTCTTGCACTTCTTTGGCGACCATTTCGTCGCCTTCAGCATCGGCCATCTCCTCCCTCCTTTGCAGCCTTACGTTTGGGTTGCCCTGCCGGTGGTTATTGTTGCCTCGGCGGGCTTTATTGCTACTTTATATGCCGAAAAAAAAATTTACCTTTGCCTGTATCTCTATCTGTTCATCCCCTTACTGGCCGGTTATGCTATTAATCAGGTCTTTCCCTTTACCCCGCCCTATTTTGAGCGAACCTGGCTGGTTGCGGCGCCGGCCTATTGGCTCTTTATTGCCGCCGGGCTGGTCTGGCTTTGGGACTCTCAGGCTGTGTTGGCCGGGGTAATAACCATCGTTTTAATGCTAGTAACGGCAGTCAGCCTGCTGAGTTTTTATACCCTGCCCCGCTACCCTCACGAGGATTATCGCCCCTTGCTGCGCGATATTGCCGCCCGCGCTACTGCCGAAGATACCCTGCTGGCCAGCTATCAGTGGCAGCTTGGCTTTTATTACGCCTATCTGCCTGCGCCTCAGCCGCGCTTTTTCGCGATACCGGGCTGGGGCCAGGAATGGGCCGGGGAGGCGGGGCAGGCACGACGTAGGCAGGATTTGAGCCACATATTCCAGACTTCTCCGCGCCTGTGGTTCCCGGCCCATCAGACCCTTGGCCATTTTTGGGAAGATGAGACCGAAGCCGATATTGCCGAGTTAGGTTATCCGGCCGTGCTGCAATGGTACGGTCCCCAAACCAAGCTGACTCTGGCCGGCTCCGCCCAAACACCCCTGGTTACCGCCCCGGCGGCTGATTTTGCCGGCCGCCTGACCCTGGTTGACGCCAAAATAGGCAGCGAAACATACGAAGCGGGCCGGGGTATTGTGCCGGTCATATTAACCTGGCGCAAAGAGAAAAGCCTGGGCAGCGAGCACCGGGTCAGCCTGCGCCTGGCCGATGCCGCAGGGCGCACCTGGGCCATCCGCGACAGTCAGCCGCGGGCAGGCCAGAGTTTTTTCACCACTCTGCCTTTTGGCCAGACCCTGACCGATCACCACGGTCTGCTCGTTCCGGCCGGGACGCCGCCCGGCCTGTACCGGGTACTGCTCAGCGTGCGCCGGATTAGCGATGATCATCCCCTTGATTTACTGGATGAGCGGGGACAACCGCTGGGCGTAGAACTGCTGCTGCGTGAAGCAGAGGTCGTTGACCCCCACCCGTCCGTGCAGCCGGCTGCTCTGCCCATTCAAACTACGACTGATGCTGTTTTTGGTCAAACGGCTCATCTGGTAGGATACAGCCTGGGGGATGATCCCTTTAAGGCCGGAGAGGTTTTACCCCTCAATCTTTTTTGGGAATCCCTGGTGGATGCTCCCGGCCCGTTGACCACCATTATTCAGCTTCAAGATGCCGCCGGGCAGCCCGTCTTTTCCTATGAGCGTGAACCAATACGGCCCTCGCTCCAGTGGCGGCAGGGGACACTGCTGCGTGATCCCTACGATGTAGCGCTCCCTCCAACACTTGCGCCGGGAGAGTATCGCCTGGTTGTGGCCTTGGCTACCGCGGAAAAGACGCGGCTGGCAGTTGGGGGCAGCGATCAATTAATCCTGACGACGGTGACAACCATTGACCGGCCCCATATCTTCGAAGCGCCTACCCCCCAAATTCCCCTTGAAGTCAATTTCAGCGATCAGGCCAAGCTGGTGGGCCTGGATTTGCCGCAGACACGGGTTAAGGTTGGCGCTTCCCTGCCGCTGACCTTATATTGGCAGGCATTGGCGCCCCTGGATCGAAGCTGGACCGTCTTTGTTCACCTGCTCGATAAGCAGGGGCAAATTGTCAGCCAGCAAGACCAGATTCCGGGAGCAGGTCAATTCCCGACGACAAGTTGGCTGGCGAAGGAGTATCTGGTAGACTTCTATAATCTGCTTATTCCGGCTGGCACACCGCCTGGTCATGAAGCTTACCGTCTGGAAATAGGTTTATATGATGCTAATGGCCGGCTGCCGATTACTAAGTCGGGACAAATTGTAGGCGATCACCTGGTTCTTGAGAGTTGGCCTATTTCAATAGAGTAGGATGACCGATGGAAGAACGCACCAACGAAACCTGGCTCAGTGAATTACGTCCTGATCATCCCCATCAAGCTCAAGCCCTGGAAGATTTGCGGCTCTATCTCCAGCGGGGTATCCTGGCTTATCTGCACGGCCGCAGTGACCTGCGCCATCGGGCCGAAAACGAGCTGCAGCAAATGAGCGAGGATCTGGCTCAGGAGGCTTTGCTCAAGGTTCAGGCCAATCTGGATACCTTTCAAGGGAAAAGTAAATTTACCACCTGGGCGGCTAAAATTGCAGCCAATCATACTATCAGCGAGCTGCGCCGGGCTAGATGGCGCGACTTGTCTCTGGACGCTATTACGGAAGCAGGTACGGCGCTGCAAGAGATTCTGGTTGCCGAATCCCCGGCTGGGGGTAACCCAGCCACCGAAAGTGAGCGACGCCAGGTGTGGGATACAATTCTGGCAGTGATCAACAATGATTTGACCGAACGCCAACGCCAGGCGCTGGCTGCTGTCCAAATTGATAATATCCCCATTGCTGAAGTGGCCCGGCTGCTTGAAACCAACCCTAATAATGTTTATAAACTGTTGCACGACGCCCGGATGAAACTGAAGCAGCGGCTGCAAAAACTGGGGCTGGAGCCACAGTATATTCTCAAATTATTTAGCGAGGAAAGGTAAGGACACTGCCTTTTGGCACGTCTAGCAGATGGGAATTGTAAGGAGCTAACCGATGATTGAAAAACCCTGGCAGATCTTACTGCAATCGGCGCTTGAAACAGAAGCGTATGAGATTAACTGCATGGAATGTTTTGATCTGCTGGATCAGTATGCTGAATTCATCCTTGAAGGGGGCGACCCTGACGAAATCATGCCAACCGTAAGACAGCATCTTAACCACTGCAACTGTTGCACCCATGAATTTGAAGCGCTGATGGTGATATTGCAAGAGGCAGCACGGGGCTAACATCTACTGCACCCTAAAGAAAAAGGAGCGCAATTAAGCGCTCCTTTTTTGTCGCCTCGCTTGCCCCATAATTAGTAGAGGTCAAGGATAAAGGCGGGCCAGTTTACCCAAGTGATGGTCGCTCCATCCGTTAAGGGCTTGCCGGCTAATAACTATTACAGTTCAATATTATAATCTACTTCGCTCGGAATTTCCGTAAAAAAAAGGTAAAAATTGGTTAAGAAGCGATTAACGTTCGATTACTTCGACTCCCGGCGGAATCTTACTAACCAACGGCATCGTAAATGTAAAAGAGGTCCCTTTACCCAGCTCGCTTTCAAAAGTCAGTTCACCCCCATGGGCTTCAATCATAGATTTGGTGATGGATAAACCCAGGCCCGTACCCGGCTCATCACGAATATTTTGATCACTGGAACGGAAGAATTTGGTGAATAGTTTGGTCTGATCCTCAACCGAAATTCCGTAGCCCGTATCTTTGACAGTAATAGTCACCCCTTGCAGCGAGCCGTTGTTGCAGGGCATAGCATCAACCGTAACACATCCTCCTTCCGGAGTGTATTTGTAAGCATTACTGACAAAATTGGTCATAATCTGGACCATCCGGCTATAATCGGCCCGCAATTCCGGCAAGTTGTCACTCACATTCACCTTCAAATCGAGCCGCTTATTTTGAATTTGGGTTTGGACAGACTCCAGAACATCATTGATCACGTCGCGCATTTGCACATTTTCTATTTCCAGGCGAATACGTCCGGCTTCAATCCGGCTGACATCCAGCAAATCGTTGACCAACCGGGCCATCCGGTCAACATTGTTGGAAATAACCCCCAAAAACTCGTTTTGTTTTTCGGTGAGCGGCCCCCCCGCGCCCATTTGAAGCAGCTTGGAGAAGCCTTTAATACTGGTCATGGGGATTTTTAACTCGTGGGAAGCAATGTTCATGAACTCAGTTTTGGCTTGGTTGGCTTCTTTGACCTGCTCGTATAGTTGCGCATTTTGAATGGCAACAGCCGCCGGACCGACCAGCAGCTTGATAAAAGATACGTCATCGCTGGTAAAATAATCAGTTGTTGTACTCTCCAGATTGATGATCCCAATTACTCGATCCTCGCGGATGACCGGCACGGCCAGGACCGAACGGGTGCGGTGAGAATTGGGGACATAATCTTTTTCTTGGGTAATATCATTAACCCAGGCCAGTTCACCGGTGCGCACGACCCGGCCCATAATGCCTTTGGTCAAGGGCCAGGGATCTCGTTTGTAACGGCCCATTTCCATCGGCATACCTCGCTGAGCCAGTAAATAAAGCCCCGCCTCCTCATCCTGAGTCCGGATGACACCCATCAAGCCCATCTCGACCCCCAGAGCGTCCATGGCCCGAGTTAAAGATATATCCAGCACATTCTTTAGCTCAAGTGAAGACTGCAATTCACGGTCAATGGCTTGCAGAGCCTGTAACTCCTGAATACGTTCAGCCAGAGCTCTATCAACCCGACCAAAGACTTGAGCGTTCTCAATGGCAATCGCCGCCTGCGCCCCGAAAGACATGAGTAAATTACATTCTTCCTGAGTAAAAACGGTGCCATCTTGCTTGTTAATTACCTCGACAACGCCGACCACGCGCTCGTGGGACAGCATGGGGACGCACAAAATGTCTTTGGTACGGAAATTGGTCGCTTCGTCAAAAGCAACATTCCAGCGAGGGTCGGCAGCGGCATCATTGATAATGAGAGGTTGGCCGGTTTTGGCAACGGTACCGACAATACCCTTGCCTACCTCAGTTTTTAACCCTCGCAGGTTGGCCCCTGTTGGCCCTAACACCACTTCAAAGGTCAATTCTTTGCCACGGGGATCCATAAGCAGCAGCGAGCCAGCCTCGGCGTTAAGAATTTGCACCGCACAATCCATCACTCGCTGCAAAGCAGTATCCAAATCCAGGGTCGAACTTATGGCAACACTGACCTCACTCAGCGTTGCCAGTTGATTGGCTCGATGCTGCGCTTCTTGCAGCAAACGAGATTTTTCCAGCGCAATGGATGCCTGGGCCGCGAATAATTCCATGAGCCAGATGTCGCGCTCGTTAAAGCGTGAACCGCGCGGCCGGTGGATCAGATGGAGTACTCCTCGCACCTTGCCGCCCCACCGCAACGGCACGCCCAGCACCGCCCCAAATTTAGCATCTTCAAACTTGGGAGAACGGCCTGAAAAATTCTGGTAGTGATCTACTACCAGAGTTTTACCCGTTAAAACCACCTGGCCTGCCAGGCCCTCTCCTTTAGCCAAGGTGTAGCCTGTAAAATCTTTAACCAGGTTATAGCTGACCACTACTTTGAGGGTTTCGTCATCGGCTTCGACCAGAAAAGCCAGACCCCCTTCGGCTTGTAACAGCTTGGTCGCCCGCTCTACCACCGAGGTGAGCAAAAGATCAGACTCCGCCTCGGCTTGAATATCAGCCGATATTTTCTGTAGGGCTTCCAACTCAGCGGCGCGCTGATTGGCCTGTTCCAGAAGCTGGGCGCTTTCCAGGGCAATGGTGGTCTCGCTGGCCAGGGTAGCCAGGAAGAGTAAATCACTGCTGTTATAGGGTTGGCCGGAATTCTTCAAACCCAGAGCCAGCCACCCTAGTAAATAATTGGAACCGAGCAACGGGACGCACAAATTCACATTGAGCATATTCAACCGGGCCAGTTCCTCAGGGTTGATTTTAATTTCAGGGGCAACAACGCCAGCCGGACTCAGTTGGAGAATGTCGTTGGTACTGGTCAGCCAGTGGACTAAATCGTCATTGGAGCTAAAGGATACTTCAACGGTAGGCGGCAGGTCGTCGCCACCGTGCTGGTTAGAAATCATATAGGTATCAAGGTTGATATCTCTCAAAAAAAACAGGCTTTTGGCCGGAGCCAGGGCTTCCTCAACCTGTTTGCGCAACAGGCTCAGAATTAGGTTGGTTTCCAAAGGAGCAGCAACCAAAGCCTGACCATATCTCTGCTGGAGTTGTCTAAAATCAGAGGGTTCGCGTACAAAGATACGCTTAATCAGCCGCTGCAAGCGCTCTTTGACCGGCCCCAGAACAATGATTAGCAGCAAGATAAACATTGTGAAGACAATCGGATTCTTAAACAGTTCGACATCTTGCAGAAGCACAGCCAGCGTGCTGACGAGCAGGAAGTAAGCTACGGTCACTAACAAGGTCAGGAGCGTGTAAACAGCCGCTCTGCTAAAGACAAGGTCTAAATCAAGCAGGCGATAGCGAAGGGCGGCATAAGCTACAACCAGGGGAAACACGATGAAGGCGGCGAGAGCTGTTGTAAAATTGAACCAGAGAAATTCCAAATTAAAACCGGCTGTCTGAGCCAGTGCCCAGATGGCTATCGGTCCAAACGAGATAAGACTGGCCCCAAAAACAATTGTTATTTGTTGGCGGGTCATGGCCGAAAAGGTAGTTGTATGCGCATTTAGTAATAAAGCTAAAAAGAGGATCACGCTGAACCCAAGAAAGCTAAAATCCCAGAACCAAACTCCCAGAAATGCGCGTGGATTTATTCTCAAATAGAGGCTGGCGAGGTTGATTACTCCCAGCAAAATGGCGATGAGGTAAGGGATCACTGGCAGCCAGGGGCTGCGACGTGCCAGCCGGGTTTCAACCGGGAAGACAAAGGATAGATGCAGCAGCCCAGCGCCGACAAGCGGCAAAGCCAAAACCCAGAGGGACGTCAACAGGTGCAAAGTGAATTGATCAAATAGAGCGCCCAAGAAGATGGAAACAAAGGCACAAAACGTGAGAAAAACACGGCTGAGTTGGTCAGCGTGGCGCAGCCGGTAAAGGACAAAGCCCATGGCCAGGTAGACCAGACCAATACTGTAGGGCAGCCAGAAAAACAGGAGTAAATTTTGTAAGGGGAAAGGGGCGTTTAAGGTTAGAGACAGACTTTCGCTGGTATTACCGCCGCTGGCTGAAGTTCGATCAAGCTGAAGGATAACTCGCTTATCTAACTGCTTCTGTAGGAGATGAATGTAAACTTCTCGGCCTGTAGAAACTGGGGCGTCGTCAATCTGGCTTAAAACATCGGCAGGCTGAAAACCTAATTGGGGAGTAGCCAAAATCGTGTCATAAGTGTCTGCAATAACCAGACGTGGATAGAAAAGGGCGCCGAGAAACGGCTGAGCGGCCCAACGAAGCGCAAAAATAGGAGCCAATACATTAACAATGATGGCGGCAATGATGACGAGAAGAAATAATGTTGGGGTGAGTTTTGATACAAACTCACCTCTTAAAGAGCTAGGAGCCGTTTCCATACGCGGTATTTCGTATTGAAGTTATGCCGGCAAGTTTGGAGTCCGCCTTGCGGTTCGTCTGGACTACAGAGTAATCAAGCCACAAGAATAACACCTGCCGAAGGCTTAGAATCCCCTTCAGGCAGAATAAAAATCACATATCTCAAGTTTAACACGCCGTTTCAGGCAAGTCAAGATAATTGCTGGTACTTTTTGGGTAACTTTTGGAGATGGGAGAAGGAGTAGGAAGTATGAAGGAGGGAGTAGAGGATCTTTGCTTACTCCTTACTCCCTCTTCATTAGTAGAGGAACATGGGTTTTTGATTAACCCGGCGCACCTTGGGGCGATAAGCCTCGACATCATACAGTTCGTCAACATCTACCCGCTTGACGCCTTCGGACAGGATATTAGCCGGCACGTTGGTGTACTTGCCATCCCGCAAGGCGACCATCCGCCCGAAGTTTTTCTCCTGGATTAAATCCATGGCCATATGCGCGTAGTTAAAACCCACCATCAGGTCAATCGCGTCGGGCGCGCCGGAGCGCATGAGGTAAGCGACTTGCTGGTAGATAGTATTCTGGCTTGTAATCTTCTTGACGGCATCGCCGGTGATAGCCCCTATCCCACCCAATTTTTTGTGGCCATAGGAGTCGGCTTGACCGTACTCTATGATTTTGCCGCCAATCATCGAAGCCCCCTCAGAGATGGTCATAATGGCGTAATTGCTGGGATTGTTCTTTTTATCTTTCAAGAGCAAGGCGGCCAGTTTCTCCGGGTCGAAGGGTACTTCAGAAATGATAGCTCGATCTACGTCAGCCAGATAGGCCGAGATCAGCGAGGTTTCACCTGAATTGCGCCCAAACAGTTCGATGATGCCGATTCGCTCGTGTGACCCCACGGAGGTGCGCAGGCTGTGAATAAAGTTGACACTGCGGGTCACCGCCGTCGAAAAGCCAATACAGTAATCAGTGCCGTAGACATCGTTATCCATCGTCTTGGGCACGGCTACCACCGGTATTCCTTCCATGTGCAGGCGATGGCCGTAACTGAGGGTATCGTCACCCCCGATGGGAATGAGCACGTCAAGGCCCAGGTGTTCAAGATTTTTGAGCACGTGAGGCGTAAAATCGCGAATATCGTGAGCGTCTGGTCGCCAATCCGGTTCCCGCAGAAATTCCGGCACATCACTGGGCTTGACCTTGCCGGGATTGGTCCGGGAGGTATGCAAAAAGGTGCCGCCAGTGCGGTCTACGGTCCGCACGGCATGCCTGTCCAGCGGCATCAACCATTTTTTAAATGAGCCTTCATCAGCCGGGTTATAATTGAGCAGACCGGCCCAGCCCCGGCGAATACCGACCACGTTATGGCCCTCGTCAACTGCGCGATTGACGACAGCTTTAATACAGGGATTCAGGCCCGGCACATCGCCGCCGCCCGTCAAGATACCTATTCTCATGGTACAAACTCCTCACCTCGATCTTGCTTGAAAAACAAAAAAAGAGAGACAACGTCTCCCTTTTCTATGGCTTTATTTAATGTAGAAGTTGGGGAAACATCTGATGAAACGCAATGTAGCCCCACCTTCATTGTGGGTTCTATTAATTTAAACCAGGGCAAGTATAGGCCAAGAGGGTCAATCTGTCAACCAATTTTAAGTAGCAAGTATGCGCCCCGGATTTTGGAAACGTAGGACAAACTTAAGTTTGTCCTACAAGAGTTACTGCTTCAATCTACCCGGATGGAGGTAGGTCCTAACACTTGAGTGAGCCGCTGCCGCAGATGCGCCGTGTCGTGGGTGGTTTGATTGGGAAAATCCACCCGGATTTTGCGGTGGCCGTCTGGAATGTAGAAGCTGAACTGATCGTTGCCTGGGGTTTCGACCAGCAGCTTGTAGACCTCTTTCAAGCGGGCTTTATCTTGGACCAGGTTATTGGTGCGCGGGATGGTGATGTGCAGCCAACGCGAGGGCGGGGTTTCTGCGGGTGGCTCTTCTGGGGGTGGGGCGGGCTGGTAGGGTACAGCCTGTTCGGCTATCGCATGTTTGCCATTCCCATTGGCTACGGGCAGAGCCGGCTGGCTCACCGGCGATGGTTCTGCTTCGGCGGCCCGGTAACTGGTCAATTCGCTGGTGATGCTGTCGGCCAGAATTTTGGGAGGGCGACCTTCCTGGGCGTCCACTTTGCCCCGTATCAGGACCAGCCGGCCTTCGGTCAGCAGCGCTTTGTGGGCTGCATAGGGGCGTGGAAAAACTACAATTTCCCGCGTCGCCTGGGTGTCTTCGATTTCCACAAAGGCCATCGCCTCGCCTTTTTTGCTCTGGTGCAGCCGAACGGAAACAACGACTCCGGCCACGTTGACCTGCTTGCCATGCATGGTTTCGTCCAATTCGCCCAGCATCACCGTATTGGCCGCTTTGATGTCGGCCAGGTATTTTTGAATAGGGTGGTCCGACAGGTAGGTGCCGACCAGTTCTTTCTCCCAGGCCAGAATTTCCTTTTGGCTGATCTCCGTCACCTCCGGCAGCGGGTAAAGAACCGAGCCGGTCTGCGGCGCGTCGAAGCTGCCACCCAGGTCGAACATGCTTATCTGGCCTGCTGAGGCCGCTTTGTGAGTCGAGCTAGAGAGGTTAATCATCCGGTCAATAATTGCCAGCAGGTGGCTGCGCGGGCCAAAGCGATCCAGCGCGCCGACCTTGATCAGCCCTTCCAGCGCCCGGCGGCCAATATGACGCAGGTCAATCCGATTGCAAAAATCGTCAATATCTTCAAAAGGGCCGTCCTTGTCGCGCACGGCCAAAATTTCCTCGATGGGACCTTCCCCGACATTCTTGACCGCGCCCATACTGAAGCGAATAGCCGGGCTGCCCTCCCGATCCTCGATGGTGAAGTCAATCCGGCTGCAGTTGATGTCCGGCGGCAGTACCGGGATGCCGATGGCCCGGCACTCGCCCACCAGCATGCCGATTTTGTCGGTATTGTTGCGCTCAACCGTGAGCAGAGCGGCCATATATTCAATGGGGTAGTGTGCTTTGAGATAGGCGGTTTGGCACGTTACCAGGGCGTAGTCGGCGGCGTGGGCCTTGTTGAAACCGTAACGAGCAAAGAATTCAATGTCGCCGTAAATGGCCTCGGCCACCTCTTTCTCGATGCCATTGGCGACCGCGCCTTCGACAAATTTGGAGCGATGCTCGTCAATTTTGGCCTTGATTTTCTTGCCGACCGCCTTGCGAATCTGGTCGGCCTCGCCGGGGGCATAGCCGGCCAACTGTGCGGCAATCTGGATGATCTGCTCCTGGTAAACGATAATGCCGTAAGTCTCGGCCAGGATGGACTCCAGGCGGGGGTGCTTGTACTCGACCGGCTCTTTGCCATGCATACGGGCGATGTAGGTTGGTATGTATTCCATTGGGCCGGGGCGGAACAGAGAGATGGCGGCGACGATATGCTCAAATTTGGTCGGCTTCATCTCCGTCAGAACACGGCGCATGCCCGTGCCTTCCACCTGGAAGACGCCCGTGACATCCCCTTTGGCCAACAACTCAAACGCCTTTTCCGGCGACGGCAGGTGGGGTAATGCTTTGAACGCTTCCGGCTGGTCCATCGGAATATTTTCCAGGTTGAAATCCAGGCCGTGCCGCTCTTTGATCAGTTCGGCGGCTTTGCGCATAATGGTCAGGGTGGACAGGCCCAAAAAATCCACCTTGAGCAGGCCGATGGACTCGCAGATGGGAAACTCAAACTGCGTGACCGTGTCCGTAATGACCGAACCCTGGGCGCGCATGACCGGCACATATTCAGTCAGCGGCCGGTCGGTGATGATGACGGCGGCGGCGTGGACGGAGGAATGGCGGGCGACCCCCTCCAGGGTCCGGGCGAAATCCACCAGCTCGCGGACATGGTCAACCTCTTCGACCTGCTGTTTGAGTTCGGCGCTGTAAAATTCGTGTTCCGGGGTAAGGGCGTCGTCAATAGTGCAGGGTTTACCGGGAATGGCGGTAATGTGCTTGGCCAACACGTCCACCTCACTCAGCGGGACATCCATCGCCCGGCCCACATCGCGAATGGCGGCACGGGCTTTCATCCGGCCAAAGGAGACAATCTGAGCCACCCGGTCGGAGCCGTAGCGCTCGATGGTGTAACGGATCATCTCTTCGCGCTGGTCGTCGGGGTAATCCAGGTCAAAATCAGGCATGGAGATGCGGCCGGGGTTGAGGAAGCGCTCAAAGATGAGGGCGTGCCGCAGCGGCTCGATCAGGGTAATGCCGACGGCGTAGGCCACAATCGAGCCGGCCCCGGAGCCGCGCACGTTCCACCAGATGTTGCGCTCGCGGGCGTAACGGCACAAATCCCAAACAATTAAATAGTAGATGGCAAAGCCCATACTATTAATGATATTGAGTTCATGTTCCTTGCGAGCCTGAATTTCCGGCGAATCGGCCTGGTCGCCGTATTTCTCGCGCAGCCCCTTATCGGTCAGGTAGCGCAGGAAGCCGGGATAGTCTTTGGTTTCCTTGAATTGGCGGGGCATGACCTCGTCGGGCAGGTGGTCGGTGGGCAGGTCGGGCAGGTGGAAGCTGCTGTCTTCCAGATCCACCTCGCACATTTCGGCAATTTTAAGCGAGTTGGTGAAGGCGCTCTCCGGCAGGTCAACCAGGGGCCGGAAAATGGCCCGCAGTTCGTCCAGGCTTTTAAGATAGTAGCTGCCGTCGGACATCTTCATGCGGTTCGGCTGCTTGATCAGCGAGGAAGTTTGAACACACAACAGGGTATCGTGTGCTTTAGCCTCTGCCTCGGTCACATAGTGGACATCGTTGGTGACGAGCAGGCCGATTTCGTGCCGCCCGGCCCAGTCAAAGAGCGTTCTGTTGATGCGGGTCAGTTCGGGGATACTGTGCTCTTGCAGTTCAATATAAAAGCGATCGTGGCCAAAGACATCCAGGTACCAGCGCAGCCGCTCCATGGCTTTATCTTCCTGGGGCGGGCGGCCCTCGCTGGTCAGCAGTGAGGGAATCTCGGCGGCCATGCAGCCGGTGGTGCAGATGAGGCCCTCGGCGTGGGCGGCCAGGTAGTCGGCGTCAATGCGGGGGCGGTAGTAGTAACCTTGTATCTGGGCGTCGCTGCAAATCTGGAGCAGGTTTTTGTAGCCGGTCATGTTCTGAGCCAGGAGCAGCAGGTGATGGCGCACATTGTCCTTTTGCGGATCGCGGTCGGTCATGCGCCGGCCAAAGGGAGTGAGGTAGGCTTCCACGCCGATGATCGGCCTGACGTTCTGCTTTTTGCAGTTGCGGAAAAATTCAATCGCCCCGTGCATGACGCCGTGGTCGGTCAGGGCCAGGGCCGGCTGGCCCAGCCGAGCCGCTTCCTTGGCCAGTTGGTCGGTCCGGCCCAGGCCGTCGAGCAGTGAGTATTCGCTGTGTACGTGAAGGTGAACAAAATCGCCCATGAGTCAGCCTCGCTTTTAACGTAAAACATAAGGGTTACTCGAACGCCGCGCGTTTGCTTAAGGGCATTACGTTTTACGTTTTATAATCCCTAAAGGTGGAGTCAGAAGGATACCACTAAATGTGGCATTTTCCAAAGTAGAAGTTCTATATCTTGTGGATAAGAGTAGAAAGTAGTAGAACAAATGTTTCACTTACTATTTCCTATTATACCACATTTTGAGATTTATCGGCTATTCTTTCGCTCATTATTAGATTAAAGTTAGATAATTTTAAGGTCATCTCTTAATCAATCTGTAACTACACCTTATGCGATTTTGTGCTATGATAAGTGTGGAGTTGACCCGATGAAGTACAAGTTGGCTACGATGGGCAGAAATCGTAGAGGGTTGTCCTTTTTAAAAATTAGCGCCAGATGGGAAGCGGTCCGCTTGGCTTTGATTGGGGCCGGCTTTGCCCTGGCTGCGGTTTCGACGTATCTGACCACTTTTTCCCTCATTTACTGGTTCTCCGGCCTGCTGCTGCCAGAAGTCAACCGCAGTGTGGTGGTCTTCTCTACCACGCTCATCACCCTCTTGCTGCTGAGTTTTCTTTACGAGTGGTCCCAGCGCGGTGTGGACCGGCTCTTCTTTCCCGACACGGCCCATTTTAAGGAAAAGATTGAGATAATCTGCCATCAACTGGCTGAGATTACTAGCCGGGAAAAGTTACAGCAGTTCCTCATCCGAGAAATTCCGGCCCGGCTGATGGTAGAGGGCGTCTATCTGCATACCGAAGTGCAGCCGGAAACAACCCAGGGCCTGACGCTGCCGTTGAGAATGGGAACACGCTCTCTTGGCTTTTTAACCATCGGCCCTAAACGATCCCGACGTTCTTTTGGACAGTCAGAACAGGTCACCCTGAAACAGCTTCAGGAACAGATTTCCCTGGTCCTCTCGAGCATTCAATTGGCCGAGGCGCGTGAAGCTGCTGAAAAAACGGATCAACTCAAGATCAATTTTTTGACCAATATCTCCCACGAACTGCGAACACCCATGAACACCGTGATTAACTCCACCGGCCTGGTGGCCGATGGAGCGTTCGGGGAAATCAACGAGGCCCAGGCAGAATATTTAAACCAGGCAGTGCAAGGCTCAGAACACTTGCTGAAGCTCCTCAATGATATTTTTGATATTACCAAAATCGAGACGGGCCAGCTCACCTTGCAGCCGGAACTGATCAATTTAGGCGATGTGATCGAAGAAACGCTGCCGATGGTCAAGGGCATGCTGCAACAAAAGCCGGTTGACTTGAGGGTAGAGCTTGCCACTAACCTGCCCCCCTTTATGGCCGACCGCCTGCGGCTGCGCCAGATTTTGCTCAATCTTCTCTCCAATGCCATCAGGTTTACCCAGGCGGGAGCTATCAAAGTGCGGGCCTGGCTCGACGACAACAACATCCTGGTTAGTGTGGCAGATACCGGCATCGGCATTGCTCCGGAAAGCCTGCCCCTGGTGTTTGAAGATTACCGGCAATTGTCCGGCCAGCCGCAGCGGCAGTTTCGCTTTGAGCGCCGCCGTCAGTTAGGCACGGGCCTGGGACTGTCTATTACCAAGGCCCTGGTGGAACTGCACGGCGGCCGGATCTGGGTAGAGAGTGAAGTGGGACGAGGCACAACCTTTTCCTTTATGTTGCCGCTTTCACCGGCGAAAATAACCAACGGGCGTAAATTAATGGCAAATGGTCGCCAGAAAGTAGAGCCGGCCAAAGTTTATGAAGGCTAATGCAAAACCTTTGGCTCAGATTACTGCCGATGGTTTGTGGCGCTGGTTCCTGCTGGGGAGTCTGGGGCTAGCCCTGGCCTGGCTGGTGCTGAATTTTGGCCTCAGTTGGCGGTGGATCGGCCGGCCTTTTGCCGGATTTCTTCATCAAAATCGGGTGGTTACCGAAAGTAATTTGCCCGGCTGGGAAACTCGGGACGTGACCAGCGGCGCGCTCAAATTGGTTGAGGCTGATGTTATCCTCAGTGCGAATGGTCAAACCCTATTCTCCTCCGAGGAATTAATTGATTACGTGGGACGGCAAAAGATTGACCAGCCCATCAACTATCTGCTTACAAGCCCAGCCGGTCATATGGTTAAAGTTACCTTGTCGGTGACTCGCTTCACCGGGCAAGATTTTTTACAGTTGGTGGTCATCCCGGCCTTTTTTGCGCTGCTGGGCCTGATTGCAGCGGCAATCGCTACTTATGGCTGGTCGGAGTCACCTCAGGTACGTCTCTTTAGCCTGTTGAGCATTGCCTTTGTTTATGGGCTGGTCAGCCTGCCCGATTTTACGGTTGGCTGGCTCTTTTATGTCACCTTCTTTGGGGCACAGTCCGGTAAATTGCTTCTACCGCCGCTCCTGGTACATTTTCTGCTCGCGTTTCCCTACCCGCGCCGGGTTTTGAAAAGCTGGCCTGCGCTCCTGCCGTTGCTTTATCTGCCGGTTCTGCCGGCTATTGTTTACCTGCCGACCTTAATTAAGCGTCCCGAAGTGACCGGTTACTTTACCCAGTTTGTGAATGGCTATACGGCTTTTTATGCCGTCATCGGGGCCGGTTTGCTGCTGAATGTGAGCATGCGAGCGGAGGCGCCCTCGGCGCGGCGCCAGGCCAACGTGCTGCTGCTGGGATTGGTTTTGCCGGCCCTGCTGGCTGTCAGCCTAAATTTATTGTTAGAGTTTAACCTTAAGCTGGTCTTTGAAGCGGTGGAACGATATGGCTTGATTGGACTGCCCGTTGCAGCTACGGTAGCTGTTCTTCGCTACCACATGTTTGAGCTAAAACGCAGCCAGCCCTTGCACACGCTTTATTTGAGAGCACTGAGCCTGGCGCTGGTTGGCTACTTCATGCTGCTTGCCCTCATCAACGCGACCACAGTCAATCTCGACTTCCTTCGCCCTGCCGACGTAAAAATCATTCTCTTGACCACCCTGGCTTTCTTTATAGTACGTCCGGTGGTGGGGGCTGCTCGTCACAAGCTGGAACAACGTCTCTACGGCAGCATTGAAGATTTCAGAATCGGCTTGCGTTTGTTTCAACAGGGACTGCTTAAAGTGCAGTCTCGCCATGATCTGGAGGCTCTGGTGAGCTGGAACATTCCTGATGATTTCCGCTTGCGCAGCGCCGAGTTGAGCCGGCGCGGCCGGCCCAGCAGCCCTTATGCTTTACGATTGCCCATTACAGTTAACAATGTTTCTCTGGGGACCCTTTTTTTTGGTGGCAAGATCAACGGTCGAGATTTCACTGCACGGGAGCGGCTGATATTGCTGGAACTACAGCAGCAGCTTGCCCTGGCCCTGTGGAGTTTTGAGCTGGACGAGGCGATTCGCACCACCGAGGAACTGACTCGCTTGAAAAGCAAATTCCTGGCTAACGTTACCCATGAACTCCGCGCCCCGCTCAATGGGATCATCAACTACATCGGCTTTGTGCTTGACGGCGACACCGGTCCCCTCAATGCCGAACAGTCCGGTCATCTTAACCAGGCTCTGCAGAGTGCGGAAAAACTACTGAGCTTAATTAACAACATTTTAGACATGAGTAAAATAGAAGCAGGGCAAATGGCCTTGCAACTCCAGCCGGTTAATTTGACCGAAGTGGTTGCCGAAACTACCCCCAGAGCGGCGGAACTGCTCGGCGGCAAGCCGGTCCAACTGTTAACTGACCTGGCTTCTACGCTGCCTCTGGTACTGGCCGACCGCTTGCGGCTGCGCCAAATTATCCTGAACCTGCTCTCCAATGCCGTTAAATTTACCGACAGCGGACAGGTTTGGCTCAGGGCTTACCCGAAGAACGGGAATGTGGTTATCCAGGTGAGCGATACGGGCCGGGGCATTAAGGCCGAGCTTCTGCCGGCGATTTTTCAACAATTTACCGGCGATGGATTGGCCGATCGGGAAGGGCACAGCAATGGCGACCTGAGTTTGCCGATCACTAGGTCGCTGGTCGAATTGCATGGCGGACAGATTCGGGTTGAAAGTCAAGTGGGGCAGGGAACGACTTTCACGGTGACTCTGCCGGTTGAACAGAATACTCAACCAGTTTCAGTTTAATTTCGAGACCGCTGACCATTGACCGCTGACCGCCGCAAGAATGGCGGTCGCCGGTCGGCGGTTTGTGGTCACTTGATTAGCAACTGCAAAAGTAAAGAGAGATGTCTTATGAGCACTGATAAATTTCCAACCTATATCGCCCTGGTGGTCGAGGATGACGCTTCCGGCCTGGCGATTCTGTCGGTGATGCTGCGGCGGATTGGCGTGCGCACGGTCATGGAACGTTTTGCCCGTGATGCGGTAGATCGAGCTAAAAAGATGAACAAGGTGGATATGATCTTTTTGGATTTGGGCCTGCCCGATGGTGATGGTTACGAAGTGCTGGCCCAAATCAAGCAGGACCCCGCGCTCCGAGATGTGCCCATCATCGCCGTGACGGCCCGCGATGCCAGCACCGAAATGCCCAAGGCCCAGGCCGCCGGCTTCGACGGCTTTTTGGGCAAACCCCTCAACCGCAACCGCTTCCCCGACCAGATTCGCCGGATTATGGAGGGGGAGGGAGTTTGGGAGGTGTATAATTGATCTGCCTTATGCAGAAACTCGCTGGGTCTAATTTGTCCCTCTAAAAGTTGTGAAGATAATATCAGGCATTATCTTTTTAACGAAAAGGATGGAATATGACCCAAGAATCGTTTCAACTCGATCTCAGCGAAAAAGGGAAAGACAAAAACGGCCAGACAATTTCGCTGGACCGGCGGCTGTTCATGCAGTTGCTGGCCTATGGCGGCTGCCGCAACACCGGCGCGTTGATCGAAGCCCTGGACCAAGCTAACCTGGACAGCGTGCTTTACGCCGACATTAATGACCCGCAGGGTGTAGCTTTGCTGGTCATGCACGAAGACCCGGACTATTTTGTCACCGAGCTGCGCCAGGTACTCAACCAGCCCCCCTTTGCCGGCCTGACCCCCAAGCCCGAATACACCATGTTTGGCCGGACCTACTCCGTCGGCTACGAGCAGGATTTGGAAGCAACGCTGCTGACCCGCCCCCGCCGCCGCGTCCTCGATCCGGAGTGGCCCTGGGCGGTCTGGTATCCGCTGCGGCGAGTCAAAACGTTTGAGACCCTGCCGGAGCAGGAGCAAAAGCTGGTCTTGATGGAGCATGGCGGCATTGGCATGTCTTACGGCAAAGCGGGCCTGGCCCACGATATTCGCCTCTCCTGCCACGGCCTGGATAAGAACGATAATGATTTTGTGATCGCCGTACTGGGCCGGGAGTTGTATCCCTGCTCCGCTGTGGTTCAAGCTATGCGTAAAACCAAACAAACCTCTCAATATTTGGAGAGTTTGGGGCCGTTTTTCATCGGTAAAGCCATTTGGCAGACGAAACTCAATTGAGCCAAGGCTGATGTTATTGATGGAACCCAACCTTTTAATCCAGCCCGAATTTACTTTACCACGTTAGGCACGCTGACCAAACCAAAAATCACGCGATTGCTGGCTGTTCTGGTGATTGAGGGTAATTATTTCTGACCCCAAATGATCATCTTAATTTGTATTTGTTTTATTATGTATGTACAATGTAATTACTTTGTCGGGCGAGTTGAGAGAAAATTTATGGTTGTCAGAACACGTCTCATTAAAATCGGCAATTCTCAGGGGCTTCGCATCCCGAAGGTCATGTTAGAACAACTTCGTTTAAGCGATGAAGTTGAGTTGGAAGTTCAGGAAAACCAGTTAGTTGTTCGGCCTTTACAGACTCCTCGTTATAACTGGGACAAACAGTTTCAGGCCATGGCCGTTGACAAGGATGATGAACTTCTTGATGAAGGGGTTTCTAGCCTGACCACCTGGGATGAAGAAGAATGGGAATGGTAGTCAAACGGTTTGAGGTTTACTTGGTAAACCTAGATCCGACCGTAGGGGCTGAGATTCAGAAAACTCGCCCTTGCTTGGTGATTTCACCAGATGAAATGAACCGTTATATCAAAACAGTTATTGTTGCTCCTGTGACAACCAAGAGACGTTCCTATCCGACCCGAGTGCCGTGTGTATTTAATTATAAGGAAGGTCAGGTTGTTTTAGACCAACTTCACACAGTAGATAAAGTCCGTCTCGTCAAGTGGTTAGGCGAAATAGAGGAGCAAACGCAAAAGAAAGTGCTCCAGGTTTTGGCAGAGATGTTTGCCGAATGAGAATCAAACACGCATAGCCTATTAGCACTTCTTGGCCTAATTCAACCGGCTCAACCGCTCTTCCATCATCTCCAAATGCTGTTTCAACCAATTGGCGTCCGGGGCGTCGGGGTTGAGGAAGAGGTAGCGCTGAATATCAAATGTGGCTTCGCGCAGGCGGTTGAGCCGGTAGGCGACGACGCCCCGGTCTCTCAATTCCCCCATCTGATCCGGCTGGACGAGCAGTATTAAATCAAGGGTCCGGTACGCTCGCTCCCAATTTTCCTGGCGCAGATAAATTTGTTTCAAATTCAGGAGCATCCGAAACAGAATGGCCTTTTTGCTGGCCGAAATGAGGAATTGCTCTCTAAAAGCGAGGCGTTCCGAAAACGGGACCCGGCACAGGGCCAGGCAATCGTCTTCGCTCAGAACTGCTCCCTTATTAAACGCATCAATATAAATGGGCGCATCCGGTACGCCATAGCCGATAATGAAATGTCCCGGCAAGCCCAGGCCGGTCAGAGGCAAGCCCAGCCGCCAGCCGATTTCCAGGCAAAGCACACTCAACGAGATGGGAATGCCCAGCCGCCGCTCCAAAACTTTATCCAGAAAAGAGTTGTTGGGATCGTAGTAACTGTCGCTATTGCCGTGAAAACCCATTTCTTCAAACAAGAAGTGCGTCAGCGCGTTAACCTGTTCCGGGGCGGTTTTGGCCAGATGCATAGCAGGCTGGAGGGTCTCGGCCAGGTTGTCTAACTGCGCCAGGTAATGATCCAAAAGATCCGGTGTTTGATTTAAATGCTCAGACATCAGCAAGGCTGCGCGAGCGAGGTTGATCTGCGGATCACTTTTGGCCAATTCTCTGCCGAAAGCCTCTTTTGCTGTGGATGACATCTTAAGATCCCTTTAAAGATTTCCCGTCTGCCGTCTACCGTCTACCCAATTCAACACCTGGCTCAATTCGGTAATGCGCCGGACACGCGGGGGCAGATTATCGGGCGCGGGCTGGTTGGAGCGGTCGCACCACAGGCCGCAGGCATAGCCGCCCGACGCGACGGCGCCCAGGGCATCCACTTCCACGTTGTCGCCGACATACAAACACTGCCCAGCGGGCGTTTCAAGCCGGGCCGCTGCCTCAACAAAGATAGCCCGGTCGGGCTTGTAGAGGTCCAATTCGCCACTGATGAGGATATGCTGGGGTTGGATAAATTCGCCCAGGCTTGCTTCGATCACCGGCCGGATAGCGGGCGAGTGGTTGGTGATAATGCCCAGCCCCAGCCCCTGCGCCGCCAGAGCCTCAAGAGCGGGCAGCGTATCCGGGTAAAAGACAAACGGCAGATGGGCATAGGCGTTATAAATTTCCTCCGCCACTTCCGGCAGCGCCTCCGGGTGGCCCAGCAGTTTCAAAAGCTGCTGGTAGTAAACAATAAGACCTTGCTTTGTTTGCGGGGCCAGGGGACCGGGCAGCCGGCCCACCTCGATGCGCGCCTGGCGTTCCTGCCTGGCGGCCTCGATCAGTTCATCGCTGTAGGTCAGGCCGACATGCCGCAGCAGGGCCGAGGTCCGCTCCACCGCTGAAACATCACCCAGTGCTGCACCCAGGGTCATGTCCCAATCGAAAAGAACTGCTCTGATTTTGACTGGATTTGAAAGGTTTATCATTTTTTCTTCTTGTTAGGGATAATAAGCTTCTGCCCGCTGCGGATCATGCGCGGGTCCTCCAGACCGTTGCGGGTGACGATGGCATCAATAGTGACACCAAATTGCAGGGCGATGCCGCCCAGGGTGTCGCCGGGCTGGACAATGTAGATGCGCGGCGTTGGGCTGGGGGTGGGGGTGGGCGGCATGGTGGCGTCGGTGGGCCGGATGACAGCTTCTTCGGTGAAACCGAGGCTGGCGAGCATGGCCTGGAAAACCGGCTCGGCCGCTGACCATTTTTCGCCGGGAGCGAGGGCGACCACATAATAGCCGACGTCGTTGTGACTGGTCACCGCCACCCTGGCTTGACTAGGCTGGCCGCCGTTGCCGTCGCTAAAGTTCAAATCGGTCAGGGTCCAGGTCGCTCCGGCCATGGTCGTGGCGCTTTGTTGGAAAAGTTTGGTATTGGCCGGAAAGTCGGCTAAAATATTGGCTAGGACAGCCGCGGGTTCGATGCTGTTGTCGCTCGAAATGCCGGCCCAAAGCGCCGGTTCCACTCCCTGTCCCGGCTCAAGCCCGGCGGTCGTCGGTGCAAAAATGACCCGCAGTGAGGTTTCCTTTTTACGCCAGCCGCTGGGATAATCCAGCGTCAGACCCAGGGCCACACTGCGAAAGGGGAGCATATCCACCGGGCCGGGTGTCACGGCCGCCAGCGGGGCAATGGTCGGCGTGGGGCCGGGGCGGGGCGAGGGAGCTTCAAACACGGCGCCTCGACTGAAAGCCAGGGTGTTGCCGGTGAGCAGGATAATCGCTGTGACGATGACCAGGGCGGTGAAAGAAAAAACAAGCAGCGCCATCAGGATGATCCGGGCGATCTGCCCCGGGCCGCTGGGTTGGGGTTTGGGCTGAAACATTGACGGACTCCATCGCCCACAACGTGGACTACCGGGGTATGATACCAATTTTAGAAGTTGTTGCCAATTTGGGAGTTTAATAATTTCGCCAGCTCCCGGCTCGTTCCCACACTTCGCGTCACGCTTTGCGTGGGAACGAGATAGCGAGTTCTTAATAATTTGGTAAGAAAGTCGTTTTATAGTGGGGATGTAACAAAAATTGATGTCGCTAGACTGACCGAGTGTTAGGAGGAGTTATGATCAAAATTCGTTCGTCTGAAATTACCCCGGAACACATCTATCTGTCCCGGCGCAAATTTATGGTGGGAATTGGGGCGCTGGCGGCCAGTTCAGCTCTATTGGCCGCTTGCGGCGTCCAGGACGCGGCGGTGAAGGAGGAAGAGAGTAACCCCAAAGAGTTGAAAACCACGGCCACCACCGACGAGTTGGGCGATAAGCTGACTTCCTTTGAGGCAGTCACCAACTATAACAATTACTATGAGTTCTCGACCAGCAAAGAGATGGTGGCTAAGCTGGCCACAGATTTCAAAACCTCGCCCTGGACAATTGAGGTGGGCGGGTTGGTCAACAAGCCCCAAACTTTTGGCTTTGAGGATTTGCTCAAGAAGTTCACCCAACAGGAACGCATCTACCGCCTGCGCTGCGTCGAAGCCTGGTCCATGGTCATTCCCTGGCAGGGTTTTCCCCTGGCCGAACTGTTAAAAGAAGTAGAACCGACCTCTAAGGCCAAGTATGTCCGTTTTGAAACCCTGTTTGACCCGGAGCAGATGCCCGGCCAGCAGAGCGCCTGGTACACCTGGCCCTATGCCGAAGGGCTGCGCCTGGACGAAGCCATGAATGACCTGGCCATCCTGTCCACGGGCCTGTACGGCAAGGAGCTGCTGCCTCAGAATGGCGCGCCGATGCGCCTGGTGGTCCCATGGAAGTACGGCTTCAAGAGCATCAAGTCTATTGTAAAAATTGACCTGGTGGAAGAACAGCCAACCTCCCTCTGGATGGCCGCTGCGCCCAATGAATATGGCTTCTACGCCAACGTCAACCCGGCGGTAGATCACCCGCGCTGGTCCCAGGCCAGCGAGCGGCGCATCGGCGAATTTGGCCGGCGGGCGACGCTGCCCTTCAACGGCTACGAGGAGGAAGTGGCTCAGCTTTACAAGGATATGGATTTGAGGGCCAATTACTAAACTAGCTTTGCCGCAAATCAAATCGCAATTAAGAAATTAGAAATAAGAAATTTATGAACATCCTCAGAAAAAATTGGTTGCGTCTTCTGACCCACGTCGGGGCGCTGACGCCGCTGGCCTGGCTGTTATGGGATTACTGGTTCGATAATTTAACCGTCAATCCTATCCAGGATATTACCTTTCGCACCGGCAAGCCGGCTTTGATCCTCCTGGTGCTGTCGCTGGCCTGCACCCCGGTGAATACCCTGTTTGGCTTCAAGCAGGTGCTGCCGCTGCGCAAGCCGCTGGGGCTGTATGCCTTTATGTACGTTAGTCTGCACTTTCTGACCTTTGTCGGGCTGGATTACGGCTTTGATTGGAGCTTGCTCTATGAAGCCATCTTCGAGAAACGCTACGCCCTGGTCGGATTTGCCGCTTTCCTGATCCTGCTGCCGCTGGCTCTCACCTCGACCCAGGGCTGGATGCGGCGGCTGGGCAAGAACTGGAAGCGGCTGCATCGCTGGGTGTACCTGGCCGGCCTTCTGGCCGTCGTGCATTACGTCTGGCTGGTCAAGTCGGACATCCGCGAGCCGCTGCTGTATGGCGCGGCAGTGGTGCTGCTGCTCTGCCTGCGCCTGCCTGCCGTGCGCAAGGCCGCGGCCAATTTTCGCAGCCGTTTCAAAAAGGAGCGCCGCGCCCGGGCAGTTATTGACAGTATTTAGCCTAAACTTTAGCTCACAGCCCCGCTAACTGGCGGGGCTTTTTTGTGTCCTGCCCGTCATGTCATTTCGAGGCCGTAGGCCGAGAAATTCCCCTAAGCGCTCGCCCCGAATTAACCCGCAGGGTGCTTCGCTTAAATTCAGGGCTGATAGCTCAAGTGCGCTCAAAGCGCACTCGATTACCCCAAAATCAGGCCACTTGAGTCGGCTCAAGCCGACTTGAACTTTTAGCCTGGGATTTCAATCCCAGGCAACAGCGGCAGAATGGATTTACAGGTAAGAGATAGATCTATTAACCTTCCGACAGGACCTTGTGGGGAGCAGCGGTTTTGAGGGGCAGTTCAGTCCGGTGGAAATAGGCCGACAAATCCAGGGCTTCGTGGCGCAGCACCGACTCCAGGAGTTTCTTGCTGTCCAGCACCACAATCGGGCCGAGCAGGTGCTCGGTAAACTCGGACTTAGGCTTGTGCATTTCGACGAAGAGGGTGGCGTGTTTATTCAGTTTTTGGATGCGCGAGACGGTGTGCAGCGTTTTCAGATCAGGCTCCTGGAAACGGGCGTTGGCAAAGACGAAGATATAAGCCGCCTCCCCAATGTTGGCCTGCTGCAAGGCTGCCGGGCTGATCGGCACGCCGCGCACAAAGTGATACTGGGGATAGGGGTTGACCGTGACCAGGTCAGAAATAATCACCACCTCCTGGTGAGCCAGCTCCGGATAGCGATCCAGCACTTGCAGCAGCTCGTCGGCGAAGGCGGTATATTCACAGATGACGAGGTGATTTTTGGCTTTGATTTGGGCCGTGCCCAGCCGGTCTTTATTGACAAACTGCTCCACTGAATTGGCAGTGAGGGTAATAAAGTTGGTGTAGAGGTAAATGCCGACAATAAAGGTAATGGCCGCAGCAACACGCCCCTGGGTGGTGTGGGGAGCAATATCGCCGTAGCCCACCGTCGTCGAGCTGACGACCCACCACCAGATGACATCGCCAAAAGAGGTGATACCGGGGTTGACCCCGTGCTCATACATCCAAAACAGCGTGGTGGTGCTGGTAAAGCTAATTAATAGCAGTAGCGCCAAAAAGCGAATTTGTTTTTTCATTCGATTTAAAGGCGGGGATAAATATAGGCCGAGTTTTATGATTGCCACCTGATTATACCGATCTACCCCGCTCTATCAAATTGTCTCCCTTGGCAAACGTAATCTTTACACAACGCCAATGAAACGTAAACCTTATAACGTTTATTTTAGGTGTATATTAATTGAAAGGAGAAAATCATTATGTTCGTCAATCACTCCCCTGATAATATCTTGGAGCAGTATAATCTAGAAATACTCAATGTGCCGTGGGTTACTCCTGTCTACCGGGTGAGTGTCGTTGTTCCCGGACGGCGTGACATTGGCGGGATTCAAAATTGGGATCAAGAACCTCGAGTGGGTGATACAGTTGTTCTGAGGCAAGACGAATATCGAATTGTAGATACTGTTGAATTGATGCCTGCCCGGGAAAATTTTATTTATCTCCAGCTCACCTGCCAACCTATCGCTGCCTGATTTAGAGGTAAAGAAATCGGTCCCGGGTAGCAGTCGCTCGAAGTACGGATTGCCCTCCACACCCCTAAAATTTGGGGCATACCCACCGATTCAATCTTAATTGACATCCCCCCCCAATTCGACTAGAATTTAGTAGCGAAAATGGGAGTAGGAAGTAAGGAGTAGGGAGTAGGGGAAGAAAATTCTTACTTCTTACTCTCTGCCCCCTAC
This sequence comes from Anaerolineae bacterium, assembly GCA_023382535.1. The sequence goes on along the minus strand of JAHDWA010000011.1, from coordinate 82,105 downwards.
TCCACTCTCTTAGAGGTAAAATCCTATGACCATGACCAGCGCCGAAATTCGGCAGGCGTTTTTAGATTACTTTGAAGAAAATAAACATACCATCGTCCCCAGTTCTTCGCTGGTACCGGCCGATGACCCGACCCTGCTCTTTACCAATGCTGGCATGGTCCAGTTTAAGGATGCCTTCTTGGGGCTGGAAGAGCGGCCTTACAAGCGGGCCACCACCTCCCAGAAGTGCATGCGCGTTTCCGGCAAGCACAACGACCTGGAAAACGTCGGCCCGTCGCCGCGCCACCACACCTTTTTTGAGATGCTGGGTAACTTTTCCCTGGGCGACTATTTCAAGCGTGACGCCATTCGCTTTGCCTATGAGTGCCTGACCCGGGTCTACGGCATCTCGCCGGAGCGGCTTTACTACACCGTCCATACCGGCGACGACGAAGCGTTTGACATCTGGACGAAGGAAATGAAAGTTTCGCCGGAGCGGGTCTACCGCATGGGGGATAAGACCAACTTCTGGCAGATGGCCGATGTCGGCCCCTGCGGCCCCACCTCTGAGCTGCACTACGATTGGGGTCAGGAATTCTGCACCTGCGGCCAGCCCGACTGTTCGGTGTTTTTGGATAACGGCTGCGAGCGCTGGCTGGAAGTTTGGAACCTGGTCTTTATGCAGTTCAACCAGGCCCCCGACGGCAGCCGGACCCCGCTGCCCAAGCCGGGCGTGGATACCGGCATGGGCCTGGAGCGAATTGTCTCGGTGGTGCAGCAAAAGCGGGCCAATTACGAAACCGATTTATTTATGCCGATCATGCGGCGAATCCAGGAGCTGCTGGGCCACAGCGAGGCTCAGATGCAGGAGCATCTGATTGCCTACCGGGTCATCGCCGACCATGGCCGGGCCATCACCTTTATGATTGGCGACGGGGTCATGCCCGGCAACGAAGGGCGCTCCTCGGTCTTGCGCCTGATTTTGCGCCGGGCGGCGCGTTACGGCCGCCTGGCCGGCTTTGAAGGTCCTTTCCTGGCCAAGATTGCCGATAAAGTCATCGAGGAGATGGGCGACCATTATATTGAGTTAAAGGCCCGCCGCCAGTTTATCCTCAACGTTATCACCCAGGAAGAAGAGCGCTTCCTGAAGACCTTTACCAATGGGTTGGAACTCATCGCCGGGCTGGTCGAAAAGTTGAAAGCTGCCGGTAAAACGGAGATTCCTGGGGACGAGGTTTTCAAACTCTACGCCACTTATGGCTTCCCCAAAGATTTGACCCGCATCATCGCCGACGAGGAGTACGGCTTTACCATTGACGAATCGGGTTACCAGAAGGCGTTTGACCGCCATACGGAAATATCGGGTGGCGACAAGCTGGGCGAGATTGCCGTAGATGTGCTGCAAGTCTACGCGGGGCTGTTCGATCAACTCAAGAGTGAAGGCAAGCTGCCGGAAAGCGGCGTGAATCACAATCCTTATGACAGCACTGAGTTACCCAGTTCCGTTGTGGCGATTTTGCGGGACGGGACGGTGGTCAACAGCGCCGGCGAGGGCCAGAAGGTCGAGCTGGTGCTGGCGGCGACGCCTTTTTATGTGGAGTCGGGCGGCCAGGTGAGCGATACGGGTGAGATTGTCCACTATGCCAATCCCGAGGCCACGCCCAAGTGGGCGATGGAAGTCAGCGGCATGGCCAAGCCGGTCAATGGGCTGGTTGTGCATGAAGGAATGATCACGGAGGGCGACATCAACGTGGGCGACCCGGCCTGGGCGATTGTGGATTACGAGCGCCGCTGGGACATTATGCGCAATCATACCGCAACCCACGTGCTGCACCGCGAACTACGGCGGGTGCTGGGCGATCACGTCGCTCAGGCCGGCTCGCTGGTGGCCCCGGATCGCTTGCGCTTCGACTTCAGCCACACCCAGATGGTCAGCCAGTCGGAATTGGATGAGATCGAGCACGCCTGCAACGAAGCTATTTTGGCTGATTTTCCGGTGACCGCTCAACAAAAAAGTTTCAACACCCTGAAACAGGCTATCGCCTCCGGGGAACTCATGGCCCTCTTTGGCGAGAAATACGGCGATGTGGTCCGCGTTGTCCGTATCGGCGCGGATGGTCAAGCCTACAGCCGGGAATTGTGCGGCGGCACCCACGTCGAAAGGACAGCCCAAATTGGCGGGCTGCACATTACCAGCGAAGGCAGCGCCGCAGCGGGTGTGCGCCGGATCGAGGCTGTCACCGGGCGGGCGGCGCAGGAGTTGATCCAGAGCCGGCTGGTGACGCTGGAACAAACAGCCGCCTTTTTAGGCGTCGCCCCGGAGGAGGTCTATCGCCGCTCTATCTCGTTGATGGCTCAGTTGCAGGAACACGAGAAAAAACTAAAAGAGTTGCAGCGCAAACTGGCGCGGGTTGAATTTGAGCGGCTGTTAGCCAAAACGCGCGAGGTCAAGGGCATTAAAGTTATCTCACTGCAAGTTGACACGCCGGATGTGGCCCTGCTGCGCGAGATGAGTGACTGGTTCCGGGACCGGCTCGGCTCCGGGGTGGTGGTTTTGGGAGCGGTGCTGGAAGGCAAGCCCACGATTATCGCAACCGTGACCGATGATCTGGTTAAGCGCGGGCTGCATGCGGGCAAGCTGGTTAAAGAGGTGGCCCAGGTCGTTGGCGGCGGCGGCGGCGGCAAGCCGACGATGGCCCAGGCCGGGGGCAAGGACGCGGCCTATTTGGGCGATGCGCTGGCCAAGGTGGAGGGCCTGGTCGGTGAGGCGATTGGTTAAGGGAATGCTATACAGTTCTACGCATCAGGCATCGGCGGGAGGTCTATCGCTAGCTTTCTGCTAATTGAATAAGTAAACGTTAAGACTCGTATTTTAGAGATTTCAGCTCCATGAAATTCCTGCGCCGGTTTCCTCAAGGGACAAAACAAAGACCTACAGCTTACAGCCTGGTTGACATTGGCCGGGATACGGTCAAAGCCGTGGTGGCGCTGGTCAAGCCCAATCAGCCGGAAGTGGAAATTATCGGCTGTGGGCTGGCGGAGACGGGCGGACACGATATTAGCGGCGGGCGGCTTGAGGCGGCAGCGGTTACTGCCCCGGTCAACGCGGCCCTTACTCAGGCCGAGGACAGCACCGAGGCCGTGGCTGGGTACAAAATTGTGCCGGATGATGTGATCTTTGCCCTGGCCGGTCGAGCCAGTATAGGCCAGTTGTTTACAGTCCAGCAAACCCGCCCCAAAGCGCAGGAACCGATTACGGCAAAAGAACTGGCCCATCTCAGGGCCAGGGCCGAACGTCTGGTGCGCCAGAACTTGGCCCATTTGCCAGTTGAAGGCGGCCAGTGGCAAGCGCTGGCGGTGACGGACGCCGGGATTCGCCTGGATGATCACCTGGTGCTGGAGGGCCTGGGGCTGACCGGCCAGGAGCTTTCCCTGTCGGTTTTTGGCGTGGCTGGCCAAGCGGGCGCCTTACGTGCCCTGCAGGTGCTGGCCAACCGGCTTGATTTGGAAGTGGCTAATGTGGTGGCAGCCTCGCAGGCCCTGGCCGCGGTAACTCCCCAGGCTGAAGCTGTTATTCTAGATACCGGACTCTCCGGCACAGATATTTGTTTAATCCGGGATAATGCGCTGGTGGCGGCTGGCTCGACTCCATTTGGCGGGTCATTTTTTACCCAAGCTATAGCCCAGGCTCTCAGCCTTGACCTGGCTGAGGCTGAAAAATTAAAACGAGCGTTTGTGGCCAACGCTTTGCCCGAAGAGAAGGTTGGCCAACTTGAGGCTGTTTTGGGTACAGCCCGGTGTCGTTGGTATGATGCCGTGATGGATTTTTTAGCCGAGTCCGCCCAGGGAAAGCCGCTGCCGCGCAAAATTTATTTAACTGGTGGAGGCAATCTGCTCCCGGGCCTGGATAAGCTGCTGCGTACCGACCCGGCGCTTTTTCAGCGTGCCCCGGAAGTGGCTCGATTGGGCGCTCAGGCATTGGTTGCAGCCAGAGATTTGACTCAGGGTTTGGATTACAATTTATTCGGACTGGCTGTGAGTCTGCTGGTGGGATTGCCGGATTAGTATGTCTACGATTGTGCGGAGTGAAAAAGCTCACTTTTTTGCTCTGTGAGTAGTATTGTTCTGAATATTGGAGGATTAACCTCAGTCGTTATATGGAAAAAGTTGTCTTGAAGCTTGAAGAAACGGATGATATTACGTCCATTCGAAGTAGAATGGATTTTGCCTTGGTTCCGCCTACGGTTGGAAACGGGCGGGTCAAACGCTTGCTGCTGATAGCGCCGCGCAAAAATAAGGCCCTGCAAAGCCTGGTCAATATGAAACTGCTGGCCCGGGCGGCTCAAACCAGGGCCGTCGAGTTGGCTGTGCTCAGCGACCACCCGACGGTGCGGGATTTTGCCAAGGTAGCGGGGATCAAAGCTTTTGCTAATCTGCACAGCGCCAAATGGGCCGGCTGGGTTTCGTCAGAAACTCCGGTCGCAACGCCCCAGGAAACGACGCCGCCGGTCGCACCGGCGCCGGTGGAGGAACGTGGGAGCCAGGCCAGGCGAGCTAAGCGTAAAAAATATCGGGTGATCCAGGGCAGCGGGCGAGTCAACATCTGGCAGCAGTTTGGCGCGTTGATCTTGCTGGGCATTCTGGCCCTGGCCCTGGTGGTGGGTGGCTTTGCCCTTTTGCCGCAGGCGACGGTGACCCTCATTCCGGTGGCGAAACCGCTGGAAACGAATCTCATTGTTAAAGCTGATCCCACGGCTAAATCGGTAGATTTCAAAACGCTCACTTTTCCGGCGCGGACGGCCCAGGTAGAACTGGCCTTATCAGGCGAAATTGAAACGACCCAAACGGAGTTAGCTCCGGTGGGCAGGGCCGAAGGAGCTGTTACTTTTATCAACCGGACCGAGCAGCCGCAGCTTATTCCTGTCAGTACCACGCTGACTACTTCGGCAGGACAGCCGCTTCAATTTGTTACTGCCTATACCACAACGATCCCACCCGGGACCGGCGCTACTTCGACCCCAACGCTGGTGATTGCCGTTGAACCGGGGCCTGATAGTAATGTTGGGGCGGGCCAGCTTAATCGCTTTGAAGACCCAACTTTTGGCTTGCTGGCCAGGGTTATTAACGAGCAGCCTTTAGGGGGCGGGAAGATGGAACCGGCCAAAATCGTGGTCCAGGATGATAAAGAGCGGCTGCAAGCCTATCTTCGCCAGAAAATTCAGCAGGAAGGGTTGAGCCAGTTGCAGGCCTCTTTGGGCGAGCAGGAGTTTATCTCCCCGGAGACGCTGCAAGTAATTGTGCTGGATGTGAAGTATCGAGAATTTTCAGGCGATTTTTCCGATACCTTTGGGGGTGAGATGCAGGCGGTGGTACGCGGCACGGTCGTGGGTGGTTACAATGCCAACCGGCTGGCCCTGGCCGCTCTGGAAGCCCAAGTTCCGCCCGGTTATGAATTGGATACTCGCGGCCTGCATTTTGGAGCGGGTGAAGTTCTGGATATTCAGGAACAGACAGTCACCTTCCGCATCATTGCTTCAGGGTTGGCGGTACCTGTTATTGACAAGCATGAAGTAGCCGATGAGGTCGCCTGGCTGCCCATTGGTGAGGCTCAAAATTTGTTGAATCAGCGGTACGATCTGGCCACTGTCCCCGGTGTGGAACTGGAGCCAAGCTGGTTTGTGGAGTGGCTGGGCCGATTACCTTACTCACCCTTTCGTATTGAAGTGGTCATCAAAGAGGCGGTCACCTTGGTGGCCGACAGTGATTGAGTTTCCATGCGGCTGATGGCCTTGGATATTGGTGAGCGACGTATTGGTATTGCCATCAGTGAGAGCGGTATTTTAGCCACACCGCATAGCGTTTTGCAGCGCAAATCCAAGCAGGAAGATTTTGCCAGGCTGAGACGCCTGGTGACTGAATTGAAGCTGGAGCGGGTCATTGTTGGCCTGCCCTATTCGCTAAGTGACCCGGAAGAGATCGGGCCGCAAGCTCGCCGGGTTATGCGTTACGCCGAAGCCCTGGCAGCAACGCTGCCTGTCCCCATTGAATATTTTGACGAGCGTTATTCGACGGTTGATGCGGCCGCGTCGCTGTCCGCCCTGGGGAAAAAGAAAGTAGCCATTGATGCCGCCGCAGCGGCAGTGATTTTGCAGAATTACCTGGACTCACTGAAGGATGACTCCTAAATCAAGGATACGAGCCTAGCATGGACTCAGATAATGGCTAAAAAGAAAGACAAAGTGGTCGAGATCTACATCCCCAGTGAATTGGGCTATGAGAAAATTCCTATGGCGGCGGCAGCCACAGTAGCCCAGCGCATGGGTTTTTCCCCGGATCGGATTGAAGACTTAAAAACTGCCATCAGCGAAGCTGTGACCAATGCGATTGAGCATGGCAATCAATCCAACGAGGGGATCAAAGTTCTGGTGGAATTGACTGTTCAGGACAAATCTTTGACCTTAAATGTGGTTGATAAAGGGAAAAAACCAATTCCTGAAATAGCTGATGTGGACGAGGGATTTGAAAGCCGTCCTGGTTACCCAAGAGGGTTGGGAATGTTTTTGATCAGGCGGCTGGTGGATGAAATGGTTGTGTCGGCCAAGCCGGGACGTAACGAGGTGCGCATGGTTATCCATCTGGAACCAAAGTCTGGCTGATTTTTGGGTAGCTGAGGATCTTCGCCATCTTGTTCTCTCGTGCCTAAACTCAGGTTGGGAACGAGAGAAGATTTAGAAAGTTTGAATGTAAACTTCAATGAGCAGTTGGCCGAGTTGTAGGATGTCCCCGTCGTGGAGCGCTTCGGGCAAATAGGGAACGAGGCGATTACCGTTAATAAAAGTGCCATTCCTGCTGGCCAGGTCTTCGATGATAATAGTCCCACTTTGGCTAAAGATACCGGCATGACGCCGCGAGACGCTTTTGGCTGCCTCACCATCAGGGGTCAGGTCAATCTCAGGAAATATATTGACCGTAGGGTCCATCCGCCCCAGATAGACGAATTTGTTAAACGGAAATTCGACCTCGCGTTTTTTGTCGCCTATTTTGAGGCGAATAAGGGTTGGTCTCGCAGGTTGTTGATCTGAAATAAGAGCCTGGGACTGAGAGGATGGCCCACCCCGCCAGGCAATGGCGGTTACGTCTAAATGGTCGGTTTCCCGGTTTTCCTTGTCAAGCAAACAGTAACCACATTCGTTACAAAATATTGTGTTAATGACATGGGTTGTCTGGCAAAATTGACACTTGAGCATTACACCTTGAGATCTTCGTATATCAAAAAATCTTCCTGAACTTGACCGCTAATCATCCTGCCTTATATAAATGATAACACAGCCAAATTTGAAATTGGTTTGAGCTTTCCAAAAGCGGGTTTAGAAAAGAGCTATAAAGAGGGTCAGCCGACCCTCTCCCCCTTAATTCTCCCTCAGCTAATAATAAGAAGATACTCCTTGTATAAACGACAGTAATGCCGTAAAATTTAGGGTGTGTGTTCTTCATCTTTGGCGAGCAAGCTGTTACGCCATCAGGGATAAATTACTATGGCCACTATTCTTTATGTTGACCATGATCAGGCTGCTCAGAAACTAATCCAAAGTAGTCTCAGCGAACAGTATAATGTAATCATTGCCGCCGACGGTCCGACGGCTGTGCAGTATTGTGCCATGATTCAGCCAGACCTGGTTTTAATAGATTTGGCTTTACCGGACATTGAAGGCCACGAACTGGTTGCCCGTTTAAAGATGTTCATGCCCCAGACCCCGATTCTGGTGATTGGGAATGACAACCGGGAACAGAATAAATTGTCGAGCTTTAGCTCTAACTTCACTGGCTTGCTAAATAAACCTATCCAGGTTGATGAACTGCTGCAAAGCGTCCACGCCGTGCTGCCCCCGCTGGCTCCTTTACCTGAGTTGTTAACCCCCTTGCCGGATGACCAAGCGGTCAAGCAGTTCCAGTTTCAAATCGCAGCCTTAAATCAGGCTAACCAACGCCTGGCCTCTCTCAACGCCATCAGCGCGCTCATTGGCACCAGTCTTGATGTGGAACATCTGATGGATGAAATCCTGGCCCAGGTCCAGAAAACCGTTGATTTTGACAGTGCGACCCTTTTGCTTTTGAAGGGAGATTTTCTGGAAGCAGCCGCTTCCCGAGGCTTTTCAGATTACCGGCGGGGGATGAATATCTATCGCCGAAATGAGAAGAATTCGGCCTGGCACGCGGTTAATAATAAGCTTCCTCTCATTATTAAGGATGTGACCCAAAGCGAATATTGGGAGCCTCGGCCCGAGTTAAGCCGTATCCGTTCCTGGCTGGGAGTTCCGCTGATTTATAAAGATCGTGTGGTTGGGGTCCTCACTCTTGACAAGAATGAGCCGGACGCTTTTACCGATACTGATGCCCGTTACGTTTTTACCCTGGCTTACCAGATTGGCATTGCCGTAGAAAATGCCCAACTTTTTGAGGAATGGGAGGATCAAGCCACCCGGCTCAAATTGATTAATGAGGTTGCCCGCGAGATCTCAACCATTCTGGAAATGAATAATCTCTTTGAAGCCCTGGCTAAAGCTATTTACGAGCGCCTGCATTATGATCGAGTGGCCATTTTGCAGGTTGACGAAACCCGCTCATTTCTCATCTTGAAGGCGATCTATGGCGAAGCGCCGCCATCCCTTACCCCGGGCCTCTACCGGCAAAGTATAGACGATGGCTTGATTGGTAAAGCTGTCAGGCTAGGCCAATCTCTTTTGGTCAACAATGTTTCTAAAGATAGCGATGTTCTGACTATCGAGGGGATGGAGATCAGGTCCGAATTGGTCGTCCCCATTTTTGTAGAGAACCAGGCCGAAGCGGTCATCAATATTGATCAAAGTTACGCCGGCGGTTTTAGCGACCATGATTTGTGGACGCTGAACAGCTTGGCCAGCCAGGCTGCAACTGCCCTGGCGAATGCTCGCCTGTACCGCGACCTGGCCCAGCGTCTGCGGGATTTGGCCGTTTTAAATGATGCCAGCCAGGCCCTTACCTCGACGATTGCTCTGGATGAGCTGCTGGCCATCATTACCGATCGGGTCTGCATCGCCTTGTTAGCCGAGAACGGCTATGTGCTTTTGGTAGATAGCAGCGACGATAAGCTGACCCTGGCGGCGGCCAGCGGGTCCGGCGCAGCCGATCTGGTCACAACTAAATTAAGTATTCACCTTAAACTGTTTGAGCAAGCTATCTTAGAGGGAGTACCATGCCTATTCAAGCTGACTCCAGAGAATCCCCACTTATTTGACGAGTTGGATCAAATCCTCCATCGAAAAATCCAGACCATGCTGGTTGCACCGCTAAAGACGCGCGGTATTATTATTGGCCTGGTCATCTTAATTAATAAGCAGACGGGCGATTTCGGCACAAATGATTTGAACTTACTCAGCGCTCTGAGTCAATTAATGGCCGGAGCAGTGGAAAATGCCCAGCTCTTCAAGCAGATTCATACTTATTCGGATAAACTGGAGCGGACAGTTCAGGCCCGCACTGAGCGGTTACAAGCCATTAAAAAGATCAGCCAGGTAGTAAGCCGGGGTTTGGATTTGGACGAACTGCTGGCCGTAGTTGGCAGAGATATTAGCCAAATTTTTACCCCGGAGTTCACTCAACAAGATGATGTTCGGGTTACTATCGGTTTGATTGATGGTTCAAAACTGACTCTTCAAAAGATTTACGATCCTGCCTTAACCCCCCGTGAGGCTTCACCTAATGACCGGCAAAAATCAGCACCTTCAGCCGGGTTTGCCCGGAAATCTACTCGCCCGGCCCGAACGCTGACCCTTAAAATCAAGCCCGAAAAGCTTATGGGCCAGGTGATTCATCAGGCCAAACCTCTTATTCTTACTGAGGAGGATAGCAAAAACCTCTATCGGGTGGAATTAGGCCAGGTGGACGAACAAATTTGCACGGTGATGATTGCCCCGCTCATTACCGGTGGTAAGACGCTTGGCCTGATTATGGTCGCCAGCCAAATGCTCTATGCTTTTGACGAGAGTGATCTGGAAACCCTGGAATCTTTGGCTTTTCAGGTAGCCAGTGCGGTTGAGCATGCCCAACTCCTGCAAAAGACCCGTGAGATTGCGATCGTGGAAGAGCGGACGCGATTGGCGCGGGATATGCACGATGGCGTGGCCCAAAATCTGGCCTATCTGTTGATTCAAGTAGACCGCTGCTTGAATATGGTTGAAGAAGGTGGTAAACTAGAGAAACAACTGGAGCAAATCAGCGGCCTGTTGAAACAGAATATCGAAGAGATCCGGCGCAATATTTTTGATTTGCGTCCTGTAGAATTGGAGGGCAAATCCCTGTTTGAAGTGCTGAAGAATTTTGTGGGGGAGTTTGGCCAGCGCTGGAATCTGAAGACAACTTGCGTCGTTGAGGGAGAGTTTGTGGAGGTGTCGCCTGAGATTGAGAGCAGTCTTTACCGTATCCTGCAAGAGGTGCTCTCAAACGCCCAGCAGCATGCCAATTGCAGTCAACTATCAGTGAAGGTATCCATAAAAGATAACCGGTGGGTTACGCTGGAAGTGCAGGATGATGGGCAGGGCTTTGATCTGGACCGGCAGAGCCGTCCGGACCAACAGGATCAGGACTCGCCCAAAAAGCCTGGCAGTCGTGGCCTGGGGTTAATCTCGATGCGAGAGCGTGCCCAGCGCGTTGGCGGGCAACTAGTTGTTGACAGCCAGCCCAACCAGGGAACCAGTGTTTTTGCTAAACTGCCTTTGCAGACGGGCATGAGCAATGATAATCAATGAAACCTCCATCTAACCGATTAAGGTAGGCAACTATTTATGAGTAAAGTAAGCGTTTTGCTGGCTGATGATCACTCTCTCTTTAGAGAAGGTATTCGTTCCTTATTAGAAGACCAGGACGATATTGAAATTGTTGGCGAGGCCGAAGATGGTTTGGAAGCAATCAGGTTAGCGGCAAAGCTCAAGCCGACAGTTATCTTAATGGATATTAACATGCCGGTGGTTGACGGGGTCGAAGCAACCCGGACCATCCTGAAGGACGATGAGGCGGTTGGTATCATCATTTTGACCATGTACCCGCAGGATGCTTATGTTTTTGAGGCCCTCAAAGCCGGAGCAAAAGCATATCTCCTAAAAGATACCCGTTCCAAACGCCTGTTGGAAGTTATCAGAACCGTTCATCGAGGACAGGCAGTTATTGACACAGAAATGACCACCCGCTTACTGAACGAATTTCGCCGCTTGGCCGATAAAGAAGAAAATATCCCCAAGTTACAGCCTCTGACAGACCAGGAACGCCGAATTCTGACCCTGGTGGCTGGCGGGGCCAGCAATAAGGACATTGCCGCCGATCTCAACTTATCTGAGCGGACAATCAAGAACTATCTTTCGGTTATTTTTCAGAAGTTGCAGGTTAATAACCGCACCGAGGCTGCTATTCGCGCCGTACGGGATGGTTTGGTTGAAGGAACTTAAAACCTCTGGTTTTGCCACCCTTTTCCCCTCCTGTTCACAAACCCGGTTTGGAAACAGGAGAGTATCCGTCGTTTTGGAAAACTTTTTAGTGAGAAGAACACTCCTGTGGGGGTGTTTTTTTATGGTACTTTGGGGCAGTGCCCGCAAGTACTTTCTGTCATCCAGAAAAAGGCGCATTTGTCGGTACTTTCGCCTCTGTAAATTTTGCCTGGCATCTTCTATAATCTGGATAATGAGTTAAGGTATATCTGCCTTAGCTGTACTCAAAACTAAAGGCAGAACAGGTTGAGGTAATAAGATGGCGGGATGGTTGCAGCTTATAATAGTTTGGTTAAGCATTGATATTGTCATTATGGCAACGGGTTGGTACGGCGTTAGCACAATTAAGCAAATTTCCCCTGGCTGGTGGGAGCGGGTTATAGCTTGTGAGGTTGACTAACACTTCGACGTCAAATTATAACTTGCAGGAGATCGCTCTGGCCTCCAAGAGCGCCCCTTATCCTGGTGGGTGCTGGTAAAGGACAAAGTAATTACTATGGAAAAACTGATTCGAGTATTAATTGCTCATCCAGATGCAACCTTTGCCAAAAAACTACAAGCTTTTCTTGATAAGCAGGAAAATATTAAAGTGATTGATCATGTTCGCGATGGCCAAGGTGTGGTCAATACATGCAAGACAGCCATGCCGGATCTGGTTCTGATGGACTTGCATTTGCCGGTGTTAGACAGCATCCGGGCAATTCAAACCACCCTGGCTCAAAATGAGCGCATTCGCATCCTGGGAATCTCGTCCATTCCCAATGATAGATATGCTATTGAAGCGATCAAAGCAGGAGCGCGCGGCTGCCTTGAACGGAATGGGAAAGATGATTTTTGCGCGATCACTACAGCCATTCGCCAGGTGGTTAGCGGGGAAGTAATCTTGAGTCCAACGCTGGCCTCTAATATCTTGCAAGAATTCTATCGAATGGCTGATTAAATCTTCGGCATCCAGTGTCGGAGAGGCTGTCTTAGCCCTGCTCTTTCTGAATTTAAGGAGTTTGCCATGTCGGCATTAAAAGAGTTTGCCAATTTTATCCTTCTGAATGTGGCAAATCTAGCTGCAACTTATGATCGGCTTTTGTCACAGGAGGATGGAGATTATGCTGCCTTCCCTGCCGATAGCCGGACTACCCGGGCTCGCCGGCTGATTAAAACTGTAGCTGAAGCCTGTGAAGTCGAAACTCCTGATCCTCTCCGCTGTCTCTTTGAAGAACAGCTTAATACTCCCCCCGTTGCGTCGAGTCCGGCCAAACTGCCTCACTCGCTGGTCGAAATTGAATGTCTGGGACAAACCCTCACCCCTGTTGTCACCAATTTAGAGGCCGGAAAATTTTTGTGGCAAACGCTGGCCGAAGTGCGAGCCACAGTTTTTAATTCTTTTTCTTTTGACTCCACCCCGGTTTCAAATTTGGCTGCCCAACCCGAATTGCCGCAAGACAACGACAAGGCGGCCAATCAAGCGCCAGAAGTGTCATCGCTTCAGCAACAAAGCCTGGTATCAACACTCATTGACAACCTGCCCGATTATGTCTATGCCAAGGACGCAGAGAGCCGATTTATTCTATTAAATAAAGCAACTGCTCATTTGCTGGGGGTTTCATCTCCTGATGAGGTTGTTGGCAAAACAGACTTTGACTTTTTTCCGCCTGAATTGGCTCGCCAATTTCGCGCCGATGAGCAGGCGCTTATGCAATCGGGCCAATCTTTACTCAACCATGAAGAACGCCTGGTAGACTCAACAACAGGGCAGACCCGCTGGAATTTGACCTCCAAGATACCCCTCCAAGATGACAAGGGGAAAATCATTGGATTAATTGGGATCAATCGCGATATCACCCAGCGCAAACAAGCCGAGGAACAATCCCGTAAATTATTTCGCGCCGTTGAGCAGAGCGTCAATACGATTGTCATTACTGATACGAGTGGCTACATTGAATATGTTAATCCCAAGTTTGCTAAAACAACCGGTTACACTCGCGAGGAAGCGCTAGGGCAACATACTCGCATTTTAAAATCAGGCGTAACCTCCCCTGAAGAATATAAACGGTTGTGGGAAACCATCAGGGCTGGCGGTGAATGGCAGGGAGAATTTTGCAACAAGAAGAAGGACGGGGAGCTTTACTGGGAATTTGCCTCCATTTCACCCATTAAAGATGAGAACGGGGTAGTAACTCATTTTCTGGCAGTCAAGGAAGACATTACGGCTCGCAAGCAAGCCGAAGAGGCTCTTCGTGAGTCAGAGGAACGATCTGCGGCTATCGTCAGGCAGGCGGCCGATGGTGTCGTCATTGTCCAGGCCAATGAACTTAAATTTTTGAATCAAGCGATGGCGGATATGTTAGGGTATTTACCCGATGAGATGATCAATACCTCCTTGATTAACTACATAGCCCCTGAGAGTAGAAGTTTAGTGGCCGCCAGGATAAAAGCGCGATTAGCCGGTGAGGATGTTCCCGCCATTTATGAAGCCAAACTTCTCCGTAAGGACGGCACCATTATTGACGCCGAATTGTCCGCTGGAGTCATTAAGTACCGGGGTGAAGATGCCGACCTGGGGCTTATCCGCAATATCACTGCCCGTAAACAGGCGGAAGCAGCCGTGCGGGAATCGCAGCAGCGGTTCCAGGGGTTAGTGGAAACCCTGAGTGATTGGATCTGGGAGGTGGACCAGAACGGGACCTATACCTATGTCAGTCCCAAAGTCACAGACCTGTTGGGTTACGAACCGGAAGAGGTATTGGGCAAGACCCCGTTCGATTTCATGCCACCCGAAGAAGCGCAGCGGGTGGTGGGGGTATTTGGACCCCTGCTGGCGGCTCAGCAGCCGTTGGTAGCGCTAGAGAATATCAACCAGCATAAAGACGGCCATCTGGTGGTATTTGAAACCAGCGGTCTGCCGTTCTTTGATGCCGATGGGCAGTTCAAAGGCTACCGCGGCACCGACCGCGACATCACCAGGCGTAAACAGATGGAGGAGCAAATTCAACAGTCGTTGGCGCGACTTACCCGCCAGATCCAGGCTATTACTGAAGTGGCGCAGCAGGTTGCAGGAACCCTGACCATGAACGACCTTTTCCACCAGGTTGTTGACCTGATGCAGACCCAGTTTGGCTATTATCACGCCCAAATCTACACCATGGTAGAGGGTGATATGGTGTTACAAGCTGGCACCGGCGAAACAGGTCGTCAATTGAAAGAAATGGGCCATCAAATTTCTCTCTCGACCGAACAGAGCCTGGTTGTCCGTGCAGTCTGGGAGGGCAGTCCGGTGCTGGTGCCCGATGTTACCCAAGAACCAAGCTGGCTGCCCAACCCCTTGCTGCCTGAAACCAGGGCGGAACTGGCTGTGCCGATCACGTTGGGTGTCGAGATTTTTGGGGTGCTGGATGTGCAGAGTGATAAAGTGGATGGGCTGAATGTAGAGGACCAGCTCTTGCTGGTAGGATTATGTGGCCAGATTGCGATCGCCATCGAAACCCGCCGGACTGAAGCTGAGCGATCTCGGCTGTTGGCGGAAGTGGAACGCCGTGCCCACCGCGAGCAAACCATTCGCGAAATTACCGAGCGGATGCGCGCCGCCAACAACCTGGAACAACTGGTAAAAATTACCGCCCGCGAATTGGGCCAGCGCCTTGCAGCGGGGCATGTGGTCGTGGAGCTGGGGCTGGAGCCAGATACACAATCGCCAGCACCGGCTAAAACTTTATCAAACAATGGTCATTAATAAAACATTAGTTTTATCTTAAAGGAGCTAAAAATGTTTACTAGGAAAAACCTACTTGTCGTTTATCTCATTTCGATCCTGTTTATTTTGGTTTTGACTGGCTGTGGCGGTGCACCGAACGCCAGCTCACCAGACTCAGCCAAAGCTGCTCCGGGCGCCTTTAAGGTGGCGATGGTGCTGCCCGGCGAGGCGAATGACGGAGCCTGGAGTCAAGCCGGTTACGAGGGGTTAGAGTTGATTGAAAAGGAGCTGGGTGCTCAGGTGGCCCACACTGTCAACATCACCGAGGCCGATAGCGAGAAAGTTTTTCGCCAATATGCTCAAGATGGTTACGATTTTATTATCGGTCATGGGGGTGAGTATATTGCTGCGGCGGAAATTGTGGCTAAAGAGTTTCCCCGGACCAAGTTTGCGGTAATGGCCGGTTACGCCGGTAACAATAAAAACTTGGGCGCCTTGAGCTTTCGAGATAGTGAAATTGGGTATCTCATGGGAGTTGTGGCAGGCGTTAAAACCAAAACAAACAAGCTGGCTTTTATTGGGGGCGTGGATTACCCTCACATGCAGGAGCAGGCTACTTCATTTGAACGAGGCGCTAAGGCTGTTAATCCTAAAGTGGAGGTGGCCACCGAGTGGGTCGGTAGCTGGACTGACGAAGCCAAAACTAAACAGATTGCTGAAGATCAAATCAAGGCAGGCGCTGATGTTTTGGTCGGTAACGTGGACGCCGAAAGCCGGCTTGTATTTGAGGCTGCCAAAAATGCCGGGGTTTATGCCCTTGGCTGGTCTCTGGATCAGCATGACATGGCTCCAAACACAATTCTAACAAGTGGTATTCAACGATTACCTGTGTTGGTGCTAGAAGGGGCCACGCTGGTCCAACAGGGTCGTTGGGAGGGTAAGCAGTATAAGTTTGGGCTGCAAGAAGGCGCCCAGGACCTGGCTCCTTTCTATGGGCTGTTAAGCTCCGAAGAAGAGGCGCGGGTCAAGACTATTAGAGAAGATATTGTGACAGGTAAAATAGATGTGACCCAGTAAGTACCCGCTGAAGTTACAGGAGGGCGAAATGTGCTTCGCCCTCCTGGCCAAAGGGCTTATTTTTTTTCTGCAAAAACCCGCAAGGGTATTCGTCATAGGATCAATAGTTTCGCTCTGGAGTTCAGCCGATGAACAAGCAGCACAACCAGTCAAGTAAAAGCCAAGAGGCGTCCCCTGTACCACATTTGGGTATTTTTTCCATCGCCAACCAGTTTCGATACGGCCTCTTTTTGCTGGTCGGGTTGAGTTTACTGCTTACCGCAGGGATTTTAATTTACCTCAGCTTCCAGGCGCAACTGCAACAAGTGGGGCAGGCTCAGAAAGATCTCAGCCGGGCGGCGGCAGGCGAAATCAATACCTATCTGGATGATTTGCAGCGCAAATTAGGCTACCTGGCCCGGGTACGGGGACTGGCTAATCTTCCCCCTGAAATTCAGCAGAGTTTGATCGAAGGGCTAACCCGGCACAATGAGGCTTATGAGTCAGTCGCTGTTTTGAACCGCAATGGTCAGATTATTGCCGCAATTTCGCCGCATGGATTGCCCTTAACCGGCAATCTGGCCGATTCCCCTCCCTTCTTACGTTCATTCAAACAGCAAGAGGATTATGTCGGCCCGGTTGAAATTGACCCCGCCACCAGCCTGCCGGTAGTGACCCTGGCTGTTCCTATTCGTGACCTGCAGGATGAAGTGGCCGGTATTTTGCTGGCCCGGGTTAACCTGGAGTATCTCTGGTTTGTTGTTTCGGAGACTCAAGTGGGCCAAACCGGCTATGCTTATATTCTGGATAATCGTAATTTCTTAATTACTGAGCCGGATAGTACGGCCGAGACGTTTAAGTTGCGGGACGTTTCGGACCAACCGTTTGTGAAGTATTTGACGGTGGGTTCAGTGGACGCCCTCAGAGCGAGTACTGGTCCAGGAAGTGGTTTATTCGGAAGTAGAGAGCCGCTCAGTTATCTCTTTTCATTTTTTGAGTCTGCCGCCGGGATAACGTCGTATCAGGGTTTACAGGGCGAAAATGTACTGGGCGCGATTGCCCCGGTGCGGAGCGTGCGCTGGAATGTGGTAGTTGAACTTCCCACCGCCGAAGCTTATGCCCCGATCTTGGAGATGCTTGGCGTTATGAGTCTGGCCCTGTTATTTGCCCTGGGAATTACTGTTGGCTTAGGCATCTACTTCTCCCGCCAGATCGTCCGGCCCCTGCAACGGTTAACCGAAGCCTCAGCCCAGATTAGCGCCGGTCACATGCAGACGCGGGTCAATATCCGCAGCCGCAATGAGCTGGGGATTTTGGCGACGTCATTTAATGATATGACGGCGCAGCTTGAAGACCTCTATACCACCCTTGAGCAGCGGGTAATCAGCCGGACTCGCCGCCTGGAAGTGGCCGCTTCGCTCGGCGAGCGCCTGAGCAGTATTCTCAAGCTGGAAGAGTTATTAAGAGAAGTGGTTAACCAGATCAAAGATAACTTTAACTACTATCACGCTCACATCTACTTGCTTGACGATAAGGGCGAAAATCTGATGGTGGCCGAAGGAACGGGAGAGGCCGGAGTAGAAATGAAAGCTAAGCGGCATAGTATTCGCCTGGGTGCCCCCACCAGCCTGGTCGCTCGCGCCGCCCGTTCCGGCGAAGTTGTTCGAGTTGACAATGTTCGCGAAGCCCAGGATTGGTTACCTAACGCCCTGCTGCCCGATACCTACTCCGAAATGGCCGTGCCGATTACGCTGGAGGAGCGAGTTGTGGGGGTACTGGATGTGCAGGAGGATAAAATTGCCGGCCTGGACGAGGGGGATGCGAACCTCTTACGCTCCTTGAGCAACCAGGTGGCCGTCAGTATGCGCAATGCCCGTCTCTTTGATGAAGTTGAAACCGCCCTGGCCGAAGCTCGGATTGCTCAAGAACGTTACCTGGAAAAAGCCTGGGATAAGTCCAGAATTGTGGCCCAGCATGGACAACACCACTATACCCGCCCCGACGTGCCTGCTTTAGACGAGGCAACTGTGGTCGAGGCCAAACGACAAGCTCTGGCTCAAGATAATCTTGCTGTGGTGGCCGTCAGTAACAGTGCCGCGCCGTCTGTTGTGGCTCCTGTGACCATCCGTGATACTCGGGTTGGTATCCTGCAATTATACCCGGCCAAAGCTGACCAGGCCTGGACGGAAGATGACCTGGCTATCGTCGAGGCTATCGTCGAGGAGTTGGGTCAAACTGCCGAAAACCTGCGCCTGTTTGACGAAACCCGTGAACGGGCCGGGCGGGAGCAGACTATCCGCGAAATTACGGATAAATTACGCGCTGCGTCTAACCTGAACGCCCTGGTAAAGGTAGCTGCTCGCGAATTAGGCGAACGGTTGGGAGTACCCCATTTGATGTTTGAGTTAGGGCGGGAACCTGAGCCATCTCCTAAGCCCGATTTGAGGGGGAATGGACATAAGCAATAATCGTGGCCTGAACTCCAAAATTAACCCAAATAGACGGGATTTGCAGACTTAAACTAACCTCAGGAGACAAAAATCAAATGTTTAAAAAGTATATGCTAAAAGCATCATGTATTAGCCGAGTAGGGTTGATCTTAACCACCATACTAATAGTTTTTGGCCTGGTCGTTACCGGCTGTGGCAATACCACGCAAACAACCGGAGCTGAAAACCCTACCGAAACGACACCCCCAGCGACCGAACAACTTGATGCGACCTCTACTACAGAAGCGGTACCGGCAGCACCTACCAATAGTGACGTCATCAAAATCGGAGTGGTTGCGACCTTAGAGGGTCCTTTTCAGGTGTTAGGTGAAGACGGTGTCCGTGGGGTTGAAATGGCCATTGCCGAGTTTGGCGGCGAAATTGCCGGCAAGAAAATCGAGATGATCAAGGCCAGCTCCAATGCCGTGGATCCCAAAGTAGCCCTGGCCGCCGCCCGTAAGCTGGTTGAAGAGGACAATGTTGATATCGTAGTTGGCCCCCTTTCCGGTGATGAGGGCCTGGCCATCAAGGAATATGCCAAAAGCCATCCGGAGAAGACCTTTGTTAATGGCACCTCCGGCGCCCAAGACACGACCCTGCGCGATCCGGCGCCCAATTTCTTCCGTTTCTCCTTAGACGGCGCTCAGTGGATGGGCGGTTTGGGGAATTACGTTCACGATGAGCAGGGCCACAAACGAATCGTGACTGTGGCCGAGGATTACTCCTACCCTTATAGTCAGGTGGGAGGATTTCTGGTGGAGTTTTGCCGGGCAGGAGGTACAGTGGGCACCCAATTTTGGGTTCCTATCGGCACCAACGACTATAGTTCCGTGATTTCTGCTATCCCGGCCGATATTGATGCCATTTATGTCGCCTTAGGCGGTAGCGATGCCGTCAACTTTCTTAGGCAATACCAGCGCTTCGGCGGCAAAGCGCCGTTGATTGCCGGCACATCTACCCTGGATCAGACGATCTTAGGGGCAAAAAACGTAGCCGAGTATATTTTAGGTACGGCTGCGGCCGGACCTGTAGCCGATGATAACCCTGACCCGGCCTGGCAGCAGTTTATGGCCAATTACCAAAAGAAGTTTCCCGATGGCTTGCCCTCACCCTCACTTTTCGCTCATGGCTACTATCTCAATGCCAAGGCAGCCCTCCTGGCTTTAGAAAAAATTAATGCCGACTTATCTGATGGGCAGAAGGCGCTTCAAGAAACGCTCAGTAACCTGGAATTTGACTCGCCCACCGGCCCCGTTAAGCTGGATCATAACCGTCAGGCAATTGCTAACAATTTTTTGACCGTGGTTGATCGGGATGAAAAGGGTAATCTATACAATAAATTGGTTAAGACGATTCCCAATGTTAATCAAACCCTGGGCATCCCCGAAGATGAATATCTCAGCATGGGTCCGTTAGTCGGGGGTCATTCCGGCTGCGACCAGTTTTTGAAGTAAGCCTGTTCTGGCCGAATTATCAGGCCGCTAACCATCCCATCCCAAGGCCGGATAGAGATTAATTATGAAGAAATCAGATCAAAAAGCATCAGTTGTACCCAAGCAGAAGTCAAAAGTGAATTTGATGCGTCAGCCATTGGTCCCAAAAATCAATTTCTCAATCTTTCGTACCCGTTTGAGCGTTCGATTGACTGCATTTTTTATTGTGACTGCCTTGGTTCCAATGGTCATCGTGACTCTGCTCAGCTTTTTATTCGCGCAGGGCAGCCTGGTTGATCAAGCTGCTTTTAAGGTTGCGCAAGAGACCGAACGTCTTGGGCAGGATTTAGAGGTGTATCTGTCGCAGTTCCCCAGTGATTTATTGGCCCTGAGCGACACTTTCCCGGTTCAAGCCATCTTTCGAGCCATAGATAATAATGGGGTTGATCCGGCCAGCGAGGATACTTATGGAGTCTGGGCCAGCCGTTTAACGCAGAGCTTCTCGGCCATGATGAGGAACAAACCAGTTTACCAACAACTCCGCTTGCTTAACGAGCAGGGTGATGAGATGGTTCGGGTTGATTATTATGATGATCAGGTTTTCGTCCCCTGGGAAGAGGAGCTTGTAAATCAAGCCAAAACAGATTATTTCATCGAAGCTAAAAAGCTAAAGCAGGGTCAAGTTTACATCTCACCGGTTAGTATTAACCAGGAGTACGGTGAGCTTGAAAAGATGCAGGTACCGGTTATTCGGTTCAGTACCCCTATTTTTGACATAAATAATCAATTTCGGGGGGTGATGGTGACCAATGTTTATGCCTCGGCTATCCTGGACCGATTACAGACCGAGGTAGGGCAAGTTTATCTGGCAAACGATGAAGGATACTATCTGTTCCATCCTGATCCGGCTAAGACGTTCGGATTTCAGCGAAACACGGATTATAAGGTTGATGATGATTTTTCCACAATCCTCCAAAACGTAACCTCTTCAACAGAAGCTTATGCCGAACGAGACAGCAGCCGGAAGGAATTTGTGGCCTTGAAACGCGTTCGCTTTGACTCAGCCAATCCCGACCGTCACTGGCTGCTGATTAGAACTCTCTCCGAAACAGGGGTTATTGAAACAGAAACCATTACCGGACTGGTCACCGAACTGCTCGGCGCGGCGGCTCTTGTTGGTATCGGCGCTTTAATTTTAGGTATCTTGTTAACGCGTTCAATCACTCAACCGATATTGGCCGTTAGCCAGGCAGCCGCTAAATTGGCCGAAGGGGATATGAACCAAGAAATCGGGCTAAACCTGGATGCCCGGGCAGTGGTTAGCAGCCGTGACGAGCTAGGGATATTAGCTACATCATTTAATGCCATGACGACACAACTGAAAGAAGTGTATGCAACCCTGGAGCAGCGCGTAGCTGATCGCACCCAGCGTTTGGAAACAATTGCCTCTCTGGGGGAACAGCTTAATACTATTCTCGATCTGGACGATTTGCTGGCAGAGGTTGTCATTCAGGTTAAAGAACGATTTAATTATTACCATGCCCATATTTACCTGCTTGACGAGAAAGGGGAGCGGCTGGTTGTTGCTGCCGGAACCGGTGAGGCTGGGGCTGAAATGAAAGCCGCCGGACATAGCATTCCCTTGAACGCCCAAACCAGTTTGGTAGCCAGGGCAGCGCGCAGTGGTGAAGTGATCCGGGTGGATAATGTAAGGCAAGCACCAGATTGGCTACCTAATCCGCTTTTGCCAGACACTCATTCTGAAATGGCGGTTCCTATTATTGTTGAAGGACAGGTGGTGGGGGTCCTGGATGTGCAGGAAGATGAGCTGGGTGGACTGGACGAGGGTGATGCTGGTTTGTTACGCTCATTAGCCAACCAGGTGGCGGTGGGTATCCGTAATGCCCGTTTATTTAACGAAGTGAACATGGCCCTGGTTGAAGCTCAGGCTCTACAAGCCCAATATGTCACCCAGGCCTGGAGTCAGGCTCAAACAGGCGGGCGAGAGCGCCCTTGGGCGCTTTATAGCGGGGAGGATGTCGGGTCATTGAGCGAGACGGCAGTGGCAGAAGCCCAAAAGCATCTTTCGGCAGATCGAACTTTGACAACCGTGGCGATTGAAGATGGACAGATTGTCAGTAAGGCTGTTGTGGCCCCGGTGATGGTGCAGGATACCCCCATCGGTCAGATGCAGATACACGGTCTTGATCCCAGCCGGGTGTTGACTGAAAGTGAGCTGGTCATAATCGAAGCAGTCATCGAGCAGGTGGCCCAAACCGCCGAAAACCTGCGCCTGTTTGAAGAAACTCAGGAACGGGCCGGCCGGGAGCAGTCTATCCGCGAGATTACCGATAAACTGCGGGCCGCGCCCAACCTGGACGCTTTGCTGGAGATTGCCGCCCGTGAGTTGGGACAGCGGCTTGGCGTGCGACATACGGTGCTGGAACTGGGCGTCGAAATTCCGCTCGAAAGTTCAAACCATGATACTAATGGACGTAGCTAGCTGTTAACCTACGGCTGATGAAATCACTAAATTGCGGCCAAACGAGTGAAAACTATGGATGAAAAAGGCAAGATCAATCAAAGGAACATGCACAACCTTAACGCCAACGTAGCAGGTAGTAAGGAGGCCTCACCCCAGATAAATCCGTCCGCCAATGCCCCGGGGCCGTTGCGACCAACCAGTTTGACCATCAGCCAGCAACTCCTACTGGGGGGTATCGGTGGCATTATAATCATTTTTCTGGCGGTGGGGATTGCCTTCTATTTAATGACCAATATTGCCGAGAGTTTCGACAAGGTGACCCAGGATGCCCGAGTCGAAGAAAAAGCGCTAGATGTCATTGAGGGTGCCGTCGCCACCATCTTGAGTGAGACCCGCGAATACGTGCTCTTGAAGGAAGCGGAGACATTAGAGGAAATTGACGAAGCAGTAGCAGCGTTAGAGCAAGCCCAAACTGCCTACACCAAGACTGAGCGGACTGATGAGGCTGAAGAGGAAGAAGAGTTAGAGGTCTTCGACCAACTTGAGACCGCTGCGACCGACATCCAAGGGGCATCTGCGGCGATTATCTCGCTGGTTGATCGGGACGCCGTTGAAGAGGAGCTGGAAGAAGCTTTGGAGGAGGGGCTAGAAGCAGCAGAGGCAGCTTTTGAGACAGCGATGACCAAAGCGCGGGCGCTTTCAGACAAAGAGGTAGCGGAGACGAGTGAGGCTACCGCCGGTGCAATTCAGTCGCTTGAAATTTTTATGATTGTCTTCCCAATCGTAGCTGTGGTTCTGGTCGGTGGGATTAGTTACGGCTTGTGGCGGTCTATCGCCAGGCGAGTTGAAGAGTTGGCCGGGACGGCGCAGGCTATTGCCGCTGGTGATCTGGAGCGGCAGGCCCGGGTGGGTAGATCTGACGAGTTGGGTGTTTTGGCGACTGCCTTCAACAGCATGACCGGGCAACTCCGGCAAACGCTGCTTAAGTTAGAGAATCGCACCCGTGGCCTGGAAATTATTACTCTTCTGAATAATCGCCTCACCGCTATTCTCAAGTTGGAAGAGCTGATGAACGAGATAGTTAATCAGGTTAAGGACAACTTTGATTACTACCATACCCAAATTTATCTGCTTGATGAGACGGGTCAAAAATTGGTTTTGACCAGCGCCACCGGAGAGGCCGGCCAGGCAATGCTAGCCCAAAACCACGTCATTCCCATGGGTCGGGGTCTGGTCGGCCGCGCCGCCCAGCGCAAAGAGGTCGTGCTCGCCCCCAACCTGGCCCGGATGATTGCCCCGGAAGTGGTGACTGCTAGAAACATCGACACTCTTTACCAAAGAGAAGGTGATTTCACCTACCGCCGTCAATGGTATCAGCAGTATATTACCCGCATTTTTGGCAGCCTGGAAGAGTTGGCCGCTGGCTCGAAGCCAGACGCTCCTCGGCTGAAACTGGGTTATGTGCTGCCTGATTTTGGCGAGTTTTCCATGCATATCCGCCAAGGCGCCCAGGATGCCGCCCAAGACCTGGGCATAGACATTGAAGTAACCAGCCCACCTCACAGCGACCGGCCCGACCAATTGGTAAAGGCGTTTGAGCAGCATCTGGCTGCCGGAAAAGATGGCCTGGTCATTATCCCTCAATTTCAAGAGGTCTGGCCATCTTACTTTAACCGGGCTAAGCAGGCCGGAATTCCGGTGGTTACGGCCAACTTAACCGGGCCGGATATAGCCAGTTGGACATGGTTTGGGCAGGACGGCTACCAGGGCGGCTTCGCCCTGGCCATCGAATTTAAACAGATGCTGCAGGCCGCCGGGTATCAGGCCGGCCAGATTGTGGCAGGTATTAGCGGTACCCGCGAGGTAGAACTGGTGGCCCGCTACGAAGGCTTTAAAGCCGGCCTGGCCGGGACTGCCTTTACCTGCAGTGATCTCTTTTACAGCGGTACCATTGAATCAGAAACTACCCACCAACTTTGGCTGGAATTTATTAACGCCCACCCCAACTTAATTGCCGCCGTAGGTCTCACGGCCCAGGCTGTGCCCATCCTGGCCCGGATAAAAACCGAAACCCAAGCGGCATGGCTTATTGCCGGTTTTGACCTGGAAACAGCCACGCTGGAAGCCGTTAGAACTGGCCTGGCTCAAGTAACTATTGCTCAGCATCCCTATTTGCAGGGCTACCTGCCGGTGTTGGCCCTGGTGCAGTATTTACGGCAGGGTAAACCGCTGCGCGATTGGGTGGTAGAAGGCTGGCTGCCTAACCCCCTGCTGCCTGAGACCAAAGCCGAGATTTCAGTGCCCATTAACCTGGAAGATCAGGTTGTGGGTGTTTTGGACGTGCAGGTGGATCGGGCGAACAGCCTGGATGAATCTGATGCCGAGATTCTGGGTTCGCTGGCTAATCAAGTCGCGGTAGCCATCCGCAATGCCCGGCAATTCGCCCAGGTTGAGGTCGCCCTGGCCGAGGCCGGCGAACTCCAACGGCGCTATATTGAGCAATCCTGGGATCGAAGCCGGGTAACCCGTAAAAATGTGGGACGAGTTCAATTCAGCCTGGGCGAGTCAGCTTCACTTGATGAAGCCGTTATCAAAAAGGCTCAACAACAAGCTCTGATGCACAAGAAACCGGCCGTGGTGAATCTTAATGACCAGCAGGATGACCCGGTTGAGCAGCATGCCCTGGTAGCGCCAATTATGCTGCGGGACATCGTCATTGGTGATTTGCAATTGCACGAAAGTAATGCCCCGCGAGAATGGACGGAAAGTGAGTTAGCCCTCATTCGGGCAGTAGTTGACCAGGTGGCTCAGGCAGCCGAGACCTTGCGCTTGCTGGACGAAACCCAGGAGCGGGCCAGCCGCGAGCAGCTTATCAGTCAAATTTCTAATAAAATGCGCCGCGCGCCCGATCTGGAGTCCCTGCTTAAAGTAGCGGTGACAGAATTATCCCGGGCCTTAAATCCCGCTCGCACGTTTGTCCGGATGGACTTGCCGGAAGTTGGGCAGCCGGCTGAGGTCAAGCGGAGCGAGATTGCTGCCAATGGCAAGCCAGAACAGGGGCCCAAGGCGGAGTCTGTAACTGTTTAACCCACCTGGAATGAGGTTAGGAAGGTTAGAGAGATGAACAAGAGAGCGCCAATCCTTCAACAAAATCAGAGCGACAGGTCTGGTCAGTCAATCCAGATGCAGCAGCTCCAGGAGCAACTGGCTGAAAAATCCCGTCTGCTGGAGCAGGCGCAGCGGCGGCTGGCTGAACTGGAAGCTGAGCAAGATTTTCTTAAGGCTATCATCAATTATCTCCCCACTCCGGTTTTTGTAAAAGAAGCCCGGGAGTTGCGTTTTATCCTCTGGAACAAAGCCAGCGAAGCCTTATTTGGCTTTAACCAGGAAGCAATCCTGGGTAAAAACGATTATGATTTATTCCCTCCCCATGAAGCCGACTTTTTTACGGATAAAGATCGCCTCGTGTTAGCTGGAGATCAGGCGCTGGATATTCCTGAAGAGCCAATCCACACCCCGCATCAAGGAGTCCGCTGGCTGCATACCCGGAAAATACCCATTCGCGGCGAGGATAGTGAGCCTAAATATCTGCTTGGCGTTTCTGAAGATATTAGCGAGCGTAAGCGAGTCGAAGCAGGGCTGAACCGCCTGGCTCGCCAGGATGAGTTAATTCTGGAGTCGGCGGGCGAGGGCATTTTTGGATTGGACACCCAGGGAAAACATATCTTTGTTAATCGAGCTGCTGCTGCCCTGCTGGGCTACGAGGTAAACGAGCTGCTTGACCGTGCCAGCCACAGCTTGTGGCATCATACCAAAGCTGATGGCAGCCCCTACCCGGATGAAGAGTGTCCCATTTATGCCAGCTATCAAGATGGCGAGGTGTGCAGCGGCGAGGAGTTCTTCTGGCGCAAGGACGGCAGCGGTTTTCCGGTTGAGTTTACCAGCACGCCGATAAAAGAAGGCGATAAAATAATTGGAGCGGTTGTTACTTTTCAAGATATTACCGAACGCAAGCGAGTCGAGCAGACCTTGGCCAGGCGCGCCCGTCTGGCTGCCTTCACGGGCGACGTGGGCTTGGTCCTCACCCATAGTGCGACCCTACCGGAATTGTTACAAAAGTCCACCGAAGTGATGGTTTCACATCTCGATGCTGCCTTTGCCCGGATTTGGACTTACAACCCCACCGAAAATGTCCTCGAATTGCGGGCCAGCGCCGGTATCTATACCCATATTAATGGACCCCATGCCCGAGTACCGGTTGGTAAGTTCAAAATAGGCCTGATTGCTCAAGAGCGCGAACCCCACCTGACCAATGATGTTTTGAATGATCCACGAGTAGGTGATAGGGAATGGGCCAGGCGTGAAGGCATGCTGGCTTTTGCCGGTTATCCCCTGATTGTTGAGGATCGCCTGGTTGGGGTAATGGCCCTCTTCGCTCGCCAAACCCTCTCAGAAGATGTCTTACAGGCAATGCAATCTGTTGCCAATATGATTGCCTTATCTATTGAGCGCAAGCAAGCGGAAGAAGGGCTAACCAAACGTGCCGCAGAGTTAACCTGTTTGAACGACATCGGACGTGAGCTGGAAGTTGCGCCGCCGGTGCCGGACCTGCTGGAATGGGTGGCTGGGCGAATCCCCCCGGCCATGCAGTATCCCGTCCTATGCCGGGCAGCGATTGAATATGAGGGACAAGTTTACGGAGTGCCGGAAGCGGTTAAGCTGCCCACCCAGATGACACATGGTCTCTATATTGGTGGTCAGATAAAGGGTCGAATTTATATTGCCTATACCGCGAAATACGACTTTCTCAACGAGGAAAGCTCCCTGTTGGGCGGAATAGCCAGCCGCTTGAGTAATCATCTGGAGAATCGCCATCTTTTTGAACAAGTTCAGGCCCGGGTCCGGCGCGAGCAACTGCTGCGTGAAGTCACCACCCGTATTCGCGGTTCGGTTGACGTGGATACCGTCATGCGTACTGTGGCCCGCGAAGTAGGCCAGGCCTTGGGCCGGCCCGCCTTTATCTACCTGGAGTCTGGTTCTGAGGGACAAGAAACGCCGCCTGTTGCCGAAAAAGAGGAAACGCAAAATGACCGATAAACAGGATTTATGCCGACGATTATTTGAAACGGCCGGTGAGGCTCTCCTGGTTATTCAGGATGGCCAGATTGTGGAGGCCAATGCCAGCGCCGCTGCTCTATTGGGTTGTTCCCAGGAGGCGCTGTTAAACCAAACCCTGCTCCATTTTTCACCTCTTATGCAGCCGGATGGCAGCAATTCGGCTCAGGCGCTGCCGGAGAAAATAGCGGCGGCGCTGGCCGGTCAGCCACAACGGTTTGAATGGCTCTGCCAAACCTCAACCACAGAACCGGTGTATACGGAGATAGGCTTGAGCGGGGTTGAATATGAAGGGGAAGCTTATCTTTTGGTCTCCATCCACGATATCAGCCGCTACAAACAGGCTGAGGCGGAATTGACTCGAGAACGCAATTTGCTGCGTAGCCTCGTTGATAAATTACCCGATACGAATGCCTTTGTAAAAGACACGGCCAGCCGTTTTATCTTTACCAATGCGGCCCATTTGAACGTGATGGGGGTTGACCGTCTAGACCGGGTGATTGGTAAAACCGATTTCGACTTTTTTTCTGAGGAATTGGCTGAACAATATTTTGCCGACGAACAGGCGGTTATCCAGTCTGGCCAGCCTCTCCTCAATATCGTCGAACCGGCGGTTGATAGTGGAGGCAACAAAAAGTGGTACTTGACCAATAAAATACCGCTGTTTGATGAAAATAATCAGGTGATTGGTCTGGTTGGGATGAGTCTGGATATTACCAAGCGGAAGGAAGTGGAAGAATCGCTTCGTCAGAGCCAGCAGTTATTGCAGGTAGTGATGGACAACATTCCGCAAAGTATCTTTTGGAAAGACAGTAATCTCACTTACCTGGGCTGCAACCTCGCCTTCGCCGAGGATGCAAGTCTGCCTTCACCCGAGGCAATCATCGGGAAGACCGATTTTGAGATGGTTTGGCGAGAGCAGGCTGAACTTTACCGGGCTGATGACCGTCAGGTGATGGAGATAGGTCAGCCCAAACTAAATTACGAAGAGCCACAAACCACTGCGGTCGGTACGCAGATTTGGCTGCGCACCAGCAAGGTGCCGATACACGATGCTGAAGGCAATGTTGTGGCGGTGTTGGGGATGTATGAGGATATTACCGAACAGAAGCGAGCTGAAGAGGCGCTCCAGGAATCGGAGCGTAGATTAGCCAACATCATTAACTTTTTACCCAGTCCTACCTTTGTAATTGATCGGGAAGGCAAAGTGATTGCCTGGAATCAGGCTATCGAAGAAGCCCTGGGCGTCAAGGCCGAAGATATTTTGGGTAAAGACAACTACGAATATGCTCTGCCCTTCTACGGCGAGCGCCGGCCTATTTTAATTGACCTGGTCTTTGAGCCGTTAGAAAAGATTGAACAGAAATATTTCAATGTACGGCGAGAAGGTGATACCCTCAGCGCCGAAGCGCACGTTTTCCCACGGGGACAGGAACGCTATTTTGTGGGTACGGCGGCTCCCATGTATGACGCACAAGGGAATATTATTGGCGCCATTCAGACCCTGCGGGACGCCACCGAGCAGAAGCAGTCAGAGCTGGCCCTGCAAGAATCTGAGCGTAGACTGGGCGATATCATCAACTTCTTACCTACCCCCACTTTTGTGATTGACCGGGAGGGGAAAGTTATTGCCTGGAACCAAGCTATTGCCGAGGTCACGGGGGTTAAGGCCGAGGATATCCTCGGTAAAGGCGATTACGAATATGCTCTACCATTTTTTGGTGAGCGTCGCCCGCTGCTCATTGACCTGATCTTTGAGCCGGAGGAAGAGGTAGCCAAGAACTATACCAATGTCCGGCGTGAAGGACACAGCCTTTTGGCCGAAAACCGCGTTTTCCCGAGAGGCATAGAACGCTATTATGACTTGAGCGCAGCCGGGTTGTATGACTCCCAGGGCAATTTGGTTGGGGCGATCGAAGCGTTTCGGGATATTACCGAGCAGAAGCAAGCTGAGGAAGAATTAAAGCAATACCGCGACCGGCTGGAGGAACTGGTTGAGGCCCGGACGGAAGAATTGGAAGATCGCGTGCGTGAGTTAAATGCGCTCCAGCGCCTGATGAGCCGCGAAGGCTGGCAAGCCTTCCAATCGGTGCGGGAGCAGGCGACCTCAGCTTACCTGTTTGATCAAACCTCGGTCCAGGCGACGACGCTGACTGAGTTGGGGCTGGCTCACAATGGAAACATCCAAAAAGAATTAGCCGGCCAGGCGACTGCAGGTAATGGTCACCTTATTGCCAGACCGCTGGCCGTGCATGGTGAATTTATTGGCGCTCTGGGCATCCAAACTGAGGCCGATGAGCCGTTGTCCCCTGAAGATCAAGCATTCTTAGATGCCGTGGCTGAACAGGTGGCTGAAGCGCTGGAACGATCCAGGCTGCTGGAACAAACGCAGAAACGGGCCGTAGAAATGGAAACGGTCGCTCAGGTCAGCACGGTCATTTCGACCATTTTGGACACCAACCAACTGCTGCAAGAAGTAGCTGATTTGACCAAAACGCGCTTTGGCTTATACCACGCCCATATCTATTTGTTAAATGAAACCGGTAATACACTCACGTTGGCGGCTGGCGCTGGTGAGGTTGGCCGGCGCATGATCACCAAGGGCTGGAACATTCCCCTGGCCCACGAGCGCTCCCTGGTGGCGCGAGCGGCGCGGAGTCGTCAGGGCGTCATGGTCAATGATGTGCGCCAGAACCCTGATTTTATGCCTAACCCTCTTTTGCCAGATACGGCGGCCGAATTGGCCGTACCCGTCGTTATTGGCGATGAGGTGTTGGGGGTGCTCGACGTGCAGGCCGATGTGACCGGGCGTTTTACCAGTGACGACGTACGGGTTATGACCACCCTGGCCAGCCAGGTGGGCGTTGCCCTGCAAAATGCCGGGCAGTACCAGCAAACCGAGGCGGCCCTGACCGAGGTGCAGGAGTCTCAGGTGTTGCTGCGCTCTATTATTGATGCCACCCCGGACTGGATCTTTGTAAAAGACCGGGATCATCGTTATCGCCTGGTAAACCAGTCATACGCCAACTCCATGCATATCTCAGTTGACGAGTTCATCGGCAAAAATGATTTGGACATCGGCTTTCCTGAAGAGATTATCAAAGGCAACCCGGAGAAGGGCATTCGCGGTTTTTGGGCAGATGACCGCGAGGTAATGGACAGCGGCCAAATCCGAGTGATTGATGTTGAACCGGGGGTGGTTGATGGCCAGCCGGTCTTCCTCAGCACCATTAAAGTACCTTTGCGTGATGCCGAAGGGAAGGTGTGGGGCGTGTTGGGTTTTGTCCGGGACATCACGCAACGTGAACAATTGCTGGCTCAAACTGAAAACCTCTTCAGGACCAGCCGCCGGCTTAACGAGGCCCGTGATTTGCAGGACCTGGTGGCAGTTGTGGCTGAAGGGGGGCCAGTGCCGGTTATCAATCGGGCTGGATTGTTAGAGTTTGAATACAACTCGCTGGGCGAGGTGGAAGCGATGGTGGCGGTGGCAAACTGGTTTAACGGCCAGGGGACGCCGCCTCCACCGCTTGGATTCCGCCAAGAGCGCTCTGTTTTTGCCTCGGTAAGCATGTTCCTCAACCCTGAACCGATCTTCTTTGATGATGCTCAGCACGATGAACGGATGGATCCGGCCTCACAGGCTTTTGTGGAAAAGGTCAATATGCGAGCTTCAGCCGTTCTGCCCTTGCAAGCGGGGGGCCGTCAATGGGGAATTTTAATTCTGGACGGGGAAGAACCTTACCATTTCACCCAACGGGAAATGCAGCCCTACATCGCCTTAGCCAGGCAGTTAGCTGTTGCTCTTGAAAATAGACGCCTCCTGGCCGAAACCCAGATCGCTTTGGCTGAAGTTGAGCGAACCCAGCGCCGCTATACGGTCCAGGCCTGGGAAACCTACCGCGATAGGCTGACAACCTTGAGCTATGAACAGGTCCGGGAGGGGGAAACGCCTCTGGGAGATAATTTGTTACCTGAGATTACCCAGGTAATGACCGAACGACGAGCCGTGATTGGCGGCCAGCCATCAGGTTTAATTGACCCCGGTTCGGCGAAGGAAACCGATGCCGGTCTAATCGTCCCGCTCACCGTCCGGGGTGAAATGATTGGCGTCCTGGGCTTGCAGGAAACGGACGAACGGCGAGTCTGGTCGCCCGAAGAGATCGCCCTGATCGAGGCGATTAGTGAACAATTTGTCCAGGCGGCTGAAAATATCCGGCTGATTGACGAAACCCAGCAGCGCGCCGCCCGCGAAAAACGGGTGAACGAAATTGGCGAAAAGATCCAGGCTGCCCAATCGCTGGAAGAAGCCCTCAAGATTGCGGTGAAGGAAGTGGGCTTGAGCCTGCAGGCGCCGCAAACAATGGTCAAACTAGAGGTTAAATGACTTTTGGGAAAAATTGTCAAGTACCATGAACCTTGTTTTTTGGGGGCTTTTGCCTCTGTTTGCAGAGGGTGAGCCTGTTGTATTATGGATAGTGAGTTACTTTTAGAATTTTGTGGAGATATTAAAGATGGCTGAAAAAAATTTACTAAAGCAGGATGTACTCCCAATAAAACCCTGGCTATCAAAGCCTGCATTATTGACGGCCCTTGCTTTTGGAATAACGGCGCTGGTTATTGTTCTGGCTGGCTTGACGATTCCTATTCCAGGCTCAACCGTAGTAACTGACCCTCGCGAGTTGTTTACGACAATTGGGGCAGGGCTGACAGGCCCAATTGGCGGGATATTAATTGGTATCATGGCCGGGATTGCTGAGCCGGGGGGAATTGCCCTGGCGAGTCTCCTGGGCCATATTGCTGGGGGAATATGGATGGGTTTTGCCTACAAAAAGCTGGTATACAAATATCTAGAAATGCCCGCCCGACTCTTAGGTTGGGCTGGCCTGATTTTAGTGTATTACTACGTTTTTGTCCTGCCTGGCTTTGTCATCGGATTAATTACTTTTTACGGAGAGCCTGCTTCATATGTAGAGTTATATGCTAACCTGGGAAGGGGTGTTATACCAGAAGCTTTGCTAACCACCGTTATCACCAGTCTGGTGATGCTGGCGCTACCAGAAAAGTATCGCCGGCCCCAGTGGTAATGCCAGCACGGCCTGAGATTCTTGGGAAATTCGCGGCATGAGAGGGGAGATTGTTAAAGATGTCCTTAAAACAATGGGCGTACTTACAACTCCTATCGTTCAATGGTTGAGGTAAAGCGGTTTAAAAAGAGGTGATGAGTAAGATGCAAAAGCTGAAGAACTCCCTTTCCTGGAGGCTAACCATCTGGTTTCTGCTTCTATCGCTCCTTCCTATAGCTGTGATGGCTATATTTGCCCGCCGTACGGTGACGGAAACATTTACCAGTTTGGTGGTCAATAATACTGGTTATCAGGCTCACCTCTTGGCTACTAATGCAGCGTTACTGCATGATTCAGATGCTTTGCAAATACTGGTTGAATCAGGTAGTAATGAACACTATCAAGCTTTAGTCATAGATGAGAATGGTAAATATGTGGCGCATCCTGATAAAAGTAAGATCACTGGCTCGATTTCGAGTGACTTTTCTTCTGAGATTACTAACCAGTTGTCCACAGGTGGTGCGGGAACAATAAGTGAGGAAAAGTTCAACCATGTGATCGGTTATGCTCCTGTTACAGGGACAGGATTGACAGCCTTGGTAATTACGGATAAGTCAGTCATTTTCACTGCTCTATCAGATATGGAGGGAGCTGCTCTCCGCCAACTTGCCATCAGCTTGGTTATTATCTCGATTGTTGGGGGTGTGGCAATCTGGGTTGTTTTGGGACCTGTTCAGCAACTGGCAGAGGCAGCCAGAGAAGTCGGACTCGGTAATTTAGACGTGGAAATTGATCCCACCGAGATGGAAGGCGAGTTGAAAGCACTGGCCGAAGCTTTTAACCAAATGACGGCTCAGTTACGTCGTTCGATTGGTTCGTTGGAGGACCAAGTGCGTGACCGTACCGCGGAACTGGCCCTCTCTATGGAGGTTGGTCAACGGGCTGCCGCTATCCGCAGCCTGGATGAGTTGCTACCCACGATTACTGAATATATCCGTACTCAGTTCAACCTGTACTATACCCAGGTTTACTTTGTAGATGATTTTGGACAAAACCTCATCTTAAAGGCCGGTACGGGGAGTGTAGGCCAAGAGCTGATCGCTCGTCGCCATCAACTTCCTATTGGCCTCGGCTCCATTGTCGGGCGGGTTGCGGCTGAGGGTAAACCTATTGTGGTAGCTGATACCCAAAACAGCGATATCCACAAGCCGAATCCCCTCTTACCGGAAACCCGCTCTGAGTTAGCCATTCCGCTCGTAGTGGAAGGTCGGGTTATTGGGGTGTTGGACATGCAGGCTGATAAAGCGAGTACCTTTACCGAAAATAACGTGACCGTATTTGAAGCAATGGCCACCCAATTGGCCATTGCCATAAACAGCGCGCAGCAGTGGGTCCTGGCCCAAGAAGCTCAGCACAAAGCTGAGGAGGCAGTTAGACAATTGACGCGCCAAAGCTGGCTAGAACGGTTAGCTTCGCGGCGAGAAGATTTGGGCTTTGTCTACAATCTGGTGGAAGTAGGTCCGGTTCCGGCTGCCGATCCAGAAACAGCCAGCGACGGCAAAGAACTGGTTGCACCACTTGTGGTTCAAAATGAACCTATCGGTCAACTTACCGTCAAAGTACCGCCTCGGCGGGTCTTATCTGAAGATGCCCAAGCCCTGGTGGCGGCTGTGGCTCAACAACTCGGCCAAAAAGCCGAAAACCTGCGCTTGTTTGAGCAAACTCAACAGCGCGCGGCGCGGGAGCAGTTGGCCCGCCAAATTACCGAGAAGGTCCGGGCCAGCCGTGATATCGAAAGCGCCCTCAAAACGGCGGCTGAAGAATTAGCCAAAAGCTTGAGTGTCGCCAGGGCTGTGGTGGATCTCCGGCTGCCTTCCGACGATAAACCGGTTGATGATACGAGCCGCAAATAGGGCAGAAAGTAACTTGAGGGAGCTGAACCTCCATGAATGAACTGTATAAAACCCGAGCTGAACTTTTGAGTGAATTAGCCGAGTTACGCCAGGATGTGGCTCGACTGAAAGCCCTTGAGGCTGAGTGTCTTGAGCTAAAAAACCAGCTTGGGGCAGCAAAACCCGGCCTCGAAGCCCTGCCAATGCAGCAGATAGTACCTCAAAACGAAATAATCCTGCGGACTATTATTGATTCCACCCCGGACTGGATCTTTATCAAAGATCGAGAGCATCGCTACCGCCTGGTCAACCAGAGCTTTGCCAACTCGCTGCATTTGACCCCGGCTGATTTCATCGGCAAGAATGACTTGGAGTTGGGTTTCCCAGAGGATATTGTCAAAGGCAACCCTGCCCAAGGCATTCGCGGCTTCTGGGCCGATGATCGCGAGGTCATGGACAGCGGTCAAACCAGGTTCATTGCCGAGGGACCGGCGGTGGTGGATGGCCAGCCTGTCTTCTTGAGTACCGTCAAAGTGCCCTTGCAGGACACGCACGGCCAGGTTTGGGGTGTGCTGGGCTTTGTCCACGACATCACCGAGCGCAAGAAGGCCGAGAAAGCCCTCCAGCGGCAGCAGGAGTTCCTAACCAAAATTATTGAAAATTTGCCGGTAGCCATTTTCACTAAAGATGCTCAGAATGAGTACCGTTTCTCGGTCTGGAATGCCAAAATGGAGGAGCTTTTTGGTGTTAAACGTGAAGCGATGCTGGGTAAAAATGATTATGAACTTTTTGAAACCGAGGCAGAGGCTGACTACTACCGCCGAACCGATACGGCGGTGATGGAGGGGGGGCAGGTTGTTGATATTCCACTGGAAGTAGTGACGACGAACCGCGGACTCATGTTGGCTCACACCGTGAAGGTGCCCATCCATGATAGCGACGGCAAACCGGAAATCTTACTTGGCATTTTGGACGACATTACCGAGCGTAAACGGGCGGAAGAAGATATATTGAAATTTAA
The DNA here is from genome assembly GCA_023382535.1 of Anaerolineae bacterium. The sequence continues at coordinate 46,368 of JAHDWA010000011.1, read as the reverse complement.
ACTGGGGATTGAACGCTCAAACGACGCTTTCTTCTTAACCAATCCTGAAGGCGTTATAACCTATGTCAATCCAGCCTTTGAAAAAATCTATGGCTTTAGCCGTGAGGAGGCTATCGGCCAGACCCCCCGAATTTTGAAATCCGGCCTGATCCCGCAAGAACGCTACCAGCACTTTTGGGCAAGACTGCTGGCTAAAGAGAGCGTGACCGGAGAGATTGTAAACAAAGCCAAAGATGGACGGCTGGTCATCATTGCCGGCAATAACACGCCCATTCTGGACGAGCAGGAAAACATCATCGGCTTTTTGGCCGTGCACCGTGATATCACCGCGCAAAAGCAGGCCCAGGAAGCCTTACAGCAAAACGAGGCCCTGCTGCGCACGGTTATTGATGCCACCCCCGATTGGATTTTTATTAAGGATCAGACGCACCGTTACCTGTTGGTTAACAAGGGGTACGCGGATGCCTTGCACCTGAGTCCCGAAGAGTTCATTGGCAAGAATGATCTGGAACTGGGCTTTCCTGAGGAGTTGGTGAAAGGCAATCCTGAAAAAGGGATCCGCGGGTTCTGGGCGGATGACCGCTTGGTGATGGATAGCGGTCAAACTCAGATTTATCCGGATGACCCGGCGACCATTGATGGGGTGACTCATACCTTCCATACGATCAAGGCGCCGTTGCGCGATGCCGATGGAGAGATAGAGGGCGTTTTAGCTTTTGCCCGCGATATCACCGAGCGCAAACGAGCGGAAGAGGCGCTGCGTCAAAGCGAAACCCGCAACCGGGTCTTATTGAACGCTATCCCTGATCTCATCATTCGCTATCGCGCCGATGGTACCTACCTGGACATCAAGCCCTCCAGAGATTTCCAGGCATTTCGTTCCCCCAGTGAGCTGATCGGCAAGAATCTGTTTGAGGTGGCTCCTCCGGAAGTAGCCCAAAAGCGTATGCATTATATCCAGCTAGCCCTGCAGACCGGGCAGCCCCAAAGTTATGAGCATAGCTTTACCCGCGAGGGTGAAACCAAGTTTGAGGAAATTTGGATGGTCCCCAGTGAGGTGGCCGATGAGGTCTTTGTGGTCGTCCGGGATATTACCGAGCGCCGGCAGGCAGAAGAGACGCTGCGACAAAATGAAGCCTTGCTGCGGACCATTATTGACAGCACCCCGGATTGGATCCTGGTCAAGGATCGCGAGCATCGCTTCCGATTGGTCAACCAGAGCTTTGCCGACTCGGTCCATTTAACCCCCGCAGACCTCCTTGGTAAAACAGACCTTGACCTGGGTATTCCCGAAGAGGTGGTTAAAGGTAACCCGGAGAAAGGCATCCGGGGGTTTTGGGCCGACGACCTGGAGGTGATGAACAGCGGCCAGACGAAGTTTATTGCCGAGGAACTCACTGTTGTGGATGGTAAAGTGACCTTTTTAAGTACGGCCAAATCGCCGCTGCGGGATGCTAACGGCGAGGTCTGGGGCTTGCTCGTCTTTGTCCACGATATTACCGAACGTAAGCAGGCCGAGGAAGTATTAGCCCGGCGGGCGGCGGAACTGCAAACGGTGGCCCAGGTAGGAACCGCCACCGCTACCATTCTGGAAACCGATAAACTATTACAGGAAGTGGTGGACCTGACCAAGCGCAGTTTCAGGTTGTATCACGCTCACATCTATCTGCTCAACGAGGCCGGTGACACCCTGGTGTTGGCCGCTGGCGCGGGTGAAGTAGGACGGCAAATGGTAGCGCAGGGCTGGAGTATTCCCCTCGACCGGGAACGCTCGTTGGTGGCTCAGGCGGCGCGAACCCGGCAGGGCGTCGTCGCTAATAACGTCCGCCAGACCCCCGGCTTTTTACCGAACCCGTTGCTGCCTGATACCCGCGCCGAAATGGCTGTGCCGTTGATCAGGGGGGAACAACTGTGGGGCGTGCTGGACGTGCAGGCGGATGCAGTTGATTACTTTAGCGCTGAAGATGTGCAAATCCAAACGATCCTGGCCGGCCAAATTGCGGCAGCTTTGCAAAATGCTCGCTCATTTGCCGAGCAGCAGCAAACCCAACTGCTGCTAAGTGATCGCGTTAAAGAACTGAATTGCTTGAATGAAATTGGCCGGGAGATTGCCGAATCGCCGCCGGCGCCGGAATTGCTGCAATGGGTCACCGAGCGCATTCCTCCGGCGATGCGCTATCCGGACTTGTGCCAGGCTGCGGTTGAGTATGAGGGCCAGATTTACGGCCGGTCCCAGGCTGTTGAACTACCCTGCCAGATGACCCATGCTCTGCGCATTGGGGGCGAAGTGCTGGGGCGGATCTACATCTCGTATATCCAAAAGCAGGAATTTCTGGATGAAGAAAGCGCCCTGATTGGGGGCATTGCCAGCCGCTTGAGCGCTTACATTGAAAGCCGGAGCCTGCTGGAGCAGGTGCAGGATGCCCTGGCTGCCCAGGAACATCTGACTGTGGAACTCGATGGCCAGCGCCGCACGCTGCAGGCGGTGTTGGATAACATGCCGGCCGGGGTTTTTGTGGTTGAAGCGCCTTCGGGCAAACCCTTGCTGGCCAATGAGCAGGTGAAACAGTTGCTTGGCCGGGGGATTGCCCTCGATGTCAATAAAAAAGAAACGGGTGAAATGTATGCTGCCTATCGTTATGGCACGGATATGTTGTATCCGCCCGACCAGACGCCCCTGGCGCGAGGCTTATTGGGTGAAAGCATCACCGTAGACGATATGGAAGTCCGACACTCTAATGGCCGGCGGACCTTACTGCAAGTGGTCGGCGCGCCCATCCGTAATGCCCAGGGCGGCGTCAGCGCCAGTGTGGCCATTTTCCAGGATATTACCGAACGCAAGCAGGCGGAAGAAGAATTATCTAAGCGCACGGCTGAACTGGAGGAGTCCCAGGCTTTTCTCGACTCGATTATCGAAAACCTACCGGTGATGCTCTTTATCAAAGAGGCCAAAGAGTTGCGCCACGTGCGCTGGAACAAAACCGGGCTGGAACTGCTGGGTCGGAAGCCGGAAGAGATGATCGGTAAAAACGATTATGACTTTTTCCCCAAGGAAGAGGCCGATTTCTTTATAGCTAAAGATCGGGAAGCGTTGGCTAAAGGCGAATTGGTGGAAATCCCCGAAGAACCCCTTGAGACCACAGATAAGGGAACGCGCTGGCTCTATACCAGAAAAACGCCCGTTTATGGCACCGATGGGCAGCCCAAATACCTGTTGGGTATCTCCGTAGATATCACCGAGCGCAAACAGGCGGCAGAAACCCTTAAGGAAAGCGAAGAGCGCTTCCGGGTTATTGCCGAGACTGCGCCCATCCCCATCCTGATTAGCAGCATCTCCGATGGCCTGATCTTATATGGCAATGAGCAACTGGGCCAGACCTTCGGTCTGCCTGTTGCTGACCTGATCGGTCAGCAGACGCCGGACTTTTATTACGATCCCGTGGACCGCGCGCCGCTGCTGGCTACCCTTAAACGAGAGGGACAGCTGCATGATTACGAACTCCACGTCAAAAAAGCAGATGGGACACCCTTCTGGGTGCTGGTATCTATGCAGCCGCTCGTTTTTGCCGGTCAGCCGGCGATGCTGACTGCCTTCTACGATGTGACCGAGCGCAAAGAGACGGAAGAGATGTTGCGTCGAAGCCAGGAACAATTATCTGGAGCCCTGGAAACTGCCAAGTTGGCCTACTGGGAAGCTGACATAGCTACCATGATGTTCACCTTCAACGATCAATTCTATGCTTTGCTCCGTACGACCGCTCAACAAGAGGGTGGGTATCTGATGCCAGTGATGCAGTACGCCCAGAAGTTTGTACATCCAGATGATGCCTATGCGGTTGGCGCTGAAATCCAGAAATCACTCGAAACGACAGATCCGAATTATTCCGGCTGGGCTGAGCATCGTGTCATTCGGGCGGATGGAAGCGAAGGTCAAGTCGTTGTCAGTTTTAGAGTGGTCAAAGATGAGCGGGGCCGGACAATCAAAACTATTGGCGCTAACCAGGATATTACTGAACGCAAACAGGCGGAAGAGACATTACGGCAAAACGAAGCGCTCTTGCGCACAGTGATCGACTCCACCCCGGACTGGATTTTTATCAAAGATCAAAACTATCGTTATCGCCTGGTAAATCAGAGTTATGCTAACTCGATGCACCTGCTGCCGGAGGAGTTTGTCGGCAAAAATGATCTGGAAATTGGATTTCCTGAAGAGATAGTCAAGGGCAATGCTGAGAAAGGCATCAAGGGTTTTTGGGCCGACGACCGCGAGGTAATGGACAGCGGTGAGACCAAATTCATTGCCGAAGAACCGGCTGTGCTGGATGGTCAAGCCGCCTTCCTGAGTACGATCAAAGTTCCTCTGCGCGATGCTCAAAACCGGGTGTGGGGTGTGTTGGGTTTTGTTCAAAACATCACCGAACGCAAACAGGCCGAACTTGAACGCGAACGCTTGCTGGCCGAAGTTGAGGCTACCTATCGCCAATTTGTACAGCGAGAGTGGGAACATTTCTTGGGCGAGCAGCATCAAGGGGCAATGCGCGTTGAACATCAAGCGGTTGATCATCTGGCCTCAAATATCGAGCCGGCCAAGCTCGATGCCAAACTGGCCGGGTTGCAGGATGAAGTGATTGATGAAGGCAAAACCAAAATTGTAGCCGGAGTCAAGGCTAACGGCCACAGCACAGAGCCGGTCATTGTCGCCCCTATCGTCCTGCGCGGCCAGGTCATCGGTACGCTGAGCTTGCAGGATTTGATCCCGGACCGGCAGTGGACGGCTGAAGAAGTGGCGCTGGTCGAAACGGTTTCGGAACAACTGGCCCAAACCCTGGAAAACCTGCGTCTCTTTGAGGACACCCAAAAACAGGCTACCCGCGAGCAGCTCACCCGCCAGATCACCGACAAACTGCGCGCTGCGCCCGATATAGATACCATTATTCAGACCGGCTTGACTGAACTGGCGAAAGCCCTCAATGTCTCACGGGCTTACGTGAAGCTAACCACTAAGCCGGAGAACGACTAACCCTTAAAAATCATTTTCGTTCCATAAGAAAGGTAAATCACCATGTTCAACAAATCTCATCTTCTCCAAAACGGATACAAGCTCATTCTACTTTTCTCCTTGCTGGCGGCAGTTTTGATTTTAAGCGGTTGTGGCCCGCAGGCTGCCCCCAAAACCTACCGGGTGGGCGTGCTGTCCGGTCTGAATTTTGTAGCCGACATCACCGACGGCTTTAAGGCCGAAATGACCAAGCTGGGGTATGTTGAAGGCCAGAACATCACCTACGACGTGCAGAAAACGGACTTTGACATGGCCGCCTACAAGCGCATCCTCCAGAAATTTGTGGCCGATAAGGTGGACTTGATTATCGTGTTTCCCACCGAGGCCACACTAGAGGCCAAGGCGGCTACCCAGGGAACGGATATTCCGGTGGTCTTTACCTTTGCCCTCATCGAAGGGATGGGCATTGTTGATAGTGTGCGCGAACCGGGTGGGAATATCACCGGGGTGCGTTACCCCGGCCCCGACGTTGCGGTGAAGCGTTTTGAGGTTATGCGCCAGCTAGCGCCCCAGGCTAAAAGCATGTTAGTCCCCTATCAGAAAGGCTATCCTATTGTGGTCCCGCAGCTTGAGGCCTTGCGTCCAGCGGCTGAGGCCGCCGGGATAACCTTGATCGAAGTTCCGGCCGACAATGCCGCCGAGCTTGAGGCGGAGCTGCAGGCACGGGCTAAAGCCGCTGATTTTGGCGTAGACGCTGTCTTGATGATTGTTGACCCTCTTACAGTGACGCCGGATGCGTTTGCGGTCATGGGCAAGTTTGCCGCTGAACACGAAGTGCCGGTTGGCGGAGCCTTAATAACGGTTGGGGAGTATGGATCTATTTTTGGGATAAATGTTGACAATATCAAAGTAGGGGCACAAACCGCGCCCCTGGCCGACAAAGTCTTTAAAGGTATCCCCGCCGGTACCATTCCGGTGGCCTCAGCGGAGAGTTTTCTGCAAATTGATTACAAAGCGGCTCAAAAACAGGGCATCACTGTGCCGGAAGGGCTGCTCAACCAGGCGGATGAGATTATTCGCTAAATTAAACTAGCTGAGGTGCGCCGCTGTTAGTCAAAAAGCTGATCCTCTTAAGCCATAGGATATCATTATGCCGGTAAAAAATGAACCCAATCCCTCCAAAAGTTCCCGCAGCCTGGTCACGACGCTGGCCGTAGCCTTTGTGCTTTTGAGCGTGATCCCCATGCTGGTTGTCAGCGCCCTGCTGGGCTATTCGGACCTTCAAACCCAGCAAGAGGCAGTTTTTTACCAGCAGCGGTTAACTGCGGCCGAAGCCGCCACAGAGGTTTCCGGTTTTATCGAGCGGATCTTTAGTGCGCTGGAGGCAAGCGCCCGGATGGGCCAGGTATCTGATCAAGAACAGCAGCAACTTATCCTGGAGAGACTCCTGGGGTTTGAGGATGCCCTGCGGGAACTGGCATTGGTGGACGGAAGCGGGCAGGCAGTAGCCGTAGCTTCACGCCGCTCTTCAGTTGCTTCGTCCAATTTGCTAAAGCTGGCCAAGCAGGATTTGCTGGCTCAGGTAGGGCAGGAGCAGCGTTTTATCAGCGAAGTTTATTTTGATGAAGAAACCAGCGAGCCATTGGTCAGCCTGGCTGTGCCGATGAAAGATGTCTTCGGTGACTTTAAAGGAGCGCTGCTGGCTGAAGTTAACCTGAAATTCATGTGGGATGTGGTGGACCGGCTGCAAGTTGGCGAGACAGGGACGGCTTATGTAGTGAATAAGCAAGGAGACCTGATCGCTTTTGACGATGCCGGGCGGGTGTTAAGAGGTGAAAACCTGGGCCAACTGACGGAAGTAGCCGAATTTATCGAGGGCCAGCCGGTTGATGAACGGGAAGCTTACTCGACCGGCATTAATGGTTCGGCGGTAGTCGGGACTTACGTGCCGCTCGGCGCACCCGATTGGGCCGTTGTCACCGAAATACCGGTGGAGGAGGCTTATCAAGGATCCCTTTACACTGCCAGCATCTTACTGGGCATTGTTCTACTGATCGCAGTTTTGGCTGCCGGGGCCGGTGTTTATGCCTCTCGTTACCTAACCACGCCGCTGCTGAATTTAACTCAGACAGCCAGCCGCCTGGCGGCCGGGGAAATTGGCCTGCAGGCCGCCACAGAAGGTCCCGCCGAAGTTGGACAACTGGCGAACGCTTTTAACGCCATGACAACCCAATTGCGGGAGTTGATTGGCTCTTTGGAAGAACGAGTGGCCGCTCGAACCCACCGTTTGGAAACTATCGCCGCCGTGAGTGAGCGGTTGAATGCCATTCTTAACCTTGAGCAGTTATTGCAAGAAATGGTTGCTGAGATTAAAGAGAAGTTTGACTATTATCATGCTCAAGTTTATATCCTGGATGACCCAGGCCAAAACTTAGTGCTGGCGGCGGGTGTGGGCGAGGCCGGGGCGCAAATGAGGGCCAGGGGACACCAGATCCCACTCGATGCGGTCACCAGTTTAGTAGCTCGTGCTGCGCGCACGGGCGAAGTGGTACGGGTGGATAATGTCCGTGAAGCGCCGGATTGGCTGCCCAATCCACTTTTGCCTGAAACCTACTCCGAAATGGCGGTGCCGATTAGCTCAGAGGAAAAGGTGGTCGGTGTGCTGGACGTGCAGCAGAACCGGGTGGCGGGCCTGGATGAGGGCGATGCCAGCCTGCTGCGCTCCCTGGCCGGCCAGATAGCCACCGCTGTGCGGAATGCTCGCCTCTTTACCCAAACTCAGGCCGCGCTGGATGAAGCGCAGAGACTCCAACGTTTGTACATGGGTGAGACGTGGGAGCGTCTCATTGCAACTCGCTCGACCACGGATTATGAATACCGTCACGGTCCCTTGCCCCCGCTGTCGGAAATCACCACCCCGGAAGCCGTAGCGGCTTTACAACAAGGGCAAACTGTCAGATTAGAAACTGAAAGAAAACAGGTAGCAGATGGGAAGTTGAACGCGGCAGATGAGCCTGCCTATAATCCTTCATCCGCGCCTATTGCCCTGGCTACACCGCTTAAATTACGCGATGAGATCATTGGCATTTTAGGTCTTCACGCCGCAGATTCCCAGCGCTCCTGGACCGAGGATGAGATTGCGCTCATCGAATCTGTGAGTGAGCAAATGGCTCTGGCCATTGAAAATGCTCGCCTGTTTGAGGATACGCAGCGGTCTGCCTGGCGCGACCAGGTGGTGAGCGAAACTACGGCAAAAGTCTGGTCGTCGGCTGAAATAGAAGAGGTGCTGAGAACCGCGGTGGCGCAGTTGGGCGATAAACTGCGGGCCTCGGAAGTGGTTATCCGGTTGGGGACGGAAGCAGAATTGGCCCAGGAATAAATTGGATCTCATTGGATCTCATAGAAGGTTACTAAACATGGACAACAGTTATTATTCTCCAGACAAAAAGAGGGGTTGGCTTGGGTTAGTGATAGTGATTTTGGCCCTGGCGTTGGCGGCTTGCCAGACAGGACAGGCGGCTTCCGAAGGGCCGGTGATTAAAGAAGGGCCGATAACCATTGGCGTATCGCTGCCCCTGACCGGCCGGCGTGGCGAATCGGGTACGGCGGCCAAAAATGGCTATGAAGTATGGGTGGAGATGGTGAACGAAGCCGGCGGATTGCTGGGACGGCAGATTGAGTTAAAGGCGCTTGACAATGGCAGTGAGGAAGACAAGGCCGCAGCGGATTATGAAAAGTTGATTGTTGAGGATAAGGTTGATCTGGTGGTCGGAACCCAATCCAGCGTCCTGGTCCTCCCCACTTCTAAAGTGGCAGCAGACCACGGTTATGCCTATGTTGAACCGGCCGGCGGCGCCCCTGAAGTTTTTGAGCGGGGCTTAAAAAATATTTTCTTTGCCCAGCCGGCCCAATCCGCGCGGCAGGCCGACCCGTTTGCTTTGTATGTGCTGGGACTGCCCGCCAAGCAGCGGCCGCAAACCTTTGCCATCGTGAGCGTAGATGATCCCTTTGCTTTGGGTATAGTGGAACGCTTAAAAGGGCTGCTTACCGACGGAGGACTGAGGCTGGTTTTTGAAACAACCTACCCCCCCGAAACCCAGGATTTTTCCGATATTGCCAGCCAGGTAGCCAAGCTCGACCCTGATTTGATTGTGGGTGGCACCCAGTTTGAAGACAGTGTTGGCCAGATTAAGGCTTATCAGGCTGCCAAATACCAACCGCGCTTTGCCTTTTTCACCAGTGGGCCCTCCCTGCCGGGGCCGTTCAAAGGCGCCCTGGGTTCAACGACCGAGGGTATCTTCTCAGCAGTATCCTGGTTTCCGGAAACAAATGATTTTCAGAATAGAGATTTTGTGACCAAGTATGTAGAAAAGTTTGGGGGGTCGTTGGGAGACATTCCTGAAGATGCTGCTAATGCCTTCACGGTGGGGCAGGTTCTTCAACAAGCTGTTGAGAAGATCCAGTCTATTGACAACACTGCCCTGATTGAAGAGTTGCACCGAGGCACTTATAAGACGATTGTTGGGCCACTCAGCTTTGACGAGGTAGGTAAACCGCAGGGGAATTACATGCTACTGCAGTGGCAGGGCGACAATTTTGTTATTGTCGGGCCGCGCGACCGGGCTGAAAAAGATCCGCTTCAACCGCCCAAGTCAAAATGGTAAATTGACGATTCCAGCCAAAATAGAGTTGGTTCTCGGCAACACGGATAGCTTGTAACGGTTGCTGGAAGGGAAAGAGACCCTATGTGGAACAGTCTTCGAATTCGATTAACGGTAATATTCATTGGTTTGGCGATTGGGCCGTTATTGCTGGTAGGCACGATCCTGGCCCAACGGAGCTTTGCTTCTGAACGTGAGCAGGCGCTTGATCTACAACAACAAGTAGCCCAGCGGGTGGCGGCAGAGCTAGAGGCGTTTCTCCAGGAAGTGGCGAACGATTTGCGCTCGTTGAGTGGTGAAATACGCGATTTGGAACAGCCAGATCGGGCCCAGCAACTTAGCCTGCTGTTAGAGGCTTTCAACTCCGGGCCTTATCGGCAGGTATATGAAGAGTTTACCCTGCTTGACGGCCAGGGGCGAGAGCAATTACGTGTTTCACGGACAGACATTATTCCTACCAATGAGCTGGGCAGCCGCGCCGGGACCGACGAATTTGAGCAACCAAAAGCCATCCGCGGAATTTACTTTGGGCCGATAGAATTTGACCCAACATCTGGCGAGCCACTTATGACGTTGGCCGTTCCTTTATTTGAGCCGCGCAGTGTGCAGTTAAACGGCGTTCTTGTGGCCCAGATCCGTTTCAAAACGGTAGGAGATCTCATTTCAACGATACAGATCAGCGGTAATCAAACCATTTATGTGGTTGATTTAGAAGGCAAAGTAGTAGCTCATCAGGATTCTTCGGTGGTACTGCGCGACAAACACTTTGATCTAAGCACTCAAGTAAATAACCAGATTGGCTTGACCGGGACAGATGTTGTTCTGGGAGATGCTCCCGTCCATCAATTAGACCAGCCCATCCTGAGTGTGGTGGCCGAACGGCCCACGGTAGAGGCATTAGACTCTGCCTATAACACGATGTATACCGTCGTTTATACTCTTCTGATTGCATTGGTCATCGCTGCTGGTTTAGGTTTTTTGGTAGTCCGCCAAATTGTCCGGCCCATTGAGGCTTTGTCTACCACCGCACAGGCCATTATTGAGGGCGATTTAACGCAGCAGGTAGAAGTAACCAGTCAAGATGAACTGGGTAAACTGGCCGGGGCTTTTAACGGCATGACCGCTCAGTTACGTGATTTAATTGATGGCCTGGAGGATCGGGTGTACGAACGCACCCGTGCTTTGGAGACCAGCGCCCAAATTAGCCGCCAGGTGACCACAATATTAAATATTGATAAGTTGCTACAGTATGTGGTCAGCTTTATTCAAAAAGAATTCAACTTTTATCATGTCCACATTTATCTGGTTGATGCAGAAACCGGCGACTTGGTGATAACCGAAGGCTCGGGTGAGGTTGGGCGGCAATTAAAGGAACAAGGCCATCGTTTGCCGGCGGGACAGGGCATTGTGGGCACTGTCGCCGCTCTCAACGAGCATTTCTTGAGCAACAATGTCAATGAGGTGTTAAACTTTGTCCGTAATCCCTTGTTGCCTCATACGAATTCGGAATTGGCAGTACCCTTGCGGAAGGCTGATCAGGTGCTGGGGGTTTTGGATATTCAAAGCGAGCAAACTAACCGCTTTACGGCTGAAGATGTCGCCCTGATGCAGACTATTGCTAACCAAACCGCGGTAGCTCTTGATAATGCGCGACTTTTGAATGAAACACAGGCGGCTCTCAAGGAAGTAGAACGCCTCAATCGCCAGTTGACCCGTGAGGTCTGGCAGCAGTTTGGCGAAGAAGTTACGACCTCAGGGTATCGTTTTGTGGCCGGAAACCGTAAAAAAATTAGCCCTGCTTCGGATGCCTGGCTGCCGCCGATGAAAGAGGCCGCGCTTCAAAAGCAGTTGGTCACACAAACTCACCCAGGTAATGGTGATCCTGCTAAAGCGGAATTGGCCGTACCCCTGCTCCTGCGCGGTCAAGTCATCGGGGTGCTGGGCGTCAAACGAGAGGAAACGCCGGATTGGGCTGAAGAAGAAGTCGCTGCCGTGGAAGCAGTAGCCAATCAGGTAGCTCTGGCTTTGGAAAATGCCCGCCTCTCCAAAGAACAGGCCAAGACAATTGTCCAATTGAAAGATATTGACCGGCTGAAATCAGAATTTCTAACCAGCATGAGTCATGAACTGCGCACCCCGCTCAACTCGATCATCGGTTTTGCCGATGTGCTTCTGCAAGGCATAGATGGGGAGTTGAACGATATGGCCCTGAATGATGTCCAACTTATCCACAATAGTGGGAAACACCTGCTGGCGCTCATTAATGATATTCTAGACCTGTCTAAAATTGAAGCCGGCAAAATGGAATTGGTCCGCGAAGCCGTGGACATCAAAGATGTGGCCAATGCGGTTTTGGCCTCTTCTCACTCCCTGGTTAAAGATAAACCGGTGGAGATTGTTACCGACGTGTCTGATATGCTGCCCCCTGTTTATGCGGATAAGTTGCGCCTGAACCAAATCCTGTTAAATTTAGTCAGTAATGCGGCCAAATTTACCCATGAGGGCACCATAACCATTAAAGCTAGCCTTAACCCACGCAAGTTGGATGTGATGACTATTTCGGTTATAGATACAGGGATTGGTATTCCTGCCAGTAAATTAAGTACTATTTTTGAACGTTTTCGCCAGGCAGATAGTTCCACGACGCGCAAATATGGCGGTACCGGGTTGGGGCTGGCTATTTGTAGGCAACTGGTAGAAATGCATGGTGGTACACTAAATGTCAGAAGTGAAGAGGGTGTTGGCTCTGAATTCTACTTTGCTATCCCTCTGGCTTAAGGCATTTCTTTCTTAAAAGCGCAGACTGCCCGACCGCCGTCAGATGCAAGCATATCTAATAACTATTAATCGAGGCAAATAAATGACAAGCTTGAGATCTTATCTCACTGGGGTAAGATGTTTAGAATGTGGCCACGAGATGGACTTTCATCCGGGATTGGATCGCTGTCCGGCCTGCAAAGGGGTCTGGCTCGACGCCAAGTATGACTACGACGCGGTGGCGGAAATCTGGCGGAATGGCTTGCGGGGCCGGGTCAATTCATTGTGGCGTTACATCGAACTTTTGCCAGTTCTTGATCCTGAACAGATTATCACGATGGGTGAAGGCCAGTCGCCGCTGCTCAGAGCGGTTAAACTGCAAAAGCGGCTGGACCATCCGGCCATCTTTATCAAGGATGAACGCCAATCGCCGACCATTTCCTTTAAGGACAGGCAAGCCTCTGTGGCGGTCACAGCTATGCGAGAAGCCGGCATTCAAGAGTGTGTCCTGGCTTCGACCGGAAACGCAGCAGCGGCCTATGCCGCCTATTGCGCTCGCGCCGATGTTAAGCTCTGGATTTTCCTGACCAGCCTGGTGATGGCCGACAAAATGCGTGAAGCTGCCCTTTATGGCGCCGAAGTGGTTAAAGTGACAGGCACGTATGATCAGGCCAAGAAGGTGGCGGCCGACTTTGCGGCGCGGCGGAAGATCCATTTTGATAAAGGCGCCAAAGCTGTTCCCGGCAAAGAAAGTATGAAAACTATTGCTTTTGAAATTGCTGCGGAACTGGCGCGCCAGCTTACCCCCTCCTTTGAAAAGGGGGAGAGCTTTTGGAAAGCTCCTGATTGGTTTATCCAGGCGGTTAGCGGCGGGATTGGACCGCTGGGGGTGCTCAAGGGTTTTGAAGAACTTTACCGGATGGGCTTAATTGATCGAGTGCCCAAAATCGGCACAATTCAGGTAGCAGGCTGTTCGCCAATGGTGCAAGCTTTTGCCGCCGGTAAACCCAAGGCCAGCCCAGTAATCCCTGAAACCCGAATAACTGTTTTGGCTACTGGTGATCCCGGCATGGCGTATGAACTGCTATATAAAGCCAGCCAAACTTATGGCGGTTTCATGGTAGATGTAACGGATGAAGAAGCCTTTGCCGCTATGCGGCTGCTGGCTAAAACAGAGGGTATTTCGGTCGAGCCGGCTACTGCGGTTGCTTTTGCCGGGCTGGATAAGTTGATGGAGCAAGGGATCATTAAGCCCGATGAAATCGTCGTCGTCAATTGCTCCGGTCACACATTTCCGGTTGAAAAATATATTATGGATGAGGAGAATTTGCTGGATGTCCGTCTCTCTCATTCGGCGATTGCTTCAGCGGTTCCGGTTGATGGGTTAGGAGCAGCACTCAAACGGCTGGATGAGCAAGTAACTACCATTGTGGTTATTGACGACAACCCGATGGATAGCCGCCTCATTCGCCGCCTGCTGCAAGCCAAAAAACCGTACCGGGTTTTTGAAGCTAACAGTGCCCTTGAGGGTCTGCAAATCATCAGAGATCGTTTGCCCGATTTGGTCGTGAGTGATTTAACCATGCCCGAAATGGATGGGTTTGCTTTGCTGGAAGAGCTGAAAAAAGATCCACTCACGGCTAAAATTCCGGTCATTGTTGTCTCAGCCAAAGATTTAACCCCAGAGGATGAAGCTCGCCTGGCCGGTCAAACTGCTTCAATTTGGCTTAAAGGCTCCTTCTCGACTCAGGATTTGGTGGAGCATGTGGTAGATACGCTGTCAAGCAGCGAGGACGATAACCCCCCCCCTGCCCGTCCCCACCGTGAGCGTGAAGAGACCAAAGAAATTGTGGCCCAACAGGTGGGATTAGTGGCCGAACCAAATACGGCCTTGGCCGAGGTCAAGAAAGTAGTTCTGGTTGAAGATAACCCCATGGATGCGCGCTTGATTAGCCGGATTTTACAAACAAGCCGGCCCCTGGTTATCAAGCAAGTGCAGGTAGGCCGGGAAGCTATTAAAGTAATCAAAGAAGAAGAACCTCATTTGATTGTGTTGGATTTAATCATCCCGGATATGAGCGGCTTTCAAATCCTGGAAGAATTAAAACGGGATAAAAAATTGGATACCATTCCAGTTATTGTCATTACCTCCAAAGAATTAACAGAAGCGGAAAGGCAATTGCTCATATCCAACCACGTTTCTTCGATGTGGCAAAAAGGAAAGTTGGACCGGGAGAAACTGGTAGCGCACATTAAATCTCAATTAAGTTAATGATATCCCTGGCGATGCCTTTACCAGCAAAGTATCAAAAAGCAGGGGGGCGCTACGCATAATTCTAACGTAGCGACAAACACTAAAATACTACCTTGAAGTTACTTTCTAACAGGAGGAACTTAATTAAAATGTTGATTTTGTATGTAGAAGACAATTTTGAAAACAAACTATTCGTGCGGCGTGTTATTGAGTCCATGGGGCACGAGATGCTGGAAGCCGAAACAGGTATGGATAGTCTGGTCATCGCCGCTGAAAGAACTCCAGATTTAATTCTGATGGATGTGAACATCCCCGGCATGGATGGCCTGGAGACAACCGCCAAAATGAAACAAAATCCACGCCTGGCCCACATTCCAGTGATTGCCTTGACGGCGAATGCGATGAAAGGTGATAAAGAGCGCTGCCTGGCGGCTGGTTGTGATGGCTACATGCAGAAGCCGGTTGGAGTTTCAGACTTGCGGCGGGAAATAACCCGCTACAGTGCGCTCAAAGAAAATTCAAATAGCGCCCATTAGCCGCTTTGCCGAGTTGTTGTTTCAGACGGCTGGCAGAACTTTTTCCATCATGTTTAAAAGCAAAGGCAAGGAGTTGTATCCACAGTTGTTTGCTACTTGGGATTGAGGCAAAACCCTGGTAGGTTCTCTTAGATGGAATTTAAATTGCTGACACCGTCCTCGCGTTCCCAATCTTAGTTTGGGAACGCGAAGACGCACGTAACTTGCTTGGCCACTTGAAAGGTGGCTTTTTTTCTTTAAAATAAAGAGGTCTCAAGATGACGCCCAGATTTATTTGTGGTATAATGGAGAGGTGTTTAACATAAGGATTGTGGGTGACGGCAGAATTTATTTGTGATATAATAGAGAAAGTTTAATAAACAGGACTCCTGGTTGTGTGAGAAGAGATCCCGGTCATCGCGATAATCCAAATAATCAAGGGTAAAACTTGTGGAGGTAACCGTTAATGGCAAGAAAGCGGGTTAGCCTGAAAGACAAAGGGTCAGAAACCTTGGGGTTGACAGAAAAAAAGGGCCAAGGAATTGATGTCTTATTTGGAGGACCAGCCGCCTCAAAGGCCCGCGTTACCTCAGCCTCTGGTAGCTCTGAATCAAAAATAAATCAACCCAAAACTGAGGAAAAAAGTATGGCCGCCGAAAATAAAGACACTCTGACCAATTCTGTGGTTAATATTTCTGCCGCTTCTGAATCATTACCGGTTAATGAAGCGGATCATGATGTAGTTGTGACTTCGGCGGTTGAGACAGATGAACTCGGCTTACCTGTGGCGATGGAAGCCCCGCCCTCGCGATTGGCTGCGACCCGTACGGGATCAGTTGAAGTTGATGAATTGGGTTTGCCAGTAGCTATGGAAACCCCGCCCACCGATTTGACCATGCCTGTGCCCCCTTCAGCCCCACCACCTGTAGCCGGCACCGTTGACAGTGAGGTGCCAGACTCGATGGATGACAATGATCTCTCCGGCCTGGCAGGAGAAGAAGCTGCTCCGTCACCTGCTGGAGTTGTTCCTGCTCCCCCGCCACCTCCTGATGTGTCACCTCCTCCGGCCCCGGTCGAATCAGCACCGGTAAGTCCGGCTCCCCCGCCGGTGCCGATCCCTGAACCCAATCCGGTTGAAACCGTACCGCCTCCTGCCCCGGTTGCCGAAACGCCGCTCGAGCGGCCTTTGCCTGAACCTCCGCCTGTGACTACAACGGTAACTACCACGTATACCCCACCGCCGACCTATACACCGGCCCCACCACCGGTTACTGTTTCCACTTCCGTAACGCCGGCCCCGTCCCCGGTCGCTCCTCCGCCTCCCCCTCCGGTAATTGAGTCAATTGGGGGAATATTGGCCCAGGCCGGCCCGGTTAGCGCGCAGGCATTTTTGCCTCAAGATTATGAGTACGCTTCCGGTACGCTCCAACTGGCGGAGCGGGCCGAAGTGGCTAAGGATGACCTGCTGAGTGAAAAGATTGAGCGTTACCTGGGTAAAGAACGGCGCGACGCCTTGGATCAGGAAATTGAGCGCTTGTACGAAGTCGTCTCTAATGAATTGAGCGACAACACAGAGGATGCATCCTTTGCCTTAAAGATTCTTAAAGAAGCCCAGGAGTATGTGCTGGAGGATATTCGCCAGTATGACGAAGCCCTGTACCGGGTGGCTATGGTTAAAACCATGCTCGTACGCCGGCGAAATCTCAAACGCTGGTCTTACAGTTGGGGCTCATTTGTTTTCTTTTATGCCGTGGTCTGGTTAGCCTTCTTTATTACCGCTATTGTTTTTACCGGAAATATCAACAGCGTGATTCAAGGTATTGCTGGCCAGAGTGGTGGTTTGGCTGCCGCCAGCGCGGCCTGGTATTCTGCCCTGGCCGGAGGAATTGGGGGGATCATCGGCATTCTGTACAGTCTTTACTGGCGGGTGGCGGTCAAGCAAAATTTTGACCGCCAGTACATCATGTATTATCTGGTTCAGCCGATTATGGGCTTTATGCTGGGAGCGGTGACCCATCTCATCATTACGGCGGGCTTCCTCACGTTTAATTCAAACGCGGCAGACTCAACCATTACGGTAATCCTGCAAATGGTCATCGGTTTTATTGCCGGCTTCCGCCAACGGGTAGTTTACCAGTTGATTGACAATTTGGTCCAAAAAATCGCCCCGGAAGATTCGGATAGATCGCCGGAAAGTGTCAGACCAGGCTGATCATCCCAATAAATCTTAAGCCGAATGAGCGAAAGCCGCAGGATGCCTCCTCGGCTTTTCTTTACCTCTCGAACCGAAGTAAATCTACAAAAATTGGAGGAAATTTTAGGGTATGGCTGAGTATATTGAAACTCAAACAAAGGACGGAGCCACCATCAAGATAGAAGTTGAGGCCGCCTCAAAAGTCGCCGCCGGTTTTACCCGTCCGGCTTCGCCGGCCAATGTTTCGCATGAGGGGGTAAAGGACGCCTACGACCAAACCTTACATACTGTCCAGGTCTGCGCCAATGGTATGATTGAGACTTTGCAGGGGTTAGATACTTTGCCCAGCACCGCTTCGATTGATTTTGCCATCAAAATTGATGCCGAAGCGGGCGCTATGATTGCTAAATCTCTGGGCGATGCGCACTTCAAAGTGTCGTTAAGCTGGAAGCAAGTTGAACCAGAATCAAAAGATGAGAAAAAATAAATCTAATTTAGCTTCACGGAGGTAATTTAACCATGGCCGAGCTAGAACTGAAAGAAGGGCAAACCTATCTCCTGGATGGAAACGTCCTGGTAGAAGCTTCGTTCAATGATACCACCGGATTGTGGCAGCTCCACGAGTCGGAAGAGCGCTCTAATTGGCTGGTGTCGCCAAATGGCCGGCTCCTGGGGATGCAATTCGACATTGCCCGCGATGTCTGGCTGTTAGCGCGAGAACCCGATATCTGGACCACCTCCGATTTACAAGCGGCCGCTGAAAAAGCGCCCCGGCTGGCTCAGTTGATGCGCCAGGCCGAAACTACGGCTGAGCAAAAATATGGAGGGAATTTAACCCTCATGCGGGTGGATACCGGCTGGAAAGCCATGTACGGCACGCCCAACTTTGAAACCGAAGAAGGCCGCCGCGAATTTCAAAAAGTCAAAACCTACAAATCATTATATGAAGCTCTCCGTGACCTAACTGCTTCTGTTTAATTGAGGTTCCTTTTCCCAATATGCCTCTACGTCATTTGTTGTAGTTCATCCGTCATTTGATGTAAATGAAGACCGTCCTTGAGACGGTCTTTTTTGTTAACGGCTATGGGTCTTTACGCCGATGTAAACTCACTTGAAATTTGATAACATGAGATAGCTTTGGAACATTTTACAAGGGGTCCGCGTCGGGATAGCAATCCTCCGACGAAGTAATTGGGAAACGCGACAGGTCAGCGACGGTTTCCAGTCCCTCTCCTGCCGGTTGCTAACTGCTTCAGCACCCATTTTTCTCACCCAAGAGCTGGTATAATCAATCTCGGAATTAAATTTAACAAAAAGTGAAGTTTTTCTGGGCCGAGCGGTATAAATTAGCGTAAGGAGAGATAGCCTGGTCGACTCAGCAGGCCGGACCATCCGCAGAAAGAGGTGACAAGATGAACAGGAAACGACTTTTGAACTGGTTAATCAGAATTAGTCTATTTGTCGTTATTTTAACTTTAGGTACTGCCGCCGCCTTAGTGGCAGGCGAAACTCAGGGTATGGCTATGGCCGACCTGTCTGATGTGCCGGTGCAAGTGGTGACAACCGCTGGCCAGGGCAGTACCCTTTATGCCGACGTGCGCAGTGATTCATCTGCCGCTGGCATCTATCGCAGTAACGACGATGGCCTGACCTGGCAAGTGGTGAGTGCCGGTCCGGGGGTCCCCTTGAACGATCTGGTGGTCCATCCGATTAATGAACAGGTTCTCTTTGCCGGCTCGGAAGGTGGGCCGGTTGCTTCCACCAGCAACCTGTGGCGTAGTGATGACGGCGGCCAAACCTGGCGCAAATTTTACCTGAGCCTGCCGACCAATCCGGATGGCCTGATTCCGGCGGTCACGGCTCTGGCGACCGATCCTCGTCAGCCCGGAGCGCTCTATGTCGGCACGGCCGGGCAGGGTGTCTACCGCTTTGATGTGGGTTCAGATGGACATGGTTACAGCCTGGTCGGTAATGTTTCTCTGTATGATGCCAGCGTGAAAGGCTTGCAGGTGGCTGCTGACAGCCGGGTTTATGCCTTGACGAACAAAGGCTTGTATGTCAATTCCGGCGGCGATTGGGATAAGTTGGAAGCACTGCCGGAGACGCCGGTGAGCCTGGCGGTCGCCCCCAGCAACGCGCAGATTATCTATGCCGGTACGCCGTCCAGTGGCGTTTACCGTTCCACCGATGGCGGGCAAAGCTGGGAGTCGCTGAGCGCCGGTCTGGATATGGTTCCGGGTGTGGCCCTGCGGGTCACTGCCCTGGTTGTGGATGAGCAAAATCCAGAGCGGGTGGTCGTGGCAACGGCCTATGGCTTGGGCAGCAAGCTGGCCGGCGGCAGCGTTTATGAGAGCTTGAACGGGGGACGTCAATGGGCCAAGTTGGGTGAGGCCGAAGATGTGGTCGAGAAACTGAGCATTAACCAGGGCGTCGTCTATGCGGCCACCAGCAAAGGCTTAACTCCTTATGGTGGGCCTTCTGAAGATCAGCCGGTTATGCCTATACCTGCGTTACAACCCTTGGCCAATCCGAACGGGCTGCAATGGGCTATCCTGGTCTTGACCCTCATCATGGCCGGGCTGGTTCTGCTGGGTCGCGTTGAGTGGCTGCGGCGGCAAGTCAGCGCCCTCGCCTGAGAGGCAGGAAATACGGACAAGAGAAAGTGAAGGGGGTAACTATGTTGAAATGGATAGGGTTGGGTGTGGTCATTTGGAGTTTGAGCCTGGTCTGGCCTGAAGTCAATTTCATTTTGACCCCGCCTGTAATCGCCGGGTTAGCCCTGGCCTTGGGGGCAATTATTTTGGCCTATGTTTTGGGCTACTATCACAGCAAAGTAGACCAGACTCAAATGGATCGCTGCAACGAAAACAGGCAAAAACATTCATCACGACCCTCACGCCCGGTGCCGCCGCTCTCGATGGCCTAGACGTGAGAAAAAAACAATTTACGTCGTGTAATTTTCACCACCCCTCCCTTCATCAGGTGAGGGGTGGTATTGCAATTAAGGGGTTTATATCCTAAAATGGGTGGAGAAGACCTTCTTTTAAGGGGGTTAGAGGTTAAAAATTGCCATGAAAAAACTGCGCCTGCTCAGCGAAGATTTATTTGGACACCCCTCTATCCTGCTTTGGCTTCTGATATTGGCCGGCCTGGCCTTTATAGCTGTTGCGACTGCCTTTCTACTTTTAACTGAACTCAATATCAGTGCCGTTTATCAAACGCCGACACCCGCGTTGGCCTCCTTTGTCACTCCAACCGCGGCGCCTGGGCTGACTCCTGCCGTTCAGCTCACCCCACTCGAAGGCAGTTCCGGCACCTCGATAACGCTAGAGGGCCAGGGCTGGCAGCCTGGGGATACCCTCTTCATCAGCCTTGAAAATCCTTCAGACAGCCAGAAACCCCAAACCGCTGTAGCCACTGCTCAGGTGAATGAACAAGGCCAGTTTGTTTCCTCCTTTATCTTTCCGGCTGATGCTTACTGGACTAATCTGCCCACCGTGTTTATCACGGTTCAGGGCGCGGCAACCGGACAAAAAGTTTCACAAGAGTTCCGGATCCTGGCAGCCAGTCCTACTCCCACTCCAACTTTTACTTCCGAACCATCGTTAACCCCTACGCCTGCCCCTGTACCGTCTACACCCGTTCCCGTAAACACGCCTTTGCCGCCGCCAATACCCACTCCGGTCCCTATCCCAACCCCTATCCCAGCGACAGCTACCTCCGTGCCTACCCCTACTCCCGTAATTGAGATTCAGAATTGGCGGGGTGAATATTATGCCAATGCCGATTTAGCCGGTGCGCCGGCGGTCCGCGACGATGCGGCTGTTGATTTCAACTGGGGTCGGGGCGCCCCTGCCCGCGGTTTGCCAGAGGATAATTTTTCGGTTCGTTGGACTCGCACTTTGCCCTTTGATGCGGGCCTGTATCGCTTCCATCTGCTGGTAGATGATGGGGCGCGTTTGTGGCTGGACGATCAACTGCTGCTCAATGCCTGGCAGGATGGCAGTCTCCGGGAAGTCGTGGTTGAGCGCCAGGTGGGAGGCGGGAGTCATTCGCTGCGCCTGGAGTATTACGAGCGCAGCGGCGACGCGGCCGTTCACCTGTGGTGGGAGAATATCAGCGCTGCGGCGTACCCTGATTGGAAAGGGGAATACTGGTCTAACCGAGATTTTCAAGGCGGCCCGGTCCTGGTGCGAAATGACCCGGTTATTAATTTTTTCTGGTATAACCAGTCTCCTGCACCCGGTATATCGGCCGATAATTTTTCGGTGCGCTGGAGCCGGCAGGTCAACTTTGACTCGGGCCTCTATCGCTTTTATGCCGAGGCGGATGATGGCATTCGCCTTTTTATCGACGGCTATCAGGTTATCAATGAGTGGCACGGCAGCAGCAGCGCCACTTATACCGCCGACGTGAACCTGAGTGGTTCGCGCCAGGTGGTGGTTGAATATTACGAACAAAGCGGCGAAGCTTTTGTCAGGCTCCGCTGGGGGCGAATTAATGTCCAGCCTACCTCGACCTCCACGAACACGCCAACGCCAACCCTTACCCCCACCTTCACCCCCACCCCAACCCTCACCCTCACTCAAACGCCCACCCTGGCCCCAACCGTAACTGTGACGATAATACCGATGACGGTAACGCCGACCGCCACTTTAACGCCGACGGCTACCTCTACCTTAACTCCCACTCAGACCCCAACCCTGACGCCGACCGGCACCTTAATACCAACAGCTACCTCTACCTTAACTCCCACTCAGACTCCGACCCTGGCTCTCACTCCGACTGATACGCCAACCCTTACGCCAACCAGCACTTTAACGCCAACGGCTACAGCCACTTCAACGGCAACTGATACACCGACCTCCACCCTGACTCCCACTCCGACCGAAACACCGACGTTAACCCCAACCTCGACCCTGACTCCGACGGAAACGCCGACGCTGACCCCGACCGCAACGCTCATTCCAACCGAGACGCCGACGGTGACCGCGACGGCCACCATTACCTTCCCTCTAACTAACGTTCGCCTCAACGAACTTTTGCCCGTGACAGGCACCGTCTATTTGGATGAGTGGATTGAATTGCGTAACACCGGCGTGATCAGTGCCGATTTAACCGGCTGGAGCCTTGACAATGGCCCGTCAAGTGGAAATCCCCCCTATGTTATTACCAGCACTGTGATCATCTCACCGGATGGGTATTTGTTACTTGATCGAACAGCCACCGGATTAACCTTACCGGATATAGGGGGACAACTTCGACTCTTGCAGCCCGATAGTACCGTTGTAGATGAAGTCATTTTTGGCTCACTGCCCCCTGACACCAGTTACAGCCGGGATGAAACCGGTTTATGGCATCCCGACTGGCCGCCCAGCCCTGGCCTGCCTAACCTGGCCCCCTCACCCACTTCAACACCCGGACCCTAGAGCTAAGAAACTGCCGGTCATTGAACTCGCACGAGTTACTCAATCTCGTTTCCAAACCAAGTTTGGGAACGAGACAGGGGGTAAATCAACTTTTCAAACATTGGGGATTACGTATCGAGAATTTCGCGCACTTTGTGCGCCAACCCGGTCGGGGTAAAAGGTTTTTGCAGAAAGGCGACGCCCGTCTCCAGAACGCCGTGATGGAGGATAGTATCCTCGGTGTAGCCCGACATATAGAGTACTTTCATTTGAGGTCGAAGCTTGAGCAGCCGTTCGGCCAGTTCTGGGCCGCTCATTTGCGGCATGACCACATCAGTTGCCAACAGCTCAATGACGCCTTCGTGTTGTTGGCTAATCAAAAGGGCCTCCCGGCCATAGGCAGCCTCCAACACCTGATAGCCATGTTTCAACAAAATCGTCCGGGTCAACTCCCGCACTGAAGCTTCGTCTTCTACCAGCAAGACAGTCTCGTGGCCGTGCGGCCCTTCATCCATTTGCTCCTGTTCAGCCGGCTCAATCGCCTGGTCTACCTCCGGTAGAAAAAATTTAAAGGTGGTTCCAGCGCCAACTTGACTGGATACGTCAATGTAACCGCTGCTTTGGGTCACAATGCCGTAGACGGTAGCCAGACCCAGGCCCGTGCCCTCGAATTTTCCTTTGGTAGTAAAGAATGGCTCAAAGATGTGGGGTAGGATATCTGGTTCTATCCCGGTGCCGGTATCTTTGACCGCTAACATCACATACCGCCCCGGTTCTAACCCCATGCGTTGCTGGGTGTAAGCTTCATCCAGCGTCACATTGGCTGTTTCAATGGTCAGTTTCCCCCCACCAGGCATGGCATCCCGCGCGTTAACTACAAGATTTAAGAGGACCTGCTCAATCTGTCCCGGATCGGCCTTGATCCGGCCTAATCTCGCGCCCGGCCTTGTGACCAGCTCGATATCCTCACCAATCAACCGCCGCAGCATCTTTTCCAAATCGGCCACCACCTCGTTCAGATCCAATACCTGAGGTTGCAGTACTTGTTTGCGGCTAAAGGCCAAGAGCTGACCGGTTAGCGCTGCCGCCCGCTCACCGGCTTTTTTCATTTCTTCTATGTAGCGGCGCAAAGGATTCTGCTCAACCAGGTAACGCTGCAATAACAGCTCGCTGTAACCATTGATGACGGTCAGCAGGTTGTTAAAATCGTGGGCTACCCCACCCGCCAGGCGGCCAACCGCTTCCATTTTTTGCGCCTGTAGAAACTGCGCTTCGAGTTGTTTGCGCTGGGTAATATCGCTGACCACACCATAGATGATTTTTGAAGTAGCGCTGGTCGTTTCAATCCGGGCACTATCGCGAACCCAAGTAATCACACCATCGGCCCGGATCAGGCGATACTCGATTTCGCTGTTCTGTCCCTGGGCCAGGCGCAGTGTCTGTTCGGCTGCCATCGCCCTATCATCAGGGTGGATGACGACCTCAGGCCAGAAACTCCAGTTGGTCAGGAAGTTTTCATAAGCATAACCGGTCAGCGTTTCAACGTGGGGCGAAAGATAGAGATTAACCTTTGTGCCATCCTCGTCTAAGCTGGTCACATAAATCCAGTCGCTGATGGAGGAGATAACTTGACGAAATCGCTCCTCACTGGCCCGCAAAGCGGCTTCAGCCTGTTTACGTTCGACGATTTCCTGGCGAGCCTGCTTGTACAGGCGGGCATTCTCGATGGCGTTGGCTAATTGGTCGGCTATAGCCTGGGCTATCTCCAGATCATCGGGCGTGTAGGCTCCCCGTCTCCGGCTGCCTACCAGCCAGGCTCCAATAACCTGACGCTTGTAGCGCAGGGGAACAACCATGCCGGAATGAATTCCAGCCGCTACCAGTTGTTCATCTTCGGCAAAGCGGGTATCGGCAGGGATATTGTGGCGCAGCATGGGCTGTCCGTGAGCAATAACCCAACCCGTTGCCGAGGACTTGACCGGGAATGTGGCCCCGGCCGCCAGTCCGGAATTATCTCCGGTAGCGATATGCGCCACCAGAATATGGTCCTCTTCTAAAAGGTTGATCAAGAGACGGTCGTAAGGCAGGAGCCGGGTCGTGTGGCGGGCAAAGGCGTGATAAATGTCGTCGAGGTGAAGGGTGGCCGAAATCGCCCGGTCCAACTCGTGTAATATAGCCAGTTGTTGCGCCCGCCGCTCCGTTTGGATATACAGGTGGGCATTCTCGATGGCGATGGCCGTTTGATTGGCCAGGAGTTGGGCCAGAGCAACTTCCTGAATCGTAAAATCCCGTTCGGCCTGCCTTGTTGCCACCTGAACAGCCCCGACGACCTGATCCTGGTACTCCATCGGCAGCACGAACAAGGTTTTGAGCTGATCAGCATGCATTTGAGCTAAGACAGCCGGCTGAGCCGCGGCCTGGCTAAGGGTTATGTGTCGAGCCTGCCGTTCCAGCACAACCTGTTGCATAAGCGGGAAATCGGTCAGAGCGGCCCGGCCGGGAGTAGATGGCATTTCGGGCTTGCGCCAGGGGGCAGATGCGGCCAGTGCCGTCACGGTACTGTCGTTTTCCTTGCAATAAAAAATTACACATTCCTCGACGCTTAATAAATTAAGCATCTCCTGGATAGTAATCTGTAGTACATATTGCAGATTCGGACTGGCAGTAATCAGTGCCTCTACTGCCGGCGAAGCGGGCAACTCTTCATTGTATGGAGTCATTTTAACCTGGACTTCGTCTTCTCTGCCGTCTGGTGATAGGTTTTTAAGCTAAAGCCTTGACTTGCTTACCCCACACGCCGGTCCATTCGGGGAGCTGCGCCCAACCCTGCCGTCGAATAGCGGCAGCCAGATCTGCCCCAAAGAAAAACTCGGTCTGGCTGACCGCCTCCTCGATGCTGGCAAACCGGTAGTCGGTGCGGATGGTTTGCCGGGCAAAGCCCCACTCGCCCTCCAGCCAGGCGTAGTACTCAGCCAGCCGCTCACTGGGCGGCGCGGGCGTAAGGCTGCCGGTAGTCAATGTTTCAATGATGATGAGGGCACCTCCCGGAACGACCACTCGCTGCATTTCTCGTAAGACCCGGCCAATTTGAAGCTGCCAATCCTCCGGATACCAGCCCCGCAGATGGCCGATAGACCAGCCAGCAGTGACCACGTCGGCCCAGCCGCTAGGAAAAGGAAGCGCCCGCATATCGCCCTGGGCCAAATTCCACCTACCTTTTACCCGCTCCAATTGGCGCTGATTTTCTTGCAGCATTGCCCCGTGCAAATCAAGGCCAATCACCTGAGCTGCCTGCTCACCCAGAAGAAGGGGCAAGCGCCCGGTGCCGGTGCCCAAATCAAGGACACGTTTGCCGGCCAGCAGGGTAACGCGTTGCAATGCCGGCAGCAGGTTGCCTTCGTGATCCTCAGGGGTAATCAAGCGGTGATAGTCGCCCGCCCGGTAAGAATAAATGTGGCGAAAATGATCCATTGTCTCTTCATTCCAGATTATAGCATATTGTAATCAAATTAGTCATTTCTCTCGTATAATATAAGTAGTCAGTATTCAGATATAGAAATT
The DNA here is from genome assembly GCA_023382535.1 of Anaerolineae bacterium. The sequence goes on along the minus strand of JAHDWA010000011.1, from coordinate 20,019 downwards.
TCTGATTACTGACTACCGGCTACTTTCTACCGGAGGGATATGCCCGATCTCAGTGCGCTGATCCAACGCTGGCAGGGGGGCGACGAGCGCGCCGCTGAAGCCATTTATAACTACCACCGGGAGGCCACGTTCCGGCTGGCGTATGGCTTGCTGGGCAATACCGCCGACGCCGAAGAGGCCGCCCAGGACGCCCTGACCTACGCCCTGACCCACATCAACCACTACGATACTCAACGGGCCAGCTTTGCCACCTGGCTGCACACCATCACCGTCAGCCGTTGTCGCGACCGGCAGCGGCGGCGCTGGCTGCCAACCTTCTCTCTGACTCACTGGCTGCGACTGGGTCAGGATGCGCCGGACCCAGCGCTTGGCCCGGAGCGTCAAGCCATTCAGGGAGAAACCCATAGCGAGGTCTGGCAGGCGGTGCAGAATTTGAGCCAGCCCCTGCGGGAGGCCATTCTGCTGCGCTATTGGGCCGACCATACCTACCAGGAGATGGCCGTCATCCTCGACTGCCCGCTGCGCACGGCCCAGTCGCGGGTGCGGCTGGCCTACGACAAGCTGCGGGCCGTTTTGGCCTCAGCGGAACTTAACCAATTTGAAGAAGAGAGGGTGCAGTGAGCACTTGTGACCGCCGACGGAAGACCGCCGACTACCGCCAGAAATTGGCGGTCCGTGGTCAGCGGTTGGCGGTCACTCCTACACAGGAGATGCTGTGACCAATCACCTCAGCAACGACCAACTCAATAGCTACGTCCACCAAACCCTGGCTGATGCCGAACGGGAGGTGCTGGACCGCCACCTGGCGGATTGCACTTCGTGCCGCGCTCGGCTAGGCAGCGATGAGGCGCTGCGACGCCGCATTCGCTATGAGTTGGCGACAGAATTGAGAGGTGTTCAGTACTCCAGCCGAATGAGCTATGCCGCCATTGCCTCGCGTTTGAATCATTCCAGGAGGTGGAGCCTGGCGATCAAACAATCGAGCCAGCTTTTTTACGGCGCGGCGACGTTGGTTGTGCTGGCGATGTTAGGGGTCGGGTTAATGCTGCTTCTCAATAACATTAACACTGCACCCGCCGGCGAAGTGAAGTGGCAGTTTCAAACGGGCTATGTGGTGCAGACTTCTCCGGTGGTGGCCGAGGGGATGATCTATTTTGGGAGCAAGGACCTCTACCGGACCAAGGAGGGCTATCTCTATGCGCTGGACGTAGAGACCGGCCAGGAAAAGTGGAAGTTCAAAACGAATTTTGGGGTAGCTTCTTCTCCGGCTGTGGCTGCCGGGCTGGTCTATTTTGGCAGCCGTGATGGCCATCTCTACGCTCTGGATGCTCAGACCGGCCGGGAAAAGTGGAAGTTCAAAACGGGACATAACATCATGTCTCCTCCGACCATTGCCGCCGGCCTGGTTTATTTTGGCAGTGGCGATCGTCATCTCTATGCCCTGGACAGCCAGACTGGCCGGGAAAAATGGCGGTTTGAAACCGAAGATTTCGTTGAATCTCGCCCAACCGTGGCCGCTGGATTAGTCTATTTTGGTACCGGGACCGCATCGCCCTCCCATTTAGACCTGGGGACCCATCTTTATGCTTTGAACGCTCAGACTGGCCAGGAGAAGTGGCGTTTTAAGACGGACGGCTTTGTGAACTCTTCCCCGGCCGTGGCCAGCGGCCTGGTTTATTTCGGCAGTCACGGTGGCCATCTCTACGCAGTGGATGCTCAAACCGGCCAGGAGAAGTGGAAGTTCAAAACTGGCGGGCCAATTGAGTCTTCGCCGGCCGTCGCCGGGGGCGTGGTTTATGTCGGCAGCAACGATACCTATCTCTATGCCCTGGATAGCCAGACGGGCCAGGAGAAGTGGAAGTTCAGAACCGGGCTGTGGATCGCCTCTTCGCCGGCGGTTGCTGCCGGGGTGGTTTACGTCGGCAGCTATGACAGCTATCTCTATGCGCTAGACAGCCAGAGCGGCCAGGAGAAGTGGAAGTTCAAAACGGGCGGCGAGGTACAGTATTCCTCCCCGGTTATCGTGGATGGAGTGGTCTACATCGGGAGTATGGATGGCCATCTGTATGCGCTGAGGTGATCTCTTCCCTGTCTTTCTCATCTGGGAGGCAGGGGTGCGGGGTAAGGGTCAAGTCAAGGTATATTAGGGGGGTAAATCATGAACAAAAAGGCGCTCTTTATCTGGCTGGGCTTGCTGACAACGGCGCTGGGGGCTATTTGCAGCCCGGGCCAGCGTGAACAGGATGAGCCAGCGATATCGAAAATAGTGGGGACGATCGTCATTCGGGCTGAGAACACGCCCGTGCCCGAGCCGGTTAGGCAGGACCCATCATCTGCCGTCCCATCTGCCCCGGCAGCAACTCCGGCGGCTGGCATCCGCGAAAGGTTGATGGCTAAGGTTGACTATCGCGTCTGGGTACCGGAGTCTTTCAAAGTAAGCATGAATTACATGCGCACAGCTTATGCGGCTCACCTGGGGGACAAACAGTTCGTGGTTGTGGACGGCGAAAGTGGGCCGTTTTACGATGAGGTTGACGAATTGATTCTTAGCCCCGACGGCCGGCGGGTGGCCTACAGAGCGCAACTAGGCCGGCAGCGCTTCGTCGTCGTAGATGGACAGGAGCAGGCCAGATATGAAGACATCGGCGCAGGATCTTTACGCTTCAGCCCCGACAGCCGGGGGGTGGCTTATGCGGCTAAAGCGGACCGCCACTGGTTTATTGTGGTGGATGGACAGGAACAAGCCCTGTACGAGCGCGTGGGCGGGCTGACCTTCAGTCCCGACAGCCGGCAAGTCGTTTATGGGGCCGGCCTGAATGATAAGTGGTTTGTGGTCGCCAATGGCCAGGAAGGGCGGCAGTACGATTTCATAGGTAATCTCACCTTCAGCCCGGACAGCCAGCGGCTGGCCTATGCGGCCCAATTGGGGGATAACTGGCGGGTGGTTGTCAACGAAGCAGAACAGAAGCGGTATGATGGCATCGGTACTCTGCGCTTCAGCCCCGACAGCCGGCGGGTCGCGTATGTGGCGCAAATCGGCGCAAAGCAGCGGGTGGTCGTGGACGAACAGGAAGGCCGGCTTTATGATGGTATTGGGGCAGGTATGCTAACCTTCAGCCCCGACAGCCAGCGGATTGCCTACGGAGCGCGCCTGGATGATCAGCGGTTTATCGTCGTAGATGGACAGGCGGAGCAGAGTTACCCTGATGTCAGCAACCTCATTTTCAGTCCGAACAGCCAGCGGCTGGCTTACGTAGCCCAGGCGAGCGATAAGTGGTTTGTCGTGGCAGATGGACAGCCGCAGGAACCGTATGATGGCATTCTCGTCGGTTCCCCCATCTTTAGCCCCGACAGCCGGCGGCTGGCTTACGGCGCCGCCCTTGGCTCCAGGTGGTTCGTAGTTACGGATGGGCAAGAGCAGGGGCTGTATGATGGCCTTGCCTCGTACTCGCTTCGTTTCAGCCCGGACAGTAAACACATCGCCACTGTCGCGCGATCAGGCAACCAGTGGTTCGTAAGCCTGAATGGACGGGCGGAGCAGCCCTATGAAAGTATCGTTACCTCGGGCGGAGGAGGGATTATCTTTGACTCCGCCTATACTTTCTACTATCTGGGCGTGAAAGGCGCTAACATCTATGCTGTGGCTGGAAAAGTGAAACCCCCAGGCAAAGAGATCGCAATGCCGACTCTAGCGCCTGATGCGGCTACATCAACCACGCGGACAATCCCCTCGATGCCATCCAGGGATACAGAGGTGCAGGAAAGAGATTGGAAATGATACCGACAAGTCGAATGGGTTGACGAATCCCTGCATCAAGCCGGACTGGCTGCCTTACTTACGGCCAACCGGCGACAGTTAATCCTGGGAATTGCCTTAGCTTTGAAACCGCCCGGCGCTTAGGTCTCGACGCTATTTTTGCCTTTGATCAACATTCTGTTGATCAAGGCTTTACCTGCCTCTCTTAACTCCCCTAAAATTTAAGGTTCGATCCGGTCATTTAGCGTCGCTGCCTGTGTATAATACTCACAGTAGACAGTAGACGGAAAACAGTAAACAAGGAACCTCTGCATCTTTCGTTTACCGTCTACCAGAGCAGGGGGGAAATGTCACACGCTGTCAGGTCAGCCGATGGAAGCTGACCTATCTGATCTCAGTGGATTGATCGAGCGCTGGCGGCGCGGCCACCAAGCCGCCGCTGAAGCCATTTATAACCGCTGCCGGGGCGTCACCTATGGCCTGGCCTACGTCCTGCTGGGTGACGCCGCCGACGCCGAAGAGGTCACACAGGATAGCCTGACCTATGCCCTGACCCATATAGATCAATATGACCCCCAACGCGCCAAATTTTCTACCTGGCTGCACACCATCACCGTTAGCCGCTGCCGCAACAAACGCCGGCGACGCTTCCTGCCAAGCGTATCTTTCCTGGCCTGGTTCAAAGGTGGTGGCGACCAGGCTGACCCGACCCCCAGCCCGGAGCGCCAGACCCTTCAGCACGACATTCGCCACGAAGTCTGGACAGCCCTCCAGAGTTTGAGCCAACCCTTGCGCGAAGCTATCTTGTTGCGTTACTGGGCCGATTACACCTATCCAGAAATAAGCGAAATTTTAGGCTGTTCGGCTCGCGTGGCCCGCTCGCGGGTGCTGGCCGCGCATGAGCAGTTGGCGCCGCTGCTGGCCCGCGATGATTTAATCAGTTTAGAAGAGAGTATCTGAGAAGTGTTTGTAATAACGACTTGAGTCGTCAAAAGAAAGGTTTATGAACGGTCATCCGAGTCGAAAAGAACTGATTAGTTATCTTTACGAAGCTCTAACCGAAGCTGAACAAGCGCAGGTTGAGCAACATCTCCGGGTGTGCCCGGAGTGCCAGCCTCGCCTGGCTGAGCAAGAAGCGATCCGCCAGCAACTTCGGGCCGGCGTGTTGAGCTTGCAGCAAGTCACGCCACCCGCAAAGCTGACCTTTGCCGCCATTGCCCCGCGCCTGAAACGACCGGGAAAATTGAGCCGGGTTGTCGAACCATTGCGCCAACCGCTCTACAGTGCGCTGACTCTGGCAGTGCTCGTCGCTTTTGGCGTGGGGTTGTATGCTCTGTTCAGCGGCATCAACCCGCTTACCGTCAAGCCGACGCCCGGCTCCGGCACGCCGGTTGTCATCTCCACCATTGACCCCACCCAGCCGCCGGAGTTTGTTTGGAAAATCAGCGGTGATCCCAATCCATTTGCCGGTCCGAACAGTCTGACCGTTGACAGCCAGGGTCATCTTTATGTGTTAGAGCGGAACAATAATCGTATTCAGAAATTCGATGGCGAAGGACGATTTTTGTTGAGGTGGGGGAGTCCGGGCAGCAATGCCGGCCAATTCAGCTTCTTTGTGCCGGGAACAGGCGTCAGTGGAGATGTGGCGGTAGATAGTCAAGGGCAGGTTTATGTGGCTGATCCGGGCAATGCTCGTGTTCAAAAGTTTGACAGCCAGGGACAATTTCTAAGCCAATGGAGCCGCGGCGATGGCCAATTTATCCGGCCTGGTAGCCTGATTGTTGATAACCAGGATAACCTGTATGTGCTCGACGACGGCACGGGTTACATTCACAAGTTCGACCGCACCGGACAATTTCTGACCCGCTGGGGCGGGATAGGGGGCCGCGATGGTGAATTTACTACGATTCAGCAGGCAGCAGCGGACGCTCAGGGAAATATTTATGTAGTTGATGTCTCTGCTCGCATTCAGAAGTTTGACCCCAACGGGCAATTTCTGGGTAGATGGGGCACGATTGGCGAGGAGGATGGTCAATTCTTGGGGCCAAGCGGGGTTGCCATAGATGCTCAGGGCTATATTCACATCAGCGATACCAGTAGCGGACGAATTCAGATATTTGATCAGCAAGGACAGTTCTTGGCCAAGTGGGGCAGCCAGGGCACGGACGACGGCCAATTTACCAGAGAGCCAACGGACATTGCTATTGACAAGCAGGGTAATATTTACATTTCCGATTTTTATGGCAATAACGTTCAAAAGTTCCGCCAGCCGAGGGCTGTGGCTAATGAGATTGAAAAAGACCGCCAGCCGACTGATAGTATACCGGAATTCGTCTGGAAAATTAGCGGCGATCCTAACCCCTTATCTCATCCTTCCGGTTTAGGGATTGACGCGCAAGGGAACATTTACGTAGTGGATACAGGCAACAATCGTATCCAGAAGTTTGATAGTGAGGGGCAATTTTTGATGATGTGGGGCAGTCCGGGCAGTGGTGAGGGCCAGTTTAATTTTATTGTGCCGAAAGGTGCTGGGGCTGCCGGCGATGTCGCCGTAGATAGTCAAGGGAATATCTACGTGGCCGACAGTGGCAACACCCGGATTCAAAAGTTTAATGCGGAGGGACAATTCTTAACCCAGTGGGGCAGCCCCGGTGCAGGCGACGGCCAATTTCAAATTCCTTTCGGCCTGGCCATAGATGAGCAAGACAATGTTTATGTCGTGGATGACAATGCCTACCTTCAGAAATTCGACGGCCAGGGGCAGTTCTTGATCAAATGGGGGGGCGCAGGTTTTCGCGATGGCGAGTTTTCCATTCTTCGTTTTGCGGCGGCAGATGGGCAGGGACATATCTATGTGACCGACCGGGGCACCGGTCGCATCCAAAAGTTTGATCGTAACGGGCAATTCCTGGGTAAGTGGGGCAGCGCCGGTCTGGAGGATGGTCAATTTGCCGGGGCCAATGGCATTGCCATAGATGAACAGGGCTACGTCTATGTCACTGATTTAGGTAATCCTCGTGTCCAGAAATTTGATAGTCGGGGCAAGTTCCTGTTCAATTGGGGCAGCCAGGGCCAGGGTGATGGTCAATTTGGTATTCCTGCGGATATTGCCGTGGACAGACAGGGTAACATTTACATTTCTGATTACGACAGTAGCACGATTCAAAAGTTCCGGTAGTGGTAAGAGGCTTCATCTGTCATTCTGGGGCTGTAGCCCTACCTCGTCTGTGGAACTGACGCTCAACGTTGTATGAGAGGTTATTTGCATAATGGAGATTGGCTATGCCGGCTAAACAACCCTATCAAATTCTCAATATAGCTGTAATCCTCGTGACACTGACAATGTCAGGGGGGGTGTTGTTTGGAGGCCAGTCGGCAGGGACAGCGTCCCAAAGCCTGACAGGCGTAACGTCGGCTTCGGTGGGCAGCATGAAGTGGAAATTCAAAACCGGCGGTGTAATTGCCACATCTCCGGTCATTGCCAATGGATTGATCTACTTTGGCAGTACCGATAAGTACTTCTACGCCCTTGACGGGCAAACAGGGAAAGAAATATGGCGTTTTGAAACAAAGGGTCCGCTGTGGTCATCGCCGGTAGTGGCTGCCGGGACCATCTATTTTGGCAGTGACGATCAGCATCTCTACGCCCTGGACAGCCGCACGGGACAGGAGCGATGGCGGCTCAACCTGGGTGGGTCGGTCCGTTCTTCTCCCGTCTTTGCTGTGGGGGTCATTTATGTGGGCAGTGATGGTGGTTATCTGAACGCGGTGGACAGTCAAACCGGTCAGAAAAAGTGGCAATTCAAAGTGGATGGCCCGGTGCAGAGCCGTCCGGTGGTTGCCAGCGGGGTGGTTTATTTCGGCAGCGGCGTCCGGCAGGGTTCAGGCTCCGGCGTTCATCTTTATGCATTGGATAGCCAAACCGGTCAGGAGAAATGGCGATTCAAATGCGATGGAACCGTAACTTCGACCCCGGCCATTGCTGCCGGTGTGGTTTATTTTGGCAGTCATGATGGCCATCTGTACGCTCTTGACCGTGAGACCGGCCAGGAAAAGTGGAAATTCAGAACCGGCGGCCCTGTTATATCTTCGCCGCTGGTTACCGGAGATAGGATTTATGTTGGCAGCCATGACAATCACCTTTACGCGCTGGACAGCCAGACTGGACAGGCAAAGTGGAAATTCAAAACCGGCTTTTGGATCGAATCCTCGCCGGTCTTGGCCAGAGGTGTGGTTTACATTGGCAGCGACGATACGGCGCTCTACGCCCTCAAAAGCCGCACCGGGCAGGTCTTATGGCGCTTTGAAACCAGGGGCAATGTCGTTTCCGTGCCGGCGATTAGCAATGATATCGCCTATTTTGGGAGTTACGATTTCCACCTCTACGCCATCCGGCTGACAAGCAACTGCGGCGAGTGCCAGCAGGCCTCACGTTTCCTCACTCCGCCGGACCACTCCCTCCCGCCAGGCGAAGACGGCCGCCTGGGTCCGGTCGGCCAGGTGGAGCTTGTTGAGGATATTGCTGACGTGGCTTTTCACGGTTTTATCGCTGATAATCAACCGCTCGGCGATCTCGGCGTTGCTCAGGCCGTCGGCAATAAGACGCAAGACATCCAGCTCGCGGTCGCTCAACTCGGTGAAGGGATTGGTCCCTTCTCGCCGCGCCCCGTGCAGTTCCTGCACGACGCGGGAAGCTACACGTGGATGCAGCACCGCTTCGCCGCGAGCCGCTTTGCGCACCGCCTCGGCCAATTCCCTCGGTTCAACATCCTTTAGCAGATAAGACAGCGCCCCGGCGCGGATGGCCGGGAAGATATGTTCATCCTGGTGGTACGAGGTCAGTACAATGACCTGGGTGCGCGGGCTGGCCTGTTTCACCAGCCGGGTCGCCTCAACCCCCTCCATCCCCGGCATGACCAGGTCCATCAGCACCACGTCGGGGGCGTGTTCGGCAGCCAGGTGGATGGCCGCTTCACCCGACTCAGCTTCGCCTACAACGGTGATATCAGGCTGGGTTTCGATGAAAGCGCGCACGCCTTGACGCACCACACTATGGTCGTCTACAATTAAAACAGTAATCGGTTCGGTCATTTTGTCTCTCTTTTGCCCTCTATCAGGAGTCCAAAGTGCCCCTTGGAACTCCTAACGATCCACTTTTAATGCTTATGCTGTCATCAAGTGAGCCTCTATTCGTGTCCCCCGCTGCGGCTCGCTCTCGATAATCAATTGCCCTCCTAATGATTCAACCCGCTCGCGCATGCTGCGCAAGCCCACCCCCTTGCCATTGGGTCCCGCCAAAGCAAAACCCTGACCATTGTCGGAAATGGTCAGAGTAACTTCTTCCGCGGCGCAAGCCAGGTGAATCTCGGCTGCCGTAGCTGCGCTGTGCCGGCTGATGTTGGCCATGGCCTCCTGGGCTACCCGGAAAAGGGTCTGCTCGACAACCAGGGGGAGCGGCCGTTCGCCCTGGACGCGCACCTCGGCGGCAATCTGGCTTTGCCGGGACCAGTCGTTCGCGTAATCCCGCAGGGCGGCAGCGAGGCCTTTGCCCTCCAGGGCTGCCGGGCGCAGCTCGCGGATAAGCGTAGTCAATTCCTGTTGGGCCTGATGGACCAGGCGTTCGGCTTCCAGTAAGTGGGTTTGAGCGCTGTTGTCCTGCGGGGGTAATAAGGCGCGGGCCGCGCCGACCTGCATGGCCGTCGCAAAAATTTGCTGCTTCACTGAGTCGTGCAAATCGCGGGCCAGGCGGTTGCGCTCCTCCAGAGTCGCCAATTCCTGGCGGGTCTGCATTAAGTTTTGCAGTTGCATGGCCATATGGTTGAGCTGTTGAGCTAATTGGCCCAGCTCATCACCGGAAGCATCGTGGGCCAAGACCTCAAAATTGCCCCGGCTCCACTCGTCGGCAACTTGGTCCAGGGCACGCAGGCGGCGGGCCAGGCTGCGGGCGATAAAGAAACCAAAAAATACCCCGGCGATCACCCCGGCAATCAGTATAGCCAGTCCCACCGGCAAAATTGTCTGCTGCAGCACCAGCCAAATAAACTCACTCTCCTCAATGGGATAGGCCAGTTCAACAAAGAGCGCCCCCAGAAGTTGTTTGTCAGGGTTCAGAACAGGTATGCTGACGAGGATATGGTTAGCGGTGGTACGCCGGGCCAATGCCCCCGGATCAGTTTCGCCGCGCAGGGCGGAGTCAAGGCCGGGAAGTGCCTCTGAAGAAATTTGCGGGCGCAGGTCCGCTCCCGGCAGGGTCGCTTCAGCCGGGTACTCAGCCAATATGTGGCCCTGCGGGTCCACAATAGCCATAAACACCACGGGGCCAAAATTCCCCGGAAACTTCGCCTCCGGTTGCCCCTCGCCGGCAGGAATATTAATAACCAGGTTATTGTCGGCAATAACGTTATGCAGCCAGTTGTTTAGGCCCTCCCGGTCGGGCGGATTTTGCTCCAAATAAGGCGCCAATAAGGGGCTGACTTTGATCAGGCTGTCGGCTATCAGGTTGGGCAGCCAGTTTGATCCAAAATTGAGATACCACATTAAGCCCAGGCCCACCGCGCCCAGGACCAGGGTCGTCGCTACAGTGGACAGGGTGTAGGCTAGAGTCAACTTCCACTGCAGCCGCTGGAAAAAGGAAAGAAACCGCTGCCAGAACCGTGGCAGCAGACTTTTGAAAGAAAGTTTTGCCGGATTTATCACCATAACTTTTATTGTAGCCAAATTTTTACCTTTACCCAAGTCACGCTGGCCTTTATCTTATCCTACCTGAGCTTGGGTAAAATGTCATGAGGCTGGAGGTGGGGTTAAGGTCAGTCTCAAGGTGGATTGGTTACGAAATCTTAACCAAACCTAACCGGCGCTTAATCTGAGCGGGTTAAAACCAGGTTGCCGGGTTAGGCTGCAACTTCTTGCGCTTCTGGACGTACCATAGAGTGAATCCACCTGCCGACCCACCCCGGTTCAGTCTTTAGCCGGATGCCGGAGGGGTCCATTTAGTTTATGATTATGGAATGGTAATTGAGATACGGAAAGGGATATTCGATGACAATTACGACTCAATCTGTTTTAAGTGGTCAACCACGCCCACTGGGGCAGCTATTCTTTGGCATCATTGACCGGCCCGCGGCGACGTTCCAGGCTGTTGTCGTGCAATCGCGCTGGTTCATGTGGGCAGCGCCCCTGCTGGTCTTGATCCTGGGCCTGGCTGTCCTGCTCATTGTGCAGACGCCCCATACCCTGGAATTGGCTCGCCAGCAGGTCGAAGGCCAATTGGCGACCATGCCGGAAGATCAGGTCGAAGCGGCGCGGGCCGGGATGGAGATGACCATGTCGCTGCCTTTTATGCTGGCGACGGGGCTGGGTTTTGGAACAATCGCCCTGGTTGTCGCTACCCTGGCCCAGGCCACGTTCCTTTATTTTACGGCGCTGATCAGCGGCGGTGAGACAAGCTTTGGGGCGATGTTCAGGATGAGCGCCTGGAGCCGCCTGCCCCTGGCTCTCGGCGCTTTGGTGCAAGCCGGTTTTATTACTTTCGCCGGGCGGCTCATCCAGTACCCCGGTCTGTCTTTCTTTGTCGCCGGCGGTGACCTGCTGCAAGATGCCCGCAATCCGCTCTTTGTCTTGTTAAGCGGAATTGATCTGTTCTGGCTATGGCACCTGTTGTTGACAGTCATAGGTCTGGCAGTGGCGGCTCGTTTTGGCCGGGGCAAGTCGCTGGCGCTGACCGTGCTCTACGCCGCCCTGTCTCTGGGCATCACCGTTTTGCCGACACTCCTGTTTGGCGGCATGATGCCGGGATAGGCCGGTTTAAGCCAAGATCTTAAAGAATTTGACAACCAAATTCGGTGCTGTAGGGGCGACCCCAAGGGTCGCCCCAGGCGGGGAAGCTCCGCTGCTTTAGGGGTCTATGGATGGGGGTACAACAAATGTTGTAGGCCGAATCCGTCCCCAATCGGTTTATCAAATCTTCCCTTTCTGCTAGACTGGTGACTGAGCCTGGAATTAGGAGAAGTACACTTCTTCTCATTCCTGAAGGAGATTTCTGGATGAAACGTGCCATCACGATATTGTTTATTTTAGCGGTTGTGGTTGGGGGGAGTGTAGCAGGCTATCAATACCTGGCTCCGGCTGTGCCTCAAAAATTGAATGAGGATCCCAATGTGGAAGTCGTGCAGATTGGGCTCGAAACGCTGGTGGATACGGTCAATGCGACCGGCAGTATTGAACCCGAGTCTGAAGTAGAAATGAAATTTGAGATCGGCGGGGTGGTCAAAGAGGTGCTGGTCAAGCGCGGCCAATATGTTACGGCCGGAACGGTGCTGGCCCGGCTGGCTACCGGCGACCTGGAGCTGGAAATCCGGCGGGCCGAAATCGAGCTGGCCCAGGTCAAAGCGGAACTGGACCAATTATTTGAGCCGGAATTGGCCGAAAAGGTAGCTGCCTCCAGAGCCAAGGTTGAAAGCGCCCGGCTCAAGCTGGCCGATTTGCAGGATGGGCCGGACCCCGACGAGGTGACTAAGGCCGAGGCCGAGCTGCGCCGCAAGCAAATTGCCCTCAAAACGGCCCAGTGGGAGTACGACCAGGTGGCCTATCGCGGCGATGTTGGGGCGATGCCCCAGGCCGACAAGCTGCAAGAAGCGACCCTGGATTACGAAGCGGCTCAAGCCGACTATAATCTCGCCGTCAGGGAAGCCACACCGGCTGATCTCGCCGAAGCCCGCTCTACCCTGGCCGAGGCTCAGTCGAGCCTGGCCGAACTGCTCAAAGAACCCAGCGCTGCCGAAATCGCTGCCAAGCAGGCCGCCGTAGATAAAGCCCAACTGACCCTCGAAGAGAAGCAGCGTGATTTGGAGCAGGCAGTTCTGGCCGCTCCTACCGACGGGGTTGTTTTGGAAGTTAACATTGAACCGGGTGAGCGAGTCCTGGATGATGCCGGCGATGCCGCGCTCATTATTGCCAACACCTCAACCTATCTCCTTAAGATGGAAGTGGACGAAATTGACATCGGGCGCATTCGCCAGGGCCAGCCGGCCGAGGTATCGCTGGATGCTTTTGCCGAGCAAAGTTTTGCCGGCGCCGTTACCGACATCGCTCCCCGCCCGGTGGAGAAAGAGGGAGATAGCATTGTCACCTATGAAGTGACCATTACCCTCGACCCTTCCGGCCAACCGTTGAGTCTGCTGACCGGGATGACTGCCTCGGCTGCTATCGAAACCCGGCAGCTCAAGGATGTGGTCGTAGTGCCCAACCGGGCCATTCAGATTGACCGGGCCGGCAGCGAGCCGGTCGTCTTTGTGGAAAAGGTGGACGGTCAGGGCCAGACCACGCGGGTGGAGGTAGAACTGGGTTCGCGTAATGGTAATGTTACCGAAGTGGTCGCCGGATTGGAGGAAGGCGACCGGGTTATTATCAGGAAACAGGCCCAAGTTGGAGTGGGATCGAGCCTGTAAGAGTTGGAGGGCTGAAAGGCTGGAAGATTGGAAAAAGCCAGCCTTCCACCTTCCAATCTTCCAACTTTTGGAGCAGGATCAACGATGGACAATAACCTGATCATCCAGACCGAAAACTTGACCAAAATCTACCAGATGGGCGAGGTCGAGGTCCAGGCTTTGCAGGGCGCATCGCTGCAAGTGCGGCGGGGCGAACTGCTGGCGATTATGGGGCCGTCAGGGTCCGGCAAGTCAACCTTAATGAATATTTTGGGCTGCCTGGACCAGCCGACCTCCGGCCACTATCGCCTGGAAGGTTTGGATGTGGCCCAACTCGATGATAACAAATTAGCCGAGATACGCGGCCAGCGCATCGGCTTTGTTTTTCAAAGTTTTAACCTGCTGCCCCGCACCAGTGCCCTGGCTAATGTTGAGCTGCCGCTGATCTACAGTGGGGTGGGGATGCGTGAGCGCCACCGCCGTGCGGCGACTGCCCTGGAGATGGTCGGCCTGGGTGACCGCCTGCATCATAAACCTAACGAGTTGTCGGGTGGACAGCAGCAGCGGGTGGCTATTGCCCGGGCGCTGGTAACCAGTCCGGCGATTATCATGGCCGACGAGCCGACTGGCAACCTGGACTCCAAATCCAGCGAGGAGATTATGGCCATTTTCCAGCGCCTGAACGAAGAACACGGCATCACCATCATTTTTGTAACCCACGAACACGATATTGCCGAACATACCCGGCGTATCGTCCGTCTGGCCGACGGGTTGATTGTGGAAGACCATCCGGTATTGAATTTTCGCCACGTCGAAGCGTAAAGGATTTACGATTTACGGTTACGCATCACGTTTTATCCGGTGTTTAACCTTAAATTGAAGGAATCAACTCTATGCAACTTTGGGAAAGTATTCTTGTCGCTTTACGAGCCTTAACGGTTAATAAATTGCGGACGGTGTTAACGATGCTGGGGATCATCATCGGCGTGGCCGCCGTGATTGCCTTGATCTCCATCGGCAATGGCTTTCGCCAGCAGATCAACGAAGATCTGGGCAGTTTGGGGACTAATGTCTTGACGATCTTTTCGGGCCGCTTCTCGATTTTTGGCCCCGAAGGCGAAGAAGAGAACCAGCCGCGCACCGAGCAGAAAAAGAAACCTCCGGAGCCGCTAACGCTGGGCGACGCCGAGGCGCTGGGTGACCCTCTGCGTGTAACCAACGTGATCGCCGTTGCCCCCGAATACAACGTCAACTCGGCCCGGAGCGTGGTCCGCGGCCAGCAGGAAGCCGAAAATATCTCAATGAGCGGCGTGACCCCGGAGTACGCCAGCGTTCGCAACACTGTCCCGGAACTGGGCGAGTTCATCACCCAGGAGCATGTGGACCGGCGGGCACGGTTAGCCGTGCTGGGGGCCAGGGTGGTCGAGCAGTTATTTGAAGCCTATGAATATCCGCTTGGCGAAACAGTAAGAATTAACGGAGTGTCGTTTGAAGTGATTGGTGTGCTGGAGAAGAAAGGCCAGGCCGGCTTTGGCGGCGACCAGGATAGTGTCGTCCTCATTCCCATTACCACCGCCCAAACCCGCCTCGATAATGCCGGCGCCTTTCGCGGCAGTCTGGTCATCTCCAGCCTCTATCTTCAGGTTGATACCCAGGAGAACATGAATGCCGTGTCCGACCAGGTGACTGCTGTTATGCGCGAGCGCCATCGCCTGGGCGATGAATACCAGAATGATTTTACTATTATTAACCAGGCCCAACTGCTCGAATTTGGGAATAACATCGCCGCCGGCCTCACCGCCTTTTTAGGCTCTATCGCCGGTGTTTCCTTGTTCGTGGGGGGTATCGGCATTATGAACATTATGCTCGTTTCCGTCACCGAGCGGACCCGTGAAATCGGTATCCGCAAAGCGGTCGGGGCCAAGCGGCACGACATCCTCCTCCAATTCCTGGTCGAAGCTATTGTCATCTCTTTGATTGGCGGTTTTATGGGTATTGGGCTGGGTTATGGCATTGCTTTTGTTCTGCCTACTTTGATTCCCAATTTGGGCAGCACAGTGGTGACTCCCGGCTCGATTCTACTGGCAACCGGCTTTGCCACTGCGATTGGCCTGTTTTTTGGCGTCTATCCCGCCACCCGCGCCGCCCGGCTGAGACCGATTGAGGCATTAAGATATGAGTAATATTTGGAAGAGTGGAAAGCTGGCAAAATTTCCAACCTTCCAGCCTTCCATGAGAATGCAAATGAGACTCTGGACAGTTCTAATTTGGCTAACCTTGCCCATACTCGCTGCCTGCACGCCGGGCAACGTCACACCCACGCCGACGATTGTACGGCTGGACCGTTCGGCGCTGACGCCGACACTGGCGGTAGAAGCGGTCGCTGATGCACCCGCTACGGCAACACCCATTCCTTTTCCCAGCGTTACACCCACCTCAACGCCTTTTAGCTCGACCGTTTTAGCGACGGCTACACCCGAAGCTGAGGTTCTGGTTGAGACGATCCCTCCTACCGTAGTCGTCTCGACGCCCCAGGTAGAGATTGTTACCGCCGGGTTGAATGTGCGGCAGGGGCCAGGGGCCAACTATCCGGCCGTTGCAACCGTTGCCCAGGGTGATGTGTTAGATGTTACCGGCCTCAGCGCCAATCGTAACTGGCTCCAGATTGTCACCCCCCGGGGCCAGCCGGGCTGGATTTCGGCTCAGCCCGAGTTTACTCGACCTACCGGCTCGCTCAATGAGGTACCGGTGGTCAATTCTGCCGGTGTGCCAAAAGTAGGCCTCCCTTCCGGCGGTCAAGCTGTAACCACAAACACGGGCCGGCTGCTCTTCATGACCGGCAGCGGAGGCGACTTGTACCTGATCAACAGCGATGGCACGAATCTGCGCCATTTAGCCAGCGGCGTGATTGACCCGGTGGTCTCGCCGGATGGCCGGCAGGTCGCCTTCACCCGCTGGGATGGGGCCGAGTTTGGCACGCTTTATGTGCTGAACCTCGACGGCAGCGGCGAGCGGGCCATTCTGAGCGAAACCCGCCAGGCCAAATCCCCGGCCTGGTCGCCAGACGGCCAGGAGATCATCGTCTCCTTCCAACACGGCGGCCTGCGTGACCCCTCCCCGGAGTGCCGCACCTTTGATGCCGACGATGGGTTTCAATTGCCGGGGAATATCAAAATTACCAAAACGCATGTCGGCGTCAACGGGGTGACGGTTTGCTTTGTCCGCCTGGAAGATTTGCAGTGGGGCTTGCGCCGGGTCAATGTAGCCACCGGCAAATTTGAAGACCTGCCCGCCGATGCCTATACCTACAACCCGGCCTGGGACCCAGCCAATCCCTGGCGGGTCATCTACGACGGCGACAAAGGTTTGGTGCAGCTTGATGTGACCAACGGCAGCCGCCAGCCAATCACCACTGATCTGCGCGATACGGGGCCGGTTTTCTCGCCTGATGGCACCCAATTGGCGCTTACTTACAAGCAGCACGACCATTGGGAAGTCTATACTTACGACCTGCAAAGCGGCGCGCGCCGCCGGCTGACCAAGCCGCCCCTCTTAGCCGACCCGCAGTACAACAGCGCTGCGCCGGCATGGTCGCCCGACGGCTCGCAGCTCGCCTTTGTCACCGACCGCACCGGCCAATGGGAAATCTGGGTGATGAACGCCGACGGCAGCAACCAGCATCCGCTTTTCGCGCCCGAGGTGCAGGCTCAACTGGGGCTGGCCTATCAAGGAGTCAATGAGCGAATGCTGAATTGGATAAAGTAACCGTCTCAGGAAAAGATGGCATTTATTCCGGTAATTTCCCGGCCAACGATGAGCAGATTGATGTCGTTCGTTCCCTCGTAGGTATAGACCGCTTCGGCGTCGGTAAAGAGGCGGGCGATGTGATTATCAAGGAGGATTCCATTGCCGCCGAGAGTTTCGCGGGCGAGATGGGCAATAGTGCGGGCCTTGCGGGCGTTGTTGTACTTGGCCATGGCGACCATGCTCTCATTCAATTGCTGGGCGGCCATCAGTTCGGCCAGGCGGAAACAGACGAGCTGCATCTGGGTCAGCTCGGCGGCCATTTCGACCAGCTTTTGCTGGATGAGTTGAAACCCGGCAATCGGCCGCCCGAACTGCTCGCGTTCCTGGGTATATTTAAGAGCAATTTCAAAACAGCCGGCGGCCAGCCCGGCGGCTTCCCAGGCCACCCCGTAACGAGTCAGGGCCAGCACTTTGGCGGTGTCGCGAAAAGAATGGCTCTGAGCCAGCCGATTTTCAAGCGGGATACGGACGTTCTCCAGGGTAATGTTGGCGTTGGGTACGGCCCGTTTGCTGATTTTGCCGCTGATGTCTTCAATCCGCACCCCCGGTACAGCCTGGGGCTGCTCCAAAACAAAGCCGCCCAGACCGCCCGCCTCATCTTTGGCCCAAATCACCAGCAGATCGGCGATAGAGGCATTACCAATCCAGCGTTTGGCTCCATTTAAGACATAGAAATCACCCTCACGGCGAGCTGTCGTCAAAAGGTGCGAGGCATCGGAGCCGCGCAGGGGTTCGGTCAGGCCAAACGCGCCGATTTTCTCCATCTTCACCATGGGCGGCAGCCAGCGCTCGCGCTGCTCGGCGGAACCCAGCAATCCGATGGACCCCATGGCCAGGCTGGAGTGAACGCCAAAAAAGGTCCCAATCGAGCCATCCCCCCGCGAGAGTTCATAGTTGACCAGGCCGAGGCTCAGCGGGTCTAAAGCAGCGCAGCCATAGCCGTGCAGCATCCCGCCGACAATCGGCAGTGCTTTCAGCCCCAGAGCCAGCTCGCGGGGAAATTCGGCCCGCTCCCAGTAAGGATTGATGGCCGGCCAGACGATCTGCTCCATGTAACTGCGCACCTGGCCGCGCAGCTCACGTTGTGTGTCGCTGAGCCGTGCGTTAAGTTGATAGAAATCAAAGTCTGGGTAAGACATAGTTATTCCTTTGCCGGGACTGGAATGGTCACTCGCTATACCCTCGCTTGTTCCAATCGTAAAAACCAGTTATCCGGCCATCTTCCAGGCGATAAAAGGTGGGACAGCCGGCAGCCAGCATCTGCTTAACCCAGGGAGCGACGGCCAGGCCGGAGGCTTCCATTTTGCCTGCCGTTTGAGCCACCCCCAGCTTGTCCCACAGTTCAAAAGGCCCGGCCTCGTAGCCAAACCCCCAGCGCATGGCCGCGTCAATGCTTTTGAATGTGTAGGCGATTTCCTGGGCGCAGGCGGCAGCGTAAACCAGATCAAAGCTGACCACGGCCCAGGCCAGTTGTGCGGCCCGGTCGGCCTGCCAGCGCTCGTCGAAGAGAGCCGTCAAGCGCTGGCCCAAATCGGCAACCTGGCTCACGGCGTCCACCGCCTCAAAGGAGGGGTTCTGCGGCGCTTCGTACTCAAATGTAGTCGGGTTCAGGGTCAAAAAGAGGCGCTGGCCCTGGGCATCCTGGCTCTGCTTGTAGAAGCCCTGCTTGCTCTTGTTGCCCAGCCAGCCCCGTTTCAGCAGTTCATCCACCACTTTTTCCATCCGCGGCGAGCGCAGCACCTCGCGGTAGGGGTCATGCGGGACCAGTTCGTACAGGTTGCGGGCCACGTGGGCGGCAATATCAATGCCAACCAGGTCTTGCAGGCGAAAAGTAGCCGTTTTGGGCCGGCCCAGCAGTGGGCCGGTCAAAGCATCCACTTCCTCGACGGTATAGCCGTGCTGGAAGGCGTAATGGATGGCAAAGCTGTTGCCCGGCGAAAAAAGGCGGTTGCCGATAAAGTTGGGTGTGTCTTTGCACAGGACAATCCCCTTGCCTAATACTTTTTCGCCGAACTCTGAGATCATCTGGACCACGGCCGGGTCGGTGGCAGTGGTTGGGATGATTTCCAGCAGTTTCATGTAGCGCGGCGGGTTGAAAAAGTGGGTGCCCAGGAAATGGCGCTTGAATTCGTCGCTGCGCCCCTCCGCGAGCGAAGCGATGGGTAAGCCGGAGGTGTTGGTGGTCACCAGAGTGCCGGGCTGGCGGGCTGCCTCGATCCGGGCCAGCAGCGCCCGCTTCGGCTCCGGCTTTTCAATAATAGCCTCCACAATCCAGTCGGCTTCGGTAAGTTGATCAAAGTTGTCCTCGGTGTTGCCCAGGGTGATGAGCTGCTCGACCTCCTGGTTCAGCAAAGCGGGCGGGCGGGCATGGCGCATCCGCTCAAAACCGGCGTGGACAATCCGGTTGCGGACCGGGGGGCTGGTCAGGGACAGCCCCTGTTGTTCTTCCTCCGGCGTGAGCGTTTCGGGGGCCATATCCAGCAGGGTTACAGGCACCCCGGCGTTGGCAGCAAGGGCGGCAATCCCTGCTCCCATTGTCCCCGCTCCAATAATAGCGATACGTTGAATAGGGTAAGGCATAGCGGTTTCCTCCTAAAAACAGGGTTAACGAGCAGCCCGATTATGATGAACTGAAAGGACTTGTTTAACCTGCTCACTCTTTCCTCCTCTGATCTATCTTACAACCATTAACTCTGTGCGTCAATCACCCCAAGATGGATAGATGAGGCCGGATTGTACCGACAGACCCCAGGTGAGTATAATAGCCTCCATCTTTTTTAGCCGAGGCAACTTCATGATCCTTTTGCGCAACAAACTCTTTCTGGCTGTTACGATGGGTCACCTGGTGATTGATACATTCACCAGCATGGGTTCGGTGCTGGTAACTTTCTTGAGCATCCCCATGGCGCTCAGCGCGGCCCAGATTGGGTTGGCATTAAGCGCCTATTCGCTTCTGGCGGCGATCACCCAACCTTTGTTTGGCTGGCTGGCCGATAAAGTGGGCAGCCGCTGGCTGGGGCCGGGGAGTGT
>JAHDWA010000010.1 GCA_023382535.1 Anaerolineae bacterium | reverse complement strand
ATTCCGCCGGCAGTATGACGCGATCTTTGCCGGGTTCTATGTGCTGCTGGGCGTGCTGGCGTTCCCCTCGTTGATTGCCATCCTTAACACGCTGGCGATTGGCGTCATCGAGCGCACCCGCGAAATCGGCATGCTGCGCGCGATTGGCGCGACGCGCGGTCAGGTCTGGAAGACGATTGTGGCCGAAGCGTTGTTGCTCGCTTCACTGGGCACGGCCTTTGGCATCCTGGCCGGTCTGTACCTCAGTTATGTGTTTGTCCAGGGGCTGAGCGCCACCGGCATTTTCAAGGTGGCCTATGCCTTCCCGCTCGCCGGGGTTCTGGCGGCCATCGCCGCCGGCTTGATCTTTGGCGTGCTTGCGGCGCTGGTTCCCGCGCGTCAGGCATCGAGCATGGAGATTATCAAGGCGCTGCGGTACGAATAGAGGTTATTTACTGTCTCTGGCTTCAATCTCACTATCTTTGGCGCCCTCAATGGCGAAAGCAGCAGTGATGCTGCTGCTTGTTGAGGCTCAGGTTTCACCCGTCTTGCCCACCCCGGCGGCAGGGATGTTGTGGGATGTAAGCGCCACGCCTTCGCGCATTTCCTTAAGGTCAACCGATAAAGACAGGTACCCATTCTCAAAACGATAGCCGAACGTGTCCTTCAACAGAGCCATGACCCGCCGTGTACTGTCTTGCTGAATTTCAAGCGGACGTCCCTCGCGGATCAAAAGATTGACGTGAACGAAGGCATAGCCTTCATCGCCGTCAGCGATCCGATACTCGGTATGTCGAATAGCCCGGCTTTTGATTCCTTTCAGGTTGACCGCGCCGGTGGCCACTAATTCATCGTGCAGGCGGGCCAGGAGGCGTTGAACATCAAAATCGAGATTATCGGTGTATTCAAGGGTAAGATGGGGCATAAGTGACTCCTCTCGTAAATAGACCGTCGACAGCAGACCGCCGACCGCCGGAAGGTATTCTTATTCGTGGTTCCGTCCCTGGAGATCGTCTGACTCCTTGGCGAAGGTTGAATTAATCAACCGGTGGTGTGCCGTGCGTGTGGAAGCTCTCGACCGTTTTCAATCCCCACGCCTGACCTTTCTTGCGCTCTGCCTCACTCCACTGGATCGTTTTCCAATCCGGCGCCATAATCAGGCGGGCCGTGGGATTGGCAATCTCAAAGCGATTGCCGCCCGGCTCATACACGTACAGGAAAAATGTCTGTTGAATAGCGTGTTTGTGCGGTCCCGTTTCAATAAACACCCCGTATTCCAGGCAAATGTCGGCCGCCAGCAGCACTTCCTCACGGCTGTTGACGGCATACGTGACGTGATGAAAGCGGCCAGGAACGCCGGTGTGATCTTCGACAATGGCCAGCTCATACGATTTATTGTTGACTGAAAACCAAAGTCCTTTGTCCGTTCCGTCATCAAAGGTGATCACCTCGGTTAAACGTGCGCCTAACACCTCCGTGTGGAATTTGCGGGTGGCCTTCATATTAACCGAGAGGATGTTGAGGTGGTCAAGACGGCGCAGGTTAGCCCCTCGTCCCGGAAAGCGTGAGGCCTGATTTTTAAGCGCCGGTTTGTCGGCTTCCCCGGCCTGATACCATTCCGTTTCGTAATAAATCTCAACGTTGTGTCCATCGGGGGTCGTAAAGCGGAACGCTGGTCCATGCCCTAAATCACCGTCGGTCCAACCCTTACCCAGGCCGGTTGCCTCAATGGCCGCCACGCGCCGCTGCAACGCCTGCGGGCTGCGGGCACGCCACGCATAATGACCCATGCCCGGCTGCCTGGCGGCAGTCAGCTTGAGGGTGTGATGCTCATAATCATCATAAGCCCGCAAATAGACTGAGTCGCCTTGTTGGGTGGTGATCGTCATGCCCATAATTTCGGTGAAAAATTGCACGCTTTCGTTGGGTTTGGGTGTCAGTAACTCGACGTGGGCCAGGTGGGCGACGTCGTAAATGGGTTCTGGTAATGGCATAATTTCCTCCTCCGAAAATAGTTACCAGTAATCAGTGACCAGTGGAAAGTTGAACACTGATTACTGCTCACTGATTACCTTTCCCTCTTGGTGACGTGCCCCACTATCTCAGGTGTTACCCTTTTTCTACGTACTCCCGCAGGCCGTGAATATCATATGAAGTCTCACCGGCTTGCAGGCGCGCTCGCAGGTGGGCTTCTTTTGCCAGCCTGGCTTCAGCTTTCGCCAGCACGTCCTCCAGCCGCTCCTGCTCAACACAAACGGCGCCATCAGAGTCAAGCACAACAATATCCCCTGGGTTGATGGCGGTGCCTCCAACCGTAACAGGGGTATTGAGCTGGCCGATTTCCGTTTTTGTTGCGCCTTTTACGCGAATGTAACGCGTCCAGATGGGTAATCCTAAGGCCACTAATTCCTCTACATCCCGAACCGCAGCGTCAACCAGGATCGCGGCAGCACCCCGCCCTTTGGCCTGGGTAAGCAGCAGTTCGCCAATCAAGGCGACCGGCCTGGGTAAGGGCATCGCCAGCACCAACACTTCTCCGGGCTGGATTTGCTCAATAACGGCATGGACCATCAAGTTATCATCCTGCCCGCACATAACTGTGCGGGCCGGGCCGGCTACCCGGCTACCCGGTAAAAGTTGGATCAGCGGAATGTCAATCAAACCTTCTCGGCCCGCAACCTCGTAAACCGTGGCCACACCGAGTTCTGCCAGCCGGGTGTGGTGTTGCTGGGTCATAAGCTGTTCACCACCCAGGGAACCATCCGCTGTAACGCTTCGGCATAGCGCACCGCTTGGTTGCCGGAAATACGGCGGGCATGGTTGCCACGCCGGGCAGCCAGTTCGGTGTAGTAATCTTTTAAGTAGCTTTGGGCTTTCATGACATCCATCGCCTGTATCTTTTTCTCCATCACCGGGGTGATATCAACAAAAGTGTTGGGGACAAACTCGCACAGTTCCGGCTGGTGCGGCTCAAACAGGTACCAATCGGGCGGGTTGATCGCTTTGAAGGCGCTGGCAACCCCGGCGCCGGCGGCTAAGAGACGGGCTTTTTGCACTGCCTGATAGGCCACAGGATGGTCGGGATTGAAGGGATCAACCGGCGTGTGCGTCAGAACCACACTGGGCGCTTCTTCTCGAAACACCTCGACCAACTGCTCCATCGCCGCCTCTGTCACCGTTAGCGGATAATCCCCCAAATCTAAACAGCGAAACGTGGCCCCGACCACCTCGGCGGCCGCAACGGCCTGCTGGTGACGGATCCGTTTGACATTCTCGACCGTTTGGCCGGGTTCTTTCCACAGCTCGCCCGACTCACCCCTCTCGCCATAGGAAAGGGCGATGACCACCGCACTGCCCCCCTGGGCGGTCGTGACGGCAATAGTCCCGGCAGACCGCCAGACAAAATCAGCGGAATGTGCTCCAACCACCAGAAGTTTTCGACTGCTCATTGGCTCTCCTTGAAATAGTTCTTCAGAAAAGTTTTGCCACTGAAACAGGTAGCAAGGTAACAGGTTTGCTACTTTGCTACCTTGCTACTCTGATTTTTGACTGACCGGCCAGTGCTTCAAGCCGTTCAATGGTTGCCCTGGTTAGATAAGAGGCCACCCCAATTTCAGCCAGAAGGGCGGCGGCGGCTTCCATCTCGTGGATGCGCCGTACGGCGTGGGTGCGGCTGCCTTCCACAAAGCGGTCAATTAACGCTTCGTCCCGAATGACGGTCAGAAGCTGTGCTCTGGTCCAGGCAGTGCAATCAAGCTGTTCAGCCGCCTCAAGACACTCAATCACCACCGCAGCCACGCCTTTCATAAAAATGCTTCGCACTAACTTGCAGGCGGCGGCGCTGCCCGCCGGCGCATCGAGCAGCGTCACCGGCATGCCATACGGGGTTAGCAGAGCATGAAACCGTTTGGCTCCCGGCCCCGCTGCCAGTGTGGGCGTGCGTAACCCTCTACCCGGTACGGGAGCCAGCAAGGCCACATCGGCAAACAAAGCGCCGCTTGGCCGCAGAACCTCGGCAATATCACGCTTTACCCCCGGTGAGGCGGTGTTGAGATCAGCATAAACTTGCCCCTCGGTTAAGGCAGTCAAGGCTGACCGGGCCACATCAGCGGCGATTGAAGCCAGGTTGACACTCAGGATAATGTCGGCGCTGTTGATTGCTGCCTGATCGTTTGCGGTCAGGGTTACGCCGGGTGGAACCCGTTTAGGGTTTGGGTCCCAAGCCGCTACGGTCAAGCCTGCCGCCGCCATGTCGGCTGCAATGGCGCTGCCCGCTTCGCCCAGACCCAGGATGGCTATTTTCATGGATGCTCCAGAATTGATACATGATGCGTAATGGTTTACGCAAAAGTGACAACAAAATTGTTGACAATTTATCGTAAGAACTGGATTTGCAGCCCGCCCGCCCGCCGGTCAGTTTAAAGGGCAGCGCCTATACTTTGCCGCATCGCCTCAGTTACCTTGGCCAGATGGTGGCGCATCGCTGCTTCTGCCGCATCGCTGTTGTGGGCGGCTACCGCCTCGATGATAGCCCGATGTTCAGCCAGGGAGTGTTGAGCACGGCCTGCTACCAAAATAGTACGGTACTGAAAGCGCACCCGCTGGGCGCGCAAACGTTCAAGCAAGCGGGTCACTGTTTGATGGTGGGCAATTTGCAACAACTTTTCGTGCAATTCGGCGTTCAAATCTGAAATTCCCAGCAACTCACCCTGACTCAAGTACGCTTCCATTTGCTTGTGGATGGTCCGCAGGTCGGCAATGTCCTGCTCGGTAGCGTTACGGGCCGCATAGCGAGCGACCAATCCTTCTAACACCGCTCGAACCTCGTACATTTCCACGGCTTCAGCCTCCGAAACCAGGCGAACACGCGCTCCACGATTGGGCTCGCGTTCAACCAGTCCCTCTTGCTCCAGCCGGACCAGGGCGGTTCGCACGGCGGCGCGGCCTACACCAAACTTCTCGGCCAACTCCAACTCGACCAACCTTTCATTGGGCAGCAGTTCTCCTCGCACAATGGCCTTATACAGACGGGCGTAGCTTTCATCGGTTTCAGTAATCTTATCGGCTTCAGGCATAGATTGGGGTCCAAATTCAGTTAAGGGTGATAAAGTAAATAGATTTGCGACATAATTGTTACCAATATTGTCAACAATATTACGGTTTAATAACGACTCTGTCAAATTGGTCTGGTACGCGGCGGCGTAAATAACTCCAGCGTATGGAATAACCCCTTCAGGGGTCTAGCCGGCTAGAGCCATTACTACCCACCACCGACTTGCTTCCGCCCAGATTTACTAGCCCCTCAGGCTTGCGGGCAAATCCAGCTTCGCTTTCTATTTGTCCCCCAGGCTTGACAGGACCATCGTTAGTTCAGTAATCCCGCCGCCTTCGCCTTGGCCAGCACCCTTTCAGCCGTGCGCATTACGGGCAGATCAACCATTTTGCCGTCCAGTTCAAAAGCGCCGGTCCCAGCGGCCTGATGGGCGGCAAAAGCCTGAACCAGCCGCAGAGCCTGCTCAATTTCTTCAGGGGAAGGGGCAAAGAGACGGTTGATCACCTCAATCTGGCGCGGATGAATGGCGGTTTTGCCGGCGAAGCCCAACTGCCGGGCAAAGCGGCACTCTTCCTCCAGCCCCGGCAGATCGTCCAGATGAACAAAAACCATATCAATGGCTTGTAACCCGAAGGCCGCCGCAGCCGTAACGATGGCGCTGCGAGCGTAGAATACTTCCCAGCCGGCTCGCGTCCGCTTGGCCCCCAGGTCGTTGGCCAGGTCTTCGGCCCCAAACACCAGCGCCTCCAGCCGTTGGCTGGCCTGGGCAATCTGGCCGATATTCAACACACCCCTGGCCGTTTCAATCATGGCCAGCAGCCGGATGGAGTTGGCTGGCCAGCCTCGCTGGGCTTCGGCTTGATCTAGATAGTCACTCACTATCCGAATATGTTCCGGAGTCTCCACCTTGGGGATGACATAACCGGCGGGACGGGCTTCCAGCGTAGCCAGAAGATCCTCGGCAGGCAGGCCATCGAGTTGAACCGGGGCAGGAAGTGGGTTGAGCCGGACCAGCCGCTCGCGCCGGCCAAAATCAAGCCTGCCCAGCGCCTCGGCAACCGTGCGGCGGGCCTCCCCTTTGCGGTTAAAGGCCACACCGTCTTCCAGGTCCAAAATGAGGCTGTCCGTCTCCAACTCGGTTGCCTTGTTGATCTTGCGCAGGCTGTCGCCGGGCACAAACAGCACCGACCGCCGCAGCGGTTCGGGGCGGGGGGAGTCGGCAAAATCCTTATCAGTCATAATATTCCTCTCCGGGCAAAAAATTGACGGAATTATTCTACGCCAATCAAGGAGATGCCAAAACTTTGAGATAAAGAAATGGGGTGTTTGGGTTGGGCGCAACTCGTGGTAAAATTCAAAGCAACAGATTCAGCTTTGGAGAGGCAAGACATACCACTGAGGATAAAAATATCAGGAACACAGAGAACGCGGAGAAGTCACAGAGGCACGCCGAGAAGTTCTCAAAAACTCTGTGACTCTTTGTGCTCCTTTGTGGGTCTCTGTGTGCAACATTATTTGCCAGGGAGAAACTATGGACTTTCAACTCAACCCGGAACAGCGCATGTGGCAGGAGGCGGTGCGTGATTTTTGCCAGGCCGAACTGAAACCGCGCGCCGCCCAAACGGACGCCGAAGGCAGGCTGCCGCTGGACATCGTCAGGAAAATGGCTCCTTTGGGACTGCTGGCCCTGCCGGTCCCCGAGACGGATGGCGGGCCGGGGCTGGATGCGGTCAGCGCGGCGATTGCTGTTGAAGAACTGGGCCGGGCCTGTGGCAGTACCGCTCTCTCTGTCGCCGCCCATAACGGCCTGTGTGTCGGCCCGCTGGTGGCTTTTGGCACGGCGACACAGAAAGCCCGCTATCTCCCGGCGCTGATGTCGGGCGAGGGGTTGGGCGCATTGGCCCTGACAGAGCCGGGCGCGGGCAGCGATCTGGCCGGGGGGGTGCAGACGACCGCCGCAGATGGGGGCGACTCCTGGAGCATCACCGGCAGCAAAGCCTGGATTACCAATCCCAGCCTCGCTCCCCTGATTGTTACCCTCTGCCGCACCGACCGCCAGGCGGGCACCAGGGGCTTTAGCATGCTCCTCGTCGAGACCGGCCGGCCCGGCCTGACCATTCACCCGCCTGAGAAAAAGATGGGGCTGCGCGGCTCGCCCACCCATATGCTCACCTTTGACGGGGTAGGTGTACCGAAAGAGAACCTGCTGGGCGAAGAGGGACGTGGCTTGCAGCAAACTCTGATCACCCTGGATGGCGGCCGGATTGGCATTGGGGCCATGGCCGTCGGCCTGGCCCAGGCCGCCCTGGATGAGGCAGTGCGCTACGCCCGCGACCGCCACAGCTTTGGCCAGCCCATCGGCCAGCATCAGGCCATCCAGCACATGATCGCCGATATGAGCACTGAAATCGAAGCTGCCCGCCTGCTGGTTTACCGGGCGGCCTGGCTGAAAGATCAGGGGCTGGCCTTTGCCAAAGAAGCGGCAATGGCCAAACTTTTTGCCAGCGAAACCGCCGAGCGCGTGGCCTATAAAGCCATCCAGATCCACGGCGGCTACGGCTACAGCGCCGAGTTTCCGGTCGAGCGCATCTACCGCGACCAGCGGCTTTTGACCATCGGCGAAGGAACCAGCGAAATCCTGCGCATGGTCATCGCCCGGCGGGTTTTGGGCGGGTAGACTCCCTGGCCGTAGAACAATTTTTAGAGTATTGCCAGGGCGGGTAAAGATATGCTACAATGACCGAAATTTGGCTTGAGTAGAGTCGAAAGATGAGCGCAGAAACAAAAGATGAAATTGTCATTTTCGATATAGATGGCACCCTGGCCGATATTTCGGCGCGGCAGCATCACCTGTTGAAAAAGCCAAAAGATTGGGAGGCTTTCTTTCAAGGGATGGCCAGGGATAAGCCCATCGCGCCGATGCTGAGGTTGTGCAACACGCTTTACGAGGCCGGCTTTCAGATCATTCTGTGCTCAGGCCGGCCCGAAAAGTATCGTGAGGAAACGGAAACGTGGCTGTCAAGGTACGGGGTAAAGTGTCACGCCTTATTGTTACGCCCCAGTAACGACCGCAGAAGTGACGTGGTCATCAAACGGGAGATGCTTCACACCATCGAGCGGTCGCGCATAGCCTTCATTGTTGAGGACAGGAGTCGCGTCGTCAACATGTGGCGCGAAGAAGGCTTTATTTGTTTGCAGTGCGCGCCGGGAGAATTTTAAATTACAGAGAAAATTATGACCATCGAACAAGAACTTGAGCTATACCTGCGGGCGCGTTTTACCCTCCTGGTACTGGTTACCCCGGAAGAGGAGCGGGCGCTGCAAAGCCTCAAATCCATCTGTGACCAGAACCGGCGGCGCTGCCTGACCTGGGATGCGGCGGAAGGGTTTCAGCTTCTCAGCGGCGGCGGCTCTGCGCCGGTTGCGCCTGACCCCAAAACCGCCCTGGAGCAGATTGACAAAGCCGAAGACATTAACACTGTCTTCGTGCTTAAAGATTTTCACGAACTTTGGAACAACCCCCAAATCAAGCGTAAACTGCGCAGTGTGGCCCAGCGGCTGAAATTCACCAAAAAATCCATCATCATCACCGCACCGGGCGACGAAGTACCGGAAGAGTTGCGGGATGAAACGGTTGTGGTCGAGTTCCCGCTGCCCAACGCGCCGGAGCTGGAATCGGTGCTCAACCAGCTTACGCAGACCTCCGGGGTGAAGGTCAACCTGACCCGCCTGGGCCGGGAAAAGTTAGTCCAGGCCGCCCTGGGACTGACCGCCGCTCAGGCCCATCGTGTTTTTGCCAAGGCCATTGTCCGCGATGGGCAGTTAGATGACCGGGACATTGACCTGGTAACCGAAGAGAAAAAACAGATCATCCGCGAGAGCGAAGCCCTGGAGTTTTACGCCACCCACGAAACACCCGACGACGTGGGCGGCCTGGGCGTGCTCAAGGAATGGCTGCGCCTGCGCGAGCGCGCTTTTACCCAGGAAGCGCGAGATTACGGGCTGCCCGCGCCCAAAGGCATTGCCCTGATTGGCATCCCCGGCACCGGCAAGAGCCTGACCGCCAAGATGATCGGCGGGTTGTGGCGGCTGCCTTTATTGCGGCTGGACATCGGCGCGCTCTTTGGCAGCCTGGTCGGCGAGTCGGAGGCGCGGGCGCGGCGAGCGCTCCAACTGGCCGAAACCGTAGCCCCCTGCGTCGTCTGGATTGACGAGATGGAAAAAGGGCTGGCTCACGGCGGCCTCGACAGCGGGACCAGCACCCGCGTTTTTGGCACCATTTTGACCTGGATGCAGGAGAAGACCGCGCCCTGCTTTGTGGTCGCCACCGCCAACGACATCGCCAGCCTGCCGCCCGAACTGCTGCGCAAGGGCCGTTTTGACGAAATCTTTTTCCTCGACCTGCCCACCCTGGAAGAACGGCAGGAAATCTTGACCGTTCACCTGCGCAAACGAGGCCGCTTGCCCCAGGATTTTGATCCGGCCCGGCTGGCCCGCGAGTCCGAGGGCTACGTTGGGGCCGAACTGGAGCAGGCCATTATTGACGCCATGTATCTCGGCTTCAACGCCGGGCGGGAATTTACCACCGAGGACATCTCGGCCGCTCTGGAACGCCAGGTGCCCCTGTCCGTCTCGCAGCGCGAAACCATTGGAGCTTTACGCGACTGGCTGCGCGAGGGCCGCGCCCAGTCGGCCTCCTTCGAGGAGGTCCGCGAGGCTGAGCAGCGCTTTGTACCGCTGCAGCTTGGCCCCAGCCAAAGCTGATTGACCTTTCATTATGCCCAAGGTACAATCAGCCGCATGATGGAAGATCAAACACACCAGGCCGTCACCAGCCTCACCCGCGAACTGACCCGCTCCCAGGCTCCCGACATGGTCCGGGCGCTGGCCGAGGCCGTCACCCGGCTTGATGATGAGACGGTGCAAAAAGGTGTCCTGACCGGCCTGGCCGAGTTGAATGAACCGTCAGGCCGTGATGCGGTCTGCGCTGTCTGGGCCAGCACCCGCCACGCCGGCCTGGGCGGCTGGCTGGAAGGGACCGGCTGGGTCGCTTCCAGCCCGGAGCGCCTGCGCTGGCTGACCGCCTTGAAAACGGGCCGGCTGGAGGTGTTTGAGCCGGCGGGCGCGGAGATCGTCGAGCTGCTGCTGCACGCCTGCGCCGACCCCGACCCGACCGTGGCCGGCCATGCTCGCTTGGCTTTTCAACGCCTCCAAAACCCGGCCGCGCAGGCCGAATTCTACCGCCATGTTATCGAAACTGACCAGCCTCTTGTCCGTGAGCTGGCCTTGACCGTGCCTTATACTCCCCTTGACCCGCAGCAGCGCGCCCTCTTTTTCCTGTTGAGCGAGCAGTGGGAAAAGTATGAGGCGCTTGATTTTGACCGCAGCCTGCTGCGGACGGCCTATCAAACCGGCCATGCCTGGCTGCAGCGGCGCATTACCGACCTGACCCGCCGGGCTGGCCGGGCGGATTTTATTGAAGTGCTGGCCGGGGGACGGCAGCGCCGCCGCCTGGCCGAGATGACCGGCAGCGAGTGGGCGGTCGTGTTGGCCCTGCTCACCCAGGAGGGAACCTGGGGTGAAATGTGGCGGCTGGCTCAAGCTGCGCCGGCGATTTGGAGTCTCCCGCTTTTACGGCGGCTGGGCGAGGCCGGCTGGCAGCCCGCGCACTCGGCGGAGGAGCAAAAGGCTTTCGCTGACCTGCAGCAACTGGCCCAAAAATGCGATCCGGCAGGGCTGACCCTGGGCCGCTCGACCCGCTGCCAGGCGGTGCTGACCGGTCACAGCGGCGCGGTACATGACCTGGCCCTCAGCCCTTACAATCAGCTCCTGGCCAGCGGCGGCGAGGACCACACGCTGCGGCTGTGGCGGCTGCCCGGCGGCGACTGTCTCAAGACTCTGGCAGGTCACAGCGGCGAGGTCTGGGGCGTGGCAATCAGCCCCGATGGCCGGCTGCTGGTCAGCGGCAGCGACGACGACAGCCTCCGCCTGTGGCGGCTGCCCGACGGCCTGGCGCTGCAAACCTGGCAAAATGTAGCCGGGACGGTCAACGCCCTGGCCATCAGCCCCGACGGGCAGCTCTTGGCCAGCGCCGGCGATCATTCGGTGCGGCTGTGGAAATTACCCCAGGGCCAGGCGCTTAAAACGTTAGCCGGCCATACCGCGCCGGTCATTCATCTCGCCTTCAGCCCCGACGGGCGTCTGCTCGCCAGCGCCGGGCGCGATCAAACTATCCGCCTGTGGCGGCTGCCGGATGGCGCCCTCCACCAAACCTTGGCCGGCCACACCGCCTCGGTCAACGGGCTGGCGGTCAGCCCGGACAATTTGCTGTTAGCCAGCGGGAGTCTGGATAAAACCATCCGCCTGTGGCGGCTGCCGGATGGCAAACCGATCAAAACGTTGAGCGGGCATACCGATGCGGTGGTTGGACTGGTGCTCACCCCGGCCCCGCTGCCGGGCGATACCGGCGGCTGGCTGATGGCCAGCGCCAGCCTGGATCAAACCGTGCGCTTGTGGCGCGTGCCGGAGGGCAAGCTGCTGCAAACCCTGGAGGGCCACGGCGACTGGGTCACTCGCCTGGCGATCAGCCCCGATGGCCAGTGGTTAGCCAGCGCCAGCTACGATCAAACCATCCGCCTGTGGACCTCCGAGTTGGCCCGCCTCTGCCACCAGCCTCTCACCCGCACTACTCTGGCTGACCTGGCCTGGGTGGAGGCAGCCCTGGCCGAAAAAGGTCTGCCCGACCTCGAACGGGCCTGGCTGGAGTTTCTATTGACCCTGCTGCGCTGGAGCCGGCGCTTTGATATTGAGGTCGAAGCCGCCCCGCGCCATATTGTAATTGGTGAGTTTGATATTGAGATAGAAGGATAGAGAGTAGATAGTAGTCAGTAGCCAGTAATCAGTAGTCAGAAATTTTCTGGCATCTGACTACTGACCACTGACATCTCGTATCTCCATGAGTTCGACTCGACTGGCTGGCTTAAACTTGTTGCTCCGCAATCGCCTGCCGCTGGCCGGCGGCTGGCTGCGCCGTTGGGCAGTTCAACGTTTGGCGCGAGAGGGATCGGCGGAAGCAAGCGGGCTGCTGGGGACATTTGTGACCCAAAGTTCTGACCGGCGGGCGCAGGACATGGCGCTAACCGTTTTGAACGGATTGAGCCAACCGGCCAGCATTGACCGGGTCTGCCAGATTTGGGCGGCCACACGGCATTTGAAGCTGGCGGAGTTGCTGGTCAAGCAAGGCTGGGTCGCCACAAAGCCGGCAACCCTGATGGTTCTCACAGCTCTGCACAGTGGGCAGACCGACAGACTGGCCTCGGGCCGGGCCGAAGTGGTCGAGCCGCTGGTGCAGGCGGCGGAAGATGCCGATCCTAAGCTGGCCGGTCGGGCCAGGCAGATATTGCAGCAGTTGCGTCACGAGGCCGCCCAGGAAGCGCTTTGCCGCCTGGTGCTTGAGCAGGAGCGGCCTGCTGCGCTGGAAGCGGCCCTTGCCGCCGGATACGTGCCGCGTGAGCAGAGCCAGCGGGCGCTCTTTTTCTTTTTGACCGAACAATGGGCGCGGTATGACAGCCTCGATTTTGACCGGCGCTTGCTGCGAGTGGTCTACCAGAGCGCGGCCCCGGCCCTGCGCCAGCGCCTCCTGGAACGGATGCGCCGGGCCGGGCGGATCGAATTTTTGCCGATTATCACCGGCAGCAATTATCGTGATCGCCTGGCCGAGATGCAGGCCGGCGAGCTGGACCTGCTGGCGCAGACCCTGGCGGCCAACCGGGAGTGGCCTGAATTATGGTCCCTCGTCTTTGAGGTCCCGTTTCGCTGGAGCCAGCGCCTGGTCAAAACATTGGCCGAACAGCAGTGGCAGCCGCCAACCGGGGAGGAGCAAGCCCTTTTTGAGCGCCTGGCCGCCTTAACCGGTCTGGAACTGCCCGCAGATGGGGCTGAGTTGGGGCGACTTTTGCCGCCAGCCCTGCACCAGGCCGAGGCCAGGGCGCCGGGCCGGATTAACGATCTTGCTTTTGCTCCGGGCCACCCGGTTATTGCCATCGGCACAGGGCAGCGCAAGGTGGTACTGTGGAATTTTCAACGGGCTGAACGCGAACATCTTCTGAACGGGTTTGACCACTCTATCGCCAGCGTCGCCTTCAATCTAAAGGATGTTCTCTTCTGCGCCGAGCGGACCACGGGCGGCGGAACGTGCGCTATCTATCGCTGGGATGAGCGCGGCCTGGCTCGTTTGGGGCAGCACACCGACTCGGTGACGGCCCTGAGCGTGGTAGATGAAACGCACCTGTTATCGGCCGGGCGCGATCATCAGGTTATCTTGTGGGATGTGGCCGCCGGCAGAGAGGTAAGACGGCAGCAGTTTGCCTTTTGGGCACGGGCGCTGCGGGTCGCGCCCGGTGGTCAAGAGGCCATTTTGCTGCACGAGGGCTTGGACCTGCTCAAGCTGCCGGACCTGCGCCTGATGGAAAGGGGGCCAGGGGGAGCCAGCGTGGCCCGCTGCACCGCCTTTTCGCCGGATGGACAGACGTTGTGGGTGGGCCAGTTTAACGGGGAAATTGTGGTCTTAAAGCGGCACAATTCCGGCCCGTTCAAGCGGCGGCGCGACTCCTTACTGCGCGGTCCCGGACGAGTCGTGGGGCTGGAAGTCCTGGGCAAGCAAGGCGTCGTCGTTGCGGCCAGGTCTGAGGGGAATATTGAGTTTAGAGGGTTGAATGACCAGACCCTCCTGGGGCAGTTGCAGGCAGCGAGCGACGGGGTGACGTCGCTGCACATCTCCGCCGATGAGGCTTTTATGGCCGTCGGCAATGCCCAGGCTGGGTTGTCATTGTGGGATTTGCGGGTGCTGGAACTGGCGGGCCTGCTGGCGCGGCGCTTCGGGCAGGCCACGCCGGCCCAACTGGCGACCCTCAACGCCCTGAGCTGTCACCCGGAATTAGCGCCGCCGGCCCAGCGGGCGCTCCAATTTGCGGCCTGTGTTCTGCAGCACCGCCTGCGCCATGCCATCGAGCTTGGCGAGACGCCCCAGATCAAGGCAGGTGAGTTTGATATTGAGTTAGAATAGGAAATTAAAATCCTCTTGTTCCCACGCTTCGCGTCAGTTTGGGAACAAGAGGATAAACCTGACCGCCGGCCAACCTGGAGTGATCTGCTTTACCGGCGTAACTTATTGGGGTAAACTTCTAGCGGGAGTGATGAGCGATGCCGGGTCGTCTGGCGATTGATTTTGGAACTTCAAATACGGTGGTCGCCGTCTGGGATGAGACGCGCCAGGCGAGTGAACTGCTGCACATACCCGATTATGGTCGTGTCTCGCCGCAGGGGGACAGCTCGATTTCGGTGGTGCCGTCGCTGATCCACTACGCCGAGGACCAGCGACGCTGGATCGGCAACCAGGTGCTGCAGCAAAACCTGTACCAGTCGCCGCGCACCTTCCGCTGGATGAAGCGGTATATTGTCCACCGCAGCCCACTCAAGGTCCGGCTGGATGGGCAGCAGCTCTCGCCGTTTGACGCCGGCCGCGACTTTTTGTCCAGCGTGCTCCTGTTTGCCGCCGCCGAACTCAACCTGGGCAACGAAGAAGTGGCCTTGACCGCGCCGGTGGAGGCGTTTGAGCATTATGAAGACTGGCTGGGCGAGGTGGCCAAAGCGGCCGGGATGCCCCGTTTCCGGCTGATTGACGAGCCGTCGGCGGCGGCTCTGGGCTACGGCGCGCCCATCCAGCCGGGCGACGTCTACCTTATTTTTGATTTTGGCGGCGGCACGCTGGACGTCGCTGTGGTGCTGATCGAGGCCGAAGTGCAGGAACGGAGCGGGCGGCGCTGCCGGGTGCTGGGCAAAGCCGGGGCCGACCTGGGCGGTACGACCCTGGACCAATGGCTGTTTCAGGAGGTCTTACGCCAGAACCGGCGCAGCGACGCCGACGAGGAGGTCCGCCTCATCAGCAATGCCCTGCTGGTGGCGTGCGAGCGGGCCAAAGAACGCCTCTCTTTTGACGAACAGGCCGAGATCAGCGTGGTCAGCCCGGAGGCCGGCACAACTTTGAGCGCCCAATTGACCCGCAGCCGCCTGGAAGAAATCCTGGACGAGCACGACGCCTACCGCCAGCTTGACCAGACGGTGCGGCGTGCCCTGAACGGGGCGCGCGAGCGGGGGTACCAGGAAGAGAATATCAAGGCGGTATTGATGGTCGGCGGCGGCAGCCAGATTCCCTCGGTGCAGCGCACTTTGCGGCGCATCTTTGGCCGGGAGCGGGTCATGCTCGACCACCCTTTCGATGCCATCGCCCGTGGCGCGGTGGCTTTTGTGGCCGGCGTGGATTTCTACGACCACATTCAGCATGACTACGCCATTCGCCACATGCAGCGCGACCAGGGCGGCTACGATTACCGCCTGCTGGTGCCGGCCGGCACCCCCTACCCCACCCCGGAGTCCGTGGCCCGGCTGACGGTCAAGGCGGCTTATGACGGCCAAACTCACCTGGGGCTGGCTATTTTTGAGATGGGCCAGCCGCAGCCAGCGGGCGCCGGGCAGCCCGTCGAATTGGTCTTTGATCCGTCTGGCGCGGCGCGGGTCATGCCGGTCGCGCCGGACGAGGCCGAGCGGCGCAGCCTCTTCTGGATGAACGAGGGCCAGCCGACCTTCCTGGTGGCCGACCCGCCGGCCCAGCGCGGCGAGCCGCGCTTTGAGGTCGAGTTCGCCGTGGACGGCAACAAACGCCTGCTCTTGACGGCCAGAGATCTGAAAACCGGGCGGCGGCTGTACCAGGCTTATCCGGTGGTCAAGCTGACATAATAAATGGACGCACCACGCAATAAGCGTTTTTACCATTACCTTGTTCAGAGTCAAGGGGAAAGGAAAGCAACGTGTCCCATTTTTCACGGATTAAAACCCAGATGGTCGAGAAAGAATTTCTGCTCCAGGCGTTAAAGGATTTGGGGTATACCTACAAGGAGGGCGAGGTTGACGTGCGCGGCTTTGCCGCTGCGCGGGCTAAAGCGGAGATCAAGGTCAAGATCGGGGGCCTGCTGGGGCGGGAGATTGGCTTCCGCAAAGCCGGCGAGTCGTATGAAATTGTGGCCGATTGGTGGGGCCTGGGCGGCCCCAAGCGGGAAGAGTTTCAACAGCAGGTGACGCAGCGCTACGCTTATCTCGCGGCGCGGGCCAAGTTAGAAGCCCAGGGGTTCAACCTGATTACCGAAGAAGTTGAGCAGGACGGCCAGATTCGCCTGGTGCTGCGGCGCATGGCTTAGAAAAGGTAGCAGGGTAGCAAGTAGCAGATAGGAGATGGCCGATAGCGATTCTTGTTGTTATCTGGCTACCGATTACCGACATCTGTGTACTGTCTACCGCCTACCGTCCACTATTTTAGGAGAATTTGCATGGAACTTCAGGAGATTGAAATCGTGATCGGCCAGGATGGCCGGGTTCAGCTTCAGGTGCGCGGGGTGAAGGGTTTAACCTGCCTGGATTTGACCAAAGAACTGGAAGCGGTGCTGGGCGGTCAAGTGGAGGCGCGGGAAATGACACCCGAAGCGGGCGAAGCCGCGAGCGAGCAGGTGCAGCAGTGGCAGCAGCAAAAGAACGGTTAAAACCTGTGGCTATAACTATACCAGAAACGATTTTTGCCGGGATTTGGGGATTGGGGGATGAAAAATAAAGGAAAATCTTCTAATCCCCTAATCCCGGCCAATATGGAGAGAAGAAATTTATCGGAATGGCTACAAGAGTTGATCAGATGCTGCAAATTCACCAGTTTCTCCCCCGGAGCCGGGTGAACGGGCCAGGAGTGCGGGCTGTGCTGTGGGTGCAGGGCTGCTCGTTGGGCTGTCCGGGCTGCTTCAACCCTGACACCCATGCCTTTGACTCCGGCGAACTTGTGCCCGTAGACGACCTGCTGGCCTGCCTGGCCGCGTTGCAAGGGACGATTGAGGGCCTGACGATCAGCGGCGGCGAACCGCTGCAACAACGCTTACCTTTGCTGCATCTGCTGCGCCGGGTGCGGCAGGAAACAAACCTGACCACTCTGCTTTTCAGCGGCTTCACCTGGGCCGAAATCCAGCAGATGCCCGCCGCCGAAGCTCTGCTGACATGCCTGGATGTGCTCATCGCCGGGCGTTACGAGGCCGGCCAGCGCCTGGCCCGCGACCTGCGCGGTTCGGCCAACAAATCCGTCCATTTTCTTACCAATCGCTATTCCTTGAGCCACTTACAAGCTTTACCCCCGGCTGAAGTTATCATCACGGCTGAAGGCGAGATTATGGTCAGCGGCATTGACCCGGTGGTGTGGTAGTGCTAAGTAACATTTTCTAATCCCTGATCCAATTAATTTAGCCGCAAGGAGCAACAATGAGCTCGAATCAACCGATCACTTCTCCAATCTATGGCATTTTGCCCGTATTTCAGACGCCTTTCCACGAGGATGAGACGATGGATTTTGCCACGCTGGAGCGGGAAATCCAGTGGTTGTATGACCAGGGCAGCGATGGCATCGTCATGGGCATGGTCTCCGAAACGCTGCGGCTGTCGAGCGAGGAGCGCCAGCAGTTGGCCGAGGCCGCCTGTCGCTTTGGGGGTGAGCGCGGGGTGGTGGTCATCAGCGTGGGGGCCGAGTCCAGCCACACGGCGGAGGGGTATGCCCGGCACGCCGAGGCAGCCGGGGCCGCGGCGGTGATGGCTATCCCCCCGATCTCGGTGGGTGTGGCCGAAGATGAACTGAAACGCTACTACGAGCGGATTATCAAGGCAATCACTATCCCGGTGATTGTGCAGGACGCCAGCGGCTATGTAGGCAAGCCCATGTCCATCGCCCTGCAGGCCAGCCTGTTCAACGAGTACGGCCAGCGCGTTATGTTCAAACCCGAAGCAACGCCGATTGGACCGCGTCTCTCGGCCCTGCGCCAGGCGACCGGCGGCCAGGCGTCTATTTTTGAAGGGACCGGTGGGATTGCCCTGGTGGACAGCTACCGCCGGGGCATAGCCGGCACTATTCCGGGAGCCGATCTCATTGACGGGATTGTGGCCTTGTGGCGCGCGCTGCAGGCCGGCGACGAACGGCGCATCTACGAGTTGTCGCTGCCGATCTCCGCCCTCATTGCCGTTCAGACCAGCCTGGACGCCTTTTTGGCGGTGGAGAAGTATTTGCTGGTCAAACGGGGCATCTTCAAAAATACCATCGTGCGCGGCCCGGTAGGTTATGTTTTGGACGAAGAGACCCGGCAAGAGGTAGATCGTTTATTTGAACACCTGCTGGCCGTGTTGAATGAGTAATTACCGCGATTTTTCGGGTTGGGGCAAAGTAAAGAAAAAGGTACAGCCTTCTCCCGGCATCCCCGCGCTCTCGACGCCAACCTGTCCCCCCAATTTTTCGATGATGCGCCGCACGATAGACAGGCCCAGGCCGTGCCCGGTGATTTGCACCTGGCTGAGCTGGGTGAATTCGGTAAAAAGGCGAGCCTGGTCGGCGGGAACCAGGCCAGGGCCGTTGTCCTGAACCCAAAAGCGAACCATTCCATCCCCTGTTGAAGCCCCCAGGCGCAAGTGCGGCGGTTTCCCTCCGTACTTGATGCCATTGCTCAGGTAATTGACCCAAACCTCTTCGATCCAGGGTGCGTGCCCCAGCGCGACCGGCCATGCCTCAGGGAGACTGATGTCGGCCTGGTGCTCAGCAATCATTTGAGACAACTGGCTTTGGGCTTCGCCGACAATAGCCCCCATATTCAAAGGCATCTGTTCGACCTCCACCTTCCTCATTCCCGCCAGTAAAAGCAACTCGTTGATGATACTGCGCATCTTGCGCCCGCTCCTGGCGATAACTTCAAGGAGCCGGCGCAGGTCATCCGGCAACTCCGCTTCCTTGGCAATGATCTCGGCAAAGCCCAGGACCAGACCCAGCGGGTTTTTTAATTCATGGGCCACGGTCTGGGCAAAGGTATCCAATTCCTGGTTGCGTTCCTCCAGTTCCGCATTGGCCCGGGCCAGTTCCGCATTTTTTTGCCGTAAATGCTGCTGCAAACGGCGCAGGACCAAATGCGTGGTAATTCGAGCCATAACCTCCTCTTGCTGGAAAGGCTTGGTCACATAATCTACCGCTCCCACCTGGAATCCTTTGATTTTGTTGTTGGTATCATCCAGCGAGGTCATAAAAATCACCGGAATATCGCGTGTCGCCTTACTTTCTTTAAGTTTACGGCAGACTTCAAAGCCATTCATACCGGGCATCAGGACATCGAGCAGGATCAGATCGGGCAGGACATGCTCAAGCCGCTGGAAGGTGGTGGGACCGTCCTTCGCCACCAGAACTTTGAAACCGCTGTCCTTGAGCGTATCAAGCAGGAGTTCCAGGTTGGTCGGGTTATCATCCACAATCAAAAGGGTGCCTATTGCCGTTCCTTCAGATGCCATAGCCTTCCTCCATGTACGGTTTGACCAAATTACAGATTTTCTCCAGATCGAACGACTTGGTTAACCGGTGTATCTCGGCTACAAAGGGGGATAGGGTTTCATCTGTCTGTTGTAGTTGGGCCAGCCGGGAACGAATGCCGACAATATCACCCATCTGGGCCAATTCAAACAGGAGCGCCGCCTCAGCCGGGGGAGGACCGATCAGGGGCGCGTCCGGGGTGATGGGCGAGGGAGAAATTTCCTCGGTATTTACTTTGCCGTTTTCTTCCCCGGTATGGCGTTGCTCGCTAAGAATCCAGGTCAAGCCCAGATGTCGCTGCAGCGTGTCCAGCACCATTTCAACCTGGACCGGTTTGGACAGGAAGTCGTTACAGCCGGCCGCCAGACTTTGCTGCCGGGTAACCCCAAAAGCACTGGCCGAAACCGCAATAATGATCACGCCGTTCAATTCCGGCGATTGGCGGAGGTGCTGAGCAACTTCCAGCCCACTCAAGCCAGGCATCACCAAATCCAACAGGATCAAATCGGGTCGAGTCTCATTAGCCTTGAGCAGCCCCTCCAGGCCGTCCACCGCCTCCATGACCTCAAAGCCCAACGGGGTAAGCAGGTTGACCAGCACCGCGCGGTTATCCCGGTTATCGTCAATGACCAGGATTTTGTAACGGGAGCCTTCATACCCCACAATATGGCTGGCCGCAGGGGCGTCCACCCAATCTGTGACCACCGGCAGTCTGACCTCCAGCCAGAAGGTGCTGCCCCGGCCCGAGTGACTCTCTACATGCAGTTCGCCGCCCATTAACTCGGCCAGCTTGCGGCTGATGGGCAAACCCAGCCCCGCGCCTTCGATGGAGTGTAAGCCGTCAATTTGATGGAAAGGCTGGAAAATCTGTTCCCACTGCCCCGGAGCAATGCCGATGCCGCTATCGGTCACTTCGAAGCGGAACAAATATTCCGGCTGCTCCCGAAGGTCAGCCTCCGTGGCCGAGACGCTAAACGTGACCTGGCCCTGTTCCGTAAATTTAACGGCATTGCTCAGCAGGTTCAGCAAGATCTGTCGCAGCCGGCGCGGGTCGCCGCGTACGACGGTGGGCAAGGTCGAGAGAATATCGTACTTGAAAGCCAGCCCTTTTTGTTCGGCCTGCAGACGGGCCATGTCGGCAATCATCTGCAAAAACTCATTCACCCGGAAGGTGACAGGGTGTAAATCCATCCGCCCGGCCTCAATTTTGGACAGATCGAGGATATCGTTGATCAGGGTCAGCAGGTGCTCGCTGCTGCGATGAACGGTGGATAACCCTTCCAACAGCCAACTCATTTCAGCCTGGCCCCGCCGCTGCGCCTCGCGCTGCAAGATTTGGGCATAGCCCATAATCCCGTTGAGGGGCGTCCGCAGCTCGTGGCTCATATGGGCCAGAAATTCACTTTTGGCCCGGTTGGCCACTTCGGCCAGCACTTTGGCCTCATTCAGTTCGGCTTCAACCCGCTTGCGTTCGGCCACTTCCTGCTCAAGTTGGGCTACCGCCGTCACTAATTCACCGGTGCGTGTGGCAACCATTTCTTCGAGCTGAGTTTGATACCGTTCTAATTCGGCCTCGGTTCGTTTCCGCTCGGTGATGTCCCGCAGCCTGACCACCAGCATCTTTTCTCCGCCGACTTCAAATTGAGAAATAGAGGCTTCCGCCGGAAAAATTCTCCCCCCTTTGCGCTGGCCAAAAACTAAGCCCCGCGAGTTCATCGGTCTTAAAACGTCGCCGGAGGTCATAAAGCTTTGTACTTTCTGGTCATGAACTGCCCGGTATTCTTTGGGCAGGAGCAGGTCAAGCGGTTGGCCGACCATCTCCCCCGCCGG
The DNA here is from genome assembly GCA_023382535.1 of Anaerolineae bacterium. Next base: position 219,640 of record JAHDWA010000010.1, on the reverse strand, counting down.
GTAACCAAATATTTTTTCGGCTCCCTGGCTAAAAAGGGTAATTTCTTGAGCAGAATTAATGGCGATAATCGCGTCTTCCGAAATATTGACGATGCCGGCCAGCCGGGCCTGCGAAGCCTGTAAAGCTGCTTCGGTCTGTTTTCGCTCGCTGATATCTATGTACATGGAGCGTCCCCCGGTGACCTGGCCCTGCTTATCAAATTCGGGAAACGCCTGCAAAAGCGTCTGGATAATCCGTCCATCCCGGGTCAGCAATTCCCGCTCTTCAGTTAAGGGTTGGCCCATCTTCGTCTGAAGCGCATCTCGCAATTTTGTCTGTGACTCGGAACTATAAAATAGTTCGATGGGCCGCCCCAAAATCTCGGCGCGCTCGTAGCCCAGGGTACGGGTAAAGAGTTCATTACAATCGGCAATAATCGGCTGCCCATCCTCAATATTGAGAATGACATCCATCAGCGGCGCACCTTCAAACAAGGTACGATAGCGCTGCTCGGCCTGTTGCAGTTCCCGCCGCTGGGTTTGCAGGGTATCGGTCATCTCGTCAAAGGCGCGGCCCAGCTCGCCCATCTCGTCCGGGCTAGCGGTGATGCCGCTGCGGACGCTCCAGTCGCCGGCTGCCAGTTGGCGGGTGGCTTTAACCAATTTCTTCACCTGGCGCAAAATAAACAGATCGCTCCCTAACCATGCGGCGACCAGGGCCAGCAGCGCGCTGAGGACCAGGGCGCTGAGGTTAAGCTGGCTTAACCGGTCAACTTCGGCCAGAGCTACCTCTGTGGGTATACCGACACTCACATAGACCTCACTTTGATCCAGGTTATTAAAGAGCGGGGTAAAGGCGTACAGCCGGCGCACGCCGTCGAGGCCCACTGTCTCCCCCGTACCCTCCTCTTGTTGGGCACGGACAGCCCGCACCACAGGACTGTCAGGAACAATCCGACCGACGAAGCGGGTTGGATCAGGATAACGGGCCAAAAGTGTGCCCTGTCGATCAATGACGCCCAATGCGGAGCCGGCCGGCAACCCGGCGACAACCGCTAACTTATCAAACCAGGCCAAATCGAGCCAGGCTACTAAAACGGACTCGGGCTGCCCCTCCGCGTCCAGGAGAGGATAACCGATGGGTAAAACAAATTTGTTACTTAAGGGGTCTTTGTGATAATTACCAACCGTCGCATCCTGCTGTTGCGAGACCTGCTGAAACCAGGACTGAGCGGCCAGGTTAACGGGCTGAGGCAGCGAGCGGGCGCTGCAAATAACGTTTCCGGCCAGGTCGGCCACGCCGAAATTGGTGTAACGTGTGTCCTTAGCCAGTAAACTACCGAGGAACGCGACGCAGTCGGCCGGGCTGCTGTTGTGTAACTCCGGGATTTGAGCCAGCCCCGCCAGAAGTTGGCCAGTGTCTTCAATAAGCAGTCGCTGCTGTTGGGAGGCAATCTGAGCCACCCGCAAAGTTTCCTGATGGACCTGGGCTATGTTTGCCCGGCGGGTGCTCAGATTGGCGTAGAGGATCAAGCCCAGAGCCGGAAGAAGGGCGAGCAGCACCAACAGGACAATCCGGCTGCGCAGATTGGAAAAGAAGAAATGCAGCATAAATTTTATCCCCCTCCTTAGATTTTAGCTCAAACCGTAATTGTGGCAACCTCACCTAATCCACTTCACAAACATGTCAAGAATTCTTCATAAGTAAGATCCGGGATTCTTGATTTCAGAAAGTTTTAGCCTAAAATATGCCAGTCACTAATTTTTTGGTACTCGGGTGACTGGCGCTTTTCTCCTTGAGAACAGCAAGCTTAGGGCTAACCAAATGCCAGTCACCCTTGGAGGGGCACAGCCATGGAGAAAGTAGAAACAGAAGCAAAGTTTGTTATTCCTGACCCCTCCACCTTGGCCGCGTTACAAAAATTGACCCGCCTGGGTAATTTTGAATTAAAATCCATTGGCGTCAAAGCAGTGGTTGATCGCTACCTGGATACGGCGGACAAACGCATGTATCAGGCGGGTTGGGCCTGCCGCCTGAGAAGTATCGCTGATAAACAACTCCTCACGCTGAAGTCTCTAACCCCCAGCCAGGGCAAGCTGCACCACCGGCGAGAATTGGAAATAGAAGTGGAACCGGCCCAGGCGCAAGCGGAGCAGTGGCAAAGCTGGCCCGACAGCCCGGCCAAAGAATTGATCGGGCAGATCGCCGGCTCTGCTCCTCTGCAAATTTTATTCACCCTTTATCAAACCCGGCATCAGTTTCATGTTTTGAAGCACGACCAACCCGTCATTGAACTGAGCCTGGACGAAGTTTCGCTCAACGATGCGGGTCGGGTCAATTATCGGGAACTTGAAGCCGAGTTGATCGAGTCTGGGGACGAGACGGATTTGGGGTTGCTGGTTGAAGCGCTGCAAGCCCGCTGGCCGCTCCAGGCCGAACCCTGGAGCAAATTCGAGCGGGCTTGGGCCGAAGTCATCGCCCCAGCACCAGGGGACAAACAGAGCGATCAGCCCATAAGCGACAAGTTGACCGGGCCGGAAAAGACCCTTTTGGAAAGAATCGCCGCCGGTCCCAGTGAGCGGTTAAGCAAGCGGGCTGTAATCGTGCTCATGCTGGCCAGTAACAGTCCGGTCGCCAATATCGCTAAAGAAGTGGGTTTGACCCCCACGACCATCCGGCGCTGGCAAAAGAAGTTTGCCCAAAAACGGCTGAATATATTTCCGGCTGCTGTGCTTAATGGCGGGCAAGCCTCTGACGAGCCGGTGATGTCCCTGGTGGGGGAAAGCGAGCCAAAGGAAGCGGATCAAATGGCCGCGACAGCCCCTAAGAAGAAAGCAAAAAAAGAAACGGGCCTTCCCGCCGAACGACCCCAGGACACAGCGGTCATCGAATATCCGCTCCGTGACCGGATTGGCCTCGAACCGTCCGACTCCCTGGCCGAAGCGGGCCGCAAAGTGCTGGGATTTTACTTTGGCCAGATGCTGGCCCATGAGCCGGGCACCCGGTTAGGCCATGATATTGAAGCGGTGCATGATATGCGGGTCGCTACCCGGCGCATGCGGGCGGCCTTCCGGGTTTTTGAGGCCGGGCTGCGTAAAAAGGCGGCCCAGCCGTTACTCGATGGTTTAAGGGCCACGGGCCGCAACCTGGGCCGGGTCCGCGATTTGGATGTCCTCCTCGAAAAGCTGGACCGCTATCAGGCCTCCCTGCCCGAGAGCGACTCATCCGGCTTGCAGCCTTTGCGGGAGATGTGGCTCGCGCAACGAAAACAGGCCCGCCAGGAGCTGCTGGCCTACCTGGACAGCAAAAAGTATCGGCGGTTCAAACAAGATTTTCTAAAATTTGTGACCACCCCCGGCCTGGGGGCCAAACCCCTCCCCGACCATGAACCTGTACCCTACCAGTTGCGCCACCTCGTCCAATGTTTGATCTACAAACGTTTTGAAGCTGTTCAAGCCTACGACAGGGTGCTTGGCGAGGCAAGTCTTGATACCCTGCACCAGCTCAGAATCACTTTCAAGCAGTTCCGTTATACGCTGGAGTATTTTGCCGAAATCCTGGGTGAAGAGGGTCAGCGGGTGATCAAGGAAGTCAAAGCCCTTCAAGACCACCTGGGCGAGCTAAACGATGCCAGAGTAGCGACTGAAATGCTGAGCGAGCTTTTAGCGGATTGGATTAAAAGCCGGCCGGACCAGTCTCAGGTCGAGCAGCTCAGCTCGGCCCCCGTTGCCGCCTACCTGCAAGCCAAACTGGAGGAGCGCCACCATCTGCTGGAAACTTTCCCGCAAACCTGGGCGCGCTTTAATCGGCCGGAGTTACGGCGCGACCTGGCCCTGGCGATATCCGTTTTATGAGCTATCAACTTATGTCATTTCGACCGCAGGGAGAAATCCACGCAGACTCTGTCGGGATTTCTCGCTATCGCTCGAAATAACATGCTAAAAGGGGGACACAATCTATGTACGCCATTGACGAGATAGCCGCCGATGCTGAGGCATTCCGGGCGGCAGTGACCAACGGGCAGCCTTACCGGCCGGTCTATGTTAAAATGAAAATCGTCTGGACCTGTAACCTGCGCTGCGGGATGTGCAATCACTGGCGCGAGGAGCGGGAGTCGCCGCTGGGGCTGGCCCGGTTAAAAACGATTGTGGACGAGCTGGCCGAGGCTGGCTGTCGCAAAATCCATCTCAGCGGCGGCGAACCGACCCTCTACCGCGAGCTGCCGGCGCTGATTGCCCATATGAGCGCTCGTGGTCTGCGCGTCACCATGACGACCAATGCCACCCTGGTTACCCGCAGCCGGGCCGCTGCCCTGGCTCAAGCCGGGCTGCGGGCGGTAAACGTCTCCATTGACAGCCCCGACCCCCGTCAGCATGACCGGATGCGCGGCCTGAAAGGCTCGTGGAAGCAGGCCACCAAGGGCTGCCGGAGCCTGCGGCGCGAGCTAAAAAAGGGCAGAGTCCGGCTCAACACCGTTGTCGGCCGGTTAAATTATGCCAGCCTGGTTGATTTGCCGCAGATGGCCGCCGACCTGGGGGCGGACGCCATCAACTTAATCCCCCTGGACGAGCACACCGGCGACTTGCAGCGGCTCAACAAGCGCCAGATTATAGATTACAACGAACGGATTGCCCCGGTCATTGCCGAGCGCGCCCTGGCGCTGGACCTGATCCAGCAGCCCAGCCAGGCTTACCCTTTTGGGGTAACTCACCCGGCGGTGGAGCGGAGCAAGCTGGGCCTGTACGCGCGAGGCTATTACGAACAGCATCCCTGCTTTGCTCCCTGGACGCACGCTTTGATTGACCATCTGGGCCGGGTCAGCGTTTGCTGCATGCTGCGGGAAGGCCCGATTCTGGGCGACCTGCGCCAGCAGTCATTCAGCGAAATTTGGGCCGGCGCGCATTACGCCGCCTTGCGAACTCAGACCGAACTGCCCTTGTTCCCAACCTGCCGCCGCTGCGACGATTTTCTGGACGAGAACCGGCAGTTGGCGGCACTGATCTGAGAAAAACCTAGTAGGACAAGCTGTTAGCTTGTCCTATTTCGGACAACCTAACAGGTCGTCCTACTTTGCAGCGGCCCTAACTCAAGTCGGCAAATGTATCATCCTCGTCATCAAACGAACCGACGGACGAGAAGTAGACCATGTCCGACGCGTCAAAGGTCCGGGCGACTTCCGGCACGGCCACCGGCTGCGCCAGGCCGCGCTGGCAGGCCAGGCAAATCAACCCGCCGGGGGTGAGGCCGACATGCTCGTCACAAAACAGGCGGCCGCACTTGGCGCAGGTCGTCATGCCGACATTGGGGCAGCGATGCGGCGTCAAGAATCCAACGATCATTTCACACTGTTTGTTCAAAGTTGCCTCCTATCATGAACATCTGCCTGCTTAGCGATACCTTTCCCCCTACTCCCGGCGGCCTGGCTGTTTCGGCACAGCGGCTGGCCGGGGGTCTGGCCGCCAGTGGCCATGCAGTTCACGTCTGTGCGCCGGACCCGGCGCTGCTGCCGGGCCAGATCACCCACTGGGTCGAGAACGGGATGGAGGTGCATCGCTTCGGTCCCTACCGGCGCCCTGATGACACCCGCAGCGAGTGGTTTCAACTGGTCGCCAGCCTGTATACCCGAACCCGCTTTGACTTGCTGCACGGCTACTACCTGGTTGGGGCCGGGTTTGTAACGGTTTACACCGGGCACTACCTTAATCTGCCCGTCGTGGTCAGCGCCCGGGGCAACGATCTGGAGCGGACCGTATTTGACCCGGCCCAGGCCGGCTCCATTTTGTGGGCGCTGGCCCATGCCACGGCTGTCACCGCTGTCTCCACCGACCTGGCCCGCAAGGCCCAGGCTCTGGCTCCCGGCCGAGAGGTGCAGGTCGTTCCTAATGGAGTGGATGTCTCTCTGTTTACTCCCGCGCCGCCTGACAACAGCCTAGCCACCCGGCTGGGCCTGGGCGACGGGCCGCTCGTCGGCTTTGTGGGGGAAGCCCGGCTCAAAAAGGGCCTGGCGGTCCTGCTCCCGGCTTTCGCCCGGGCAGCGGCTGAGTTTACCCCGACCCCCCGCCTGGTTCTCATCGGGGGCGCGCGTCCCGAAGCGGCTGACATGCTGCGCGTCTTTCAGAGCCAATCGCCCGGTGTGCCGGTTTCCACTATCCCCCATACCGCTCATACCGATTTGCCGGGCCTGTACAACCTGCTCGACCTGCTGGTGCTGCCCTCGCTGCGGGATGGCCTGCCCAACGCGCTGCTGGAGGGAATGGCCTGCGGCCGGGCTATTGTTGCCAGCGAGGTTGGCGGCATTCCCGACGCAGCCCAACACGGTAAAAACAGCCTGCTGGTTCCCCCCGGTGAGGGGGACGCCCTGGCCGAGGCCATCCTGACCCTCCTCCGCCAGCCCGAAAAGCGGGCCGCTTTAGGCCAGGCAGCGCGGGCAACCGTCAGCCGGCAGTTTACGCCGGCACGAGAGCTGGCCGCTAATCTGGAACTATATGCTCGCTTGACGAGCACAGCAAGGCTTGATACACTGTGAGTAAGCGCTTCTGGGCGGCCTTCCAGGTGAATTTCTGGTGAGCGCGGCCGGCGGCGTTATCGCCCAACCGCGCCGCCAGAGCGGGATCGGCCAGCAGCGCCAGAATCGAGCGGGCCAGGTCCAGCGGGTCACCGGGCGTAAAGAGCAGCGCTTCGGTGTCGGGACGGGCCAGTTCGCGCACAACGGGCAGGTCAGCGGCGACGATCGGCGCGCCGCCGGCCATGTACTCTAACACCTTGAGCGGGCAGCAGCCCTGGGTCACATTCCGGTCGTTGTAGCTCAAGGGGGCCAGACACACGCTGGCCTGGGCAATGAGACCGGGGACATCGTGATGAGGGATGGCCGGCTCAACGGTGATATGTTCTTCAAGGCCCATTTTGCGGATGCACTTGGTCAATGTTTTACGATGCCGCCCCCGGCCTCGCCCGACAATCCGCAGCCGGGCCGGCCGTTCGGCCAAAACGTGCGGCATGGCGGCGATCAGCGTTTCCAGGCCCTGCCAATCGGCCAGCGTGCCCAGGTAGAGGAGGGTAGCCGGGCCGGATGGGTCCGCCAGGGGCCGGGGCTGTGGCTGGAACAGGTTAGGGTCAATTCCGTTGGGAATCACGGTGATTTTCTGGCGGGGCACGCTCAGGCTGGCCAGGTAGTCACGGGTCACCCGCGAGGGACAAATGACAGCGTCGGCCAGGTGCAGCGCGGCTAACTCTTGCTCTTTGATTTTCGAGAGGGCTGGGCTGCCGGCCAGGGCCGGGTAGTGATACTTCATCTCGATGCTGGGCAGCCCGTTGACCTCGTACAGCAGCTTGTAGCCAAAGCGATTTCTGGCCTCGGCCAGGGGAAAACCACTCCAGACCGAACGGAAGTGGGCCAACGCGTAAGGTTCGGCTGCGGCCACGTGGGCCAGCACATACCGCCCAAAATCAAGGGCGCGTTTGAGAAAATTGGGGTCTTCGCCTGGCGGGACGCGGAGCAGGGTCGCTCCAAAATAAGGTTCCCGTTCCGGCAGCGCCGGCTCGCCGGCGGTAATCATCGTCACCTGGTAGCCGGCCTCGACCAGGCCGCGCACAAAGTAGGTAATGTGAGTACTGGCTCCTTTAGGACTGGGAACGACATCGAAGGCGGTATAGAGAATCCGGGTGTTCATCGCCGTCTATTCTAACCGAACAGGAGGGTTTTCGCCAACTACCCCATGGAATGTCAATTTTGCCACACGCCGCTAAAACCTGGGACACTCGTCTGTCCGACCTGCCAACGCCCGCTGGCTGCCGATCCTGAAGCCACCCTGGCTTCTGCACCGGCCGCGGTCGCTGCGCCGCCGGCTCAACGGCCCCAACCGGACGTCAAGAGCGGCGGCCGGGCCTTGTTTATGAATTTCAACCAGTCGCCGGCCGAAATTGTGCGGGTTATGGACGAGACCCAACAAAAAGTTAAGGAGCATCTCGCCCGCCGCCGCAAATACCTGCTGCTGCTCTGGCTGCTCTTTCCGCTGGGGCTGCCCTTTGTCTGCGCCGATGTGGCCCTGGGGTACAACTTCTGTACCTTCAGCCTGGTGGCCCTGACCCTGTGGGCCGGGGCTATTTTTGGTTTGATCATGCTCAGGCGCCAGGGCAAAGTAACGCCTTTCGGCCCCAAGTATGAACTGGCCCGCACTATTTTTGACACGCTCCGTGATGACGTCTCGCCCAAGCGGACCATGATGGGCTGGCTGGACCTGACCGGCGCGCAGCAGGAAAGCAAAAAAATGCGTGAGAAGACCAGCGCCTCCGGCCAGCCGATCCACTACTACCGGGACGAATGGCTGCGGCTGAAAACCAGCTTGTATGACGGCAATGTGCTGCGGGTCTCGCTGATGGACCGCGTTAAGGCCCGGCAAGGGTTCTGGAAGCGAGGCCGCAGCGGCAAACGCAAATACCGTTCCGGCTCCAGCCAGAGCGAGGCCCACCTGGAATTTTCGGTCAGCGTGGATACCAGCCACTACACGGTTCAGCCTTTTGACCGGCAGGTGACAACTATTCCCAACAGCCGTTTTGTCATCCAGCAGGCCGAAGCCGGCGAAGGCCGGGTCGCCTTTAGCGCGGCTGCGGCCAGCGGGCAGTTTGATGCCTGGGACATTTTGAATGCCCTGCGCTTTGGCTATGACCACATCCAACCTCTTACAGCTTAGGAGATACTATGCAATCCAACCGAACTCTGGTAACGATTATTATGGCCGTTGTCCTGATGGTCTTGGTGATGGGCGTCGCCACGGTGATTACCTTTGCCGGAATGGCCAACCGGGAAAAGGTCGAAGCCGAGGTCATCTGGAGCACCCGGGCCCAGAGCACTTCGAGCATGAACATCACCGACCTGACCGGCGACAAACAGCGCGACATCTTTGTGCAGGACATGGCTGGGATAAAACTGCTGGACGAGCAGGGCCAGGTTGTCCTGGACAGATCTTTCCCCAGCCCCCTGGCCACGACAATGGGCGATGTCAATAACGACAGCGTGCCTGACATTATCGCCGCTTATTGGGAGGGAGCGCAGACCCAGGTCGTCGCTTTTACGGGGCAGGGCCAACAGCTCTGGCAGGTGGACCTGGTCGAGTTGGGCCAGCCCAGCCGGATCACGGCCATTGATTTCGATAACGACCGGCGCAGCGAAGTCGTCGTGGGCGATAACAACGGCCAGCTAACGGCGCTCTCCGCCCAGGGAGAGACACTCTGGCAGTATACCCTGCTCGACGCCTCCCCCCTGCGCGGCCTGGATGATGTCGCTCTGAGCGAAGGCCGGGCCATTGCCGCCGGAAGCGAGAGTGGGCCGGTGGTTGTCCTTAACCGGCGGGGCACGGTCATGTGGCAAACCTCGGCGGCGGGCGGCCTGCGTCGCTTGCGTTCATTTCCGCTGGGTGGGCCGCAGAACGGCCGGGTTTTTGTCGGCAGCCAGAATGGGGAGCTAACGGTGTACGAGGGAGCCAGCGGGCAGCCGGTCTGGAATGCCAGCCTGGGCCAGGCGATCAACGAAATCCGTCCGGCCGAGGTTGACGGCGATCCGGCCACCACCGAGGTAATGGTCGGCGGCAAAGATGGCGGCGTTTGGGCGTTTGACCAGGCCGGGCAGCAGGTGTGGTCAGCCCGAGTGGGCGATAAAGTGGCCGAAATCGTCGGGGTAGACAGCGCCGGCTCCGGGCGGGATGAAGTTATTATTGGCGACGAGAGCGGCGCAGTCAACATCTTCAGCGCCAGCGGCAGCCGCCTGGCCGATTTTACGGTGCAGGGGCCGGTCACGCGCCTGGATTCGGGCAAGCTGGCCGGCACGTCGGAATTCCTGGTGGCCGGCAGCAACGAGGTCAAAGCCTACCGGCTGGTCAAAACTACCGCGCCTTTCTGGTACAGCCCGCTGCTGGGTGGGCTGCTGGCCTGTCTGGTCATCGCCGGAGTCGCTTACTTTTTGGCCTCGCTGAAACCCGCGCCAACGGTCCAGGTGAGCGCCGAGCAGATGACGGTCGAAGCACAGCGGGCGCGGCGGCGCATGCTGCACGAGAGCATCCAGGATTTGAAGAAGATGCAGGGCCGCAGCGAAGTCTCCGGCGACGCTTACCTGGCCCGGCTGAAAGAGCTGCGGGCACAACTGGCCGACGCCAACGCCGCCTTGATCAAGCTGGGCGACCCGATCAAGGTTGAAACCTTTAGCTGCCCCCACTGCGGCGGCTCCCTTGAATTAGGCAGCGACCGCTGCGAGTTTTGCGGGCACGTCGTAATCGTTTAAAAAGTTCCCCCGCACCCTGCTTTTTGGGCCTGTTGACAGGTCAAGACGCGCCTTGTATACTACCTTCCCGACAGGAAGTTTTAGAAACGGGAATTTTGGGAGGACATGCTGCCGGATGAGTATATGGGGCGATTTTCACGGGCCTAATCTGGGCTATATCTTAGAACTTTACGAGCGGTACCAACAGAATCCCAATGCTGTTGACGCCGCCACCCGCGCTTATTTCCAACACTGGACGCCACCCGGCAATGGGGTTGACCGGCTCGCCCCGCCTTCGATGGCGCAGCTTGATCAACTGAGCGGGGTGGTCAATCTGGCCCAGGCCATCCGCGAGTACGGGCACCTGGCCGCGCGGCTTGACCCGCTGGGCAGCCCGCCCCCCGGCGATCCCTCGCTCGACCCGGCCACGTATGGCTTGACCGAGGAGAACCTGCGCCAGCTCCCGGCCAGTCTTGTCGGCGGGCCAGTGGCAGCCCAGGCAGGCAATGCCCTGGAAGCAATCAAGGCGCTGCGCCAGGTTTACTCCAATACTATCGGCTATGATTATGACCACCTGCGCCGGCCCGAAGAACGGGAGTGGCTGCGCCAGGTGGCCGAAGCCGGAACCTTTTGTCCCCCTAAAGACCCGATTGATGCCCTGGCCCTGCTGGAACGGCTGACCCAGGTCGAAGTTTTCGAGCAGTTCTTGCAGCGAACTTTCCCCGGCAAAACCCGCTTCTCCATCGAAGGGCTGGATATGCTCATCCCTATTCTGGATGAGATTATCGGCGATGCGGCTGAGAACGGCGTCTACACTATTCTCATCGGCATGGCCCATCGGGGCCGGCTCAACGTACTGGCCCACAACCTCAACAAGCCTTACGCTCAAATTCTGGCCGAATTCAAGGACCCCCTCCAGGGCCACCAGTTTATGATTAGCGGCGACCTGGGCTGGACCGGCGACGTTAAGTACCACCTGGGCGCGCGCTGGGCAGTGCGGGATGGTCAAGAAGTTGACCTGGTTGTGACCATCGCCCCCAACCCCAGCCACCTGGAAGCGGTCAACCCGGTAGTCGAAGGGATGGCCCGCGCGGTGGGCACCCGGGCGGACCAACCGGGAGCGCCCCACTTCAATCACCATACCGTCCTGCCTGTTTTAATTCACGGCGATGCTGCTTTTCCCGGCCAGGGCATCGTGGCCGAAACGCTCAACCTCTCCCGGCTGCCGGGCTACCATACCGGCGGCACGATTCATATCATCGCCAACAACCAATTGGGCTTCACTACCTTTCCTAAGGAAAGCCGCAGCACCCTTTACGCCAGCGACCTGGCCAAAGGCTTCAAGATGCCGGTGGTCCACGTCAATGCCGATGATACGGAAGCGTGTATGGAAGCGGCTCGCCTCGCTTCGGCCTACCGTCATAAGTTTGAAAAAGATTTTCTGATTGACCTGATTGGCTACCGCCGCTACGGCCACAACGAGGGCGACGAACCCGGCTTTACCCAGCCGCAAATGTATCAGAAAATTGAGAGCCACCCCACTGTCCGGGCGGGTTATGCGGAAACACTGGTCAAGCGTGGGATTATTAAAGCGGAGCAGGCGGAAACGATGGTCAGACAGCGGCTGGCCGAGTTACAGGGGATCATGGACTCGCTGGAACCGGCAGAGGATTTGGCCGAATTTCCGCCCAAGCTGCCGCCCCCAGGTGCGGCCCGCCGGGTAAAAACCAAAGTTCCACTGAAGCGCCTGCGCGAACTAAATGACGCGCTCCTTCAATTTCCTGATGGCTTTCAACTCCATCCGAAGCTGAAGCGCACCATCGAGCGCCGCCGCCAGGCGTTTGCCAAGACCGACGAGGCCAGCATTGATTGGGCGACCGCCGAGATATTAGCCCTGGCTTCCACATTGGCCGATGGCACGGCCATTCGTATGACCGGCCAGGACGTGGAACGCGGCACCTTTAGCCAGCGTCACGCCGTTCTCTTTGATGCCAAAACCGGCCAGCCCTTTATCCCCTTGCAGGCGCTCCCCCAGGCCCAGGCCGCTTTTGAAATCCACAACAGCCCCCTCTCGGAAGCAGCGGCGCTGGGCTTTGAGTATGGCTATAATGTGCAAACCCCGAACCGACTGGTCATCTGGGAGGCCCAGTACGGCGATTTTATCAACAGCGGCCAGACGATTGTGGACGAATTTATCACCTCGGCTCGGGCCAAGTGGGGCCAAACGCCCTCGCTGGTGCTGTTACTGCCGCACGGCTACGAGGGCCAGGGGCCGGATCACTCCACCGGCCGGCTGGAACGCTTTTTGCAGATGGCCGCCGAAACCAACATGCGCATTGTCAACTGCACCACGGCCGCCCAGTATTTTCACTTATTACGGCGGCAGGCGGCGCTGCTCCAAACCGACCCGCTGCCGCTGGTGGTCATGACGCCCAAGAGCCTGCTACGCCATCCGCAGGTGACCTCTTCGCCGCGCGAACTGGCCGAGGGCGGCTGGCAGCCGGTTATTGGCGACCCGCTGGCTCAGCAGCAGGCCGAACAGGTGGAGCGGCTGATTCTGTGCAGCGGCAAAATCCACGTTGACCTGCTGACCGACGAACGCCGGCACGACAACCCGGCCATTGCCGTGGTCCGCGCCGAACAACTCTATCCTTTCCCCGCCGCCGAATTGCAGCAGGCACTGGAATCATACCCCAAGCTGCAAGAGGTCATCTGGATGCAGGAGGAACCCAAGAATATGGGGGCCTGGTCATTTGCGCAGCCGCGCTTGATCAAGCTGATTGACGGGCGCTGGCCGCTTTACTACCTGGGCCGGCTGCCCAGCTCGAGTCCCGCCGAGGGCTGGTCGGTCTGGCATACCGTCAATCAAAAGCAGCTCATCGAGCAGGCTTACAACCTGGCGGACAAGAGAGTGGAAGAGGATACCATTTTGTGGGAGAGGGTATAGCAAGATGTCAAGCGAAATTGTGGTCCCGGATTTGGGCGAATCAATTATTGAAGCAACGGTTTCCCGCTGGCTAAAACAGGAAGGCGACCCGGTCCAAACCGGCGAGGCGCTGGTCGAATTGGAGACTGATAAAGTCAATCTGGAAGTGGCGGCCCAGCAGGCCGGGGTTTTGCGCCGCATCAAGCACCGTGAAGGCGAGGATGTAAAGGTCGGGGAAGTGCTGGGGCTGATTGACGAAGCGGCTGATGGGACAGACAGACAGGCGACGGCCCAACCCGTGGAAACGGCGGCAGACGCAGCGCCGCCGGCCCCGGCCAAAGCCGAGGAGCGAGCCACGCCGATGGCCAAACGCCTGGCCCAGGAGCGCGGCCTGGATCTGGCCAGCGTTCCCCACGACGAGCGGGTGATGAAAAAGGATGTGGAGCGCTACCTGGATGAGCAAAAAGGCAAAGCGGAACCTGCGCCGGCGGTAAAACCAACAGCTAAAGTCGAGGCCGGCCAGCCGGCCCCTGCCCGCGACCAGGCGGGGCGGGAGACACGGGCGCGCATGTCGCGCCGCCGGCGGACCATTGCCCAGCGTTTGGTTGAAGCCCAGCACACCGCAGCTATGCTGACGACCTTCAACGAAATTGATATGAGCCGGGTGATCGAGCTGCGCCAGCGCCGCCAGGAGAGTTTTCAGCAGCGCCACAGCATCAAGTTGGGTTTTATGTCCTTCTTTGTTAAGGCAGTAGTGGGCGCGTTGAAACAGTTCCCCCAACTCAACGCCGAGATTGACGGCGAAGAAGTCGTCCTCAAGCATTATTACGACATCGGCATGGCTATTGGCGCGGAGGAGGGCCTGGTTGTGCCGGTTATCCGCGACGCCGGCCGGCTGACCTTTGCCGAGATCGAACAGACTATCAACGACTATGTCAAAAAATCGCAGGCGGGCACGCTCTCGCTGGAGGAGCTGCTAGGAGGCACTTTCTCAATTACCAACGGCGGAATCTTTGGCTCCCTGCTCAGCACGCCGATTCTCAATCCGCCGCAGGTCGGCATTTTGGGCCTGCACAAAATAGAAAAGCGCCCGATTGCGCTTAACGATGAAGTGGTTATCCGCCCTATGATGTATGTGGCCCTCAGCTATGACCACCGCATTGTGGATGGCCGGGAAGCTGTGCAGTTTTTAGTGCGGGTCAAGGAGCTCATTGAAGATCCCGAGACGCTGCTGTTAGAGGGGTAAAAAGGAGAGCAATGACCATGACGGACGAGAATCGTGACCAGACGGGCAATCTGGATGATCTTTACCAGCGTCTGATCCAGATCAATCAGGAAGCCTTTGCCGGGGAGTATTACGATGTAGCTTACCATGCCCTGGCAGCAGCGCTACAATGCGCGCAGCATCTTAAGAACATTCAATACTTGGTAGACATAGAACGCCTGGCGAACGAGCAGTTGAACTGGATTGATGCCCACCATCCTGAATTTGAACATTCGACCCAATCTGCGGCTGAGCGCAGTCATAAAAGCATCTATTACAATCTCGCCAGCCAAGCAAAAACAAGAGCACTGATGATTCAACGTGACGCGGAATGGCAAAATCGGGCGTAGGGCCTACTTGTACAATTTTATGAGGGCAGCAGCCGAAACAGGACCAGGGGTAACAAGTTTGAAAGCCCCAGCTTGCGCATGAGCAGCGTGGCCCCGGCCTCGATGGCTTCGTTTTCTCCGTGGGAGTCTTCGGATAAGACAATGATGGGTACGGTTGCGCCTTTTGCTCTTAAGGTCCGAGTAAGCTCAAAACCATTGATGATCGGCACCTTTTTATCGGCGATGATCAAATCGGCCCCCACTTGTTCATAGACCTGCAGCGCCGCTTGCCCATCCATCACGGTGGAAACCCTGGCTTTTGGATAAATCTGGTTGATGGTCAATTCAATTAACACACCCAGCAAAGCCTGATTTTCGGCAACAATGATATGACTGGCATACATTTGTAAACCCGTCCTCAAAAGTTATGATCACATCTTTCACGGCGGTAGTAGCTGAGGGACTTCCCATTCTAAGTCAGAAATAATGGTGGGTCCACTCAAGAATAGACTCGCCCCCGCGGCTTTTGCCTCTACTTCAGCAATTGGGGCAGCAGAGATGATAATAATCGGCAGGGTGGCATTGCCGGCGCGGAGGGTGCGAGTTAATAAAAAATCATCCCGCTCACCCTTCACTTCAATCGAGACAATCAAATTGGCCCTAAATTGTTTGTGCAGTTGTAAAGCCTCTTGATTATCCCCTGCAAGCGAAATATAAGCCCGCGGATAGATACGGCCAAGAATAATTTGAAAAACTAACCCTACCAGCAGTTCGCTGACAACAATAATCATGTGAGGATCATGCGCCAAGAGTAGCCTCTGAAAGCATCGTATAAATCCAGTATAGTACGAGGTTCCGGGTCTGCCTATCAAGAGAATTCAACAGTTGCGGTCAAGAAATCTCAACAGATGAAGTGACCGGTTGAATTATCGCTGCTCTGGAAAGCGGTTAACCTCACGGTGCAGCGGGGACAAGCTCATCTTCTTCAAAAAATGAGGCCCACTCTGTACCTGAAAACTCTCTTTTGAGGTCCTCGTAATTTGAAATCAGGGTTGAGAGTTTTTCCGGGTTCATCTTAAAGTATCGGGTTGTGGGCTTGTGGAAAGGAAGGCCCAAGAAACTTGTTATTTTTTCAAACTCAACATTGGGCTGCCTTACCAGTTCCTCATAATAAACCGCGAGAAGAGGGTGCAAGCGAAACTTATCGTCAAATTCCTCTTCTAAACTTCTTGTTTTTTTGAATCGTCTTGTTAATTCTGCGGTGGTAAACTCAACTTTTCGGCTGGCGATATCCAGTAAGTGACCTTCATTGGTCGCTTCCCACTTTTCGGTCTTCAAGCTAATTTTCCCCGAGAGCAGGGTTCGTAAGATATTTCTTCGTTTAATATGGATAACGTGAAGCTGCGGCATCTCAATTAATTCCGACCATAACCCGCTGTTCTTGTCGTCGTACGGTTGGTCGTAAAGAATTTTGAAGCCGGCGGCTTTAATATTGGGCGGCTGCTTGCCGAAAGTTCTCCTGAGGATTTTCCGATAATCTCCGCCATTCAACCTGGAAAAAATTTCACCTTTGGCGTGGATGTTAGGATGAGAACCCAGAAATGAAACTAGCAGGGTTGAGCCAGTTCGCGCTCTGCCTACCACCATGAATCGCTTATAGTTGTCATGCCCAAATAGACTGAAGGCTTGATACCAAAGAAAAGCGACTGCTTTATCAGGCTGCTCGATCGCTTTCTTGAAGTTTGTTAGGACCATTCTTTTGCTCTGTATTGGCTAAATAACCGATAAACGCGGCATCACTTCCTGGGCGAACAGCTCAATGCCAGCCGTATTGGGAAAATCAAGGAGGCGTACAATGAGATAAGTCACCCCCAGATCAACAAAGGCTTGAAGTTGTTCCGCTACCTGGACCGGCGTGCCGATAATTGAATACTCATTGTAGGGTGAAGCGGCGGCCATACGCTGCGCTTCCGCCTCCGTTTCGGCTACCGCGACGGCTTCGGCCGACCAGGTTTTGACGATCTCATGGTAATCACGACCGACGGCCTCGCAGTGACAGCGCAGCACCTTGAGTTTGTGAGCATAGTTGTCGTAGCTGCCGCCTGGAATGTTCCACCAATCGGCGTACTTGGCTACCACCCGCAAGGTCAGTTGTTCGCCGCCGCCGCCGATCAGCAGGGGCGGGATAGGCTGGGGACGCGGTTCGCCATAAGCGTTGTGGAGCCGGTAGTAGACGCCCTCAAAGCTGGCCGGCGCTTCGGTCCACAGTTTTTTCACAACCTGCACCGCCTCTTCTAATTGGGCAATACGCACTGCCGGTTCGGGGAAGTCAAAGTTATAAGCCGCATATTCTTCTTCCATCCAGCCGGCGCCAATGCCAAAGAGAAACCGCCCCCCGGTCAGAAGTTGGAGGTTGGCGGCCGTCTTGGCCAGCAGGCCAGGATTACGGTAAGACTGGCACAGCACGCTGGTCCCAAATTTAAGCGTGGGGAAGAGGGCGGCCAAGTAAGCGACGGTTGTTAGACATTCCAGGGAGGGGGTATCATTGGGCTGCCACTCGGCCCAGGGCAGCAGGTGGTCATCCATCCAGGCCGAATCAAAGTACGGGTGAATCCGGTCAAGGGTATGCCTGATTTGGTCCATAAAAACCGGCCCGCTGCTGCCGTCAACAGGAAACGAGGGCATATGCCAGCCGAATTTCAATTCACGCATGGGGTTTGTCTCCTTTATTTCTAAATTTTCTTTTTCAACCAGACCGCATCTCCTGGATAGATTTGACCGGATCAATCTGGTACCAGGCTAAAAGGATCGGGCATGGCCGGGTCCACGCCCAGGGTATGAGCCATCTGTTCGGCGCTTCGGTCTATGACAAATTCGACCCACAAGGGGAAGTGATCAGACACTCTAAAAGACATCTGCAGCGGAACCAGTTCCCGATACACGGCCCCGGCGAAATTGATCACGCCCGCCTTTTCGCCGGTCAGTAAGTCCAGATCGCCCATGAACCAGGCAATCTGATCGTAGAATTTTGGTTTGGTGGCATAGGTGGTCTTCAAGTTCAATAACGGGGCGGGCACTACCAGGCCCGTCGAGACGAAGGCTTGAAACAAGGGATTATCCCCACGATCATCAATATTAAAATCTCCCAGTACGATCAGGTTACGCTCTTCACCCCCACTTTTAGCCCGGTCTCGCAGCACGGCGGCAGTGTACCGGGCCAGGGCCTGGATTTCTCCTACCCGGCCTGCCGGGTTATCCCCGTACTTGATATGCGCTGTCAGGAGCGCAAACCGCTCCCGGCCCGCCTGAAAACCTACCACATAAGGCGTGCGGTCGAATTGCTGCACGGGGTCTCCGGCGTCGGTGGGGGGAAGCACAATCTCTCCGGCCAGACCCGATGGCTGCACCCGCCGCTTGTCGTAGATAAACGTCAACCTCTCGCTGTTACCCCTGGGGCCGGCGCAAACATCGCTCAGGATCACCCCCCACTGCTGCCCCAGAAACTCTTCCTGTAACAGCCGCAGCCCCGACGTATCCCACTTGACTTCCTGCACGGCGATAACGTCAAAACATTTCACAATTTCGGCGATATAAGCCATAGCCCGCAAGTTGCGCTTGGGGCTGCCGGGATTCTCTCCCCACTGTTGGTAGACTTGTCCAAACCCCCTGATATTCCAGGTGCCAATCAGCAGGTTGGCATCAACCCGTTTAGGGGGTAAGCCCGACCGCTCGATTCGCCGCCGCAGCCGGACAATATCTTCAACAACGCCGCGCGGATAATCTTTATAATCCATCTTTCAAATCCCGGTCATCTATCAATAATCCCCCCTGATACTAATCAGACGGTGTACCATTGTATCACCCTTCTCCCCCCCTGACAATCCATCATCAACCTGCCATGGCTCTGGCCGACACATCAAGATTTAGAGAAGTATACTAATTTGTGACATTTGTCACTAGATTTGGCTGCGGCTATTGGTTATAATGAACAAAGAGGTCTTCTAAGTACAGAGGGCACCACTTTTAGAACTTCCACACAGTTTTATTCCCCAGAATGAGTCGTTCAATCGCAACATAATTCCTCAAGAAATACCCCTATTGAAATTGATCCCTGCCTCAACTCCTCATCTTTACGCCTGAAATCAGAAGACTGACTTTTGGGCTTTAGTTAGTAAAATTTGTTAAGCTTAGACTAACCAAGTGAATATAACGAGCTGATCTTTAGGCAAGAACAAATTTTCCATTCCCCACTTTGGACATCAGTTGATGTTTGGAGTCTTCGCTCCGGTTACCCCGCAGTTCTACCTCAATAACTTTGATTTACAGCCCTATCAAGAAAGGAACTCCCATGAAAACCAAATATTTTTTCCTCACTTTATGTCTTGGCACACTCTTAAGCCTGGTTCCAAGCCTGGAGGTCCGGGCGGACAGCCCCGGCGACCTCGATCCAACTTTTGGTAGCCAGGGTAAGGTTACGACGGATTTTGGTTTCGGTAATAGCGCAGCTACGGCTGCTGTCGTTCAGGCTGACGGCAAGCTTGTGGTTGCCGGTTATAGTTTTAATGGCCGCACCTACAATTTCGCCCTGGCGCGCTATCAAGATAACGGACTGCTTGACCCTACCTTTAGCGACAATGGCATTGTGACTACCTCTATAAGCCCCTCCGATGACTTTGCAGCGGCTATGGCTCTGCAGCCTGACGGCAAGATTGTCGTCGCAGGCACGGGCAATGGTGACTTTGTGGTGGTCCGTTATCAGAGTAATGGTCTATTGGATTCCACCTTTAGCGGCGATGGTATAGCTGTTACTGATTTAGGTGACGAGGGTGACGCTGCTTACGCCGTCGCCCTTCAAGCTGACGGCAAGATGGTAGTGGCCGGTTATAGCTCTTCCACCTTCGCCCTGGTGCGCTACAACAGCAACGGCACATTGGATGCCAGCTTTAACGACGATGGGATTGTCAAGACCCAGGTGGGTACTTTTGGGGGGGCCAATGCCGTTGCCATCCAAGCTGACGGCAAAATCCTGGCCGCGGGGACCAGCCATACCGCTTCGAGCAGCGACAACTTTAGCGTGGTTCGCTATAGACCAAACGGCAGCCTGGACCCCGACTTTGGCAGCGGGAGTATAGTCACCACCGACTTTGGCGGCGCTGATAAAGCCAATGCCATTGTCTTGCAGCCTGATGGCAAAATTGTAGTCGCCGGGAGCAGACATAAGGACGACGACGATTTTGCTCTGGCGCGGTACCAGAGCAATGGCAGCCTCGACTCCACTTTTAGTGATGATGGCAAAGTGATTACCGATTTTGGTGATGGGGTCAATGCCCTCAGCCTTCAGCCAGACGGCAAGATTATTGCCGCAGGCGCCGGCTTCTTTACTGACAGCCGTAACTTTGCCCTGGCCCGCTACAAGCCAGACGGCGCCCTGGACGCCACCTTTAGCGGCGATGGCAGAGTCAATACAGATTTTGCCGGTCACGCTGATACTGCCACCGCCGTCGCCCTCCAACCCAACGGCAAGATTGTGGCGGTTGGGACTAACAACATCACTTTTGCCTTAGCTCGCTACACCAGCAGCGGCAGCCTGGATTCTGCCTTTGATGGCGATGGTAAGTTAACCACCGTCATCGGTAACCGGAGAGACAGCGGCAGGGCTATCGCCCTACAGGCTGACGGCAGGATTTTGGTGGGGGGATCGAGTGATACCGGCGACTTTGAAAACATTTCTGGCCAGGATTATGATTTCGCGGTGGCCCGTTACAATGGTAATGGCAGCCTGGATAAGAGCTTTGACGGGGATGGTAAAGTAACAACTGACGTCGGCGGTGATCGGGATAGGATTAACTCTGTCGCTCTCCAGGCCGACGGCAAGATTGTCGCCGCCGGGGGTAGCGATCTATCTTTAGTTGGCGACCCGCCCCTGTCGCAATTCATCCTGGTCCGCTATAACAGCAACGGCAGCCCGGACTCCACCTTCGATCAGGACGGTAAAGTAATTATCCAAATAGGCGTATCAAGTATTGCAAACGCTATGGCGATTCAACCTGACAATAAAATTTTGGCAGCAGGGATAACATATCCACTAGAGGAATACAACCCTGACTTCGCCCTGGTCCGTTATAGAAGCAACGGCAGCCTGGACCCCAACTTCGGAAACGGCGGCAAGGTAACTACCGACTTTAGCCATGGGACAGATTCTGCTCAGGGCGTTGCCATTCTGGCTAATGGTAAGATTATAGTCGCCGGGATGACATATCCATCATCAGGGGAATACTATCCTGACTTCGCCCTGGTTCGTTATAGAAGCAATGGCAGCCTGGACCCCACCTTCGGAAACAACGGCAAGGTAACTACCGACTTCAACAATGGGACAGATTCTGCTCACGGCGTTGCTATCCAGGCTGATGGTAAGATTGTAGTCGCCGGAACGAGCAACGACGACTTCGCCCTAGCTCGCTACGACAGCGACGAGGGCAGCCTGGACCCCACCTTTGGAAACGGCGGCAAGGTAACTACCGACTTTAACAATGGGACAGATTCTGCTCGGGGCGTTGCTATCCAGGCCGATGGCAAGATTGTAGTCGCCGGAACGAGCAACAACGACTTCGCCTTAGCCCGCTACGACAGCAAGGGCAATCTGGACGCCAGCTTCGGCAATGGGGGTAAAGTTATTACCCCCCTCAAAGGCATTGACACTGCTTATGCTGTCGGGTTACAATCTGATCGGCGGATTGTGGCGGCAGGTGAAAGCAACGGCGACTTTGCTTTGGTTCGCTACCAAAACGACAGTAACGGCTCGCTCACGATCGTTAAAGAGGCCCCGGCCGCTCAACCAGGGCATCAGTTTGCCTTTTACGATGGTTTGGGAGAATTCAAGTTGGCCCCGGGTGAGTCCCGAACGTTTGCCGACCTGCCGCCTGAGTCGTACAGTGTGCGCGAAGATGGGCGCTCGTTCCCCCGGGATGGCTCTTGGGACTTGATTAGCGTCAGGTGCCACATCGCCGGAGACGACTGGTTTTACCCGGAGGTATTTAACGGAGGCGACATATTTTACTTTACGGGGGTTGACATCCCGGTGCAAGCAGGTCAACAAATTACCTGCACTTTCCTCAATGAGCCAGCAAACCCTGAGGAAGATGAGGACAAAATTTATCTGCCGCTGATCTTTAAAAGGTCATAGCAGCTTCGTTGACTTCCTTTTTTCCTTTGTTCACGTTTGCCTCTTTAAGAGGTTACTTGCTGGCTACTTTTTGAGCCGCCTGAAGGATAATGGCCTCCAACTCCACCGAGGTAGGCAATGCCCCTTTCTTTTTTATGCAGTCAATCAGGAGTAAATCAATTTCTTCAGCCAGGAAGAACAACGTGCCCTTGTTAGAAGCCGCGGCAATCTTATCGGCAAGCGTTTTAAGCCCGGGGATCGTATAATCTCCCAACGTCTTGTCGGCAGAGCCGGAGTAATCTTCCTCCTTCAGTTCATTCATAGGGCATAACGCAGGATTATCCGGGTGCCCTGGCCCGGCGCAGTGTTCACTTCCAGGCTGCCCCCCACACTCTCGACCCGTTCACGCATAATTTGCAGACCAAAACTCGACGTCTTTTCTTTGGCTTGCTCCAGATCAAAACCCTGACCTTCATCTTCAATGATAATCCAGATATAACCGGCCTCCTGGCCCAGGCGAATAGTAGCCCTGCTTACCTGGGTGTGTTTGCGAACATTAATTAAGGCCTCCTGGATCGTACGGATGAGCTGGGTGATTACTTCGGGCGGGAATTCAAAGAGGGCCGGATCAGCTTCCTGAATCAACGCGATGTCCAGGTTGTAAAAGCGGCGGTACTTAGTGATGTACCGGTCCAGCACCTCCATAAAGCTCATCCCCGACATCACCTTGGCCCGTAGATTAAAAATCTCCTCACGGACATCGGTATAGGTTTCACCAATGACCTGCTTCAACTCTTGCAGGTTTGCCCTGGCGGTATCCACCTCGCCGCTATTGAGCGAGATGCTCATCATCCCAATCTTCAAGTTTAAGTACCCCAGGGCCTGGGCGACCGTATCGTGCAGTTCCTGGGCCAGCCGGTTACGCTCGCGCATCTCGGCCAGGAGCGCCAACCGCTGCTGGGCAGCCTCGGCTTCAGCTCGGGCTTGCTGTTCAACTTCATATAGACGGGCATTAACGATCTCGTCCCCGTTATATTCTTGGCCTGTCCGCAGCGCCAGGGCCATCCAGCACTGGTCGTGTGTCAGCGGTGTTCCATCTGCTGCAAAGAGCTTAAACGAGCCGCAGAACCGGTCCACGGGGTCATTCAACTTTGGAGCACGACCCCAAAGCTGGACGGCATGACGATTAAAATACGTGATCAAGCCCTGGGTATCGCAGGTGTACGCTCCGGCAGGGAGTTTTTCCAGCAAGCCCCGGAACTGCAATTCGCTTTTATACCAAGCTGATCTGGCCTGCCCCCGGCCAGCTTTTACTTCCAATGCTTGTTCCCACATATTACTCTCTTTTGTTACCCCCCATGTAAGGAATAACTCCCTCCTGCGGTTTACCCACCATGCCATTATACCTTAGAACATGTTATTGTTTATCGCCCATCTGGGCGATATTTATTCCTCCCTTAATAGTACCCTTATTCCTGGCGCTCAATGTTCGCTTGCCCAAATCGGGTTATGGGCTGTAGCAGTTCTCTAACGCGGGAACCTGCTTGTGCTTAGCCCTGGCGGGTTACTCAGGTTAAACGGGACATCTCCCATACCAATCAAACTTCACGGGTTTTTGAACCAGGCCTTGTAATAGAAACTTTCATGAGGCTTATCCGGTCCCGGCGAGCCATTGGGATTGACACTGGCTCGCCAATTTGCCGGGTCGTTGGGGTCCTGCGCCTCATTAACCATTACCAGGGAATCCCCCCAGCCATCTGCGCTTACCGGCCAGCCGTTCTCATCGTCATATGTCAGCGAGACCATGATCCGGCTATGATCGTCTTTCAGGCTGATGGTCTCACCTTTGTTGGAAAGTTGTCCCTCGTAGACTCCATCCACACGGACGCCGGGGTATCTTTGGGCAAAAGCCACCGGATTGCGAACCAACACGATTAATTGATTGGGAGCGAGAGGGGCAGCATTGGGCGGGAAGGTGAAGCGAATACCTTCAACGAAGGCCAGGCGCGAGAGGTCGAACCCGACTTGGCCAGTATTCTTCAATTCGAGAAATTCATAATCATCGCCGCCTATCGGGTTGTACATGATTTCGGTAATCTGCAGGTGACTACTGGCCTCACTCTCAATAGTAAAGACAGCTTCGCCAAGTGCACTCCAAACACCTCCACCGAATACACGAGCCTTGAGGTGAGTGGTGGTGGCCAGGACCAGAGGCGCGCGGTAAATGGCGGCTGTGGGCGCAATGGCCCCGGTCACCGGCTGGCGGGGATCAGAACCGTCGGTGGTGTAAAAAATTGCGCCCTGTCCGGGAGCAGGCCCGCTCATGGTCACGATAGCGCCGGGAGCGACCGGGCCACCTGGCTGGCTCAAGATAGGCGGATCAATTTTGGGGTAGTAACCCGCCTCACGGGCCAGGGTAATCAACCGCGCGGCGTTGCCCTCCATCTGCCTCAACACATCGTCTCTGGCTTTGATCCAATCCTCCTGGGTCAAGGGGGTCTCGAAGCGGGTATCGCCCCAGCGAGCGGATTCGCCGATAATGGCCGGCTCAATTGCTTGATTAAGGCTCAACCAGCGGGCCTGCGAGTTGGCATCGGATAGAGGGCCGTCGTTAAACAAATGCCGGTGCATCCGGTCAGCCAGTTCTACTCTGAAATCAGGGTTCTTCAGCAGGGCCTTAAAGAGCGGTTTAACCAGGTTAGGCTGTCCTTCATAGCCATCATATTCCATATAAATTTCTGCGCCCTCAAACCAGGTCCGTTCCCCATCCCAGACAAAATATCTCACCTGGCCGGCCGGGTTCTGCACGGCCGCAAACCAGTTATTAAAACCCCAATCCAGATTGCCGCTGTACCAGTTTAAGATGAGATAATCAATGAAGTGAGGGATGTCAAGATAGCTTTGGATAGCGGCATATTTTTGGGGGTCTTCTAAGTGACCTTCACGGGCCAGTTGGTGGAGGGCTTTAAAGCGCTCACTGGAGTTACTGACGGTGGTATCGTGGTCAACAACCTGCCAATCCTCTTTCTCACCGCCAAAATAGGCCGACATAAACGCTTCGTCCGGCCTTTCGGCGATATTGTACAAGCCCCAATACAGGCCATTCAGGTAGAGATGGACAAATGTGCCTCGCGATCCAAAACCGGATACGGCCAGTTGCGAGGCGCGCAGCCACTCGTCGCGGGTATACGTGGTCAGCTTCAGATCCTCCGGCCATTTGGGAAAGCCGGCGTAACTTCGGTTGACCCCGCTGCGCAGGATGAGGGTATCAAATTCGCCAACCGGAGAGCCGGGAAAGAGAGGATAGTGGAGCTTGGCCGCCCCGTACTCGCTCCTGAAGAAAAGCCGCAGCGGGTGCTTGGGAATATTCTCCGACCGGCCCAACTCGCCATGCATTCTCAATCCGGCATTAATTTGAAAGCCGGGTTGGTTCTGACGGGCATCAATTAACTCCACGGAGACGGGTCGCTCCCAGGCCCGACCTCTCCGCCCAGGATTGGCGTAAAGATGGTGGAAACTGGGCATATCGGTCACCAGGGATAGGGTTGGGATGGCCTGGAGCGCCTCTTTGATGACATCCCTATAGCGAGGATCGTTGACCACCTCCGGGTCCAGCTCATAGTCGGCCTGCACCGGGGAGCCTTCGTAGCCGCCCCATGTTTTGGGAAAGCCAGGGGGATTTTTGGGCTGCGCCAGGACATCGTCCAGAAAAATGTAACTGTGGGTATTAACCGATGAGGCTTTGAAACCTGGCTTGAAAGCGGCGGCGCGTACCAGGCTGGTGCCAGTGATGGTCAAGGGCGCGGTATAAACCGCTCCCCTGGTCTCGGTTGGCTCACTCCCATCCGTGGTGTAGCGAACAGTGGCATCAGGAATGGCAGTCGTTAACTCAAGGCTGAAAGGTGTTTCGTAATAACCCCGCTCGACGCTGAAAGTGACCGGGCTGACCAGACCAGCCCACCCTGAGGCTTCGTCGTTGGGTTGGCCGGGGGTGGGAGCCTGGAAATAACCGTAAGCCAGTTTCTCGGCGGCGTGATGGGCGCGGCCGTACGACACATCGTCAAGCTGCTCAGGAAACTCCTGGTCCGATTCTCCTTCTGGTTGAGCAGCGGTAGCCAAGCCGGCCACATCCATAAATTGATCTTCAAAAATATTGTAAAGCCCGAGAAATTCTCCTTTTCGATCAAGTTTAAAGTTGGCATGGAGTTCTGAGCCGGGTTGCGTCGAGGCGCGATCTTTGCCGGAAGCAAAGACGAGCAGATAGTCGTGACTGCCCAGCGTGATTTCAGGAAGAGGCCACTTTTCCGGCTGAGCGGGATCGTCGGTCAATGACCATCCGGCCAGGTTGATGGCTTGTTCGCCCTGGTTGTAAAGTTCGATCCAATCGGAATGGTCCCCATCCTCATCAGTCAGGCCGGTTTGATTGGCGGCCACAAACTCGTTGATGATCAGGTTGCCGGAGCTTTGGCTGACAACAGACGTGGATAAGCCGAGAGGCAGGCTTAACAGCAGAACCGTCAAAAGGATGGCCCAGAAAAATATTCGGGTTCGAGTCGAGTTATACCTCGCCACGCCTGGTTCAGAACCTCAGCATCGTCATCAGCGCAGCACCCCGATCCGGCTAAAGGACCAGTCAGGGCCAACCGGAGCATTGGGAATGATTTCGACCTGCTCCGAGCCGTCGCCCTTCATTTTCCAGATACTCCAACTGCCGCTCCGCGTGCTGCGGAAAACAAGCTCGCCGTTGGGTAAGTAGGCAGGGAGGGTGTCGTGGCCGGGGGCGTCGGTGAGACGCTGCAGATTGCTGCCATCCACATTCACCATGTAAATATCGGTACTGCCGCCACTGTCACGGCTGAAAGCAATGGTCTGCCCGTCCGGCGACCAGGTGGGGAAGGAGTCGCTGCCCCCCGTAGTGAGACGGGTATGCCCGGAGTCGGTGCGATTGGAAATCCAGATGCCCGTTTGGTTGTTGCGGCCGGAGCGGTAGACGATTTTCTGGCTGTCCGGTGACCAATCCGCCTGCTCGCCGATGATCTCGTAGCGGAACTGCTGGTTGGCCTCGGTGCCCAGGAAGTAAATCCGGCGGCCCCCACCCCGATCGCCATCGTAGGCGATCATGCTCCCATCCGGGGCCACGTTAGCCCAACGGGCGGTGCCGTCATTCCAGCCGTGCCCCTGATAAAGTTGGATTTGCTTGGGGCTGGCCGGCAGAGAGGTCGCCGTCAGGCGCATAATGCCGTTGGTCACCCCCGACTGCGGGTAGAGCTGGTCAATGCCCTCTTCGCCATAGACAAAAATATAGCGGCTGTCCAGCGACCAGGAAGGCCCGGCGGCGCGCCCAAGAATGAACTGCTCCTGGCTGCCGTCGGTTTCGTTCAGGTACAGGTCGTGCTTCTCGCCGTTCCACTTGGGGTAAACCAGGAGATAGGTTTGGGGCAGGCCGGCCAGGTCAGGGACATCCGCCGCCAGAGAGTCATCGTCACCTTCGATGGTAAAGCTGCCGGCGGTCAGCAATTCGTCACTGATATAAAATTCCAAAACCCATTCGCCCGGCGGTAAAGGTTCGCCGCCCGCTTCGATGAGATAATCGTAAGTCCCGGTAACTCCTTCCAGCCAGGGTTGGCTGATGCGTGACACCTCGCTGCCGTTGTGATACCAGACCTGGGTCCAGGTGTGGTCGGGGGTGAGATTGGCGTATTCAAAGACCGCGTGAATCTGGCTTGTGCCTTCGGCAAACGAGAAATCCGACTCAACCGGCTCGCCGGTTTCAGGCGTTTCTAAGGCGAAGGTCAGCGGACTCATTTCGGGCAGGCCGCCGGGAACTTCGGACTCTTCTGGCTCTGACTCGTCTGCCAGGAATCCATCCTGCTGAGATTCCCCGGCTTCCGGCGAAACCACTCCGCTGTCACCCCCCATGTCCGCCAGGAAGCCGCCCTGCTGGAGTTCCTCTGCCCCGGTCGAAACTGCCGTATCCCCATCAGCCGGAGCGGTCAAGGCACTCCGTACAAAAAAGATACTGCTACCCACCAGGAGAAAGGCGCAGAATAAGACCATGCAGCCAATCCCGCCTATCAATAAAACCGGCCTATTTGAGCCTTGTTTAGGCAGTACCGTCCCTGTATCAGGAGTAGGTGGATCGGACAAAACGGCTGGGTTATTATCACTCATTTGACCTCCCTTTTAAAGACAAGCCTGACGATTTACCAGAATGACCAACTACCCACAAGACCGCCTGTGGGTAGTTGGCTGATTACCGGCGAGAGATTAGCTGGGGGCACTGCACTGGCGCGTGCTCATTTACTGCCGCCCTTACTGCCACCCTTACTGCCACCGCTACCGCCGCCGCCACCACCACCACCACCGCCGCCGCCGCCGCGGCTGCCGCCACCACCGCCGCTGCTGCCGCCGCCACCGGGTAAGGGAACGCCGCTGTCAAAATCGCCGGTGATGATATTGATGTTAATGACGATAATGTTAATGGCAATAAAGGTGCCATCCGGCTGGAGCCAACCTACAACCCGAATCTTGGAGCCAGGCGGCCAGTTGGTCGGCAGGCCGGTACAACTGTTGACGACGACGATCCGCCCGTCCACCAGCATCTTGTTCTCGCCAACGTTGTGGGGGAAACCGGTCAGCATAACCCACTGCGCATCCTGCCTGACGATGGTGATAATCTGGCTGTAGCTGCCAGGGCCAGGATGCGGCCGAAGATCAAATTTGTTCTTCACCGAAAGTTTGATCTTGATCTCGGTTTTGCTCTCGTGCTTCCACCAATCCTCTTTAACTTTCACCTTGACATCCAGCTTGACCTTCTGCTCGACCGAGATGGGCTGAAAATTAACCGCGCCGATGAGCGGGTTACTTATCGCTGTAACCGCAGTGGGGTCTGTTACAGGTGCGGCCTGGTTTTCCCCAACTGAAACCAGGTTGGCCGAATCGAAGCCGACCATATCAACCAGTTCCGCTCCTTCAATCACTTCCCAGGCCAGGGCGGCGTTATCAATCGGCGCGTTGCCCACATTAACCAGGCTGCTTTGCGAGGTATATACCCCGGCGCACAGACGTGGAATCTGCCAGGTACCTACAAATACAAGCGGCGGGAGTCCCACAACAGGCGTTAGACTGGGTGTGCCCGTAATAACGGCGGTGGGAATCGGCGTGCCCACAGGGGTAACGGTGGTCGAGGCGACGGGTGAAGCCGTGACCGCCAGCGTTCCCTGAGGGGTGGGAGTTTTTGTCGGCACATAAACAACTGGGCCGCTTCTAAAGATAAAAATACTCGTGCCAATCACGGCAATCATACCGGCTCCGGTTATGATAGTGACAACCGCGACGACAATACTGATAAACCAAATTTTTGATATACCTAAGATGGCCATGGGTGCTCCTCCGTTGGCGACTAATCCAAACCAGCCCGCCAGTTGGCTTTGAAAGACCGCCTGAGCGGCAGCACTGGCCTGAAAGTGGGTTTGGCTTGGGCGTTGTCCGATTATCTCTAATAGTTCTGGCACATCACCGGCTTCCGGGGGCAGGTTAACTGCCTCGCCCTCAAGCAGCCGATCAAGCTGTTCCGAAAAGAGATCAGCCAGTTGTTGTTCGTTCATCAGGCGGCCTCCTTTTCCATCTCCTGGCGCAACCGCCGGACCGCTCTCAGCAGCACGACACTGACCGTTTTTTCTGGCATCTCCATAATCTCGCTGATCTCATTGTTTCTGAGCTTGCCCGCAAACTTCATACTGACGATCTCCTGGTCTCGTTCGCTCAAGCGCTCCAGGCAGCGCAGCATCAAAACCAGCACCTCCTGCTGGACAAGCTGAGCTTCGGGCAAAGGATCCTGGGTCGTCAAGTCTGTCGGAATTTCAGCGCCGGTTTCCCACTTCGAGCGGCTCGTCTTCTTGCGATAGTAACTGACCAGCTCATTGTGGGCGATCCGAAACAGCCAGGTTGAAAAAGCGCCCCGGCCGGGATCGAATTGGGCACGGCGGGCATAAGCCTGCTCAAAGACGGTCCCAATCAGATCTTCGGCATCCTCCACCGAGCTGACCCGATAGCGCAGGTAGTTGTAGATACGGGGATAGTACTGTTGGAAGAGGGCGGCTAAATCTAATGTTGGCTCAGAAACCTCTTTACTTTTTGTTCCTATATCTTCCGTTGCAACGGTCTGCAAAATTTTTCACTCCTACCTGGGCCCAGATAAGATGTTGTGTTACTTTATTATACGGTAATAGTGCGTTTTTACTACACTTTTTTCCAGCCAATTGCTTTCGAAAGGTAAAGGTTAGGGGTAAGTTTTTAACCAAATTGGACAAGATCGTTTTTCACTCTACAATTCTCTAACGATGCAAGCTCACGATACTTCCATCAATTCTCAAGATGCCCTGGCCGCCTTTACTCCGCCGGTGCGAACCTGGTTTGTCGAAACCTTCGGCCAGCCGACCCCTCCCCAGGCCCAGGGCTGGCCGGCCATCCAGCGCGGCGAGCATACCCTCATCCTGGCCCCGACCGGTTCCGGCAAAACCCTGGCCGCTTTTTTATGGGGCATTGACGGGCTGCTGCGGGAATTCAGCCCAACCGGCGAGCCGGAGAGCAAAGAGGCCGCGCCGCAGTTGCGCCTGGTCTATATCTCCCCGCTCAAGGCGCTCAACAACGACGTCCAGCGCAACCTGCGCCTGCCTCTCAGCGGCATTCGCCGCCAGGCCCGCGACCTGGGCCTGCCCTGCCCTACCCTGGAGGTCATGGTCCGCTCCGGCGACACGCCCCAGCGTGAACGGCGGGCCATGCTGCGCACCCCGCCCCACATCCTCATCACCACCCCGGAGTCCTTCTACCTGCTGCTGACCAGCCCCAAAGCCCGTGACATGTTCCGTACCGTTCGCACCGTCATCGTGGACGAAATCCACACCCTGGCCGGCAGCAAACGTGGGGTACATCTCGCCCTCAGCCTGGAACGCCTGCAGCACTTCGCCGCCCTGCCCGTCCAGCGGATTGGCCTCTCCGCCACCATCCAGCCCCTCGCCGAAGTCGCTCGCTTTCTCGGCGGGAACGAATGGAGCGGTACCGAGCCAGACCGGCGGCTGTCACCCCGGCCGGTAAATATTGTAGATAGTGGTTATACGAAAGCTCTTGATCTGCGCATCGAAACTGTCGTCGAGGATTTTCGGCAGTTGCCCGGCGACTCTATCTGGCCCTCGATCATCCCCCGCGTCCTGGGATTGATCCGGCAGCACCAGACCACCCTTGTCTTTACCAACAACCGCCGCCTGGCCGAGCGCACCGCCGACCGGCTCAACGAGCAGCTTGCCGCCGAAGCCACCGGCCTGCCTTCGGGCTTGATTGCCGGCGGCGTGGCCAAAGGGTTAGGTATGTTCGCCGCTGGAACGAGGACTCAGGCCGGACCTTTTCGCGCCCATCACGGCAGCATGGCCAAAGAAGCCCGCCTGGAAATGGAACGTGACCTGAAAGCCGGCCGCCTGCCGGCCCTGGTCGGCACTTCCTCGCTTGAACTGGGTATTGACATCGGCTCGGTGGACCTGGTGGTCCAGTTGCAGTCACCCAAATCGGTGGCCCAGGGCTTGCAGCGAGTCGGCCGCTCCGGCCACCTGGTTGGCCAGACCAGTAAGGGCCGTATCTTCCCCACCCACCGCGAGGATGTCATGGAGGCGGCGGCGATTGCCGGCGGAATGCGGCGCGGCGAGGTCGAACCGACCTACACCCCGCGCAACTCGCTGGACGTGCTGGCCCAGCAGCTTGTGGCCATGGTTTCGGTGGAAAGCTGGCCGGTGGACGCTCTTTTCGACCTGGTCCGCTGCGCCTACGCCTACGAGGAACTGACCCCGCGCGTCTTCCGGGCCGTGCTCGAAATGCTGGCCGGGCGCTACGCCAGCCAGACCCAGCGGGAACTGCGAGCGCGGCTGGCCTGGGACCCGGTCAACAACAAGGTGGCTGCTCTGCCTGGCGCCCGCTTGTTGGCCCTGACCAACGGCGGCACCATCACCGACCGGGGCAGCTTTGGGGCTTACCTCAGCGACGGCAAGACCAAGTTGGGTGAGCTGGACGAGGAGTTTGTCTATGAGACCCGCGTGGGCGACACGCTCATGCTCGGCTCGCAGGTCTGGCGGGTGCTGGACGTCACCGACGACCGGGTCATCGTGGCCGAAGCGCCCGGCACAACGCCCCGCATGCCTTTCTGGCGCGGCGATTTCCCCTGGCGGCCCTATGAATTGGGGCTGCGGGTGGGCGCCTTCCGCCGGGCCGTGGCCGAGCAAGTCGAGCGCCTGCGGGCGGAATTGAATTGGACCGAGCATAGTAAGATTGTCGAGAAACGGGACGAGCCGGCCATCCAGGCGCTGCTGGCCTGGCTGCAAGACGGGTATGCCCTGGATCACCACTCGGCCTGGCACGTCCTGAGCTATGTCGCCAACCAGCTTGATAAAGCCGGGGCGATTTCGTCAGATCGAACGGTTCTGATCGAGGTGTTTGACGACGCCCTGGGCGACCCGCGGCTAGTGGTTCACTCCCCCTTTGGCGGGCGGGTCAACGGCCCGTGGGGCCTGGCCCTGGCCAGCCTGCTGCGGGAGCGCAGCGGCATCGAGGTCGAGGTCCAGACCAACGACGACGGCATCTTGCTGCGCTGCCCCGAAGCTGAGGCCGAGTTTCCCCTGGATGTGGTCGCCGGGCTGGGGCCGGCCGAGGCCCGCGAGCGCATTTTGCAGGAGCTACCCGACTCGGCCGTCTTTGGGGCGCAGTTCCGCCAGAACGCGGCCAGGGCGCTGCTGCTGCCGAGCCTGCGCGGCGGCAAACGCACCCCCTTCTGGCTGCAGCGCCTGCGGGCCAAAGATCTGCTGCAAGCGGTACGCCAATTCCAGGATTTTCCAATTGTAGCGGAAACGTATCGTGACTGCTTGCAGGATGTGCTGGACCTGCCCCACCTGGAAGCGGTTTTGAGCAGCATCCAACAGGGCGAGATCCAGGTGGTCCTGGTCGAGTCGCTGACCCCTTCGCCGGTAGCGCAAAGCCTGCTGTGGGATTTTGTCAGCGTCTACATGTACGAGTGGGACACGCCCCGGGCCGAGCGCCAGCTTCAAACCCTGGCGGCGAACCGGGAACTGCTGCAAGACCTACTTAAAGACATTGCCCTGGACGAGCTGCTCCGGCCCGAAGCAATTCAAGAGGTGCAGGGCCGCCTGCAGCACACCGCCCCGACGAGCCAGGTGCGCACGGCGGAGGAACTGGCCGTGCTGCTGCAGCAGTTGGGCGACCTGTCCACCCGCGAGCTGGCCGAACGAACCAACGCTGATCCGGCCGCCTGGGTGGCTCACCTGGCCGGGGCTGGCCGCATCGTCGAGCTGGCTGTCCCCACCGCTCATGGTCTGGGTCGCCGCTGGGTCGCCGCCGAATATGCGGCGGAGTATCGCGCTGCCTTTGACTTAGCAGCCCTGGATGACTTACCCATCCCTCCGGTAGACGCGCAGCGACGGATTCTGGAACGCTATCTGGCCTATGCCGGCCCGGTCACCCTCCCGGCTATCCTGGCCCGCTATGCCTTCTCCCCTGGCTGGCTGCGAGCCGAACTCGACCGGCTGGTTGAAGCCCGTCACCTGGCCCATGGCCGTTTCACCCCGACCCGTGGTCAAGTCTCTCCAGCAGATGAATTTGTTGACCTGCATACCCTGGAGCAGATTCACCGCCGCACGCTGACCATTTTGCGGCGGGAGATTCAACCGGTACCCTTCACCGTCTACGCCGACTTCCTGGCCCGCTGGCAGCACCTCCATCCGGCGGAACGCCTGGCCGGGCCGGGAGCACTGCGGCAGGCGCTGCAGCAGTTGCGGGCCGCGCCGATAGTCGGCCGCATCTGGGAGCGCGACGTGCTGCCCTTACGGCTGGCCCGCTACGATCCGGCGGAGTTAGCCGGGCTGTGCCAGAGCGGCGAGTTGGTCTGGGTCGGTTCAGGCGGGGTTGACCCCCGGCGAGGCCGCATCCGCTTCCTGTTCCGGGGCGAGGGTCATAGCTTTCTGGAGCCGCCCCCGGATGATTTGTCCGGCTTGAGCGAGACGGCGCAGGCTGTCTACGACTTCCTCAAAAGCGAGGGAGCGGTCTTTCTGGCCGACATCTGCGCCGCGTTGGACTTGGCCGAAACCACCGCCGAAGCCGCCCTGGTCGAACTGGTGATGGCCGGCCTGGCCACCAACGACAGCCTGGCCGTGCTGCGGCACATTGTCCAGCAGGGAAGTCCCGGCCCCGGCGGCGAGCGCAAGCCTTTCAGCTCCCTCGAAACGGAACTGGCCGAGCGGCTGCGCTCGCGGGAACGGCGGCCGGACGGGCTGCGCCGGCCCACTCGTTCCGAGTTTCATGCGGCCAAACGCCGGGTACGGGAACGGCTGAGCCAGCCGAGCGAGTCCCAAAGACCGCCCTTAAGCGAGGGGCGCTGGACCCTGGTCCACCGTTTTGGCGTGCTGGGCAAAGTCGCGCCGCCCGATGACCGTGCCGCCCAGCAGGCTCGCCAACTGCTGGCCCGCTACGGCGTAGTTACCCACGCCAGCCTGGCCGACGAGGTGGGGAGTTGGGCCTGGGATCTGATCTACCAACAGCTCCAACGGCTGGAGCTGCGGGGCGAGGTCCGGCGCGGCTATTTTGTGCAGGGCCTGCCCGGTCTCCAGTTCGCCTTGCCGGAAGTGGTCGAGCGGCTGCGGGCCGGTCGCAGCGAGCCACCGACGGAAGACGAGGCCCTGGTTGTCCTCAACGCGGGCGATCCGGCCAACCTCTACGGCCCGGCGCTGCCAGACCTGCCCCCAACAGCCAGCGGCGAGGAACTTACCTTCGCCCGGCTGCCCTCTACCTGGCTGGTGCAGCAGCGGGGACTGCCGGTGCTGGTTGCCCGCGATACAGGTGCACAGCTTATCACCTTGCAAGGGGCCGACGAGGGACTCATTCAGCAAGCCTTGACCGTGCTACTGGACCATCTGGCTAACTTTGAGTTCCGTCTCACCGTCGAAAGCTGGAACGGCCAGCCGGTGCTGGACAGTCCCGGCCGCCCCCTTCTCGAAGCCGTTGGCTTCTACCGCGATTATCCGGGAATGACCTGGCAGCGGCGTTAGCTTTTGGACTAAAGCTAATTTCTATTCGGGGTAAAAAAGGTCAATATTCTTGGCGTTGATAAAAGTATGGTCGGTGTAGACCGCCGGAGGGACGGGCTTGCCTTGCAGTATTTTGAGGGCTAGATCAATCAGCTTCTCGCCGTATTTCTCCGGCATAAAGGCGGTGGAGCCGATAATGCGCGAGTTGGGCCGGCGTATCTCCGGACGCAGTTTACGGTCAGCGCCCTGTCCAATAATAACTACGTCTGCCTCTCGACCGGCTTTGCGGGCCGCGCTGAGAGCGCCAAAGGCTGCATCGTCGTTGAAGGAGATAACCGCCAGATGATGAGCGGAGGCATATTCCTCCAAGGCGCGAGCCATCTGCATTTCGCTCAGCTCGGTGGTGTTGCCGCTGTCCAGATAGCAGATCTTTTCGGCCGGGATTTCTCCAATAACGGATTGTAAACCGTCAATTTGCCCATGTATCCGGGCTGCGGGCAAAGCGCCGGCGCGCGGTTCTTCCAGCACAATCAGATGATCAACTGCGCCGGCCCACTGTTTTTTGATCCAGTTCCCCAGGGCTGCTCCCGCCGTATGCCCCGACTGGTAGTTGTCCGCGCCAAAAAAACTGGCCCCCAGCATGGGAATATCCACCGCAATGACGGGGATGCCCGCCTGCTGGAATTTGTTCATGATCAGACTGCCCACTTTTTCGTCAATCTGATACTCGATAACCAGGTCCACCCCTTTGCCAATTAAGTGCTCGGCAATACGCAGGGCAACCTCACCCTGCAACTGGTTATCGGCCACAATCAAATCAATATTGCCGGCCTCTTTGGCGGCCCGCTCCAGGCCGCGCCGGACATCCACGGCAAAGGGAATCTCTTCGCTGAGATTGGCAAAACCAACGCGGTAGTGGGTGCGTTGGGTGTCCAGGGGGGTGAAAGAGGAGGCGGTGGTCTCGCCGCAAACGGTTATAGTAATATTGGTTTGGCGCAGGCATTCCAGGGTCGCCGGGTCTACCTGGCTGTCGGTTAGAATGTGAGAGATTTGCTCCACCGCCGCAAAAGGCACCAGCGCAGCCCGGCCGAATTTGCTGGAGTCAATCAAAGCGATCACCCGGCTGGCCGAACGAATCATATGGCTTTTGAGTTGGGCCTCCTGCAAGTCAAGCTCGGTTAAGCCAACCTCAACCGTGAAGCCCGAACAGGAGACAAAGGCGGTTTTGATGTGCAGATCCCGCAGCATCTTTTCGCCCAGATGCCCGGTGACGGAGGTGCCATCGGCGCGCAGGACCCCGCCGATAAGAATGGTCGTGTTGGCCCGGTTGGCGGCCAGCGCCCGGGCGACTTCAAGGCCGTTGGTGATGATCGTCAAATTCCGGCGGTCCTGTAAATAAGCGGCCATATGGAACACGGTGGTGCTGGCATCCAGCAGGATGGCATCACCATCTTCCACCATATCCGCCGCCCAGCGGGCAATCCGCTGCTTGGCCGGCGCATTGACTCGGGCCTTGGCCGCCAGAGCGGGCATCTGCACCGGGTGAATATCCCGCACCACCGCCCCACCCCGGACGCGCATAATCTGCTGCGCTTCGTCAAGCGCGGTCAAATCATTGCGAATAGTCCCCTCGGACACGTTTAGCAGCTTGGCCAGTTCAATTACCGTCGCATTGGATTGCTCGCGCAACAGGGTCAGGATGCGTTGTCGTCTTTCAAAGGTGGTCATATGGCACTTTTGGAGATTTTAGCGAAATTTGTCGAATCCATTGTAACACGAGGCCAGAAAGTCGTCAATCAAAGCTTTCTCGTTTTATTTGACAGGTTTCAATAATTGTGCTAAACTCGACCAACAAATTTCACAAAAAATCAATAATTTTCACCAAAGTTCAATGACGAATAAAGTGCAGACAACATCTACAACCCGCTTATCGAATCGTCGCAAATCGGCGCTAAGTCTGGCGTTGCAGACGATCATTTTAGCCGTTTACCCCCCCTGTCTGGCGCACTCTTTTTACCCTAAACACCTGGCTGTTGTCACCCGCAACGTCTTACCCCTTAAATTTCAGTCCTTCTTTACCTCCTGTATACCACCGCTCATGAAAATAGTCCTCAAGCTAACCTCCTATGGTCCTTTGGGTTTTCTCTCCTCTTTCCTTTTGAGAGGTGCACAGAGAGAGCCGAGGATGAGGACTATTTACGAAGGAGGTGAAATTTAGCAATATATCCTTTTAGGCAGCATTGGTAACCGCCAGGGCCAAGCAGTGGCTCGTGGGCAAAATTCTATTGAATCCATTAAATTTAGGAGGGGATTTACTCCATGAATCGCTCTAAACTTATCAAAGTTACGCTGTTGTTCAGCCTGGTTGCACTGGCGCTCATGGCTATTGCCGCCTGCGGCGCAGCCCCAACTCCTGAAACCATAACTAAAGTTGA
Source organism: Anaerolineae bacterium (assembly GCA_023382535.1). Next base: position 182,213 of record JAHDWA010000010.1, on the reverse strand, counting down.
AACTGTCGTGGTCAAAGAGACGGTTGAGGTTGAAAAGGTAGTCACGGTTGAAGTTGAAAAACCGGCGGAGGCCGCCGCCGAGTGCACCACCATGAAAGACAGCTACAAAATTGGCTTTGCTAACCTGACCGAAGACATTGTCTTTACCAAGCTGGTCCGCGAGGGCATCGAGGCAGCAGCCGAAGAGGCCGGTAACATCGAGCTGGTGCTGGCCGACAACAAACTGGACGGCGCGACCGCCCTGGCCAACGCCGACAGCTTCCTGACCCAGGGCGTAAACGGCGTGATTGAGTTCCAAACCGACGAGAAATTTGGCAACGTGATCATGGACAAGTTCCGCGCCGCCAACGTGCCGGTCATTGCCATTGACATCCCCATGCCCGGCGCCACCTTCTTTGGAGCCGACAACTACAAAGCCGGCCGTCTGGCCGGTGAAGCAGCGGCGGAGTATGCCAAGCAGAATTGGGATGGCCAGGTTGACGCCATCCTCCTGCTGGAACTGCCCCAATCCGGGCCGATCCCCGCTGCCCGCATGCAAGGGATGCTGGAAGGTCTGCAAGATAACCTCGAAACCAAAGTTCCCGACGATATGGTTTTCCGCCTTGACAGCAAAAACACCCAGGATGAAGCCTTCAAGGTCGTGGGCGACACTCTGCCCAAAATCCCCGACGCCGAGCATATCGTCGGCATGACCATCAACGACGGCACGGCCCTGGGCACTATCGCCGCACTCGAAGCGGCCAATCGCAAAGACCAGGCGATTGTCGTTGGCCAGGGCGCTGACCCCTCCGGCCAGGAGGAAATAATGAAGGAAGGCAGCATCTATTTGGGTGCCACTGGCTACTTCCCCGAAAAGTACGGTTTCAAGATTATTCCGGCCATGCTCGATGCCCTGGAGTGCAGACCCCTGCCCCCCTCCATTTACGTAGACCACGTTTTTATTACCAAAGATAACCTGTGTGAACTCTATTCTGACGCCACAGGCTGTAAGTAACAAGCTTTAATGTTTCAGACCCTACCGGGTTAAAATGTTTGGAAGGCTGGAGGGTTGGAAGGTTGGACCTTTTATCCAGTCTTCCAATCTTCCAATTTCGTTGCCGATTTTGAAGATGAAAGCCATTAGGGTCTCTTCACCCTCTATTTAGGAGAAAGCGATGGCTCAGTCAACCCCATCAGCCGTCTCCGGGCCTGCCTCGACGGTGTTTTCCCGGCTCCGTTTGAATACCGGCCTGAGCCTGCTGACCGTATTTGTGGTGATGTGCCTGATTTTTGCCCTGCTAACCCCCCACTTTCTGAGCGTGCAAAACTTTGTCAACATCGGGCAGACCCTGGCGGTGGTTGGAATTGTGGCTATAGGCGAAACCATCCTCTTAATTGCCGGGGGGGTGGATATTTCTGTCGGCTCGGTGGCAGCTCTGGCCGGAGTAGTGACCAGTCTCTTGTGGGACAACCAGATTTTACCGATCTGGGCCTGTGTAGCCATCGGCCTCTTGAGCGGCGCGGTGGTCGGCGCCTTGAACGGCCTGGTGGTGACCCGGCTAAAAATTAACCCGCTCATCACCACCCTGGGCATGTTCTCGATTATTCGCGGCCTGGCCTTTGTACTCACCGGTGGCCAGATGAACCAGCTCAGCCAACCCCAGTTCCAATTTCTGGGACGCGGCGATCTGGGCGGCGTACCTTTTTCGCTGATTTTGATGCTGGTTTTATACGCCGTCTTCATTTTTGTGCTGGCTAAAACCCCGTTTGGCCGTGACCTGTACGCCATCGGCGGTAATCCCGCGGCCAGCCGCTTGGCCGGGATTCCGGTCAACCGCTATCAATTGATTGTGTTCACCCTGTGCGGCTTTCTGGCGGCGCTGGGTGGGATGGTCCTGGCCTCGCAACTGGCGGCGGGGACACCCCAGGCGGCGACGGGCCTGGAATTTACGGTCATCGCCGCCGTGATTTTGGGCGGAACCAGCCTGGCCGGCGGCAAAGGGAGTCTCATCGGTACGCTGATTGGCGTCTTTATCCTGCGAACGTTGGACAACGGCCTCATCCTGACCAACGTATCCTCCTATTACCAGGAAGTGGCGCGCGGCCTGGTGCTGCTGCTGGCGGTTGGGTTTGACCAACTGCGCCTGCGCCTGAGGAGGTCTTGATGGACAGGCAGCCCTTCCTGAGAATGGAAAACATCACCAAGAGCTTTTACGGGGTGAAAGTGCTGGACAAGGTTTCGGTTGACCTGTTTGCCGGCGAAGTGCTGGCCCTGGTCGGCGAGAACGGGGCGGGCAAGTCTACCCTCATCAAAATTCTCAACGGCGATTACCAAAAAGACAGCGGTTCAATCTACCTGAACGATCAATTGGTGCAGCTTCACGAACCCAGCGACGCCGAAGCGCTGGGGATTCGCATGATTTACCAGGAACTGCACTACGCGCCGGAGCTGTCGGTGATGGAGAATCTGCTGCTGGGGCATCTGCCGCGCCAAAGCGGTGTTCTGGGCAAATATCTGGTTGACTGGAACAAAGCCCAGGAATTGGCCCACCAATATCTGGGTATGCTCGACATCGAAATTGACCCGAATGCCCTGATGCGCAGCCTGAGCGTGGTGGACCGGGAGATTGTGGAGATTGTCAAGGCGCTGTCAGCCCAGGCCAAAATCATTGTGATGGACGAGCCGACTGCCGCGCTAACCCCCCACGAAGTTAAACTGCTGTTCAGCATCATCAAATCCCTGCAAAAGCAAGGGGTAGCGATTATCTACATCTCCCACCGGCTGGATGAGATTTTTCAAATCGCCGACCGGGTAACGGTTTTGCGCGACGGCCTGCACGTCGGCACCCGCCCGATTGCCGAGGTGACTCATCGTGACCTGGTGCGGATGATGGTGGGCCGCGAGGTGGTTGAGTCGCGGGCCGGAATTCGCGCCGAAGCCCAAGTCGAGCGCCAGGAGGGGCAGGCGGTTTTAGCAGTGACGGGCTTGACCAAAGCCGGAGCCTATCACGATATTAATTTAAGCATCCGCACCGGTGAAATCGTGGGCATTTTTGGCTTGCTGGGAGCCGGACACGCCACCCTGACCCGCTCTATCTTTGGGGCAGAACCGGCCGACAGCGGCGTGATTTTGGTCAGCGGCCAGCCCGTTACCATTACTTCCCCACGCGACGCCCGGCAGGCCGGCATCGGCTTTGTCCCGACCGACCGCAAGGTGAACGGCCTGGTGCTGGGCATGAACGTACGCCAAAATCTGACCCTTTCGAACTGGTCCCCCCTGTCCCGCTTTAGCTTCTTCCAACAAAGTCTGGAGCGCCGCCATGCCCAAAACTGGATTGACCGCCTGGGCATTCGCATGGCCGGGGGGATGGAGGTGGAAACCCGCTTTTTGAGCGGCGGCAACCAGCAAAAGGTAGTGCTGGGCCGCTGGCTGGAGGCGAAGGTCAAGGTGCTGCTGCTGAACGAGCCAACCTGGGGGGTGGATGTGGGGGCGCGCTCCGATATTTATGACCAGTTGGAGGCGCTGGCCGGACAAGGGCTGGCTATCCTGATGGTTTCGTCCGACATCCAGGAAGTCTTGTCGGTGAGTCACCGCATTTTGACCATGTATAAGGGCCAACTGACCGGCGAATTTAGCCAGCGCGAAGCGACAGAAGAAATCATCCTCCATGCCGCGGCCGGAGGCACGCTATGAGCAACCGAACCGAAACGCTGCCCGTTTCAAAGCCGGATGGATTACAGAAAATACTCCAAAACCCCGCTCTCCAGGAGGGGTTTGGGCTGGTGGCGATGTACCTCATCATCGTGGTGGTGATGTCGGTGCTGTCGCCTTTTTTCCTGAGTACCCGTAACTTTCTCAACCTGCTGCTGGCCAGTTCGACCATCGGTATGATTGCTATCTTTACAACCATGTTAATGGTTGGCGGCGGCCTGGATTTGTCGGTTGGCTCGACGGTGGCCCTGGTGGGTGTGGTCATCTCGCACAGCCAGTATGCGCTGGGCATTTGGGGAGCTGTAGTAGCAGGGTTAGCCACCGGCTTGGTCGTGGGATTACTCAACGGCCTGATTGTGACCCGCATCGGGATTAATCCGCTCATCACCACCCTGGGCATGCTCTCGGTGGTGCGCGGCCTGGCCTTTGTCTTTTCGGGCGGGCTGAGCGAACCGGCCTTAGATGAAGCCTTCGGCTGGCTGGGGCGGGATAGAATTGGCGGCGTGCCGGTGCCGGTGGTGGCGTTCGCCATTCTGTTCATCGGCGCGTTTATTGTGATGCGCTACACCACCTACGGGCGAGCCATGTACGCCATCGGCGGCAACGCCGAGGCCAGCCACCTGGCGGCGCTGCCGGTCAAACGCTACCAACTGATTGCCTACACGTTATCGGGCCTCAGCGCAGGGGTCGCGGGCGTTTTTCTGACCTCGCAACTGGCCGCCGGTGCACCGCAGGCCGCCTTTGGGGTGGAGTTAAGCGTCATTGCGGCGGTAGTGCTGGGCGGCACCAGTCTGGCCGGCGGCAAGGGCCATCTCCTGGGTACTCTGGTCGGCGTGCTCATTTTAGGGACGCTCAACAACGGCATGACTCTGCTCAGTATCTCTTCCTACTACCAGCAAATATCGCAGGGGCTCGTGCTGCTGCTGGCGGTGGGGCTGGACCGCTTCCGGCTGGGCAGTATCGGCCGGGTTGCGAAAAGCAAGCAGGAAGCAGAGAGCAGTGGTCAGTGAAAAAGTAATCAGTAATCAGTGAGAATAACTGATAACCGTTTTTGTGGGAGTTCGGAATGTCAACCAACGTTAAACTTGCCCCAGAAATCGCCTTTTTGATTGACTTTAACCTGCACTGGGTGCCGGCGGCATTGGGGCTGGATGTATCGCCCGCGGCGGCAGCGGCGATGTGCCACATCACCGAAGCGCAGTTTTTGGCCTATGTGGGGCAGGTTAAGACGGAGATCAACAATATCGCCCAGGCGCTGCTCGCAGAGCCGGAACTGGCCCAGGTCGTCGAACGATGGCCTATCCGGGCAGGGGGAAAGGTCATGGCTGTTGGCGACTCGATCACGATCTATCGCTACGGTTATGTCTGGCTGCTCGAAGCGATGTTGGCCCAGTGCCGTCCAGATGATGGGATTCAGGTGATTAATGTGGCCCAATCCGGTTACACTTCGACTCACATCCTGGAAAACACCTTTACCCAGTTTTTGGCCCACCAGCCCGATTGGGTTTTTATCATGGTTGGGGTCAACGATTGCAAAAAGTTCGGGGGGCCGCCGACCAAAACCCTGGTTTCCCTGGCTGAATATACGGCGAATCTGACCGGCATTGTCGAGGGCTTTTTGAAATATACTCCGGCTCGACCTGTCTTGCTGACTCCGGCGCCGGTGGTCGAAAGTGTGGCCAATACCAGCCCCGATTTTGCCGCCGTGCGCATGACCTGGGACAACGCCGATGTTCAGGCATGCGCTGATGCTGTGCGCGACCTGACCGGGCGGCACAACCTGCCGTTGGTTGACCTGGTTAATGCTTTTAGCCTCAATCCCGATCCAAGCCTCTACCTGGCCGACGGGCTGCATCCCAGTCTGGCCGGCCAGCAGTTGATCTTAACCAAGGTATTACAAGCAACATCTAAACTCTAACAGGAAAGGAGTAGGTTATGAATTCCAAAGAACGTGTCCGTCTCGCCTTGACCCGGCAGGGTCTCCCCGACCGCGTCCCGCTTCAGTTTGACCTGTCACGCGGCCTACTCGACAAGTTTGGTCAAAAGTACGGCCTCCCGGTCCACTATACCACCTCTTATTACGAAGATGTGACCTACCGCATCTCGGCCAACGATTTGCGGGTGGCGATGGGCAGTGATTGTGTCATCGTCGGCGGCAGCCTGCCCCGGGGCTACGAGCATCCCCGGGATGAGAAAGGCTACATCACCAACGAGTTCAAGATGAAGATGCGCCAGGGACCGGTCTACATGGATGTGGTCACCCATCCCCTGGCCAACGTGAGTGAGTCGCAAGAAGTCGAAGATTTCGAGTTTCCTGACCCTCTGGCCGAAGGCCGCTTTGACGACGCCGCTGTGTACATCGAGAAGTATAAGAACGATTACTTTATCGTCGGCGATATGGAACTGACCATGTTCGATATGATGCAGCAGTTGGTCGGCTTGCAGAAGCTGCTGATGGATCTGGCCACAGAGGAGCCGTATATCGAGGTGCTCATCGAAAAGACCAAAAACTTTGCCCTGGCTGTCGGCAAGAGACTGGTCTCGATGGGGGTGGACGGCGTCTGGTCCGGCGATGATTTTGGGGCGCAGAACGGCATGCTCATCTCGCCGGCCATGTGGCGCCAGTATTTCAAAGAACGCTACCGGGAGATTTACGCCGCGCTCAAGGCGGTCAATCCCAACGTGATGATTATGCAGCACTGCGATGGGGCGGTCGCGCCGATCCTGGGCGAGTGGATTGAAGTCGGCCTGGAAGTTTTTAACCCGGTTCAGCCAAATGTGCCGGGCCACGATCCCGAAGACCTCAAGAGCAAGTTTGGCGATAAACTTTCTTTCTGGGGCGCCATTGACCAGCAGAGACTGCTGCCTTTCGGCACACCCGCCGAGATCGAGGCCGACGTCAAGGCCAAAATTGAGGTACTGGGGCGGAGCGGCGGCTACATGGTCTCTCCGGCCCACATCATCCAGGTGGACACATCTATGGAGAACGTCGAGACTTTTATTAACGCCGTTAAGAAGTACGGCGTTTATGCTTAATCTTTAAGTTGAAAGGGAGTACCATCTATGAGTCTTGAAGCTGTTTACGCAGCTATTCTCTCGGGAAACGCCAAAAATGCCGCCACTGCTGTCCAGGCGGCGTTAGAGGCGGGCCTTCCCGCCGATCAAATTCTGAATGAAGCCTGTATCCCGGCAATGGACGAAGTGGGTCGTTTGTTTGAAATGGGCGAGAAATTTGTCCCCGAAATGCTCATCGCTGCCCGAGCGATGCAGACCGGCGTCAATCTCCTCAAGCCCCATTTGCAGGAGGGGAATGTCAAATCGTTGGGGAAAGTGGTGGTCGGTACGGTGGCCGGCGATTTACACGACATCGGCAAGAATCTGGTGGCCATGATGTTAGAAGGAGCCGGTTTTGAGGTGATTGATCTGGGTACGGATGTGTCCCCGGAGCAGTTCGTGGCGGTGGTCCAGGAGCAAAAACCTGACCTGATAGGCATGTCGGCCTTGCTGACGACCACGATGGCCGCCATCAGCACCACTCTCAGCGCGCTAACCGAGGCAGGGGTCCGTAACCAGGTCAAAGTGATCATCGGCGGCGCGCCGGTGACCGAGGCTTATGCCGCCAGCGTCGGCGCGGATGGATTTGCCCCCGACGCAGGCAGCGCCGCCAGGGTGGCTAAAGCGTTGGTGGGAGCGGCTTAAATAGAGCCATTGTAACGTGTCTCCCGCGTTCGCCCCGAGCTGAAGCTCAGGGCTAATAACTAAAGTATGCTAAAGCGCACTAACTCCGCTTAAAATCACTTTTTTGAGTCGGCTTTGAGCCGACTTCAGCTTTTAGCCTGGGATTTCAATCCCAGCTAAGGTGGTGAGCAATTATGGACCATTTCTTGAATGGAGATCACCTATGAACACGCGCGAGCGGTTTCTGGAAACAATGAATTTTAACCCCACCGTCAGCGCTCCCAAGTGGGAATTTGGTTACTGGGGCGGGACTATCAAGCGCTGGTACAAAGAGGGGCTGCCTGAGAAAAATTACCCGGCCATTGCTACCAAGATTTCGACGATGTCTTCATCGCTCTATACGACAGCCTGGTCGCACGAGTGGCGCAAGGATAAAAACCTGTTTGAAAAAACCTACGGCGAGCGGCAGCGAAAGATCACCTTGCCGGACGGGATCGGCATCTGGGGGGGCGCCCTCTACTGGCCCAGCCAGGGTTTTCCGCTGGACCTGGACGTGGCCGATTACTTCGGTTTTGATAAAAGTACGGCCCTGGTACATGTCGAGCAGCTTTTGTACCCCAAATATGAGCCAATCATCCTCGATGAAAACGAGAAGTTTGTCAATTACGTGGATATTGACGGCATCACCCGCCGCTTTCAGAAAGCCGAAGGGGTCATTCCGATTTCGATGTCCTGGCCGATCAAGGATTGGGACACCTGGCTTGAAATTAAGAATGAGCGGATGCGGCTGGACAATATTTCCGCCCGCTTCCCGGCCCATTGGCCGGAACTGCTGGACGAGTACAGAAATCGGGACTACCCGCTGGCGGTGGGCGGTTATCCCTGCGGTTTCTTCGGCACGCTGGTTCACCTGTTGGGCTACAAGAATCTGTTCTACTATTACTATGACCAGCCCGACTTGCTCCACGACATCTTGCAGCACCTGACGAATCTGTGGATCGCCATCTGGGAGGAAGTTTTTGCCCAGGTTGAGGTTGATGTGGCCCATATCTGGGAAGACATCTCCGCCACCAAGGACTCGATGGTTTCGCCGGCCACATTCAAAGAGTTCATGACCCCCTACTACAAGCAAATTACCGGCTTCCTCAAGAGCAAGGGCGTGAACATCATCCTGGTGGATACCGACGGCAACTGCGCCCGGCTGATTCCCCTGTTCCTTGAAGCCGGAGTCACCGGGCTGTATCCGATGGAAGTCAGCGCCGGCATGGATGTGGTGACAGCCCGCAAAAACTATCCCCGGCTTCAAATGATGGGCGGCATCCCCAAAAGTGATATTACTTTGGGACCCAAGCGGATTGACGAGTTTCTGGAAGACGTGGCCTTCTTATTGCAATCAGGCGGCTATATCCCCTTCGGCGACCACCTGATTCCGCCCGAGGTGCCGTGGGAAGAGTTTAAGTATTACCGGAACAAACTGAATAATCTGATTGACCACCGAGGCAAAATCTAAAAGTACTGCTCAGATGACTGGCACTTTCACTTTGAAGTGCCAGTCACCTGATAGGCGAATCAAAAACCTTAAGATAGGGGGACTTATTGTGACCGAGTCAATTATTGATGTGAGTCGTGAGTTCTTCAACGAAATCGTCAAACCCATCCTGGAGCGCGAGTTTCCGGCTGAAACTGCCCAAACCGCTTTTGGTGTCTTTGGTTACGGCTCCGAAGTCTTGAGACTGGACGACGAATACTCCAGCGATCACCACTGGGGGCTTCGCATTAATGCCCTGGTCCCTGAGGAGATTTGCCAGGAACGGTGCGACGAAATTATCCAGGTAGTGGGCGCTAACCTGCCCGCCACCTACCAGGGACACCCCTTGCGCGAAGGGTATACCGGCATCGGGCTAGCCATGGGCAGCCTGGAAGCCTTTCTGCGGCGAACCATTGGCCTGGACCACGCGCCCGAAACTTATGCCGAGTGGCTCAATGTGCCGGAAGAGGAAGTGCAGCATCTCATCGGCGGCGAGGTCTGGCACGATCCCTCCGAGCGTTTCAGCGAGATCCGCCAAAAATTTAACGCCTACTACCCAGAGCCGGTGTGGCTGCGGCGGATCGCCCACTGGTGTCGTTACTTTTCCGGCATGGGCGTTTACGCCGTCAAGCGCGCCCTCCTTCGCCACAATGAACTATTCGCCACCATCGCTTTTGCCCGGTCCATTCGCCTGGGCGTGCAACTGGCCTTTCTGCTGGATAAACAGTATTTCCCCTACGATAAGTGGCTGCTGGCCTACTTTGAGCGACTCCCCCGCCTGGCCGCTCCGCTTTACCCCATTGTATCCGAAGCGGTTCACCTCTCCACTCCCTGGGAACGCAAACTGGACCTGCTGCATCAGCTATCCGATGTTCTGGATGCGACGATGGTCGCCGATGGCCTGATTGCGCCCCATCCCAAATTCGCCGTCTCGCCGACCTCCGGCTACCGCCTGCTGGAGCACGCCTACGCCCAGATTCTCCAGGGGCTGCCGGCTGATTTAATCCCGCTGGTGCCGGTTTGGGACCAGATTTATCTGGAGCAGTTCCACAGCGGCTACGTCGCCGGGCTGGACCTGGCCGCATGGGATAAGCTGCTAAATTTGGAAGTTGCAGAGTAGCAGGTAGCAGAGTCGCAGAGTCACAGGTTGCAGGTCATAGCCGCAGTCTACCTGCTACCCTGCGACCTGTCACCTTGCAACCTGAAAGGAAAGCTATGAATTCAAAAGAACGTGTCCTGGCGACTCTCAACCGCCAGCCCACCGACCGGACCCCGCTGGACTGCTGGCTCTATCAACAGCAATTTGTGGAAATGCTGGCGGCCGAGTATGGGCCGCGCGATAAATTCCTGGATGACTTTAATATTGATATTTTTGTCGGCTTTGTGCCCTACCCCAACCAACTGGGCCGCAAGATCAGCGTCAACGAGCTGGCCGAACTTGACCTCGGCGATGCCCGCGACCCCAAGTGGCTGGCTCACAGCGATTGGAATCCCGATTTCGCCGGGGTTAACATCCAGGAAGCGGTCGCCCGGCACGGCGACCGGCGAGCGATCATCGCCCACATCTGGGGCATTGTCGAAGGGACTAGCACCTTTTTAGGCATTGAAAACTGCTGGGCCAATCTCGGCTTGCAGCCGGATTTGATGATGGCCTGGTTCGACCGCTACGCCGATTGGCTGGGCGATCTGGTCGAGAGCTGCATTGACGCCGGCGTAGACATCATCACCCTCTCCGACGATTGGGGCAGCAACAACAATATGCTCTTCTCGCCCCGCATGTGGCGGCGGATGATTAAGCCCTACGCCGCCCGCGTGGTCGAACGCGCCCGCGGCCGGGGCGTGCCGGTCAACCTCCACAGCGACGGCTACATCCTGAACATTATGGACGACCTGATCGAGATGGGTTATAACATGCTGCACCCGGTTCAGGAGAGCGCCGGCATGGAGCCGCAGCTTATCAAAGAAAAGTATGGCGACAAGCTGGTCGTTTACGGCTCTTTGGATGTGGTGGACGGCCTTTACAAGTACGAAGGTGAAGCGTTAGACGACTATATTACCAAACGCTTTGAGATTTATGCTCCCGGCGGCGGCTTCATCTTCAACACCGGCCACTTTGTCCAGCCGGACATTCCGCCCGAGCGTCTCATCCGGGCATACACGCTGGCTAATGAGCTGGCGTTGAGGTACGGAGCGTGACTCAACCGCCTCTGGAATTTCCTGAAAGCGCGGTTTGGATCGGTTCGGCCCACCCCTTTGACTTGCACGAGACTTATCTTTGCTTCCGCTCCCCGGCCCACTGGCACCTGGAGCGGCCGCCCGGCCAGGCCGAACTGTTTATTACCGCCGACAGCCGTTACAAATTGTGGGTCAACGGCCAATTTGTGGCCCACGGCCCCGCTCGCAGCTATCCTCAGGCCCAAAGCGTGGATCGCCTCGACGTGACTCCCTATCTGCAAGCCGGTTTCAACACCCTGGCCGTGCAGGTGTACCAGCCGGGTTACTCCCATTTTGCCTACGTTCACCGGGGGGTGGCCGGCCTGCTGGCCCATCTGGTTTGCGACGGCCAGAGCGTCCTGGCGACTCATACCAACTGGCTTACCCGGCGCGACCCCTCGTTTGCCACGCTCGTCCCGCGTGTTTCGATTTACGGCAGCGGCGTGGAAGACCGCGACCTGAACCTGGCCGACAATTGGACCGACCCGCATGGCCTCTACGATGATGCTATGTGGGCTGCGGCCCGCCTGGTCGCGCCGGTGGGCGGCTATCCCTGGACCAACCTGCGCCTCCGTTCCCTGCCTCTTCTCGTCGAGCGTGAAGCGACCCTGACCCTGCTCGAAACCCGCCATCTCCCTACCTCCCCCGCCTCTCCTGACCCCCACCTGGCTTTACGCGAGGGTTGGTTCGCGGCGGCTCCTCAAGCAGATCCGGTTCAGGACAGCGGCTGGTTCAGAGCCGGCCTGAGCTCAGGCGAGTCTTTCTACTGGCTGTTTGACCTGGGACGGGATTTCGCCGGTCAGGGCTGGGTCGAAATTGAAGGGGCCGGCGGGCAGGAACAGCTCGCCGTTAGCTACGCCGAGAAGATTCGAGACGGCCAGCTCGTCCTCTCCGAGCCCGAAACCTACTGCCGGGTCCGCCTGACCGACCGTTTTCGGCTGCGCCCTGGCAGCCAGGAAGCCGAAACGTTTGCCTTGCGCGGCGGTCGCTACCTGTTGTTTCAACTCGTCGGACCGACCGGCCCTGATTTTCGAGTGCGCTTCCACGCCCGCGTCGCCGAGTATCCTTTGGAGATTACCCGTCCCTTGAACCCTCAGGACCCGCTGCTGGCCGGCATCATTACCATGTGCGAAACCACCTTTCACGCCTGCCTGCAAGATGGCTTTGTAGACAGCACCTGGCGGGAAAGCTCGCAGTGGGTCGGCGATGCCCTGCCCCAGAGCTTGATCATGGCCGCTCTGAGCAATGATGTCCGCCCGCTGCGGCAAGTGATCGAGATGGCGGCTCAAGGCGCTTATCCCGATGGCGTCTTGCCCAGCGTCCTGCCCGGCGAAGTGCATGCCTACACGATTGTTGATTACAACTTTATGTGGGTTGAACTATTGCAGCTTTACCAAAAATTGACCGGCGACAATGAATTTATCGGCCAGATGTGGCCCACGCTGGTCAAAATGCTGGATCGCTTCCAGCAAGACCTTAACCCGAACGGCCTGCTCCTGAGCCAGCCGGGACGGCGTCTCTTTTTGGATTGGGCGCCCCTGGCCCGCACCGAACCCAGCGCTGTTTATAACCTGCACTACGTTTTGGCCTTACAACGGGCCAGCCAATTAGCCGACACTCTCAACCTGGCCACCGACGAGGCAGCGATGTGGCAAGCTCGCACCATCGCGCTGCAAGCGGCCATTCGGACCACCTTTTGGGAACAGGGGCGCTGGTACGACGATGTCGCCCGCTCCACCTTCTCCCAACTGGCCGCCGCCCTGGCCGTCTTGACCCAAACCAGCCCGCCGGATGAGCATGCGACGTTGCTGGACGCCATTGCTGCCCGTTCGCTGGACCCCGACGATGAACCCGCTCCTGATAAAATGGTTTTAGCCAGTCCCTTCATGCACCACTACCTTTTTGAAGCGCTCCGGCAGGGCGGCCGGTCTGATCAAGTCATCGAGATTATCCGCCTCCGTTGGGGGCGCTGGGTACAGGCCGGTTATCCTACCACCTGGGAAAACTGGAACGTGGATTTTCCCGACGGCTCGCAGTGTCACGCCTTCTCGGCCCATCCGCGCTACCACCTGGCCGAAATTGCCCGTGAACAGGGCGGAATATTGTGAATAATCAGGTCATTTACCGGCAGATCAACAAAGATTACGCTTACTGGATCGAGAAACGGCGGCTGGGCCAGTCCAAAGGGGGGCAAGTCGCCGGGCTGTTGAGCCATCAGGTCGAGGGGCAAGTCAAACAGAATATTTTGTTTGATGCCGGGCTGGGGACCATCGAAGGGCTGGCCGATAGCTGCGCCGATAGTTTTTGGGACGAGCCGCTCGTCATTTTTATTACGCACGGCCATGTTGACCATCATGCCGAGCTGATGATCCTCTCCGAAATTTACTGCCAGCGCCGGGGCCAGAATTTCCGGGAGGTGCGGCCTCCGCTGCATATCTTTTGCACCGGCGAGACCCAGGAGCACCTGTTCAGCACCCATCGCTACGGCTACACGGCTGGAAAAACACTGCACCATCACCCACTGATGCCCGAAACGCCCGTGCAGGTCGGTCTTTTCAGGATCACGCCCATCCCGGTAGATCACTTTGACGGAGCGGTGATTTACCTGATCGAGTTTGAATTAAAAAGACGGCACAAGATTATTATCGGCTGGGACACCACCACGCTGCCCCTCCAACAGATCGAACACTTGTGCCAGCCCTCCCTGGCCTTTTTGGAGACCACCACCTGGAGTTCGCTGGCCGAGGAGATTGGGCACAGCGGCGTCGAGGATTTGATCACCACCGGCTTTTTGGCCCAGTTACAGTTGCAGTTCCAGCCGGAACAGGAACGCTACGGGGCTTACCTGGTTCACTACAGCGGCTGGGAAGATCCGGGGGGCATGCTGACCGATGCCCAGCTTAAGGCTAGATTTGACGAAACCTTCCCGGAATTTTCCCAGGTTGTCCGGGTGGCCGAACGCGGCCAATACTGGTCTTTTACCTGAACGGTAGGGCAAGCTGTTAGCTTGCCCGTTTGTGGACAAACTAAAGTTTATCCTACACTTTTTGTTGAGGAGTGGAACCATGAACTCACGCGAACGAATTTGGGCGGCCATCCGCCATGAGGAAGCCGACCGGGTGCCGATTGACATCGGCGGCACGGGGGTGACGGGCATCAACCTGATTGCTTACGGCAATCTCAAACGCCATCTGGAGCTGACCGGCGGCATGGCGCGGGTCTTTCATACCTGGATCCAGGTTCCTGAAATTGAACCGGCCATCGCCGAGCGTCTGCACACCGATACGGTCACCCTGCCGCGCTATCGTATGTCATTGGGCCTGCCCAACGTCGAGTTCAAACCGTGGAGCTTTGTGGATGGGACGCAGTTCCTGGTTCCGGCCGGCTTCAATCCGGCCCGCAACGCTTCCGGCGACTTTGAATGGATCGAGCACGACGTCAAAATTGCCGAAGCGCCGGGCGAGGGCACGCACGGCTTCTCGCTGCGCCATCACCCGCTGCATGAGGCGACGACCACGCAGGAGATTGACAACTGGTTTGATACCTATGACGGCAACTTTATCGCCAGAATCCGGGTATCGGATGAGGAACTGGCCTGGGCGCGAGAGTTTGCCAGGCGTCTGCATGAAACTACCGACAAAGCCGTCGTCGCCGACTATTTTGGCACGGTGCTGGAAAACGCCCAGGGCATCATCGGCTGGGATACTATTTATATGCACATGCTGGCCGAGCCCAAGCTGGCCCATCACTTTTTTGAGCGGTTAAGCCATGAACTGGTCACCGGCATTAAGCGTTATTTGAGCACCGTCGGCGAATACATTGATGTCTTTATGTTTGCCGACGACATCGGCCACCAACGCGGCCCGATGATGAAGCTGGACATCTACCGCGAATTTGTTCTGCCTGGGCACAAGGCGATTTTCCAGGCCGTCCACGAGAACAGCCAGGCCGCGGTTTTTTATCACACTGATGGGGCGGTTATGACCCTGCTGCCCGAGTTAATTGATGCCGGCATGGATTGTTTCAACACCGTTCAAACCGATGCCGCCGACATGGACGGCATGGAGTTGAAACGCCGCTTTGGCAAGAATATCACGTTTTGGGGCGGCGGCGTGGACACTCACAGCATTTTACCCTTCGGCACGCCGGAGCAGGTCCGCGAAGATGTGCGCCGCCGCATCAAAATCTTTGCGCCCGGCGGCGGTTATGTCTTTGCTTCCATTCACAACATCCTGGGCGACGTGCCACCGCAAAACATCCTGGCCGCCGCTGACGCCGCCTACGAATTTGGCGTCTACCCCATTGGGGCCGGCCCGGAAGACCCCGCTGCCCTGGCCGAGCATCTGACCAAAGTTAATTACTGGCCCAAACCCTTAAAAGCTTTGCAAGAGAGTAATTAGTAAAGGAGAAATGATGAGTCGCCAGGAAGAAATTTTAGACGGTTTATACGAACACACCTTAAACGGCGAAGTCGCCCCCGTGGTCGAACTGACCCGGGAAGGTCTGGCTCTCGGTATGGAGCCGCTGACCCTGCTTTTCGATGGCCTGATCCCGGCGCTGGAAGAAGTGGGGCGGCTGTTTGAAATCGGCGAGTATTTTGTGCCGGAAATGCTGATCTCGGCCCGGGCCATGCAGGGGGCAATGGCCATTCTCAAGCCGCTCATCGCCGAAACCGGGGCCAAGCCGATCGGCACTTTTGTCATGGGCACGGTCAAGGGTGACATCCACGACATCGGCAAGAATCTGTGCAACATTATGCTCGAAGGGGCCGGCTTTGTCGTGGTTGATCTGGGCGTCAACGTGCCGCCCGACAAGTTTGTGGCGGCGATCATCGAACACCAACCCCAGGCGGTCGGCATGAGCGCCTTTTTGACCACGACCATGCCCATGTTCAAGAAGAATATCGAGGCCATCAAAGAAGCCGGCCTGCGCGACAAAGTCAAGATTCTGGTCGGCGGCGCGCCGGTGACCCAGGAATACGCCGATGTAGTCGGCGCTGATGGGTACGCCCCTGATGCCAGCTCAACCGTGCGGTTGACCAAGGAGTTGATTGGTCTGACGGAGAAAATAGTCACCTAATGAATCTTGATAACCGAAATCGGTGACCGTAGCGGCGACCCTTGCGGTCGCCCAAGTGGGGGGAATCTTTGAAAATCAAAACCATAAGGGGATAACCATGAAACGCATCGCATTTTTACTAAAGGTCAAAGCAGACAAGATCGAGGAATACAAAAAGCATCACGAGGCGGTCTGGCCCGAAATGCTCGACGCTTTGCGGCGAACCGGCTGGCATAACTACTCGCTGTTTATGCGACCCGACGGCCTGCTCTTTGGCTATTTTGAAACACCGGACAGTTTCCAGGCGGCGCTGGCAGGGATGGCCCGGGAGGAGATCAATATGAAATGGCAGGAGTTTATGGCCCCCTACTTTGAGGGTCTGGGCGGCGCTCACGCCGACGAGAGCATGATTGAACTGGAGGAAGTGTTCCACCTGGACTGATTTTTATTAGACAAGGAACGAAGCCCAACCAGCAGGTTAGGCTTCTCGCTTTTTCATTCTATTCCAACCTTGACATTATAATTCAGGACTTTGAAGGAGCCTTTTCATTAAGTTGTTGCAGCCGCTCCGTTGACCGTTGGCGCACCTCTTCCGCCCTGTAGCAAGCCGCTATGCCTGCTTGCCACACCCTCCTGGCATCCAACATGGCAATTTTTGCGGCTTGGCGGGTCTCTCTGGCAGTTTGACGGAGCCTTTGGGCCAACTCAATGGTTTTGTTCATACCCTTTGCCTTCCTGCTATGCCTCACATAATTCTGGTCGGCAGCGACTGCGCTCCCTCCTTCAGAGCCAGAATGAGATCCCTTCAATGTCTTGACCGCCTCGATGAGCAGGATTTCCCATTCAACGGAGCTAGGTAGTGTGACGTTTTGCTCCAGATAGCTTTCCACGAGCAGTTCGATCTCTACAGCCAAAAAGAACAACATTCCCTTTTTCTGGGCTTCAGTAAGGCTAAGGGTGAATTCAAAAACACCGGGAATTCTGCCATTGAATATCTCGTTAACCGGATGAGGGGAAGTCTCTAGCTGCTCCTCTCTCTTCCAACCCGCTCCGCTCGTAATCCGCTGACGAGCTTTAACCCTTAATCCCAAATCTCTTACCCTTTGCCGAGCCTCTTTCGACCGTTCTATCTGTGTATTCATAACCCCTCCCTAAAACAACCTCATCGTCTGCTACGACCAACTTTGAGCCAGGGCCGGTGGATAGGGTGTTACTGCTTCACAACGTCCGGATACCGTTGGCGAACTAAGCAGGTAAGGGGGCAAGCCTGGCAAAGCGAGACATGCGGGTTTTAGCCCGAGGGATCTCGTTGAGCCAAGCCATGATCCGCTGGAAATTGATGGCCGCTGCGCTAGCAAGGTGCTGGAGATGGGTCTTGGCCAAGCCCCGGTAGCGGGTTCGCCGTAAGCCAAAGGCTCGGACCCCCTGAGAAATTGCCCCTTCTATCCCAGCCCGTATGTTGTAGAGCTGTTTGCCAGCCTCTGTCGTCAGGAGGAGGCGGGCCGCTTGGAGCGCCTCGTGTTGGGCTCTGGGATGCAACTCCAATCGGCGACCGAACCGCTTCATTCGAGTACACTGCGCTCTGGCAGGACAAGCACGACACACTTTGGGGCTAAAGAAGACCCAAATCGAGGGATTAGAAGGATCCGTCGGTTCACGCCAGACTGCCGAGTGTTGACCCTGGGGACAGGTGACTTGCTGGTGGTCCCAATCGATCTGGAATTGGGACTGTGTGTAAGCCCCATCGACTCTGGCTTGCCAACTAGTATCGGGATGGGTTGGCCCAATCAAGCTAATCCCATGCTCTTGCTGGCTCTGGACGAGCAATGCGGCATCAATGTAGGCTGTATCCACCAGATGTTGAGCGGGGGGTAGCCCCTTGTCCATCAACGCCTGTTGGATCGGTTGAGTTTGATGCAACTCGTAGCCGGTGGCTAATGTGGTTTCAACGTGAGTAATCAGATGGACATCATCCTCATCGCAGGTCTCACTCAAGTGGACCAGGTAGCCGGTCCAGGCCGTTTCGTAGCCACTCCGAAAGCGGGCCTCCAGGTCATACGGGGACTCGATCCCTTCTGCCGCTGGCGGTAATTCTTGATTGGCTTTGAAGCGCACTTGGCTCTGCTTTTTGCCCTCGGTCTCACGCTCAATGCGTTCATAGTGCCGCGCCAAGACACGACGCAAAGCTTCGACGCTCAGAAGCTGGCTGGCTGAAGGAGGGGCATCTGGCCCATTCAGTAAATCCAAGAGCAGAAATCCATCTTCCCCCACCGTTTGAGCATAGGCAGTTCGTTGCGCTTGGCTCTTGGGCAAGCGATCATCCTCAATCCGGCGGCAATATCGCTGGTACCATTCGACCGGAGCGACCGTACGCAGCCAATCCGGGGCGATGGCGGCCAATTCATTCAGGACGGCCCGTACTGTTTCGCCAATCAGCTCCAATCGGTTCATGACCCGAATAGCGGCTAAGACATAGGTCGCATCGGTTCGCTGTTTTCCCCGTGCTTTGACTAGCCCCATACCTCGACACCGGTCCAGCAGTTTCTCCAGCAACAAGGCTTCACTGCCACCGTCCCGTAGACGAGTACGAAACTCGCTTAAGACACTAAAGTCGAACCCAGGATCAGTGAGGGTCAGCCCCAGTAAATATTTCCAGTCGATGCGAGCTCGGACGGCTTCGGCAGCCTGACGATCGGATAGATTCTCCCGAAATTGCATAATCGTCACCAGGGCTAGACGCCAGGGGGGTAAGGCGGGTTGGCCGTCTGGTGGAAATAGATCTACAAAATCTTCGTCTCGAAAAATCGGGCCGAGTTCATCGCGCAGGGTTAAGTAGGGATTGCCTTTTGGAAAGGCCGCTCGCGCCACGCGAGCAGTTTCTGCGGGGACGGGCTGCATTGGACTTGGTTTAAGTGACATCGTCTAGCGCCTCCTAGCTTGAAATGATGGGTGTGACTACCTAACGTTAGTTCATTCCTTCTACCCGCGCAAACTTTGGCGCCTCGCTAAGTAGGATCAGAAGCAGAATTCAATCATCACTTTCATCAGCAGCCACTCTGGGCAGTGATCTTAGCTTCGAAGCGCACGAGACATCTCTCTCAACACTACTATCCAGTCAGGGCTATTGTGCTTCACCGGGACAAAATGTCCCTGCCAGTTAGGGACTATAGCCTCATGACAACCGGGACAGCCCTGCCTTAGAATAAGCACATCAATGGGTGGCCGATTATTTATAACAATGGAGGAACCTTATGAATACATAAAGACCTTTAGCTGTAATGGTGGCGGTGATCATCCAGGGATATGTACTGGCACACGGTTGATCTGAGATGTTAGTCTAGGGATAAGCCCTGTCCTACAACAAATGGCTCATTCCTGATAAAGGTCCATTAAAATAATTACTATTTCTATCTATAGGGAGATAAAGATGAAATCTTATTTGTTATTATCAGTTATTGTCATTGCCGCGCTTTTGATTACTTGGTCTACTACCAGCACCGCTCAAACCAGCCGTACCCTACATTTTGTCGAACATGCCGATAATGATGCATTTGTTGATAACGGTCCTAAAGGTGACTCCGTTGGAGATATGGTGATCTCCGCCAATGCCGTATTTGATAAAACCAACAAGAAAAAGGTGGGCACTGATAACGGTTATTGTGTCCGGACTGTGGTCCACCAGGCCTTTGAATGTATCATGACGCTAATCCTGGCCGACGGCCAGTTGCATGTGGAAGGTCCCCTCTATGATACCAAGGACTCGGTGGTGACGATTATCGGTGGTACGGGAGCCTATCTTGACGCAACGGGTCAGATGAAAGTGCACGCTCGCAATGACGAAGGTACCGAGTTTGACCTCATCTTTGAAATCTCCAGTGAAAACTAAGCCGATTTAATGCTAAATCTTAATACTGGGCACACCACACATCTGGCTGGCCTTTAAATACTCCAACAACGGATTGCCGATAGCATATGACAACAATTTTAACAAATATCAAGTGTCTAATCAAAATAAAAATATTAAAGGAGAATAAACAATGACACACCAAAGTAAGCTAAGCAGCCCAATGGAAATTGCTCACGAGCCTATAGTCAAGCAACATCTCAGTTTGCCTTTAGCTCTCGCCATTTTGGCATTGGGGCTGATGGTAGGCGTGTTTGCCACCCAACTGTCTACCGCAGAAAACAACAATGAAGTTAATCGGCAGCGAACGATTGAGGCCGAAGCGGCCCGCTATACCAGCCTGGGTATGTTTTACGCGGCAGGCAATGAGGCCCAGGCAGAGCGCGTTATTGAGGCGGAGGCCGCCCGATATGCCGATATGGCTAAGTTTTACTTAGATCAGGCCAAGGCACAGCATGCTATTGAGGCGGACGCCGCCCGATACAGGGGTCTGGCTGAGTTGTACCTGCCAGAAAATGCGGCCAATGGACAACGCGCTCTTGAGGCCGAGTCCGCCCGGTATAGTGGGATGGCTGAGTTTTACCTAACCGAAAATCTGGCTTGGCCATCTCGACCCACGCAATTTCAGCCTAGTATTGCGGGTCCTTGATATACTTGGTACGGCGCCAGGTATCTTTCTTGCGCCCGGCTTGGTTTTGCAAATCGCGTGTGCTGTCACTGTGGCCTTGTCGGTGGTGGTGATTGTGTTGTTGCTGTTACCTGCCTCACGTCGAGTGCATGCGCCCTCATAAAAATCATTGGTAGAGACGTTGCGCTGTATGCAACGTCTCTACCAACAGAAAGGAAAAACATACCATTGACAATAACCCAACAGTATTGGCCTGGGATTGTCACCTATGGCATAATTTCCAGAGGCTGACTGCTCAGGAGGGGTAATGATGACGACTTCCGCTCAACCCAAGCCTGAATCCCACTTTGACCGAGATAGCTGGATTGTGGCTGCCGCCGCCGCGCTGTACGTGGGGGTCGCCTTGATCCTTATGCTGATCGGCCTCCGCTTCCCTTCTGATGGCTGGCAATACGATGACCTTGAGGAGGAGCGTGGTTTATTGGCCGTACACAACATCAGCGGTGACGCCTCACCCTTGCAGCCGGGTGATGTTGTCGCTGTGGTTGATGGGCAAGCTATACTCACTGCTTCGCTGCGTCCGACCACGGCTTCGGAGGTGTGGCGCACAGGGGGCGTAGCCCGCTACACCGTCATTCGCAACGGTCAAACGCTCGAACTCGACGTGATCCTGAAGCCTCAGTCGCTGGCATACTGGTGGCGCTTTATTACCACTGGGGGAAACCTGAGTGACAATATTGCCGCTGTCATCAGGCTAGCCCTGGCCCTCTTTGTCTTTATGCGCCGCCCGCGCAATCTGGGCGCGCGAGCTTTACTACTGGCCTTTGCGATGATGCTCAGTGCGAACATTTTCGATGTCGTCAATTTGATCGCCCTAGGTTTCTCCCCACCCGCTTACGGTTATGGGTATGTGTTTTTCTCACTAGGCGGCTGGGCTTGGGGTATAATGCCGGCGCTCATCACCTTCGTGCTGGTCTTCCCTGTCCGCAAAGGGCCGATGCGCCACCACGCCCGTTTGACCCTGGCCCTGCTCTTCGGATTACCCGCTGCGCTAACCCTCATAGTGCTAGTGCTCGACATGGTGCAAATCTTTTGGGTGGCTCTGAGCGTTTTGGTCGTTGGGTTTCTGGTGACCACCGTCGTCAGCACGACCCATACCCTCCGGACGAACCGCGACCCGATGATCCGTGCCCAGTTGGGCTGGATGATGTTGGGCCTGGTTCTCAGCATCGGCCTGCCGTTCGTTTGGTGGCAGTTAGGCGCGGTCTGGCTGCCTGATTCGCCGCTTATGATTGTGCTGGACGCAGTTGGCCCGGTTCTACAGATTGCCTTGCCGCTCTGCACCACGATTGCTATTCTGCGCTACCGCTTGTTTGATATTGACATTATCATCAACCGGGCGCTGGTATATGGTACGCTCACCACCCTGGTCATTGGCCTGTATGTCTTTGTCGTGGGCTACTTGGGCGCTGTTTTTCGCACCCAAACGAACCTGTTCATCTCGCTGGCGGCCACCGCGCTGGTAGCGGTGCTGTTCCAACCCCTGCGCGACCGGCTCCAACGGGGCGTCAACCGGCTGATGTACGGCCAGCGCGACGAACCGGTGGCGGTCTTGTCCCAATTGGGCGCCCGCCTGGAAGTCACTCTCACCCCTGATGCTATCCTACCCGGTCTGGTAGAGACCGTCGCCCAGACCCTCAAACTGCCTTATGCCGCCATAGCTCTCCAGGTTGGAGATGAATTGAAAGTTCAAGCCGAAACCGGCCAACCTTCAAGCCAGCTCGAAACCTTTCCCCTCATCTACCAGGGTCAGGCGATCGGCCAACTCTGGGTGGCCCCTCGTGCCCCCGGCGAAGGGTTTAATCCCGCCGACCGGCTGCTCGTGACCAACATTGCCCGCCAGGCCGGAACAGTTGCCCACGCCGTGCAGCTCACCGCCGCCTTGCAGCAGTCGCGCCAGCAGCTCGTGACCGCTCGCGAAGAAGAGCGCCGTCGTCTGCGCCGCGATTTGCACGATGGGCTGGGACCGCAGTTGGCCAGCCAGACCTTGACCCTCAATGCCATCGGCAAACTGCTGGAACGAGAGCCGACGAAGGCCAGAGAACTGCTGGATCACCTCAAAGCTCAATCCCAGGCCGCTATTCAGGACATCCGGCGGCTGGTGTACGAGCTGCGCCCACCGGCTTTGGATGAGTTGGGTTTGATCGAGGCGCTGCGCGAGGGAGCCAGACAATATGTCCAAGCGGGAGGCTGTGTTGAGATTACGACTGACCCCCAACCACTCCCAGCTTTACCGGCCGCGGTAGAAGTGGCGGTCTACCGGATTGCCCAGGAGGCTATCACCAACGTCATCCGGCATACCCAGACCAAACAGTGTCGGTTGGCCATTACGATGCACGATCATCATTTGGATTTAGCCATCACCGATGATGGGCCGGGCTTTCCGCCCGATCTTCATTTTGGCATAGGGTTGAACTCGATGCGCGAACGAGCCGAGGAGTTGGGTGGCCATCTTCGTTTTGAAAATCAGTCCCAAGGCGGCGCGCGGGTGCAAGTGTGGCTGCCCCTGCCAGGAGAGGAGCCATGAACCCTATCCGTATCTTAATTGCCGATGACCATCCTATGTTCCGCTTTGGCCTGCGGGCCTTGCTGGCGGCTGAAGCCGATACCGAGGTCGTGGGCGAGGCGACCACCGGCCAGGAAGCCGTCAGCTTGGCCACCAGCCTCAACCCCGATCTGGTTCTGATGGACATCAACCTGCCCCTCCTCAACGGCATTGAGGCCACCCGCCAGATATTGAAGCAAAGCCCTGGCATCGGGATTTTAATCATCACCATGTTTGAAGACGACACCATCTTTGCTGCCTTGCAGGCCGGCGCCCGCGGTTATATCTTAAAGGGGGCCGAAGGCGAAGAGACTCTGCGAGCCATCCGCGCTGCCGCCCACGGGGAGTCAATTTTCAGCCCGGCAGTAGCCCAGCGGTTGAGCCATTTTTTTACCCAACCCTCCCCTCAAACTGCTGCCCTACCCTTTCCAGACCTGACCTCACGTGAGCACGACATCCTCCGACTGATCGCGCGAGGATTAACCAATACGGCCATTGCCGACCGGCTGTCGCTCAGCCCCAAAACGGTCCGCAACCAGGTCTCCACGATTTTTAGCAAACTCCAGGTAACTGATCGAGCTGAGGCCATCATCAAGGCCAGAGAAGCCGGGCTGAATTAGCATCATTTTAGAGTGAATCCACAAGAAGCCAAACAAACTTATCACCACGCTCGGGAAAAGCTTCAAAGTCCTGATTTTGTGCGGATCGTGGCCTGGCTCGATAACATTCCGCGTGCCAAAACCCGCATGTCTCGCTTCCCTAGGCTTGCCCCTCTTCCTGCTTAGTTCGCCAACGGTATCCGGCCGTTGCTGCTTGACGCAATTCTTTCGCCTTGAAGTAAGTTGACTGTACCATTCGCCGCAGTTCTACGGCCTCCCAGCAGACCATCTTCGACACCTGGCACACAATTCTCGCGTGTTCAAGCACTTTTCTTGTCGTTTCTATTTGAATCGTTGAAGGTTGGCCGAAAATAGAAAACACCGGCTCGGCTTCTTTAGCGGCATTAGCCTGAGCCAAGGTGCGCTTGAGGGAATTGAATTGACTTTCAGGCATCATTGCCTCTTTTTTTGAAAACGAAATCGAGGGAAGTCCTGAACATCCTGCGCTAGCCTTCGGGAGGTAAGTGTCAGGTGATCTCTACCCGATCTTCAAGAGTCTGGTCCAGGCTACTAGGATTGGGGCGACCGTCACCGCTTACAGAACGCGCTCGGTCGCCTCATCAATTTTGACTCCTGAACCCTGCCGCCTTAGCCTCCACTCTTGGCGAAGAGCTTGTGCCGATTGATGTGTTTTTCTGACGACCTCTCGAAGAACGATTGATTTTAGACGGGTGCCAAAGGACTTCTGGCGAATATCTTCCATAGCCTCGCGGAGTTCTCTTGCCGTTCGGCAAGCCTCTCGTGCTAATTCTAGACCGTTACTCATTTAGCATCTCCTCTCGCGTCTCAATTCTTTCTCAGAGCCCGAATTCCTCTCTCCACCAAAAACAACAAGCGCCGCCCTTTGATCAGGCGGCGCAGAGATGCTACCATAGTACAAATAAATTGGCCTAGGTGCCCCCATTCACCTGATCCGGCCAAGCCCCCACTTCCTACGGCCATGGGGCTTTTTGATTGAAGGAAAGTACAGCATACTCTGGTCGGGCTGACAATCAAATTCAGCCCTTTTTGCCCGAAAAGCCCCTTCCACGTCCTCCACCGGCAATTGAATATCAATGGTGTCATGATGAGTTTTGTGTAAAGCATCGGCTTTAAGTATAATCACCTCTTGTGAAATTTGGCACGACTATTCCGTGAACTACAATCAACTTACCCTACTCAACAAAGGAGTTTTTTCGGTTAATGGCTACTCAAGTTACCGCTAAAAGTCGGGCTGCCGTCAAGCGCGACGTGTCGCCCCTTATTACCCGCGATGGTTTTACCACCGGCCTGGGTGTCATCGCGGCCACGCTGGGTTCTGCTGTCGGGCTGGGCAACATCTGGAAGTTCCCTTTTCTCACCGGCGTCAACGGCGGGGCCAGCTTTATCATTGTCTACCTGATCAGCACCCTGCTGGTCGGGCTGCCGATCATGATCGCCGAGATTATGCTGGGACGGCAGGCCAAAGCCGACGCCGTGACCAGCCTGGGCAAATTAGCCCCAGGAAAGCCATGGTGGTTGGTTGGCGCGGCGGGGGTGGTCTCGGCTTTTTTGATTCTGGCTTTCTATACCGAGGTAGCGGCCTGGGTTTTTGCCTACATCTTCAAAGCCGCTTTTGGCGGGCTGCTCTCCACCAACCCCGAAGTCACGGGCCAGGCTTTTAATCAGCTTATCACCGACCCCTGGCAGTCGCTGTTGTGGCAGTGGCTGGTGCTGGCTCTCATCAGCGCTATCATCATCCTGGGTGTTTCCAAAGGCATCGAGCAGACCACGAAGCGGCTGATGCCTTTGCTCTTTTTACTGTTGGTGGCCATTGGTATTCGCAGCCTGACCCTGCCCGGAGCTATGGCCGGCCTGGTTTTTCTGTTTCAACCCGATTTCTCCAAAGTAACGGCGGCGGCGCTGCTTACGGCTATGGGGCTGGCCTTCTTCAAGCTCTCCATCGGCATGGGCGCGATGATGACTTACGGCAGCTACTTCCGGGATGACCAGAATATTCCGGCGACCGCGACCAAGGTGATGCTGGCCGATCTAACCGTTTCGATCCTGGCCGGTATTGCCATCTTCCCGGCGGTCTTTGCTTTTGGCTTTCAGCCAGACGCCGGGCCGTCGCTGCTGTTTATTACTATTCCGGCTGTCTTTGCGGCGATGCCGCTGGGCCATTTCTTTATGGTCCTTTTCTTTATTCTGGCGGCTATTGCGGCGACGGGAGCCATGCTCTCGCTGCTGGAGGTACCGGTGGCTTTCCTCAATGAGCGGTTGGGCTTATCACGGGCCAGGGCAACGCTGGGAACGGTGGGGCTGCTGGCGCTGGTTGGCTCGACGGCGGCGCTCTCCAACAATGTGCTGGCTGATTTCAAGCTGTTCGGGATGACTATGTTCGACCTGTACGATTTTGCTACCTCCAACGTGTTACTGCCGGTGGGGGGATTGTGCATGAGTCTCTTTGTTGGCTGGGCCTGGGGTTACACCGAAGTCAGGGAGGCGTTGACCAATAACGGCAGCCTGCCCAACGAACGGATCGTGCGCGCCTTTTTTGGCATCATCAAGTTTGTAACCCCGGTATTGGTCCTGATCGTGCTGTTAAATGGTCTAAAAATCCTGTAGCACCGGGATGCTCAAGAACAATTCACGTTTTGGTTAAGTTTTAATAATACCGCTTTTTTAGGAGCAACTATGGACAGCCAAAGCTATCAAACGCCCAGCCATCGCCGCGAGCGGGTTCTCAAAGCGATACAACACCAGGAAACCGATTTTGTACCCTATAATTTTCACGCCATCCCGGTCGTGTATGAAAAGTTGATTGAGCACTACGGTCTCAAGGACAGCCTGGAGCTGGCCAATTTTATCGGCAATCACATCGTCAAAATTGGTTCTGATTTCAACTACAACCCCTGGGCTAATGAGATTCAGGAGGTCCGCCTGACGCCCAGCGGCGGCCCGGTTTTCACCAACCTGGATAAGGAGGGGGCGCTGCACATGGACGAGTTCGGCTGCGTCTGGGACCGCACTTCCGGCATGCCTCACCCGGTCCAGTATCCCCTGGAAGAAGATCACCGCCTGCTGGAAAAATATGTTATGCCTGACCCCTACCACGCCGGCCGCTTTGATGCGGCTAAAGCCTTGGCCGACAAATGGCGCGACAAAGCCTTTATCTTTGGCAAAATCGGCATGATCCTCTTTGAACGAGCCTGGAGCCTGCGGGGCATGGTCAATATGTTTACCGACATGCTGGACCGCCCTGAGTTTGTAGATGAGCTGCTGGATCGCATTCTGTACGAATGGAATTTGCCGATCATTGACCAGCAAATTGCCCTGGGCATAGACGGCTTTTATTTTGCCGACGATTGGGGGTCAAAAACCGGCCTGATGTTCAGCCCCAAGATGTGGCGGCGCTTCATCAAGCCGCGCCTGGCAATCATCTATGAGCACTGCCACAAGGCCGGCGTTTACGTGGGCCAGCACTCCGACGGCAATATCATCGAAATTTTCCCCGATTTGATTGAGATTGGGCTGGACATCTTTAACCCGCTCGAGCGAGCGGTAATGGACCCGGTCGAGATGAAACGCCGCTTTGGGGACAAAGTGACCTTCTACGGGGGTATAGACGTGGAACGGACCATGCCCTTCGGCACGCCGGAAGAGGTGCGGGCCGAAATCCGGGAACGGGCGGCGACGATCGGTCAAGGCGGCGGCTATATCCTGCAAACTACCCACACCGTTTTGTGGGATGTACCGCTGGAAAACCTGGTGGCTTATATCGAAGAAGTTCGGGCACTGGCCGGCTTGGATACTCCCCGGCCTAACTCGAACGCCAGCCTTTGATTACAGGGGCCGAATGGATATTAACCAAGCCAGAAATTTTCTAAATGCGCCGTAATCCCAGTGTATCGCTGTGTGTGTTCAAAGATGGATTTTTTGCTGACTGGATTCAGATTGATGGGGCTTGCTCCTTTAACTGATTTTAAGCTTTGATCGTTACAATCTTTTATCGAGAGGAGTTATAATTTCTTGAACAATCACGGAGGATAAGATGAACCGACGCACATTTTTGAAAGCCTCAGCCATTGTGAGCGGCGCCGCGTTGCTGCCATCTTGGCCGCAATTCAACTCGCTGGCCGTCCCGCTCCAGGCAACCACCACACCTGTGCCCAACACTCAAGTCGCCTTTGTCAAGACCCAGGACCGGGTCGCCGGGGTGAAAAAGGCTCTGGAGCTACTGGGCTTCGCTGGGGTCAAGGGCAAGAACCTGTTCTTGAAGCCAAATTTCAACAGCGCCGACCCCACACCCGGCTCCACCCATTCCGACACGCTCCGCACGCTCGTCCAAACCCTGCAAACACTGGGGGCGGAGCAAATCACGATCGGGGATCGCAGCGGCATGGGCCAGACCCGCGCGGTGATGGAACAATTAGGCATCTTCCGCCTGGCCGAGGAGATTGGTTTCAAAACCGTCGTTTTTGACGAGCTAACGGCCAACGACTGGGTTCTGCAACAACTGCCGGGGAGCCATTGGCAGCAAGGCTTTGCCCTGCCCCGGCCGGTGCTCGAAGCTGACGGCATTATCCAGACCTGCTGCCTGAAGACCCATCGCTACGGCGGCCATTTTACCCTGTCGCTCAAAAACTCGGTCGGGCTGGCGGCCAAGCGGCTGCCAGGTGAGGATTACAATTTTATGAACGAATTGCACAGTTCAGCCGATCAACGGCGTATGATCGCCGAGATTAATACCGCCTACCAGCCTGACCTGGTGGTTTTGGATGGGGTCGAAGCCTTTGTTGATGGCGGTCCGGCCCAGGGCAAAAAGGTACAGGCCAACGTGATTCTGGCTGGTACGGATCGGGTAGCGATTGACGCGGTCGGGGTGGCGATTTTGCGCTACTTTGGCACCACGGAGACGGTCAGCCAGGGAGCGATTTTTGAGCAGGAGCAGATCGCCCGCGCCGTCGAACTGGGCATCGGGGTTGACAGCCCGGCTAAAATCGAGTTAGTGACCGGCGATCCAGCCAGCGCCACCTACGCCAAGCAAATTCAAGAAATCTTGAGGCAGTAAGGAAAATTTATGACCGCCGAACTCAAAGGGTTAGAAGCATTTGCCGAAGTCCAACGCCTGATTGTCGTCGCCGCCCACCCCGATGACCTGGAAACCATGTGTGGCGGAACTCTTACCTATCTTGTTCAGCGCGGGGTCAAGGTCTTTTCCGTCAACTGCACCCTGGGCGACATCGGCACCCAGGAAACAAGCGTTATCCGCCTGGCCCTGGCGACCACCCGCCTGGCGGAAACCGAGGATGCGGCCCGTATTTTGGGCCTTGAAAAGACTTACAACCTGGGTCATCACGACGGCGAGCTGGTCCCCGACCTGGAACTGAGGGCGCAAATTGCCCGGCTCTATCGTCTGACCCAGGCCGATACCCTGTGGACCTTCGATCCCTTTTGGCCCGGCCAGATACATCCCGATCACCGGGCGGCGGGTCAGGCTGCCCTGGACGCCTACATGCCTTCTAAGATGCCGCTCTACCGGCCGGAGCAGCTCAATGAGCCAGGAGCTAGTCTGGGCTGTTTGAAGCGTGTTTTTCTCTTCTCCACCGATCGTGATCCGGATATCTTTGTTGATGTGACAGGAGTCTATGATACCAAAATGGCGGCTTGTCTGGCCCACCGCAGCCAGTTTCCACAGGGAGAAGAGAGCCTGGAATGGATGAAAGAATTAGACCAAGGGCGCGGTCAAGCCATTGAGGCCACCTATGCCGAAGCCTTCAAACAAATGGAGGTGTGGTAACATGAAAGGCTGATTGACCGAGAACTTAGGCCCGGCCGTGACTCTGCCCATTGACCAGCGCCCCGGCGATAAGATGAGCCACCCGCAGCGGCTCTGGAATGTGGCCGTGCAGAGTAAATCGGGTGATAGTCGCCCGGGCTTCCTCCAGGGTCAGGCCCGCTCGCTGCACATAAACATGGCCGGCCGGTTCCGACGCCCCCAGCTTTTCAATGAAGGCCCATTTTTGCTCCCCCCCGCGTACCTGCATTAGCGCCTGTTGGATGGCCGCCAGGTCAGGTAGTCTGCGCGAGACGACCAAGATAGGCATCTCAAGCTGACGGTGCAAATCAAAAACATCCACCACGTTGAACCCGGCCAGAGCAATGCCTTGCAGCATCACCAACTGGATGTGCTCGGCAAAGCGCGACTCGGCTACCAGCCGGGCCAGCTTCTCGGCGGCATCGGTTCCATCTTTTTCCACCTCGCCGATCACAACTCCGGTCAGGTACAGCCCTGTAAAAACCGTTCCCACCACCTTGACCGGCCCGGTGTAGTCATGGCTGAACGGGGCGTCGTCAAAGCCGATGAGGTTGGAAAAACGCCTGGCTGCCATATCCTCGTGTTACCTTTCTACCCTTATTATCCAGATTTTTCCTTCGCTTGACAATTGCCCCCTCCTTCATCTTAGCGTAAATTTAAATCTGGTCTCTACGAGGTATAATTTCCCAAATCATTTCTGTGGAACTGTGGAGTTTAATGCCAGCAAGAATAATTCTGCTCATCATTATAACCGGTTGGATGCTGCTTGGTCTGCCCGTTCAAAATCCGCTGGGGCTTTCCCAAGAAGCAAGAGCGGCTGCGTGGGAATCGAATCCTAGCCTAGCGAGTCTCTTGGACGAGGAAATCGTTAATCTAAGAGA
This sequence comes from Anaerolineae bacterium, assembly GCA_023382535.1. The sequence continues at coordinate 151,588 of JAHDWA010000010.1, read as the reverse complement.
ATTCCGCCTGATTACAGCTACCGAAGGCTGGCTGCTGCTGGATGGGCGTTTGTATTGGACGAAAGAGAGCGGCCAGAGTTGGACCGAGATTACACCGCCAAACCCGGAGCAGCTAGAGATCCAGGCAGTATGGTTTGTAGACACTCGGTCCGGCTGGCTCGTTTTGACCGGGATCGAAAAACCCGGGGTGCTAACTTTTGCTCTCGCCCGCACAACCGACAGTGGCAGCACCTGGCAAATTATACCGCTCTCGTTGTTTGCTGCTGGCTCACCCCGCCCCCCCATCGGCGCTGTTTATCTGTACTTTCTTGACCTCCAGACCGGCTGGCTGGTACTCAAGCAGGCCACCAGCAGTAATTTCAGTCGGGGCAGCCTCTTTAAGACCACGGACGGCGGAGTTACCTGGGAACAACTTGCCCTCCCCCTGGGTGAACCGGTTTATTTCGCCACCCCTCAATTGGGCTGGACGGCAGGTGGTCCGGCCGGGAATCAGCTTTATCACACCCGGGATGGCGGCCGGACGTGGCAGGCGCAGCGTGTCGGCCAGTCTGGGCTGATGCCCGATCAGTCGGTATTTTACCGGCTGCCTGCGTTAGAAGAGGCGGAGCATGGCGTCCTGCCGGTATTGGTTGGTGATGAAGTCCACCCGCGGGTAGACTTCTATATTACCGACGATAGGGGTGAGACATGGAAGCTGGCGAAGACGGCGCCTCTTGGTCAAAACGTGACGGCTGGAACCGTTGTACCGATTGGCATAGTTACCGCCCAGCAGTGGCTGATCATTCTTCCCGGCAGCGACCGGCTGTTGACTCTTTCCAGCAGGAATCTGGCAGTAACAAGAGTGAGCCACAACGAATGGGTCAGAGGCATCGTTGCCTTGAATATGGCTACGCCAACCGTTGGCTGGGCCAGGTATGGCTCCGGCGTTTGCCTGACAGAGCCGGGGCAGGTCATCCGCTGCACTCGAGAAACAGGTCTGCTCCTGACAACAGATGGAGGCCAGAATTGGACACCGCTTGACCTACCCGGGGTGGATCCATCAAAAGTCACCCGAGGAATTATCAGAGAATCATTCTCCGTTCTCAGCGAAATTCAAGACACTGGCTCAATTTCAGGCCAAGCGACTGCCGATCAAACGGGAATTGTCATCGGCCAGGGATTCGACAAGTGTGAAATTGCCCATGCAGGTCAACTGCAAAATTGGATCATTAGCAGTCCTTATCGCGCGGTCAATCTCTATATCGGCGGCGCCAATCGCTACTGCCCCAATTCGGCGCTGTCCGCTTTTCTGATCGCCCAACTCAACCAACAGGGCTGGCAGTTCATTCCCACCTGGGTGGGGCCGCAAGCTGCCTGTACCAGCTACATCTCCCGCATGAGCTATGATCTGGCAACTGCCTACAGTCAGGGCGTGAGTGAAGCCAATGCTGCCATCAATGCGGCCTACAGCCTGGGTCTTACTTTGCCTGATGAATCCGGGGCAATTATTTATTACGACCTGGAGTATTACAACACCAGTGATCCGGCCTGTCACAGTGCGGCCAGAGCCTTCATCGCCGGTTGGTCCGGCCAGCTTCAAGCACGAGGAAACCTGGCCGGAGTCTACAGTACGGGGTCGGCTTTCAACGGGTTTTCTAATATCCCAAATTTACCGGATGCCATCTGGCCAGCCCATTGGATTTATAACACCTATAATCCCAAGGCCACGGTTTGGAATGTCTATAGTCTCTCCAACAGCCTCTGGAACAACCAGCAGCGCATTCGCCAATACAGCGGCAGTCATAACGAAACCTGGGGCGGCCTGACCTTGAATATTGACAGCAATGTCATTGAAGGGATCGTCGCCTCACTACGTCAGAAGAGAGTTTACCTGCCGCTCATTGAACAAGGGCAGGCTACAGATGAAAGTGACTCGCCCTCTCTTACGGTTCCCTCCTCCCGTAGGCAGTGATGGAAATTTTGCCGGCCAGGAGCATTAAGGATGCCAAAACTATGATCCCTCAAGACCTGGGGGGCACCTCCTGGGTCCGATATGGATCTCAGGGGGAAATTTTGCCGGTTAGTTGGTGTCGATTAAAGCCGCCTCATTCTCTAACTGGTCTATAATCTCTTACTGTTTCCACCCACCTTTACTGGTAGCTGAAATTTTGCCGTTTAGATGCTGGCTTATCCCCAAGCCCCTTCCCTACCGCTGAAAGAGTCTCTTGCTAGAAGTTTGATTAGATTCAGATTGTCAGAAATTCTCTATACGAACGATGCTAACGAATTTTTGCCGGTTAGATGAAAAGTCATCCGAACTTCTTGAGCTGTTTTCTTCTGAGTCGTATTACGAAATTTTGCCGGTTAGATCGTTATCCTCCTTCGGCGATATTTACTTCCCCGTTGCAGATACGCCGCTGTTCCCCATTAGGAGAGTAACCGAAATTTTGCCGGTTAGATGTGATCCAGACTTTCCCCCCTCCCCTACTGATATGCCTCCCTCTTTTTCTTTGACTCACTTCACCCGTGCACCAGTTTTGCGAATACGAATTTTTGCCGGTTAGGTTTCAGGCGGGGTTACCCCCTCCCCTACCCTGCGAGTCTGTCTCTCTTTTTCTAAAAAAGGGCTTTGGTCTGGCTCAATTGAAGAAGGTTACGAGCCAATCTGCTCAGATAAAGCGAAGCGAACGCGGGTTGGTTTGCCCACAACACTGGATAACACAGCTTCAATCGTTTTGATTAAGCGGTTCTCCAGCCAATCTTTGGCAAAAGCACTTTTAGCATCTATCACAAACTCGCTCTCGTGATAATCGAGCACTTCCGTTGGCTTGAGCCAGGTATCGAAGGTCTGTTTGGTCATCTGCCGTTGGAGTTGGGCCAAGGCTGCTCCCCACTGGTTTCGCGCCTGCTCTCTTTGGGGATCGCCGGAGATTACGGGAAGCGTGGTCACCGGCGATAATTCCTCTCTCTTCGTCAGCTCAGGGGAAGAAAGTGAGAGCAGATACTTCGTTTCAATCGGTTCCAGCCCCGCATAAATATCCGCCCACCTGACGAAGGTCTCGAGCAACTCTGGGGGAATGGGGGAAGTTAAACCTTGACCCCCCTGTAAAGCAGCCGTCATTGTCTCAAAAAGTGTCCAGGTTTCATCATCCAGCTTGGCAAAGGCCACAAAATCCTGGGGAGGAGGATCGTTGGCCAGCAAGCGTTTGATGACATATCCCTGCGGGTCGGTTAGATTAGGCTGGGTCTCGGCATACAAAAACCAGGCACCTACTTTTGCCACCGTTAATTCAGGATTTGCCAATAGTTTACTGCGAGCGGGTTCTTGGACAGATAAATCATTAAGAATAAGCTCAAGCGCTGATAATTTGTTTACAACAGCAGCTACCGGTTGTACTTGTTGTTGATCTATTTTTTCTGATTCTAAAGGTATTTCTAAAGAGTCTTTTAAAGTTGCGGCATTTTTTCCAATAGGCGCTAGGATATGTTGCGGCATTTTTTCCGGTAAATCACCTTCTAAGCGGCAATCTTTCGGCTCACCGGGCGACATTTTTTCAGGTACCTGGCCATAGGCGAAGTTCTGCCGGTTAGACAGCCGATCCAGCACAGGAAATAGATTCAACTGCCCGTTCTCCGGATTCTGACCGTAATGTTCGTTCTGAAGACGCTGGCGCAGGGTATCACCGACCTGCTGTTGGTCAGTGGGCGTTAAAGGTTCATCCACCATCCGCACCCGGTACAGCGTTGGCTTGTTCCGTGCCTCCTTGTCGGAGTTTGCCGGCTCTCCCGGATTGGAAGGAGTGAAGAAAAGCGAGGCATACGGATTTTCCATAAGATTGGCCAGATTGCGAGGCGTCTGGTTAATGGCGGCAGCCAGATCTTTTTTGTAAGTGGTCAAAGTATCCCGCAGTTCGCCGCTGGTCTCATCCCAGTAGCAGTGGCGGCGCAGATAGATGACAATCCAGGCCAGAGCGTGGCCCAGCAAGCGCACCCATTCCAGCCGGAAGTACTGCCAGCCAACGTAAATTTTGTTAGGCTGGACAATCAAGTTGTAGAGTTCAGCACAGCGGTCGTTTAATTTAAGGACTCGCTCATCCGCAGCCGAGGTGACCAGGTTGATGCCTGTGGTCTCTACGATGACTTCCAAGACAGAGCGGCGCCGGAGATCAGGGAGAATAGGGCCAGCATGAGAAATTTTGTCGGTCAGGCGTGGCATAGCCAGGAGCGTCTCCACCACGGCCAGTGCTGCCTCTAGCGGCTCGGCCTCAGCCGGGGTTAACTCGTGCACCAGGGCGGCCAGACCAGTTTGATGGCGGGGTGAGAGTGGTTCGTCCAACAGGAGTTGGTAGCGATTCTTATCGCGTACCTTTTTCCCAATTTGGGTGCGGTATTGGTAGCGATGGCTGACCTCGATGACAAACCAGTTGCTAAACGGCTTTTTCAGGCAGCGTTCAATCGTCCGCTCATCCAACGCCGTCTCGCGGGCCAGCGTAGCTTTATCCACAATGCACCAATCCCGCCGCCGGTTCCAAAAACACTGCTGGCGCAGCCCGACGATGAGCCAGGCCAGGGACGGCCCGAGGAGGGGCACCCATTCGTCAATGAAGTAGCGGCTGACTACGAAGCGAAAGTCGGGCCGGGTAGTTGCATTATAAAGAGTGTTGTACACTCCGTGGAGGTGAAGCTGTTTGTCTTCGCCGGGCATATCGCCTCTGTTGTTGCGAGAATCAGGATTCAGCGCAACTTTAAAAAGCGCCAACGCCCCTTGACAAATACACCACACTCTGGTATGATAGAGGTGCGTTTGACATAAGGAAGCGCCGAGGCGCAATTCATCCTTCCCCACTCCAGGGGCCTGCGCAAGTGAGAGGTGGCACTCTCACTCAAAACTCAAGCAAAATTCGGACAGCGATAAGAGACTTGGTGGCACAAGTCTCTTTTGCTTTTTAGCGATATTGGCAGTCTCGCTAAAAAGTAGGTGTAGCAACAACTTGGCAGGCTGTTGCTGTAGTTTTAACCCTTTAAGGACCAGGGCCATGTTGCGCAATTTCAACTGTACGCATAAATGGATCCATTCTTGCCAAAAGTTATCTTTTTGCTCAGGTTAAGTGCCTGGGTAATAAAAAAGGCACCCGGCCAGACAACTGGCGGGCGCCGCAACCGAAAGGGTTTGGACCAGTCAAAGAATTCAGTTGTTGGATTCACAAAATTTGACCCAACGCTTGCAAAAATTCATGGCTTATGTTATGCTTGCAAGTAACTGAATCTTTTTGGCTGGGTTGCGTTACCCGCCCAAAGCCGCTGGTGTTGGCAGCACTGGCGGCTTTTTCATTCAATCAGTTCGAGTATTCCAATCTCTTCTGGTGCCGGCCGGATTGAAACATGGATACCGGGCTTAACTCCTCATTAAGATTTTCCTGGCTTGCGGCCTCTGGTTGTTGTTTATGCCGTCGCCCCAGGGCGGCGCAGGCTTTGCTATGATACTTCTGTCGTGGATGAGTCGGCACAAAGCGAACCGGGCAGCCGGGGGCAGCACAGCGTCGGGCCAGGCCAAGAATGACCGTACCCGGCGGCAGCTCATTAATCGCAAGTAGTCCCTTCATCTCCTGGGCCTGGGCCTGAATTTCATTCAGACCGTCAAGACGAGCAGCCAGGATGGTCAGGGCCTTAGTAAGCGAGGCATTGGTAGAGAAGCCGGCGTACTGCTTGATAATACTGTGTAAAAATTTACCGGTCCAGGGCCGGCTACGACCAATCACCCGGCTTAAGTCGCTGGCTAGCTCATTCAAATTGGCCAAGGTGATTTGCGGGCCGTATAGGTCCTGATAAACATCTAACAATATTTCTCTCGCTGTTTGCATTTTTAATTGCCCTGCATTGTCCAGAAGCTGTCCAGAAAGAGCGTTTGACTCCATTCTACTCTCTTTTCAAGCTTTGGCAAGTCAGATTATGTAAATTCCTTTTCCAGAAAAACTGGCGAAAGGTCAGCCAGACTGCTTCATTTGGCTGCTATAGATGTCCACCGCTTCCAGGATGGTATCAATCCGTTCCCGTAAGTCGCGTAATTCCTCCACCGCTTCTCCGTAACGGGTCGTTGTCGCCAAATCCTGGGTTAAACCAATTAAGTCAGATTCCTCTAATTTATTCAGGAAGCGCAGGGCTGCCTGGACCTTGTTGCGAAATTGTTCAGCTCCTGGGGACCGGCGGGCTGGTGGCAGGGATTTTTGGGCTGGTAAAGGGGGGCCATCGGTCGCTGGGCGGCGGTTGAGTAGCTCAGCGACCAGGGCCTCGGTAGAGTCTATTAGGGGCTGGCGCGGCTCGTCCTCACTATCCTGAGCTTCTCGCCACTGGATAAGCTTGTGCAGAGCCTCAACCTGCAAATCGGGTCGGCCTTTCAATTTTTGCACGATTGGGCGGATAATTCGCTCACTTAGACCGTGTTCGGCTACGAGGTCTTGCGCCTCAGGAGTCAGATCGAGCACACCCGTAACAAAGATACGATAACGTTTAGAAATTCTTAATGCCTCCTCGACTTGGCCCCAGGGAACAAGTGTCGAAGCGGGGTTGGATGCTGCAGGTGAACTGTGGTTCACCCCGTTTGATTCAGTCGCATCCAGAATAGGTGAACCACGGTTCACCCCCGACAATTCATAGCGCAAGGCCCACAGCCCTCGCGCTTTCTCGACAGCGTTGATGTCCTCGCGTATCAAATTCTCAATCAATTGATGGGCGCGGATACTGATACCGTCCTGGACCACAATTGCTTTAATCTGGTCCGGCGTAAAAACTTCGCTACCCTCTTGAATGGCCCGCCCCTCGGTAGAAAGCAGGACATGCGACCAATAACGTCGCTCTCCGGTGACGACCACATAATTGATTCCCGCTGGCAAAGCCTCGTCAGAACGGGCCTGACGGACGGTGATGGGGTTGATTAGCCCGTGTTGAGCAATACTGTCAGCCAGACGACGAAGTTCACGCATCGGTTTAGGCAGGGCCTCGGGATCGGTCTCATTCACCTGGCCCAACCAACCCTGCAGGGCTTCGGCAGGGGTGAGCTGACCGGCGGTCAATGCCTGACTGAGTGAAGCGGGCAACAAGCGGCGAGGCTGGTCCGGATCAGGCCGGATTTCAGCCAGGGGCAAGGTTGCCGGGACGCTCATTGGAACGCTGGTTGTTTCCTCGATCTGTGTCCCGTAAGGATCAATCTGGCCGAAAAGGGTTTGGCTCAGTCCAGTTTTCTTTTTAGCCACGGCGGATTACCTCCTTAAGCAGGTTGGCATAAGCTCGTGCGCTCTCGCCGCGCCCATCGTAGGCAAAGACGTCCTGCCCGGCGGCATGAGCCTCCCCGATACTAACCCGGCGAGGGATGGTCGGCAGCAGCAACTCGCCAAAGGACTCGGCTAACTGCTCCTGAGTATCGCGGGTCAGAGCAGTTCGATCCACCATCGTCGGAATTACCCCGCTGATGCGTAACGTCGGATTGGCTCGCTTGACCATCTCAATCGTTCGCTGCAGCAAGCGCAAACCAATCAGGGGAAAGAACCCCGGTTCTACCGGAATGATAACCTCGGTGGCCGCCATTAAGCCGTTGACTGTCAGCAATCCCAGGCTGGGCGGACAGTCAATGACAACGAAGTGATAGCGATCCAACACCGGTTCCAGGGCCTGGCGTAATTTTCGTTCGCGCTCGAAGGCCGGCACCAATTCCAGTTCTGCCCCGGCCAGTTCCAAATGGGCCGGTAATACATCCAACGATGCTTCAGGAATAGGCAGACTGGCGGCTAGAGTTACCGTTCGGATGGCCTGGGTGGCCTCGATATTACCCATGATGACCTCATAAACAGTATCCACCCCTGGCTGGCGGGGACCTGCGGCAAAGGCAACCCCCAGAAAGACGGCTGTGGCATTGGCCTGGGGGTCGGCGTCAATCAGTAAAACGCGCCGGCCATTGGCCACCCCGCGGGCAAGGCCGGCAGCCAGATTCACCGCTGTTGTTGTTTTTCCGGTACCACCTTTTTGATTAGCGATGGCAATCACTCGGGTCATAATGATTTAATCTCCCTCTTTTGCTTCTTCTACTACCTCGAATTACTGAAAATTCAAGGGGTAGAAGGCAAACGGCCGTAGTAGAAGAGCCGGCCCAGCTCTAAAGTTCCCCTAATGCTCGCTTGCCGCGCTCCACCAAATCGCCGGCGTAACGCCGCCCGTAGACTTCCAGGCTGGCCGCGTTCCGGCTTAGACCGTCTTGCACCCGTCGCTTGAAGAGTTGATCCTTTTCTGCTTCAGATAAAGTTGATAGGGCGTGCTCACCGCCAGAGAGTAGGGGGCGTGAGGGTGGCGCACCAGCGGAATGCAGCAAGGCACGCAACTCGCGTTTATCAATATAGGGTGTTTGCACAATAGTCGGCATTTGACCGGGCAGGTCAATTACCGCTCGGCCGGGCGGGAACGTAATGGCCTCAGGGGCATCAATCAGCAGGCGGGCTTGGCCTCGCTCATTGGCGTGCAACTGCACTTTACTGGCAAATTGCTGACGATGGTCCGTATCAATGGTTGTGCCTTTGGCGCTGGTCAGCATTAAAAATTGATAGACTCCAAATTTACGCAGTTCCCAGGCATGCTTCTTTAACGCCGCGCCAATCTCCTTGTTGCCCAGCAATGCCGAAGCTTCTTCGACGACTACGACAATAGGGGGTAGGTAATGATCGGTCAAGCGGTTGTATTCGGCCAGGTCGTCGGCATCGTAGCGGGCAAACAAAGCCGAACGGTACTGGGTTGCCTCTTCATGAACTTCATACAGGGCACTCAGGATTTCATCGGCTTGACGCAGCAAGGGATAGCGCAGCCGGTCACATTGCTTAAAAGCACTCAGACCGTGATCTTGCTGGTCAATGAGAACAAATTCAACCGCATCAGGGCAGGTGGCCAGTTGCGCCAGGATCGCACTGACAAAAACGGATTTGCCCCAACCCGTCGAGGCAGCGACGATGGTGTGGAAGAGTTCATAGAGAGAAATCGTAACCGGAGTGGGCTGGCCGGCTTCGTCCAGGCGAACCCCCAGGACCAAGTTGTGCATATCTCCCTGCTGCTGGGGAATGAGGTCAGCCCACCGCACCAGGGAAGGCAGTTCGGAAGTAGGTAGGGGACCAGAATCCAAGGCCAGGGGGAGTTCTTCCTCTCCTGAGGCTGACAGGGTGGGCCGGCGGCTTTGCTGCCAGGCGGCCCATGAAGCGACTTCGAAGTGACTGGGCATAGTTGCTTGACCGTTGGCATAGAGGCGTTGATCCAAGTGAGCCGGTCGCCAATTAACCTCTTTATCCTGATCTCGGATAAAAACCTGTTCATCCCATTTAGCCTTAACCACCATCACCTTCGACTCCCGCTCGGCAACTTGCCGCCGGGCCTGGGCCTCCAGACGACGTTCCCGTTCCGCCCTGGCTCGTTCAAAAATAATCCAACCCCAAGCGATAAGGGTCAGGACCAGCCCGGTCGCCACAACATAGGTGGCAAAGCGAATGATAAATACAACCGACGCCGCCAATTCAGCTCCTGCTACGTGGACAATATAACCACCTAATATCGTCAAGACCGCCAGAATAACTACGGTTGAAAAAAGCTGCTTTTGCATGGCTTAAGTTCCTGCTAAATAGAACCACCTTAATTCCGGTAGGTAAGGGCATGGCCTTGCGCCTGCCCCACCGGGACGACCGCAAGGGTCGCCCCTACATTCCGAACAATTTTGTGGTTTATTCAGGCCATAAACCGGACACTGGAGTACATATCTTTACGGATTTTATTATAACACTAATTTTTCTAAACATTGTATTATGGCCTTCCCCATTTTGATACCACTGTTTCACACTGATCTAAGGAAAAGCCAGTTACTATAGTAACTAAATCGTGACTGTAGTGACTCCTATCTTACACGTTTTTCGCTTCATTGTCAACAATTTTCTTTCTACGCAGAGTTGCCCAAAATAAACTTACCATTCCAGTAACCAAATCGTGACTATAGTGTCCAAATGTACAGCCTGAGGTTGACAGTGAGACAGTCTTCTATTATCATCTGTGACAAGGAGTTTGCGCCAAGTCCCAATGAGTCAATTAGCCACGCTGCTTAGAGAATTTTATGAACGCTCATCCTATAAATCTATTGCTGCCCTGGCTGAGGCGGCCAAGGAATACTCGCCGCTGAGCGAATCGTATCTTAAGCGTATGCTTTTGGGGGACCGCTCAAATCCGGCCCATGATAAGCTGATGGCGATTGCCCGGGCCTTAGCTTTAAGACCAGAAGAGATTAATCGTCTCCTTGAGGCGGCCGGCTTTGCCCCCCTGCCAGGAGGGGAGTCTATCACCCTGGCAGATCCTCATCTTCAGCAGCTAAGCGAGGCTTTTAACCAACTGGCTCAAACACCGGGCATTTCCCCAGAGGCGCTACGTGTGGCAGTCCATACTGCCGCAATGGTATTCGACGGTTATCGTTTGACTCACCTGGCGGCACAAACAGGTGCGCCTGCGGCAGTATCTCCCCCAACAACCCCTCCGTTATCGCCAGCCATGCCGTCCCCAGGGGCGCTAAGGCCCTTGCCTGTGGCCTCACTTACCGCCGAGGAGGGGTTGATTGACGATCTATTGGGTGAGATTCTCGCCCACGGCAGTGATGAGCATCCGTTAAGCGTGCTGTTTGAGTCGCTTGAAACAGCGGCTCAACAGGATCGCTGGGAAATCAAGCGCCGTATTACCGAAGCCCTGCCCAAGCTGATCCAGTTGCAGCCCGACTCGGCCCTTCGCCTGGCCGACCGGCTGCGCAGTGATTACCATCCTGATTATCGAACCGATATTCGCCGGCGGGTGGTCGAGGCTGTGCCGCTGCTTTATCGTTACCGGCCAGAAGCCGTCTTACAACTCTTGATCTACCGGCCCCAGGACGAAGTTTATACGGCTATGGCCACCGTTGAGGTATTGCACGATTTGGAGAGCCAGGGATTGATCAGTGCCGCGACGGCCCACCCCTACCTGGCAGCCCTGCGGCTGGATGATCCAGTCCAGCAAGAGGCAATTGCTTATTTGCAGCAACTGCTGCAGGAGGCTCAGGCTCATCCCGAAGCGGCTCTGGCCAGTATGAACGCCAACCGGGCGCACCCGGAGCGGATCTTCCGCATTTGTATCTTGCGCGTCGCGCCCCGGCTGCTTAAGAGCCAAGCGGAAGTGGGGCTTGATTTGATTGCTTACTTCTTGCGTCGGAACGAAGCCGGTACGCCGGCCGAGCATCAGAACCTGCGCCGGCCTGTCTCCAAAGCATTGCCGGAAATGCTGAATCTGCTGCAAGGTCAAGCGTTAAAGATGCCAGAGCTTACCCGTAAAATTGGAGCGATTCTACAAGCCCTCGCCCTGGACCCGGATATCCACGTGCGGCGGGCCTTGGGTGACTCTCTGGATCGCCTGGCCAGTCTAAACGCCGAATTGGTAGTCAAGGTACTGGATACGTTGATTCAGGATCAAGACCCTTATGTGCGCCAGCGCGCTTGGCGAACGTTGTTACAGTTGGCTGATCTTTACCCCAACCAGGCCAACGAATATTACGCCCGGCTGCTCACCCCTGCTAATAAAAACGGAGACCAGGTTGCCAGAAATGGTTAAGCGGCTAAAATACCTGAAGATAAGTTCTGATGGGTTCTTGATAGAAAAAGCTGTGATGGTGGAAGCAGCCAGGAGAGGCAGTTAATCATGAATGATCTGTTAATTTTTGTGATGGAAGGATACAATCGCTATTCGGTTGCTGCCCTGGCCGGCATTCTTGATCAGGCACGGCCGGACCTCCGCCTGGAATTCTGGCAAGGACGGGCCGGCCTGGGTGAGCGCGTCCGCCAAGCGGCGATTCTCCACCGGCATGTCGTGGTGGCTTTCTCTTTCATGTCGCCCCAGTTGCCTCAGATTCTACCTGTGTTGGAGGGGCTGCCGTCTTTGCCGTCAAATGTTACTCTTGTGGCTGGCGGTCCGCATGCCAGCGGAGAGCCGGAAAGCACGCTCAGGCTGGGGTTTCAGGTAGTTGTGACCGGGGAAGGGGAGGTGACGTTCCCTCTGCTGCTGGACCGTATTTTAACGGGCGAGGCCTCATTTGAGGGCTTAAGCGGGATTGCCTACCTGGACGACACGGGTAAATTCGTCCGTACCCGGCGCGGGCCTTGGGTTGATCTGGATGCTTACCCTCCTTTCTCGATCAGGCACCGCAAGCTGGCGGCCATCGAAATTACGCGGGGTTGTCCCTGGGCTTGCAGCTTTTGCCAGACGCCCTTTTTTATGGGCGGCCGGATGCGCTACCGCAGCGTCGAGCAGATTCTCTATTGGCTGAAACAGGCGCGGGAGGAAGTGGGGATGCGCTACGCCCGCTTTATCAGCGCCGATTGCTTTTGTTACGGGTCGCCCGATGGCCGCCACCCCAATTTGGAGCCGGTCGAGCGTTTGGTCCACGCGGTGAGTGCCTTAATGGGCAAGGAGAATACCTTTTTCGGCTCGTTTCCCTCGGAAGTGCGGCCCGGCTCGGTCAGCAAAGAGGGCATGGCCCTGGTGACGAAATATTGCGCCAATGATAACATTGTGATTGGGGCGCAATCAGGCTCGCCGCGAATGCTCCAACTCATTCATCGCGGCCATACGGTTGAGGACGTGTTTGAATCGGCCGAAATTATTGTGGCGGCAGGGCTAAAGTGCATTGTTGATTTTATCTTCGGCCTGCCGGGAGAGACATCGGAAGATCGGGAGTTGACTGTGGCCGCTATCCGGCGCTTGACCAAAATGGGCGCGACTATCAACAGCCATTTCTTTTATCCTCTGCCGGGTACCCCGCTGGCCCATACTGTTGCCGGCGAACCAGATCCCGAAGTGTTGCTGTTTTTGGAGAATTTAACCTCTGAGCGGCAGGAGCTGGGTCGCTGGAAGGGCCGCCTCAAAACGCTGACCGCTATGGAGATGCTGCCCCTGGTTTCAGCCTAAAGCTCCTTTAAGAGGGGCCAGCTCTTTCCTGAGCTGAGCAGCAAACCATAAAAACATCTGTTAGAGGGAGACCCATGTTAAATCTAAGGAGAATCCTCTGACTCAGTTTGGTTTGTCTCTGCTGTAGTTGGAGGAGTTAAGTGAGGCGGACTCATCGTTGGGTCTGCTGCTGGAGGGACGTTGGCAAGAATTGTGTCAATCTGCTCGCGCAGGTTGCGCAAATCGAGCATCACGTCGGCGTAGTCACCGTACTGCAAAGCTCTGGTAAGCTCGGCCCGATCTGGTTTTTTTAGCCGGTTTAAAAAATCCAGGGTCTGGCGGACTTTATCACGGAAGCGCACCACAGGGGCCGAAGAAACGGCCCGCAGTCGTTTCGGCGGAGGGATTTCAGACTCCGTTGTATCTCCAATTAATTCATCAATTAACAGTTTATCAACAAACTCTTTGACTGAAGCAGTAATAGACTGCTCAGGACCTTCATCTTCCTCGGCAGTTTGCCACTCAACCAATTGTTGCAGGGCTTTGAGCTGTAACTCTGGTTTGCCTCTTAGCTTCTGAGTAATGGGACGAATAGTCATCTCAGCCAGATTGTGGGCGACCACGAGCGCCTGAGCCGTCTCGCTCAGTTGCAGGATCGAAGTAACAAAAATACGGTAGCGTTTGGAGATGCCCAATGTTTCTTCGACCCTGGCCCAGGGCACGAGTGAAGGTGAACTATAGTTCACTGTGGAGGGAGAGAGTGGGGTAGGGGAGACCGGTAAACTCTCGTCTACCTTTTCCTCGTCCGTTTCCGACGAAGTTGGTGGGGGTGAACTGTAGTTCACCCCGGATAATTCATACCGCAGCGCCCACATCCCTTGAGCGCGTTCGACTGCATTGAGATCCTCCCGTAACAAATTCTCAATCAACTGGTGTGCCCTGATGGTAATCCCGGCCGGGGCTAAGCTGATTTTGATTTCGCTGGGACTGCTGGTAACTTCACCAGCCTGAATTTGTCTGCTCTCGCTTAAGAGATAGACATGAGCCCAGTAACGTCGCTCGCCTGTAACAATAAAATAGGCGATACCAGAGGGTACGGCTTCGTGGGCTGCGGGCTGACGAACTGAAATGGGGCTGATCAGGCCATGCTGTTCAATACTATGAGCCAGTCGTTTCAACTCACGCACATTCTGGCGGAGCGCCGGCTCTGCCGCTTCATTCTCAGCGCGCTGCAGCCACTCCTGGAGTGCCTCACGCTGTGACAGGTTGCCTTGGGAAAGGGCTTCGATAATGTCGTTGGGCAAGAGACGGCGGGGTTGACCCGGGTCAGGTAGAATCACCTCTACAGACGCTACCACAGGAATTGTTTCCTGGAGGTTGATCTGCATGTCTGTGCTGACCTCTGAAAATGGGGCTGATTTACTGGAGGTCGTTGGTTTTCTAGCCATAATCTGATAATCTTTACTGCTTAACTAATATTCTATTTATGTAGAGTTTGAACCTAAGAGAACTAAATTCGGTTCCTGCTCACCCCTCTATCACAGTAACAAATTTTTGTGTGAATACTCCAATAAGGACAACGAAGAATCTGGTTTACGAGGCATCCGTATAATCAGAGTAAATCGGAAAAAGTTCGAATAATCGTTTCACATTTGACTTTATACTTATGTCAATTATATGATAGACCAAATTTTCTGAAAAGCAAAAACTGTTACGCCGATAAAGGCCCAGGTAAAAATCATGGCTTAGGGTGGGAACGAGAAATAACTCTTCACTCTGACGCCATCTCCACCAAACGAATCAATCTACTTAGTAAGACAATCCAATTTTACGTATCCAGTATAATGAGCAAAACTTTTTAGAAAAAAAACCTGTTATTATGTAATATTTCTTAATAATAAGGCGTAATGGCCAAAAATTTGGTTAAGATTCTGAGCGAACCACTACATACAGATGAAGTGGAGAGATATTTTATTCCATTAATGCCGTAGGTCAGGTATAATTAGTCCGAATAGGATTGATCTATATCGCTGCTATTCAACCGCCTGTGGTATTTCTGATTAGCTTCACTCCAAAATATGTTATTCTGCTTGGGAAAGGGGGGACCGGCCAGTCAAGGAGAAATAAGGATGATAAACGAATTAGGTTATTATTTTCACCCACTGCCTCAAGCGGGTACTCATGCTTATTCACAACTGGATATTAATATTTACAGCCAACCGACTGAGAAGCATTTTGACCCTATCAGGGTACATTTATTTATCTTCAAGGCGGATCAAGACCTGGTGCGAGTGACCATTGGCCCCTCGTGGACCGGCACAAGCCCGTTGAGGGTCGGGCCGGGCCGGGTGATATTGCAGGATTATCGGGATAAGATGGTCACAGCTTTTACCTTTGGCGGTAAAATGGAAATAACCAACCACAGTTTATACACGAGTTGCGAATTAACCTCGCCGGCGCCTATTTTTCACCTGGTGCCAGGCCAAGATCCCCCCACGATCTTGGTCACTGAGTTCGAGTCATTCCTGGCCCGACGGCGGGCTGAATGGGCCGGAAACGAAGCAGGCTTCGAGGGACGCCTGGCCAAGATTGAACCGTTCACTCTTTTTGTGGTGGGATTGGCGACAATTAAAGAGCACATGCAGCATGTCCCCCCTCAATTACGGGGCCAGCTATATCGGCAGGAGGCCCACGTTATTAATGAGGCAATCCGGACCGTTCAGGAAAATGGTCACTGGCCGGTCTCACTGCCAACCCTGGCCGCGCTGCTTTAGCTGCGGCATTATTTGATGAGCCGCGAATAGAGTCGTCTCGGAGTGGCAGAGTGTCTTTGCTTGCCAAAGCATTGATTTATGAGCCGAAGTATAGTATAATGATTTTTGGAGGCAAGTGAAGAAAATAACGAACTTGAGGTTCTGAAGTAGTTTGCGCAAGGTAAACTGCACCTTCATCCCCCGATAAAAGAAAAAAAGGTCATTTATTTGTTGATCTCTCCAGATGCCGAGCGCAATTGGGGAGATTTTTTATTTTTAACCAAAGGAGCGGGCCATGGCCAGAGGGCGTATTGTCATCAACGAAATAATCTGCAAAGGCTGCGAGTTTTGTGCCGCGGTTTGTCCCTATCAGCTTATTTATGTGACCGGTCATTACAATCTCTGTGGTTACCGGCCGGCCGCGTTGCTGGACTCGGAAGGCAGATGCACCGGTTGCATGCTCTGCGCTATGATCTGTCCCGAAGCAGCTATTACCGTCTTTCGTGAAGTCAAGCAGGTGGAGCCTCAATTTGTCTCGGCCTGAATGAACTTGCCTTATCTTTTTGGGGGTCAGTAAACAATGAAGGGAGGTGGATAAAAATGGCCAGAGAGTTATTAAAAGGCAATGTTGCCATCGCCGAGGCGGCCATTCGCGCCGGGCTGCAAGCCTATTTTGGCTATCCCATAACCCCCCAAACCGAACTACTGGAACACCTGGCGCTGCGCATGCCCCAACTGGGACGCACCTTTTTGCAGGCGGAGAGTGAAGTCGCCGCTATCAATATGGTCTATGGAGCGGCTTGTGCCGGGGTACGGGTGATGACTTCCTCTTCGGGGCCGGGCATCAGCCTAATGCAAGAGGGATTTTCTTACCTGGCCTGCTCCGAAGTGCCTGCCGTGATCGTGGATATCATGCGGGGAGGGCCGGGCCTGGGCAATATCCAACCCACTCAGGCCGACTACAACCAACTGACCAAGAGCGCCGGCCACGGCGATTTTCACTGCCTGGTCCTGGCGCCCAGTTCAGTGCAGGAAGCCATTGATTTGACCGGGCTGGCCTTTGACCTGGCTGAAAAGTATCGCACCGTGGTCATTGTGGCCGGCGATGGCCTCATCGGCCAGATGATGGAGCCAGCCGAGTTGCCCCCCCTTCAAAAACCGCGCCTCACCCGCCCCGCGTGGTCCTTGACCGGAGCAGAGGGCCGGTCCAAGCATATCATCACCTCGGTCTATCTGGATGCCGAGGTTCTGGAGCAGGTCAACCGGCGCTTGCAGGCCAAAATCGAACGAATCAAGGCCGATGAGGTCCGTTTTGAAGCGTTTATGACGGCGGATGCCGAGGTTTTGCTTGTTGCGTTTGGCACGGTGGCTCGTGTTGCCAAGACGGCGATCCGCGAGGCCCGGCGCGAGGGGATTCACGTCGGCTTGCTGAGACCCATTACCCTGTACCCCTTTCCCTTTGCCCCGCTGGAGAAGTTATCCCGGCAGGTCCAGGCCATCCTGGTGGTAGAGATGAACGCCGGCCAGATGGTCGAAGATGTACGCCTGGGAGTTGGCGACCGGGTGCCGGTACGCTTCTTCGGCCATACCGGCGGCGTTGTGCCACTGCCAGATGAAATTATGGAGCAAATTGTGATGCTGGAGCGGCAACTCATCTCGCTTGACAGTGTACTATCTGAGCCGTACGAGCCGGTTCTGACTTTAAGGAGGTGACGATGATGACCGAACGATGGGTCGAACAAGTTGTTTACCAACGACCGGGGGCGTTGAGTGAGGCGCCGATGCATTACTGTCCCGGCTGCACTCATGGGCTGATTCACAAACTCATTGCCGAAGTTATTGACGAGTTGGACATTCGAGAACGGACCATCGCCGTCGCCTCGGTAGGCTGCTCCGTTTTTCTGTACAATTATTTTGAGTTGGACAGCGCCGAAGCCGCTCACGGGCGCGCGCCGGCCATGGCCACCGGCCTCAAGCGGGTCCAGCCGGATAAAATTGTCTTCACCTACCAGGGTGACGGCGACCTGGCAGCAATCGGCCTGGCCGAGATTGTCTGGGCGGCTACGCGAGGCGAAAACATCACCGTCTTTTTTATCAACAACGCCGTTTATGGAATGACCGGCGGGCAAATGGCTCCCACCAGTTTGCCTGGGCAAGTGACGACCTCCTCGCCGCTGGGCCGCGATGTGGAGTTGACCGGCATGCCGATCCGGATCGCCGAGTTGTTAGCCGGGCTGCCGGGCGCAGCTTACGTGGTCCGCCGCTCGGTTTACGATATTCGTACCATCAAAGAGGCCAAAAAAGCGATCCGGGTGGCCTTTCGCACCCAGGTGGCCGGCGCCGGCTTCTCCCTGGTTGAGTTTCTATCCTCCTGCCCGACCAATTGGGACCTGACCCCGCTGCAGGCCCTCGATTGGATCAAACAGCAGTTGGTTCCGTACTATCCGCTGGGCAATTATAAAGTGTCGGAGCGGGTCAGACAGTTGAATTAGAGGAGGAGTGTATGCAGACAGAGTTTATTCTATCCGGCTTTGGCGGCCAGGGGGCGCTTCTGGCCGGGACGGTGCTGGCCCAGGCGGGTCTGGACAGCGGCAAAAACGTCACCTGGCTGCCCAGCTACGGGCCGGAGATGCGGGGCGGGACGGCCCACGTGACGGTCATCATTGGCGATGAAGAAATCGGCTCGCCGGTGGTGCGCTGCCCCCGGGCAGCACTTGTCCTGAACAATCCTTCTTTGGAGAAGTATGAGCCGCTGGTGCAGCCCGGTGGGGTGCTGGTCTACAACAGTTCACTCATCGCACCTGCCTCCCGCCGGCCCGATATTCATTATGTCGCCGTACCCGCCGGCGAAATCGCTGCTGAATTGGGTGACATCAAAGTAACCAATATGGTCGCCCTGGGCGCTTTAGTGGCTGTCACCCGTGTCGTGCCTCTGGCGGCGGTGGAACGAGCTTTACTTCAGCACTTACCTCAGAGTAAACGAGAGTTGCTGGCTGCCAATGGGCAGGCTTTGCAGCGGGGTGCTCAGTGTACCGAACTTGGCCCGTATCAGTAGATCTGTTTTTTGAATGAGGCACACCTGCGTGCCGAACAGGGTCACCTCCGGGTCTGACCCCTCAAATTCGAATCCGCTGGGTATGTGGAGGAGTCACCCGATGAATTGGAACCGTATCTACTGTGACAAAATAACCGACATCGAGACGGCCTTGACCTGCCTGCAATCAGAGCAGCGGGTATATATTGGAGGTGGGGCTGGGGGACCGGCGATGTTGATTGCCGCCTTGCCGGGCTATGCCCGCCAGCGTCGGGCGGCCGGCCAGCCACTCCGCCGCGTCGAAATTGCTCACCTCTTGACCTTCACCCCTGCTGCCTATCTTGATTCTGAGTTTGAAGGTACCTTTCGGCACAACGCTCTTTTTATTGGCCCCAATGTACGCCGGGCTGTGGGTGAAGGCCGGGCCGACTTTACCCCGCTTTTTCTCTCGGAAATACCCCATCTGTTTCGCAACGGTGCTTTGCCCCTTAACGTGGCTTTGATTTCCCTCTCGCCTCCGGACGAGCAGGGCTTTTGCAGCTTCGGCGTCGAAGTGGGTGTAACCAAACCGGCAGCCGAGGCGGCTCAAACTATCGTGGCTGAGATCAACCGGCAAATGCCCCGGACCTGCGGAGACAGTTTGATTCATGTCAGCCGGCTCCGGCACATCGTCGAGGTGGACTACCCCTTGCCGGAAGCGCCCCAGGGCGGTAATTCGGCCCGGCATATGCGCATCGGCCAGTATATCGCCGAACTGATCCCGGATGGGGCTACGCTGCAGATGGGCCTCGGCAGCATTCCCGATGCTGTGCTGCGGAACCTGACCCAGCACCGTGATCTGGGGATTCATACGGAACTCTTTTCGGATGGGGTGGTTGATCTGGTCGAAGCCGGCGTTATCACCGGCGCCAGGAAAACGTTTCATCCGGGTAAGATTGTGGCCGGCTTCTTGTTCGGTTCGCAGCGCCTTTATCGTTTTGTGCATAACAATCCCCTGATTGAGCTGTACCCTACCGATTATATCAACGACCCGTTCAATATTGCCCGCAACGAGCGGATGGTAGCGATCAACTCGGCCCTGCAGATAGATTTGACCGGCCAGATTTGTGCCGACTCCATCGGTCCTCACCTTTATAGCGGGGCTGGCGGCCAGGTTGACTTCATCAGAGGAGCAGCCCGTTCTAAAGGTGGCCTGCCGATCATCGCTCTGCTGGCGACCGCCCAGGGTGAGAGCGTCAGCCGGATTGTGCCTATGCTGGATCGGGGGGCCGGGGTGGTCACCAGCCGCTACGATGTGCATTATGTCGTCACCGAGTACGGGGTGGCTTCGCTGCATGGTAAAACCATCCGCCAGCGGGCCAGGGAATTAATTAATATCGCCCATCCCCAGTTTCGGGACGATTTGGTTCGGGCTGCGCAAAAGCTGGGTTATTGGTCGTCATAGTAATTTGATGAAAAGAGAACCGGCGGTTAAAATTCTTCCTTAACTCTACCGTTGGGAGAGACTGATGCCTACCGAGTCTGAATCGAAACCGGAAACGGCCTTAGCGGCCGGCTTTGAAGAGATCGAACACACGGCCGATTGGGCCTTGCGTGTGCGCGGGCGGGATTGGCCGGAGTTCCTGGTCAACGCCGCTTATGGGATGGCCAGCTTACTGGTGGCCGAACCGGCGGCTGTCCCCCTGGAAATTGAACGCCAGGTTGAGCTGGACGCCTTCGACGGCGAGAGCCTGCTGGTCAATTGGCTGGGCGAACTGGCTTACTGGGCCGAAGCAGAGCTGCTTGTGTTTCGCCAGTTCGAGCTTGTCGAGGTTACGCCAACTCATTTGCAAGCAACGGTTCGAGGCGGGCACGTCCACAATCTCCAAAAACACATCAAAGCGGTCACTTACCACAATCTTGAAATTGTCCAGACAGACACGGGGTTGGAAGCAACGATTGTATTCGATGTGTGAAGAAGGGAGTAGGGAGTAAGTAGTAGGGGAATAAATTACTTGCTTCTGGTTGAGGAGATACTAATGATAAGCAGTCATGATTTCAAACGTATTGACAAATTTATTTATGAAGTTCCGGCCTCGTTCCAGGAAACTATGCGCGTCCCGGCTCGCTTTTACGCCGACCCGGAGCTGATGGAAAAGGCGTTGGAGGATAAAAGCCTGGAGCAACTGGTCAATACGGCCACGCTGCCGGGGATTGTAAAGTACGCGTTGGCCATGCCGGACATTCATCAGGGGTACGGTTTTCCAATAGGGGGCGTAATAGCGACAGAACTGCCTGACGGCATCATTTCGCCGGGCGGGGTAGGCTACGATATCAACTGCGGCGTGCGCCTACTGGCAACTTACCTCACTAAAGCCCAGGTTGATCCTCATTTGAATAATCTGGCAACTGCTTTGTATGCTAACTGCCCTAGCGGGGTAGGGGAGAAGGGCAGTATCAGGCTCAGACATGGCGAATTGGACCGCCTGGTCGAAGAAGGCGCGCGCTGGGCTTTGAAGCGTGGTTATGCCAGCGAAGCCGATTTGGAGCGGACGGAGGAATGGGGCCGCCTGGAAGGGGCCGACGCCAGCAAGGTCAGTGAGCGGGCCAAAGAGCGCGGTAATGATCAGGTTGGCACGCTGGGCGCGGGCAACCACTTCATCGAAGTGGACGTGGTGGATCAAGTTTTTGATGAGACAGCCGCCGACCGCATGGGCCTTTTCCCCGGCCAGGTGACGGTCCAGATTCACTGCGGTTCGCGGGGCTTTGGTCACCAGATTTGCACCGACTATGTTAATCGTTTCCAGAGTGCGGTGCATCGCTATGGGATCAAGCTGCCCGACCGGGAACTGGTCTGCGCCCCCTTGAGCAGTCCGGAGGGACAAGATTACCTGGCCGCCATGAAAGCTGCCGCCAATTATGCCTTTGCCAACCGGCAGGTGCTGACCTTTCACATTCGCCGTAGTTTTGAAGAAGCTCTGGCCGGGAAGGTCAGAAATCACGGCGTCTATCAGGTTTATGACATTGCTCATAATATGGCCAAGATTGAGGAACACGAAGTGGATGGCCGCCGGGTAAAAGTTTGTGTTCACCGCAAAGGGGCGACCCGCGCTTTCGGGCCTGGTTCGCCGGCGCTGCCTGATATTTACCGCGATATCGGCCAGCCGGTGCTGGTGCCCGGCTCGATGGGCACGGCGAGCTGGGTGCTGCTGGGGACGGCCGGCTCGATGGCCCAGACGTTCGGCTCAACCTGCCACGGTGCGGGGCGGATGATGAGCCGCCACCAGGCAAAAAGGAGCATCCGTGGTTCTGAATTGCGCGAGGAAATGGAAGCAGGCGGCATTCGGGTGCGAGCCGGCAGCATGTCGGGCCTGGCCGAAGAAGCGCCCGCTGCTTACAAGGACGTGGATCGAGTGGTGGAAGTGGTGCATGGCGCGGGTATTGCCAAAAAAGTGGCTCGCTTGACCCCGATTGCCGTGATTAAAGGTTAGTTCTCGCCCGATGCGGCTGGCTGCAAGACAAAATCGTATTCGACGGTGGAGAAAGGAGCTGTAACGCCATACCGGGCGGCCTCCTCAGCCGACTCGCTGCGGACGAAATCAACCACCAGGGAGCTTCTGACGCCGAATACGGCATCGGAGTCCAGGTAAGGATCACCCTCGACAAAAATTTCGGTGGTCACCGGTGCATAACCCTCGGCTGACACAATAAAGTGGATATGCGCTGGGCGGTAGGGATGGCGACCCGCCGCCTTTAACATCTGGCCGACCGGCCCATCGCCGGGAATGGGATAAAAAGAAGGCTTGATAGTGCGGAAGGCGTAACGCCCCTCGGCATCGGTGCGGAATTTGCCCCGCAAATTCAGCTCAGTCTGGCTCGGCAGTTGCACATCATAGAATCCCTCGGCGGAAGCCTGCCAAACGTCGAGCAGCGCCCCCGCCAGTGGTTGGCCGGAGGGATCGGTCACCCGGCCGGAAACAAGCACCGGCTCGCCGGGCGTGTTGCCGGCGATGTCGGCCATAGCCGGCAGTTCTGGCGCGTCTTCAACGTAAAAGGGGCCCAGGATGGTGTACTCTGTCACCCCCGGCGGTTTGCGGTTATTGATGATATCTTTGAGTGTGGTGACGCCCAGCGTATCCGACAGCAGAATAAACTCCTGGCGTTTATCATCGCACATATGGCCGGTGCGGGTCAGAAATTGAATCCCATACAGCCACTCTTCCTCGGTCAGCTCCACCTCCCGCACAAACGCATGGAGATGCTTGACCAGGCTGGTCAAGATTTCTTTCAGACGCGGATTCTGGGTATTGGCAAAGCTTTTGCTGACGACTTCGGTTACATTCTCTTCGGTTAGATTGCGCATAGGTTAAACTCCTATAAAAACAATATATGGTTATCGGCGGTCAGTTGCAAGGGGACAGTCCAACTGATAACTGTTCACTGTTTACTGGCAGCCGCTTACCACGCGGCTCTGAAGATAGCCTCCGCCTGGACTGCGCTGGTCAGAGGCATGGGATTGCTCTGGACGGCGCTGCTCTTAAGGGCCAATTCAGCCAGGTGGGGCAGGTCGGCTTCGTTTACGCCGGCCTCACGCAGACGTTGCGGCAGCCCCAATTGGCTGACCAGATGGTAAACATGCTGAGCGGCTGCTTCGCCGGCGGCCTCGTCACTTTGACCGGCCCCATCCAGGCCCATCGCCCTGGCGACCTGGGCCAGTTGCCCGGCGCACGCGTCGAGATTGAAGCGCATGGCATGAGGCAGCATAATGGCATTGGCGACCCCATGCGGCACTCTTGCCGTTCCACCCAACACATGGCACAGGCCGTGGTGCAAACCCATCGCAACACTGGCCAGGGCCGTCCCGCCCAGGTGCGCCCCCCGCAGCATCTCGGTTCTGGCTGCCAGGTCGTCGCCTTGACGGTAGCAGCGGGGCAAAGCGCGGGTAATGGCTTGGATCCCGGCCAGCGCCGCCGCCGTAGACAGCGGGTGGCGGGTGACGGAGTAGGCGGCCTCGACGCAGTGGGCCAGCGCGTTGATCCCCGTTCCGGCCGTCACTTCTGGGGGCAGGTTGAGGGTAAGCAGGGGGTCGTAAATGACCAGCTTGGGCGCGATTTTAGCATCTCTGACTGTAATTTTGTGCATGGCGCCATCAGTGTGGTGAGTGACGCCATAAATTGGAGTCATCTCCGAACCGGCATAGGTGGTCGGTATCGCTACCACCGGGATGAGCGGCTGGTCGGTAGGAAAAGCGGCGCGGGCGGGGCGGCCCGTTCGCTGCTCTTCCAGGGCTGAACTGACCGCCTTGGCCAGGCCAATGGGACTGCCTCCACCCAGGCCAATCACGGCATCAATCTCTGCCGTCCGAGCCAAATCCAGGGCTTCAGCCAGTTGAAAATCGAGCACATGCGGCTGGGTGCGTTCATAGGACGCGGCCAGCCGCGCCCCTAAAGCTGCTTCAATTGTGGCCACATGGCCATTGGTCCGCAGCGAGGGGCTGGTGCAGAGCATTAATCGCTGCCAGCCAAAGCGGTTGACCGCCTCTCCCAGCCGGGCCAGACTTCCGGCGTCAAAAATAATTTCTTGGGCATAGGCAGTGTAGTTAAATTGCGTCATTATGGATGTCTAGCAAAGCTTTCGCCGGGATTTGGGGATCAGGAGATTAAAGAAAAAATGAAAAAAACCCCCAAATCCCCTAATCCCGGCCCACTAAGCGTGAAAAATCTTGCTTGGATAACACATCTAACCCTAGAAATCAGTACCGGCCCGATTGGATCTGCCACATCTGATACTTCTCGGCAATCACTTTGGCCCAGTGAGACCAGGGACCGGGAACATTGAGCTGCACGTTGAGCCACGACTGCGAGCCGAGCGACATAAACAGACCATGCGAGCCGGAGTCCAGGACGTAAAAGGACTTTAAGGCGCTCGCCGGCTTGCGGACCGGCGCACCGTGGCCCAAATCCGCCGCGATATTGGCCGCGGCAGCTCGCCCCATCTCGGCGCTGACCGTGCCGGTAATCAAGACATCAACTGGCAGCAACGTGCTGACCTGTGGTTTGACCTGAATCGCCACACCCGAGGCAAAAATATCGGGATAGTTTAAGTTGCGATAGTAATCGTCAACCGGGATAAGGCCCCGGGCATCACCCAGGTCGGGCACTTCGCGAACTGGTTTTATCCCTTTAAAAGGCGGTACCAGCATCGTAAACTTAGATGGCAGCCGCTGCCGCCGGCCGGCCAATACGACCGCCTCGGCTTCAACCCGCTCGATTTGGGCTTCGGTGATCGCCAGGATTGTCTGACGGGCGAATGCTTCTGCGATGATTTGGCGGGAGTTGCCCAGGCCCCCATGCCCCAGGTGTCCCAGGAAGGGTTCCGGGGTAACAAACGTGATGGGGGCCTGGTCGCGGACGCCTGCCTTGCGTAGGGCAATATCCAGGTTGAGGGCAAATTCATAAGCGGCTCCGTACAAACCGGCGTTGAGTACAGCGCCAATGACAACCGGGCCGGGGTTGGCCAGGAGGGCCTGCCACTCGGTGCGAGCCGCCATGGCATCCCACGGTGACAGGATGGAGACCGTATTGCCTCTGGGCTTGGGCCACAAGCCGGGAACAGCGTCCCAATCCCATTCACCGCCGGTAGCGATCAGTAACTTGTCGAAACTGAGCGACTGCTGCGGACTAAGGGTAACAGTTTTTTCCTGGGGCTGGATGGTTTCAAGCTGGGCGCAGATAAACTCAACTCCAGCCTCTTCTAACACCGGCCGGATCGGAAAAGAGATGTCGGCCGGTTCTCGTTCACCCTGCACGACCCAAATCAAGGAAGGGTGAAAGATAAAAGTTTCACTGGCCGAAACCACCCGGACCGTATCACCGGCCGGCAGGCGCTGGCGTAATTCCAGGGCAGCGGCCAGACCGGCGTAGCTCCCCCCAACGATAATGACAGTGCTCATTTGACTTTACTCCATCGTAGTCAGCAACCAGTGGTCAGTAGCCAACAGTTAGTAGCAGGAAGTAAGTGGTGATACTACTTTTTCTAACTTTGCTACTCTGCTACTTTGCTACCTTTCCAGCGCAAATGAGGCGGCAGGCGTCGCCGTACCGGAAAAAATTCCAGGTCAAAGCGATGGCGCAGCAGGCCCCACACCCCTTGCGGCATAAAAAGCATCATGACCACCGCGGTCACGCCTAAAAAAATAAAAGACCATTCGCCAAAATCAGAGAGGTATTCGCGAATGATAAAAAAGATGACAGCCCCTATAATCGGCCCTTCGATGGTGCCAATACCGCCAATTACCACGATAAAGATCATAAAGGCGGTCCACTGCACCGAGAAGGCTGCGGAGGGGCGAATATTGAGGACGGTTAAATAGATCAAGGCCCCCACCACTCCGGTTCCGAAGGCGCACACCAGGAAAACCATGAGCTTGAGGCGATAGGTGTCAATGCCCACGCTGGCCGCAGCCGCTTCCGAGTCGCGGGTGGCGGTTAAGCCCAACCCCCATTTAGAACGCATCAAATAGTATACCAGGGCAATCGAGCCAAAACCAATCACAATGGCAATGAGATAGGTCCAGATTTCGCGGCTATTCCGGCCCATTTCGGCGAAGGCGGCCAGCGTCCGGCCTGACTCCCCCTGCAACCAGCCGGTGCTGCTGGCGACCAGCAGGCGAAAGACTTCGGCGATGACCCAGGTGCCAATGGCGAAATAGCCGGCCCGCAGCCGGAAAACCAGGACAGCCGTGGGTAAGGCGAAGAGCATAGCCACCAAGCCCGCCAGAAAGACCGCCACAAAGACATTGATCCCCAGGTCGTCGGCCAGGACAATCATGGCGTAGCCGCCGAGGCCAACCCAGGCTTGCTGGCCGATGGAAACCATGCCGGCGTACCCGGCCAGCAGGTTCCACATCTGCGCCAGGGCAAGCAGGTAGATAAACTCGATCAAGGTGCGCATCGTACCTGAGTCGGCCCAGAGCGGCACGGTCAAGGAACTCACCAGGAAAAACACGGCGACAATCCCCAGGCGGCGTTCAGATGAGAAGGCGGGTTGGGTTAGGGAGATGGTTTGTTTCAGCATAGACACGTTCTAATTGTGAATTGTCCCAAAGGGATACCCCTGCGGTATGAATGATGAATTGTGAATAGTGAACGGCTCAAGAAAAATTTTTTTATTCACAATTTACAGTTGGCAATTCACCATTCACAATTAAATCAGGCATCCCGGGTCCGGGCGAACAGGCCGCTGGGTTTGACCGCCAGCACCAGCAGGGTGACGATATGGCCGGCCAGTTGAAACCAGGTCGGGTCAAGAGCCGCGCCAATGTTTTGGGCCAGGCCGAGGATAATGCCCCCGGCCAGCGTGCCCCAAATGCTGCCCAGCCCGCCGATGATGACGGTCTCAAAGGCGAAAATCAGCCGGGCCGGGCCAATGGTCGGAGTAAAGTTGGTCCGGATACCCAGCAGCACCCCGGCAACGGCCACGATGGCCAGCGATAAACCCATAGCCCAGCCGTAGACCTGGCGGCTGTTGATGCCCATGAGTTCGGCGGTGCCGGGGTCGTCGGAGGTGGCCCGGAACGCCTGGCCCAGCTTGGTCCGGCTGAAGAAGAGCTGCAGGGCAACCAAAATCACCACCGCCGTGATAAAGGTAATCAGTGGAAACGTGCCAATCGTCACTTCGCTAAATCTCATGCTGGCAGTTTCCAAAGCGCCGGCATCCAGATCTTGAGAGTCGGCAGAAAAAGCCAGTTGCAGCCCGTTCTGCACCAGGATGGATAAACCAAACGTAATGACCAAAGGCGGCATCAGGCCTTCCCCCAACACTCTGTTGAGAATGCCGCGCTGCAGCAAGACTCCCAGCAGGAACAGGATGGGAATCACGAGCAGCAAGGTTAGCAGCGGATGCAAGCCGAAGGCCATCGCGATCAGGCTGAGATAGGCGGCCAGCACGATAAAATCGCCATGCGCCAGGTTCACCAGGCGCATCACCCCAAAAATCAGCGACAGCCCGGTCCCGAAGAGGGCATATAAACCGCCCAGCAAGATTCCCTGGGTAATCGTGTTGATCCATTGCATCGTAATCATCACACTCCAAAGTAAGCCCGCGAAATCTGTTCCGGGCTAATCCCGGCCGGCTGGCCGGCCAGGCTCACTTTGCCTTCGAGTAAACAATAGACGTGATCCGCCGAATTCAGCCCGCGGCTGACATCCTGCTCCACCAAAATGACGGTGGTACCTGCTTGGGAGATGCGGTCAACCACTTCATACAAAGCCTTGACGATGATGGGGGCCAGCCCCAGCGAGATCTCGTCCATCAGAACCAGATCAGGGTTGCTCATCAGGGCACGCCCGATAGCCAGCATTTGTTGTTGGCCGCCCGACATCTCGGTTCCCCCGTTTTTAGCCCGTTCCTTGAGTATCGGAAATAAATCGTAGACTTTGTTCAAATCCCAGGGTCCCGGCCGGTTGTGGTACGCCCCAATTTTGAGATTCTCTTCAACGGACAGGCTGGGAAAAATTTTCCGCCCTTCCGGGACCATGACAATGCCGGTTTGGTTGAGGGCGTAGGCAGGCTGGCCTGAAATAACCCGGCCTTTGTAGGTAATTTGGCCCCTCGCCGGAGCTAAGACCCCGCAAATTGAACGCAGCAGCGTCGTTTTGCCGGCCCCATTAGCGCCGATAATGGCGACAGTTTCTCCTTTTTCAACCTCAAGGCTGACTCCAAAAAGAGCTTGAAACTCGCCGTAGAAAACCTCGATATTTTCGACGGTGAGGAGCCTGGTCATACGGTATTCTCCAACCGCACGCCCTCAACGCCAAAATAGATTTCTTGAAACTCAGGGCTGTCAACCACCTCTTTCGGTTTGCCTTCGGTCAGCTTGACGCCGAAATTGATGGCCATAATCCGGTCTACTGCCGAAAGCAGGGCGTGGACAATATGCTCAATCCAGATTATGGTGACGCCTTTGGCCCGGATCGCGGCAATAACCTCCAGCAGTTCGTAGACTTCGTGGTCGGTCAACCCTCCGGCGATCTCATCCAGTAAGAGTAACGAGGGCTGGGTGGCCAGGGCGCGAGCCAGCTCCAGCCGCTTTCGTTCTAACAAGCGTAGGGTACCAGCGACGACATTCCAGCGGTCCAGCAAACCCGTCTGCTTGAGAATTTGGTAGGCCAGGTCATAAGAGTCTTTTTGATGCTGATTATGACCGTACGCTACCCCGACCAGTACATTCTCCAGGACGGTCATACCGCTAAAAGGGCGGGGAATTTGATAGGTGCGGCCAATACCCAGATGGCAGCGTTTGGCCGCCGGGAGGGCGGTGATATCCTGGCCCTGGAAGAGGATCCGGCCCGATGTCACCGGCAGGTCACCGGCAATGAGGTTAAGCAGCGTGGTTTTGCCGGCCCCGTTTGGACCCAAAATCCCCAAAGCTTCCCCTGCTTCGAGCCTGGTACTGATCTGGTGGCAGACCAGGAGAGAGCCGAAGGTCTTGGTTACATTTTGCAGTTCAAGAAGGGTAGGCATAGATTTGAATTTAAGCGATTGGTAACAATTCAAGTATACGAGAAATGTGGTAATTCTTCAGCCGGGATTAGGAGATTAGGGGAATTTTTGATTTTGTCTTATCCCCCAATCCCGGCAAAATTCCTATGGTTTAGCAGTGGAGCTGGAAGCTTTACGATTACGGCCAGGTTTTTTCGCTAACTGAACCGGCAGTGGGAATATTGGCAGCGGCGCTGTTGGTGCCAATGACCAGGTCAAACGGATTCTGTGCACCGGCTTGCCATTGTCCTCCGACCAGTGGTGTTTTGGCAACATTGGGGAAAGGTCCACTCCCCCAGGAAATTTTGCCCACAATTGTGTCTAAATTGGTTGACTTGATGGCCTCAACAATGGCCTCCGGACTGTCTATATCGCTGGTGCGCTTGAGGACATCGGCGGCTACTTCAAATAAGGAGTGCGCGAAACCAATGGGTTGAGTCCACTGCTTGTTGGTGGCGGCAGTGTAAGCATCGGTCAGCTCGTTGGCGCTTTGGTTGGTTAAGGAAGATTTGAAGGGATGATTGGGAGTCCACCAGATTTCGGTGGTCAGCCCCTGGCCCAACTTATCCGGGAGAGACTCGACGACGATGGGGAAGAGGGCCGCTTTACCGACAGTAAAGGCCTTGGGGTGGAATCCCTGCTGGCTGGCCTGGGTCAGAAAAGTGCCTAAATCGGGTGGAATCATTACGCCGGTTACAATTTCTACGCCGGCATCTTTGAAAGCAGCAATTTCGGCGGAGAAATCATCTTTTAGATTTTCATAGCGCCCCGGATCAATGATGGTGTAGCCGGCTTTTTCCAGGGCAGGTGGGAAACCTACCTCAGGACTGCTCCAGGCCAGTCCATCGCCGTCATTGGGCCACAGCCCGCCGACGACCTTGTTTGTATTCAGTGAATTCCAAATATCAAGAAAGACGGCAATAATATCTTCCAGCCCCCAAAAGTAGTGATAGGTCCACTTGTACCCGGCTTCTGCTGCATTCTCCTTGCGGAAGAACCAGGGCTGCCAGGGGGCAACCGTGGAGATACAGGGGACGCCGTTGGCTTCACATTGGTCTGAAACCGGGTTGGTGGTTTCGGGGGTAGAGGAGACCAGGACGAGATCAACTTTGTCGTTCAAAATCAGGTCAGCCGCCACGTCAGCCGCCCGGTTCGGGTCGGATTGGCTGTCTTTGGTCACAATTTCTAAGGGGTGTTTGGCTCCGGCCGCATCAATGCCGCCCTCAAAAAACTTTTTCATCTCGGCGAGGACAAAGTCATCAGCCTCGCCAAAAGGGGCCAGTGGGCCGGTTTTGGGAGTGACATAGCCGATCTTGATCGCTCGTCCGGTGCTTGACCCGGCGGCGGCGCAGCCGGCCAGCGATAGAGCCGCTACAGTCCCGGCGGATATTTTTAGAAAATCGCGGCGGGAAAAAACAGACAAATCTGGTGAACCCATTTTTTTTCTCATCAGTGTTTCCTCTCCTCATTATAGTTAAATTTTACAAGCCCCCGCTGGGGTCAAAGAAGAACAGTCCGTGATCTATCCAGGCTTCCATGGGATGCTTGGGTTCGGGGTCCAGCATGCGGTACTTGCCGGCAAAGAACAGCAGCGGCCTGGTTTCACTCGTTTCCAGATACTCCACCTGCCCAATGTAGAGGGTATGATCGCCCGCCGGGTGAATATCTACCACGCGGGCGACCAGGCAGGCCGCGGCGCCCTCCAAAACAGGCACCCCCTTTTTCTTGACCAGGGGAATGGCCAACCCTTCAACCGGGCGACCCGCGAAATGGCGGCTGAAATGCTCGTGCTGCTCGCTCAGAATACTGACCCCGTAGCTCATGCTTTGCGGTAGAAAACTGTTCAGCCGCGCTTTATTGCCTACCGAAATCAGCACCAGCGGCGGTTCCAGCGAAACCGACATGAAGCCGTTGGCGGTCATCCCGTGTACCTGGCCGTCCACTTCGGTCGTAATGACAGTCACCCCGGTCGCAAAACGCCCCAGGCAGTTACGAAATTCGCGGGGATCTATGAGGGTCTCTTGGGTGGTATCCATAAAAAATCCTTCTATCCAGGCTAAGGCTAAGACTCAGCCTTAGCCTTAGCCTTTACTACCCCTTACCGTTAAATTTGTGCAAGAAGACGTTAATATCGTCGGGATTGATCAAATCCGGCACCGTCCAGCCATCGAGGTCATACTCGGCCATGCACTGCTCGGCAAAGCCCTTCATCTGGTCCGCCGTGCCATCGGCCTGGGCGACAAATAACGGTTCAAAGCGGACCGTCTCATGGCTGCCGGCGTAGTTGCGCTCGTACAATTCATGCCGCCCGCCAAATTCGGTGCCGATGGCGTCCCAGAGCAGTTTCATCAGCTTGACCCGATCAACCGCTGGCATGCCGCCGGAACCGCGCACATACTTGTCGAGATACTGCCGAATCTCCGGCACTTTAAAGTCCACCGCGCTGGAGTTCAGGTAAATCAAGCCGCTGGAGACGACCTGCTGGATGATCTCTTTGATGCGGGGATAGGCCACGCCCATGAGCATGCGATAGGCCATGACATAGTGCATATTGGGCAGGACCGCGCCGTTATTCCAGGGGGTAGTGGTCCGGGCCATAGCGTCGGTCAGGCCCCAGAACATGTTGCGCCAGGCAATCACCTCACCCACATTAACCTGCACTCCCCGGTAATCGGCTACGCCGGTCGCGCCGACGGCCTTGAGCAGCAGCCCGGCAATAAAATCGAGCTTGACCGCCAGCCGGGTGCAGCCCTGCAAGCCAAAACGGTGGACAAAGCCGGAGCGCGGGAAGAAGTTGTTGAATTTCTCGGCGTCGCCGTAGACAAAAACATTTTCCCAGGGGACCAGCACGTTATCCATGACCAAAATAGAGTCATTCTCATCCAGGCGGCTGGAGAGAGGATAATCAAAGGGGGTGCCCATGACGCTGGCCGTCATCTCATAGGAAGTCCGGCAGAGCAGCTTCAACCCCGGCGCATCCATCGGCACCATAAAGATCAGGGCAAATTCCTTCTTTTTAATGGGCAAGCCATGATGAGCAATGAAGTTGAAGTGGGTCATGGCCGAGCCGGTGGCGACCACCTTGGCCCCGCTGACCACAATACCGGCATCCGTTTCCTTGACCGCGTGAACGTACACATCGGCCACTTCGTCGGGGGGGAGGTGGCGGTCTATCGGCGGGTTGACGATGGCGTGGTTCAGGTAGAGCACCTTTTCCTGGCACTGTTTGTACCAGCGGCGGGCATTTTCCTGGTAGGGATCGTAAAAGTCAGCGTTGGCCCCCAGCG
Organism: Anaerolineae bacterium; assembly: GCA_023382535.1. The sequence continues at coordinate 119,042 of JAHDWA010000010.1, read as the reverse complement.
TTGCCAGGAAAGCGGCTTTGTAATCCGGGCTGCGGCCCATCCAGCCGTATACCAGGCGCTGCCACTGCGCAATGGCGTCACGGGCAGCCACGTACTCCTCGGCACTGCGGCTGGCTCTAAAGAAATGATGGGTCTGGCTGCCGGAGCCGGTGTCGGTGTCGGTCAGCATCACATCTTTGGTTTTGGGGTCGTGCAGGGCGTCGTACAAGCGGGCGACCATGCGTACGGTATTGCGAAAAGCCGGGTGGGTGGTCACATCTTTGACCCGCTCGCCGTAGATCCAGATTTCCCGGTCATCCCTCAGGCTGTCCAGATACTCGGGTCCATTCAGCGGGCGGGGGGGAGTTTGAGTTTTCTCGCTCATTTCAGCTTCGGCTAACATCAAAAAACCTCCTTGTCCTTTACATACTTTATTTTTTCTCACTCCCCCACCAGGCGGGGGAATGAGAATATACTTTATTTTACCGATTCAGCCAAGGATAGCGGGCTGTGTCTGCGCCGGCATAATCTGGGTCAACGAAATGCTGCTCAAATCGTCGGCAGTTTGAAGCCCGACTTGGCCACGACGTAATCGCGGGACTCGTAGACCATTTTGCGGACCCGGTCCATGTCCACCCCGACGAGTTGACCATCTCGTTTCAGGGCCTTGCCGCCTACAAAGACCGAATCCACGTTGCCGGTATCCATCCCCCAGACCACAGCACCAATCGGGTCGTTGATGGGGATGACGTTAACCCGGTCGGTGCGCAGCATCACAATATCGGCCTCCTTGCCGGGGGTCAGCGTGCCCACCTTGTGCTCCAGGCCGTTGGCCCGCGCGCCTTCAATGGTAGCGAACTCCAATACATCGCGGGCGCACAGAAAGTCAGGCAGGTTCTCCTCGCCGGCCAACTGCCGCTCAAAGAGCAAAGCCCGCTGCAGGGAGGCGAGCGAGCGCATCTGGGTGAACATATCATTGGGGACGTTGGTCTCAACGTCAACACTCAGGCTGGGGCGCAGGCCGCGATCCAGGAACTTCTGGGTTGGGACCATGCCATGCCCCATCATCATTTCCACCGGTGCAGCAATTGACACCGTCGCGCCCGAGTCCACGATCATCTGGATTTCGTTATCGCTCAGGGTGGTGCAGTGGATAAAGGTTGTGTCCGGCCCATAGATCCCGGTCTTGCCCACCTCGGCCACCTTGCCATGCCGGCCAAAGGTGCCGACGCCCACATGGACGGTGATGCGCGCGTCGCACTCGCGGGCAAGCTGCCACTCGGCCTGGTTCCCTTCAACCGAGTTGAATTCCGGCCCAAAACCAGCCCAGGCCAGCGTCAGCAACTGGTCCTTGGAGGAGAAATACTGCTTGGCGGCCCGCCTGAACCAGTCCGGGTGCTCCGGTTTGGGCGCCTCATACCAGACGGGGCCATAGCCAAAGACGGCCCGCATCCCCGACTCTTGTAACGCTCTGATGGCCGCATCGGTATGCTCCGGTCCAGCCTGAATATGGGACCAGTCAAGGATGGTGGTTATCCCGGCATCAATCGCGCCTAGGGTGCTGACCAGGTTGCCAATATAAACATCTTGCGGGCGGTAAACGGGAGCCAGGGTGTTCAAGACAAACGCCAGGTAGCTGATCTCGCCCTCCAGCGGGACATCACAGCCAATGTTACGTAAAATCCCTTCCCACAGGTGCCGGTGCGAGTCAATAAAACCGGGCATAACGATCATGTTTGAGGCATCAATCGTTTCGGCGTCACCCACTTCCAGGTTTGGCCCAACCTGGGCAATTTTGGTGCCCTCAATCAGCACGTCAGCCTGGCTAAAATTCCCCAGACTCCGATCGAGGGTCAGGACACATCCGTTTTTTAATAAGGTTCGCTTCTCTGCCATTGTTGACCTCCTTTGTCACTACTGTAAATTTAGAAATTTAGGTATAGAAACGCTAGCTGATCATCAACCATTCCATTTGGACCGGGGCCGTACTTTACGAATATGTCCCTACATAGACAAAATCCTCCCTATTTCCTGATGGGTTTAGATCACAAACCCAGGTAGGCTTGCTTGACATGCTCATCCCGTAGCAAACTTTCGGCTGCCCCGGCCTGGACAATCCGGCCTTGTTCCAGGACATACCCTCTGGCCGCAAATTGGAGCGCCTTCGACACGTTCTGCTCGACCATCAAAATAGATACCCCGGCCTTGTTGATCTCGCTGAGCACGGCAAAAATATTATCCACCACCAGCGGGGCCAGACCCAGCGATGGTTCATCGAGCAGGAGCAGCCTGGGGAGGGCCATCAAGGCCCGGCCGATGGCCACCATTTGCTGCTCGCCGCCGCTGAGCGTCCCGGCCAACTGCCGCGCCCGTTCCTTGAGGCGGGGAAAGATGGTGTAGACGCGCTCGATCGTTTCGGCGCGGCGGGCGCGGGCACTGGGGATATAGGAGCCGATATCCAGGTTATCCCGCACCGACATCTGCGGGAAGAGGCGGCGTCCCTCCGGCACAACCGCCACCCCGAAGCCGCAGACGCGGTGGGCCGGCGCCTGGGTCAGATCGCGGCCGTCCAGGAGAATCTGACCGCTGCGGGCCGGAATTATTCCGGCCAGGGCATTGACCAGGGTTGTTTTGCCGGCCCCATTAGGCCCAATAATCGTCACACACTCCCCCTCATTCACCGCCAGGGAAACATTCCACAGGGCCTGGGCGTCGCCATAAGCCATGTTGAGGTTGTTGATTTCAAGCAGGACCTTACCGTTATTGGGCATACTCTTTTCCCAAATAAGCAGTCACAACCCCAGCGTCACGCATGACCTGCTCCGGCTCGCCTTCGGCAATCACCTCACCGTAATTCAAGACCAGCATCCGGGTTGACAGACTGGTCACAACTCGCATGAGGTGCTCGACAATGATCAGGGTGACGCCGCTCTCATGAATTTTACGGATCATCTCCACCGACTCGTCAATTTCGGTCGGGTTGAGGCCGGCCATCACCTCGTCCAGCAGCAGCAGCTCCGGTTTGGTAGAGAGGGCACGGGCCAGTTCTAAAAATTTGCGCTGGTGTAAGTTGAGCTTACTCACCGGCATTGCGGCATAAGCGGCCAGGCCGGTGAACTCCAGTGTTTCACAGGCGGCCCGCTCGGCCTGCTCCAGCCCCCGGTTAGCGTGGCCAAAGGTGCTGCTGACCATCACATTTCTCAGCACGGTCATCGTCTGAAAGGGGCGGGGAATCTGGTAAGTCCGGGCGATGCCCAACCGGGTGATGAGATGCGGCTCATCTTTGGTTATGTTGCGCCCTTTAAACAGGAGCCGCCCTGCGGTAACAGGGTGTTGGCCGCTTATCACATTGATTAAGGTAGATTTGCCGGAGCCGTTCGGCCCAACCAGTCCCAGAATTTCGCCCCGGGACACCCTGGCGCTGACGCCGTTCAGCGCGCGTACCCCGCCAAAATTTTTTACCACGTTCTCACAGGTTAACATCAGCTCAGACATCGCCCACCCTTGCCTGTTTTTTAGGATGGAGCAAGTGAAAAGGGCTGATGAGCTTCCGGTACAGCCTGTCTGAAAGCAGCAGGAAGGCCACGGTAATTAACATAGCATAGGCCAGTTGCGAGATCAGCCGGCCTTCAACACCGGCCAGAATCAGTACCGCCGCGGAAATAACCAAAATCGCCAGCGATGACCACAGGCGCTGTTTTAAGCGCTCATAAACCCCGTCCCGCAGGAACAGGATCATGATAATCAGGAAGGAGCCAATGATGATTTGATTCAAGTACTCAACGCTGGCCTTGCTAAAGGTATCGGTTAAAGTAAAGATAACCACGGCCCCAATCACCGGGCCAAGCCAGTGCTGCCGCCCGCCCAGGATGCTCATTAAGATAACGAACAGGGGCAGGCGTAGGCTAAAAATGCCTTCAACCGTGATATAGCCAATCTGCAGCGCATGTAAGGCCCCGGAAAGCCCAATAAAAAAACAACTGAGGGCGAAGATGGTCATTTTGTAACGAAAGGTCGGCACGCCCAACCCCTCGGCCACCGCCTCGTCGTCGCGGATGGCAAACAAACCCAGGCCAAAGCGAGAGTGATAGATCAGGTAGGAGGCAAACACGGTGATCAGGGCGATCAGCAAGCCCAGGATGTACATCATGGTGGAGAAATCGCCCAGAAAAGCCGGCGGCTTGACCGACCCAAGCCGCACCCCAAAGCCGCCGTCAATCGCGTCGCTGTTGCGAACCACGGCCGCCAGCACAAAATCTACGGCCAGGGTCAGCAAAGCAAACAACTCGCCCTTGAGCAGCCGCAGCCGGAAAACAACCCAGCCGATGCCGACACCCAGCAGAGCGGCCACAATCCCTCCCATGGGCAGCGCCGCCAAAAAATTGACCTCGTACTTATCAATGAGCGTGGCCATGGTATAGACCCCCAGGCCAAAGAAAGCGCCTTGCCCAAAACTGAAGTAGCCGGAGTAACCCGACAGCATATTCCAGCTTGAGGCCTGGGCAATCCAGAAGAAGGTGAAGTAAAGAAAGATGAGGTAAAACGTTGGAAAGCCAAGGACTGGTTTTAGCCAGGGAACGATAGCCAGCAGGATGCCGACCCCCAAAAAACCCAGCGGCCCGGCCCACTTTTTCATAGGCTGGACCTCCGGGTAAATAATCCTTCCGGCTTAAACAACAGAGCGGCGATCAGCAGGGTAAACGTGACCAGCGGGGCCATGCCCGGGTTAGCCAGGGCAGTGGTTAAAGCTTGAACCACACCGACGAGCAGACTGGCCCCCAGGGCGCCCGGCACGTTGGCCAGCCCGCCCAGAATAACTACGGCGAAGATGACCCCAATCCACTCGACCCCGGCTTCGGGAAAGAGGGCAAAGATCATGGCAATAAAAACGCCCGCTGCTCCGGCATAAGCGGTGGAGACGCCCATCAACAGCATTGACATTTTCTGGTAATTCACCCCAAACGCTGCGGCCATGTCCCGATCCTGGGAGAGGGCGCGCAGGGCCTTGCCCACGTCGGTGTAGTGCAGCACATAGATGGTTAAGCCGGCCATGATCATAGCGGCGATGAAAGAACTAAACTGGGGAATGGGCAAAGCAAACGGGCCAATCCAGAAAGATTCGGTGGCATAAGGGTTGATGGTCGCGTCAATCCGGCGGTAATCGGCCGTCCAGAAGGCGGCCATAATGGCTTGCAGAATAATAAACAAGCCAAAGCTGACTAAAAGCGAATTGAACTCGCTCACATCGAACCGGTTAAAAAACCACTGCAAGCCTACGCCAACCAAGAAAAAGAGCGGAATGGTCACCAGCAGCGTTAAAAACGGGTCCAGGCCAAAAGAAGTTGAAAGTTGATAGGTCAGGTAGGCCGCCAGAAAGGCAAAGGCAAAGTGAGCCAGGTTGATTACCTTTAGCATGCCCCAGGTCAAACTCAGGCCAATAGCCAGGATAGCGTAGACGCCGCCCAGCAAAAGACCCGAAATGAGAGCCTGCCCAATTAGAAGCATAGACCATCCCTTGAGCCAGCACTCACGTCAGCATCCAGCCTCCGTCAACTCTGAGGTTGACGCCGGTCACCGCCCGGTTCTCCAGCAGGAATACCGTTGCGTCAACGACATCATCAACCGTGATCAGCTCACCCAGGGGCGTCCGGGCGCGAAATTTGTCCAGCACCTCTTTGGGTTTTTTGGCCCAGTAGGGGCTGTCACCCACAATCGCCGGGTGAATCGCGTTTACCCGCAGCGGGGCCAGTTCGACGGCCAGGGTGTGGACCATGGTCATGACGCCGCCGTTTACCGTCGAGACGGTGGTGGAGCCGGCATAGGGCCGGTCCTTGGCCAGACCGCCGTAGAGCACAATCGAACCATGCTGGCGCATGCGCGGCACGAGCACATGGATCACCTCGGTGTAGCCGACCAGTTTCAGCGTGACCAGGTTCATCGCGCCGTCAATATTGTAGTTGCGGACCGTGTTCTCGTCCCGGTCCACCGCCACCAGGGCCAGGCGATCCACGTCGTTCACCTCGGCCAGGGCGGTAGCAATTTCATAAGGTTTGCTGAGGTCGAGACTCAGCCCCACGCAATTACCCCCAACTTCCTGCGCTGTAACTTTGGCCCGGCCCGCATCGCGGCTGGTCACGACGACCGGCCGGCCCTGGTTAGCATAATGCTGCGCCAGCCGCTTGCCGATTTCAGAGGTGCCGCCGATGACGACCACTGTCCCTTGTTTAGCCATTGGTTTCTCTCCCGAAAATAGACCGCCGACGACTGACCGCCGACCGCCGTAAGATAAATGATGCGACTTGCGACCCTGCTACCTTGCTACCTTGTTGACTTTTCACGGCCAAGTTTATGACGCCTCCTTCTTCAACGCCTCTTCCAAGTAAGTCCAGTCGCGGGCAAAGCGGTACGAATACCGGGCTGGCGGCTGCGGTGCGGATGTTTCCAGCCAGCGGACGAATTCATTCTGCGGGTAGCGAAACCTGTGGATACAGCCGACACCGGCCCAGGCAATGTCTCCCGGTTTAAGCCGGTAGTACTCTTCGTCAAACCAGGCATCCACTTCCCCTTCCAGGATCATGTATGTTTCCTCAAAAGGGTGGTCGTGGTTTCCAACCCCACCCCCAGGCTCGTATTGGACCATGAACATCGTCGCCAGGTACGCCCCCAACTGGCTATCAATCATCATTTTTACCGTAATGCCGGTATAGACCAGCAGCGCGGTGCGCATACTCCCTGACACAGCCAGTAAGTCCTGAGACTGCTTGGTGGGGTCCATGTGCTGTGGGGTGATATTGCCAAAGAAGCGAGTGCGTGGGTCGCGGGGGTCAATTGTCAGGGGCGGCCCGACCTGGCCGAGCGGCGCGACGGGGAAGGTATCGCCGCTGCTGCCCAGGCGGGGCTGTGGGGCCAGCATCTCGACCCAGCGCGTCCGCTCGGAGGCGGTGTTGCGCAAAGCATGCGGCGCGGCCACCAAAAAGACGCCGTAATCGCCCTCAGTGAGGACAAACAGGCCGTCGCCGGTTTCGCAGGTGAGCTGCCCTTCGAGGACATAAATGCTCTCCTCGAACGAGTGAATGTGGGTGTCAATTGAACCGCCCGGCTCAAGCTCGCAGATGTTGAACTCCTGGTGGACGGAGCTTTCACCGTTAACAATTGACCAGCGGCGGAAGCCTTGGCTCAAAGCGGCAAAGGCGCTCGGCGTTTCAAAGGCTGCCTGGTCAGCCGTGCGGACCAGATGTCTAGCAGGCATAAATGTCTCCTTATAGATGTCCAGAAAATTTTTTCCAACCCTGTTGGCCGGGATTTGGAGATTAGGGGAATTTTCTAATTTTTTTATCCCCCAATCCCCTAATCCCGGCGAAAACTCCCTGGGAGGACTATAAGTTAATTGACTGGATACTCAACCTTGGCTCCTTCTTTAGCAAACTCTTCGGGGTAAACTACCATCCAATCGCCGTTTTGAACTTGCTTGATCTTTTGCAGATCGGGACCGTAGTTCTGATTGTTGGCGTCAAAGCTCACCGGGCCGATGACGGTCTGGATGGTGTTGCTGTGCAGCCAATTGGCCAGTACCTCCTGGTCAAGACTGTTGGTCTCTTTGACCGCTGTCGTCAATACCTGCCAGGTGGTCCACGAAGCGGAGGCCTGCGTTTCAACGGCGGTATAGTCTAACCCGGCTGCCTCCGCCCCGGCGTGAAACCTTTCGACCATTTCATCGGCGCCAGGGTTAGACAGGAAGGGTTCGTGTTCCTCAAACAGCGTGACCGACATCACGCCCTCGCTGGCTTCACCCAGGGCCAGCAGCGGGCCGGCCGCCGGCCACAACACAAAGAACCCTCTCGGCTGGTAGTCAATGGCCTGCAGCGCCTCGATTAAACCGTTGGCGTTCAGGCCGAGGCCGCTCAGGAAGATAAAGTCGGGGTCAGCCTCACGTACCTGGGCGGCAATAGGCCCCCAGTCATTAATGGTCAGGGGAAAGTCAACGTTCAGCACGACCTCATAGCCGCGCTCCTCGGCCACTTTTATCGCGCCGCCTTCGTCGGTGCCCTCCTGGCCCAGCGCCATAAACTTGGAGCCGGGGAACTGGTTGACCACAAAGCCAATGGTCTTGGGCGGATTGCCGCTCGATTCCAGGGCGTCGAAGAGCAAATTAGAGGTGGTAATGTTGGGATGTAAGCCGGTGTACCACATCGGAAAGTGCTTGTCATAGGTGTAGGCGTAGGTCAAACTGCCGGTGTGATGCGGAAAAACGTAGCCATACCGTTCGGCCACGTTCATAGCGGCGGTGATGTTGCCGGTGCCGTAGGGACCGATCAGCAGGTCCACTTCCTCTTCGGTAATCAGGCGCTCGTAGAGGGCCGCCGCTTTATCGGGCACGGACTCATCATCAAAGAGCACCCACTCGACGGGGCGGCCCAACAGGCCACCTTCCTCGTTGAGCTTCTTCACAAACTCCTCGCCCACAATCTTGTGGACGATGCCGGTGGCGGCAAAAGGCCCGGTTAAAGCCAGGGAACCGCCAATGCGAATTGGCTCGCCGGAGGGCGCGCTCGCCCCCGCTGCTTCTTCCGCTGCTGGCTCCTCGGCGGCCGCCTCTTCCGTGGCTGCTTCCGGGGCCGCAGCTTCTTCGGTGGCTGCTGCCTCGGCGGCAGGCGCTTCTGTCGCCGCTTCCTGAGCCGCCGGTTCCTGGGCCGGTGCGGCGGGTTGTGGGGCCGAGGCCGCCCCGCACGCCGCCAACAGCAGAATAACTGCCAGCAGGATCACAAATTGTAATGCGGTTTTTTTGGTTTGCTTTCTCATCATATCCCCCTTGCTTGTCTATAATTTAATAAAATTTAGCCACCTAATTCCTGGGCCTTTTTCTCCCACTCGGCCCGGAAGCGGAAGACATTTTCGCGCGGGGGCTGGGGGGCAAACGTCTCCAGCCAGCGCACCGGCTCGGTACCGATATTGGCGAAGGAGTGGAAACAACCAACGCTGGTCCACAATACATCGCCCGGCTTGGCCAGATACCGCTTATCCTCTATCACCGCTTCGACTTCACCGCTCAGGATGAAATAGCACTCCTCAAAGGTGTGATCGTGCATAGCCAGGCTGACCCCGGGCTGGTACTCGATAAAGAGCAGCCGGTGATGGATCGCCCCGATTTTTTCATCCATTATCCACTTGAGAAAGACTCCCGGCGGCGCACCGCTCGTTTGCCGGGCCGGGTCGCCGGGGGGCGGAATTTGCCCGACGTCGAAATGGCTGAGCAGATTGCCCCCGGTATCAGCCAAATCGAGCGGTTGGCCTTCGGTTGGCGCCCTCCCTTCCTTGAGAAAGTAGGTATCTTGCCAGCCGCCGGCCGGTTTGGGTTGAGGGGCGGCCATCTGAAACCAGCGGACCGGCCCGTTGCCCACGTTGCGCCAGGCGTGAACCTGGCCGACCTTGATCGCGCCCAAATCTCCCTGCTTGAGGTGATAGGCTTGCCCCTCCAGACTCAACACGGCTTCCCCCTGCAAAATATAAAAACTTTCTTCAAAAGCATGAAAGTGAGGTAATACCATGCCCTGCGGGGCCAGTTGGCAAATGTGGGTGCCGGTATGGACGGAGCCAACCGTATGGTCAATCAATGTGGCCTGGGTATAACCCTGGCTGTGCTTTTCAAAGAATGGCGGTGTTTGCAAGGCAGACTCATCAAAGCGGGTCACGTGGTGCATGATTTGCTCCTTTTACTGCTGTGGATTTACGACAACTTTGCCTTTGGCTCTACCCTCGGCCAGGGCTATGATGCCATCCTCGACCAAACCCTCCAGCGGAATGACTCGATCCAGAACCGTTTCGGCCAGGTCGGTGTTCGTCAAAATTTCCAGAGATTTGGGCAGGTCGGCCTGGCAAACATGCGCGACCGTGGTGGTCATGGTAATTTCCCGATACGTCATATCGTGCAAATCCAGGGGGCGCGGTTCGGCTTGCATGCCTACTATTAAAATGTGCCCCCCTTTCTGGGTGGCCGCCAGGGCGGTGCTGGGGCCAGACGGCGCGCCCGAGGCTTCGATAAAAACTTCCACGCCCAGCCCATCGGTCAGGCGGCGAACCGCCTGGACGGGGTCTTCACTCCGAGCATTCACCAGATGAGTCGCCCCCAACTGGGCGGCTTTAGCCAGGCGTTCGTCGTCAACGTCAATCGCCACGATCGGTCCTAACTTTTGCGCGCGAGCAGCGGCCAAGATGAATGAGCCAATGCCACCCACGCCCAGCAGGCCAATGGTCTGGCCGGGTTGGGCCTGGCTGCGTTCCACCGCGTGAAGCGCAACGGCTAAAGGCTGGCCCATCGCCGCCGCATCGTCGGTACACCTATTCGGCACAAGCTGGGCCATATAGGCCGGTACTTTGGCCCTTTCAGCCAGACCTCCATGAGCGCTCAGACCAAAAACAAAATAGTTGATACAAAGATTAACGCGACCGGCCAGGCACCATTTGCACTTGCCACACCACGCCCCCGCGCCCGGCACAACCCGCTGGCCCACCTTGAAACCCTCAACCTCCGCCCCCACTTCGACCACCCGCCCGACAAATTCGTGGCCCAGAATCAGCGGGCCGACGTGACCGCTGGCGGGATGAGGCCGTGTTATAGGGGCAAAGTGAGGACCGTGCAAATATTCGGTGACATCCGTGCCGCAGATAGCTCCCCGCAGAACTTCAAGAAGTATCTCGTCCGGTCCCGGCTGGCCCGGCTCCGGCATGGCCTCAATGCGGATGTCACGGTTGCCGTGATAGACAGCGGCTTTCATCGGACTTTTCTCACCCCCCGGAGAGCTGCCTGATAACGGTGGTGACGGCGGCGAAATCATGATCGCCCAGCCCCAGGCCGCGGGCCATAGTCAGCACTTCGTTAGCCGCCGCCGTCGCCGGTAAGGGCACCCCTGTCTCACGCGCCATTTGCAGGGCCATCGTGAAATCTTTTTGCATCATGCTGGCCGTGAAAGCGGCGGGTCCCAAAGGTTGCAGGAGCTGCGGAGCCTTGTATTTGAGGAAAGGAGAAGCAACCGCGCTGTTCGACAGGACCTCGACCGCAACTTCAGGAGCCACGCCCGCCCGTTGGGCCAGGACAACGCTTTCGGCCAATACCTCCATTGTTACCCCAATGATGATGTTAACCGCCAGTTTGAGCGAGGCGGCTGCCCCGTTTGGCCCGACATGCGTGCTCCGGCCGCCCATCTTTAACAGCACCTCCCGCACCCGCTCGTGGACGTTCTCCTCACCGCCGACCATAATGCTCAAAGCGCCTTGCTCGGCCAGCATGGTGCTGCCGGAAACTGGCGCATCGAGCATGTGCGCTCCCCGCGCCCGGACGGCCTCAGCCACCTGCCGCGAGATTTTTGGATCCACGGTGCTCATATCAATCAAAACGGCGCCCGGCTGCAAGCTGTCCAATAAACCGTCCGGTCCCAAAACCACGTCTTGCAGGGCCGCCGAGTCGCTGACCATTGTAATCACAATCTCCGAGTCTCTGGCAAGTTCGGCCAGTGAGCCGGCCACCGCCGCTCCGGCCTCGGCCAGGGGTTTGGTTTTTTCCGGAGTGCGGTTGTAAACCGTGACCGGGTAACCGGCCCTCACCAGATTCAGGGCCATGGGGCTGCCCATGCGCCCCAGTCCGACAAAGCCAATCTTCTGTATCATTTTTTACTCCGCCACAACGGCCACAGCCGTTATCTCTAAGACCAGGCGCGGGTCGGTCGCCAGGCGAACCACCTCGACCGAGGTGGTGGTGGGACGATGATCGCCAAAGTAACGGGCCATGACCCGGTTAATGGCATCCTGATTCTTTTCCTGATCCACCATAAAACGGAAGAGCTGCACCACGTCGCCCAGATCACCGCCCGCCGCCCGGAGAACGTTCCGCAAATTGTCGAGAGCCATCTCTGTTTGCCGCCCAGCCTCTTCGGGAATGTTGTCAAATTCAGCCGGAATGTGAGGATGGCTGTGATACACCGGCGCGGCCGTCACCCCGGCCACATACACGGTTTTCCCTGAGTGGACCTTGATGGCCGGGGCGTAGGGCATATTCCACTTTGGATCGTTCTCGGCCGTGTGAATAAGTTCAAAATGAGGATTCATAAACCTCTCCTTGATTATTGGTCAGCTAGCCCGAGGTAAACCCACCGGCGTTGAACCTGGCGGTATGCCTGTAGCCGCGAACAGGTAATCTCGTGTCTCGACAGCCAGCCGGTAAACTCGATCCAGGTCGCAGTGTAGCAGTCTACCGTGCTGCTTGACCAGCCTGCCGGCCACAAAAATGGTATCCACGTTGCCCGGCCCCGCGGCCATAACCACCGACCCGCGCAGGTGGTTGAGCGGCATGAGATTGAGGGTGTCTCGCCGCAGCAAAATCAAATCGGCCTGCTTGCCGGGACTAATCGAGCCGGTCCGGTCGGCCAGCCCGCAGGTGCGCGCCCCTTCAAGCGTGGCAAACTGGAGCACGTCGCCGGCGCTCAACTCAAGCTGCTTGACCGGCTCGTTGCCGTCGAGCGCCGCTTGATTCTGGCGCGCCCGCTCGGTCTGCAGCGCGATGCGCATCTCGTCGAACATATTGCCGCCGACACTGGTCACTACGTCTATGCTCAAACTGGGCCGGACCCCCGCTGCGAGCAGGCGGCCTGTGGCCGGGAAGCCATGGCCCATCTGCATCTCCACCCTGGCCGCAACGGAAGCAGCTCCGCCCGAGTCGGCAATGAGGCGCAGCGCCTCGTCAGTACAGCAGTTGCAGTGGACAAAGGTCATATCCGGCCCCAAAACCCCGGCTTCATGCATCCGCTCGACCGATTTGGCCTGCTTGCCCAACAATCCCCCGCCGATGTGCAGCGTCACCCGCAGGCCAAGCTCCCGGGCCAGCCGTAGATCATCAATCGTCGTCTCCAGCGTCGAAAAGTCTGGGCCCCGAATGGCCATCATCAGCGTCACCAAGCCCTCATTGGCCGAGAAATACCGGGTGCGGAGGCGCTTGATGTCAGCGGGATGTCGAAGCGTACTCTGTTGGTACCACACGCCCGGTGGGTCGCTCGGTGTACCGTGGGCAAAGATGGCCCGGATGCCCGCCTCCCGGAGGCCACGGATGGCCTCATCGGCGTGGTCAGGTGTATTCATGATGTGCGACCAGTCGAGCAGGGTGGTAACGCCGCTGTCCAACGCCTCCAACGCGCCGAGCAGATTGGCCGCGTAGACATCTTCCGGCCGGTACGCCAGCGACATGCCCCCGCGTATCCGCTCAAAATACTGGCCCAGCGTCCAATCCGAAGAAATCCCCCGAATCACGCTTTGCCAGGTGTGGCGGTGCGTGTCAATCAGGCCGGGCAGAACGATCATGGCGGAGCCGTCAACGATTTGAGCATCGCTTACCGGCAGGTCTGGCCCAACCGCGGCAATGAGGTCATCCTCGATCAGGAGGTCGGCCTGCTCAAAGTCACCCAGCACCTGATCCATCGTAATTACGACACTATTGCGGATGAGCGTTCGCTTCTTGGCCATTGTTTCTTGCCAGCTACCCCTAAAACCAGGTGACAGGCACTTTTAAACCCCTAAATATAGGCAGGTTTTGTTGAAATAAGCCCAATGACAGATTGATAAGTGCCTGTCACCTTAATCGAGTAAGCGCATCGGTTCTGCCACCAGTTCGGCCAGGGTTTGTAGAAACTGCGCGCCCCGCGCCCCGTCCACCACCCGGTGGTCACATGACAGGGTCATGGTCAACATCGGCTGCACGGCGGGTTGGCCGTTGACCGGCGCCACCCGTTCGGCGATGCGGCCCAGGGCCAGGATGGCGGCCTGGGGCGGGTTGACGATGGCGTTAAAAGCATCCACCCCGTACATCCCTAAATTGCTGATGGTAAAGGTTCCGCCGCTCAAATCGTCGAGCGATAATTTACCGTTTTGGGCTTTGCCGACCAGCTCCTGGCGACGCCGGGCCAGATCATTCAGCCCCAGGCGGTCGGCCTCGTGAATGACCGGCACCAGCAGCCCCTCTTCCACCGCCACGGCCAGCCCGACGTTGACCGCTTCGTTGAGCACGATGCTGTTGTTATTATCCCAGCGGGCATTAAGGCGCGGATGCCGGCGCAGGGCAGCGGCGACCAGCTTGACCAGCAGATCGGTGTAAGTGACCTTCTCCGTGGCTCGCTGCAAAACCCGCTCCCGCCACTGGACCAAACCGGCAGCGTTGACCTCGGCGGCCAGGTAGAAATGAGGAACGGTCGTCCAGCTTTCGGTTAAGCGTTGGGCCATCACCTGCCACATGCGGCTGACGGGGAGGGTGGAGGGCTGGAGGGTTGGAAGACTGGAAGGCTGGAAGACTGGAGTCTCTTTTGGCTTCGCCGCTTCGCCTCTTCGCCGCTTCGCCTCTTCGACATCCGCCGCCAGAACTGCTCCCTCCGGCCCGCTGCCAGCGATAGCGGCCAGGTCAAAGCCCTGCTCTGCTGCCAGCCGTCGCGCCTTGGGTGAAGCCAGAGGTCGCCCACCTACCGCCGCCGGCTGACCGCCGTTGGCTTTGGTCTCTAGATAAGCCAGGACATCGGCCTTCTGGATGCGATTACCATCAGGGTTGATTTGGCTCAAATCCAGATTGTGTTCCGCTGCCATCCGTGCCGCCACCGGGCTGGCCATGCCCCCTCCCCCTTTAAGCGGGAGGGCTGAGGAGGGAGTCTCCATGGCCGCTTCTGTTTCGCCTCCTCGTTTCTCCGCCTCCTCGCCTCTGGGCATGGCCGCTTCTTCCGCCGTCAGAATCCTGGCAATGACCTGCCCCACCGGAACCTCGTCGCCGGGCTGGGCCGTCACCTGGGCCAGCACGCCGGAGGCCGGCGCTTCAACCTCGACCGCCGCTTTGTCGGTTTCAACTTCCATCAGCGGCTCGCCCTTGGCTACTGTGTCGCCGGGCGCTTTGAGCCACTGCAAGAGAATACCTGTTTCTTGAGCCATGCCCAGGGCGGGCATCACCACATCTTTAGCCAATCTGTGCCTCCCTTGCCCATTTACGATTTTGGATTTTAGATTTACGATTAAATTGTTCTTCGTAAATCGTCAATCGTAAATCGTAAATCTCTTACACTACAACTGCTTCGCTCTTGGCGCTGGCGACGACTGCATCCCGATGGTTGCCGCCGGTATAGGTCACATCCTCCCAGGGCTGGTCGCCGCTGCCGTACTGGATGTTCTTGTGGTTCTCGATTTCGCGGGTGGGGGACAAGGGGCCGGTTGCGGTGTAGTAGCGCACGCCGGCAATCAGTAGCTCTTCTGCCGGAAAGCGGGTAATCACTTCGCAGCCGTCTTTGGTAACAACCAACTGCTCCTCGATGCGGGCTGCCGACCAGCCGTCGGAAGCCGGCCAGAAGGTCTCCAGGGCAAAGACCATGCCTTCCTGAATGACCTCAGGATGATCCAGCGACACCAGGCGGCTGAAGACCGGTTTCTCCCAAATGGACAGGCCCACACCGTGCCCGTATTGCAAGGCAAAACAAGCCTCTTCATTCGGAAAGCCAAATTCCTGCGCTTTGGGCCAGAGTTTGGCCACATCGGCGGTGGTCACACCCGGCTTGATCGCGTCAATAGCCGCGTCCAGGTAGTAGCGGCAGCGCTTGTAAGCGTCTACCAGGGCCGGCGAGGCGCTGCCGACGGCAAAGGTGCGGTAGTAGCAGGTCCGGTAGCCCATGTAGCTGTGCAGGATGTCGAAGTAGGCCGGGTCGCCGGGGCGCAGATAGCGATCGCTGAAGACGTGGGGGTGAGGGCTGCAGCGCTCGCCGGAGATAGCATTGATCCCTTCGACATGCTCCGAACCCATGTCGTAGAGGACCTTGCTGGCCAGGCCGACACATTCATTTTCGCGGATGCCCGGTTTCATCGCCCGGTAAAGCTCGTCGTAGGCGGCATCAACCATCATACAGGCGGTATTAAGCAAAGTAATCTCGTCCTGCGTTTTGATAATGCGGGCCTGCTGCATTAACTGCTGGCCGTCCACGACCTTGATGCCTTCTTTTTGCAGGGCGAACAGAATCGGCAGTTCGACCACATCCACGCCCAACGGTTCGTTGAGCAGGCCCCGCTCTTCCAGTTCGATCCGGATTTTGCGGGCTACATCTTCGGCCCGGCCCGCCTCCGGCGCCATCGCCCCGCGCAGCGTCGAAATCCCCGCCCGCGAACGCTCACCCAGCCAGGGGCAGTACAATTGGTGATGCCGGGCCGCCGAGCCAAAATCCCAGTTGATCGGCTCGTCGTCTTGAGGCAGCAAGCAGAAGCGGGCGACTTTATCCATCGCCCACGTCCCGATATGGGTCGCCGTAATGTAACGGACATTGTTCATATCGAAGCAGAGCAGCGCGCCCATCTCCGAATCTTTCAAAATTTTCTTGATTCGGGCCAGCCGCTCCGTACGCAGCCTTTCAAAGTTAACCCGCTCTTCCCAATCAACACCCATCAAGCCGTTTGTTCGTAATGCCATGACAACCTCCTTTGGCTTAGTTTTAAAGAATTATGATTAGACTGATACGTGAAACGTGATGCGTGAAGGGTTTCAATTTAGGTCATTACGTTTCACATTTTACGCCTTCCCGCAGACCGTCTTCGCCATCTCAACTACCTGTGCGGCGGTGGGGATGGTCAGATCTTCCAGGGCCGGGGAGAAGGGGATGGGCACATCCATCGCGCCCATCCGTTTGACCGGCGCATCCAGGTAATAGAAAGCGCCGTCGGCAATCGTCGCGGCAATTTCGGCGGTGACACCGTAGCTGTGATAGCCCTCGTCCACCACGATGGCCCGGCTGGTCTTTTTGGCCGACTCGATCAGGGTTTGCTTGTCGAGCGGCACCGTCGTGCGCGGGTCAACCACCTCGGCGCTGATGCCGATCTCGGCCAGCATCTCCGCCGCTTCCAGGGCAACATAGACCATGCTGCTGGTCGCCACCAGGGTGATGTCTTCGCCGGCCCGCTTGATGTCGGCCACGCCGAAAGGCAGGGTGTACTCCTCGGCGGGGACCGGCCCTTTGGTCCGGTACATCATCTTATCTTCAAAAATCGCTACCGGGTTATCGTCGCGAATGGCCGTTTTCATCAGGCCTTTGGCGTCGTAGGGCGTGGCGGGGACGGCTACCTTCAGGCCGGGGATGTGGCTGAGCCAGGCATGCAGCGATTGGGAGTGCTGCGCCGCCGACCGCCGCCCGGCGCCCATCGTGGTCCGCAAGACCATTGGCACCTGGAGCTTACCGCCGGACATGTAGTGGATTTTGGCGGCCTGGTTGACCATCTGGTCCATGGTCAGAGTAGTAAAATCGCCAAACATGATGTCAATCACCGGGCGCATGCCGGTCATAGCGGCGCCGACACCCAGGCCGGTAATCCCGGCCTCGGAAATGGGCGAATCAATGATGCGCTGCGGGCCAAACTCGTCCACCAGCCCAACCAGTACCTTAAACGTTGTACCGGCCTCGGCGATGTCCTCACCCAGCATGAAGACGCGCGAGTCACGGCGCATTTCCTCGGCCAGCGCTTCTTTGACTGCCTCGCCGTAGGTTAACTCTCGGCCGTTGGCCGGGATATTGTGAGGATAGTAATCCTTGCCGTTAGACGTAAACATGCTTCGTCACCTCCTCCGGGGCCGGATAGGGGGCGTTGAGCGCAAACTGAACGGCCGTTTCCGCCTCGGCCCGGACATCCCTTTCAATGCCCTCGAAGATACCCGCGTCGGCGATCCCCTCCTGAGTTAGCCAGCCGGCCAGAATTTGCAGCGGGTCACGCTCGGTTTTCCAGAGCTGCTCTTCTTCTTTGGAGCGATAGTAGGCCCGGTTGATGTCGCCGACGTGGTGGCCGTGGTAGCGATAGGTGTGGCCTAATAAAAAGGCCGGACCTTCACCCCGCCGGGCACGCTCCACCAGCCGCAGGGCGGTCAAGTAGACCAGACGGGCATCCTGACCGTCAATCTCTTCCGTGTACATCCCGAACGCCTCGGCCCTGGCTTTCATACTGCCGGCGGTGGATTCAGAATGGTGGGTGTACTCGTTATACAGGTTGTTTTCGCACACGTAGATGACCGGCAACTGCCACAACTGGGCCATGTTCATCACCTCGTACAGCAAGCCCTGGCCCAGCGCTCCCTCGCCAAAAAAGCAGACGGCGACCTGATCGCTGCCGCGCATTTTGATGGACATGCCTGCCCCGGTGGCAATGCCGGCGCTGCCGCCGACGATGGCGTTAGCCCCCAGATTGCCGGTTTCCTGGTCGGCGATGTGCATCGAACCGCCCTTGCCCCGGCAGTAGCCCGGCTCCTTGCCGAGCAGTTCGGCAAACATACGGTCCATGGTCGCGCCTTTAGCCAGGCAGTGGCCGTGGCCACGGTGGGTGCTGGTGATGTAGTCGTCTTTGCGCAGGGCTTCGCAGACGCCGACGGCGACTGCTTCTTCGCCGATATAGAGATGGGCCAGGCCGGGCATTTTGGCCGAGGTGTATAAGTCATTGACGTGTTCTTCAAAGACACGAATTTTGAGCATCTGCTGGTACATGTGCAGCCACTGCTCGCGGTCAACGGCCTTATAATCTAAGGTTTCTAACTGCGCTGCCAGCATAACCAATCTCCTTCAACATAAAAATCGGTTGAGGTCTGCCAGAGTTTTACGGATTGCCTGATCCATTCAGGGAGGACAAGAAGATGAAATTGTGTATAGTGGAATTTAAGTTTGCAGCTCGGACTTAAGCTCGATTGAACAGATTTTATCCCAATTGTTTAGTTTGTCAAATTAAATTGAACAAGTCTTGTTCCAAAAAGCACAAATTGTTTAATCACATTAAATTTTGATGGAAATGATTGCCAATAAAATAGAGTTAACGTATAATGGTCTGCACAGTCCAGAATAAAAGGCAACTGCTATCACTCAAGACTGTCGGCGGAGGGATTAAGACATGCTTCATATCGGCGAAAAACTGCGGACAGCCCGCTTGCAACAGAATATGAGCCTGCGGGAACTGGCCGAAAAAGCGGAAGTCAGCGCCAGCCTGTTGAGTCAAATTGAAAACGGCAAAGCAAATCCCTCGGTCCGGTCAATTTACAGTATTGCGGCAGCTCTCTCCTTGCCGACGAACTACTTTTTCCCGGATGGCCAGGATGGCATTGAAGCTGCCGACGAGGTGCTTGAAACCAGCCAGATGACGCCCAGTGCTGTCCGGGCCATGCAGACGGAGGGCCTCATCGAAAGCAGCGATTTGTTTCAAGACCAGCCGCAGCGCTCCCATGGGCCGGTGGTCTGCCGCAGCGGCCGGGCCAGAATCGAACTGATGGGCGGCGTCACCTGGGAACGCCTCACCCCCGGCCCGGAAGAAAACGTCGAGTTCATGGAGATTTGTTATGAAGTTGCAGCCAGTTCGGGGGCCAAGATGTCCCGCCACAGCGGCCGCGAATTCGGTTTGATTCTTGAAGGTGAACTCACCTTAGAACTCGGCTTTGAGCGGTATGTCCTCCACCCGGGTGACAGCATTACCCTGGACTCGACCATCCCGCACCGGATGGTAAATACCGGGACCAGCCCGGTTCGAGCCGTCTGGGTCGTCCTCAATCGGGGCCAATCAAGTTTTTAGGCAGTTAACCTCCTCTATCGTTCCAACTCCTTATTGGGCTTATACCATGCTTTCCTTCATCGCCTGGACAATATTGTTATAGCTGCCGCAGCGGCACAGATTCCCCGCCAAATAGGCCCGGATGGTCTCCTCATCAGGCTGCGACTGCTGCTTGAGCAAGGCGACCGCCGCCAGGATAAACCCCGGCGTGCAGTAAGCGCACTGGAACGCGGCGTGGTCAATAAACGCCTGCTGCACCGGGTGCAGTCCCTCCGGCGAGGCCAGGCCCTCGATGGTGGTAACTTCTGTCTCTTGCGCCTGCACGGCCAGCAGCAGGCAACTGCTGATCGGTTGATTGTTGATCAGGACGGTACATGCGCCGCACATGCCCACCCCGCAGCCTTCCCGCGCCCCCGCCAGTCCCAGTTCTTCCCGCAGCACGTCCAACAAGGTCCGCTCCGGCGACACATTGAGAGAGTGAGTCTGTCCATTAACTCGCAAAGTTAGTTCCATTTCACCCATCTTCCCCATTCAGCAAAGCTCGCAGCACTTTCTCCGCCGTCAGCGGCAGATCGCGGATGCGCACCCCGACCGCATCAAAGACAGCGTTGGCAATAGCCGGAGCGACCGGCGGCAGGGTCATCTCGCCGATGCCGTGAAACTCCCCGTGCTCCGGCGACTCGACCAGCGTACTCCCCAGCTCTACCGGGATGTCGAGGAGCGACGGAATCTGGTAATCCGACAGGTTCGTGTTTATGATCTGCCCGTTGTCCGCGATGACTTCTTCCAACAACGCCGGCCCCAGCCCAAAGACCACGTTGCCGTCGTTCTGGAGGTGGGCCAGTTGGGGATTCACCACCCGCCCGGCAAACGAAGCGCCGTGATACCGCAGGATGGTTACTTTGCCGGTTTCGGCGTCAACCGCCACCTCGCACGCTCCCGCGCCTTGATGCCAGTGGGGCGTCGAGAGGCCCTGGCCGGTCTCCGGGTCGAGGCCGCCTTTGGTCGCAAACTCGCCCCTAGCTTCGAGGGTGCTGAGCCGGTTCCGCTGCAGAATCTCGGCGTAAGCCAGGCGCTGTTCGGGCTGGGCGGCCACAAACACATACCCCTCCTCGGCCCGCAGTTCCTCCGGGTTGTATTCGAGCAGAGGGGCCGCCGCTTCGGTCAACTTCTGCTTTAATGCCGCGCCGCCGTTCAAAATGGCGCTGCCCATCATACCTGTCGAGCGGCTGGCGCTGGTCGTTGAGTCGAAAGGGGTCACGGCAGTATCGGGACCGGTCAGCCGGACCGCTTCGACCGGCACGCCGACCGCATCTGCCGCAATCTGGCTTAAGGCCGTATGAGCGCCCTGGCCCATCTCCACCGTGCTGGTAAAGAGGGTAAGCCGGGCCTGATCGTCTATGCTCAGGCGGCACTCGGAGCGCGAGGTCGGGGAGGTGCTCTTCATCATCACCGCCAGTCCGCGCCCGTGTTTGACCGGGCCGGCATCAGCCAGCCGTTCCTCGCCCCAGCCGACCCCCTTAGCCGCGGCTTCAAGACATTCGGCAAAATAAAGATCGTGGAGCGTCTCGCCGGTGGCAAACAGGTCGCCGGAGTGCAGCAGATTCTTGAGGCGCAGTTCGAGCGGGTCCATGCCTAAACGGTGGGCAATCGTGTCCATATGCGACTCGTAGGCCCATGTTCCCTGCGAACTCATCGCCCCGCGAAAGGCTCCGGCCGGCGGCAGGTTGGTGTAAACGCCGTACGAGTCGACCCGCACCGCCGGTATCCGGTACGGCCCAACACTGCGCACCATTCCGCCCGATACCAGCACCGGGCTGACATCGGCATAGGCCCCGCCGTTCCAGTAAATGGTAACTTGCCGGGCGGTCAGCGTGCCGTCACGCTTAAAGCCGGTTTTGATGGTGATCGTCGCCGCGTGCTTGGTGACGGTCACAAATTCCTCGGCCCGGCTCAGGGTCAATTTGACCGGCCGGCCGCCAGTTTTGGTGGCCAGGGCAGCCACCATTGGCTCGATGCGGATATGCCCTTTGCCCCCATAGGCTCCGCCGAGAGGCGGGACGATCAGGCGAATATTTCCGGCGGGCAGGCCAAATATTTCGCTGAGCGCCTGGCGGACAGTGTAGGGGGCCTGGGTCGCCGACCAGACGGTCAGCCGGTCACCTTCCCATTGGGCGGCGCTCACGTGCGGTTCCAGCGAGGCGTGCTGCGCCACCGGGCTGGTAAACGTCTCTTCAATAATGTCATCGGCCTCGGCGAAGCCGGCCTCCAGGTCGCCCCGGCGCAGTTTGGCGTGGGTAAAACGGTTGTTGGGGTAGGCGTCATGGAGCGTGGGCGCGCCCGGCTGCATAGCCTCGACGGCGTCGTAAACCCCCGGCACTTCTTTGTACTCAACCTCGATCTGCTGGAGCGCCGCTTCGGCCAGCTCGGCGCTTTCGGCGGCGATCAGGGCCACCGGCTGGCCGACATACCGGACCCGGTCACGGGCGACGATGGGCTGGTCTTTGATGCTGAGGCCGTAGTGCAGGACCGGTGCCCCTGGCTGCTCAAAGTCGGCGGCGGTCAGAACGGCCACGACGCCCGGCATTGCCCCGGCGGCTGTGGCGTCCAACTTAACAATTTGAGCGTGGGGCAGGGGGCTGCGGAGGACTTTAGCCGCCAGCATCTCGGGCAGCTTCAGATTGGCTGCGTAAGGCACCGTTCCGATGACCCGTTCAACCGCGTCTAACACCGGTATAGATTTACCGACCGCCATCGCGCACCTCCCTTAAAGCACGGCGCACATGGACCTGGATCATCTGCGTCCGGTACCAGGCTGAACCGCGCAAATCCTCCAGCGTTTCGATGCCTCTGGCGTAACCCTCGGCAATTTCGTCAATCAGGTCGTCGGTCAAAGGCTGCCCGTTCCCCAGCGCCTCAATTTCTGGTAAGCGGCGCGGCGTTTCGCACGCCGCCCCAACCGCTACCCGCAGGTCCGTGCAGATGCCGTCTGCAAAGTTAGCGACGGCGGCAACGCCCAGGCAGGGCCGGTCTTCGGACGAGCGGCTCTTGTACTTGAGATAAGTCATCCGCGGATGAGGAGGCGGAGGGGGCACCAGCACATCGGTGATGATTTCATCCGCTTCGAGCGCGGTGGTGTAGAAGCCCAGGAAAAATTCGGATAAAGGGATCGTGCGCGTGCGGGCGGCATTGGCGGCGACGACGGAGGCATTCAGGGCCAGCAGCACGGCGGGTGGGTCGGAGGCGTAATCGGCCTCGGCCAGGTTCCCGCCGAGGGTAGCTTGGTTGCGAATGCGCACATTGCCGACCTCCTCACTGGCGCGGGCCAGGGCCGGATAATGTTCCCGGACGAGCGGGGAAGCGGCTACCTCGCGCAGCAAGGCCAGCGGGCCGAGATGCAGCCCGTCGTCGGCCAGATGGATAGTATTGAGGCTGGGTATTCGGCTCAGGCTGATCAACGTCGCCGGCGCGATCAACTTGTGCTGGAGCATCAAGACGACCGCCGTGCCCCCGGCGATAAGTTTGCTGCCGTCAGGGTCGCGGCCCAGTAAGATTAAGGCTTCGGCCAGGGTTTCCGGCTGGAGGAAGTGCAGGCTCACTAGGCGGCTCCCAGGCTTTGATTTTGTTGGTCGGCATCGGTAACGGCCAGCTTGGCGGTAACACACCGGGCGAACTCAGCCGTCATCTTCTTGGCCGTTCCCTGGACGACGGTCAGCCCAAATTGGGCCAGCCGGCCGCGCAGGGCAATATCCATTTCGTAATCGAGCTGGGTGCTGGTTTCGACGCGGCGAAGCTGGCCGGTAAATGCGGCCTTGACCAGCGAAGCCGAGCTTTTATCCTGACCGCTGACCTCCGCCACCAGCCGTTCGAGTGGCGTGCGCTCGGTGATCGTGACCTGGCCGGCAAAAGCGGCGCTGATCGGCCCGATTTTGATCCTCAAAGCTCCGTTGTAGGTATCCGGCCCAACCTCCTCGACGTTTTCGATGCCCGGCACGCAGGCAGCAATGCGGTGAATGTCCTCCAAAAGCGCCCACACGGCCTCGACCGGGGCCTCGATGATGAATGAGTCTTTCAACAACATAAATATCTACTCCATCCGTTCCCAATTGACCTCATAATCTGGCACCGCCGCCCGAATCAGGCTGTCCACCGGACAGTAGCGGCCGACCAATTCAGCCAGCCGCGCTAACCGCTTATCCGATTCCTCAGTCCTAATTTTAATGGTCAGCCGGACTGCCATGTAGTGAACCGGTACATCGGCCTCGCCCTTGCGCCCGCGGGTGTCCAGCACACCCTCGCTATAAGTTTCGAAATCGTCGTACTTGAAACGAAGCTTTTCGGCCATCCTGGCCGTCGAAACATTCGCTCAGGCACATAGGGCAACCAGGATGTACTCCAGCGGCGACGGTCCCCGGTTCTCTCCACCCCGTGACGGCGGCTCGTCCGAGATAATGGGGGCGAAATCGCGCACGTAGATTTCCGCGGCGGCATGAGTCAGCATTTTGCCGCGCGCCCTGTTGGTGACGATATAATCGGGGGTCTCGCTCATGACTTATGCGCCCGGGGCGTAGCCCTGTAAAATTTCCAAACCATCACTCCCGCCGATAAAGCAGTAATGCTCACCGGGTTCCAACCACAGCACGCTTTCCTCATCAAGCTGAAATTCCTCCCCATTAACCAGGGCCAGGCCGCTGCCCCGGATGATATAGAGCAGTTGGTCCACATCGCCCTGCACCAGTTCCGGCCCGCGGCCGCCCGGCTCGAACACCCAGCGCCGGGCCACCATCGCCGGAGCGCCGATTATCCGGGCATCGGCCAGGGTGATTTCGGTCCACCCTTCGCCCCGGCGTGTAACCATTTCCTCAGAGTTAACAATGACCGGCATCCTGTGGTCTCCTTTGAAAATAAACTTGTAGGACAAACTGTTAGTTTGTCCGGGGCTGGGACAAGCTAGCAGCTTTGTCCTACGAAACCGCCATATTTTCATCCGCAACAGGTATAACTTGCCCGCGCTGGTGGGAAGCAATGGCCCCCTGGATCACCTCCAGGGCGGCCAGGGCTTCCTCGGCCCCGGTTTCGGGCGAGCCTTCATCACGGATACAGCGGGCAAATTCTTCTAATTCTTCCACCAGCATGTCGCGCGGCTCAAAGCTGACGATTTCCTCCCCCGACTTGGTTTGCAGGATCAGCCGGGTGGCCGCGTCCATCAGCTCGGCTTTCGGCCAGATAGACATGTCGGTTTCGTAAAGCAGGTTGGCCTCGCTGCCGTACAGGCGCAGGTAAAACGTTTTGGGTGAGACGTAGCTGCTGCTCAAGACGCCGCGCGCTCCGCTCTCAAATTCGAGCAGCGCCGTGCCGACGTCGTCAATTTCAGCCGGAGTGGCCAGCCGGGCAAACGATCCCTGCACCCGCCGGACCGGCCCCAGCCAGTACTGCAAGGTGTCGGCGTGGTGGATACCGAGCTGCAGCAGCGGCCCACCAGGGCAGGTCTCCCGGTAGAAGCGCCACTTGTCCGGGGTGAGACTGCCGGGCAGGGAGAAGTTGGCTTCGGCCAGCACCACCTGACCCAACGTCCCGGCATCGAGCAGCTCCTTGACTTTACGGGCTGCGCCCAGCCGCCGGAAGGCGTGCCCGACCAGCAAAACGACGCCCGCCGCCCGGCAGGCCGCCTCGATAGCCCGGCCATCGGCCAGGGTATCGGCAATGGGTTTCTCGACAAAGACATGCTTGCCCCGCTGGGCGCAGGCTGCGGCCTGCTCGGCATGAACCTGGTTAGGCGTCACCAACAGGACTCCCTGGACCCCAGGATGTTCAACTGCCGCCTCGAAGGTAGAGGCGGCCTCGCAGCCGGCTTCGGCGGCAAAGGCCTGGCGCTGGGCCTCGTTGCGGCTGAAACAGGTCACCAGCCGCAGCGAAGGTGTCTGCTGCATGGCCGCCGCCAGCCTTTTACCCCACATGCCGGGGCCAATCAACGCCACACCGACTTGGCTCATAGCTTTACCACCACCGGTTCAAAAGGAACTCCGTGCAAACACTCCGCCCCCTTTTCCGTGACCACTGTCAGCGCGCCGAGCTGCAGGCCCATGCGCTCGTCGGGAGTGATCGGGTTGGGCTGGATGACAATGGCCATGTTGTGCTCAAAACGGCGGCCTTCGGGCGGCAGGTTATCCTCCCGCCAGGGCCAGTAGCGGCCGCAGGAGCGGTCAATCAGCGGCGGGTGAATGTCCACCCCGTAGCCGTGAATCAGGTCATCGTAAATTTCATAGCCGTTCTCGCCAATTACGGCGGCGGCGCGGATAACGTCGCGCTCCATAGCGCCGGGCCGGATGACCTCGGCTATGCGCTGGTAAGCCTTCAGGGCCGTGTCGAACATGTGCTGCCAGGCCGGGGTCGGCGCCGCGCCGACAAAAATGGGCCGGTGAATCTGGCCGGAGTACCCCCAGTAGGAGGCGCTGATCTCGGTAATGATGACATCTCCCTTTTGGATGACCCGCTGCGAGGGATTCTGGGCGGGCAAGCAGCCGTTGGGATCGTCCATGGCCATCGAGCGCAGAAAGGCGATATGCGGCTGGCCGCCGTCGCGGCGGTAGCTGCCCTCGATGATGCTCAGCAGCGAGTAATCGGTCATGCCGGGCCGGACCTGCTCTTGCAAGGCGTAGATCGTGCGGTCGGTAAACTCGGCCGCTTTACGCAGCCAGGCCACTTCCTCGTCGGATTTGGCGGTGCGCAGGCGAGTGAAATCCAGGGTGACTTCGACCAGTTCCAAATCTGGCAGCGTTTCCCGCAGGTACAGGTAATGCTGGTAGGGCATGCCCATGCCAAATTTGTGGTTTACCCCGACCAGCCCCAGGCGGCCTTTGGTCAGGCCAATCATCTGCAAGCGCCGGGCGACGCTCTCCGCCGGGTTGTAACCGCCCCACTCGATCAGGGGAATGTCGCTGACCTGCCGGGCGTTGGGCACGTGGTTGGTCAGGCCGGTGTACAGGGCCGGCTCGATACTCTCGTCCAGCGGCGCGACCAGGTAGTTGTGGTGCAGGTCGAGGTGGTTGGTCAGCCAGAAAATATTGGCTTCGTTGTGGCGGTTGACGCCGGAGTTGCCAAAAATGAGCAGCCCGGCCAGGTCGTGCCGATGCATTAGCTCACGGGCCAAGCCCCAGCGGCGGCTCATTTCGGCAGGTGAAAATTTGTCCCACACGCGCTGATTGCTCCTTCATCCTTAATCCATCAAGGAACGGCCTGCAGCTCCTTGGCCGTCTGCTCGCTCAAGCCGGTGGTGGTTTCAAACAGAACCTCGCCGTGCTTCACATTGAGGGTATGGATCCAGCGCTGGCCTCCGGCAATAAAGCCGATAAAAGCGCCGAGTTCAACCAGTTCCGGCTCGGTAAAATGCCGGTGGAGGTCGGCCCAGAGCTGATCATCAGCCTCGTCGGGATTCCAGGTGATGGCGTCGGTATAGCGCAGGGCCACTTTTTCGCGCTCGGTAAATAACGCTG
Organism: Anaerolineae bacterium; assembly: GCA_023382535.1. Next base: position 92,004 of record JAHDWA010000010.1, on the reverse strand, counting down.
ACGTTTCGTAACGGTCCAATTCAGCCAGTTTGCCTTCTTTCGCCACTTGCTGTCCAGCCTGGACAGCCCGCTGTTCCGCTCAATAGCCGCACTTCAGCGTGGAGGCCACCCGAACGCGGCACAGTTCCTTTAGCTGAAAATCCACCACCCCACTCTTGAAGACGCGCTTCCAGAAGTACATGAAAGCGCGAATGACATCGGGCTGGTGCGCCCGGATGGCCTGAATCTCCGGCCGGGGCGTGCCGACGCGCCGCGCCTCCTCAAAAAAGTCGCGGATGTCTTCATCCTGAATCGTGCTTGGATCAACATAACTAATCCGGGCCATAATCTTTGTCTCCTTTCAGTGTTGCCCTATTTTATATTTATCTCGCTTCTACCAATCGCTCCTTTAACCAGTCGCTGACCAGGGGCCGGTACTTATAGGGAATGTTGTTGCAGACGTGATTGCCGTCGGGATACATGACCAGTTCGGCATTGGGCGCGGCGACGGCCAGGTGTTCGGCCTGCTGCCAGGGGATGAGCCGGTCCAGCTTGCCAAAGACAACCAGCATTGGCTGCTTGATGCGCTGGGCCGCGCCGTCCAGGTCCAACTGCAAGGCTTTGGCTCGACCTTCCGCCTCATCCCTCGCCCCGGAATGGTGGACAAAGGTCTCGCGGGTGAGGGGCGGCAACTGCTCCCAGCACTGGCCAAAATTGAACGGCCCGCCAATGGGCGCGACGGCTTTAATACGCGGTTCAAAGGCGGCGGCGCGGGGCGCGTAGTAGCCACCCATGCTGACCCCAACCGCCCCGACCCGATCCAAGTCCAAATCCGGCCGCCCCTCCAGGGCGTCGAGCAGGGCGGCCACGGCGACTTCGTAATCGGGGTGGATGTGGGTGGTATAGCCGGTTTCACCCTGACCTGGCCCATCGAGAGAAACTGTAGCCATCCCCCGCTGTAAAAAGACATTTTCCCAGTTAAAAAACTCTTCTTTGGTTGAGTCCAGCCCTGGCAGCAGCAGGACCAGCGGCGGGTAGTCGGACCCGGCGGGACGGCGCAGATTGGCGACCATCATGTTCCCCTCAAAGGGAATTTCCAGGCGCTCGGCCGAGGGGTCGAGATGTTTGTGGGCGGCGTAAAGACTCATGACCGCTTTATCGGCGGCGGCGCGGTACTTGGCCCTATCCACCATCCAGACAAACTTGGCAAAGTGGTAGCACAGGGCCGCCCGCACCCAGGCTTCGCCCGCGCTTAATGAGCGGCCCTGTGCTTCTGCCTCGCCGGCCAGTTGAGCGTGGACATCGCCGGTGGCGCACCAGGCGTCGAGCCACTGATCCCACCGTTCGATGGCGCGGGTGGTCCGGGCAAAGTCGTTGTAATCCACCCCCTGGGTTGTAAAGCGGGGCGCCCAGTTATCTATCGCAGCTTGGACACGAGCATCAGGCATTCAATCCTCCATTTACGATTTTGGATTTACGATTTACGATTTGTGATTGTTTCCAGTGACAGCCCCAGGTCATCCAGGACGACCCAGGCGGCGTTGCGGCCCGGCCCAGCCGAGACGGAACCGCCGGGATGGGTGGTCGCGCCGGTCTGGTACAGGCCGGGAATGGGCAGGCGATGGCTGGCCCAGCCCGGCACCGGGCGCATAGCGCCTGACTGCGCCGGGGACATATCGCCGCCGTGGCAGCTCCCGCGCCAGTTGTGGGCGTTGCGCCGCTCCAGGTCGAGCGGACTTTCGACGTGAACGCCCAGGATCACCTCGTCGGTTAGGTTGGGGGCAAACTTGCGCAAGTGCTCCAGGTTGCGCTGGGCGACCTCTCCTTTGATCTCATCCCACCTTGACGGGCCCCCGTCGGCTAGGTCGTAGGGGAAGAAGGATAGTATCTTAAGCGTGTGCTTTCCGGCCGGCGCGCGGCTCGGGTCAACCACCGACGAGCAGACCACCAGCAGCACCGGGTCATCCTGGTGGATGCGCCCGCGCCGGACATCGTTCATCAGGCGCAGCATGTTATCCACCGAACCGGTCACTCCGGCGGCGACACTCGGCCGGCGCTCCCCGCCAATGGGATAGAGGGGCGGTTCGCTGAGAGCGTAATGAGCGGCAAAGAGGGTAAAGCCGGGCTGCCACTGCTCAACCCCCTGGACAAAAACCTCTCCCCAGGCTTCAGAAGGAGCCATATCCACCAGGCGCTTGATATGAATGGTCGAGACAACCGCTTTGGCGGCGCGATACGTTTCGCCGCTGGCGGTGATAACGCCGGAACAGCGCCCGTTTTCCAGAACGAGTTCGGTTACGGGCTGGCCGGCCAGGACGGCGCCGCCATGCGCCTCGATCAGGGCGACCAGGGCTTTGGGCAGCATGCCTGAGCCGCCTGCGGGCGTCGTCCACGAGTAGGACTGGCGGCCGTTGGCGATGGCGTAGGCCAGCCGCCCGGTTAAGGGCCGGTCCACCGGCTGGATGGTCATGAAGGCCAGCCAGAGCATAAAAGCGCGCGAATGTTCGTCCTCGAAATATTCGCTGATAATCTCCAGCGCGCTTTGCTTGTAGCGGCGAACCCACAAGGGACCATCCGGCAGGGCTGATAAGGCTTCATCGAGGGGCGGACTATAGCCAATAGGGCTGTAATTGTAATGCCCAAAGACCTTCTTGGCCGAGTCATATTCGGCCATCATGCGCCGGTAAGCATCGGCGTCGCGCCGGGAAAATTGGGCAAATTCCGCCACGGTGCGTTCGGGGTCGCGCCACATGGTCAGGCTGGAGCCATCTTCAAAGGGGATGGTCACGACCGGATCGGGGTAGAAGTAGCGCAGGCCGTACTTGTCCAGCTCCAGCTCATTGTTGCGGATCGTAGGGCTGCTCTGCATCAGGGCATGGGCGCTGGAACAGGAATCGTGCCAGAAGTCGGGCAGGGTCAGCTCCTCGGTGACGGTATTGCCGCCGATGACCTCACGCGCTTCCAGCACCAGCACCCGCAGGCCGGCCCTGGCCAGATAAGCCGCGCAGATCAGGCTGTTATGCCCGCCCCCGGCGACGACGACATCGTATGTTTCGGTCATAAAACCCCCCTTAAAGAAAAGACCTATTCACCATTCACTATTATCTTCCGACTGAACCTCAGTCGCTTTTGGCCCACGTTCAGATGTCGTCGGTGAGCCAGATGGTTTTGACCGGCGGCGGCGCCCAGAATTCGACAAATTTGAAGTTGGCGTCGGTGTCGTTCTCGAACCAGTGGATTTCTTCCGGGGCAATCACCGCAGCCATGCCCGCTCTCAACCGCTGGCTGCCGGCCGGGGTGCAAATCAACCCTTCCCCTTCCAGGGCGGCGAAAACGTGATGGCAGCCAAGATGGTAATGCTTGGCCGCCGAATCGCCCGGGTGGTAGATAATCCGGTCGGCGCGCAGCCGGACAGCCCCGACCGGGACGTTTTCGGTGAGCAAATCCAGCCGGTCGCGGGTGTCGCGGGTAGAGTGGAGGTGGGGGAGCTGCGCTTTGGTGAAAAGTTTAGCCATAATCATCCTCTAATAACAATTTTGCTACTTATTTTCCTCAAGTCCAAGCAAGCTAACCAAATTGCCTCCAAGAATCTTTGCCTCATCTGCCTGCGATAATCCCAGGGCCAGCACAATTTCAGCCGGGCGCTCGACGCCCATATCGAAGGGATAATCCGATCCCAGCAAGACGTGGTTAACGCCGGCGTAATCAATCAGGGCCTGCAACAGGGCCTTATCGTGGGTAACGGTGTCAAAGTAGAAGCGGCGCAGCGAGGCTTCCGGCGATTCGACCAACTTCGCTCTGGCCTGGGGTTGGAAGCTGTGCGCATGCCCTAATCGCCCGCGCAGGCTGAGAATCGCTCCGCCGCCGTGAGCCAGCAGGACCTTGAGCCGGGGATGGCGCTCCATCACCCCGGCCATAATCATATGCGCCGCCGTAATCGTCGTTTCCAGGGGATTGCCAACCGTGTTCCACAGGTAAAAATCGTTCAGCACCGGCATACCAAAGCCGCGCGTGGTTGGGTGGACGAAGACCAGCGCCCCGGTAGCTTCGGCGGCGGCCCAGAAGGGCGCAAAGCGGTCATCGCCGAGATAAAGCCCGTTAACGCTGGCTGCAATTTCAACGCCGTGCAGCCCCGGCTCCGCCATCGCCGTTTCCAGCTCCCGCGCCGCCAGTTCCGGGTCTTGCAGGGGCACAGTGCCCAGGGCGCTGACCCGGTGGGGATGGGTCTGCGCCAATTTTGACAACGCCTCGTTATAAATCCGGCTCAGGCGCAGGCCTTCCTGCGGCTCGGCATCGTAGCGCAGCAGCGACACCCAGGGGCAGAGCAGCACGTGCTCAACCCCGGCGGAATCTTGAGCGGCCAGCACCGCCTCGATGTGGACAAACTCCCGCACCGCCGATTTGAGCGACTTGCCGCCAAACTCGATGACCTGCTGGCCGTTAACCCACTTCACCTGGGGCCGCCAGGTTTCCTCCGGCGCGGCCTCGCGCGTCATTTCGGGGACAATAATGTGGGCATGAGCGTCAATAATCATCTTTATTCACCATTTAGTTTATCGTAAGAAGATCAAAGTGAGCGATCCTCCCACAATCAGGGCTGAACCCAGCCAGACCTGGCTCGTAACCTGTTCCATCTGCTGGCCGACCAGCAGCGGCGACAAGAAGTTGACCAGCGGTACTGACACCAGGCTCAAAGCCAGTACCAGCGCCACCGAGCTGAGATCCAGCGCCACCCAGCGCGCCCAGGTAGACAGGCCAACCAGCAGGGCTGCTCCCAGTTTAAAAGCCATGGCATCGGTGGAGAAGGAGGTGATTGGGGTACTGGATCGGCGCAGGGCCAGAACGACGGCGTAACCCAGGACACAAGCCGTGATGCCGATGGTCACGCCCAGAATGGGCGAAGGTAATTCGGCCAGCCCGTGGCGGATAAAGAGAGGGCTGATAGACCAACAGATCGCTGCGGCCAGCCCCAGCAGCAGCGACCGCCAGCCCGTGGCTATTGGACCGCCGCCGCCCACATTCCTGGCCGGAGCGGTGCGCCTGATATTGGCATAGTTGACCAGGTAAACCCCGCCGACAATGAGCAGGATGCCGACGATCGTCACCAGGGTGGGAAACTCGGCCAGGGTCAGCGCGGCGACGACCGCCCCAAAAAGAGGCGTCGTCCCGATCAACGAGCCGGTGCGAGCGGCTCCAATCTTTTTTTGGCTGGCATTTAACAGGGTCCAACCGATGAAAAAATGAAAGAATCCGGCCAGGCTGAAATTGATCCAGGCCCAAATCGAAGCCTGGCCTAACAGAGCTAAATTTTCGGTAACCAGGGAGGCCGCCGCCAGCACCAGGGCGCTGATCAAGAGCTGCAGAAACGTGGCGACATAGACATCCATGCCCTGGACGGCCCGCCGGTTTAAAGTTTGAAAGACGCCAAAGCCAACCCCGGCCGCTACGGCCCACAGCGCTCCGCTCATGCCTCGACCTCGGCCACGACTGGAACGTCATCGCTCTGCTCGTCGCTGTCGAGCGTAGTGCCGCCCAGGTACAGTTGGGCTACTTTGGGATCATTGAGCAGGGCTTGGGCCGGACCTTCCAGGCGATCCCGGCCCAGTTCCAGCACATAGGCCCGGTCGGAGATAGCCAGGCCGCTTTTGGCGTTCTGCTCAACCATCAAGACAGTGATCCCCGCCTCGTTTTGCAACTGCTTGATGGTCTGGAAGACCATCTGGGCCATTTTCGGAGCTAACCCCAACGAGGGTTCGTCGAAGAGCAGTATGCGCGGGTTGATCATGAGGGCCCGGCCAATCTCCAGCACTTTTTGCTGGCCGCCGCTCAGGTTGCCGGCCTTAGCCTCGCGCCGATCAGCCAGCATACTGAACATCTCGTAAACCTGTTCCAGTGAGCGCCGGCGGGCAGTCCGGTCGGAAACCGTGTAAGCGCCCATCAATAGGTTTTCGTGGACAGTCATAGCCGGAAAAGAGCTGTGACCCTGCGGCACCTGAGCAATCCCCCGGCGCAACACCAGATCGGGCCGCAGCCCGGCGATGTTGTCACCGTCGAAGATGATTTCGCCCTGGCTGGGAGTGAGCAGGCCGGAGATAGTCCGCAGCACGGTGGATTTGCCCGCGCCGTTGGGTCCAATCAGGCAGACCAACTCGCCCTGCTCGACGTGCAGGTTGACGCCCCGCAGCACATTGACCCCGCGCAGATAACCGGCCACAACATTCTTTACTTCAAGCAGCATCGTTAATCTCCCAAATAAGCATCGAGCACCACCGGATCGGACTGGATCGTGGCGGGTGGGCCTTCGGCGATCTTCTCACCCTGGTTCATGACAATGATGTGATCGCACAACTCCATCACAAAGTTCATATTGTGTTCGACCACCAAAAAGGTGACGCCTTCTCCATTCAGGCTGCGGATCAAGTCCATGATGAAGCGGATCATGGTCGGGTTGACTCCCCCGGCCGGCTCGTCGAGCATCACCAAATCCGGGTTGGACATCAGGATGGCGGCAAATTCCAGCAGCTTCTGCTGGCCAAAGGAAAGCTTGCGGGCGGGCTGGTGGGCCATATGGTCTAGGCTGACCCGCCGCAGCAGCTCGTGCGCTCGCTCGGCTTCATACTGGTACATGCCCGGCCCCAGCAGGCTGCGAAAGCCGACCTGCCGCACCGGCACAATCATATTTTCCAGCACGCTCAAATCCCAAAAGAGGCGGGTGATTTGGAAGGTCCGGCTCAGCCCCCGGTGGCAGAGCTGGTTGGGGCGCAGGCCGGTGATATCTTGGCCATCCAGGTAGACCCGCCCAGAGTCAGGCTTATAAACATTAGTGATCAAGTTAAACACCGTGGTCTTGCCGGAACCGTTTGGGCCGATCAGGCCGGTAATGCTGCCCTTCTTGACCTCGATGGAGCAGTTGTTGACGGCCATAATCCCGCCGAAACTGCGCACCAATCGCTCCGCTTGCAGCAAAACAGTCATCGGGCCTCCTTGTGGATCACCACGCCCCCAGGCTCATCGGCGCGGGTTTCGGCATTGGCAGATCGTTTTTCCTGGTGCATTTCGGCCATGCTTCTGGCTCCCGTATGAGCGGCTCGCGGCGTCTGCCGTTTTTCCAGCCACTCGCCGATGGTCGGCAGGATACCCTGGGGCAAAAACAGCAGAACGAGCATCATCAAACTACCCAGAATAGCCAGGTGGATGGTTGTCGAGCCGAACTGGAACAGAATCAGGTCAGAAGCCGGGATGTAGATAAACGCCCCCAGGACCGGCCCCCATAATGTACCAATCCCACCCAGCATCGTCATCAGGATCATCTCGACGCCGATAATGATGTCGAAGGCGAAAATAGGGCTGATATGGGTGGTAAAGTAGGACCAGATACCTCCGCCGACGCCGACAAAATAGGCGCTGATGCCAAAAGCGACAACTTTGTACAGAGTAGTGTTCACGCCGACCATCTCCGCCTTGCCCTCGTCGTCGCGAATGGCCAGCAGCCCCAGGCCAAAGCGGGAGCGGCGAATGTAGGCCGAGGTCGCTACCGCCACGATCAGGCAGGCCAACATATAATAGAAAAAGGGCATGCGCGAGAACTCCGGCGTCCAGGGCGGGAGAGGCTGGCTCAGGCCGGGCGCGCCGCCGGTTATACTGCGCAGATTGAGCGCCAGCAGGCGGAAGATGAGCAGCATGGCGATGGTGGCGATGACAAAAGCCGAGCCGGTCGTGCGGAGCATAATCCAGCCCAGGCCCATCGCCACGACCGCTACAATCAGCGCCAGCAGTGGGGAACTCCAGAGTGGATTCCAGCCCCACTTGCTGGCCGCAACAGCGACCAAATAGGCCCCCAGGCCGAAGAAAGCGCTATGCCCCAGCGATTTATAGCCGGTGTACCCGCCCATAATATTCCAACTGGTGGCCATGGTGGCAAAGAGCAAAACGTTAAAGCCCAGCACGTGGAAGTACGGTTCGCGGTACACCCACGGAAAAATGAGCAGCAAAATAAGGGCAGGTACAGGCCACCAGCGAATGAGTCGGCGCATGGTTTTATCCCTTTCTAATGACAGTGCCCATCAATCCCTGCGGCCTCAGAATCAAGGTGATGAATAGAATCAGGTAAAAGACAATGGGCGAGATGTAGCTGCTCATGGCGACCGCCGCTACCGCCTCGGCCACGCCCATAATCAGCGCCGCAATGAGCGCACCGGGCAGGCTGCCCATCCCCCCCAAAACAATGATGGATAATAACTTGGAAATCCATTCCTCATGATCGCTGGCGTTGAACGTCCAGATCATGCTGAACAAGGCCCCCCCCGCAGCGACAGTGGCCAGGCCGATGCCAAAGGTCAGCGCCTGCACCCAGGCGATGTTGACCCCAACCAGTTGCGCCGCATCCTTGTTTTGCACCGTAGCCCGGATGGCCCGGCCCAGGTCGGTTCGGGTCATTAGAATATAGAGCAGGAACAGGGCGACAATGGCGGCCACAAAACCGGCCACGCGGACTACCGGCAGGCGCAGGGTCATATCGGCCAGGTCCACTTTCCAGACTTCGCTGGTATACCAGGTCCGGATGGAGCGCCCGGTGGTTTTCCACAGCGCACCCATCAATCCCTCCAGGGTCAAGGCCAGGGAAAAGGTCAGCAGCACCATTAACCCCGGCTCGTTACGGACGCGGGCTAAAAAGTAACGTTGAAAGCCAATGCCGGCGATAAACAGCAAAGGGACCGTGACAATCACCGATAAAAATGGATCGAGGCCGTAGCTGGTAAACAGCCAGTAGGATAAGTAGGCGCTGAACACCAAAAACGCGCCGTGGGCAATATTGATCACCCGCATCACGCCAAAGATCAGGGTCAGCCCGGCCGCCATGAGAGCATAGACGCCGCCCGTCAACAGCCCGACAATAATCACCTGGATTAAAACGTTCATGGATGGAAGATGCACGACAACTCCTTTGAAATAGACCGTCGCCAGCAGGCCCCCGAAGACATTCTGCAATCTCGTTCCCAAACTTAGTTTGGGAACGAGATTGCCCAAGTAATTTTACCACTCCGGCTTGGGCGGCGGCAGCGCCTCACCCTGGGCGCGGCCTTCCGGCCCAACAATGACAAACTTGTCGCCCTGCCATTGCAGCAGCATGAAGCTGCCCTGGGGCGCACCGACCTCGTCGAAGCTGAGCGGGCCAACTACAGTTTGGAAGGTGGCCTGGTGGATTTCGTCAATCAATTCGGCATTGTCAATAGATTGGATGTTCTCGGCAGCCTGGTGGAGCACCTGCCCAACGGTGAAGGCGTTGGCTGCATCTTCAGGAATATCTGCCGCCGTGCCGCCAAACATTTCGACATACTTGGCCACAAACTCGGCATTCTGAGGCTCCTCGGCCTCCGGGAACCAGGAGATCGAGGCAAAGATGCCTTCGGTCGCGTCACCCAGGGCTTCGCGGAACGGGCCGGGCAGCGACGGGCCGGTAGTGAAGTAAGCAAAGCGCGGCTGGTATCCGGCCTCCTGGTAAGCTCGTATTTGGCCGATGGAGTCTTCCAGCACCGTGCCGCCGACAATCAGGTCAGGGTCGAGATCGGCCACCTGGGTAGCAATGGAGGAAAAGTCAGTCGTTTCGGGCGCGTAGATTTCGTCAAAGACGAGTTCCATACCGCCTTCATTCAGCAGCCCTTTCAATAGCTCCATCACGCCCAACGTAAAGGGGTCGTCCTGGCTGACTACGGCATAGGTTTGGGGTTTTTGGTCTTCGGGGAGAGCCAGAAGGTAGTCAGCAAAAGGCACCGCCTGCTCGGAGCCGCGGGCGGGCTGGGCAAAGAAGATGTTGTTCAACCCGCGATTGAACACCTCCGGCGAGCCGCCGGCCGGTTCGACAAAGGCATAGCCGTAGCGGGCGGCCACCTCGGAGGTGGGGATGACCAGGAAGCTGGAGAACGGCCCAACCACCAAATCCACCTTGTCTACGGTGATCAACTTCTCGTAGTCTGCGACCGCCGTATCCTGATCGCTGGCGTTGTCTACCACGGTCAGCTCGACCGGGCGGCCCAATATTCCGCCTGAGGCGTTGACCATATCCACCCAGGTTTCGTAGCCCTGCTTGGCGGCGGTGCCCGGTTCACTAAAGCGGCCGCTCAACGGCAGCGATGCGCCAATCCGGATCGGCTCGCCGGAAGGTGCGGCGGCGGCTTCCTCGGTGGCTTCTGTGGTGGCTTCTGCCGTCGACTCGGCGGCCGCGCCGGTGGCCCCACCCGCCGGGGGGATGGCCTCAGCCTGGGCCCGGTCTTGCGGCCCGACGATGACAAAGTTGTCGCCTTGCCACTGCAACAGCATGTAGCTTCCCTGCGGGACACCCTTCTCGTCGAAACTCAGCGGGCCAACCACCGTTTCAAAGGTACTTTTGTGCAGCTCTTCAATCAGCTTGGCGTTGTCAACGGACTGGATATTCTCGACGGCCTGCTGGAGTACCTGGCCGACGGTGAAGGCGTTGGCCGCATCCTCGGCAATATCGCCGGGTTCACCGCCAAACATTTCGACATACTTGGCCACAAACTCGGCGTTCTGATGCTCCTCGGCCTCCGGGAACCACGAGATTGAGGCAAAAATACCTTCGGTCGCGTCGCCTAAGGCCTCTTTAAATGGTCCCGGCAGAGATGGCCCCGTGGTATAGTAGGCGAAACGAGGTTCATAGCCGGCCTCCTGGTAAGCCCGGACCTGGGCGATGGAGTCTTCCGCCAGGGTGCCGCCGACCATGAGGTCGGGGTCGAGGTCGGCTACCTGGATGGCGATGGTAGAGAAATCAGTTGTTTCGGGAGCATAAATTTCGTCAAAGACCAGCTCCAGGCCGCCCTCTGTGAGCAAGGTTTTAAGGTTATCCATCACGCCTGTGACAAAAGGATCATCCTGGCTGGCGACGGCAAAGGTCTTGGGGCGCACATCTTCCGGCAGGCTGAGAATGTAATCGGCAAAAGGTACAGCTTGCTGGGCGCTGGGCGCGGGTTGGGCAAAGAACAAGTTGGTCAGACCACGATTAAAGACATCCGGTGCTCCACCCGCCGGTTCAACGAAGGCATAGCCATAGCGGGCAGCGACTTCGGACGTGGGGATGACCAGGAAGCTGGAGAACGGTCCCACCACCAGGTCAACCTTATCCACGGTAATCATCTTTTCGTAGTCGGCTACCGCCGTATCCTGGTCACTGGCATTGTCCAGCACGGTCAACTCGACCGGACGGCCCAGCAGCCCGCCCGCCTCGTTGACCATTGCCGCCCAGGTTTCGTAGCCCTGCTTGGCAGCGGTGCCCGGCTCGCTGAAGCGGCCGCTCAATGGCAGCGACACGCCAATCCGAATTGGCTCGCCAGTGCCCTGGGCGGCTGCTTCTTCGGTTGCCGCCGATGCTTCAGTGGCCTCGGCCGTCGCTTCTGCGGTAGCAGGGGCTTCTGTCGCCATGGCTTCAGTGGGTTCGGCAGTCGCCGGCGCAGCCGCTTCCTCGGTCATTGCCGGCGCTTCGGTGGCCGGAGCCGCCGGTGGCTGTGTCACTGTCGGCGCCGCTGCCGGAGCCGGAGTCGGCGCCGCCGCCTGGCAGGCCGCCAGCAGGACAGACAGCATGAGGGCAATTGTCATCAATACCGGACTAAGACGTTTCATCGAATATTCTCCTCCTTGAGTATAAAAATTTTATTTTGACAACCTCGGCTTAATTTGCCGCTGGTTGTACATTAGCAGCGATTCGGATCAGAGGGCCGGTACAGCAGTAGACGGTAGACGGCACCCCTTCGGGTGCGCCGAAGGGCGTAGAAGGGGATGGGAAATCCAGACTTCTACCCATCACGTTTTTTGTTATACACTTTAATTTTGTCCGCATAAAGTCTTGGCTAGCTCCAAAACTGTGGCTGCGGTGGGCACGGTTAAATCCTCAAGCGCCGGCGAGAAGGGGATGGGCACATCCAGCGCGCCCATGCGCTTGACCGGCCCATCTAGGTAATAAAAGGCTCCATCGGCGATGACCGAAGCGATTTCAGCGGTGACGCCGTAACGCTCATACCCTTCGTCAATCACAATGACCCGGCTGGTTTTCTTGGCTGACTCGATGAGGGTCTGCTTGTCCAGGGGAAGGGTCGTGCGCGGATCTATCACCTCGGCGCTGAGATCAATTTCGGCCAGCCGCTTGGCTGCTTCCAGGGCGACGTGAACCATACTGCTGGTGGCGACCAGGGTTATATCGGTGCCGGTCCGCTTGATGTCGGCCACGCCGAAGGGAATGGTATAATCGCTTGCCGGCACTTTGCCCTTAAGCTGGTACATCATCTTATCTTCAAAAAAAGCCACCGGGTTGTCATCCCGGATGGCAGTTTTGAGCAGGCCCTTGGCATCGTAAGGGGTGGAGGGGACAACCACCTTGAGACCGGGCACGTGGCTGAACCAGGCATGCAGGCTCTGGCTGTGCTGGGCGGCGGAACGGCGGGTCGCGCCGAGTGTGGTTCGCAGCACCATGGGCACTTTCAATTTGCCGCCCGACATATAGTGAATTTTGGCCGCCTGGTTGACCATCTGATCCATGGTCAGGGTGATGAAATCACCAAACATAATATCTACCACCGGGCGCATCCCGGTCATCGCCGCGCCAACGCCAATGCCGGTAATGCCGGCTTCGGAAATGGGCGAGTCGATGACCCGCTGGGGCCCGAACTCCTGAACCAGCCCCACCAGGACTTTGAAGGCCGTGCCTGCTTCGGCCACGTCTTCGCCCATGACAAAGACGCGTGGGTCGCGGCGCATCTCTTCGGCCAGGGCCTCGTTGATGGCCTGACCAAAGGTGATCTCCCTTTCAGCCAGGTCAGACATAGACATGCAGACTCACCTCGGCAGGATCGGGGTAAGGCGCATTCAGGGCAAATTGGACGGCTGTTTCCGCTTCGGACTGCGCCTCGCGCTCGATCTGCTCCAGCACCCGGTTATCAGTGAAACCTTCTTCCACCAGCCAGGCACCAAGGATTTTTAAGGGGTCACGCTCGGTTTTCCAGAGCTGCTCTTCTTCTTTGGAGCGATAGTAGGCCCGGTTGATGTCGCCGACGTGGTGGCCGTGGTAGCGATAGGTGTGGCCTAATAAAAAGGCCGGACCTTCACCCCGCCGGGCACGCTCCACCAGCCGCAGGGCGGTCAAGTAGACCAGACGGGCATCCTGACCGTCAATCTCTTCCGTGTACATCCCGAACGCCTCGGCCCTGGCTTTCATACTGCCGGCGGTGGATTCAGAATGGTGGGTGTACTCGTTATACAGGTTGTTTTCGCACACGTAGATGACCGGCAACTGCCACAACTGGGCCATGTTCATCACCTCGTACAGCAAGCCCTGGCCCAGCGCTCCCTCGCCAAAAAAGCAGACGGCGACCTGATCGCTGCCGCGCATTTTGATGGACATGCCTGCCCCGGTGGCAATGCCGGCGCTGCCGCCGACGATGGCGTTAGCCCCCAGATTGCCGGTTTCCTGGTCGGCGATGTGCATCGAACCGCCCTTGCCCCGGCAGTAGCCCGGCTCCTTGCCGAGCAGTTCGGCAAACATACGGTCCATGGTCGCGCCTTTAGCCAGGCAGTGGCCGTGGCCACGGTGGGTGCTGGTGATGTAGTCGTCTTTGCGCAGGGCTTCGCAGACGCCGACGGCGACTGCTTCTTCGCCGATATAGAGATGGGCCAGGCCGGGCATTTTGGCCGAGGTGTATAAGTCATTGACGTGTTCTTCAAAGACACGAATTTTGAGCATCTGCTGGTACATGTGCAGCCACTGCTCGCGGTCAACGGCCTTATAATCGAGCGCGCTGGGAATTGAGGTCAATTCGACGGCCTGGGACATCACCTACTCCTCCACTCCCGACATGCGGGCCAGGACATTGAACAGGACTGCAAAATCCAGGTGATCCAGTTCCATAGCGCGGGCGGTGGTCAGGAGTTCGTTGGTGACGGACGTGGTCGGCAAGGGTACGCCGAGCCGGCGACCCATCTCCAGGGCCAGGAGCATGTCTTTTTGCATCATATTGCAATCAAACCAAGCTTCATCGGGCTGTTTCAAGACAAACGGCCCCCGGTAAGTGACCATTGGCGAGGCGATAACACTGTTAAGCAGAACTTCAACCGCCGTCTCGCGCTTGATGCCGCTCTTTTCGGCCAGCAGGACCCCCTCGCTGAAGGCCAGCATTTGCACCGCCAGGCTCAGGTTGGTGGCAATTTTCATCGAGACGGCCAGGCCGTTGCCGCCCACGTGGGTCACTTTTGGACCGATGTCTTTCAAAACCGGTACGACCTTTTCAAAGGTGGCCGCATCGCCCCCGACCATGATGGAGAGTTTGCCCTGCTCCAGAGTGATCACGCTGCCCGACACGGGCGCGTCAAGCATGGCCGCGCCCCGCTCAGCCACTTGGGCCGCCAGTTCCTGGCTGTAACCCGGGCTCATGGTGCTCATGTCAACGTAAATTTTGCCATGCCCTAAACCGGCCAGAATGCCGTTCGACCCCTGGGTGATGGCCTTGACCGCATCCGTGTTCGTCACCATCGAAAAGGTTATATCGGCTGCCTCGGCTACCGCGCGGGGCGAGTCGGCCCACTGCATGCCGGCCTCAATCAACCAGCCAGCTTTCTCTTTGGTCCGGTTGTAACCGGCGACGCTGTGGCCGGCGTCGAGCAGCCGCTTGACCATCCGGCTGCCCATCACCCCGAGTCCAACATATCCAAGATTCGCCATTGCTTGCCTCCGTTATCAATTTGTGGAAATAGTTAATCTGTTATGGTTGAAACTGCCTCGCTATCGGCGAGGACCTGGTTGAGGTGAGCGCACATCGCCTCACGGGCAGCGGCCGGGTCGCGCTTTTTGACCGCCGCCAGGATCCGGCGGTGATGATACTGCCCCCGCTGCGGTCCCCCCTCGACCAAAAAAATCCGCTGGCGGTGCTCTCGCAACTGGTCCACAATCGGGTCCAGCAGGATCGGGATCAGCGGGTTTTGACTGGCCCGGGCCAGAGCCAGGTGAAACTCCAGGTCGGCCTCGGCAAAGGCATCGGCATCGGCCATCGCCGCATCCATCGCCGCCACCGCCTGCTCCAACTGCTGCACCTCTTCGGGAGTGCTGCGCTCGGCCGCCAAAGCCGCAATACCGGGTTCCAGGAGGGTGCGGACCTCGTTCAGATGAGCCACACCGTTGGTCAGGCCGAGTTTGACGATCAAATCGAGGGAGTCACGCATCATGGCCGAAGTGAAGTTGGTGATGAAGGTGCCGCGGCCGGGGAGGATTTCGACGAGACCTTTTTCGCTGAGGGCTTTGACGGCTTCACGGACGGCGGTACGGCTGACGCCGAATTGCTCGGCCAGTTCGCGTTCAGGGGGGAGTTTATCGCCGGGGCGGAGGACGCCCTCGACGACGAGGGATTGGATTTGTTGGATAATTTGTTCGTAGAGGCGCGAGGAGTGAATGGTGGAGTACATCTTCCCCCCTTGGAAAAGTGCTCAAAAGCCGGCTGGTTTATTGGTACAGTGGTATGATGTTATGACGGCAGAAGGATGATAACAGAATTTGCCGGAAGAGTCAAAAAGGGACTTTAAGATCTTGGTGTTATAACTATCAGGATTCTTTAAATTCAAGGATTACGGCTCCAGAACTACTCGTCCGCTGATTTCCTGGCGGTCTAAATGACCATGAAGCGTCTCTGCTTCTTCAAGGGGATAAACGCCGGATATTACCGGCTGAACCCGGCCAGCCTGCACCAGCGCCACCACTTCGGCCAATTCGCGCTTGTTCACATTGCGCGAGCCGAGGATTTCCCACTCGTTGGCCACCATCTCGCTGGCCTGAACAGAAAATTCGCTGCCGGTGTGAAAGCCGACGATGACGAGGCGGCCTCCTTTGCCCAGTGCTTTCAGGCTGGTCGGAAGGGTGGCCGCGCCGGTTAGTTCCAGCACGCCTTCTACCCCTTCCCCATGCGTCCATTCGCGAGCCACTTGAGCAAAGTTGTGTTCGGTCGGGTCAACCGCTCGATCAGCCCCATTTGCTTGGGCGGCTCGCAGTTTGGCCGGGCCAATGTCAACCGCCATGACTAAAGCGCCCATCATTCGGGCCAGTTGAATGGCATGCAGTCCCACGCCTCCGCCTGCCCCGGTGATAATGACCCGCTCGCCGGGCTGTAAGTGCATTCGCTTGGTGAAGGCATGCAGAGGCGTGCCAATCGCATTGGCCAGGATTGACCCGTGGGCAAACGGGATTGACTCGGGCAGTTCAACCAGGTTAACCTCCGGCACGGTGGTATATTCGGCGTAACCGCCGGGTGTTTGAATACCCAGGTAGCCGATAAAATTTTCACAGATGGTTTCCCGTCCCGTCTGGCATTTTCGACAACGACCGCAGGTCAGGTAAAGGGTTGAAGTGACCCGTTGGCCCACTGACCACGTGGTCACGCCGGGACCCAAAGCAGCTATCTCGCCGGCTATCTCGTGCCCCAGAATGATCGGCGCTTTGGCATGAGAAACTTGCCCGGATCGAATTTTGAGGTCAAACTGGTCTACGGCGCAGGCTTTTACCCGGAGCAGCACTTCGCCGGGGCCAGGTTCGGGCCGGGGCACATCTTTGAGCACCAACGGTCCGCCAATTTCTTCAAGTACCAAGGCTCTCATTGTAGTAAATGACCTCCTGTCAGGTTACTAGGCCAATATTGGAACGGAATTGTTCATGGAGACGTCCTGCTCCTGTTTGTCTTCAGGCACGGCTGTGGTTACTCCTTGGGGTAAACTATCTGTGTGTTGGGATAAGCGCAGCCACACCACCGCTGACCAGGGCAATCCCGGCTAAAAGCTGAAAGGCAAGCTGGTAAGGCTCGCTGGCCGTCTCCAGGCCGCCATATTGGGCAAACCCCCGTGCCAGCAGCAGTCCCAAGAGGGGCGTCGAGGTAGCAATCCCGGCAAACCGGACCATGTTATAGAGGCCGGAGGCCAGCCCGACCTTATCCAGACCTAACGCCGTCACCGCGGTTTTATTAAAGGGGGTCAGGCTGATACCGCTGCTAAAACCGGCGACGACCAGGCCTGGCGCCAGAACAAAAGCCCCGGCAGCAGGGTCAAAGAGGCTTAACCAGAAGATGCCCGCTGCCAGCAGGAGCATTCCCACCACGCCCACCGTGCGACTGGGCCAGCGGTCGGCCAAAAAGCCGCCCGTGGTAACGCCAACCATAAGTGGCAGCGTATAAAAAAGGATAAAAAAACCGATCTCTCGTGGCGATTGGCTAAAAACATTAGCCAGATACAACACCATTAAAAAGCGAACCCCATCGTGGGAAAACATACGCAAGCCCACTGCGGCCGACGAGGTCAAGAACTGCCGGTTGCGCACGACTTCAGGGCCAATGAAAGGATCGGGGTGATGTGTCGCATTCCAAAACAGACCTAACAAAGCTACCAGGGTGATGCCCCAGAAGATCAGATTGATAAAAGAGCCAAACGGCGCTACACTGGCCGTTGTTGTGGCTAAGAGCAATCCCCCAACCGTCAGCGCCAGGGAAACTGCCCCAAACCAATCAACCCGGGGGGCGTGTCCGGCTTAAGCGGGGTAGGAATCAGCCAGGCCGCCACCCCCAACGATACCAGGGCTAAAGCGGCGATCATAACAAAGATGGCGTGCCAGCCAAACGCCTCCACAATCAGGCCGCCTAGCGCCGGCCCCAGCATCATCCCAATCGGCGCCGCCGCATTCCAAATCCCCAGTGCGCGCCCTCGTCTTTCGGGCGGGAACGTTTCGACAATCAGGGCCATAGCCAGGGGGATGCTACCGGCGCTCCCCACGCCTTGCAGTAAGCGTCCCCCAACCAACCAGCCAAAGGAAAAAGCCGTTGCCCCAAAGAAAGTCCCGCTAATAAAAATAGCCAGCCCCAGCAAATACAAATATTTCTTGCCAAAGACATCCCCCACGCGGCCATAGATGGACATCAAGGGCACGTATAACAAATAGCTGGCAGCCATCACCCACGACAGTAAATCAACCGAAACGTTAAAATCGGCCTGGATAACCGGCAGGGCGACCCCCACCATTCCCGCATCCACCAGAATCATGGTGCTCGGAATCATCAGGGCGATCAGAATCGAGAGTTCACGGAGGGAAAAAGCGCCCAGTTTGGGTAGGGCTGCTCGTTCGGAGATTTGATCCATTGAATGTCCAAGCGGATTGCATTAAAGCCAGATAACAATGCCCCGGCCTGCTGGGGACATCTCGGCTCCCATTTCTCTAACTGCTAAGCCGCATCAGCCTCCATATAAGCCCGGGCGGTGGGCGACTCGCTGAACTTGGGCACGGCTGCTTCACTCGCGGAGGTCTCGACATCTACCACCACCGGCTGGTCGGCAGCTAACGCCTGGCCCAGGGCCTCGCGCAGCCCGGCAGGATCGCTGACCTGTAAACCGGCGCAGCCCAGCCCTTGGGCCACGGCAGCAAAATTCACCCGGCTTAAATCGGTTGACTGGAATTTGCCGTCCCAAAAGACAGCCTGCTCCCACTTAATCCAGCCCATCGAGCTGTTGTTCAACACGACCACCTTCACATTGAGCTTTTCCTGGGCCAGCGTCGCCAGCTCGCCGAGGCAGTAGGTCATGGCCCCATCACCGGCCAGAACAATAACGTTTGATGTGGGCCGGGCCAACTGCGCGCCGATAGCCGCCGGTAGGCCCCAACCCAGTCCGGCCATGCCCCGGGGAAAGATCACCCGGCGGTGGTCGCGGGCTTCAAAGTACATGCCCCCCCAGCCGCTGGCAAAACTGGCGTCGCAGACCAGGATGTCATCCGGCCCGGCCAATTCATTCAGCAGCGCCGCGACCTGCTGCGGTTTGATCGGCTGCGCTGGAGCGGCTGCTGCGGCCAGATTTGCCTGCCACTCAGCCTTGAGGGAAGCAATCCGGGCGGCAATTGGTTCGATGGGGTGGGCTACCTGGCTCGCCTCCAACAGCGCCGCCAGGCCAAGCCGGGCGTCGGCCACTAGCCCTACCTCAACCGGAAACACCTTGCCGATTTCCGCGCCATCAAGGTCCAGATGGATGATTCGCTGGCTGGGAGTTGGTAACGTCCAGAGGTAAGTTGGATTCTGGCCAAACTTAAAGCCGACCGCCAGGATCACGTCCGCATCCTCGACCAACTTCCTGGCTGCGCTTGTGCCTCCCAATGAACCGAGAACGCCCAATGCCAGGGGATGTGTCTCCGAAATCGCCCCTTTGCCGGAGAGGGTCGTCGCTACCGGCAGGGCTAAACGCTCGGCCAGAGCCACCAGTTCCGGCCCGGCATGAGAACACCATATCCCACCCCCGGCAATGATCACCGGCCGGCTGGCCGCTGCCAGCAGCTCAACGGCGGCCCGAACTGCTCCGGGGTCGGGGGCCGGGCGGTAGGCGGGCGCAGCGCCAAAACGCGGCTCTACCGATGGAGCCGCGTCGTCTTGTGCCTCCTTGAAGAGGTCCTGCGGCAGTTCTATCGCCACTGGACCAGGCCGGCCCGAGACGGCCATATGAAAGGCCCGCTGGACCAGTTCAGGGATTTTTCGGGCCGTGGGCAGCCGGGCGGTCCACTTGCAGAGGGGAGCCAGCACGGCCATCTGGTCTACCAACTGATTGCCCCCGCCGCGATAGCGGACGGCCAGCCAGTCGTGGGGCATATCGCTGACCAGGGCCACCAGGGGAATGGACGAGTTGTAAGCCTCGGCCAGCCCCGAAGTGAACTTGATCGAGCCGGGGCCGACGGTCGCATCGCAGACGCCGACCCGCCCGGAAATGCGGGCATAGCCGTCGGCGGCGTAGGCAGCGTTGCGCTCGTCCCGCATGGGGATATGCCGGATGCGCGGCGCTCTGGAGCGGATGGCGTCGTATAAGGGCAGGGTCTGTCCCCCGGCCAGTCCAAAGACGACCGGCACGCCGTAGCCAAGCAGCATTTCGACCAGGACATCGCCCCCATGCCTCATATCTTAATCACCATCCGAATGGCCCCACCCTCCCGGCTGCGGAAGGCGGCAAAGGCCTCGTTGATCTGTTCGAGAGGATAGACGGCCGAGACCAGATTGCGGGCGTTGACCTTGCCGGCGGCGACCAACTTGATCAACTCCGGGTAAGCATTGGGGCTGGAGCGCACGCCAAATACGTCAATCTCGTCGAGGGTGAGGCGGTCGGTGTTGAGTTCAATGGGTTTGCCGCCGGTCAGGCCGACCAGGGCGACCCGCCCGCCGCGCCGGACACTCTGGGTGGCAGTCACAACCGCAGCCGCAGTACCGGCGCATTCAAAGGCGCAGTCGACGCCACGGCCGCCGGTCAAGGCTCGAATAGTCTCAACCGGATCGCCGGAGGTATAGTCTACCACTTCATCCGCGCCAAGTTCCCGCGCCAGGTCCAGGCGCGGGCCTCGCCCCACCACAATGACCCGCACAGCCCCGACCGCCTGGGCCAGTTGCAAGGTAATCATTCCGACCAGCCCCGGTCCGATAACGGCCACCGTATCCCCCGGTTCAATCCGGCAGCGGCGAACAGCATGCAGACCCAGCGCCCCTTGATTGATGATGGTGCTTTCCTCAAAGGAAACATTATCGGGAATAGGGTGTAATAATGTGGCCGGACGGGCGGCATAGTCGGCAAAAGCGCCCGGCGCAGAGTGCCCGTAGAGTTTGTAAGCCCGGCCTTTAGTCCGCGCCACCTCGCACAAGTTGTAGCGGCCCTGCCGGCACATAGGGCAGGCGCCGCAGCCTTTGTGATTCTCGGCGGCCACCCGGTCGCCGACCTGCAAGCCGCTGACGCCCTCGCCCAGCGCGGCTACCGTGCCGCCCCATTCGTGGCCTTGAATAAACGGCAGCGCCGGCGGCCACGAACCTTTGTAAACACCCGACACGATTTTGAGGTCGGTGCCGCAAATGCCGCACGCGCCAACCCGAACGAGCACTTCACCCGGTTCGAGTTCGGGAACCGGAACCTGCTCTACCCGGATCACATTCCAGTCACGGGTAACAGCCGCGCGCATGCGGCTGGGGATATCGGTCATAGGGTATTCTCCTTCAACCTTGCTAAAATGATTTCGTTGATTAGCCTTGCATATATCTTGCTCGGTCGAATTCAAGGCGAGCTTTTTCGACGATGTAATCTGACACCTTCTCGCGAATTTCTGCGGCCAGTTCGAGGGTAGCTTCTTCGGGCCGGCCGTACCAGCCCGTCGCAGCCACTTCGTGAAAGTCGCGCATGATCGGGAAGACATCTTTTTGGCGGAAGATTTCGTGGCCGTGGTCGCCTTCCGCCTCCGGCGTGGGGTTGGTCGCTTTGCTCACATCCACCAGGGAGGGGTCGTACATTAACACGGCGGCGGTTTCCATATTGCCGGCGTGGGTGAGTTTGGCCCGTTCGCCAAAGAGTCTGTTGGTGATGATGTGCGATTCAGCCACGACCACCCGCAGGTTGAACTTGCGCTGGATGCTGTCCCCGGCCAGCCGGACCGTCGGTGTGTTACCCTCGTGCCAGTTGACAAACAGGACTTTTTCGACGCCGTGCCGGGCCAGGCACTCGCAAATGTCTTCGACAACGGCGATAAAGGTTTGCGGCTTAAAGGAGAGGCTGCCCGCCCAGGACAGGTGGTAGGGCGAAACGCCGACCAGTGGCAGCGGCACGAGGACAGCGCCCAGTTTGCGAGCCACCTCTTCGGCCAAAACATCGGCAGCAAAGGCATCCGTACCTAAGGGGAGATGCGGCCCGTGCTGCTCGATACTTCCCGGCGCTAGCACGACCAGCCGGCTGGCCTGCAGGCGCGCTTCTGCCTCAGGTTGTGATAATCGCTCAAGACGTACTTCGGTGTTCATTGAGGTTACTTCCTTTAGGGAATTTAATTAAGGTCCTACAACAATAATCTCGCCCATGGGAAAAGGGGTTAAATCTCGCGGCCCGGACTCGGTGATGGCGTAAGTCCGGCCCATAAACATGCCGTAGGTGCCGTCGGCATTAATCGGGGTGATCTCAATGGAGTAGGTCATCCCCGGCTTAATTTCCTGTTCAAAGGGTTCTGCTTTCACATGGTCGGTATCAATAAAGGGTGGGGCTGTGATCAAGTCCAGCCCGTGGACCATCATGGGGCGGACTTGAGCGCCGTGCTGGCGAAAGTAGGCCCCGGCCCGGCGGACATCCTCCAGCGTTTTGCCTGGCTGCAACTGCTCGCGGAGCGCCTCAAAGCCGCCCAGGACAATTTCTTTGAAGAAGTGGCTCATTTCGTGAGTTGGCGGGCCGATGGTGATGGGCTGCCCTATTTTGGCCGAATAGCCTTTATACAAGGCGACCATTTCAGCCAGGATCATATCACCCCTTTGCAGCACACGATGTGAGGGGCGCGGATTAGGAAAGACCAGCCTGGGATCGTGCATGGAGGTGGAGCCAATCATCATCAGATGGACCCGCCCCCCGCCGTTCATGATCGCGTGCGTCCCCGCTGCCTCAAGCTGGTACTCCCGCACACCGGAGTGGGCCGCTGCCGCCACCGCTTCCAGGGCCTGGATGACCAGTTCGCCGGCCCGGGCCATCGCGGCGATCTCTTCGTCACTTTTGAGATAGGTCAATTCGTGGAGCAGTTTGGGTAGAAAAACAAAGGTGGCCTGGGGCAGACGTGCTTCCAACTGGCGGAAACAGGTCAGGCCCATGTATTCCGGCCCGTTGCGGTCGGCGGCGGTGATGCCGATGCGGCCAGTTTGCAGGCTCAACTCTTCCAGCCGGTCGGCCAGAACATGCCCATACTGGCCCCCCTTGGAGCCGCGGACGTCGCGCACGGAAACCATCTGGCGGGCTGCTTCAATGTGGCAGCCGGCGTGGGGGTAGATCAGCATTGGCTCGCCCTGGCGGGGGAGCAGGAGATACTGGGCCAGGCCGCGTTCGTCAATTAAGCCGGAGGCCCAGGTCACGCCGCCGCCCATACTATAAATATTGGGGCTGCCGGTCAGAATGAGCGCATCAACGCCCTCGCGGGCCATTTTCTCACGAGCCAGGGTGTGCCGGCGTTCATATTCCGCTTCGGAGAACTTGTCGTAGACGGCGTCGCTGTACCAGGGGGAGTTGCAGATTTCGCGAAAGTTTTCCGATTTGTCGAGCTGATAACGGACCTCATTCCAATCATTGGCCATATAACTCTCCATCAGTAGCCCAAACGAATTTTCGCGCAGGTGCTTCCAAAAAATACTCAGGTGACTGGCACTTTTCTCTTGGCTAGACGATTGAGAACAGCAAAGTTTAGGGCTATCCCAGTGCCAGTCACCTTTCGGTTACATCCAACATTCGTATTGCGTCTTACGTGAAATAAACGGAATACGCAACACGCAACACATGAGAGCAATTAACTGTAGTTCACCACTTTGTCGTCCATCCCCAATTCTTGGTAAGCCTGATTTAAGTAATCCATGCGGACAAATTCTCGCCAGTCAATTTCTTTTTCAATATTGCCCGTTCTGACCGCATCGGCGATCAGTGTTTCCATCGCCTCAATGTTGAAGTGACCGGTGGCGCTAATGACATTTAAATCCGCTTCATACAGTTCCCGGAAGATATCGGAAAACTCATAGCCGCGCCCCTCCATGATCTTGATGATCTCTTCTTTGTTGTTGGGATCCTTGAAAAATTCGCGGGCCCGAATCGTCGCTTTGAGAAAGCCAACAACGGTTCGTTCATTGTTGTTAAGCCAGTTTTCATGGACGCAGTAACAATCCTGGGGCACTTCTGCCAGTTCTTCAAACAGGATCTTGCCGCCGCCGTTTGCAATTAAAGGCTTATGGCGAGGCTGCATCACCGTGCCGACAATAACGCCGGCATTGACCGCCTCGACGCGCGCGTCGGAACCGCCGCCAACGGGCACCCACTCCAGCGCGTCAGGGTCGCCGCCCAGCCGGCGGATCATTTCTTTGCCCAGGTACTCGTTGCGCGAGCCGGCCGCGCCCCCGCTTACCTGCTTGCCCACGAGATCCTCAACCGTTTCGATACCCTTGGCGACGCCGAAAATCCAGGCCTCTTTATCCCGGTAACCGGCAATAAATCGTATCGGCTCACCCTGCAGGTTAGCGGCGGCCACGGCGTCGGTATCTTGCTGGGCAGTATGCAAACTGCCCCCAATGAGCGCCGGAAAGATTTGCGTTTGTTCGACGATAATGATCTCTTGTGAGTTGATCCCCTCTTCTTTTAGCCAGCCAAAATGATCGGCCAGTTCGTTGATCACCAGGTTGGCCCAGTTGGGGTTATAGGTGCCATGGATGATACTCGCGGTTTCAGCGGGCGCTGCCACCGCTGCTTCTGCTGTCGCCGGGGCTAAGGTGGCGGTGGCAGGAACTGGAGTGGCTGCCGCCGGCGCTTCGGTCGGGGCAGCGGCCGGCGCAGCCGCGCCGCACCCTCCCAAGAGCCAAATGGTCCCAAAGCCCATCCCCGTGTACATACTTCCCCTGAGAAACTCGCGGCGAGTAATTGCGCGATGGA
This sequence comes from Anaerolineae bacterium, assembly GCA_023382535.1. The sequence goes on along the minus strand of JAHDWA010000010.1, from coordinate 67,560 downwards.
TAGAACGTTTAACAGACATCGTCATCCTCCTTAAATAATGAAGCTGCACTTTATAGATACCTGTTGAATGTGCCCCGTCGGCGACGCAGGCAGTTGTGCCAGCAAGCCCTAACCGCTTTTCTTCATTTGCGTTCCTCCTTTTCCTCAGTTATCAACGCTCAACCGGGGACAATCTAGACTGATGACTTTTCCCGCCAGGGCGCCACCCAGGCTTCCAGGCGGCGCATGCCGGTCACCAGCGTCATCGAAACGATCACCAGGATCAGGATCATCGAGAAGAGCTTGGCCGAGTTGAACTCGTCAACGGCGCGCATGATGACATAGCCCATGCCTCGGGAACTGGCGATCATTTCGGCGATAATCGTCACGACCAGAGCGCGAGTAACCCCCAACCTCAAGCCGACGACGATGAACGGGAGGGTGTAGGGGACTACAATCTTGCTAAAGATGGTGATGCGATTCGCCCCAAATACTTTTCCGGCATGAATGAGACTCTGTTCGACCGTTTTAACCCCAGCCCAGGTATTGATCACGATCACAAAAAAGGCTCCCAGAAAGATCAAAAACACCTTGGAGGCCATCCCAAAGCCCAGGGCCACGGTAATGAGCGGAAGCAGGGCTTCACGCGGCGTCGAGAAGAGCGCCCAAACGTAGGGACCGACGAGAATATCGAGTTTCCGGGAAGCCCCCAGGAGCAGGCCCAGCGGAACGCCGGCTATCGTGGCGATGAGGAAGCCAACCGTAAAGTTTGTGGCGCTGAAGCTAATATGCTTCCAAAGTTCGCCGTTTGCCGCCAACTTGATAGTTTCGGCATACACCCCTGAAATGGGGGGCAGCAACAATTTACTGAAGACACCCATTTGGGCGATAATTTCCCAAAAGAAAAAGAAGAGGGCAAAGTTAATGATGGTAATCACCAGGATGCCATACCGCGCTTTAAATCCGTCCCAACCAATTGGGCGCTCGATCGGCCGGCGGGTGGGTACATCCTGAACTGCTGCTACCTCGAATGTTGTCGCCATACGATTGACCTCCTTAAAGACAGTAAATCAGTTATCAGAGATCAGTGAACAGTCTGACTGATTACAGGCTACGGTTCACTGTTTAATGGACAGCCAGCAGGTCGTAACAAATGACCTGGACTTACTCAGGCTGACTCTCACGATCCATCTGTGCCTGCTGTTCCGACTTTAACATTTGCCAGATTTCGTGCCGAAGCTCCCGATAATGGGGATGCTCCCGGACATCAATCGCCCACCGGGGCCGGGGAATGTCAACATCTATAATTGCTTTGCTTCGACCGGGACCGGCGGTCATGACCACAATGCGGTCACCCATGGTGATGGCTTCGTCAATGGAGTGGGTGATAAAAATAACGGTTTGCTTTGTTTTCGACAGGATCTTCTCAAACTCCGCCTGCATGACTTCGCGGGTCATGGCGTCGAGGGCGCCAAACGGTTCATCCATAGCCAAAACTTTGGGTTCCGTGGCGAGGGCGCGGGCCAGGCCAACCCGCTGCCGCATCCCGCCCGATAGTTCGTGCGGCAGGTTTTCCTCGAAGCCCTTTAACCCCACCAATTTGATGTAATGGTCAACATTTTTTCTGGTTTCCCCATTCAGGCGGCCCTGTAGTTCTAATCCAAATTCGACGTTTTTCTTAATGGTTCGCCAGGGCATGAGGGCATAATCTTGAAAAACCATGGCTCTATCGCTACCCGGGCCGGTAACTTCTTTGCCGCCGCATAATACCTTGCCTTTGCTGGCTTTGATCAACCCGACTACCACATTGATAAACGTTGTTTTGCCACAGCCGCTTGGCCCAACCACAACCAGGAATTCGCCGGCCGGAACCCTGAGGTTAAAATCCCAGAGGGCAGTTAAAGTTTCTTTTTCGCGGATCAAGTCATATTCAACGGTTAAGTTCTCGGCAACAACTTCTAGCATAACGCCTCTTCGTTATTTGATAGGAGACTCATTTTTGGTTCAAAATGGGTTTCGTTTGGTTCAGCGTCAATTTCTTCTACCCGGAGAGGGGGTGGAGCCATGAGCAGATCAAGGCGATACAGCCGGGCAGGTCGCCTTTGGCAGCTTTGTAACTTTTCAAAGGTTGATTTGCGATGCGGGCGAGCGGAAATGAAGGTTTGGGGGATAACTGGCATTATTTACTCCTTCGTAAATAGACCGCCGAAAAGACAAGAATATGCTACCTTAGCTATCCTGCTACCTGTTATAGGGTCAACTCTAAAATATCAATGCCGCCGCCAATCCGATCACTGATATAAATCAGCCCGTTTTCGGCGACAAACACATCGTTGGTTTGGACGGCCTGCTGACCGGCCGGTGTTTGCGGAATGTAGGAGGCCACTTCTTCCGGGGCTTCAGCGTTCTTTATATCATAAACGCGCAAGCCGGCGTTGAAGTAGGTCACAAAAATGATCCGATCACTGATAAAGGAGCCAGGCCGGTTTTCATGCACGTTATGGGGTCCAAAACGAAGTCCTCGCCGGCAAAAATCCCCCTGGGGTTCCGAGAACTTGCTGATAAGGCGGGGCCGGGTTTCGTCGCTGATATCCAGTAACCTGACCCGCTTGCGAACTTCCTGGCACTCGGGTTCGGTGGCCTCATCGGTAACTACCAGCAAGTTGCGCTGGGGTAAAGGCATGGCCGTGTGGGTATGACCGCCATCCTCCGGCGCCCAACCCAGGCGAGAAATCTCCTGCGGCTTGGCCGGGTCTGAGATGTCCATGATGATCACCCCCATGTCCCAGAAGCCCCAATAGGCCCGGTTTTGCCAGACCACCGGATGATGCGCCCCCACCCGCAGGTTAGAGGACCAACCCGGTTTTTCCCCTCCGGCCGTCCACATTCCCGGCATCCACCAGCGGGATACTTCTTGCGGGCGGGCCGGGTCGGAAACGTCTACAATCATCATAATCCGGTCGCTGTAGCCATCCGGCGTAGCCGACATATAGGCATACCGGCCGCCGGTGTACCAAACCCGGTGCACCCCTTTGCCGCCGGTTGAAAAGAAGCCGATCTCGCGCGGGTGCGGCGGGTCGGAGATGTCGAGAATCTGGATGCCGGCCCGTTCGGGCATATTTTCTTTGCCCTTGGGCGGGTATTTTTCGTAATTGATGATGAGGATGTCGCCGGCGATTTGAACTTTATGGGTGTGGGTGTGGGGGGGGATTTTTAGCTGTTGGACGACCCGTGGTTCCTGGGGGTTAGACACGTCGAGAATGGTCGTGCCTATTTTGCCCAAGACATGCCCGACGAAGAGGTAGTGATCCTTGAGCATGAGCTGCATGCCGTCGCCATGGCCGTTTAAGTCTGAGTGTCCAATCAGGCGCAAATTTCGAGCCTCGGCAGCCCCACTAACCTGCGATTGGTTAGCCATGATGATAATCCCCCTTTGTTAACCTAAAATGAAGGCAGTCTAAGAAAACCGGGCAGCATACTTCCAGGTCAATGGTCGCAGCGGTGAAACCGGGTCAAGGCGGGTCAGGCTCAGCCAGGCTGGACTGGGGCGTTACCAGCGCTTCAACACTGGTTTCACAGTGAAGCATTTCGGGTGGAAAAACAATGCTCACGGCGTCAACAGGACAGTGAATGACGCACGCGCCGCAGTACCAACACTCGTCCTGATATTTGACGATGGGCGGTTTATCTTTGGCCTCGCGGTAAATAATATCGCCAGGGCAGAAAAAATCGCAGATGGTGCAGCCGTCAAGGCAGGTATTTTCATTAATGAAAATAGGCATTGTTACCAACCCTCTTTCTTGGGTGGCGCTTCCGGCAGTACGCTCGAAGGAATACCCGTGGGCTGCGAGGAAACTTTCATCTCGTTACCTGCCTGTTCCACCGTGAAAATTCTTAAGCCAAGCTCATCATTTTTCTGGGGATAGTCCATCCGATAATTGGACGCCCCGCTGCGGGTCTCCCGGCGTTCGAGAGCGCTGGCGGCGATGGCTTCGGCCACGGCGCGAATGCTGCGCGCTTCATTGACGCGCATGACCCCGTGATAATCCTCGGCGATCAGCTCGGCCTCCCGCTCCCGCAGGGTATGGAGCTGGCGCAGCGCTTCTTTTAACCGCTGTTCATCCCGCCGGTAGCCAATAAGACCGGTCACAATCGCCCGCACCTCGTCTTCAAACTGGTGAAATTTAAGCCCTTGCTCTTGCTGCAATGGCTGATAAAGCGTTTCCCGAACGCGTTCCTGCACTTCCGGGGCAACGGGCCGGGGCTGGGGCTGAGAAAGCGCGTATCGCCCGGCGCTGATACCGGCCACATGGCCCATGACGGCGGCTCCGGCTATGGCGGCGCCCATCGTCGTGCAGTCGCCCGCCGCAAAAAGGCCGGGGATGTTGCTGGCGCAATCAGCATCAATATGCATGCCGCTGCCGCGGAAAAGCGCCCCGGCCCGGACGGAGGCTATCTCGCCGACGGTGACCTCAAAAGGCTCCTTGGCCAGGTCAATCTTTTTCTGGGCAAAATAGATCGGTAAAGCGGGCCGGTCAACACCCAGGGTGCTCTCAAGGCGGCGGATTTCCTCCAGGGGCAGGTGGGTGCAGTCACAGTAAATAGGACCACGCCCGGCCAGGGTTTCAGCCACCACCCCGTTGACGATATCAGACCGCCGGCCGCGCTCGCCATCGGGGCTGTATTTGAACATAAAACGTTCGCCCAGGGCATTGATCAGGTGCGCGCCGCCGCCCATAAAGGCATTCAGTCCCTGGGTGGAATACCCTTTGGGCGTCACCGTGCAATCGGTAAATTCCATGTTGCCTAATTGGGCGCCCACCCGCAGGGCCATGGCGTGACCATCGCCGGTGTTGTAAGGCATGTGCCAGCTATCAAAGGGTAGACCGGAGGCGTTCCGCCCCAGCCGGTTGGCGTCACCGGTCGCTACAACGACTGCGCGGGCCGAAATAAAGTAGACCGTGCCGTGCCGGATATGAAAAGCCACTGCCCCCCTTGGCTGTCCATCCTCCATGAGGATTTCCGTGACCATGACTCGCTCCAGTACTTTGGCTCTGGTTTTACGCACCGCATGACCGATCGCACGTTTAAAATCGCTGCCATCAAAATTGATGTGATACTTGCCGGGCAGGCCAAAAGCGCGATGGCGGTAGTAGGGAATATCGTCGTTTTGCGGGTCATGGAAGTTTACGCCTAAATTTTCCAGATAACGCACCATCGGTTTAAGCCCGTAGACCAGGCGGGCCGCCGCCTCAATATCGGTCACACCCTCGGTGACGGCAGGAATATGGCGGAGGAGGTACTCCGGCGTATCCCACTCTGGCCCTTCTTCGAGGATGGCGATGTAGTGGTCCACCCCCGCTGCCACGCTGCCGCTGCGTTCGATGATGCCACCTTTTTCACAAATAACTACCTTGGCCCCGGCCTCGGCAGCTCCCAGGGCAGCCAGACAACCCGCCACTCCGCCGCCGATGATGACAATATCACTCTCAATCGTTTGAATAGGTTGGCTGGGCGCTCGCATTCGAGCGGATGGACTCAGTATCATTTATTTTTCTCCTGAAATAACTTTAACTGCCTCGCTATCGGCGAGGACCTGGTTGAGGTGAGCGCACATCGCCTCACGGGCAGCGGCCGGGTCGCGCTTTTTGACCGCCGCCAGGATCCGGCGGTGATGATACTGCCCCCGCTGCGGTCCCCCCTCGACCAAAAAAATCCGCTGGCGGTGCTCTCGCAACTGGTCCACAATCGGGTCCAGCAGGATCGGGATCAGCGGGTTTTGACTGGCCCGGGCCAGAGCCAGGTGAAACTCCAGGTCGGCCTCGGCAAAGGCATCGGCATCGGCCATCGCCGCATCCATCGCCGCCACCGCCTGCTCCAACTGCTGCACCTCTTCGGGAGTGCTGCGCTCGGCCGCCAAAGCCGCAATACCGGGTTCCAGGAGGGTGCGGACCTCGTTCAGATGAGCCACACCGTTGGTCAGGCCGAGTTTGACGATCAAATCGAGGGAGTCACGCATCATGGCCGAAGTGAAGTTGGTGATGAAGGTGCCGCGGCCGGGGAGGATTTCGACGAGACCTTTTTCGCTGAGGGCTTTGACGGCTTCACGGACGGCGGTACGGCTGACGCCGAATTGCTCGGCCAGTTCGCGTTCAGGGGGGAGTTTATCGCCGGGGCGGAGGACGCCCTCGACGACGAGGGATTGGATTTGTTGGATAATTTGTTCGTAGAGGCGCGAGGAGTGAATGGTGGAGTACATCTTCCCCCCTTGGAAAAGTGCTCAAAAGCCGGCTGGTTTATTGGTACAGTGGTATGATGTTATGACGGCAGAAGGATGATAACAGAATTTGCCGGAAGAGTCAAAAAGGATTTTAGATATTATGAGGTCTTCGTAAGTGGTTTGTTCACCATACTTGTTCAAAGATAGGATTGGAAGTAGAATGAATCTTCTCTTTTCAAAGATAAAAATTCAAAAAACTCTCAGGAGGCTACCGTGACTTATTTTCCCGCTGATACACGTTACGACAGCATGCGCTATAATCGGTGCGGCCGGAGTGGATTGCTCTTGCCGGCTATTTCATTGGGCTTGTGGTACAACTTTGGGGGGGTAGATCCACTGGAGAACGCCCGGGTCATGCTCCACCGTGCCTTTGACCTGGGCATTACCCATTTTGACCTGGCGAACAATTACGGACCCCCGCCCGGATCTGCGGAAGAGAATTTCGGCCAGATTTTCAAGCAAGATTTCGCCCGTTATCGGGACGAATTGATCATTTCCAGCAAGGCAGGTTACTTGATGTGGCCCGGCCCCTACGGAGAATGGGGCTCGCGTAAATATCTGGTAGCCAGCCTTGACCAGAGCCTCAAGCGAATGGGTTTGGATTATGTAGATATCTTCTACAGCCACCGTCCCGATCCCAACACCCCCATGGAAGAAACCATGAGCGCTCTTGATTATATTGTCCGCAGCGGCCGGGCGCTCTACGTTGGCATCTCGACCTACGATCCTGAACAGACCCGCCAGGCGGCCAAGTTGCTGCGAGACTTGGGAACGCCCTGCCTGATTCATCAGCCGCGCTACAACATGTTTGACCGCTGGATCGAAGCAGGGCTGCTCGACGTGCTGGCCGAAGAAGGCATTGGCTGCATCTGTTTTTCGCCGCTGGCCCAGGGCATTTTGACCGATAAGTACCTCGACAAGTTGCCGGAGGACTCGCGAGCCGCCAAGTATGAGGGTCAACTTCACTGGGGTGACCGGGTGGTCGAAGAAAGATTGGCCAAAGTGAGAAAACTGCAAGGGATTGCCCAAGCCCGAGGACAATCACTGGCTCAACTGGCCGTCGCCTGGGTTTTGCGCCATCCGGGGGTCACCTCGGCGCTCATCGGCGCCAGCCGCGTCAGCCAGATCGAGGAACTGGTAGCAGCGCTCAATAAGCTTGACTTTAGCACCGACGAATTGCAGGCGGTTGAGCAGATTTTGGCGGGTTGAGTTTTATTGCGGAGTAAAAGGAGGAACGGGCCAACCTGCTCCTCCTTTTTTTGTGGTGAAAAGGGTTAGGTGCCAGACGACATAATAAGCTGGGCCATATCATCCAGCCGATTGATGACTTTTTGGAGGGTGATAACCGCCTGTTGGCGAGCCTCGGCCGGAGTTTCGCTGGTTAAGTGCGTAATCGCCTGGCTGGCTGTGATCAGGGCTGCACTCAAATCATCCTGGATAAAGCCTTCCAGTAAAGCAGTCCGCCGGAGCAGCATATCGTTGACTTCACGCAAAATTTCGTTGCCGGCAGTTAGACTGGCCTGGTTTTCCTGCATTTGGGTGTACAACTGGGCATTATCAATGGCCAGGGCAAACTGGTTAGCTATCGAGGAGAGCAGGCGGACCTCACGGGGCGTCCACAAATGGGGCGGGAGGACACGCCTCCCTGTAGCCAAAACACCGACCACGTGAGAGCCGTTCTGACCGGCCCGCGTCTCTGGACGGGTAATCGGTACAGCAGCCAGGGCATGAAGCTGCTCTTTATCTACCCAGATTTTATGCGTATGGGTCGAGGTAACCTGGATAAATTGAGCCACATTTTCAGCAGCAACTTGCCCTTCCAGGCTCTCGCCCAGGGCTAGCTGGTGCATGCCGCGGACATAGGTATGGGAAAGACCACTGTGGGCTGCTAGCTCTAACTTGCCCTGCTCATTGAGCAGGTAAATCCAGGCAGCGTCTGTCTCCAAAATTTTTCTACTCTGCTCGACGGCGTACTGCAAAATCTCTTTAAGATTCAAGGTCCGGTTCATCAACTCGGCAATGGTATTGAGGGTTTGTAAATCTGTATTCTGCTGTTGGACTTCATCTTCGGCCTCCATCATGGCGGCCAGCAATTGCTCCAGATCATCTTTGGCTGGTTGGGGCATGGTGAAGGTGGGCAATTCGAGCGGGGTGGCCGCTTTGCTGTTAAGATCGGTCTGGTCGTTGGGCTGGAGTTCGATGCTGACCGTCTCATTACCGAGTAGAGTCTCGGCCGTGAGCCACAAACCCTCGCGCAGGCTGAGCGCTTCGAGAGCAATCGCCGTTTCCTGGCTCATAGCCATCAAAAAGCAAAGTTCAGCCGATTTGAAGCGGGTCTTGCCCTGCAATCCTATCAATAACGCGCCCATCAGCTTGGCCCCCACCTGAATCGGAAGACTGACCAGGCTGGTCAGGTTCGTCACAGCCAGGAGAAGCTGCTCGTCTCGATCATCACTGGTGGCCTGCTCCAGGAGAGCGCCCAGGCCCGCTACCAGATGAGGCATCAGGGCGGTAGCGCCATGCCCTACCTGTCTCCCGGTCAAAATATCGGCCAGTTCCATGGTGATTCCCTTGTGAACACTTACCATCAAGGCCTTGGTCGAGGGATTAATCAGTACAATGGCGCCCGTCGGTGCGCCGGTGATTTCTAAAGCCTGAACCAGCGCCAGTTTCAAGAGGGCGGTTGGGTTAGCCGCAGCGCTGGCTTGAAAAGCAAAGGCGGTCAGCGAAATAATACCTCGATTGCGGCGCTCAATCTCAACCCCGGCCAGGCGCAAAGCCGCCCGGTATTGTTCCAGCCGGCGCTGTGTATTTTTGAGGCGCTCGCGGGTGGCCTCCAAACTCATGGGCCAATCCTCGATCACAAACGCCGTCTCATTTTTTGGTTCAGCCGGTACAGAGGCTTCCATCAGTTCTTTCTGCCAGATAAAGAGATGAGTGATGCAAGACGTAGCTACGTTTTAGGTACATCACGAACCATTTGTTTGATAGTTTCAAGTAAGACCATTTCGGCAAAGGCATCTTTAGGAATGTAATCAACAGCCCCAATTTCCAGACCGTTCAGGACGTCTTCGGCGTGGTCACGGGTGGTTAGCATGACTACGGGCACTTCGGCCAGCTCTGGTTCAGCTTTCAGATTGCGGCACACGGTAAAGCCATCAATGTCCGGGAGTTCTACATCTAAGACGATTAGATCAAAATGCTGATTTTTGGCCGCCGCCACCCCGGCCCAACCGGTATCAGCCCAAACCACCTGGCAGCCGTTACTTTCCAGAACTAATTTTACCTTAAGGGCTTGCGGAGGGCTATCTTCAACAATTAATATTGAGGGACGATAAACGGCCTCTGCATTGCTGTTACTCGATGTCATCTAGGCAATCCTTTCATCATTTACTCGGCGTCAACCACTTCACCAGGGTAATGCGGGCGTGTTTATTGTCTTGAGGTTCAATAAAACTTTCATCAACCAACTGGCGCGCCCCCTCCAGACTATGATTCTGTTTCACTAATCTCTCGGCCTCATTGTTTTCATTATCTTCCGGGATGGGGTCAAAACAAATCAGGCAGGAAACTTGTATTCCCGGCGCTCCATCTCTCGTTGCCGGGGACATGATCAATTGGCGGGGTTCAAAACCGTGCGTCCAGGCCAAAATCCGAGCCAATTCCGAGGCAGCCAATGAGATACGAGCCTGGTCAGCAGTGCCAAAGCCGACTTGCCGGGCCATTTCACGGGCCTGCATGCGGGCTGTGACAATATCTAAATCATTATTGATATAAACTCTTCGCTCTGCACTCATATCTTGACTCCCTACAAGATTGACTGGGTCCGTTGTCATAGTTAAGAACTCGAAACCCTAACTGGCCTTGGCCAGGGGTGGCGTCTCTTCATCCTTGTTTAAGGTTGCCAAAGCCTTTTTTAGGATAGCTACTAGCTGATCATCTTTTTCATGGGCCGCATGGTGTTCATGGCCTCGATCACGGCGGGCTTTTTGAGAGGCAGCCAGGGCGAGCCATATCTGCTGTTCTACCTGGCGCAGTGATTCAATTTGTTGCTCCAAAATCTCCGTCCGGTGGACAAGCTGGGCATGACTCTCCTGAATTGTGCTGTATTTAGCCTCCCAGGTAGCTGCTTTCTTTTGCGTCTCGACGAAGGTTTGAGAGTTACCCACGGCCTGGGCCACCTGCCGGCAAATTAAGGTCAGCAGGCGTTGATCACGAGAGGACCATTCGCGTGAGGTGCGATCACCCACTGCTAAAACACCCAAAGCCCGATCACCCACTGGGTCCAGTAAGGGGACAGCAGCCACTGCCCGGAGACCTTCAGCCTCAACCACCGCCCGCGCCCGGCCGCTGTGAAACAGGAGGGTGTCACGAAGAATCGGCTGTCTGCGGCTAAAAGCCATCCCTTCGGCGCCGTCACCTGGTTTAAGCAGCCTTAACTCCTGCACGTATTGTTCAGAAAGCCCCTGGTGCTCCCGTAAAACCAGAGACCCCTCTTCAAAAATGTAAAACCAGCCAATCTCAACATTTAATGCCTGCCTGGTCTGCCTGACTGCCGCCTCGAGGATCACATTTAATTGTAGGATACCCCCCACTTCATTCGAGAGAGAGTTGAGTATACCCAGGTCCTTGTTCTGGCGGACAACTTCTTCTTCAGCCGACATAATGGCGGCTAATAACTCTTCCAACTCATGCGTGGTTGACGAACTGGGCGGCGAGTTTGGTTGAACTTTGGCCTGGTTCTGGCGCTGAACTTGGGTGCGCAGGCGGGTATGATCCAAAAACAGGGCGGTCAGTTGGCCCAGTGCTTCCAGGCGGTGTTGTGATTCGGGGCGAAGAAAATCGCTGGATGAAGCGACGATAAGGCCGCCTAAAATTTCTTTGTTAAATTGGAGCGGTAAGCCAAGCAAATATTTTAGCTTATGCCGGCTTAGCAGGGCTTGTTCGGGATTAAGCTGCAAGCGTTGAGAAGTCAGATAGACCTGTTTCCCGGCCAATAATTGCTGGCCTAACTCCTCCCTGGTGAACTGTCGAATCACCTCATCCGGGAGCTTTTGTTTGATGACCGCCGTCAATTGGTGAGCTTCATTGCCCACAACCAACAAAGCGCCCTGCTCCACTTCGCCGAGGGCTAAAATACGGGGTAATATTTCGCTTAAGATTTTTATCTTGTCCGATTTCTGGCCAAGACTGTTAATCACCAATTCCATCAAGATCAGGGGATCACGGCCAGGGGGAGTGGTTTGATCACTTGTGCTCGATGGATTAGAAGTAGCACGAGGTTGTGATAATGTAGCCATGTTATCCTTACTCAATCAATGCTAATATAGCCGGAGCAATCTGCTTAGCCGGTAAAATTTGCTCAGCCGCGTCCAGGGAGATAGCCACGGCCGGCATCCCAAAAACAACACAGGTCTCTTTATCCTGAGCAATCGTATGAGCACCGGCCTGGCGCATAGACTGTAGCCCTTCGGCTCCATCACTGCCCATCCCGGTCAGAATAATCCCGATCGCTCTAGGTCCATAGGTCCGGGCCACGGAATGAAATAGATAATTGGCCGCCGGACGAAGACCATGCACGGCCGGCATGTTACTCAGCGAGATTAAGCCCATACTGTTAATCATCATGTGGGCGTTATCGGGAGCAATAAGCACCTGGCCCGCTTTAGGTTCGTCGGCGTGACGGGCCAGACGCACTTGCAGCGTTGTTTGCTGATTGAGCCAATCGGCCAGGCCCGCCCCAAAGCCAGGGGTAATATGCTGCACAATTAAAATAGGGACCGGGAAATTGGCCGGCAACTTGCTCAAAATTTCGGCCAGGATACCCGGTCCTCCTGTTGAAGAAGCAATCACAACCATTTGAATTTTGGAATGTCCATTCTGGATAAGGGGCGAGACATTCGCCGTCGCTGTTGATTTCGGATCGAGCGGCCCTGTTGGTTTGCTCCAGCGCCGCACCACTTTGACCTCTGACATAAGCCTGACCTGTCTAACCAGGGCCTCATAAGCTTCAGGGGTGTCTTGCAAGGTCGGCTTTTCCAGAACCGATAACGCTCCGGCCTTGAGCGCGTTAAAGGTTAAGTCTTGCTGATCTTTATCGGTGCTGGCGCTGATAACGACTACCGGACAGGGCATTTCAGTCATAATTTGGCGGGTAGCTTCAAAGCCGTCCATTTCAGGCATGTATACGTCCATCGTAATTACATCGGGCCTGAGCCGCTTGGCCAGCCGCACCGCTTCGGTCCCATTGCGGGCTGTGCCGATCACCTGCAAATCCGGTGTGCTCTGCAAAATGGTCACCAATAATTCCCGATAAGTGGGTGAATCTTCAGCTATCAGCACCCGGATGGGCATAGTTTGACTCTTCATTGCCTATTATCGCCAAATCAACTTCAGATCAGTTGCTCAATCGTTTCCAGCAGGCTGCCCTGGTCGAACCTGCTTTTGACAATGTAGGCATCGGCGCCTACCTCGATACCCCGCGCTTTATCGGCGGGCGAGTCCAGCGACGTTACCAGGATAACCGGGATGTTGGCATAACGGGTATCATGTTTAACCCGATAGGTCAGGTCAAAGCCATCCAGCCGGGGCATGTTGATATCAGAAACAATCAGGTGAGGCAGGCCGTCCGTGGCCAGCACGCCCAGCGCCTCTTCCCCGTCAGTAGCTAATTTGACCTGATAGCCGGCGGCTTCAAGGATGTTCTTTTCCAGGGTGCGCGTGGTAATCGAATCATCAACGACCAGGATCGTTTTAAGTTCAGCCGGCTGGTGTAATTCAGGGCCACTTGTGGCCGAGGTCTTCGGGAGAGCGCGCGTTGCCAATTTGACTAAATCAGCCGCATGCAGGACCAGCATCACCTGTCCTGAGCCGAGGACGGTGGCTCCCGCCAATCCGCCCACTTTAACCAGTTGTTTGCCGAGACCTTTGACGACAATCTCCTGTTCGCCCACGAGATCATCTACGATCAAACCCAACCGTTTCTCCGCTACGGCGATAATCACCACGGTCAGCCGGTCAACCTCCTGGCCGCCCGCTGGCAGTTCGAGTAGGTCGCTTAATCGAGCCAACGCTACTGGCTTGCCCTGATAAACGAGCGCTTCTTTGCCAGATACAGTGGCAATGTCACTTGCCTTAACATGAACCATGCGCTCCACCGTGGTGAGCGGTAAAGCAAAAACCTGCTCTCCACTGCGGACCAGCAACCCATGCGAACTGGCCAGGGTCAAGGGTAGGGTTAGGGTAAAGGTAGTGCCTTGTCCTGGAGCGGAGCTGACATCCAGGATACCCTGCAGCGCTTCGACATTCTGCCGAACCACATCCAAGCCCACCCCCCGGCCAGAAATATCGGTAATAATTTTACTGGTGGACAGACCGGAGTCGAAGATGAGATTTGCGACTTCGGTATCGCTCATTTTCTCGGTCTCGGCATGTGACCTTAAGCCCCGGCGGACGGCGGCCAGACGGATGGCCGCCAAATCCAACCCACTGCCGTCATCACTAATGGTAATGACAATATTGTGGCCCTGCTGGCTGGCCGACAGTGTAATTTGCCCTTCGGCTGGTTTGCCCACCTGCTGCCGAAATTCCGGCCGTTCCAAACCGTGATCTACGGCATTACGCAGCAGGTGGATCAGCGGGTCTTTGATCTGCTCCAGAACCAGTTTGTCCAGCTCTGTTTCGCCGCCCCAGATACTCAAATTAATCTGTTTACCCTGTTCGCGGGCCAGGTCACGAACCATGCGGGCAAAGGTAGCGGTGATGGTCCGCAGCGGCAGCATGCGCACCCGTTTAATTTCTTCCTGCAGCTCGTTAATAATCAAGGACATCCGCAGCGTGTCATTAGCCAACTGGCGATACAGGGTATTGGCCTGGGTATTAAAAGTTCGCAGTTGTTCCTGGTTGTGGGTCAAGAAATCAACCAGGACCGTTATTTCCCTGGGCTGCTGTGCAGAGGGGCGCGAAGTGGGGGATTTAGGTTCAGCGGCCAGCGGCCGGGCGTCGGTCTTTTGCCCATTGCGGAGCAGGCGGTTGTAATGACTCCGCAGCGATTGCCACTCTTTTTGCCAATCGGCGGCCAGAGTCTGCATTTGGCGTACTTCGGCCAGGCGTTGTTCAGCCCGAATCTTGGCGCTCAACAATTCGCTGAATTGGGCCATTAACGCATCTAACTTGCTTACCGAAACCCGGATGGTTTCATCCGCGGGGTTGGCAGGCTGAGGGGCTAACGGAGCGGCAGGGTGGGGAGAAGCTGCGTTCTCCCTTTCGTCGCCCGCATTGTCCGGCTCCGGCAGGGTGGGAGCCTGCGGCTCGGCCAAGCCTGACGGAGAGACTTCCGCTTTGCTCTCCTGTTCTCCGCTGCTCCGGGCCATCTCTTCCAGGCGGGTCAGTAATTCCAGAACTGCGGCGGGGGGCGCTGATTGGCCGGCTTCCAGTTGAGTCATGACCAGCTCAACCGCGTCAAGAGCCTGGTAGAGCAGGTCAAACAACTCCGGGGAAAAGGTCAAGCGGTTCTCTTTTGCGGCCAGCAGCAGTTCTTCCAGAGCATGGCCTAGGCTTTCGACGATTGTCACGCCGACGGCTCGCGCTGCCCCTTTGAGGCTGTGCGCCTCACGAAAAATTTCTTTAAGAATATCTTGTCGCTCTAGGGCAGGCGGATTTTTCTCCAACGCCAACAAGCCTTGATTGATTTTCTGCACATGCTCGCCTTGCTCGGCTTTGAAGCTATTGATCAGTTGTTGGCGGATTTCTGCGCTTAAGCCCATCTTGCTGCTCTGTTTTAGTTCAGGCGATACCTGGCGACCAGACTCTCCATTTGCTGGGCCAGGGCGGCCAGGTCCTGAGCTGCTTTCTCAGCCTGGCGGGTGGAGGCCAGGTTTTGCACCGTGGCCTGGTTGATATTCTGCATGGCCAGGGCAATCTGCTCGACGCCGGTGGTTTGCTGTTGGACGCTGGCCAGGATTTGCTGGGCGGCGCTGGCGCTCTCGCTGATGCTGGCCGCCAAACGCTGGATCGTTTCGCCGGCCTGGCCGGTTAGGTCTACCCCCGTGTCAACCCCCTTTGTGCCCTCTTCGGTGGCCATCACGGCGGCGTTCGTCGCCCGTTGGATTTCGTTCAGAATGGATTTGACCTGGGCCGTCGCTTGTTTGGACTGCTCGGCCAGGTTCCGGACCTCTACCGCCACCACGGCGAAACCCTTGCCATGCTCACCGGCCCGGGCTGCTTCGACCGAGGCATTTAAGGCCAGCAAGTTGCTCTGGGCGGCGATATCGTTGACCGTTGCAATGATCTCGCCGATTTGCTGCGTCTGCTCGCTCAGAGCCAGGATATTTTCGGCAATACCCTCGACTCGATCTTTTATCTGGCTCATGCCCTCAACCGTGCCGCTGACCGCGCGCTGGCCGGCCTGAGCCACATCGCGGGTGCGCTGGGCCTGCTCGGCCACCGCCTGGGCCTTGGCAAAGGCTTGCTCGACAATCATTTTAACCTCGTCAATAGTGGTCGTAATTTGTGAAATGGCGGCTGATTGCTCCGACGCTCGGGTGGCCTGCTGGGCGGTGGCGCTCATAATTTCTGTAGAGGCTGCGGCAACATTGATCGTAGCTTCGCGAATCTGGGATGTCATTTCGCCCAAACGTTCGACCATATTATTCAGGTTTTGTCCCAGCGTGGACAGAGTGTCATTCGTACCCTGGCCGTTGAAGGTGAGGCGAGCGGTTAGATCACCTTTGGCTACCTGCTCTACAAAGGCCAGATAGTTGCTAACCGTAAGTTCCTGATACTGGCGGACCTCTTGCATCTGGGAAAAGAGACGGGTGTTGTGGATGACAATGGCTACCTGGTTGGCGAGCGCTTGCAGCGTTTTCTCATCTTCTCTGGTTAAACCGGCAACTTTTTTGCTTTGAACATTCAGCACGCCCACGACCTCGTTGACCAGTATCACCGGAATAGCCATTTCAGAGCGAGTCTCGGGCAAAATTGGGTTCGGCAGCCAGGTGGGATCGGCCTGGACATTCTCCACCGTCACAATTTGTCGCTCCCGATAGGCTCGCGCGACCAGGCTTTTGGGCGCGGCAACCGGAATTTTGTGCCTGCGCCGGATGAGTTCTTCACCGGCCTGGCCGTAACCTTCGGCCACATACAGAAACTCCCCCTGATCATCCAGGAGGTAAATGTGGACGTGGTAATAATCAAACGTCTCTTTGGTAACGGTAACCACCTCTTGCATGAGGGCCTTTAAATCTAAAATGGCTGAAAGACGCTGGCTAATATCAATGACCACCTCCATTTTTTTGGTCCGATCGGTCATTTGTTGTTCCAGGCGGTTGACCGCTTTACGGAGCTGCCCGATCAAGACGGCTCCCAGGCCGATAATTACAGCCAATACGAGCAAGGCGGTGATAGGGTTAACCAGGGGTTCATTCAGACCAAAAGCCAGGATGCTGATGGCTCCCCCTGCCGCAGCCAGAATAACTGCGGCAATGTAGCCAGTTACTAAGTTACGGTGGATGCTCCATGTCATCCCAGGAAAGATCTTCATCATAACTCATCCTTAATAATTAATTGTTTGTCGCTCAGTAAGGCATTAAGTTCAAGCACGACCAGCAGGTCAGGTGTAACCCCGCGAATATGGTGAGCATGAATACCATCTTGAGTGGTTAAGGGTGCTTCAATTTCTTTAGTGAAAACAGTTTGCACATCTATGACCTCATCCACCAGGAGGCCAACTTCTATCCGGGTTGTTTCCGAGGTAGTGTCGGTATTGGCGACCACAATGATCTTGGTCTGATTGATCTCAGCCTGTCCTCGCGCATGGCTGGAAACCGGGATTGGCAACCCGAAAAAGGTGCGCAAATCAATGACCGACAGAATACGGCCCCTGGCACTAAAAACGCCGGCCACAAAACTGGGTGTACGCGGTATGGGCGTAAGTTGCTGCCAGGGATATATCTCGTGCACATGGCTCACGTCAATACCGTAGTGCTCGCTGTTCAGCCGGAAGACCAGAAGCGTGATAATTTGCCCGGTAAGCGCCGGGGGTGGCTCTTGAGCCAAGGCATAAGCTCGCTGCGCCCAAATCTCAGCCAGTTCGGCGGGGCTGAGGAGGTCATCGGTGAAGGTGGGAGATTGAAGATCTGCGGCGGGAGAACTGGCGTGAGGTAAGGAAGTGTGACCGGTACGTTGAGGCTTAACTGATTTGCCATTTACAGCATTTTCGGGTGATAGACTCATAACGATGATCTCATTTCGCGCTTAAGTTCCCAGATCACCTAACATCCGTTGGGCGGCTGCTAATAGATGTTTGGCAGCCGCGCCCCCGGAGTGAGGAATAATGTCAGCCGGTGAATACCTTTCCAGAACTTTAATGGCGTTCCGGCAGGCTCGCTGGGCGCTTTTTTTCTGTCCGGTTTGCCTGTAAAACGCAGCCAGATTCAAATAAGGCAGCGGCATGTTCGGTTCAAGATAAATTGCTTTTTTGAGCATAGCGATAGCCGACCCCAGTTGCGCTTCCTGTTCATAAATCAGGCCCAACAGGTAATAGGCTTCAGCTTGAAGCTTGTCCAAATTGATCGCGCTCTGGCACCAGTGTTTGGCTTCCGACCACTGGCCCAGGTTAGCATAAGCCCGGCCCAGTAAGGTATGAGCCGGGGCAAAGTGGGGATCGGTGCTTAAGTGACGCTGTAACCGGTTGATGGCCTCCGTAATTTGACCCTGATTTAAGAGGGCAGCAGCAACGGCGGCAGGGTCGGCCTCGGGTTGCGGCTGAGGAGAAGGGTGAGGTGAAGCGGGCGGTGGGAGTAAGGGAGTAGGCAACAAATCGGTTGTCAGGTCAAAGGTTAATCCCCCATTTTTTTGAGCCGGGATAGGAGCAAGGGAGTCAGGTTTCTTCGGCAGAGAGGCCAAGCCATTATTGGATGAAGAGGGGGTATTGAATGACTGAAGCCAGGTCCAGGTATCGAAGCTAAAATGAGGCTGGCCTGTTTTTTGATAAAGCAAAGCATTGGGCCAGGTTCGTGGCTGAAAGGCCCCGTAAATTGCCGGAGACGGTTCCGAATGGCCCACGACCAACCAACCCTCTTGAACGAGAGCCTCGTAAAATTTTTGGGCAATTCTCCGGGTATCCCGTTCGGTAAAATAAATGGTCACATTACGGCATAAAATCAAATCCATGCTGACTGTATTATTATGAAGCGCTGGATAATCGTCTTCGACCAAATTGAGGGGAGCAAAGGTGACCATTTGCCGAATATCATCATGCAAGGTATAGCGCTTGGTAGCCGGATTAAAATTAAAATAGCGAGCCTGCACCATTTTGGCTTCGGCTTCACGAAATGACCATTCAGAATAAACAGCTTCGCGCGCCCGGGTTAACGAGTCTTGGTTGATGTCGGTTGCCAGGATCAAAATGTGCCAGCGATCAATGTCGGGTAAAAGTTCTTTCAGAGTAATTGCCAGCGAATAAGCCTCTTCGCCCGTAGCGCAGCCGGCGCTCCAGATGCGGAGTTGCGGTTGAATAGTGGCGCCAACAGCCGCTGCCGCTGCTCGCTTACGGGCAATCAGCGCCGGCAGCACCTGGGTAGTTAAGGCATCAAACTGTCCCTGGTCTCGGAAAAAGTAAGTTTCGCCGACAGTCAGGCAGTTAATCAGGTGCTCCATCTCGGCTCGACCGACCGGGTTAATCTTGTCGCGCAGGAGCTGGTAATAAGGGTCCAGATTACTTCTGTCGCTGAGGAAGCTCACGGACGAGCTGGCCAAAGCTTTGAGGAGGCCATTTTCCAGATCAATTCTTTTCTTTTCAGAAAAGTAAAGGCCGCTTCGCTCCAGGACCAGTTCCCGAAACCGCAGATAGTCCCCGTAGCTCAGGGATAAAGGAGGATTTGATAGTTGAGGCAGAGAAGATCCTATATCCATGTTTTTGTTCTCGGCAAGTCACCTTTCTAAATCTTCGGGCTGGGGCCTCATTACCCAACTTTCAAGCCTAACGCCTGGGTTAGTTGACTCTGAACCACCGGATTAAGCAGGGTATGGATATTGAGAACAAGGATAAAGCGCCGGTCCACCGTGGCCACGCCGGCCAGGTAGGCAGCCCGGGTGGTGATTTGGCTGGCTAATTCAGCCGGGGCGATGCTCTCCGCTAATTCTAAATCGTCCACAGAAACTTCGCGAACGTCTTCCACCGTATCTACAACCAAGCCCAGGAAATAATCCTGACCGATCAGGTCTACCAGGATAATGGGCGTGTGCAGACCGTAAGAACATACCGGTAGGTTAAAACGACGGCGCAAATCCATAACCGGCACAACTTTGCCATGCCAATTGATGATCCCCTCCATTACGTCGGGAATGCCGGGTAGCGGGGTAATGGTAACCATTTCGATAATCCGAGCGACGTTGTTTACGGGCAGTCCATATAATTGCCCGTCCACCTTAAAGAACAGCAGGGCCAAAGTTGAGCTGCTTTTAGTTGTTTTTATCGCTGCTGATACTGCCTGGCTGGTCATGTCAAGCCGCCTCTTGTAGCCTCAAACAAATAGGAGATGGCAATAGATGCCATCTTTCCCGGTGACTATTTCATTATAGGGGATACTACGCTAAATTTACAGAGGCAAAAGTACCGATAATCATGCCTCACCTCAGTTGACAAAAAGTACTTGCCCCTCTGCCCCAAAGTACCCTAAGAACCTCCTCAGAAGTAGTTCTTACAAACTAAACAATCGCGCCCGTTGGCGATTTGTCCGGTCAATGTTGGCCCCACAGGAAATTTACCTTGCTATCCCCAGGTGATACTAACCGTATCATAAGTTGACCCCGTTCGAGTATTTAAACTGGTGGCTGTCTTCATATAATTATCCCATTCCACTATTAATACGGCTAATAGGCAGGACTGCAAAAAGATGCTTGAAGTTCATCTTTCCATCGTCGAAACAAGGAGATTGCAGTAAACAGTTTTGAAAGGAGGTGAGCAAGACCAAAACCGAGGGATTGAATAGGCTGCAGCTAAAGCAAAGCAAATTTAAGCGCACGAGGAGAAGTTAAAGATGTTGAAAAAATCAATCTACCGGTCTATAGTATCGGTCTGGTTATGTCTGATCCTGATGGCTGTTACTGTCGCCTGTACCTCTGCCCCCACCCCGGAACCAGCCGCCCCTGCCGCCACCCCGGAGGCGGCCCAGCCAACGCCCACCGAGGCTCCCGCCGCGGAAAGCCCTGCGACCGAACAAGCAGCGACCGAAGAAGCGGCGGCGGAACAAGCAGCGACCGAAGAAGCGGTAGCGGAAGAACCGGCGGCGACAGAACCGGCGGCGGCAGGCGACTTTAATGGAACCGTTGTCGTTGGGGAGTGGCAAGAACCCAAAGGGTTGATTGGCCCCATTTTCTACCAGGCCCATACTTATGCCATTATCTATGCCATGTATTACGCCCCACTGGCCCTTAACGAGAACGATGAGTTGGTGCCGGAAATGCTGGAAGAAGTGCCCACGTTAGAGAATGGCGGTATTTCTGAAGATGGCAAAACTTATACTCTCAAGTTTAAACCCGACTTCAAATGGCACGATGGCCCGCCGGTCACATCGGCGGACTTCCAGTTTACCTGGGAATTTATCATGAATCCCGATACCAAGGCCCAGACAACGGCCGGCTGGAACAAGATTGAGTCGGTCGAGACCCCCGACGAGCTGACCGCTGTCATCCACATGCGTGAGCCTTACGCGCCTTTTGTGCCGACGACCTTGGCTCTGCCGATTCTGCCCAAACATGCCTTGGAAGGTGTGCCGGACCCCGGCAACAGCGAATTCGCCCGCAATCCCATCGGCAATGGGCCGTTCATGTTCAAGGAGTGGATCCCCGGAGACCGCCTGGTCGTAGTAGCCAATCCCGAGGCGCCGATTCCCGCCAAACTCGAAAGTATCATCTTTAAGTTCGTACCGGACATTAATACGCTGATTGCGCTGCTGCGCACCGGTGATGTTGACCTGGGTTACGAGCTGCCGGAGAACCAAATTCCCGAGATGGAGAATATCGAGAATATCGAGGTTTCGGCTATTCCCGGCGTTGCTATTGAACGCTACTACTTCAACCTGCGCAACCCTCAGGACTTGACCCAGCCTCACCCCATCTTCTCGGACATCAATGTCCGCAAAGCGTTGAGCATGGGCATGGATCGCTTTACCGTCGTGGATAAGATTCTCCAGGGCTACGGCCAGGTTGCGGTAACGGAGCTGGATAACACACCCTGGTTTAACGAGGAGTTAGAGCCTGTCCCCTACGACCCCGAAGGAGCCAAGCAACTGTTGGACGAGGCCGGCTGGACGGTGGGCGCTGACGGCATCCGCGAGAAGGACGGTGTTCGCTTGAGCTTCAAACACTCGATGACCACCGGCGACCCGGTCCGGGAAAATATGCAGGTTTTTTTCCAGCAGAACATGGCCGACATCGGAGCGGAGATGATTATTGACAACTACCCGGCGGCGACGCTCTACGGTAGTTGCGCCGATAACGGCATCTTCGGCAAGAGCGCCTTCGACATGATGGGCTTTACCAACTTCCCGCCAGGGATTGACATCACCGCCGAGTGGTCCGACTTCTTCTTAACCAGTACCATCAAGGACTGCGAGACGAATCCGGCGGGGACTAACTCCTGGGGTTTCTCCGACCCGGCGGTGGACGAAGCCCTGGAATGCTCCATCACCGAATTGGATCCCGATACACGGCTCGGTTGTATCAAAGAAGCGCAAAAGCTCATCTACGACCAGTATGTCACGCTGTACACTTACGACACGCTGAATATCATCGCCTACTCTAACCGGCTGCAAGGGCTTAAGCCGACCGTCTTTGGCTGGCATCACTACAATTACCACGAGTGGGCGGTGGCTGAGTAAGGTTGGCTAAAGTTAGCCGTTACCTATATCATTTCGAGCGACGCTAGGAGCACCCGAAGGGCGTAAACGAGAAATCCCTCAGGCATTACGCTTGCCCAGTTTCGAGGGATTTCTCGTCACTTCGTTCCTCGAAATGACAAATTAGCGAATGAGGTCTTATGGCGCGTTACATCATCCGGCGAATTCTAATTTCGATCCCGGTCTTGTTGGGGATTACCGTGATCACCTTCTTTCTGCTGCACGCCTCCGGCGATCCAATGGCCGTCTACGCTTCGAATCCCAGTATCACCGCCGAGGACCTGGCCCGCCTGGAGAAAACGTATGGTTTTGACAAGCCGGTCTACGTCCAGTACCTCTACTGGCTGCGTAATATCATAACCGGCGACTGGGGGCAGTCTTTTCTCACCCATCGCGATGTGTTGGTCATGATTTTCGAGCGACTGCCCAACACCCTCATCCTGATGGTCACTGCTTTTGTGGTGACGGTGTTGATTTCAGTGGCGCTGGGCATTTATGCCGCCACCCACAAATATTCGCTTGGCGATTACGTCGTCACCACGATCTCCTTCTTTGGTTATTCCATGCCCAGTTTCTGGTTCGGGCTGATGCTGATTATCATCTTCGCGGTTAAGTTCAAAGAGTGGGGCTGGTTCTACCTGCCGGCAGCCGGCATGTATCCCATTCGGGAAGAACCCTCTTTTGTGGAGCTGCTGAAGCACCTGGTTCTACCCGTTGCGGTGTTATCTCTCAATTCCATCGCCCGCTACAGCCGCTACTTACGGTCGAGCATGCTGGAAGTGTTAAATCAGGATTATGTGCGTACGGCCCACGCCAAGGGATTGGCCGGCCACGTGGTGGTGGGCCGGCATGCTCTCAAGAACGCCTTTATTCCCCTCCTCACCTTGATCATGCTGGACATTCCTTTTCTGTTTGGCGGCGCCTTGATTGTCGAGCAGGTTTTTGCCTGGCCCGGCATGGGCCGGATGTACTGGGAACATGCCGTTTGGGTGGATTATCCGGTGTTGATGGGAATTCTGGTTCTGATCTCGATTCTGGTGGTCCTCTGCAACCTTATCGCCGATATTTCCTATGCTTTTATTGACCCGCGTATTCGCCTGCAAACCCAACGATGAGAGAATTAGGGCAGGTTCTGTGGTTAAATCGAAAAGGCATGGTCGCGCGGGAAAAGAACCCGCCCGGGCTGTGGCAGTTGGCCGGACGCCGCTTTCTGCGTCATCGCGCCGGAGTCATCGCCGCGATTGTTTTGCTGTTTATCATCGCCCTGGTCACATTGGGGCCGCTTTTCTTTATCTCGCGGGATGCCGCCTTTCGGCCCAACCCCCTGGTCATCAACGAGCCGCCCAATTCCGAGCATTGGTTTGGAACCGATCAGGTTGGGCGGGACATCCTGGCCCGGATCATTTACGGCGGCCAGATTTCGCTGGCAATCGGCCTGCTGGCCATGGTGGTCTCGATTGTGGTCGGGGTTTTGTTGGGATCGGTCTCAGGCTATTTTGGCGGCATGGTGGATGGGGCGATTATGCGCTTCACCGACGCTATGCTGAGCATCCCCGGCATCTTCTTGATTATCGCCCTGACCGTCTTCCTGGGGGCAACCATCCCGACCATTATCCTGTCCATTGGCTTTCTCAACTGGATGACCATTGCCCGGGTCATGCGCGCTCTGTTCCTGTCGCTGAAAGAACAGGATTTTGTGATGGCCGCCCGCTGTCTGGGGGTCAACAATGTGCGCATCATGTGGGGGCATATTCTGCCCAATGCCATTGCCCCGGTCGTCGTCACCGCCACCCTGACCGTGGGCGAAGCCATCCTCACCGAGACCGCTATCAGCTACCTGGGCATGGGCATCCAACCGCCGACGCCCAGTTGGGGCAACATGCTCAAAAATGCCCAGGATTTGATTTGGTCAGCCCCCTGGCTGGCTATTTTTCCGGGGGTCATGATTTTTATCACCATTCTGTGTATCAACTTTATGGGTGACGCTCTGCGGGATGCGCTGGACCCCCATATGCGACTCTAATCCAGTTTTCGTTAACTTGTAATTACTCAGCCTACCAGGTGACTGGCACTCCAATCGAAAAATAACGCCTGATTTTGCTTCAGTCACCTATTTTTGAAGCGAAAGTGCCAGTCACCTAAGGTTACGTTAACTTTTTTGAAGAAGGAATATGGTCATGGACATCTATCAGGAAAAAATGCAGCAGGCGGGTGACCTCCTGGCCGAGTTCAACCTCGATGCCTGGCTGGTCTTTGTGCGGGAGACGGCTGAACACACCGATCCCGTGATCAAGCTGCTTGGCCCGCTCAACGCGGTTTGGGAAGCCGCCTTTATCTTTGGCCGGGGCGGCGAACGCATTGCGATCAGCGGTGAGGGCGATGACGAAGCGATCCGCCGGCTGAATCTGTTCGACGAGGTGATTCCCTATACTCACAGCATTCGCGATGACCTGGTCAAGGTGCTTACCCGCCTCAACCCCGGGTCTATCGGCCTCAATTACAGCCGCAGCGACGTCAGCGCCGATGGGCTGACCTACGGCATGTGGCTCAACCTGCAAGCCTATCTCCAGGGGACTCCTTTCGCCAACCGGCTGGTCTCGGCGGAAGCGTTTGTGGATGCCTGGCGGGGCCGCAAGACGCCCCAGGAGTTGAATCTCATGCGCACAGCCAATGAGATTGCCATGGAAATTTTTGAGGCAACCGGGCAGTGGCTGCGGCCCGGCCGCTCAGAGCGAGAAATCTGCCAGTTTGTGCATGACCAGGTGCGCCAGCGGGGCGTCGAGACCTCCTGGGAGCGCGACTTCTGCCCCGGCTTGAATGCCGGCCCCCATTCGCCCTGGGGTCACGTCGGCGCATCCGATGAAAAAACCGCGCCGGGCTACACCCTGAACATGGATTTTGGGGTCAAAGTAGATGGCTACTGTTCCGATCACCAGCGGGTCTGGTACTTCTTACGCGAGGGCGAGACCGAGGCGCCTCCGGCAGTCGTGGAAGTGTTCGATGCCGTTGCGGGGGCCATTCAGGCCGCCGCCGATTTTATCCGGCCGGGCCTCGAAGGTTGGGAAGTGGACGCCGTGGCTCGTGGTTATCTGGTGGCTGCAGGCTATCCTGAGTATCCGCACGCGCTCGGGCACTCCGTTGGCCGCTATGCTCACGACGGCGGGGTTGGCTTCTACCCGCGCTGGGAACGCTACGGGGATAAGCCCTATGGCCGGATTGCCGAGGGCCAGGTCTTCACCCTGGAACTGGGTGTACGCTCTGAGTTTGGCTATATCAGCCTGGAAGAGGAAATTTTGGTCACGGCTAATGGCTGCGAGTGGTTTAGCCCGCCCCAAAAGGCGCTGATGCTGGTTCCGCCGCAGTGAATTGCAGGATTGAAGGAGAATTCAATGAAAATTTCAGAAAAAGCCGCTTTTAATTATGCCTTGCTCTCGTCGCCGGTTGCCCTTTACCCCCGCTCTCTCTTCCAGCGCTTCTTTCCGCTCACCGAGGCCGACTTTAGCCCCGATACCCTGACTCGCATCAGCGACACGCTGGCGCGCTACCAGGAGCAGGAACGCCAGGCCCGGGGACAGGATCAGGCCTTTCTCCAACTCCTGGTCCAGGGAGCTGGCAGCGCCCTGGACTTCCTTAAAACGAATGATTTGTCCGGCTTCGACGTGATGGGCACGATTGAAGCCTACTACGATGTCGTCAAGGAATATTACCCCGGCCGGCTGAAGTTAAGCTGGCGTCAGCGTTCGCCCTATGTGGTAGACCAGTACCCGGAGCCGGCCCAAGACGCCAACTGGTTCGCCTCATCCAATGTGCCGGGCGGGCCGCGCGAGGGCTACCCGGAAGGGGTTTATTACCTGCGCCGCCACATGATGCCCGGCGTGGTCGAAATGGCGACGCTGCACGAAAACGTCCACCACCTCGGCCTGGGCAACGACGATGTCCCCGGCGATTACTACCGCTTCTTTGACGAGGGCTGCGCCAATTTCCTGGCTTACCTGGTCTATTATCACAAAAATCGCAACCTCCAGCCGATCCAGCTCTATCGCACCTTTTTGCAGGAGATCAATACCGACCTGTACGAGACGCCCGCTTTTGACCGGATCATGGCTTCCCTTATCCATCAGGTTGGGACAGCGGGCCTTTACCGGCTGATTCTGCGCCGGCTCAAGGTAAATGGCACCCAGGTGGATTGGAAAGGGCTGCTCCGGGCTGTTGCCGCCGGGCAGTTGCAGGTCGAGCCGCTGCCGGACGAGCCAAGTGATGCCGACTTACCGCCCATCGTTCACGAACTGCAAGAAGGGGCCGACAAGATGATCGGCATCATTACCTACCCCGACCGGGTCTTAATGTCACCCGTAGCCTACCTGGCCTACGACCGGGTCTGCCGGGAAGGATCGCTCGGCGTGGCCGATTTGCAAGCCGCCTTCCGTTTGTCTGCAGCAGAGGTGGAGGCAGTGATTCAGGAGTTGGGCGGCATCTACTTCTGGACTCACGACAGCGGTCAGCTCAAACCTTTCCCGCCCCAGCATAACTCTGACTTTTTCCACAACACTGGTCTGGTAAGGGCGGCGATCAGCGGGGTTGCGTTAACCGTCGCTTAAGGAGCGTCACCGATGAAACCAATGACCAAATGGGAACGCGTCGAAGCCGCTCTCCACGGGGCCGAGGTGGACCGGGTTCCCTTCACCTTCTGGCGGCACTACGCCGTGCAGGAATGGTCGCCCAAGCGGCTGGCGGAACTGACCCTGGAGCAATACCGGCGCTTTGACCTTGACCTGATCAAACTCACCCCGACGGGTATCTACCCCATCCAGGATTGGGGGCCGACCATTCGCTTCAGCCGTGACGATACGGTTCACCCGGCCTGGGTCGAGGCCGCCGTAACGTCGGCGGATGAGTGGAACACCCTGCCCCGCCTGGACGTGACCACCGGTGCGCTGGGCCGGGAGCTGGAAGCGATTCGCGCCCTGATGGCCGGCCTTGACGAGGATGTGCCGGTCGTCATGACCCTCTACAGCCCGCTCACCATCGCCGCGATGTTGTGCTGGACCTCGGCCTCGCGCGACCGGATTGTCCACGACTTGCGCGCAGCGCCGCAAAAAGTGCATGCCGGCCTGGCCGTTATCCGCGAGGTGGTGCAGGAGTACGCTGCGGCCTGTCTGGAAGCGGGCGTCTCCGGGATTTTCCTGGCCACCCAGATGGCTAACTTTGACACCCTGACCGCCGCAGAGTACGAGGAATTCGGCGCGGCGTACGACCTGCCGGTGCTGGAGGCGGTGCTTGGCAAATCGCGGCTGACGATCCTGCACGTCTGCCGGCAAAATATCATGTTCGAGCGTATGGCGGCTTATCCGGTAGACGCCCTGAACTGGGCCGACCGGGCCAGCAGCGGCCCCAATTTAGCCGATGCCCGCCAGATGACCGGTAAAGCGCTGGCCGGCGGGCTGGCCGTCGAAACCTTGCGTCATGGAACGGAGGCGGAGGTCACAGCCGAGGTGCGCGATGCGCTTGAGCAGACCGGCGGCAGAGGGTTCATTCTGACCCCGGGCTGCACCATAGATGCTCGCAGCCCGGAGGCGAATTTACATGCGGCGCGGCGGGCCGTCGAATCAGATCTTTAGTCTCCCAGCGCACTCTTTTTAGCCATAAGCCAGGCTCTCGCGCACGCTGATTTGGGTCGCACTGCGGGCGGGTAAGAGCGAAGCCAGGATAGAAATGATCAGGATCAGCCCCAGCCACAACCACACGGCCCCAAAGTCGTACTGATAATCGAGCGTTGTTTGAAACAGCACCTGCCCCAGGGCGTTGGACATCGGTTTGCCGAGGGCGAAGGAAAGGGGGACAACGACCAGCCAACTAAGCAGTCCCTGTAATACCCCTTCCATCACGAACATACCCAGGATAGTCCACGTTTTAGCCCCGATGGCGCGCATCACCCCAATTTCACGGGTGCGCTCGACCACGCTGATGGACAGCGATCCCATCAGGCCAATCCCGCCGACAACGGCCATGATCATGGCCAGGATGAGAAACATCGTAATGACAATGGCAAACTGGCTGTCTATATTCTGCCGGTTTTCCGGCTCCGTTTGGCTGACGGCGACGTCAATGCTTTTGGCTTCGTAAGTTTTCTTTAACTGCGAGGCAACGGTCTGGACATAGCCAGGCTCACGCCGCTCGGTGCGGACGAAAATTTGGTCGCCGTGATGATATTGTTTGGTCGCTCTTGAGACGGCCTCTAAATTGGCATACACCGGGTCCGTCCCGCCGACGTCACTAAAGACATCGCTGTAAAAGCCGACCACCTGCCATTTTGAATCACCCAGCTCGCCCAGGTCAAGAGTGATCGTGTCGCCCAGGCTGATGTCATTTTCATCAGCCGTGTCTTTACGGATGACAATTGCCCGGTCATCCTCCGGGCGCAACCAGCGCCCGCCGACCAGCAGCGGCGGCCTGAACATATCGCTGCCGTTCGGCAGGCCAAACAGTTCAGCCCCCAGGCCCGCCTCCTTGAGCCGCTGCCCTTCCTTCAAAATAGACGCCCCATGCCGGAAGATTAGCTCAACATGCTCTACCCCTGCCTGGTATTTAGCAACGGCGACTGTCCGCTCCAAGCGCTGGTCCTCGTCAAAAGCCATCAGAATATCAAACTGGCGCTTGGCAAAAATATTGTCAACGGTCAGGTTGAGCGATGACGACAGGCTCATGACCGCCAGGAACATGGTCCCGGCCATGATCAACACCCCCTGGGTTAGCAGCAAACGTCCCTTGCGGCGGAACATGTTGCCCAGGGCCATGGCATAAGGACCGGACAAAAAGCGCCGGCCCAGCCACTCGACCCCGCGATCCAACCAGTTGCTGCCAAAATCGCTGCCCAGGCCGTAGCTGGCCAGCGCCTCGCGCACGGTTACGCGGGTGCCGCTCAAGATAGGCCACAAGGCCGCCAGGAGCGGGACGGCAATCGCCGCCACCGCCTGCAACATCCAGGCCCGCAGCGAGTATTGAAACTGCTCGTAATCAATGTTAAAGAGATTGAGCAGGTACTTGGTCAGGCCGTAGGCCAGCACTGCCCCCAGCGGCAGGGCGATGAACAACGCCAGCAGCCCGTACACCAGCACTCCGACCAGGTAGACCTGCACAATTTTGCCCTGGGTCGCGCCGATGGCCTTGAGAATGCCGATCTGGCTGATTTGCTGGGTCACCAGGGCCATCAGGGTATTGAGGACCAGCACCACGCTGGCCCCCAGCGAAACGATGGCCATCAGTTGCAGGACGAGGTTGATCCCTAATACAATGAACCGCCCCCAGTGCTTGATCGGGTCCTGGTAGATGGTCACAGCCACGCCAATCCTCTCTTTCGACAGGCGGTCCTTTATCTCAGAAGCGACCTGCCGGGCCAGGGCCTCGCTGTAGGGTGTGACCCGGACAATCAGCTCGTTGTACTTGCCCTTGGGAATATCAAACAACTCCATCCCCTGGGCATCAGTAAAAAAGACCGCCGGGCCGCCAAAATCGGGCGGCGGCACAAAGTTGTGGCGCAGTTTGCCGCTGACCGTCCGCACTTTGGGCCGGTCGTTCACCTCAAAGAGAACGGTGTCGCCCAGTTCCAGGCCAAAGTGCTGGCTCGACAGCCGTTCGATCCCAATCCGGTTGCCTTTGGGCCATTCGCCCGCCTTAAGCGGCAGCAGTTCGTACTTTTGGTCGGTGTAATCCTCGCGCATGACCAGCCAGCCTTCATCCCACTCATCACCGGGCCGGATTTTGTAGCGAATATTCACCTGGCTGCCCAGTTGAATATCCTCCACCCCCTTGATTTTCCGCAGGTCATAGGCCATCGTCTCGTCCAGGTTTTCGGTCGTGTAAATCGTCAAATGAGCCGGAACGCTGGCCTGGTGAGCCGCATCCATGCCGGCCAGCAGTTGGTCGGCCATGCCAAAAGTGGCCCCAATCGCAAAGACCCCAGCGGCAATGCTCAGCACTGCCAGCAGGGTGCGGACTTTGTTATCCCACAAGTCTGACCAAACTTTGAGCCAGATAACACTCATTGGGCGCTCCTGAAACAGTAGACGGTAGAAGGTAGACAGGGGAATTATGTGTCCCAGTCTGGCCTACCTTTGTTCTAGTGTAGGATTGTTCCTTGCGCTCAGGCAAGTGAAATCTTGCCCGGAAATTAGTGACATTTGTCACAAAAGAGATAATTTTCTAGGTTGATTGAAAGCGTGGAGAAGTTATGCTACAATGGAGCATAAATAAAAGGACATCGTGGCTAAAGCAGCCGAGTAAATCATGACCCACCTCACTCCCGAAGCCCAGGCCCGCCAGGAAATTGGCCGCCAACCGATCGTCGCCGGCTGGACTGTGCAAAACCGCGACCAGATGGACTTGTTCAACTATCAGGCGGTGGCGGTGCGCAAGATTGCCGAGGATGTGGGAGAAACCAATGTCGTCACACTTTGACCGTTTGTTTGAATTCTACCAAGCCGGACCCGTGCCGTGGGACCAGCCCGACCCACCGCCGGAAGTGCTGGCTTTTGTGCCGACCCTGCCGGTGGGCCGGGCGCTCGACCTGGGCTGCGGTCTGGGCCGGGCGGCAATGTATCTGGGCCGCCTGGGCTGGCAGGTGGATGGAGTTGATTTTATCCCCCAGGCGATTGCCGAAGCCACGGCTCGGGCCGGCCAGGCCGGGTTGGAGAATGTCCGCTTTCACCTCGGCCCGGTCACGCAGCTCGACTTTCTGAGCGGCCCCTATGATTTTGCCCTCGACGTCGGCTGTGCCCACGGCTTCAGCGCCGACGAACTGCGGGCCTATCACCGGGAACTGCTGCGCCTGCTCAAATCGGGCGGTTATTACCTCCTCTTTGCCCATCTGGACGAAGCTGACCCGGAACCGGATGGGCGGCGCTGGCTGGATGAAGCCGACCTGCGCCGGCTTTTTGGCCAGGGATTTGCCCTGGAACGAGTTGAGTACGGCCAGACCCAGGTGGGTGATCAGGCCCCCTGGCGCTCGGCCTGGTTTTGGTTCAAGCGGACTTAATATTGGTGGAGGGAAAACGGCAACCATGCTCAACCCTTACGACGGTGAAACATTCTACGGCTGTTCGGTCGCTCTGGCCAGGCTCATTCCTCACTTGCGCTGCGAGATTGGTCACGGAGCGCAGGAAGGCCGGCCTTACTCTTACATTACCTTCTCGGATAACGAAGGCGTAAAGTGGAAAATTATGCCTAACCTGGGAGCGGACGGGGCTGTGCTGAGTTTACGCGCCCAGCAGCGCAACCGGCGCGGCGGGCCGGGCTTTCACGACCAATGTGTGCGCGAACAGGCGAGTGAGACGGGAGTCAACGCCCTGATTCGCTACATCAAACAGTACGAGGCGTTTGAAAAGAAGTAATCAGCCAGCTAAAACCGGTTTGGATTTGTCGGTCAGATTGACCACGCTGGCCCGGCTGGCCTTAACCAGGTTGGCCGGAGTGATCATGATTTCCTCTCCCCACTGGCCGGCCCCTACTCCCAGAATCTCTTCATCCAACATAGACAGTTCCAGGAAAGAGCGAAACCCTTCCGGCTGCCAGTGGAAGGGGGGGATCGAGCCAATCTCGTAGCCGGTGATGGCTTTGACGATTTCGGGGGAAGCCAGGTGAATATCCCGTGAACCAATCGCCTTTTTTAGGTGGCCGGAGATCGCCACCTGGTCGCCGCCGACCATGACCAGGACCCGTTCGCCCTGGCCGGTCTCAAAGATGAGCGTTTTGATCATCTGCCGTTCGCGATACCCCAGTGCTTTGGCGACGTTAGCCGCGCCTTTTTCGGTGGTGGGGGAAAAGGTTAACCGCTGGTAGGGAATATTGTGCCGCTCTAAATATTCGTGGGGGGGGAGTTTCATTGGGCTAGCGACTCCGGAAATCATCCACAGATTGCACAGATTTCGCAGATAATAAAGAAAGAAATCTGTGCAATCTGCGAACTGGTTGACTGACTAATTTAACACTATGCCTCAAATTATGCTACCAAGAACTTGTAAACGGTGGTCGAGGTGTAAGTTTGACTGGCTTTGAGCGTCGTTGACGGAAAATTGGGCTGGTTGGGGGAGTCAGGGAAGTGCTGCGTTTCCAGGCAGAAGCCAGAGCGATACTGGTAAACTTTGCCGCCTTTGCCCGTGTTGCTGCCGTCTAAAAAGTTGCCGCTGTAAAATTGAATGCCCGGTTCGGTGGTCCAAACCTCCATGATCCGGCCGCTGCCCGGCTCAGAGACACGGGCGGCCAGGGCCAGGACGCCGTCCGCACTGTTGAGCGCCCAGTTGTGATCGTAGCCCAGGCCAAACTTGAGCTGCTGGTCATCCTGGTTGATGCGCAGGCCGATTTTGGCCGGCCGGGTGAAATCAAAAGGCGTGCCGGCGACCGGCTTGATTTCGCCGGTGGGGATCAGGGTTTCGTCTATCGGCGTAAAATGAGCAGCGTTGAGCAGTAAGTCATGGTCGAGGATGTCGCCGTTACCGGCCCCAACCAGGTTAAAGTAAGAATGGTGGGTCAAGTTAATTACAGTTGTTTCGTCGGTAGTGGCTGTGTAATCAATTCTTAAGGCGTCGTCTTGGGTCAACGTATAGATTACCTTAACCAAAAGATTACCTGGATAACCTTCCTCACCATCTTGGCTCAGATAGGTCAATTCGAGAGCCGAGCCGTCAGGGGTATCCAGAGGTTTGGCATCCCAGATAACCTTGTCAAAGCCTTTGAGTCCGCCGTGTAGGCTGTTCGGACCGTCGTTTTGGGCCAGGATGTAATCCTTCCCCTCCAGGGTAAACTTTCCGTCGGCAATCCGGTTGCCGTAACGGCCAATCAGCGCGCCAAAATAGGGATGGGGCTTGAGATATTCCTCTACATCATCAAAACCCAGCACCACATCCCCTAAGTGGCCTGCTTTATCAGGGACATGCAGTGACATGACAATGCCGCCGTAGTTAGTAATTTTTGTACTGAGTCCGTTTTTGTTGGTCAAGGTAAAAATATCCATTGTTTTTCCTCTGATGGGGTAAAATAGCGGGATGGAATCGGCTCTACAAGCGGATCGCCGGTGGTATAACCGGTTTCCAAACCCGCTCAATTATATCAGGGATAACGATGACCGCAAAACCTTTGTCGGAGGATACCGAACCGGCCCGTTATTTAAGAATTACGGGCAGCAAACTCTTTTTGAGATCATTATCGCTGACGCTGACGAGGACACTGGGCGCGGAGATTTTATTGTAGGTAGGGTCGGTGCTGGCGACCGTGTGGGTAATGAGGCTGACAGATGTGGAATCTACGATCTCATCGTCAACTGCGGTCACCGTCACCGTCCGGAGCGTATTCCAGCTTGTGAGGCCGGTGGTAAAAGTAAGCTGTGCGGGCGTAACTGTCGTCTGCCCATCTGTAGTGATCGTGATGGTCACGCTGGCCGTCGGCTGGCTGGTCAGACGAAGCTGATAAGTGTCCGCCATCCCTTCTTCGGTCACATGGGTACTGCCGCCCGACTCGATCTTGGTTACCCCGGCAGTATCATCATTGGTCAGCGTGCCTGCTCCCTGATTATCGCCAATTCCGGCATTCGTGGCGCCGCTCAGATTGACAAAAAAGATTTCGTCTGGCTCGACAATGGCATCCCCCTGGAGCGCCACCGTCACGGTTCGGCTGGTTATCCCCGGTGTAAAAGTCAATGCGCCGGTCGCCGTTAGATAATCGTCGGGCGCAACCGCCGTATTATTGTCCGTAGTGTAGTTAACAGTGACCGTCTTGCCACTGGCCGGCGTCAGTGAAACGGTGAAGTTGGCATTAGCTGTCCCGCTATTACCTTCGGGTAAAGTCACCTCGTTAATGCTCAAGTTTGGCAGGGGGTCGTTGTCGTTGATCGTACCCTGTCCTGAGTTATCGCTAATTATGGCATTCGTGGCGCTGCTCAGATTGACAAAAAAGGTTTCGTTCTCCTCGTCCAGGACATCCTCATTGACGCTGACGGTAACGGTCCGGGCGGTCACGCCAGGGGCAAAAGTCAGGGCACTGGTGTTAATGGCCGTAAAATCAGCGGGAGCAGTGGCGGTGCCATTGGCCGTCGCATAATTGACCGACACAGTCTGGCTAATCGGGTTCGACAGGGTGACAGTGAAGACAGCATTGATGCCTTCGTTTACAGTGGCATTGTTGATCGAGAGGTTAGGGAAGGTATTAAAGTTAAGAGTCACCGCATTGACAACCGGCGTGGTCACGGTGTTGCTGCTGGTCAGGTTCAAGCGATATTGAGCGTATCGGCCCAGATTGTTGAGCACTCCGCCGTTTGACACAGCTTGCCAACTGCTCCAGGCAGTGCCATTATTGGAAGTGCGTGCTTCCACGTTTAAACCGGTCTGAGCCGGCAGGGTCGCATCCCAGCTCATGGTCTGCCAGCCGTTGCCGGCTCCAGCATCAACGACGCAACTGGTATAGCTGCCACTGCTTTGATACGGCGGCTCTACCTGGGCCTGATCCACTCGCAGAGCAGAGGTGCCGTTGTTTGAGAGGTAGAGGTGAAAGTTAGATAGACTGGTATTGCTGACCGGTGTCTGGGCGTTGAGGAGACCATCTATATAAAATGTTACCTGGTCCTCGGTGGCGTTCAAGGCGCTCCACTCAACCCGGTAACGATGCATACCGGTTGGGATTGGCCCTAGATTGAAAACCTCTTCACCTACAAAGCTGCCGGTGTCATTGGCGCGGGCGTACAAGTTACCATCGTTGAGGTTGGTGCTAAAGATCAAGTAATATCCACTCAAATTAAGACCCCCATCGGGGGCAAAGCCAATATGTTGAAACCTGCCGGCAGTAAATTCGGCAATGACCTCCACAACCGCGCGTGTATAGGTCGTGGTCGAGCGCACCCAGCCCCCTTCCCCGTCGGCAATTGCCGCCGGTAAGGTTAAGATGCCGCCACCAAGAGTGGGAACGTAACTGGTTGAACTCCAAACGCCGGTGGCCCAAAGGGAGGAGTTGAGAACAGAACCATTAAACTCGTCAGTCAGGGCCGCAGCCAGACGCACCCCGGGGCTTCCCGGACTCGTGATGACGTAGGTATGGGTAAATAATGGGGTGGGAAAAGTTCCGGTCAGGGCGGTACATTGGGTAAAGTCGTTATAGTTGGTATGGGTGGTACTGCCGCTGGCAGCGCCGGCAATGAGGGGAACGAACAACAGGCCGATACCTAGTCCGACCATCAAAACAAGACCACTTACTGAGATGATGATACGGCGTAACATGGTAAACCACCCATTTCTTGAGCAACTTCGGTAAAGGATCATCCCAATACCCGGCTCAGGGCTGATGCTATCAATTCAATTGGCTAAATTGGTCTGGGACAGTTTCATTCACCTCTTCATCGGTATCACACTCCGCTGCGGTGACGACGCTAATGATCAGGTTTGGCGGTTCACGGTCGTCGTTGGCAGCACCTTAACCTCGACCATGAGCGATCGAGGTTTGTCGCCAAACGGTGGGGATATTCAGAGCTGCCTTACCGGGATCAGCCGAGGATAATAGTTGAAGTTGTGCTGTCATCTTCAATACCTATGGTAGCACAACAAAGTTTGAACTCGGTTTGAAAAAGCTATAATTTATCGTCATCAAGCCATCAGACCCGAGTTTTGGCTGGCCTTTATACTGGGTAGCTCCGGCGATAGCTGGCTGTATTGACTCCCCAAGCCCGCTGCTTAAGGAGCCGCTTTGACCCTCTCCAACAGGCTTTTCATATCCACCCGGCCCGCCTCAACGGCGATGGTCAGCCGGTCGCGCGGGTCGTTTTGCAGGCGGCTGATCGAGACTTTTTGCCCCGGATAGATGATCGCCGCCGCCGCCGCCAGGTCGGGCAGCAAGGCGGTAAAACTCGCTTCGTTGTTAGGAGCCAGCAGACGGTCGTTGGCCATGTAGTGGAACAGCCCTCCTTCCAGGCTCAACTTACCCTTGACCCGCCGGTCTGATTCCAGCAGCGCGCCAAAAGCGGCCGTCGAGCGGGTGAGTTCGACAATACGACTGGCATGGTCGTCGCCTGGACCCACTTTGCGCTGAGCCAGGAGGCCGAAACGGCCGTCGGTATGCTCCATTGAAAAATTGATTTCATGGGTGATGAGCATGACCCCCGGACCATCGGGTACGTGGCGGTAGTCGGCCACGTCAATCAAAACACCGGCCAGTTTGCGGCGGCGAATCCAGTCGTGAAAGACTTCGATAAAGATGCCCTCGTCTACCGTGACCCCAGGCCGGGCGTAAAATTTGAGGCAAAAACGTTCAATATTCATTTTAGTTTCCTCTGTATTTTGGTTTTCAATCCGGTCACTCTTCAATCCTACCCCATGACCGCCGACCACTGACCGCTGACTGCCAAAAGACGGGTTACAAAGCTAAATGCAGTGGTCGGCGGTCCGCCGTCAGCGGTCTCTATCCTCCACCCCTCACGCCGTGACCAGCCCGGCATGTTTTTCCAGGAGCCAGCGGTTAAAACTGAGCGGGTTGGTAATCCCGGCGGCCAGCATGCGCCCATTGGTATCGTGGGCTGCTTCGATGAACAGGCGCGCTTCTTCCATAAGCTGCCGCGCTTTATCGTAATCAACCGGTTCGTGGCGCTGCTCGTAAGCTTTAAAGAAGAAGTTGGCAAACTTACCGTGGACAAAGGGGTCAAAGAAGAGCCGGGTATCATAGAACCGGCTCCGAAATTCGCTGACGATCCGTTCCGGGTCATCCTTAATATCAATGTTTTGCATTTTGACCAGGGCCTGGGCGGCGCTGAGCATAGACTGCAAAGCCATGTCGGCGGCTTTTTTGATGTTGCCGTTCCCCTGGCTCTCGTCCAGCAGCACCTGGGCCTCAAAGTGGAGTCTTTCCGCCGCGGCCACGCCAAAGTCGGTTAAAGTGACCACTTCCCCGGCGCATTCGCCTACACCGATGTCGCCGATGGTGTACTCGCGGGCGTCGGCCCAGTCGGTGTAAAAGGAGCGGTCTACTTCATAGGCCGGCACTTCGGTCAGGTCTTTGATGCGTTCCTTGATTTCCTTTTTGCCGATGCGGACTACGTAATCACGAAACCCCTCGCCGGGCTGGCGGCCAGTCATATAAAGGTCAATCAGCCGCTCCACCACCTCGGGGACTCGTTTGGAAGGCACGGCTCCCAGCGATTGGCCGTAGTTGGCCGCGTTCTGATCCCACTGGCCGCCGAGAATGAGATGGAAGTGCGGCACGCGATAATTTTTGATGGTCCGGCTGGCCCCATAGAAGCCGATTTCGGCGACCGTGTGCTGGCCGCAGGAGTTGAAGCAGCCGCTGATCTTGATGCGGATGTTCTTGACCGCTTCATCGTACTGCCAGCCCTTGACGGCCAGGCGCTGGCGCAGCGCTCCGGCCAGTCCGCGCGAACTGGCAATGCCCAGCTTGCAGGTGTCGGTGCCGGGGCAGGCGGTGATGTCAACAATGGTCTGCGCGCCGGGGCTGTGCAGGTTGAATTCCTTGAGGGCCAGGTAGAGGGCGGGCAGATCGTTTTCGTATATCCATCGTAATACAATATTCTGCTCGACTGTGGTGCGGGCGGTGTCGCGGTTAAACCGGCGGCTGATATCGGCCAGGCCGCGCATCTGGCGGGAGGTGATGTCGCCCAGGGGCAGGGCAACGGTAACGGTGACAAAGCCCGGCTGGCGCTGCTGGTAAATATTGGTGGATTTCCACTTTTCAAACTCTTCGCCCAGATCGAGCGCTTCACCCGAAATCGGCGCGGGCAGGGCCGCTTCCTCAAAGGCCGACAGGTTAGCCAGCCAGTCGGACCAGCCGGGATCGTTTTCCAGGGTTGCTCGCTCTTCCAGGACGAGCCGCTTAAATTCGTCAATGCCCAGGTCGGCTACCAGGAATTTGATCCTGGCCCGGTTGCGGTTCTTTTTCTCACCAAGCCGGGCAAACACACGGGAGATGGCCTGGGCCAGGGGCAGCAGTTCCTCGGCGGGCACAAAATCGTCAAACAATTTAGCCAAATGTGGTACCGCGCCTAAACCGCCGCCGACATACATCTCAAAGCCCTGCTGCTCCACGCCGTCCACAACGCGCGTTTTGGCAATCAGGCCCAGGTCGTGCATGGAGGTCAGGCCGCAGGCGTGGTGTTTGCAGCCGGAAAAAGCGGTTTTGAATTTTCGCCCAAAATCCTGGGTATCCCGGTGGCCCATAAGGTATTGCGCGGTGGCGTCGGCATAGCCGGTCACGTCAAAGGTTTCATCCCGGCAAACGCCGGCCAGGGGGCAGGCGGTCACATTGCGGACGACATTACCGCACGCTTCCTTGACGGTAATGCCTACCGCCGCCAGCCGCCGGTGCATATCAGGCGTGTCCTCCAGTGAAACAAAGTGGATTTGGAAATCCTGGCGGGTAGTCACGTGCAAAATCGCGTCGGCGTACTCCTCGGCCACATCGGCCAGGGCTTCCATCTGGACGGCGGTGAGGCCGCCAAACGGCACCTTGATCCGCTGCATGCCCGGCGCTTCCCATTTGGTGTTGGGTCCCTTGGTCAGCTCGAGACGAGGATAGGGAATCTCCTGCGATTTTTCCCCATCGTGGCGCAGCCCGTTGTCGTAGCGCTGGCCATAAGCCCCCCGGCGCAGCCGGATTTCGGCAAAGACTTTTTCCTCCACCTTGCCCTGCCGGCGCAGCGCCATTTGGGTTTCGAAGGCATCAATCTCTTCGGCCATGTCCGGCGGAATTGTTTCGGCCAGGACAGCTTTCCAGGTTAGTTTGGGTTCACTTCCGTTCAGCATCGTGTCTCCTTTTTTGATTTTTGGCAATAAAAAAGCCCATCGCTAACTCGCGATGGGCTTGGAAAACAATGAGGATCAACGGCAAATTTTTAGCAGCCAGCACTCCACCGGGTTAACGCCATGGGGGGAATCAGTTGACAACACGAACAGGCCAGACAACAGCCGTTGTTGGCAGATGCGTCAGCGCTGATGAAAAGGGAGAGTGAACTGCTTAAAGCCATAATAGGCCAATATTATAGAGAGACTGTTATAAATGTCAATTTCATAAGTAGGGGCGGACGGCCGTCCGCCCCTACAGTTTATTCCCCTCCCCATCTCATTAACAATATCAGAATTTGACATTTCGCCCAGAAAAAGATTATACTTCAACCAAATCCAAACAACTCACAAGAAAATCGGCGGTCTTATGCGCGCTCAACGACGACGCAAGATCCTTGAACTTATTACCCAAAACGGGCAAATTTCGGTTGCCGATATTATCGAGTTGTTTCAAGTCTCCGAGATGACGGCGCGTCGTGATCTGGCCGACCTTGCCCGCGAAGGTTTATTACGCCGAGTCCACGGCGGGGCGACGATCAACCTGGGGCGCAGTTATGAACCCCCTTATCCCCTGCGCACAACCGCACAGCTTACTTCCAAACAGGCTATCGGCCAGGCCGCTGCTACCTTGATTCAGGATGGTGACAGCGTTGCCTTCGACGTTGGCACCACCACCCTCGAAATCGCCCGTTCTCTGGCCGAGAAACGTAACCTGACCATTGTTACGGCCAGTCTCCCCATTGCGAACGAAATTATTTGCCGGTATGCGCTGGGTAATGATGTTCGATTGGTGCTAACCGGAGGTATCGTTCGCGCCGGAGAACTATCCATGGTGGGCGATTTTGCCGCACACGCTTATCATCATCTGCATGTGGACAAGGCCTTTATTGGCATCGGCGGGATCAGCCTGCAACACGGACTAACGGAGTATAACCTGGACGACGCGTTGGTGAAACGGGTAATGATCGCCACGGCCAGTCAAGCTATTGTGGTGGCCGACAGCAGCAAGTTTGGCAAGACAAGTTTCGCTCATGTTGCTCCGCTCGATGCCATTAAAGTAGTGGTAACTGACCACTATGCTGATGTCCCGACCGTCAAAAAATTACGTGAAATGGGCCTTGAAGTTATTCTGGCTGAGGCCTGAGCAGGAGGTGCTGTCCTATGGGCTGGATAAAAGAATTATTTCAGACCGATAAACCGATCATTGCCATGTGCCACCTTAAGGCGTTGCCTGGCGACCCTGGCTACGACCCGGCCAAAGGCATGGCCTGGATTGTCGAGATGGCCCGGGCCGATTTGCGCGCCCTGCAAGAGGGCGGCGTGGATGCGGTCATGTTCTCGAACGAGGCCAGCCTGCCCTATCTGACCAAAGTTGAACCCATCACCACTACTTGCATGGCCCGGGTCATTGCCGAACTTCGCCCCGACATCCGGGTTCCCTTTGGCGTCAACGTGTTGTGGGATCCGACCGCTTCCATTGACCTGGCCGTCGCCACCGGCGGGCAGTTTGTCCGCGAAATCTTCAGTGGCGTCTATGCCAGCGATTATGGCTTGTGGAATACCAACTGCGGCGAGATCATCCGCCACCAGCACGCGGTTCACGCCCGGCACGTCAAGCTCTTTTTCAATATCGTGCCGGAATCGGCGGCCTATTTAGCCGAGCGCCACGTAGTTGACATTGCCAAATCTACTGTGTTCGTTTCCAACCCCGACGCGCTGTGCGTTTCCGGTCTAACCGCCGGGACTGAGACGCCGTTCCAGACGCTCCAGCAGGTCAAAGAAGCCGTGCCTGACACGCCGGTCTTCGCCAACACCGGCGTCAGGGCAGCCAATGTGGCCCAAATGCTCTCCATTGCCGACGGCGCAATTGTGGGGACCACCTTCAAACGGGACGGTTATATCTGGCATGAAGTTGACATGAACCGGGTGCGAGAGTTTATGCAGGCAGCCAAAGAGGCGCGCCAGTAACTATGGACAAACGCTGGCAGCAATTAGGCGAACTGCTGGTGGGCTACTCGACCGGGGTCCGGGCCGGGGAACGGGTGATGATTGCCATGGCCGAAGTGGAAACTTACC
This sequence comes from Anaerolineae bacterium, assembly GCA_023382535.1. The sequence continues at coordinate 26,506 of JAHDWA010000010.1, read as the reverse complement.
CCCTGGCCCACGCCGTTTATGAGGCGGCGATCAGGGCCGGCGCTTACCCGCAGATCCAGTTTCTATCAGAGTCCCTGCGCCACGCCCTGCTGAAATACGGCAATGAAGCCCAACTGCGCTGGCTGCCGGAAGTCGAGGCCTTTGGCATGGAGTGGGCCGATGTCTATTTTGGTCTGCGCGGCGGCTATGACCTGGATGAGCATGCCGACATCCCGGCCGAGCGCCTGGCCCTTAACCAGGCCGCCGTTGGCCAGATTTCGGCGCTGCGCTGGCAGAAAACGCGCTGGTGCCTGGTGCGCGTGCCGAATGCCGCCTTTGCCCGGCAGGCTGAAACCGATCTCGAAACCATCACTGACATGTTCTTCAAAGCCTGTTTTCTTGACTGGGAAACCGAGTCGCAGCAGTGGCGGCGGCGAGCGGAAAAGCTGAACCAGGGGAAACACGTACGGATCGTAGGCCGGGAAACAGATTTGAGCTTTTCGGTCGAGGGGCGCAAATGGATGGTGTTTGATGGCCGCATCAATATGCCTGACGGCGAAATTTATACCGCGCCGGTCAACGAAACCCTCAACGGCCACATCTTCTTTGAATTTCCGGGGGTCATGAGTGGGCGCCTGGTGCAAGACATCCGCCTGTGCTGGCAAGCCGGCCAACTGGTCGAAGCGACTTCAACCACCCATCAGGCTTTCTTGCAGCAGCTTTTGCAAACGGATGCCGGGGCAAGTTTGCCGGGGGAATTCGCCTTTGGCTTGAATCCGCACGTGAATCGTTTCTGCAAAGATATTCTCCTGGATGAGAAGATGGGCGGAACTATCCACCTGGCCCTGGGCCGGGCCTATCCCGAATGCGGTGGGACCAATCAATCGGCCCTGCATTGGGACATCGTGAAAGACCTGCGCCGGGAGGGAACGGTCTATCTCGACGATACACCTATTTTCGAAAACGGCCAGTTAGTGGTATAGGTTGATCTAGCTGATTACGAAAAAAATTTGCCGGGATTGGGGGATGGGGGGATTAAAAATAACAGAAAAAATCCTCTAATCCCCTAATCCCGGCCCAATAAGGGTAGAAAGTTTAATTTCGGGATGGTTCTATCTCTGAAGAAAGGAGAAATGATGACCTAACCTTTGGCTGTGGAAGTAAGTCGTCTTTTTACTCAACCAATAAACTTGCAGGAGGAAAATACAATGAAAGAGAAGTCAACCATAAGCCGCCGCCATTTTTTGCAGTTATCCGGCGCGGCCGGCGCAACAGCGCTGATGGGCTTGTCACTGCCCAAACGGGCTTTCGCTCAGACCGAAAAGACAATCAATGTCTTGACCGTAGGCGACCCCTGGGACCTGGCGCTGCAGACAGTGGTTAACCAATTCACGGAACAGACCGGCATCAAGGTCAACATTGAGTCGCTGGGTTACGTGGCGCTCCAGGCCCGCCTGGTAAATTCCTTCCTCACCCAGACCGCCGACGCCGATGTGATTGCCGTTGACCAGATGTGGATCAGCCAATATGCCGACAACGGCTGGATTCGCTCGCTTGACGACTTTATTCAGGCCGACTCCGACACCAACCTGACCGATTTTCTGCCGGAAGTGCTTTACTCGCTCAACACCTGGCGCAATCACATCTGGACGTTACCGGTGGGCGCTTATGCCCAGGGCATCATGTATCGCACCGATGTTTTTGAAGCTGCCGGCCTTGATCCCCTGCCGGCAACCACCGCCGAGGCCGCCGACTGGACCTGGGACAAATATTTTGAGATGCTGGAACAGCTCAACGGCATGGAAATGGACGGTACAACCTTCTACGGCACCACCGTCATCGGCGCGCAGCCGGTGCCGGTCGTCCATATGTACACCCAACTGGCCGCCAGCTATGGAGCGCGCTGGTTCACCCAATTCCCCAACGCGCCCTGGGACTTCACCCCGACCATCAACAGCCCCGAGAACGTGGCCGCGCTCACGGATTGGAAGAAGCTGTATAGCTGGTCGCCGCCCGAGTCCATCAACTACCTCTGGTTCGATGCCGGCACCCGCTTCTCCCAGGGCGATATTGCCATGTTCTACCACTGGACGCCTTACTTCTACCTGGTCAACAACGAAGGCTACCTGACCGGCACGCCCTCGCCGGTGGTGGACAAGTTCAAAACTGCCGTACTGCCGACTAAACTGCCGGGTGCGTATATGAGCGCCGCCGCCACCGCAGAGCCGACAGCCGAGGCAACGGCAGAAGCGATGGCCGAACCTGGCTCTCAGCAGGTCGTCAGCCTGGGCGGCTGGGCCTTGGGCATGCCTTCCACGTCGGAGAACCAGGACGAAGCCTGGCAGTTCATCAAGTGGGCCACCGGCGCGGAGGGTCAAAAAGCGATGGGCATGGCCAATACCAAGGGCTACCAGTTCGCCGATTTCGCCCGCCTGTCCCTCTACGAGGATGCCGAACTGCAGAAGATCTACCCCTTCCTCGGCACCCAGCTTGAGATGATGCGGCTCGGCAACGGCAAGGTTGTTCGCCCCCCGTGCCCGGTTTATACCTCCCTGGAAGGCATCTACGGCCTCAATATTAACCAGGTTATGAGTGAGGCGATGGAGCCGGAGGCGGCTTTGGAGCTGACCCAGACTCTCTTCCAGAATATTCTAAGCGGCAACAACATGATTCCTTACGAGGTAGAGAGCTACGATGACACACTGGAGAACACCAAGCTGCTGATTGAGAGCCTGGCGGGTACAGCCTAAATGTAAGTAAGCAAGGGGGTGGGTTGAACCGCCCATCCCCTCTACTCTAATAAAACCACAGAACTTATCTAGAGATGGAAGGGACGATCTCTAGGGTCGTCCCGGTGGGGTAGGCTGCCCCGACCTACCGGATTAATAGGTGGTTTCATTTAGTAATCATGGGTAATGGAGAGGTGTATCATTGCGCAGCCATAAAGCCGTGCCTTTTTTGTTAATTGCCCCGTCAGTCATAGTGTTGCTGTCGCTGGTTCTTTACCCGATGGCCTTCGCCCTGGTTAACAGCTTTTATTTCTGGAATCTACAAACCAGCCCGGTTCCCATGTTTTTCAACGGGCTGGCTAACTACAAGATGGTTTTCCAGACCACCCCCTTCATGGCGACTCTAAAAAACACCCTGTTGTTATCCGTACTGGGTACATTTGCCCAATTCAGCCTGGGCATGGCCATTGCCCTGTTGTTAAATACCCATGTCCGGGGCATGACTTTCTTGCGCAGCATCCTGATCATGCCGGTCACGGTCGCGCCGGTCGTCGTCGGTTTTCTGTTCCGTTATCTGTTTGCGCCTGAGGGGGGGATTCTCCCCTGGCTGTTAAAAGGGATTGGCGTCCCGATACCGCCCCAGGGAATGCTGGGGAATGCCTCCACCGCCCTCTTGAGTATCGGCATTGCCGATACCTGGCAGTGGACGCCCTTTTTTGCCATCGTCCTTTATGCCGGGCTGCTGTCCATTTCGGAGGATATGACGGATGCGGCGCGGGTAGATGGCGCCAGCGGCTGGAGTATGTTCTGGCACATCATCTTACCTTCGCTGCGCCCGTTAGCCGCCTTCCTGGTCATGATCCGCTTTATGCAGTTATTCAACAGCTTTGATCTGGTCTTTGTGCTGACCGGCGGCGGGCCGGGCACTTCGTCGCGCACGCTGAGTTACAACCTGTACCAGGAAGGTCTGGTCAATTACAACATTGGCCTGACTGCGGCCATGACCTGGCTGATCGTCATTATCGTCACTATTATTATCAATATCTACATCTGGCTGGTCTTGCGAGAGCAGGAGGTCTGAAGGATGCGCCTTACCACCCGTCAAAAAATCATTATCTATGTCTTGTCACTGTTGGTGCTGCTCCTGTTCATCGGGCCGATTTTGTGGTTTATCCTGCTGGCCTTCCGCGAGCCGGGCGACACCTATACCCTGCCACCCAAAATTTTCTTCCAACCCACGTTCGAGTCTTTTGACGTGACCTTTTTCAATCCCGGCAATAACGCCCGCCAACTGGTCAACAGCTTCATTGTCAGCACCGGGACAACCCTGTTGAGCCTGCCCTTCTCGCTGGCGGCGGCCTACGCCCTCTCCCGCTTTTCGATGCGGGGCAAACGTTTCATCATGAACTGGTATATCAGCTTGCTGATGGCTCCGCCGATCGTGTTCATCATTCCTTATTTCATCCTGATGACCCGGATCGGCTGGGCGGGGAGTTACCAGGCTATGATTGTGGTGCTGCAAACGATTACCATTCCCTTTTCGGTCTGGCTGCTCAAGAGCTTCATGGACGATGTGCCGATAGACCTGGAAGAAGCGGCCCTGGTGGATGGGGCCAGCCACGGGCAGGCCTTTTTTTCGATCACCCTGCCGCTGGCGCTGCCAGGCATTATCGTCACCGCCATGTTTGCTTTTGTCTTTAGCTGGAACAACGTGATTTTCCCCCTGATCCTGAGCAAGCAGCAAACGGCGACTCTGCCGGTCGGCACCATCAGCTTCTTCGCCTCGACAGGGGTCTACTGGAATCAAATCGCGGCCACAGCGGTGGTGGCCATGCTGCCGCCGATGCTCATTTTCCTGGCCCTGGGCCGGTACGTGGTCCGCGGTTTAACTTTTGGTGCAGTGAAAGGATAAAATTCTTATGGAACCTGTTGGATTTGGCGTTATTGGAACGGGCATTGTCGGCGGGGCATGGCACGCCCATGTTTACGCCAACATGCCCCCGGCAAAATTGGTCGCCGTGTGCGATTTAAATGAAGTGCGCGCCGCCGAAATTGGCGAAAAGTACGGCGCGGCGGCTGTTTACACGGATTACCGCCAGCTCCTGGAAAACCCGGAGATCCAGGCCGTCTCGATTGCCACGCCGGACTTCGCCCACCGGGAGATAGCCGTCGCCGCCGCCGAAGCGGGCAAACATATTTTGGTGGAGAAACCCCTAGCGACGACGGTGGCCGATGCCGAAGCCATTGTCAACGCGGTGCGCAAAGCCGGGGTGAAGCTGATGGTAGATTTCCACAATCGGCTCAGCCCGCCCTTCGTCAAGGCCAAAGAGGCCGTCGCCGGCGGTGAATTGGGCAAGCCGACTTACATCTACGCCCGCCTGAGCAACACCACTTTTGTGGCCACCCAGATGCTGCCCTGGGCCAGTCAAAGTTCAGCCTTGTGGTTCCTGTGCAGCCACATTACCGACATGGCCCACTGGCTGCTGGAAGATGAACCCAGGCGGGTCTACGCCGTCAGCCGGTCCGGCATCCTGCAGGAGCTGGGGGTAGACGTGCCCGATCTGCATGTGGCGATTGTTGAATTCAAGGGGGGCGCGGTGGTGACCCTGGAAAACGCCTGGTTTTTGCCGGAAACCGAGCCGAATGTCTTTAATTTCAAGTTTGAGATTTTGGGCAGCAAAGGCTCGTTTTACGTTAACACCTCCGATCACCGCGCCGTGCAGCAGTTCGGCCAGGAAAAGGCCGTTTTGCCCGATGTCTTCGGCCTGGTCAGCGCAGACTCGCCCCGCCCCAACGGCTTTGTCCTCGAAGCGATTGCCCGCTTTGTGGATGCCGTCGTGTATGACCGTCCCGTCGTGGCGACGGGCGAGGATGGCCTGCTGGTCACCCGCGTCCTGACCGCCATTGCCGATTCGGCCCGGAGAGGCAGTCCGGTGGATTTGTAGAAAGCATGGAAGGTTGGAGGATGGGAAGGTTGGAAAGTTGGTAAATTACCAGTCCTCCAGCCTTCCAGTCCTTTGCCAGAAAGAAGCAGACCATGAGCGATGATCAGGTCTTGATGGGCATAGACATCGGTACGTCAGGGTCCAAGGGCGTGCTGGTCACGCTGGCCGGTGAAGTACTGGCCGAACAAACGACGGCGCACAGCTTCGACATCCCGCGCCCCGGCTGGGCGGAGCACGACGCCGACGCCATCTGGTGGCATGATTTTTGCCTCCTCTCGCGGGCGCTGCTGCGGCAGGTGTCCCTGAAACCGGGGCAACTGGTGGGGGTAGCGTGCAGCGCCATCGCGCCAACGATGCTGCCGCTTGACGGGCAAGGCCGGCCCCTGCGCCCCTCCATCCTCTACGGGATTGATACCCGCGCTGCGGCGGAAATTGACGAACTGACCGGGCAGTTAGGTGAGGAACGCATCTACGAGACTACCGGCCAGTTCTTGACCTCCCAATCGGTCGGCCCCAAGGTCTTGTGGTTCAAACGGCACGAGCCGGACCTTTACGAGCGCACCCGCAAAATTGTCACGGCGGCCACTTACCTGGTCTACCGGCTGACGGGCCGTTTTGTGGTTGACAATTACGTCGCCCCCTATTTTACCCCGTTCTTCAACGTGCAGGAGCTGCGCTGGGAGCCGGAACTGGTCGAGCCGATTTGTCCGCTGGAGTGGCTGCCGGAAACGGCCTGGTCTACCGAGGCTGCCGGAGTCGTCACCAGGCAGGCGGCCGCGGAAACGGGCCTGCCGGAAGGGCTGCCGGTCGCCGTGGGCACGGCCGATGCCGCCGCCGAGGCCATCAGCGCCGGGGCGATTGATCCCGGCGATATGATGGTCATGTACGGGACGACCATGTTCCTGATCCAGGCCCTGGATACCTACCGCCGGCATCCCAGCCTGTGGGCCTCGGTTTACTGCGTGCCGGGCCAGGCTGCCCTGGCTGCGGGCATGTCCACTTCCGGCGCGCTGATCCACTGGTTCCGCGATGAGTTCGGCCAGCACGAGCTGGAGCTTGAACGGCAGACAGGAGCCAGCGCCTACCAGCAGTTGAGTCAAGAGGCCGCTGCTATCCCGGCCGGCAGCGCCGGTTTGATAACCTTACCCTATTTCAGCGGGGAACGCACCCCCATCAATGACCCGCATGCCCGCGGCTTGATCATGGGACTCACGCTGACCCATCATCGGGCACACCTTTACCGGAGCTGTCTGGAGGGCATTGCCTACGGCCTGCGCCACAACGTCGAGACCATGGCCAGCGTGGGGGCGATGCCGAAACGCCTGGTCGCCGTGGGCGGCGGGGCGCAAGACGCGCTGTGGCTGCAAATTTGCAGCGACGTGACCGGGATGCAGCAAGACGTGCCGGAGCGCACCGTCGGCGCAGCCTATGGCGACGCCTACCTGGCCGGCTACGCCGCCGGCATCTTTCACGATTCGCAGCCCCTCAAGGGGCAGTGGGTCAAGCTGGCTAAGGTGATCGAACCGGACCCGAAAACGGCTCCCGTTTATGCTGAATTGTATGAGATTTACCACCGCCTCTACCGCCAGACTCGCGAGGAAATGCACCGCCTTGCCCAGCGGTTTGGGTAGATTTAGAGAGGCCCAGTTTTAAGCAATCAAGTGGGATGATACGTGATGCGTGATGCGTGAACAAATTCTTACGCATCACGCATCACGCATTAAAAGAGGAGTAACCACCATGAAATCAAAATACGTTGTTTATCCCAGAGCGAAAGAGGTCGCCGTGTGGGAAGAAGAGATTGAGCCACCCCAGGAGGGAGAAATCCTGTGTAAGGCGGAAAAATCGTTGATCAGCATTGGGACCGAGCTACACTGCCTGCGGGGGCAGACAGACCCCGGCACAAACTGGCATGACTGGGTCAAGTACCCCTTTCGACCGGGCTACAGTATGGTTGGGCGGGTCCTTGAGGTTGGCAAAGGCGTCAAAAGTGTCAAAGAAGGCGACCGCATCGCTAACTACGGCCTGCACCAGCAGTATTACAAAGTGCAGGTCGAACACCTGGAAAAACGGTATGACATCCCTCTTGGCATCGGCATTTATGTCCTGCCGGATGGCATCAGCAGCGAGGAAGGTACATGGCGCAGCCTGGCCGTAACGACCCAGAGCGCGGTTCGCCGGGCCGAGTTTCAGTTTGGCGAAACGGTGGGGGTGATTGGCCTGGGGATTCTGGGGCAGTTGGTGACGCAGTATCTGGCCGCGGCGGGCGCGCGCCGGATCATCGCCATTGACCCGGCGGCCGATCGCCTGGAACTGGCCCGCCAGCATGGGGCAACCCACACGCTACAACTCGGCGCCCAGGACGCGCTGGACCCGGTGCGGGAGATCACCGACGGCTGGATGCTGGATGTCGTCTTTGAAGTGACCGGGCATCCGGCGGTATTATCCCCGGCCATCCAACTGGTGCGTCGCCTGGGCCGGCTGCTGCTGCTGGGCGACACCCCCATTCCCAGCCAGCAGTATTTGGGACCAGGGGTGGTCTTCAAATCCATTGCTATCCTGGGCATTCATGGCTACCAGGTGCCGGACAAACGCACAGAATATACACCCTGGTCGGTGGAGGAGATGAGCGGCGTCTTTTTTGATTACCTGCTGCGCGGGCGAATGAATGTCAAAGATTTGGTGACGCACCGGATTTCGCCGCTGCAAGCGCCGAAGACCTACCTGGGCCTGCTGCAAGACCGTTCAGCCGCCGTCGGGGTTATTCTGGATTGGGAGCAACTGGGATAAGGGAGTTTTCTATTGGACTACCGGAAGATTGAAGATGGGTGCGTTGCTTCGAATATAATAACCAGAAACCCAGCCTCGGAAATTGTAGCCGGCCTGCACCCGGAGCCATGTGCTGTCATAGGTGCGCCCCAGCAAACGCACCTGCTCGCCGCGATAAATCCAGCCCATGACCGGGTAATACAAACTGGGGCCGGAGCGAACATTCAGCCTGTTGGCGGTGACGTAGCCCCAGGCTTCGGTTGAGGGCGGCGGGGCTGGCGGGGGTGGGCTGCTGCTGGCCGAGGTCCAGGTGAGCTGGGCGACTGCACCGCCGGTGTTCTCATAATATTCCATCTGGGCAGTGACCGGACCGCCCGGTAAGTAAATGTCGCCGCTGTAAGTCCGCGGCGATTGATCTTTCCAGGCGTCAATAAGCAGGTGGCCGTTAACAAAGAGCCTGGCCCCGTCATCTACGGTCATGATGAAGCGATAATTCCCCGCAGACAGATCAACCGAGCGGCTCCAGCGTACTGAGAAACCGTCGGCGTCAATCCAGCCCGGCGCAGGCGAACCGCCACCCCAGTTGTAGTCAATCCGCTGCTCATCGCGCACCACGGCTGGCGGGCCGCTAAGGGATTTATTGTTGAAATACTCCCCTCGCCAGCCGGTAATCGGCTGCGGTGGTGGCGGTTGTGGAGGAGGCTGGGAAGCCAAAGCGTAAGACACCTTGACCACAGCGCCGCCAAAATTCTCAAAATATTCTACCCGTACCAGGTGATGCCCCGGACCCAGGTACTTTTGCGCGGTGTAGGTGGTCGGCCCCTGCTCCCGCCACTGGTCAATGAGCAGTTGCTCGTCTACCCAAACCCGAATCCCATCGTCTGCGGTTACGGTCACTTGATAAGTACCGGGTGACACGTCAATATAGCGCAGCCAGCGGGCCGAGAACTGGTCGGCATTGACGCCGGATGCGGGAGAACCGCCGCCCCAATCGAAATTCAAGGTAGTGTCGGTGCGCTGCAGCACCGGCGGGCCGGACAGGCTGGTATTGTTCCAATAGGCCGCTTGCCAGGTGGGGTCGGTATGCTGGGGCGTAATTGGCCCATCTTGCGCCAAAGCTGTGCTGGTCAGCGCCAGTGCCATAACCAACCCAAACAGGATACCCATGTGTTTGAGCATAATTAACCTCCTCCACTATGTTTAGCTGTTAATGAGCCGGCGCAGGGGTGGCTGCGCCATTGGATAGACGTTCTATAACGGGAAAAAGTTCCCGATTTTAGCGACATAAATTCTGTTATTAATTACGCTCAATTCGTTTTTTCCTTCATAAGGCTTACTCCCTGCTGCCGGCACGGCTTCGGCCATGCCCTTGCCCATATTTGATAATTTGCTCTGTTTGTGTAAAACATGGGTATGCAATCCCTCGCATCCCCGCCTCTTGAGAGCGGGGGTAGTCACAACGATCTGTTTGCTCGGGTACAAAGGAAACGCCGATGCCAATTCGAGCGCCAAGCAATGACGATATTGCCCATTTACTGGAACAGATTGCCGATCTGCTGGAACAGCAGGATGACAATCCTTATCGCATCCAGGCTTTTCGTCACGGGGCTAAAAGTGTGCGGGCCAGCGCCACGCCGCTGACCGAAATGGCCCACGCTGAAGGAGCTTCGGCGCTTTTGCGGCTCGAAGGGATTGGCCAGGGGCTGGCGACGACGATCTTCGAGTTCATCGAAACCGGCCGGTCGGACTACTTGCAGGGTTTGCAGGCGCGCCAATCCCCCGCCGACCTGTTGCAGCAAATTCCCGGAATTGGCGAAAAGCTGGCCCAGCGGATTGTCCGCCACCTGGGGGTTTCTTCGCTGCAAGCGTTTGAGCAGGCTGTCCAGGCCGGCCGGTTGGAGCAGGTATTTGGCCTGGGTCCTCGCCGGGTGGCTGCTGTGCGTAACAGTTTGGCCGGGCTGTTGGGCGACTCCGCCGGGGCAACCGGCGCGGCTGGAACCGAACCGGGCGTAGCGCTGCTGCTCGACGTGGATGGCGAATACCGGCGGCGGGCCGAGGCGGGTGAACTGCCGAAGCTGGCCCCGCGGCGTTTCAATCCCAACAATGAAGCCTGGCTGCCTCTGCTGCGCACCGAACGCGACGGCTGGGTGATGACCGCGCTCTTTTCCAATACGGCCCGGGCCCACGAGCTGGGCAAAACCCACGATTGGGTGGTGATTTACTATCAAAAGGATGGGCCGGAGGGGCAGTGTACGGTCGTGACCGAAACGAGCGGCCCCCTCGCCGGTAAGCGGGTCATTCGCGGGCGCGAAGGAGAGTGCGAGCAGTTCTATCTGTCGCGGGCTGAAAAGGGGAAGTCGTAGGAATTGAAGGAACTCAGGGATTAATCAGCGGATGTAACGCAGCGCCTCATTCACCTCATCGAGATCAAAAGCTTCGGGATCAAATTCACCGCCAACCCACTGCAGCATATCTTCGTGTTCGGGGTGATTGGGGTCGCTGATGGCTGCCAGGAAGTCATCGTACCCCCAGACACCGCCCACGTCCTCGGGCGGGCAGGCTCGTTTGCCCTTAATGCAGCGAGGATAGCGCCCACCCGGCTCCGGTGGCAGAATCTTCTCGACCAGCAGCTCATGCTGCCAGCTATCGCCAAAATCATACTCATAGATGAATTTGAACTTTTCACCGGGGATAAGCTGGTTCAGCTTAACCCGCTTTTCGTTACGCATCTCCAGCCCCATATCTCGATAATCAGGATGCGGCTCGCCATAATAGACACCTCCGGCAATAAATTGATGGAGATGAGAGTCGGTCCAGCCCATCACCACTTGCAGGATACGATGCAGCTTGCCGAGGTTGATGTCACCCGGTACCTGGATACGCCGCCAGATGGGCGGTTTGCTGTCGCGCAGGGTTACTTTGATCTGGTAAATATCCGTCTCAACCGATTTTTGAGCCATCTTTACCTCCTTGTATCAACGGGTAGGTTACGCTTCAAGCGTGAGCTACTTCTGGCCGGGTTGACGCAGAAACAGGCCCACCAATAAGACACACAGCCCAAGGGCCACGACAGCGGCCGCTGTGAGCCAGGGCATCGCGCCGCCGCTCCCTGGCAGTGTTGTCGGGCCTGAGACCGAGGCCGCCGCTGGAATGACTCCACATGCCACCATCTGCCCGGTCTGGATGGTGAGAACGTGCCCACCATCGGCCATGGTTGCCAGGGAAACGCTGTCTGTTCCGCGGAAGAGAACGGAACCGGTCGCTACAGCCATGCCGCTCGCATCCGCCTGTAGATCGGGTAGAGCCGCGAAACTGGCGCTTGGCATGGCGCAGGTATTCGCCTGCATGGTGGCACGCGCGCTTGCGCCCGGCGCCAGACCCTGCACCTCAAGCTCTACATTTGTTCCTTCACCGGCGGCGGTCAGGACAGCCGTGCCGCTGACGCCAGACCCGCCCACCGGCTCGAGCCGGACCGTAACAGTTTCCTGAGCTAATCCTGTGCCCGGCAACAGCAGGGCCAGAATAACGAACGCGATTCCTCCCAGGCTCAGCCGGGTCAATTGCCATAATTTCATCAACAAACCTCCGCTTTTTTAACTTCTGCTTCCGAGTTTACCATTCTATCATACCCGACCCAGCACATAGAGCAAACGGCTGCGATCAATAGGGGCCGGGCCATGCAGGGCCAGCGCAATCTCAGGGCGGGGCTGGTGCCACGGCTTAAGCTGCACGGCCTTTCGCGCCGGGTCGCGCGGGTCGAAAGCAATCGCCAGGGTTGTGCCCTTCTCCCGGCACAGCCAGCGCATCATTTCCCACAGGTACTGCGCCGCCGGGAGTTGGTCTGGCCGGTGCCACAACCCTTGCACGCTAATGTCACGAATCACGTAATCGGTGGGCAGTAAATGAAGAAATCCGTTCACCAACCGTAAAGGCAGCGGCGGTTTGGTAACAACATCAACTTTGTAAGCGCCCCGGACCCAGGCTCGCGCCCCCGCTAACAGATTGTTGGCCGCATCTACTGCCACGAAGAAATGATAAACCGGCTGGTTGAGGGGAGACTTGCTCACCCGTTCGACCATTTGATGGCCGTCAACGGGACCATACCCATTGTACTCTTGATAAAAGGCGTTCTGTTGAGCGGCAAATTCCTCGTACTCCCCCGGCTCCGCTTCACGTACTATAATGCCGGTCATCGCTGTGGGGGGATGGGCGCGTACCGGCGCGAGAGCAACGTGAAAAGGCTCAACGAACTCCCGGCACCACTTCCTGGCCACAGCGCGTGAGCTGTGGTTATCCTTCAACATGCCGGTGATGATCACCCCGTCGCCGCCAAATTCAGCTCTGGCCCGCTTCACCCGCCACTCGGCGAGCTGCCGGCCAAGGCCCTGCCCCCGAAATTCCTCGCGCACCTTTAAATTATCCAGGCCGGCGAAAGGCAGGAGTTGCCCGTTAAACTGCCCCCTCCCAAATCTGACCGTACCCATCCCAACCAGGCCGTCATACCCCTCACCTTCGGCGACAACCCCTACGGTGCGATGCTCGCTCCCCTCGCTAATGGCGAGATAGGCATCTATCAGAAAATGCGTCGTCAGCAGACCGTCTGATACCGCCGTTAAATCTGCAACCGCGCGGCTGTCCGCTGGCTGCATTTCTCTCAAAGTGAATTTGCTATCGGACATGGACCCCCCTAAATAGCACAATTGAAGTGGGTATCGGCTCCCCTAATTCCCCTCAAAGGGGAGAGTTGGAGGGGGCGGAAGTTCAGCAAAACCTTCCTCTAGTTGAGGATAAACCAGCCAGACCGAACCCAGGGCGAAAACAACACCCGTCAGGGTACGGCGCAGCCAATCGCTTTCATAGAAACCAAAGACCTGTACGTAAACCAGGGCCAGGGGGCCGGCCGCCAGAAAAAGCAGTCCCTGCCAGGTGATGGCTCGTTGCAGCGTAATGATCAGGATGGCGATAAGCAGCAGGCCGATCCCCCACAACCAGTAGAGAAGATAGGGCGCTACCCGGAGCAGCTCGCTAACAAACTGCAGGCCGCCATCCAGCCCCAATGGGACGAGAGTCAGTAGATACCAGCGGAAAGGTAACGGCCAGACCCGGCGGCGCATTAAGCCATAGACCAGGCCGAACAGCACCATCATACCGTACATAGCCAGACAGCGCTGGCAAATTGCTACCTGTGCCCCCATGATGAAATAGGAATGAGAGGGCAATTGGTGGCACAGGTGGCTGTAAAACCAATAGATGGCTTGAGCGACTTGCTGGCGTCCTGTCACCAGTAAGACAGGGGCCAGCACCGGCAGGAGCGCGTAGATCAAGAAAAATGAGTTGAGGGTCGCCAACCAGTGGTTGGGCCACCGGCTTAACGTATTAACGACCAGCGTTTTTATACCCATACTTTTTCCCTGGGCTGCCCCCGCACCGTTCCAATCCCTCGGCAAAGTCGGCCGCCGAGTTGCCCGGATGGAACCTTCTTAAGATTATCTAGATGTTCTTACTTGCTGTAACCCGGCCATACGATAGGATTTGTCAACCTTAGATCAGGGCAATTTATTCTATCACAGCTTTTATCCTCTTGACAATCTCCCAAAGTTGGCCGGCTGTGTCTCAATTCTGTGGTGGCGTAGGATAAGTGTTCAACTTGTCTTACAGACCCGCCTTACTTTTGAGGGTTTTTAACACACATAGGTTGGCGCTATCTTCAACCCCGGCCAGGTGCGGCCCAGCCAAGCAAGAGAACCAGAGGAGCTATTGTTTTCCCCTGTTTTTATAGCCCAGTTGGGTGTATACACCTGTTTATAAAATCGCTCAATCAGGTATAGTGATAAGGGGTATTAAACGATATAATGGGAAAACTTTTACAGCTAGGAATAGACAGAGTACAGATCAGGAGCCGGAAACATGAGAGACAAAATACTGGTCATTGATTCTAATCCTTTTATCCTATCCATCGTTAAATCAACCCTGGAGTCGGCCGGCTACCGGGTGTTTACGGCCCTTGACAGCGAAAATGGCTTAGAGCAGTTTCGCCAGCGCCAACCTGATCTGGTTATCCTCGACGTTGTCATGCCCCAGCTCAACGGCTGGGAAATCTGCCGCCGCATCCGCAAGCAGTCTAAGACGCCCATTATTATTCATACCACGATCGAGTCCGAGGACTCTTTGTTACTGGCAGCAAAAGTCGGAGTCTCGCACTACTTGGTGAAACCTGTCCTGCCCAAGATACTCAGAACCCACGTCGAGATGACGTTAAAACCTCACGCGCAAACCTTACCCCAGCCGACGCGTTCCTCACCACTTCCTGAGTTGGCTGTCGCCGAATACGCTTGATCCCCGGCCAGGGTCTGCTATAAAACAGGCCCAGCCAGCAAATAGGGTTGGTCAAGGAGCCAACCCTATTTTTAGTTAACGAGCCGGCCAGTTCTGAGATCTGGCTGAAGGACTCACCCCCTCACAGCGTACTATACGGGTTGGAAATAAAAAGAGAGCAGCTTTCTACACCTTGATTTCGATCCGTAATTCCGTATACTTTTCAAAAGATCCAAACTATGTCATTCAAACGAACCACTTCCACTACCATCGTTATTCCGGCCAGGCCGCAGTCTCGCCAGGAGGTTGAGATCACTCGGCCTGTAGCCGGCTGGCCCGTCCCGGTGCCGTTGGCTCCTTTACCCGCTCGCGGGCCGCGCCTGGTCCTGACAGGGCTAATATTGAGTTCTATGCTGCTGGTCGCGCTCGTCGCGACGACGGCCCTGGCCGCCTTGCTCTTTTACCGGAGCGACCGGATTCTACCAGGCGTGCGCGCCGCCGGCCTCGACTTGAGCAGCAAATCACGGGCGGAGGCGGCGGCGCTGCTGCAGCAGCATTGGTCCGGCCAAATCATCAGCCTGCAAGCGGGCAGCACGACCTGGCCGGTCAGCCCAGCCGCGTTGGGTTTGACTCTTGACGCCACGGCAATGGCTCAAGCCGCCTACCAGCAGGGGCGCTCGCTTGACACGTTGAGAGCCTATGTATGGGCGCGCGGGCAAATTGACCTTCCGCTGCTCTGGCAGTTTGACCCGGTCCGGGCCGAAGCCAGCCTGCGCCAGCTTGCCCCGCAGCTTGAGCAGCCCGCCCAAAATGCGACCATCCGGATCAGCGAGGGTCGGGCCGAGGCTGTGGCAGCCGTCCCCGGTCGCGTGCTCGATGTAGCGGCCACGGTCAAGACGTTGGGCCGGCAGCCTATACAAGTGCTGGCTGAACGGCGCTTGACCCTGGTAACGCAGCCGATCCAACCGGCTGTTAGTGATGTTAGCGCTGCGGTGGATCAAGCCAATGCCTTGCTGGGCCACCTCCTCACCCTCCAAACCTATGATCCCATTCGTAACGAAAGCGTCGCCCTGACAATTCCCCCGGCGGAGTGGGCCGGCTGGCTGATGCTGGGGCTGGACCCCAATGACCCGTCCAGGCTGGGTTGGTCTGTCAAAACGGACCAGGTGCAAGCCTATTTGGCCGCACAGTCTGCCGCGCTCGGGCCAGAGCGTTATCTAAAAGTGGACGAAGCCACGACTCGCCTGGCCGAGGCCATCCGCTCGCAGCAGACGGTGGTCCGGCTGCGAGTCTACCATCACCCCGGAACTTACACGGTTCAAGCCGGTCAAACTCTGTCAAGCATCGCCTATGAGGTCGGCCTACCCTACCCCTGGATTCAGGCGGCCAACCCCGGCCTGGGTAATAATCTCACCCCGGGCCAGGTGCTGGTCCTGCCCTCGCCGGATGAACTGCTGCCGTTACCGGTGATCGAGGACAAGCGCATCGTCATCAGCCTCAGCCAGCAGAAGATGTGGGTTTACGAGGCGGGGGCGGTCAAGTGGGAATGGCCGGCCAGCAGCGGTATCGCCTCCAGCCCGACCGCGCCAGGTGTTTTTCAAATTCAATCCCATGAGCAGAACGCTTACGCCGCCAACTGGAACCTGTGGATGCCCCACTTTATGGGCATCTATCGCCCGGTGCCCACCTCTGATTTTATGAACGGCATCCATGGCTTTCCCAGCCGGGGTGGGGCGCAGTTATTGTGGACGGATGATCTCGGCCGCCGGGTCACTTACGGCTGTATTTTAATTAGCTCGGAGAATGCCGCCACGTTGTACAACTGGGCTGAAGCCGGCGTGGTCGTCGAAATTCAAGGCTGACACAAAAGCCGTTCATTGGGCGACGTTACAATTTGAGACTATCTCAAATTTTGGCCAGAAATAGTGAGTCGGGTACAATATCCTCCGAAAACAAACTTCAAACCCGACCCTATAACCGGTCCAGAAAAGATGTCTTCCCCCCTTTTAACGACAAAACTATACATCCCGCCCACCCTGCCTCACCTGGTTCCCCGCCCTCGCCTGAGCGAACGGCTCAGTCAAGGTTTGAACGGCAGGTTAACGCTGATCTCAGCCCCGGCCGGCTACGGAAAGACCACCCTGATAAGTGAGTGGCTCCAGCAACGAAAGGAAGAAGGCGGAAGGATGAAGGATGAAAACCCTCTGGTTCATCCTTCATCACCTGCCCCCGCTAGGGGGGGCATCCTTCATCCTTTCAATGTCTCCTGGCTCTCACTTGACGAAGGCGACAATGACTTGACCCGCTTTCTTACTTACCTCATTGCCGCGCTGCAGCGGATTGATCCGGATATTGGCCAAATCAGCCAGCAATTGCTGCAAGCGGGCGGACCTCATTTACCTACGGCTGAAACCATCCTGGCGGCGCTTATCAATGATGTGGTCGCCAGCCAGGCAGAGCGTTGCTGGGTGCTGGTGCTGGATGATTACCATCTTATTGAAACTGCGGCTGTTCACGAGGCCCTCTCATTTCTGCTCAATCACCAGCCGGACCGGCTGCACCTGGTCATTGCCAGCCGGACGGTTCCTCCCCTCTCCCTATCGCGCCTGCGCGTTCGCGGCCAGTTGCTCGAAATCCACGCCGCCGACCTGCGCTTTACGACTGCGGAGATTGCTGAATTTCTCAACACCCGGATGGGCCTGGGCCTGTCGAGCCATGATATAACCGCCCTGGAGGCGCGCACCGAAGGCTGGATTGCCGGGCTGCAACTGGCGGCTTTATCTCTGCAAGAGCAGCCGGATCGCTCCGGTTTCATCAAAGCCTTTAGCGGCGATGATCGTTATGTCCTTGATTACCTGCTGGATGAAGTTTTTTCCCGGCAGCCTGAGGCGGTTCAAAGATTTTTGTTGCACACCTCCATTTTAGATCGTCTCTGTGGCTCTCTCTGTGACGCCCTTTTGAATGGAGAGGTAGAGGTACCGCGCGGCAGCTTAGAAGAAAAAGGAGTTCCCCCTGCTCCCCCCTGTCCCCCTTCCCTCTCGAGCCAGACCATGTTGGAATATTTAGAGCGGGCCAATCTTTTCATCGTGCCCCTGGATAACAAGCGGGAATGGTACCGCTACCACCGGCTGCTGCTCGAGCTGTTGCGTCACCGCTTGAACCGGCTGGCGCCTGCGTTGCCGGGTGGAGTAGCGGCCCTACATCGTCGCGCCGCCGGCTGGTATGTTCAACAAGGACTGGCGGCTGAGGCCCTGGCGCACCTCTTTGCTATAGAAGATTTCGCATGGGCAGCGCAGTTGATCGAGCAGGTCGGAGCGACGATCCTGTGGGAACGGGGTGAAGTGGCGACACTCTTGAGCTGGTTAGCCAAACTGCCGTCCGAAATCATCCACACCAGGCCCAAACTTTGTCTCTATTACGCCGAAACCCTCTACTTGATCGGGCAGTTAGGTGGGATTGAGCCTTTGCTGCGTTCTGCTGAACTACACCTCCAAGGCGCTGAGTCGGGTAAAGAGTCAGGTCACACCACAAGTACGACCGGTTCTCCCAGTCTAGACAAAGACGAGGTAAAAAACTTGCAGGGTGAAGTCATGGCCATCCGGGCGCTGATAGCCGGTACGCAGGGCCAGCCAGCCGAAGCTGTTACCCTCGCTCACCGGGCGCTGGCGCTGTTAGCCGATAAAGAACTGCGGCTGCGCGGCTTGCTGACCATCGGGCTGGCCGAAGCCTACTATCTGAATGGCCGGATCAGCGAAGCGGCTGAGAATTACACCCAGGCCATTGAACTGGGCCATGCCAGCCGAAATCCGTTTCTGGTGCTGGCCGGGATGACCCGTCTGAGCGAAGTTCAACTCATTCAGGGACAATTGCGCCGGGCGGCCGAGACCTGCCAGCAGATGCGCCAACTGGCTTTGTCTGCCGTACACCTGCCCGGCAATTTGATCTGGAGCGAATTGCTGCGGGAGTGGAATCAACTTGACGCCGCCAGGGAGCAGGCGCAGCAAAGCCTTCAGCACGGCGAGCTTGAAGGAAATTCGCGCATTCAGGTTCAGGCTTATGTTACCTTAGCCCATATCTTGCAGGCCCAGGGAGATTTTGCCGGCACACATACGGCAGTTCAGGCGGCAGCCCGGCTTAAACAGCAGCAGCAGCTCTCTTTAACCTGGGATTTGCCGCCGGTTGCTGCCCACCAGGCCATGCTGTGGCTGCGTCAGAAGGAGGTGGCTGCGGCGGCGAGTTGGGCCAAAGCACAGAATTTGCACCCCGGCGATATCCCCACCTACCCGCACGAACTGGAATACCTGGTCCTGGCCCGGCTCCTGCTGGCCCAGGAACGGGCCCCAGAGGCGGTTGATCTGCTCCTGCGCTTGCAGCAAGCTGCCGAGCAGGGGGAGCGGATGGGCCGGGCCATCGAGGCCCTGGCTCTGCTGGCTCTGGCCTACCAGATGCTGGAGGACTATCCCGCGGCCTTGTCTGCTCTCAACCGTGCCCTCGCCCTGGCCGAGCCGGAAGGTTATATCCGCCTCTTTGTGGCCGAAGGGCCGCCTATGGCCAACCTCCTGGAAAGGATGAAGCCCCATTCGGAGGCAGGTGATGAGGGCGGAAGGCAGAAAGATTATGTCCGGAAACTGCTTTCCTCCTTTATCGGATTTGAGGCCGAAAATACATCAGACACGAGCGAAATAAGTCAACCTCTTCATCACCTGCCCCCTTTAATTGAGCCTCTCACCCGGCGCGAACTGGAAATTCTTCATCTCATTGCCGCCGGCCTCTCCAATGCGGCCATCGCCGGGCAGCTTTTCCTCAGCATGGGCACGGTCAAGACCCATATCCGCAACATTTACGGTAAACTGGGCGTGGCCAGCCGCACCCAGGCTCTCATTACGGCCAGACAACTGGGCCTTCTGGATTGAATTAATCCCCCTCTCTATTGCCTAAACTACTACTTTAGGTAGATGTCTCGCTTACCCCTCATCGCTTAGAATAACAGGGAAGACTCGTTCGCTTCGCTGCGTATCTTCATGACGAGGAGATCAAACTATGACATCCTACATCACCGGCTGGCAAGGGCAGAAATTGAGCCTGGACCGCCCGGCGACCTATCAAATTACCATTCAAGGCTGGCTAGGCCCGGACTGGTCAGACTGGTTTGAAGGAATGACCATGACAACGCTCACCGACTCGAATGGGACAGTGACCATACTCACCGGCCAGGTCCACGACCAGGCAGCGCTGCATGGCCTGCTCAACAAGCTGTATGGCCTGGGCTTACCCCTCCTGGCGATTGATTGCCTTGAGCTCGGCCCGGTCAAAGATATTTAACCACAGATTTCACCGATTACACGGATTCTTATCTGGCATTTCTCGCCGGTGGCTTGTTTTCCTGAGTGGTCACACCCCCAAAAATGAAGATAAATTACTGACTACTGGCTACTGATTACTGACTACTGGCTACTATTTTCTCAGGAGAGTTTTATGAAACAGACATCACTGACTTTACTCGCCTTACTATCTGGCCTCACTCTATTTACGACCGCTTGCAGCCCGGTCGCCCAATCTGCGGTTGCGGCTGCTCCCCCGCAAGATGAGATCGGCGTGTCGGTCGAAGTGGCCCAGGTCAAAACCGGCGACATTGCCCTGGTTTTTGTTTATTCCGGCAACCTGCAAGCCCAGGCGGATGTGACCCTGGTGCCTCGTGTTTCCGGCCAGATCGAGGCTGTCCTGGTTGAAGCGGGCGATCGGGTCAAGGCCGGCGACCCCATTGCCATCCTCGACCATGACGTTTACGCTGCTCAACTGAAACAGGCTGAGGCGGCCTTATCCCTGGCCCAGCTCAAGCTGGACAAGATGAATGAAGGCGCGCGCCCCGAAGAAATCGAGGCGGCCCAGGCAGCCTACCAGATCAGCCAGGGTGCGCTGCAAGATGTCCGGCATATTGACGACAATGAGCGCACAACCGCCGCGGCTACCATGGCCAACGCCCAGGCGGCCTTGAAGATCGCCCAATACGAATATGACAAAATCGCCTGGGCCGGTCAGGTCGGCGAGACGCCCCAGGCCCTCGCTCTGGAAAGAGCGACCAATGCCTACGAGCAGGCCCTCTCCGCCTACCAGTTACAGACGAACCCCTCGGAGGCGCAGTTGGCTCCCTTGCAAGGACAGTTGGCCAAAGCCAAGCTCGACCTGGCCCTGGCCAGGCAGCCCTTCCGCCCCGTTGACTTTGAAATGGCCAAAGCCGGTATCCAGCAGGCCGAAGCCGCCGTCGAGCTGGCCAACCTGCAACTGGATTACACCACCCTCCGCGCTCCTTTCGATGGTATTGTCGGCGAGGTTTACGTCCACCAGGGCAATATGGTTGACAACAAGTCGCCCGTCGCTCTGTTTATTTCCCATCAAGTCGAGGTTGCGATTAATGTCGAGGAGAGCCGCCTGGGGCAGATTGCCAAAGATCAGCATGCATCTTTACAAGTAGCGGCCTATCCCGGCGTGGAATTTTCCGGCCTGGTCACCAGCATCGCCCCGCTGGCCGATCAAAAGACGCATACCTTTGTGGTCAAGGTGACGCCGCTGGATAAGAAAGGCATGCTCCGCAGCGGGATGTACGCCGACGTATCGCTTTTGGTAGATGAAAAGCCGCAAGCCTTGTTGGTTCCGCGTTCGGCGGTTATCAGCGTGGATGGGCAGCCGGTTGTTTACCGGGTCAACGCTGGTCAGGTCGAGCAGGTCAAGGTCAGCACCGGCCTCAGCAACGACGCCGAAACAGAAATCGTTTCCGGCCTCCAGGCGGGTGACTCAATTGTCGTCGCCGGGCAGTCGAACTTGCAGGATGGGGCGAAGGTAAAGGTAGTACCGGGGCTGTAACTGGGTTCTATTGACACTTCAGTGATTAGCCCAAAAACGCCCCCTTCGATATGGCTTCGCCTACTCAGGATGCGTTTTTGGGCCGATTTCGCACGCTGAGTACCCGATAGGGTGTATCGAAGCGTGCGAAATCGGCAAATATCAACAGAACGTAAAACGTAATGCGTAATAGTTTGTTTTCGGTATCTTTACGGTCTACGCATTACGAAATGCCCGGACACTCCAATGGAAAATTAAGGACATACAACTATGGAACTGACTCGACTCTCCATCAAACGCCCGCTGACCATCCTGATGATTATCTTGGGCTTCATCGTGCTGGGGTACCGTTCCCTGACGCTGCTCCAGGTTGACCGTATGCCCAAAACCGACCTGCCCTACGTGTCGGTGGTGGTGGTTTATCCCGGCGCGTCGCCGGAAGACGTGGCCGACGAGGCCCTCAAACCGGTTGAAGATGCTGTCGCCGGAATCTCCGGCATTGACGAGATTACCTCCCAGGCCAACGAAAACTTTGGCTATGTGCTGCTTAAATTCAATGAAGGCGTCAACGGCGATCAGGCCGCAATAGATGTCTCCCGCGAAGTGGACAAAGTGCGCGGCGACCTGCCCGACAATGCCGAGGAACCGACCATCATCAAGGCCGACCTTAACGCCCAGCCGATTATGCAGCTCGTTCTGAGCGGCTCGCTGGGCCAGGACGCCTTGTACGATCTGGCCGACAATGACCTGAAGCCCCACCTGCAGACGGTCGCCGGAGTGGCCTCGGTTTCGATAGCCGGCGGCCGCGAACGCGAAATCCAGGTTTACACCGACCCACGCCAACTGGCCGCTTATGGCTTATCGTTGGAGCGGGTGCAGCAGGCCCTGGCCCTGGAAAATGTGACCGTGCCGGTTGGCTCGATTGAGCAGGGGCCGCAAAAAAGTGCGATTCGCTCGGTGGGTGAGTTCACCAGCCTGAAGGACATTGAAGGTATCATTGTCGCCGGGGGAGCCAATCCCCTGACGACGATGGGCCTGTCCCTGCCTGCCAGTTTGTTACCCAAGATGCCGGCGGGCATGGACACCGGCGGACAGGTTTATCTGCGTGATGTGGCGACGGTGCAGGCAGGTTTCAAAGATACGACCCGCCTGGTGCGTTACAACGGCCAGGCCGGGGTGCTGGTTACGGCGGTCAAAACGGGCGATGCCAATGCGATTGAGGTCGCCGACGGCATCCGCCAGGTGGTTGAACAATTCAAGCCGGAGCTGCCCGACGGGGTCAAGCTGGACATTGTTATTGATGACACCCACTTTACCCGTGAATCGGTCAGCGCGGTGGGCGAGGATTTGCTGCTGGCGGTGCTGATTACCGGCATCGTCATGCTCCTCTTCCTGCACACCATCCACAGCAGCGTTATTGTCATGCTCTCCGTCCCAACCTCGATCATCGCCACGTTTCTGTTGATGTATGCCCTTGGCTTCAGCCTGAATACCGTTACCCTGATGGCCCTGACGGTCGCCACCGGTATCCTGGTGGACGACTCGATTGTAGTGCTGGAAAACACCGAGCGCCACCTGAAGCTGCACAAAAAGCCGCGCCAGGCCGCCCTCGATGGCCGGGCTGAAATCGGACTGGCGGCGATCACCATCACCCTGGTCATCGTTGTGGTTTACCTGCCGGTGGCCTTTATCAGCGGCATTGTCGGCCAAATTTTTCGCTCCTACGGCGTCACCATCGCCGTCGCCACCATTTTTTCGCTGCTCATCTCTTTTACCCTGACCCCCATGCTGGCCGCTTTCTGGCTGAAAGACGAGACCAAACCCGCGAAACCGGTCAAAGGGGTGTGGCAGGTGCTGGGTGTTCTCTGGCGGCCGCTTGGCTGCCTGTGGCAGCGTT
This sequence comes from Anaerolineae bacterium, assembly GCA_023382535.1. Next base: position 3,032 of record JAHDWA010000010.1, on the reverse strand, counting down.
TTATCCGTCTCTGGGAAGCCATGTTCACCGGCCTATCGAGCCTGTACGCGCTGATTCTGGGTTGGACACTTAAAAATGCCTTCACCCAGTTCCTGGCGATTGGGCTGGCGGCGGCGGCTCTGGCTGCGGGGATTTACCTGGTGATCGGCGGCGTAGTTGGCAGCGAATTCCTGCCGCTCGAAGATGACGGCCGCATCACCCTCGGCATCGAGATGCCTGCCGGTTCCAGCCTGGCTGCGACCGACCGGGCCGTGCAGCGGGTTGAGCAGATCATCCGGGCCGACGTACCGGAAACGTCGCTTATTGTTTCCAACGTGGGTACGGAACTGGGCAGCGCCCTCATCGCCAGCAGTGACAAGGCTGACTTCGCTACGATTATCCTGCGCCTGGTGGATAAGAATGAGCGCAGTCGCAGCACCACTGATGTAGTTAATGCCCTGCGGCCCGCGCTGGCCCAGGTCCCCGACGCCAAAGTCTCTTTTATGCTCAACATGGCGGTCAGCGGGATGAACCAGGACATTGAGGTGCGGCTGTATGGGCCGGATCGGAACAAGCTGATTGACCTGGCCAACCAGGCGGAAACAGCCATCCGGACCGTGCCGGGAGCGGTGGACATCGGCAATACCGGCGCGGAACGCTCGCCCGAAACACAGCTTGTCGTTGACCGCGAGCGGGCCAAGGATGTCGGCCTGTCGCCGGGGCAGGTGGCCCGGACGCTGCGAACCGGGGTCAACGGCAGCCACGTCGGCGATTACCAGCCGGAAGGCCAGACCGAGAAGATTGACCTGACCCTGCGTATGAACGAGTCCGCCCGCCGTGACCTGAACCAACTGCTTGACCTACCCCTGGGCTACGTCAACGACCAGGTGATTGTGGTGGGGCAGGTGGCTCAGGTGCAAGACACCCTGGCCCCGGCCCGGCTCAGCCGAGCCAACCGGCAGGCTTCGCTGACCCTTAAGATCGGCTCGGCCGGGCGGGCCAACGCCGATGTGACCAACGACATTGAGGCAGCCCTCAATTCTCAGGTCAGCTTCCCGGCAGGCTACGGCTTCCAATTCACCGGTCAGGCCGACTACCAGCGCCAAGCTTTCCAGGATTTGATCGGCGCGCTGGTGCTGTCCATCCTGTTGATTTACATGTTGCTGGTGGCCCTTTATCAAAGTTGGCTGCAGCCGCTGGCGATTATGTTCGCCCTGCCGGTGACTCTGGTCGGCGCGTTTGGCGGGCTGTGGCTGACCGGCAACACGCTGAATGTCATGTCGCTGCTGGGCATCATCATGCTGGCCGGGATTGTGGTTAAAAACGCCATCCTGCTGGTGGACTTCACCAACATCCTGCGCCAGGAACGAGGCTTCGAGCGCAAAGCAGCCCTGGTCGAAGCCGGCCGGCTGCGCCTGCGCCCCATTCTGATGACGACGTTTGCCATCATCTTCTCCTTGCTGCCGCTGTTGTTAGGGCAGGGCGCCGGGGCAGAACTACGTGCCCCATTGGCGGCGGTAGTCATCGGCGGAAACGTTTCCTCGACCCTGCTGACCCTGATCCTAGTGCCGGTGATGTACAACTTCCTGGATTGGGGCGGCGGCCTTACAGCCCAAGCCTTCCGCAGTTTTTTCAACATTGAGCAAGAGGAAGAGGACGGCCAGCCAGTTTCGCCTCCTGCGCCGCAAGTAATCGCGTAGTGACGATAATGAGGACATTCCCATGAATAAATATTTTTGGCTTTTACCTGCTTTCCTGATCCTGGCTCTGGCTTTGACCGCCTGTTCTGCCGCCCAGGCCTCCCCGGAGACACTGCGCCGTCTGGACCCGGTCGCCTGGCCCACGTCCCGGCCTACCGCCGCCGCGCCCACACCAACCCCTTTCCCCAAGATCAGCCGGGCCGATCTCGGCACGCCGACGCCCACGCCGGTCGTGACGCTCTTTGAGGCCACCATTGAGCCAACCAAGGCGATGACATCCCAGCCTCCAGTTGAAAATAAACCCGCGGTAACGCCGGAGACCTTGGCCATCCCAGAAGCGTTCGCCCAGGCCCGGGTGAACAGTGCGGCGCTGAATGTGCGCCAGGGACCGGGTGCGAGTTATGAAGTTATGGGTACACTGGTGCAAGGCGAGCAGGCACCGGTGCTGGCCGTTAACCCAACCCGCGATTGGGCGCTGGTACGCCTGTCTGCCGGTGGAGAGGGTTGGGTTTCGCTGGCTTACCTCAGCCTGGACGGCTCGCTGGCAGACGCGCCGGTGCGAGAGGATAGTGGATGGAAGATGGAGGATAGTAGATTGAAGATTGAAGATAGTGGAAGCGTGGTAGTGACTTCAGAGACTTCTGAGGTCAAGGACTCCATGCGGCTTTCTTCCCCTACTCCCTACTCCTTACTCCTTACTCCTTACCCCGCCCACCTTATTCACCCGGAGGCTGCTATCCGCCCCGGCCCTGGCACGGACTATGCCGCGATTGATCGGATTGCCGATGAGCAGGAAATGATCGAGGTCTTGGCGGTAGATCAAAGCCGTCAGTGGTTGCTGGTCAAACCACAAAGTGGCCGGCTCGGTTGGATGGCTGAAGATGATCTAGCCGTGAGGGGCGATGTGAAGGCTGCGCCGCAGGTCGTTACCATCTGGATTGCTAACAACGGCCTGATTTTGCATCGCGGCCCTGGCATCTACTTTGACGAAATCGGCCCGCTCCCGGCCAACAGCCTGATGCGGGTCCTGGGCCTCAATGAGGGCCGGAGTTGGGCGCTGGTCGCCCCGGTGCTGGGTGAGGGACAGGGTTGGCTGCCGCTGCAATTTATAACCCCGTCTGTCCCTGCCGCCGAAATACCGATGGTTAAGGGTGAAGAGGGAGTGTCAATCGTCAATGATCAACAGGCAATAGTTAATAGTCAACAGTCAACGGTCAATAGTCAATTTTTAAGTTCCGATCCCCGACCCCTCAACCTCAACCCCCACCTCGTCTTCCAGCTTGCCAGTGGCGGCGAGATTATGGTCATCAACCCGGATGGGACAGGACTGCGCCGCCTGACCTCCGGCCTTGA
>JAHDWA010000009.1:239432-250469 GCA_023382535.1 Anaerolineae bacterium | reverse complement strand
TAATTTTTTAACTTTTGCCCAAACGCTTTTTGAACTCCTCAGCCAGCGCGGGCACATATTGGAACAGGTCGCCCACAATGCCGTAATGGGCGTACTTAAAGATAGGCGCTTCCGCGTCTTTGTTAACTGCCACAATCAGCTTGGAGGTTTTCATCCCGGCCAGATGCTGGATGGCGCCGGAGATGCCGCAAGCGATGTAAAGATCGGGCTGGACCGTCTTGCCAGTTTGTCCTACCTGATGGGCATAAGGCACCCAACCGGCGTCCACGGCGGCCCGGCTGGCTCCCATCGCGCCGCCCAGGGCTTCGGCCAGCGCCTTGACCGGGGCGAAGCCTTCGGGGCCGCCCACACCGCGCCCCCCGGAAACGATAATTTTGGCGTCGGTCAGGCTGACCTGGCTGGCCGCCGCTTCAATCCCTTCGACTTTAGTAGCAATTTCCGCTTCGGCCAACACCGGGGCAAACTTGATAATTTCGCCGGAACGGCTGGCATCCGGGGCCGGCACAGGAAAGACCCGGCGGCGCAAGCTCGCTATTTGCGGTCGAGCCGGGCCGAAGACGACTTTGGCCAGGACATTGCCGACCAAAACCGGGCGGGTCACTTGCAGCGAATCCCCCTCAACGCTCAAATCAATCCCATCGGCGGCCAGGCCCACCCCCAATTTGGCCGCCACATAGGCCGACAATTCCAGGCCGGCATTGCTGGCCCCCAGCAAAATTGCCGCCGGCTGCTGCTCTTGGGCCAGCCTGACCAGCAGCGCGCCGTAGGGTTCCAGCCGAAAGTGCTTCAAGGTCGCATCATCGGCTACAAAGACAGTGTCCGCGCCGTATTGAAACGCCTGCTGCGGCAGGTCGCCGGTGCTCTCGCCCAGCACAACCGCCGCTACCTTTCCGCCCAAATTCCCGGCGATCTTACGCGCCGCGCCCAGTGTTTCCCAGGAAATCGAGTCGGGCTGGCCATTGACCTGTTCTATCCACACAAAGATGTCGTTTGACATGTTAACCTCAACTTGTGATGGGGTAAAGTAAATGGTAACAAGGTGGCAAGTAGCAGGTAGCAATTTGTTTTTTGCAAGCCTGCTACTCTGCTACTTTTTATATCACTTTTTCGGCGGCCAGTCTATCGGCCAGGATCTGGGCCGCTTCCGCCGGGGAGCCGCTGATGATTTCAGCCCCTCCTTCGCGGGTGGGCGGCAGGCTGACCTGCGGCCAACTGACATGAGACCCGGCCTGGCCCACTTGATCGGCGGACAGACCCAGATCGGCCAGGCTCCAGGTAGGAATGGTCGCTTTGGCTGCCTTGCGAATACCCATAAAGCTGGGATAACGCGGCTCGTTGATCTCTTTGACCACACTGATGACCGCCGGCAGCTTGCTGGTGATGGTCTCACGGCCGTTTTCCATCAGCCGCACCGCCGTGATTGTTTGCGCCGCCGGATCCACCGCCTTAAGCGCGGCGATATAGGACAACTGCGGCACATCCAGCAGCGCCGCTACCTGCACCGCCGTTGCCGCCATATTGCCGTCAATGGCCGAGCGGCCGGCCACGATCAGATCAAACGGGCCGATTTTTTTGATCGCCGCCACCAGGGCGCGAGCCGTAGCCAGGCTGTCGCTCCCTTCCAGGGCCGGATCAGAGATCAGGATAGCCTCATCGGCGCCCATGGCAATGCCCCGTTTCAATGCCTCGACCGCATCCGGCTTGCCCAGCGACAGCACCGTCACTTTGCCGCCGTGGGTTTCCTTTAACTGAATCCCGGCTTCCAGGCAGTACTCGTCCCAGGGGTTGACAATTCTGGCGCCGCCCTCACTCATCAGCTTAAGGCCATCCACCGTACTGGAAAGTTGAGCCGTATCAGGAACTTGTTTGATTAATGTTATGATGTTCATGCCTTTTCCTTCACTTTTAATTTAGGTAGACGGTAGATGGGGATATTCTTTTCTACTGTCTACCCATTACCGTCTACTGTTCTGCTTGCCAATATTCAAGATCGTAGGCCGGCAGTTCGCAGCGCAGCGGCTTGTCCTGGCGGAAGCCAAGAACGTAGCCGGCCTGCATCAATTGATGAATCTGGCTGGTGCCTTCGTAAATGACCGCACTCTTGCTGTTGCGCAGGTGGCGCTCGACGTTGTACTCGTCGGAATAGCCGTAAGCGCCGTGAATTTGCACGGCATCGCTGGCGGTGGCAAAGGCCGCATCGGTGCAGAACCACTTGGCCATGCTGGTTTCGCGGGTGTTGCGAATGCCTTTGTTTTTGAGCCAGCCGACCTTACGCACCAGCAGTTCGCCCATATCAATGCGCTGCTGCATAAAAGCGATCATTTGTTGGACAAGCTGGTACTCGGCGATGGGCTGGCCGAAGGTTTTGCGCTCATGGGCATATTTGACCGACTCTTGCAGGCAGGCTTTCATCAAGCCGACTGCTCCGGCCGCGACCGTGTAACGAGCGTTATCCAGGCAGCTCATGGCAATTTTAAAGCCTTCGCCCTCTGCGCCCAGGCGATGGCTGGCGGGCACGGGCACGTCGGCCATGTTGATCCAGCCGGTGTTGCTGGCGTGAACTCCCATTTTACCTTCGATAGTACCGGTCGTCAATCCCGGCCAGCCGCGCTCTACAATAAAGGCGGTGATGCCGTTCGCACCTTTGGCAGGATCGGTTTTGGCAAAAACAAGCATCTGGTCAGCGACGTCGGCCAGGGTGATCCACATTTTTTCACCACTCAGAAGATAGTGATCGCCCTCTTTGCGGGCGCGGCTGGCTAGACCGGCCACATCGGAGCCAGCGCCGGGTTCGGTTAAACCAAAACAGGCCACTTTCTGACCGGTCGCCAGCGGCGGCAGAAATTGGCGCTTTTGTTCTTCCGTGCCCCACTGAAAAATGGGCAGGGCGTGTAAGCCCAGGTGAACGGCAATCGTCTCCCGGACCGAGGAGTCGGCCCACTCCAACCCTTCGGAAACAATTCCCAGGGAGATATAATCCATGCCGGCTCCCCCATAGCGTACCGGCAGGCAGACGCCCATAAAACCCTGCTCGGCCAGCTTGGGCAGCAACTGGTGAGGGTAACAATGGTCTCGATCATGCTGCTTGATAATCGGCAAAATTTCTTTGCGGGCAAAGTCGTAGACCATCTGCTCGATCATTCGGTGCTCTTCATTGAGTTCAAAATCCATAATAGACTCCCCTCCATCTAAATTCGCTGTTTAAAAATTTAATCCGGCTGCCGGGCAATTATACCACGCCAGGGTTAAAGGGGCGAGAGGGAACGATCGTGCGTTTCAGGTTCAAAGGCTTTAGCTGTCGCTGTTCATTTTGTGTTATAATACCCAGCAAATGTTTAGCAGCAACTGGATTTTAACGCAAAAGATTTGGGCAGGGTTAACTATTTTTTGGCTGCTGGCCGGGCTGGCGTGCGTGCCAAAACCTCAACCCGCCCCGCCCGCCAATTTTATGATGCGCGCGGAGCCTTTAATCGCCGAGCGGCGCTACGGCGAGGCTATTGCCGTGCTGGAAGAGGTGGCCCAGGCTTACCCCGCTAATCCTTTACCCCTGCTCAAAATCGGCCAGATTTACGCAGTCCAACAGCGCTGGCTGCTGGCCGAAGATGCTTTTAACCGGGCTTTGGCCCGCGAACCGCAGAACACCCTGGCCCTGGCCGGGCTGGCGGAAACCCTTTACGGGCAAGGCCGCCTGGATGAAGCCGTCACATTTTGGCAAAAGGCGACGGCAGCCAATCCGCACCTGCCCGGGGTATTTACCGGCCTGGGCCGGACCTACCTGGCCAAATTCGAGTTTGAGGCGGCAAAAAAGGCGTTCCTGGAACAGCAGCGCCAACAGCCCGACCCGGAGGCGCTGTGGTTTCTGGCAGCGTTGGAAGCGCCGGCTGATGTAGCAGCGGCGCAAGACTATTTGCAATCCATCACTTCCTCTCCAGAGAGCGGGCTTGTGGAGCGGCGTGATTACCTGTTGGCGGCTTTAAAGCCTTTCAATACCGGGTCACGCCAGGCAGAGGCAGCCAAAGCGACCGGCATCGCCCTCGCCCAGGCCCAGTTATGGCCGCTGGCGATTCACGCCCTGACTGTTGCCAAAGAAAAACAAGGCGAGACGGTGGATGCCGAAACCATGGCTTTTTTGGGCTACGCCCAGGCCCAGGCCGGCCAGCCAGCGCTCGAACTCTTTCGCCAAGCTCAGCAGGCAGATCCCGACTCGGCCTGGCCGCTCTACTTTCAGGGGCTGTATCTGCGGCAAAAAGGGACATTGCGGGCGGCCGAGGCAGCCTTCAAGCAGGCCATCACCCTGGACCCGCAGAATGCAGCTTTTTATGTCGAAATGGCCGAAACCAAAGCTCAGCGGGGGGACCTGGCCAGCGCCGAACTTTGGTACGAAGCAGCGGTCCAGGTATCGGAACAGGACCTCCAGTTTCGGCTGCTACAGGCCAAATTTTTTGCCAATTGGGGCTACCGCATGGCCGAAGCGGGTATTCCCGCCGCCAGGGCGATTACTGAGGCAGACAAAAACAATGCCGAGGCGTATGATCTGCTCGGCTGGATGCAATTTCTCACCGGCGCGCCGGAAAGCGGCGAGGCGGCCTTACGGCAAGCCTTAGCCCTGAATCCTGCTCTGACCAGCGCCCGCTATCACTTAGCCCGGCAGCTAGAAGCGGCAGGACGAAAAACCGAAGCGGCGGAGGAGTATCAACGAGTCATTGATTGGGATACGTCGGGGGCTTTTAGGGACCGGGCGTTGAAGGATCTGCAAAGATTGGATAGTCCCTCTCCCTGATGTTGTTAAAGAATAAGGTCTGATTAGCTCAGACAATCAAGTTAAACCGATTGCTCACCTTTGACAATTACCGGCGATGGCTGGAAAATACCCGCGATGAAAGGAGAATTTTGATGAAACTATTGGTCGCTTATGCAAGCAAGTATGGCTCGACGGCTGAGATTGCCGAGGTTATCGGCAAGGAACTACGCAAGCGCGAATATGAAGTCGAAGTCAAACCGGTAGACGAAGTGGACAGTCTGGCCGGATATGACGGGTTTGTCGTCGGCAGCGCCCTTTACGCGGGCGGCTGGCTGAAGGCGGCGGCTGAGTTTTTACGCTCTAACCAGGAAGTGCTGGCTAATTCCCCAGTCTGGCTGTTCTCCAGCGGTCCTACCGGCGAAGGCGATCCCAACGAAATCATGGGCGGCGAGTGGACGTTCCCCGAGGATTTGGCCGCTGTTCGGGAGACCATTAAACCAAAGGACGTTATCCTTTTCCACGGTAAGATTGATCTTGACAGGCTCAGTTTTGGCGAAAAGATGATCATCAAGTCGGTCAAGGCGACGGTGGGTGACTACCGCGACTGGCTGGTGATCCGCACCTGGGCCAGTCTTATCCAGATTGAATCAATATAGAACGCGATTTTGCATGGCGCTACAAGAACGTTTTTGTTCATTTCACTGACGTTCATTTTTGAATTGCTCCGCTTGGAGTTGAGGTAGCTGCCGGTTTGGCACCTGTTTAATCCGTTACCAGATTGCCGTCCCACACATTCAAGTGTGATCACCTTTCACCTGCGTAATATGCAGCCTCACCTTAAAACCCAGGAGCCAGAACAAAAACGATTGGCCAGGGAACTTCACGACGAAGTGGGCCAGACCATGATCGGCGAGACTGCCAAGGGCTGTAACATCTCATCTGGGACTCGTGAGTAAATCAGAATGCTAGGACTTCGGATCGTGCGGCAATCCTATCATAACGTCAGAAGCCTTAATGACCGCATAAACCTCCATGCCAATGGCTAACCCTAACGTTTCGGCAGAATGTTTGGTGATGATTGAGACCACTTCCACCTCACCGGGCAGTTCAATCACGACCTCGGAATTGACCGCACCATGCTCAAGCTGTTTGACTTTCCCCTTAAGAACATTACGCGCACTAATTTTCATCGGACCACCTCCTCAAGCATCGCTAAATTTTAATAGTAACAATTATTGAAATTTCAGCTATAACGCCGATCGGCTTGCACTTGAAAGACATAATCAACTTTCTGATGGAACCAGCCAATATCAGTTGTTTCGCGCACGTCAAAAGTCGGCATTCCGACTGGTTCTTGATAGGGAGAACGGATCACTCCAATAGGGGCGTAGCAAATTTTATCCATAATCTACCAACTTTAATGCAGAGATGAATTTTTGTCTTCAAGTGTATGATGGGGAGGATTAAATTATACTAAGTGGGCTGCAGGAGGGCAAAAATCACGAGAGGCTGCTGCGGTGGTCAAGAATGACTCTTTTCGCCAAGTTTGATAGTGTGGTGGAGGAACATTCTCCTAACAGAAGATCAAGTTGGTCTGTCTGTCGGGCTTGGCGAATGCTCGGAATAGTATTAAGCGCCTGCTGAATAGTCGAAGCCGGATTGCAGTCCACGCCTTCAATTATTTTAACTTCCAGGTGCAAACAATCTTTGCCAGATTCGTTCGTAATAGTGGCGCTAAAATTTAGCAGACCAGCAATAGGGAAGAGGGTTTCATCCAGATCAGCGATTGTCAGATAACTGTCAGCACCGATTCTTACATAACCGCTAAGCCGGCTTATGACCCGGGCGAGGGTTTTCAAAATTGTGCCACATGGACAGCCATGGGGAATGAAATAGCTGAGGTCGCCCGTGCGGTAGCGGATGAGGGACATCCCGCGCCGGGTCAGGGTGGTGAAGACAATTTCGCCACTCTCTCCCTCGGCTGCCGGCTGGCCTGAGTCTGGATTGATAATCTCCACATACAAGTCGGCTTCCCGCAGGTGATAACCTCGCCGGGCTTGACATTCCACCCCGCCGCCCAGACCCGTCTCGGTCATACCATAGTGGTTGTAGACCCGGCCGCCCCAAGCCCGTTCGACCACAGCCTTGATCGCCTCCGGTACATGGTCGGCGGTCAGCAGGACACTTTTGAGCTGCAAGGGTGGATTTTTGTCGTTAGTTTCCCATTGTCGGGCCAGGGCCAGTACATGGGTTGGCAGTCCCACCAGGCCGGTCACTTTTTCCTTAGCCATTACCTCCAGGGTCAATGCTGCGTCCCGCACCGGCCCGTGCTTAATTCCCACTGCCGCCAACCGGGGCAGCGCCACCGCCAGCAAATCGCCGACGCTGCCCGGCCTTTCACCCGGCAGCAGAATCAGCACCCGGTCTCCGGCCTCCGTGAAAGTAGACATGCCGATATGAAAGAAGTCTAGCGTTAATTCCTGGTCTTCCCTGGTAAAATAGATGCGTTTGGGTTCGCCGGTGGTGCCCGAACTATCGAGGGTAACGACCCGTTGAATATCATCCTGCGAGACGCACACAAATTGCAGGGCGTTACGGCGAATATCTTCCGGGGTGGTGAAAGGGAACTGGGCCAATGCTTCGAGCGACGAAAGCTCCGCCGGCGCGGAGGCCAGGTGTCGCCGATAAAAGGGACTTTTGGATCTGACCAGGCGTAATGTTTCCTGCAACTGCCGCAGTTGATACACCCCGATATCGGCGCGAGTGAGATGCTCAGCCGGGCAGCCTATTTTACGGGCTATCCAGGGTTCGAGTGGGGTAAGTGGTGCCATTTCTCCGAGAATAAGGGGGAACGCAGTGAGTCACAGAGCTAACGCAGAGGGTCACAGAGGTTTAGAAGAATTCTCCGCGTACCCCTGTGCTTTTTCAGTGGCCTCTGTGTTCCTTCGATATAAAGAGCGCCCGTGTTGATCAGTCAAATTGTAAGCGCAAAATGGGATAATCCTGCCATCGGGGCTGACGGTGTGGATACAACAATCGCGCAGCCGTTCCAGGTCGAGGTTCCAGGCATCCTGGAAGGCCATACCCGACAGGCAAAAGGTGTGGGTCTGGGCGCGAGCCAGAAATTCATCCCATCCCCCTAAACTAGCGCCCTGGGCCGGCTGTAACTCAATCGTATTGGGCAAAGACCAGTATTTGGCCGTAAAATTTCGGGTCTTGGCCGCGCCCTCGGCGGCGTTTTCCGGTTGGCAAGAACAGTTCTGGGAGGTCGGCTGCGTCCAGGGCTTGAGCGTCCTATTCGGCAGCCACACAAAATTTCCGTCTTCACGCCTCACGCTCTACTTGTCTTCCAACGTCTTTTCCACCTCGGCCATTTTGCCCAAGGCTAACTCTTCGGGCACAAAGACCAGCCCGCACTTGGGGCAGCGCAGCAAATCCACCGGGTAGGTATTGCCCAGGTAGGCCGCCATGACCTGTCCGGTTTTCAGGGGAACATTGCAGTTAGCACAGAGCCACTCTACCGGCTCGACCTGCTTCTCCGTTTCGCTCATGGTTTCACATCCTCGGCAATCTCCATGCGATGGCTGTAGGCGTTGTGGACGACAAAGGCGTCCTCCTGTGGCGAATATTCCACCCAGTAGGTCACACTGGTGGGCCGGTGATGGGCCAGCAAGTGCCCAGTTTTGGGCTGGTGGAGCTTACGCCCGGTTCTTTCGGCGTACTCGATCACCCGCTGGATGTCTTCGACCAGAATCAACCTGTCTTCCAGGCGCTGCTGCACTTCCGCAGAAATGATCAGTTTAATGGCTTCATAACTTTCTTGTCCATCCATCGTTTCGCCCCAAACCTCCTTGAGCAGTTTCTGTTTGAGCCTGGCCCGATTTTCATGCCTGTGGGAATAGCCCGGCCCCCGGCGAGCCGCCCGCGCCTCCCGGTTGCCGCCAAAAAGCAGATCGAGCAGGTGCAGGGTGCGCTTGCCGCGGGCGGCAAAGAAATCGCGGCACATGGCACAGTAGGTCACATAATCGGCCGGATTGGCGGCGATGCGCCGTTCGACCACTTCGCGGGCCAGTTCCGGGTTAGCCAGCCACATCACCCCACCATAGCTGCAACAGGTGGTCTTCTCCCGGTTCAAAGGCAGTTCCTCAATCTGATAGCCTAATTGGGTCAGCACGCGGCGCACGCTCTCGTGCATCTGCCGCTCTTGGCGGGTCGAGCACGGATCGTGGACCGACACCACCCTGCCATTTTCGCGGTTGACCCCCTCCGGCAGTCCCAACTGCTCGAACAACTGCCACAGCGAAACGATCTCTACATCCGGCAGGTTCGTCTTGAAAATTTGGTAACAGCTTGAACAGGCCAGGATGACCCGGGGCCGGCCCATCCCGGTATGCCATGTGGAAAACTCGGCCAAACTAGCCTGGAACAGGTCGGTGCGGCCAGCCCAATCGGCCGGCGCCCCGCAGCAGCGCAGCATCAACCCCGCGCCGGGCAGTCTGGCCCGCAAGTAGGCGTAGACCTGCTCCACCTGCTCCGGGGCCGAGGCGCTGAGCTGGCAGCCGGGGAAAAAGAGATAGTCGCTCGTCTCCGTTCCAGGCTGGTGGCGGGCCAGGGTAAATTTGTCGCTGTGACTGAACTGCATATCCCGCAGGGAAAAATCGTGCGCTGAGGGGGGCATGCGGTTCTGAGCGACCATCGTCTGGCGGGCCTGTTTGCACAGCGCGCCCATAAACTGCGCTCCGCGCAGAGTCAGCAGGTCGGCAAATTCGGAGTAGGGACCGTGGTCCACGATCCAATCGGTCTCCATGGCGACCAGTTTGCCCTTTTCATCGGCGGCCAGCTTCATGTCCACGAAGAAGGGCGAGCGCTTGCAGGTGTAAGTCATATACTGCTGGTAATCATACTCCAGGTAGACCGGCCGGCCCGTCGCCATACAGGCCACGCCCAGCAGCGCCTCCATCGTCGGGCAGAATTTGTAGCCAAAGGTGCCGCCCGCCGGATTGAGGACCATGCGCAGTTTCTCCGGCTCGATGCCCAGGCCGGGGGCAATCATATAGAGGTGCAGATAAAGGCCAATGCTCTTGGAGTGGATGGTCAGCCGGCCTTCGTCGTCAAAGTAGGCAAAGCCGACATCCGACTCGACGGTCATGTGAGGCTGGCCCTGCAGGAAAAAACTGCCTTCCGCCACATAGGGAGCCGAGGCTATCAATGGCTTGGTTTCCTCCCCCTTAACCACGCCCTGCTCATAATAGACATTAGGTGTGCTGGGATGGATTTCGATGGCGTCGTCGGCCATCGCATCCGGAGCGTTCATATAGGCCGGGAGGACTTCCAGCTCGACCTTGACCTTGTCGGCGGCGGCGCGGGCATTCGCCTCGGTATCGGCGCAGACAATGGCGATGGCGTCGCCATACTGGAAGACCTTGGTATCGCACAGAATAGGCCGGTCCCAGCCGTCGCCTTTGTTGGTGGGGAAGGTGATCAGGCCGGTGATGCGGTTCTTGCCTTTGACATCCTTGTGGGTGACAACCTTGTAAACCCCCGGCATCTTTTCCACTTCGGAGGTGTCAATTGAAAGGATGTTGGCGTGGGAGACTTTGGCCTGCACCAGGGCCAGCCGCAGGGTGTCAGGCGGCATCTTGAGGCCCAAATCCTGGCCGTAATCGAGCGTGCCGGTCACTTTGCCGACGGCGCTCTGGCGCGGATATTTGCCACCCCAGATGCGGCCATCCGCCGGCAGTTGATATTCCAGAGCTTTGGCGCTCATTTCGCCGCGCAAGACGCTGGCCGCATCCATGACCGCATCAACGATTGGTTTATAGCCGGTGCAGCGGCAGGCATTGTGATGCTTGGTGAACCAGTCCCGCACCTCTTCGCGGCTGGGTTTTGGTTTCTCATCCAGCAGCGCCTTGGCCGACATGATAAATCCGGGCGTGCAGAAGCCGCATTGGGCTACCCATGGACGGCAAAAGCCAGTTGCAGCGGATGGAGCTTTTCGGGCGTACCCACCCCTTCGATGGTGGTGATCGCAGCGCCATCTTCCACCTTCTTGATCTTGGTCACGCAGGCCAGGGTCAGCTTTCCGTCCACCAGGACCGAGCATGCCCCACAATGGCCGTCATTGCAGGAGACTTTGGTGCCGGTCAGCATGAGCTGCTTGCGCAGCACATCGCCTAAGGTGGCTCCGGGTCAACAATAACCGATTGGGGGACTCCATTGATCACAAATGTTTTCTTTTGCATTCTAACCTCCTCGTAAGAATGTTTGGATAATTGACGGAAAATGCGAGGGTTCAG
>JAHDWA010000009.1:45794-239332 GCA_023382535.1 Anaerolineae bacterium | reverse complement strand
TTCTAACCTCCTCGTAAGAATGTTTGGATAATTGACGGAAAATGCGAGGGTTCAGCCAGTCCTGAACCCTTCACCTTATCCGATATTTAATTAGTGAGGATGTCAAAAGGAAGTCGGTTGTAGCTGTACCACTGACTTCCTACGTGAAACTGGGGCGCGGCAGAAGAATTTAAGAGTGTCTCAGTCAGTTCCAAACGGTGGACTGCCCCTGGTCACTGCGGACTACCAGGTAGGCCCACAAGGTCAAATGATGTTTGGCCGGTTGGAGTTTGACTTTCGAGAGCGACCAACGGGGCCAATCGTCGGTGATATTCCCGTTCCAGAAGTTTCAACCACTCAAAGACCCGGTTCAGGTTCTCCGGGTATTCCAGGAGATGATTCAACCTCGCCATCAGCTCGAAAACTTCATCTTCCCGGCAGTACAGCTTCAATTTTTGATAAGCAGCCAGACGAGCGGCGGTGATAGCAAAGCCATAAACCGATTTCCAGGGCTGACAAATATCACCGGCACAGAGAGTGGCCTGGCAGGTCAGCCCCTCGGTTGCCGGAGCGAACAGAGAAACGGCAGGTACGATTTTTTCAAATTCACTTTTCAACTCAATTCACCCGATTACCGTTATACTGAATCATCATAACGATACGTAAAATAAAACTGCCATTCCCTGTCGTGAAATCTATCCGACAATCTAATTATGGTTATGACAGCCCAGCATAACGGTATTTAAAATAAAAGGGGCTCCAAAAATCCCATCTTGCATTATACAAACTCCATGAGGGATAAGTAAGTGACTTTTGTCCTAATCAGTTGTGACAAACATCACTAACCTAATGAACACTCTGACCATTTAAATTTGCATAGAGCTTCAAACCACAAGCGCAACCAGACTGAACAGCCTCGTCGAGAACCGGATACGTTGCCTGAGAACGACGAGATTTTGGCCTGGGAGCCACTGGGCGATGATCTGTGGCTGCCAGAGCGCATCCGCGGCAGTTGGCGCGGCGGGGTGTTAGGGCGAGCCTTCAAAACTCCGTCCCGTGCGGGCGCTCGCTAAAATCGGCCAACTAAGCAAAGGAGGGTCGAGCGATGGCTATCGTCAACAATGCGATATGCACCTTCTGCGGCTGTGTCTGCGATGATATCGAACTGCATACCGAGGGAGATCGCATCTTCAAGGCCAAACGCGCTTGCAGCCTGGGGGAAGCCTGGTTTACCAACCATACCGCCGAAGCCCATTATCCCCCGGCGCTTATTGATGGGCGGCCGGCCCCGCTGGAAGCGGCCGTAGCTGCTGCCGCGGATTTCCTCGTCCGGGCGAATCACCCGCTGATCTACGGCTTGAGCAATGTCACCTGCGAGACCCAGCGCGAGGCGGTGATGCTGGCGGAACGGCTCGGCGGGATCATTGACAGCCATTCCTCGCTCTGACACGGCCCGACTGAAATAGCCGCCCAGTTGGGAGGCAAGTCCATCGCTACCGATGAGGAGGTGCTGCGGCGCATTCAGGCAGAGGTAGCCGCCAGGGTAAACGGGACAGCAGCGAATAAGATGATCCCAGGGTTGCGGTTGGCTGATGCAGCTATGAGTGAGGTGACGGCAAGATGAACGCAGTCACGTTGACCCTCAAGGAAGAGTTGGCGACTCCGCTGGAAGCCGAGGCGATCTCGCCCGATATCATCGGCAGCTTGACTCACGCGGAAATCCTGAATCTGGCGGTTTTTCTGGGCAAACGGCAGTGCTGCCTGGGGGATTTCTTCGAGGTAGAAGGCGAAAAAAAGCACCTGTCTGGAGCTGCGCGGAGACCTGGCCCGGGTTAAGTGGATTGGCCGGGCGATGACCCAGGGGAACATAATGATTCGAGGGAACGCGGGGATGCACCTGGGCGCCTGCATGAGCGGCGGCACGATTACTGTTTATGGAAACACTGGCGACTGGCTCGGCGCACCCGGCCCACTCCGGTGCTGGGGGAAAAGCTGCCCATCAAAGTCCCTTTCGAAGCACGTTAAATTATTAACGATCTCAACCTCGCTCTGGTAAAGCTGATCTTCTCTGGAAACTGTAAACGTATCATTCTTCAAATTTAAGCTCGTGAGTATCCGGCTCCCGGCCGGTGCGTTGGGTCAGCAAGCCACGCAACTCGGGCTGGCGCGCTGCAATCCACTCCCGCCCCGTGGCACGCTCCAATAAGGTTGCGTCCAGATCAGCGACGACCCACCCATTCATCTCCCGCTTTCCAGGTCTCGACCAGAATCCGGCCGTAAGGATCAAGGATCATGGCATTGCCGGTGCGGCTCTCGTCGTCATCCACGCCGACCCCGTTGGCAAAGATCAGGAAAACCCCATTATCGTAGGCCCGGCTGGGCAGCCAGCGCATCAGCCAGCCCCGGCCTTTGTCGCTCAGAAATTCTCGCTCAATTGCCTCCGGCTGAGCCTGCCGTTGTTCCACAGGTGCCGTTCGATATTTCCCAACAAATGGGGTTCCTGGTCCGGCAGCCGCCTGTTTGATGCGGCGCCAGAATAATATCAGCGCCCAGCAGGGCCGTGATCCGGCCATTTTCGTTGACGTTATTATCATAGCAGATCAAAACGCCCAGGCGCCAGCCCTTTCCGGGTTGCATTGTGTATCTCCCCTTGTAGCTATCTTCGGGCTAATCCGAATATTCACAAAGGGACCTATAAAGATCAAGTGGGGCCTACTCGGGTGAAGTTATGGACCAGAATGGCGAAACCAGACCGACCTGTTTAAAGATGGCCTCGACCTGAGCCAGAGACCGACCGTGATACTCCACTAACAGGCGGTTACTATACCACTCTTGGGACAGTTCCCACACCTGGCTCACCGACAGGACTTCACCCCGTGACCGATGGTTTGTCTCGCACCAGCGCTGGAGGACCTCTTCCGACCGGAAGAGCAGAATGGTCGCTCAGGTGAAAACCAAGTCGTCGTACCAGCGGCGAAAGGGGACCAGGAAATGGACCAGTTCACCCTGGTCAACGACCCGACCTTGCTGCACCGCCAAAGTGACCGGCTGCCCGCTCTCGGCGCAGCGGGTTTCGATCCTGGCCTCGCTGTGAAGGGCCGCCGGAATACCCAAAGAATCCCAGGCACAGTTGGCCCAGTAGACCCGACCCCGGGCGTAGACCCGAAATGGGGTGGGAATGGCGGAAAAGGGATTAGCCATGCGGATAGTCGAGGTACCAGCATCGAGAAACAGGGCGTGGCGGTGATGAAGTTCCTGGTAGAGGGTCGCCGCCTGCTCTGAACTCAAGCGAAAGTGAGCGGCTGTTTCCTCGACCGTGGGCGGCCGGGTCGTGGCCGCAAACTGTTCATAAATGAAGGCCCGCACGGCCCAAATGAGGGCTTCATCCTGTGTTTCCATAAATTCCCCCTTAACGCCTGAGTGCTCAAATGCACAAGGCCGGTCAAAAGAGATTACCTTGTGGCCGCACGTGGGATCAAAAGTGGCCATGCAGCAGCCCGAGCAGCCGGTCCAGTACCCTTTCACCATCGGCGCGGAGACCGTTGTGTTCGTATTCATTGGTGAGCCACAGCTTCAAACCTTGAATGGTCCGGGCAGTCTCCTCGGAGTACTGCCGCTCGACGTACATATCATTATAGTAAACGGCGGCGGCAACCGGCACGGTATTGCGGCGCAGCACCGCCAGGTCATATAATCGCGGCCAAGCCTCATACTGGGCCAGGATTTCCGCTGCTTCTTTCAACGGCTGCAAGGGCTGGTACTCGTCAAACATCCAGGGGTAGATCATCTCCCCGGTAAAGTAGACAGGCCGGTCGGGTGACGGCTCAAATTCGAGATACTGCGCCCGGACCCGCTCCGCCGACCAGCGTGAGGCTGTCCCCTGGCAATAAATGGCTTCGTGCAGGATAGCAAACAGCGGGTTGGTGTCACAGAACTGCATATTCTCCAGCCCTCGCAGGAAAGGATAACTCAATTCCTGGCCGGTCCTGCCGATCACAAAGGCCCCTTCGAGCAGATAGTGAATTTGTTCAAACCCCTGGCTGTCGCCAAGGGCCAGGCCCAGTTGTTGAAAGCGGCGGGGCGATAAACGGCCACCGGTGGGCAGGTACACCTCGTGAGTGGAGAGATAGCGGATCACGGCCTGCACACGCTCGACATCATCCGGGTAACGCTGATAGTAGAGCCGGTTCTTCTCGCTGACCCGCCGGTAGGTGGCCTGATAAATGTCATCCACGGGCCGGTCCAACGGCGGCAGTCCACCGGTAATGATCGCTTCTTTTAAGCCCGCCGGGGCAGCGGACAGGTAATGAGTGACACAGAAACCCCCGAAGCTCTGGCCAAGTGCGCTCCATTTTTCTCGCTCGCCCAGCAGCTCCCGCCGGATGAATTCGGCATCCTGAACGATGGCGTCAGCCCGGAAGTGCAAAAGATAATCGGCTATGGCCTGAGGCGTGGTCAAACGGGCCAGGGTCTGAAAGGTCAAAGGGGTGCTGCGGCCCGTCCCGCGCTGGTCGAGCAGGAGCACCCGGTACTCCGGCAAGGCGCGTTTCAGCCAACCGCTGTTGTCCAGAGGCCGGGGCGAGGCGGAACCGGGGCCGCCCTGAAAGAAGACCAGCCAGGGCAGCGAGGCTGTTTCCCGGCCAGCCGCCACAACTTCGCGGGCGAAGACTTCAAGCTGCTTCCCCTGCGGTTGAGTATAATCGAGCGGCAGGCGAAAGGTGTGATCGGTGAGCACTAGACCAGGAATGCGATGGGTAACATTAATCATAACCGTTCTCGTTGCTGATAAATCTTGATTATTCAAAGGGCAACCATTGGGTAAATCAGAACGATCCTGTTTTTACCTCTCCCGCGCGCTTGTAGGAAGCCACAATGACCCCGGCCGGCGAAGTTTTGGCTTCATGCAGAGCGAAAGCGGTGGGTATGGTTCCTTCCGCAAATAAGCGCTTGCCTGTACCCAGGGTGATGGGGAATATTTTTAGCCAAAATTCATCCACTAAATCATGTTTCAAAAGGGTTTGGATGAGTTGGCCACTCCCATGCACTTGTAAGTCGGGACCCTCTTGTTGTTTGAGCTGCTTAATTTCGTCCACAACGTTGCCCCTTAAAAAGACCGAGTTACGCCACTCGTGGGTTGTAAGCGTATTCGAAGCAACATACTTTGTGACACTGTTGATGCCAGGCCATTCATCTTCATGCTGCGGCCAATATGAGGCAAATATCTCAAATGTTTTTCTTCCCAATAACAAATCAAATGGCTTGCTCATTTGCTCGCCCATGGTCTGGCCAAGAAAATCATCAAAGTACGGAACAGTCCACCCACCGTACCTGAAGCCATTTGTGGAGTCTTCCTCTGGCCCACCAGGCGACTGCATGACGCCATCAAGGGTAATAAAAGTTAGAACATTAATCTTTCTCATCGTGTTTCTCCTTATCCAATGTACTCCCGTATCGTGTCAGGAAGTGGCTTATTTATGGCCTTCAGGTAGATGGTGGCCTTGCCGAAGAAAATCAGCAGCGCTTGGAGGTAAACGTCGAGTTGCATCTCGACGGGCATTGAAAAACCTCCTGAGCGGTCTACGAGCTTCTGCAAATCTTCATCCGAAAAAGCCGAGGCTACCCCTTTCATCTGCTCGTCGAGCATTTGATACCACGCCCTGAGCTTAGCCGTACTGGTTTCCAATCCCGCGTCCGGGTTGCGATAGGACCAATCTTGCTTGAAGGTTTTCAACGACTGGATGTACGAATGCTCAATCTCACCCATTTGGCGACAGAGCGCACCCAAGGTCAGATTCTGCCCCCCAGGATTGAAAGCTAAATCGGCATCGCTGAGAGTATCCAGCAATTCCGTGCGCATGACATGAGACGCTTCAATCCACGACCATTTTTCCTGCATAAAGCGATTCATAGCACCTCTCTTTGAGTAGTTAAGGCAAAGTTTTTTACCCTTAAATCATAACACAATAAGGGGAGCCTGTCTTGAACAAAAACGACAGCCTGCTTTTCAACGGCAAGGGTCAGGCCAGAACCTCTACCATAAACCCACCCGGAGCCTGAACATAGAACCCGTCGTTCCGCAAGCGCTGGTGGATCTCATTCACCCGCTCTTCGCTCTCCTGTCCAAAACCGATATGAAAGGTGCTGGGATATTTGGCCTGACCTGTCTTTATCAAAGTGAGAACCAATCTATCATCGTCGAACAACACGGCGAATTTGTTGTCCCCTCCCTGGCTCCGTAACCCGAAATACTTTTCCAGAAACTTTACAGTCTGCGGCACGTCCGTGACCGTAAGATTAATATGGTTCAGTTTCATCTGCTAAAACCTCCTGAGTTGTTTATTTTTCTTGGCAATTCAATTATAAAGGTATGGGGTAATGGTGGAGGGTTTTAGGTGCAGATAATAGCGTACGTTGCCGGCACTCCCCTATGATCGCTTCGTCAGAATGCAATGCATCGCTCCGGCAGTCGCAACGTGCTCGGTGCAGTGGTAGCCCAGGGCGACTGTATCGAGGTTGGCGAAAAGGTGTTCGCCGGAGCCGAGCAGAATCGGGCTGATCGCCAGATGCAATTCGTCAATGAGCCCGGCTTGGAGATACTGGTGGATAGTGGCCACACCCCCGCCAAGCCGAACATCCTGCCCCTTGGCCGCCTGGCGGGCGCGCTCTAGCGCCGCGTGAATGCCATCGGTGATGAAGTGGAAGGTGGTCCCGCCATCCATCATAATTGATGCGCGGGGGTGATGGGTTAGCACGAAAACCGGGGTATGGTACGGTGGCGTATCGCCCCACCACCCCTGCCAACTGTCGTCGGGCCAGGGACCTCGGATCGGGCCAAACATGTTGCGGCCAAGAATCCAGGCGCCAATGTTGCTGAAGCCACGGGCCGTAAACTCGTCATCCACACCCGTGGCGCCGCCTTCGTTGCCATACGTCTGTTGAAACGTTCGAGTGGCAACCATCCATTCGTGGAGGGATTCGCCGCCGACGCCGAGCGGGTTCTCCAGACTCTGGTTCGGTCCGGCGCCGTAGCCATCAATGGATATTGAGAAACTATTGACCCGAAGCTTAGACATAGGTTTACTCCTTTAATTTCAGAGGGTAACGCATCTTCACTTAAAATGATCCTGTTTCAACGTCTCCCGCGCCCGGATATTCCCTGACCATCAGGAAGCAGAGGGCGGGCCAGGTGGACCGGCCAGCACCCTGGGGACGTACTCAAGCAACTGAAGCCTGCCGTCGAACGTCCGGCTGGCAACCATATCGAGGGCGACATCGGGATAACCGTCGTAGATCCGCTCGTAGCCGCTGCTCCCGGTGATCACGGGGAAGACGACCACCCGGAAACGGTCCACGAGGCCGGCCTGGAGGAGCGACCGGCACAAGGTGAGGCTGCCGATCGTGCGCATCGGGCTGTTGCCTTCACGCTTCATCGCTCTCACGGCCTCGACCGCATCCCCGCTGATTAGCCGGGTATTGGCCCATGGCAACGGGGGCTGCAGCGTCGAGGAGAACACCACCTTGGTCGCTTGGGTAAGCTCGTCGCTGACGACTTGTTCGTCTGGTTCCAATGTTTCAGCCGCCGTGGCGAATCCGTACATCTGGCGGTACGTATTCGCTCCCATCAAGATCGTATAGTCGCGTTCGGGCTGCTGACCGAGCCAGGCGAGATATTCGGGTCCCTCTAGCCCCCACCACCCAGGCCAGCCCTCCGCGGCAGCGTAGCCGTCCAGTGAAATAATGAAATCCACTAACAGTTCCTGCTTTGTCATATTAACTACTCCTTTTCGTCTTGATGTTATGATTTTTTACTTAACGCCTCATTTTCGGCCAGGCGCGCTTCAATGATTTTCTTAACAAGCACGGTAGGGAGAGGATTATCGGGAGTAAAGTGGATGGTCGCTCCGCTTACTTTATGGGTTTTAGTAATCTCGCCTTTCATTGCAGCGGCGAGTTTCGGGCTGGCGGTGAAAAATGAAAGATGCTTTTTCTGCGACACAAAGCCGACCAGGTCACGCCCCAGCGAAAACATCACGGTCGTTCCGTACGATATTCGTTCATCCACCTCCGGGATGGTTTTCTTTATGAGCCGCCGCAGACTCTCGAGCGTTTCTTGCTCAGCCTCTGGCAGCGTTGCCAGATACGCCTCCACCGCCGCTGGATCGTTTTTTAATTTGGCTGCCATACTGGGGTTCTCACTTATCTTGGCTGATAGGTCAGAATGGCCACGCCCGTGGGGGTGGTTTTGTTGTCTACCAATTTTAACCGCTTCAGCTCGCCGCCGCCCTCAAACAGGTGTTTGCCCCGATTCACCACCACCGGATGAATCATCAGGGTCAATTCATCCAGGAGATCGTTTTGCAGCAGCGACCGAACCAGGGTCGGACTGCCGGTGACGCCGATGTTTTTGCCGGGTTGCTGTTTCAGCCTGTTGATTGCTCCCGCCAGGTTGTCCTTGATCAAGGTGATACTATCCCATTTTCCCCACTCGACCCGGTCCAGAGTGGTTGAGACAATATATTTGGGTATCGTATTGATAAAACTGGCAAATGGTTCATCAGTTGAGGTTGGCCAGTACCCGGTCCACTCCTGATAAGTTACCCGGCCCATAAGGATGGCGTCCGTCTCAGCCAGAAATACTCCCAGATCTGCCATCATGCCTTCATCAAAATGGTCAAACTGCCATTGATCCGGCGATTCGGTTACGCCAGCCAGCGAAATGAACAAGCCTGATGATACTTTTCTCATGCTAAATCTCCTTTTATTTATAGATGCAGAAGGTTTTCCAGCCCCAGCCCGCCCCAGATCATAGCGCCAATGATGACCGGGAAGATGAGAGAAAACAGCGCCGATCCGGCGCGCACCTGGACAGCAACAGCGCCGCCGAGATAGCCGGTCAGCATGTCACTCAATCGAAATCAACGGATGTGAAAAACTGATGGGTTGAGGCAGGTTAGTGCAGCTCCTTTCCTACCTCAGAAGATTTACATCTGGGCCAGGTACACCTCAAGGCGATCCAGGGTTTGGGTCAACCCCTCGACCATGCCCATACCCAGGGTTGCCTCTTTATCCGCTACCGAGGCAAACTCTACGTGATTGGTTAGGGTGGTTTTGCCGTTGTGCTCGGTGAAGGTCAGGGTGATGATCATTTGCGGCATCTGCGTTTGCACGTTGCCGTCCGTATCCGCAAAGGCGTCGGTATAAACAATTCGCTCCGGCTTGACAATCTCCCGATAGGTGGCTTTGCCGCAAGCATCTTCGCCCCCCGGCCCGCGCATACAGTAGAACCAGACGCCGCCCGGCCGGAAATCCATTTCGCAGACCGGCAGGGTCCAGCCGGTTGGTCCCCACCAATGCGCCACATGCTCGCAGGCCGAGAAAGCGGTGA
Source organism: Anaerolineae bacterium (assembly GCA_023382535.1). The sequence continues at coordinate 229,968 of JAHDWA010000009.1, read as the reverse complement.
ACACCAGCTCGCGCGGCGCGTTAAAAACGCGCTCCAGCACGAACTCTCGTTCCGATAGGGGAGTGGTCACCTCATTTTTCATCATGGTTTTCTCCTTTGTTCTGTAACTCATTTAAATATTCAGCCAGGCGATCAAAGCGCTCATTCCATAATTGCTCAAATTGCTTGACCCAATCGTGGACGGGCTTGAGGCCGGTACTGTTGATCTGGTAAAAGCGCTGCTGGGCCACTTCGCGCACACTAACCAACCCCACTTCGCGCAGTACCCGCAAGTGCTTGGATACCTGCGGCTGTTTGAGACCGAGCGCCTCGACAATCTCGTTGACCGGACGCTCACCTTGGGCCAGCAGGCTGAGGATTTCCCGCCGCTGCGGCTCGGCAATGGCGTTGAAGACATCGGAGGTGGTAGGTAGTCGCGCCATAGTTAAGGGTATTATATACCGATATGGGAATATTGTCAAGCACAAAAAGCACAAATGTACTATTAGGATACGAGAAGATTATACTTGATTTCACTTATTTGATTTGCTCTGCTAATTCTAAAATAATTCCCTCTGGCCCACGAATGTAGCACAGTTTATACGTGTCTTCATAGTTTTGGATCTCACTAAAAATTTCCACACCTTTCTTTTTCAAGTTGGCAACAGTAGCCTCAATATCGTCAACAACAAAAGCGATATGCCGGATGCCCAAAGTGTTGGCAAAAGATTGCTGAATATCTCTTTTATCTGTCGGCACATGATACTTGATTAACTCCAGATTCATTTGACCGTCCGGTAACCCTATCATAACCACAGACGTTTTCGCCTCACGAAGCGCAACCACGTTTTCGAGCAATTCTCCACTCATGTCACCTTCCCATTGCACTTCAAATCCAAAATCAAGAAAAAAAGCTTTAGCCGCAGCCAGGTCATTGACATTAATGCCGACATGGTCTATTCGTTGGGTCTTCATATTTTCTACGCTCCCGCTTTACAAGTCGGGCTGGGTAGGGCTTCCTCATAGAAACCCGGCCCAGCCTGACTTTGTCAAATCGTAACCACTTATCTCTGCTGGTTATAGGCGTAACTGACCATCCACGGAATGCCAAACTTATCGGTCAGCATGCCAAAGTAATCGCCCCAAAACGCCTTGTCCAGGGGCATGGTTATCTCCCCGCCCGCTGAAAGCCCGTTGAATAATCGCTTTGCTTCCGCTTCGCTGGTGGTGCTGATGGAAATATGAATATTTTTGCCAAAGGGGTCAGGCTGCATGCTGGCCGGCGCATCGCTGCCCATCAGCATGGTTTCTTTGCTGATGGGTAAAGCCACGTGCATGATTTTTTCACTTTCGCTGGCGCTCATTTGATACTCGGCCGGCACATCTTTGAATCGCATAACCGTCGCAAATTCGCCGCCAAAAACCGACTTGTAAAAGTTAAAGGCTTCCTCGCAATTACCGTCAAAGTTCAAATAAGGGTTTACGGTTGTCATTTTTTTGTTTCCTTTCAATTGGTTAATATTTTTTTCAAAACTGTGATGATAGCCCGGTCAATCAACATAGTAAACGTCAGGTTGGATGGGTAACGGAGAGGGGAGCGCCGAGTGTTTCGGGTCCGTTTGATTTGCTGTTTCGTCGTCGTGGCCGATGTGCCGCAGCCAGACCACGGTCAGGATGGCGAGGCCAATCATGACCACCGCGCCGATGATGGAGGTTATCTGTAACCCCTGGATGAAGGCTGCGTGGGCTACGCCAAGCAGGGCCGCGCCCAGCGAGGTAGGGAGCTGGCTGGCCATTGTTACCGCGCCGCTGAGCGTTTCCTCCGCCGCTTTGGCCGCTTCGGCCGGGATACCGGCAGGCAGATCGGCGGCCACACCGCTGCGATAAATGGCGGTTCCGAGCGTACCCAGAACGGCGATGCCGAGCGCTCCGCCGAACTCAGCCCCGGTCTCCGAAAGCGCCGAGGCAGCTCCGGCTCGTTCTGCCGGGGCCGTTCCGACCACCAGGTCGGCGGTCAGGGTGAATGTCGCCCCAAAGCCGAGGGACATAATGCTCCAGCCCAGCACGACCAGCGCCAGGGAGTCTGTACCAATTTGAGTCAGCAGCCCAAAGCCGACCGCGCCCAGCACCAGACCGCCAGCGATGATAAAGGCGGGACGTATCCGGCGCACCAGCACCGGCGCTACGTTAGAGCCGATAATCGAGGTGACAGCCCCCGGTACCGACCATAGCCCCGCCTGCAAGGGCGACAACCCCAGCACAAGCTGCAAGTACTGGGCGATGAAGAGAAAAACGCCAAACGCCACAAAAACGCCCAGAGTGTAGGTGACAAGCGACATGCTGAAAGCCGGCAGCCGGAAGAGACCCAGGTCAATCAGCGGGTCAGCCAACTTGCGCTGTCGCTGCACAAACATGCTCCCGATAACCAAACCCGCCAGGATGAACAGAACCGGCTGCCAGCCCAGACCATCCTGAGCAATATGCTTGAGGCCGTAAATCACCGCCAACACTGCCACCAGGGAGAGGGCGGCGCTGAGCAGGTCCAACCGGCCCGCCTGAGGATCACGATATTCGGGCAGCAGGATCGGCCCCAGTGCGAGCAGCAGCGCCATCACCGGGACACCCAACAGAAAGACCGACCCCCACCAGAAATGCTCCAACAGAAACCCGCCGACCAGCGGCCCGATGGCGCTGCCTACGGAAAAACCGGAAACCCAAATCCCGATAGCCATCGTGCGCTCTTTTTCGTCCAGGAACATATTGCGGATCAGGGACATGGTCGAGGGCATCAGGGTGGCTCCGGCAATGCCCAGCAGGGCACGCGCCGCAATCAGCAGTTCGGCGCTGGATGAGAAAGCGGCCAGCACCGAGGCCACACCAAACGCCGCGGCCCCGATCAATAGCAGCTTGCGCCGGCCAATCCGGTCGCCCAGCGTGCCCATTGTCACCAGCGAGCCGGCGATCATAAAGCCATAGATGTCCACAATCCACAGCAGTTGGGTGCTGCTGGGCTGCAGGTCCGCGCTCAGGTGAGGCACGGCCAGGTGCAGTACGGTCAAATCCATTACAATCAGCAGGGTTGGCAGCATCAGCACGGCCAGCCCAATCCATTCGCGCCGGCCTGCTTTGGGCGAGGCCACGGCGTTCGGTCGCACTTCTTTTTCTTTAACAGCAGTCATAAATTCCCCCTAAGTACTTTCCTTTACACCACACCTTCTTGGGCTGACTGTCGCGTGGTAATAGGTTTTACTTTCCAGCGCATGTAAGCCACAAACGCGCAGAGAACAAACAGGACAGCGGTCATAATCGCGCTGCTGGTTTCGCCCCTGGATAAATGATAAACAGTGGCGCTGCCGGAGACAATCGCTAACCCCAGCGAAGCTAACGGAATCAACCAGGGCATCATCCGGGTTATACCCGGCAAGATCAGACCAGCGGCGCCGAGCCATTCGGCCACTCCCAGAAAGATGCGAAACCAGGGCGCATAATTAGCGTTTATGATGTCAACCAAGTCGGCGGGTGGGAACAAGAAAATCCACCCATGAAATACAAACTCAGCCGCCAACAACACCTGAAGAATCCACAGTACAATGTTCATCAGTTATCTCCTTACTCTTACTTGATCGGTTGGTAATTTAACAGCACCACGCCGCTGTTGAATACTTTTGAGCCGGTGAGCCGCAAGTTGAGTTTCTGATTGATGTGGTTGAAAATAGGCGTACCAGTGGGGATTGCTACCGGGTCAATCATAAATTGATACTCGTCAATAAGATTATGGTCGGTGAACAGGCTGATGATGGTCCCGCTGCCCAGAATGGTCATATCCTTACCCGGCGATTTTTTGACCTCGCGTATCTTTGCCACAATATCGCCGCTGACAACTCGCGTGTTTTCCCAGGCCGGTTCAAACGGTGAGCGGGAGAAGACAATTTTTTCGGCGTTGTTCATTCCGGCAGCCACCTGAGGAAACAACTCCTTTGCCTGAGGGATGGGCCAGAAACTGGCCATCATCTCATAGGTCTTCCGCCCAAAGAGCAGAACGTTCTCCTCCCCCAACGCTTCCTCCGAATACTTGGCCTCTTCCTCGCCGTGAGTATGCCAGGTGGTATCCTCGTTAGGCCCCTTGAAGAAACCGTTTAAGGTTAGAAAGTTGTAGCTGGTGAGCTTTCTCACACTGTCTCTCCTTTGTTCGTAAATTTCTGATGAAAGTACACACATCTTTGCAAACTAGCACAAATGTTCTAGTATTATAAGACTATTACTTCAAAAAGTCAAGTGGTTATATCAATATTTAAGGTGTAAAAAATTAAATTTGAAATTTCGTTAATTTTTTGTATAATTTACAAATATTAGGGCTTTATCCCGCTAAGAGTGCTGGTGGCTTGGATTAAGGCTAACAAAAGCCAATCTGCCTCTCTATATTCAAAGTTATTAATATAACCCATCCTTTGAAAAGAGACATCACCCAACTCAGTAATCTTTTAACGAACACAGTACGGAAAAATCTTATGAAACACCGGAGTTACAACCAATATTGTGGACTGGCTTTCGCGCTTGATATTGTGGGAGAACGCTGGACCCTGCTGATTATTCGGGAACTGATGGCTGGCCCCCGCCGATTTAAAGATCTTCTGGCCGGGCTGCCGGACATCAGTACTAATTTGCTGGCCGAACGGCTCAAGCATCTGGAACAGCAGGGCATGCTGTGCCGCCGCGTTCTTCCTCCGCCTGCCGGCTCAACGGTGTACCAGTTATCCGCCTCGGGCTGTGCCCTGGAAAAAACCCTCCTTGAACTGGGTAAATGGGGCAGTCAATTTGTGCCGGCCTCGGCGGAGGGGACAGCTATCCTGCCGGTGGGTTCCTATGCCCTGACCCTCAAAACCTTTTTCCGGCCGGAATTGGCCCAGGAAATCAATGAAACGTATGAACTGCATGTTGATCAGGAAGTTCTGCACGTTCAAATTAAAGCGGGCGAGATTTATGCTCGACAGGGAGAGACCCTCAGAGCAGACGTAATTTTCTATACGGATATGGCTTCTTATTTGGGATTGTTGCAGCGAAAAATCCAACCAGAGGCGGCAATTGCCCAGGGGCTTATTCGGATTGAAGGCGACCCTGCCGCTTTGAGCCGCTTTCTGGATTTGTGCGGCCTGCCTGAATTACCGTGAGTCTTTTTGTGAAGCAGTAAGTCATCCAGCGGGGCTACTTGACAGCCCCCTGGCTCAAATTACCTTGTTTTCAAAGGCGTAGAGGACCAGGAGTGATTATTTCAGCCAGACATTGACCAATATACCAAATGGCAATGACGTTTGACCCAGTGAGGCGGGCTTCAGGTAAGAGCAGGGTCTCCATCCGGTGAAGTGCTTCCCGATCAAGGTGGAAGTGGTTAGCCCACTTTTGGTAAATGCGTTGCCCAAACAGATTACGGCTCATCATCCTGGTTTCGTGCCTGCGCATATTCATTAATGACCCAGGTGCCGGCCAGTTGGTCGTGCAGACAGCGATGCTCCTGCCCAAAGATAAAAAGGATATCCACAAGGGACAGCCATACCTGGGGGAATTTTCCCGTTCCAAGCAAGAGCCTGCCCCCACGACAAGGGGATACAGCCTGGGTTATCCTGTAGTGGTCTGGCATTTTCCATCCTGGGCAGCTTGCCACCCTGGTGGTATGCTGTCTTTAGCACCACCACGAGTCTGAGTTTTATCTCGCTCATCCTGGTCGGCGTCGCCGCGATGATCGTGCGGCTGAAACGGTCGAGGGGCGATGAACGGCAGCAGATGAAATGGTTGGCCTATTGATCGCTACCGGTGTCATTACCGTCGTTTTTCACCCGGTTCGAGATCGCCTCCAGCGGAGCGTCAACCGGCCGTCAATCGCTTTGACACTCCTGGTTGGTATAACCGGAACGGAGTGGACCCCAAAGCCAACCGCGAAACGGTCCTGCGGGCGTATTGGGATGATGGCCGGACCCGTCCATTGAATTGACATCTCCGCGCCTGTGTTTATAATTGAAGCTATGATCTACCTAAATCCGGCGCTAAACGCCGTTATGAACCACAGCATTCAAACTTCTACCAGCGGGGACGCCCTGCCATAGTGCGTCCGTCGTTGATTATTATGTAAACTCAAATCGTGGACGCGCGGCGTGTCCACGATTTTTTATTATTCGGCTTAGCCACCGTGGACATCGTGATGGGTTCACGGTTTTTTTATTTCTAACGGGTGTTTGTAGGTAGGTAAAGCAGCGCTGACCGGAGCCGTCCCGCTGGCTTGAGGCGCGAGCGAATGAATGGAGGATTTATGATTGCACTGCGTTTGGACAGCGTCAGCTTCAGCTATCTCGGTGGCCCGCTGTTAGAGACCCTCACCTGGGCCATCGAAGAAAAGGGTAAAGTCGGGCTGGTCGGGCCTAATGGGGCCGGCAAAAGCACGGTTTTGCAGCTCCTGGCCGGACGCCTGGCCCCGGATAGCGGTTGGGTCGTGCCGGCTAAAGGGGTCACGGTGGGCTATTTGCCTCAAGACGTTAAGTTTGCCGGGGAGCAGACGGTGTTGACCGAAGCTCTGACAGCTTCGCCCCATCTGGCTACGATTGAGGCGGAACTGCAACACATCGAGGCGGCGTTAAGTAACCCGGCGGTGTATGATAACGAGCCGGTCTTGACCCAAACCCTGGAACGGCAAAGCCGCCTGTTAGCGGCCTACGAGGAGGCAGGCGGCTTGCAGTATGAAAACACGGTCAAGGCGACCCTGCGGCGGTTGGGTTTTACCGACACCGATTTTATGCTGTCCACCGCCGTTTTGAGCGGCGGGCAGAAAAAACTGTTGGCCCTGGCCAAGCTGGTCGTTGGCGAGCCGGCGGTGCTGCTGCTGGATGAGCCGGATAATCACCTCGACCTGGCCGGGAAAGTCCACCTGGAAAAATTCATTCGCGACTACCCCGGCGCCGTCGTGATTGTGTCGCATGACCGCTATCTACTGGATGAGGTCGCTGACGGGATCGTGGAATTAGCCGGGGGAAAGCTCAATTTCTACCCCGGCAACTACTCGGCCTACGTGAACGAAAAGGAACTGCGCCGGCTGCGTCAGACCCAACTGTATGCCACCCAGCAAAAGGAAATCGCCCGGCTGGAAGCAGCCATTGCCCGTTTTGAGCTGTGGGCCAGCCTGGTGGTGGATGAGCGCCACATCAAGCAGGCGCGTAACAAGCGCCGCCAGCTCGAGCGGATGGATAAGGTAGATAGACCCCTGAAACAGAAGAGTATGGCCCTGCAACTGAACGGCTGGCGGGGTTCGGACAAGGTCTTGGAGCTGGTGGACCTGGTCAAAGCCTTTGACGATGTGTTGATTTTGGCCGGGATTGATCTGCTCATCTGGCACGGGGAACGGGTCGGGTTGATCGGGCCAAATGGGGCTGGCAAGAGCGTGCTGTTCCGCTGCATCACCGGAGCCGAAACGCCCACCTCCGGGGTAATCAAAATCGGCCCTGGAGTGAAAATGGGGGTATACACCCAGGAGCACCAGGGGCTGGCTTATGACGAAACGCCGCTCGAAACCGTGCGGAAGGTTAAGCCGATGTACGAGGGGGAAGCGGCCGCCTTTTTGGGTAAATTTCTCTTTTCTTACGAACAGGCCCGGGGGCAAACGGTGGGCAGCCTGAGCGGCGGGGAACGCAGCCGGCTGCAAATCGCCCTGCTGATGTTGCAGCAACCCAATTTTTTGCTACTGGACGAGCCGACTAATAACCTGGATATGGCCTCGGCGGAGGTGCTAGAGCAAGCCCTGGATGACTTTAAGGGTACGGTGCTGGTGATCTCGCACGACCGCTACTTTTTGGATAAGACGGTTGATCGCCTGGTGGAACTGCAGCCGAACCGGGGGACACTGGCGGAGTATCTGGGCGGCTACACTGATTATGTGGCCGCGCGGCCCCCTCTGGACCAGAGAAAGTGAGGAGAAGGGACAGTCGGATACTTTCGCTGGAACTCCATCTGGTTGCCCCTTCAGCCCATCGAGCCGGTCACACAGAACCAGGGGCGGTCGTGTCCGAGACAATTGCGGGAAATTGCCTGAAAAGAGGAAGGGTGGCATAACAGGGTCAAATTTGTTTGGGGGATAGAAGCATGATCGTCAGCAGTCTCGATCTAATCAGATTTGAAAGCGCTTTATTGGGCCATTTTGGTCAGCGGGGAGAAGTGAGCCAGGACGAGCAGAACCATCGCCGCTGGCTGCCACTACCAGAGTTGGAGTATGGACAGGTGGTCAAACAATTGAGCTTTTCATATCTACTTACCCCGCCTGAGATATCCAAAGAGAGCCAGACCGACAATGACGCCCAGGATGGCAACCACCGGCCCGGCGCAGAAGAACGCCGTCATCCCGGCTTCCAGGTCTTTATCGTACTGATTGGTCGAGAAGGCATAGACCAGGAGCATGCCCAAGCCCACCCCCAGGCCGTACCCAACAACTCCCCCTAGAAGGGCTAGACCGGCTGCCTTCAAAATAGTCATGCGCTGTTCCCTTTTTTTTAGTCCAAGTTGAGTCGAAATCCTTTAGCCAGCATATCGTTGGTTTGGATGGTAGCCCTGGCTGGGAAAAGAAGAACACTGCCCCAATCCTGCTATTCCACCCAGACAGTTCTAAGGATAGTCCACAAAACTTTGCGCAAATTGAATGAAGCGGTACACATCGGCAAAAGTCGTCACCAGCCCCACCGAGATGCGCACCGCGCCGGTGCTCTTGTCGTCAATACAGCGGCGAAACTCATCAAAGCTCAGCCGCTCGGTAGAACGAACAAAGCAGGCCCTCAACTCCTCGGCGGAGATACCTAAAGCCAGTTCGCCGCCGCCCGGATTGCAGAAACAGCCGGTGCGCAGCGAGATATTGACCTCGTTGGCCCGCTGCTCCACCAGGCGGTGGTCAATAAAGTGCCCGGCTGAGTCGTAGAAATTCAGCGTTATTGTCCCGCCACGCCGGACGATGTTGACCGGTCCATAAAGGCGAACCACAGCCATGCCGTTGCCATGGCGGAGCGCCGCCAACTGGTCTAAAAGCCAGCCGGTGAGACACGCAACGCGGGTGTGAATCGTATCCAGGCCAATTTGAGCCAGGTGGCGCAGGCCAATTTCTACCGCAGGCAGGGTTAGATAGTTGAGCGTACCGTCTTCAAAAGCCTCGGCCCCCTCGTGCAGGTAGTAACGGTCACCCTGAACCGAAGCCACCGTAATGGTTCCTCCGGCAAACCAGGGACGATGCAACTTAGCTAGAGCGGCTCGACGCGCCAACAGGCAGCCCACCCCGGTCGGATAGCCAAACATTTTGTAAAAGGAGAGGGTGATAAAGTCAGGCTGCCAGCGGCCCAAGTCCAGGCGATTGGTCGGCACAAAGGCGGCGGCGTCGAGCAGGACATCCCAACCCTTGGCTTGAGCCTGGCCAATCCACTCCAGCGAGTGCTGCACCCCGGAGAAGTTAGACTGGGCGGGATAGGCCAGCAAATTGTGCCCGCCGGGCCGGGCCAAATCAAGACAGGCAGCCAGCCTGTCGGCATCTATGTACAGGTCTGGCGGCAGGACCGGCGCATAGATGACCTGAGCGCCTTTGGCGCGGGCAAACTCGCGGATACCGTTGACCGAATTATGGTTGTCAAAGGTCAGCAGGTAGGGGTCACCCGGCCCAAAAGGATAAGCTTCACCCACCAGTTTGAGCGCGCCGCTGGCATTGGTGGTAAAGATGACCACATATTCCTCCGGCGCAGCGTTGAAAAATTCCAGGACGTAAGCTCTTGCTTGCTCTACCCGTTCGGTCATTGCCAGCGAGGTGGGGTTAGTGGAGTGGGGGTTGCCAAAAACATGTCCAAGCAACAACTCCATATGAGTGCGCACTTGACTGTCGGCATACAGGCCGCCGCCGGTATAATCGAGGTAGATTTGTCCCAACCGGTCCAGGCGACCATAGTCAGCCCCACGCAATTCATCCAGCCTGTACGTGGTGGCAAATTGAGGATAAGATTGCCGGAAGGTTGCTTCAGCGCCCTCAAGGGAGGAGGTCTCTTTTTGAATGATAGTCATAATCTTTTTCCAGTAAGGAGCCTTTTTTCTATAGTATCATAAATTAGCAGGAGTTGTAAAATAAGGCGCTTTTCCTTAAAAAATAAGCATCTTGCCAATAGCCACAGCCAGCTAAATTTTGTATAGTGAGATTTAGCAATGGGGGCATCTCGAGCAGTCGCTGCTAAGAACAGGCATTCGTCCAAGACGAAGCCTGAAACTCGCTCCATCACCCGCATCCCCGGCAAAGCTAGCTTTCTGTATCAAACTCCGGCCGGAGTTTTCCCAACTATTCAAGTTACAATTTATATCACCCAAAGGAGGATGTTTCAATGAAGAAGTTAGTCAATGCTTTGAGCATTATCACCTTGCTGGCGTTGATTTTGACGCTGGCCCCTGCCGCCGTACTGGCACAGGAGGTGACCTGCGAGTCGGATGTTACGGTGCAAGGTGACGACTGGCTGTCGAAAATTGCCGAAAAGTTCCTGGGGGATCCCCTGGCCTTTCCGGCTATTGTCGAGGCCACCAACGCCAAAAGTGCGAGCGACAGCAGCTATGCAAAGATTGCCGATGCTAACGTAATTGAAGTAGGCTGGAAGCTGTGCATTCCCAGCGGCGCCGAAGCCGCGGCAGCCCTGGAAGTCGAGTCTGGCTCAGAGTTCTGGGCGCAGGCGGGCCAGCCTTACGCGGGCGTGACCATCCGGGGTATCTCCGAAAGCACGCCGCCTTCACGATATGCGGCCGAGGTGCTGGCCCCCGCCTTTGAAAAGGAAACCGGGATCAAGGTTGAGTTTGAAGTTACTTCCTGGGACCAGATGTATGATAAGCCCATCAAGGATATGGAAGCCAACACCGGCATCTATGACTTTATCTACATCGAGCAGGACATTATCTACACCTACCTGGCCCGCGAGTTCCTGGTTAACCTGACCCAACTGCTGGCAGAGAAGCCCGAATTGGCCGCGCCTACCTTTAATGTCGGTGATTTCACTTCCTTTATTGACAACTTCAAAGATGCCAACGGCGATGTTTACGGCGTGCCCATGGAAGCCTTTGTGAAGATCCAACTCTATCGCAAGGACCTCTATAGCAACCCGGACATCCAGGCTGCCTTCAAAGAGCAGTACGGCTACGATCTGGCCCCGGCCACAACCTTCCAACAATATGAAGATATTGCCGCATTCTTCACCCAGTACGGCAAGGATAACAACATGGAACTGTGGGGCACCACCGTTCAGGGCAACACCGGACACTCCTCTTCCTTCTATGAGTATGTGGAGAGTATCGCCCCGAGCTTTGGCCTGTACAACTGGGGCATCAAAGAGGTTGGCGACGGCAATTACAAGGCCTGTGTCGCCAATGGCGGTGAAATGAACAGCGATGTAGCCAAGGAAGCTTTGGGCTGGTGGGTGAGTCTGTTGCAGTATGCGCCGCCCGAAGCCACCAGCAGCACCTGGGATGAAGTCGCCGCCAGCTTTGCCGCTGGTCGGGCCGCCCAAGGCTGGGTCTACGGTGAGAATGCGGCCTGGATCGCCACCGATGACACCCGCTCCAAAGTGGTTGGCAATGTCGGGGTCGCCCTTCCGCCTACCGCCGAAGGTGTGATGGCTCAGGCCGAGTCCGGCGAGGGCTACATTGGCTACTATGACGGCGGCGCGTTTGGTATCCCTTATTCCTCCAAGAATCAGGAAGCCGCGCTGCTCTGGCTGGAGTACATCGGCCAGCCTTCGGTCCAGGCTCAGTGGGCCACCGCCGGTTCCCGCGTTGTCATGAACTCCACCTTTGACGACCCACTGGTCAAGACGCAAGATTCCCGCACCGATGGTTACTACACCATGCTGCGCGAGCAGGGACCGCTCTTCCGCGGCGCGCCGCCCTTCCCCTTCCACCCGCAGGCCCGCTCGGTCATTGAACCATTCATCTGGAAGAGCCTCAGCGGTGAAATGACGGCTGCAGATGCGCTCGATCAAGCCTGCGCCGCAACCGAAGCTGAGCTGACCACCCTGGGATACAGCAAATAACTTAGGAATTACCGCAGTTTAGACTTCGGAAGTCCCTGAAAAGACTTCCGAAGTCTTTTAATCTATCAACTGTGTAAGTCTATCATCCTGGGGATCACTGCCATGAAGTCTACGCGCACAGGATGGGGGCTGTTAATGCCCACTCTGGTTATCCTGGGTATTACCGGAGTTCTCCCTTTCCTCTACGTTATCTACGTTGGTTTCTTCGATTGGAATGTTTTTGCGGCCAAAGCCGGGCTGCATTTTACCTGGGCCAACAATTATCGCCGGCTGGTTTTTGACGATGGTTTTCTAGGCGCTCTGGGGCGCACGCTGCTATTCACCGTTTGGACAGTGCTGAGCGAGCTTATCCTGGGCTTTATGCTGGCTCAATCCCTGACCCGCGATTTTCCGGGTAAGTCCTTCTTTCGCACCGTTCACGCACTCCCCTTGATGGTCGCGCCCATCGCCGTGGGAGCCACCTGGCGGCTGCTGACCATTCCCGGTTTTGGTTTGATTCCTTACTACCTGCAATGGTGGTTTGGCTTTGACTACCGGATTGGCAACTTTGCTAACCAGGCTTTTCTGACGGTTGTGTTGATGGATATCTGGCACTGGACGCCCTTCGTCACCCTGACGCTGTTAGCCGGGTTGACCACAATCCCCAGGGAACCGCTCGAACAGGCTCTGGTGGATGGGGCCAACCGCTGGCAGGTCTTCCGCTATCTAACTATCCCCATGATGATGCCGGTTATCTTGACCACCACCTTCATTCGCATTATGGATGCGCTGCGCATCGTGGACGAAGTCTGGATGCTGACCGGCGGCGGCCCGGGGGATGCCACCCGCTTTATGGGATTGTATATCTGGCGGATTGTCTTCCCTAAAACCGATTACGGTTACGGCTCGGCCATGTCGCTGTTGACCCTCTATTTCACCCTGGTCCTCTGCTGGCTGCTTTTTATCGCCATTGGCCAGAATAGCAAACAAAATAGTTCTTCATAAGGCTGATTAAGATGGGATCAAGATCACTCCGCAAAACGCTGGGTTGGGTGAGTACCTACCTGGTCTGGATTATAGCCACGATTGTCGTGCTTTTCCCGATCTACTGGATGTTTGTCATCTCCGCGCGCAGCCGGGTGGAACTGTTTGGTTCGGCCTCGCTTATCCAAACCACCTTCTTTGCCGAGAATTACACCAAACCGTTAAGTAATCCGGTTTTCCAGAGATACATGCTAAATTCACTGATCGTCGCTACCACCAATGCAGTGCTGGTAGCCGTTCTGGCCCTGCTGGCGACCTACGCCCTGTCTCGCTGGCGACTGAAAGGCAGTGACAGTATCTTCTTCTGGACCATCACCAACCGCATGGCCCCGCCGGCGGCCTTTTTGTTGCCCCTCTTCCTGCTTTTTACGCGGGTGTTTAGAATCGGCGATTTTAGTTTGTTCGACACTCGCACCGGGCTGATCCTGCTCTACTGCGTCTTCAATCTGCCTTTTGCCATCTGGCTGATGAAAGGTATTATTGATGGTATACCGATAGAATTAGATGAGGCTGCCTTTGTGGATGGTGCTACCACCTGGGATGTCCTGCTCAAAATCATAACACCCCTGGCCGCGCCCGGCCTGGCGATTACGGCCATCCTCAGTTGGGTTTTTGCCTGGAACGAGTATCTCTTTGCCGCCACTCTGACCAGCGTTGAGGCGCGGACCATCACCACCGGCCTGGCCGAGTTTGTCACAGTGACGGGTACAAATTGGGGCGAAATGGCGGCGGTGGCCGTGTTATCGTTGATCCCCGCCCTGATTTTCTTATCCCTGGTGCAAAAGTACATTGTCATGGGGTTGACGTTTGGGGCTGTAAAGGAATAGATGGTATGGCACAACAATTGACTGAATCCTCCCCTCCGGCTGAGATTAGCCCTCAGGAAGTTTCCCCTGTCGCTCCGCCTGTCGCCAAAACAGGCCGGAAAGGCTTTTTGCCTTTCCGCACCAACACATGGGACCGGTTCTTTGTCAGTGTGCTCTGTTTTGTGGCGATCAGCTTATTGTGGATGCGGTTTGTTGAACCCTACCTGTTCCCCCACAACATCTGGATTGCCGCAATTCTGTCAGTCATCCTGGCAGTTTTCATCATTCGCCGGGGATAAATCCTTTCGGTCTAGCCACACAGAGGTTATAGCAATGGAGCAGCCTAAATATGTCATTGGGATGGATTTTGGGACCGAGTCGGGCCGGGTGGTCCTGTTTGATCTGGCCGATGGGCGCGAAATTGCCTCGGCTGTCTCAGTTTACGCCAACGGCGTCATTGAGGAGCGTTTGCCTCGAACCGAGATAAAATTAGAACCGGATTGGGCGTTGCAAGACCCGCAGGACTACCTGACTGTCCTGCAACAGGCCGTTCCCCAGGTAATCCGCGAAAGCGGGGTTGACCCGGCCCAGATCGTCGGCCTGGGGCTTGATTTTACCTCTTCCACCATCATGCCTACTCTGGCCGACAGCACGCCTCTCTGTTTCTTGCCTGAATGGCAAGCCAACCCGCACGCCTGGGTTAAACTCTGGAAACACCACGCCGCCCAACCCGAAGCCAATAAGATGACCCAACTGGCGTATGAGCATGGCTACACTTTTTTGGACCGCTATGGCGGCAAAGTCAGCTCCGAGTGGTTTTTCCCCAAAGTTTGGCAAATCTTAGACGAAGCCCCGGAGGTGTTTGAGGCCGCCGACCGCATCATCGAAGCCGGCGACTGGCTCATCTGGCAGCTTATTGGCCGGGAAAAACGCAGCGCCAGTATGGCCGGCTACAAAGCGATGTGGTCTAAACGCGAGGGCTATCCACCCGACGCTTATTTCAAAACTTTAGACCCCCGCCTGGAACACGTGATTGACCAAAAGATGTCCAGAGAATTATATCCCCTCTGCGCCAGGCTGGGCGGGTTAACCGAACAGGCCGCCGCATGGACGGGATTAAAAGCGGGCACTATCGTGACAACGGTTCATGTAGACGCACACATGTCCGCCACCGCTGCCGCCATCACCGCTAAACCCGGCCGGATGGTTATTATCATGGGCACTTCTAACTGCCACCACATTCTGGGCAGCGAAGAACGAGTTATCCCCGGCATCTGCGGCTACGTGGAAGATGGCGTCGTAGCCGGGTTTTTGGGCTACGAAGCCGGGCAGACCAGTATGGGCGACCAGTTTGCCTGGTTTGTTAAAAATTGTGTCCCGGAAGCCTATGAACAAGAAGCCAGAGCGCGCGGCCTGAATACCCATAAACTGTTGGAGGAAAAAGCCGCCCGGCTCAAACCCGGCGAAAGCGGGCTGATTGCCCTGGACTGGTGGAACGGCAACCGCTGCGTGCTGGTGGATATGGATTTGAGCGGCCTGCTGCTGGGCGCCACCCTGGCCACCAAGCCGGAAGAAATTTATCGGGCGCTGCTTGAGTCCACCGCTTTTGGGACGCGGGTCATCATCGAAAATTTTGAGGCGCATGAGACGCCGGTCAACGATATTGTGGCTGCCGGCGGCCTGCCGGGCCGGAACAAACTGCTGATGCAAATCTTTGCCGACGTTACGGGCCGTTCAATTAATGTGACCGCCACCGAACAAGGCGGCGCGCTGTCGGCGGCAATGCACGCCGCCGTTGCCGTCGGCCCGGCCCTGGGTGGCTATACCTCTATTGCCGAGGCAACCCGGTTTATGACCCGCCTCAGCGACCAGGTTTACCACCCCATTCCTGAAAACCAGCGCGTCTACGACCAGCTCTATGCCGAATACCTGACCCTGCACGATTACTTTGGCCGGGGCGCCAACGATGTGATGAAGCGGTTGAAGAAAATTAAGACAGAAATTAGAGAAATTTAGCGTAATTCCAGAATGTGTTGCGTGGTGCGTAGTCCGTAAATTTATGGTTCACGCACCACGCAACACGCACTACGACCTATTTTCAGAGATGCTAAAAAGAGAAGTAACCTATGAACGATACACTCGTTATCGGTGTTGATAGCAGCACTACCGCCTGCAAGGCTATTTCCTGGAATAAATATGGACAAGCCGTTGCCGAAGGCCGCGCCTCTTATCCTTTATTACGACCAACCCCAACCTGGTTTGAACAGGATGCCGAAGATTGGTGGCGCAGCCTGGGCATTGCCTTAAAAGAGCTGTTAAACCAGGTAGACCCGGCCCGAATAGAAGCGCTCTGCATTACCCATCAGCGCGAGAGCTTTGTTCCTGTTAACAGCCAGGGCCGCCCGATTCGTCACGCCATTTTGTGGCTCGACGAGCGCACCCAGGCCCAGTTGACCTATCTGGCCGAGAAGATTGGAGCGGATCAAATCCACCAGATTAGCGGCAAGCCCCTGTCCATGACCCCTTCCCTGCCCAAGCTGGTCTGGCTGCAGCAGCATGAACCGGAGATCATTGCCCAGACCCACAAATTCTTGGAGACACACGCCTTTCTGGTCTACCGTTTGACCGGCCATTTCCGCACCAGTTTGGCCTGTGCCGATCCGATGGGCCTGGTGGATATGCGAAAACATCACTGGTCCGGGGAGTTG
Organism: Anaerolineae bacterium; assembly: GCA_023382535.1. The sequence goes on along the minus strand of JAHDWA010000009.1, from coordinate 213,387 downwards.
CTTGACCCGCTCGGCTTCCGGCTCGACCAGTTTCCAGAGCTGGTTCCGCCGGGGGAAATCATCGGCAAAATTAGCGCTGAAGCCGCAGCCGCCACCGGCTTGCCTGCCGGACTGCCGGTAGTGGCCGGCGCGGGAGATGGCCAATGCGCCGGCCTGGGGGCCAACGCAATGGGCGAGGGGCGGGCCTATCTCAATATGGGTACCGCCGTCGTCAGCGGCCCGTTCAGCGCCGATTATGTGGTGGATCGAGCCTTTCGCACTATGTATGCCCCTATTGCCGGAACGTATTTCCTGGAAACCGTTATTCGCAGCGGCCTGCTCACGGTAAGCTGGTTTGTCGAAAAAATGGCCGGCGATTTGCGCGACATCGGGCTGCCCCTCAGCCCCGAAGATTTACTGGAGGCAGCGGCGGCCAAAGTTCCGCCCGGAGCGCTGGGCTTGATGCTGGTGCCCTACTGGACCAGCGTCTCCACGCCCTACTGGGACCCGGCTGCGGCGGGGATTGCGGTGGGCTGGAACACTTTCCACAGCAGAGAGCACTTTTATCGAGCGATCCTGGAAGGTATCGCTTTCGAACAGCGCCTGGCGGGCGAGGGCGTCATGGCTGCCACCGGCCAGCCCTTCACCGAGTACATCACCCTGGGTGGCGGGAGCCGCAGCAAGCTGTGGTGTCAGATGATGGCCGATGTGACCGGCGTGCCCATTGTCCGCTCCACTACCACCGAAGCGACCTGCCTGGGCGCGGGTATTTTAGCCGCCGTGGCTGCTGGCTGGTACTCCGATACCTATCAGGCTGCTGCGGCTATGACAGATACCGCCGATCAATTCGAGCCTGACCCGGAATCCCGGCAGTTCTACGAGCGGCTGTACCAGGAAGTTTACAAGCCTTTGTTCCCTACCTTGCAAACGCTGCTCCACCGTCTCACCGAATTGACCCGCCATGATGCCTGACAGCCTGGCAAAATTAGCCGAGATTCGCCTGTTCTTGCTAGATATGGACGGCACCGTTTACCTGGGCGACAAGTTGCTGCCAGGTGCGGTTGAATTTATCGAATTACTGGCCGCCTATGACGTCAATTACTTGTTTCTGACCAACAACTCCTCCAAACATCGCGACCAATATGCCGAAAAGCTGGCCCACTTCGGCCTGGCGGTCAGTCCAGAGAAAATATTTACTTCCGGCGAAGCGACGGCCATCTACCTTCAGCGGGCCAAGCCAGGGGCCAGAATTTACCTGGTCGGGACGCCAGCTCTGGAAGAGGAGTTTAAGAATCATGGCTTTGAATTGATTCAAACTGAAACGCCGGATTACGCCGTCCTGGGTTTTGATACGACCTTAACTTACCAGAAACTGTGGCGTTTGTGCGACCTGGTCCGGGCCGGGGTACCCTACATCGCCACCCACCCCGATTTCAACTGCCCCATCCCTGGCGGCTTTATGCCCGACATTGGGGCCATGATGGCCCTGGTCGAAGCTTCGACGGGGCGGCGGCCCGACGCGATTATTGGCAAACCCAACCAACCGATGATTGCAGCCGTGGTCGAAAGAACGGCCACGCCGGTAGACAAAATTTGCATGGTGGGCGACCGCCTCTATACCGATATTGCTTTGGGAGCTGCCGGCGTTACCACGGTGTTGGTACTGAGCGGGGAAGCTCGACCAGAGGATATTCCTGGCGCTCCTTACCCTCCCGATTTTGTGATGCAGGATTTAGCCGAATTAGCCGCCGCTCTACAAGAAGCTATGATGGCAAATCGTCAGTTTGAATAATTCTATCTGACTACTGGCTACTGATTACTGACAACTATCTTCCAAGGAGTTCTAATTCTTCATGCGAGATGATCTGTTTATTTACGTCGGCAAAACCGCCGCCGATTCTCTGATTGAATTTTGCCAAGATAATGACCTTAAAAAGCTGATGCTGGTGGCCGACGACAACACCTATGCCGCCGCCGGTCGCCAATTGAGTGAGAAGTTAAAAGCCGCCGGCTTCGATATTAAAACCTCTCTGTTGAAGGGTGAGGAAATTACTGCTACCGAACAGTACTTTGTTCAGGTACTCCTCGATACCGGCCGGGAGGAGCGGACATTCATCGCGGTGGGTTCCGGTTCGATTACCGATATTACCCGCTTTGTCAGTTTCCATACCCGCGCCACCTTTATCGTCTTCCCTACCGCCGCCTCGGTAGATGGTTATACGAGCGCGGGCGCGCCCTCGGTGATTGCCGGATTCAAGAAAACGGTCATGTGCCAGTCGCCGCTAGGGGTTTTTGGAGATACGGAGGTGCTGAGTGCAGCTCCCCAGAAAATGATTGCCTCCGGTTTTGGCGATATGCTGGGCAAATACATCGCCCTGGCCGACTGGCGGTTGGGCGCCTTGCTGTGGGGTGAAACCTACGACGAGGCTATCGGCGAGCGGGTACGGGTTGCCGTGGATAAATGCGTTGAACGTATCCCGGAGATCAGCCACGCCTCGCCAGAGGGGATTCAAGCCCTGATGGATGGGCTGATCGAATCCGGTCTGTGCATGTTAGACGCCCACAGCTCCCGGCCCGCCTCGGGTTCGGAACATCAAATCTCCCATCACCTGGAAATGAAACTGCTGTGGCAGCACAAGCCGGCGGTTTTGCATGGAACCAAGGTCGGGGCGGCTTCCATCATTTGCGCGGCCTACTACGACAAGCTGCGCCAGATGAGCCGGTCAGAGGTGGTCAAACAGTTGGACAAAGCACAGCAGCCCAGCCGTAAACAGTACGAACAGGAAATCGCCCAGGCGTATCCCGGTATCGAGGACAAAGTTTTGGCCGAGCAGGACTCGTTCATGTCGCTTTCGGCGCAGGGGTATCGGGAGCTCAAACAAAAGATTGTGGACCGCTGGGACGACATTCAGGAGATTGCTGCCTCCGTGCCTTCAGCGCAGCAGATGGCCGACTGGCTCAGGCAGGTGGGCGGCGAAACCGAATTGGAGGCGCTGGGGTTTACTTCTGCCGAGATTAAAGAGGCGGTGGAATATTCGCACCTGCTGCGCAACCGGTTTAACGTCAACAAACTGTGGCACCTGTGTGGAATTGAGATAATTTAGCCCATTTTTTTCTTGCCAGCCGGGGTAAGCCTTAGACCTACCCCGGCGCCTTTCAGAACCAAGGCCCTAGCTCTGACCCCCGACCATAAACCAGGTGGGTTCACGGGTAACCCCTTGTTTCTCGAATTGCAGGCCGAGTGTCGCGCGCGTGAGGGCACTTTGGATATTAGCCTGCCGGATTTTCTCTTCAGAGAGAATTTTCTGCAGGCTGTCATACTCGACCTTGAATTGGTTGTACTGTTGTTTGACGGTGCTCATGGTTTATCTCCTTAATTGATAAAAGGCTAAGTTTTTTATTTGCGGTTGCTGTACTAAGCTTACGTATGTTCGATAGCATAACGTAAATCAATTCATATTACATCAACCTTTTAGATGGTTTTACGTCAGAAAAAAGGAGGAGGGCCGGACTAACTAAAGTTAGGGGAAGAACCCTTACCAAGGTCAGGCTTTTCTTAACGGGAGAATTATGGCGCAAATTGTAGTTTTAGGAGCGGGGATGATGGGCAGCGCTTTCACCACTCCGCTGGCCGATAACGGGCACACTATCCACCTGGTAGGCACGCACCTGGATGGCGACATTATTGAAGAAATTCACGACAGCCACTTTCATCCCCGGCTGAATTGCCACATTGCCGACACGGTTTTACCTTACACCTGGGACCGCCTGGGGGAGGCGCTGTCCGGGGCTGACCTGGTGGTGCTGGGGGTCAACTCGCTGGGGGTGGAATGGGCGGCCGAGAGGTTAGGACCGGTTTTGCCGCCGGAGGTGCCGGTGCTGGCCTTGACCAAAGGTTTATCGGGGGACGGGCAGCGGTTAGGCACCTTGCCCGACCTGTTTCGGAGCCGTCTGCCCGCAGCTTACCGCGATAAAGTCAGCCTGAATGCCATTGGTGGCCCCTCGATTGCCGGAGAACTGGCCGCTCAGCGACATACCTGCGTGGTGCTTACCGGCTCGGATCAGGCTCTGCTGGACAAGCTGGCCGGCTGGCTGCGGACGCCCTATTACCACGTCTGGACCAACACCGACTTTGTCGGCGTCGAGGTGGCCGTGGCCATGAAAAATGTTTATGCCTTAGCGGTGGGTCTGGTCCACGGTTTGCTGGAGAAAGAAGGGGAGGCCGAGAGCGGGGCGGTGATGCACAATCTGTCGGCCGCCATTTATGCCCAGGGTTTGAATGAGATTCTCTACATGGTCAACTATATGGGCGGGCAGGCGCGCACGGCTTACACCCTGCCCGGCGCGGGTGATCTGTACGTTACAGCGCAAGGCGGGCGCAATGGCCGCATGGGGCGCTATCTGGGCCTGGGCATGCCTTACAGTGAAGCCAAGTCCAAATATATGGCCGATATTACCATCGAGGGCGCCCAGTTGGCCGAGGCGATTGGTCCTACGGTAAAAAATCTCATCGCCCAGGGCGAGCTGGATGGCCGCGTCCTGCCGCTGCTGCAAACGATGATCGAGATTGTCTGTCACGATGCCCCGGTGGAGATGCCCTGGGACGCATTTTTTGCTGAATAACTTTAACTGTTCAGGTCACAGAGACACGCCGAGGACACACAGAGGGCCACAGAGAAGTTTTGTAAATTTCTTTCTCAGTGTTACTCTGTGTTTTTCTCCGTGAAACTCTGTGTAACCCGATTAAATATGCAATACTTATATGGAGCTACTATGAACTATCAAGCAAATGTTCCCTTACCTAAAACCATGCAGGCCGTCGTTTGCTACGGGCCGCAAGATTACCGGCTCCAGGAATGGACGGTACCCCAGCCGGGGCCAGGCGAAGTGGTGATCCGGGTCAAATCGGTCGGTATCTGCGCCAGCGATTTGAAATGTTATCTGGGCGGCCCTCTCTTTTGGGGCGATAAGTACCGCGAAGGTTACTGCCAGCCCCCGGTCATCCCCGGCCACGAATTTGTCGGCGAAGTCGTTGCCCTGGGCGAAGGCGCGGGCGAGAAATATGATTTGCAACTGGGCGATATGGCTGTGTCGGAGCAGATTGTCCCATGTTGGGAATGTCGTTTTTGCCGGCGCGGCCAGTACTGGATGTGCCAAAAGAAACACGATGTCTACGGCTTTCGCCAGCGGGCCTTCGGGGCCATGGCCGAGTATATGCTCTTTCCCCGCGACGCCATTAACCACAAAGTGCCGCCCTCTATCCCGGTGGAGCACGCCGTCTATATCGAGCCGCTGGCGTGCTCAATCCACGCGGTGCAGCGAGCGAACATCGAATTTCAGGATGTCGTGGTAATTGCCGGGGCCGGCCCGCTGGGGCTGGGCATGATCGCGGCGGCCCGGCTTAAACATCCCAGCTTGCTCATTTCTCTCGACATGAGCGACCAGCGCCTGGAAGTGGCCAGGGCGTGCGGGGCGGACATGGGCTTAAATCCCGGCAAAGTTGACGTCATAGATGAGGTCCGTAAGCTGACCGACGGCTACGGCTGCGATGTCTACATCGAAGCGACCGGCCACCCGGCCGCCGTAGAGCAGGGCTTGCATATGATTCGCAAGCTGGGCACCTTTGTCGAGTTCAGCGTCATGCGCGAGCCGGTCACGGTGGATTGGACGATTATCGGCGACACCAAAGAGCTAACCATTCACGGCTCTCATCTGAGTCCATACTGCTACCCCGTCGCCATTGACATGCTCCAAAAAGGGCTGCTGCCGATGGAGCATATCGTCACCCACCAAATGCCGCTGGCTTCTTTCCAGGAAGGCATTGACCTGGTGGCCTCCGGCCAGCAATCCATCAAGGTGACGTTAAGACCTTAACAAGGAGAACCTGAAGATGGCTGACAAGCTCTTAGAAGCTAAACCTATTTTAGAACGATTCCGCCTGGAGGGTCGGGTGGCGCTGGTTACCGGCGGAGGGGCGGGTATTGGCCGCGCTTATGCTCACGCCCTGGGTGAAGCCGGCGCCGCCGTCGCCGTCGTAGACATGGCGGCTGACAGCGCCGAAGCGGTGGCGGCAGAACTTGAGACCAAGGGGATCGAGGCGCTGCCGGTGGTAGCCGATGTGACCCAGGCCGAGCAGGTCCAGCGCATGGTTGACACGGTCATGAAGCGTTGGGGCCGCCTGACCATTGGCGTAAACAATGCCGGGATTGCCGGCTGGTTTGACTCTGAAACGATGCCCGAAGCGGACTGGGATAAAATGATGGCCGTCAATCTGAAAGGGGTCTTTCTCTGCGCCCAGGCCGAAGCCCGGGTGATGCTGCCCGCCGGTTACGGTAAGATTATCAATACGGCCTCGATGTCGGCCCACATTGCCAATACTCCGCAGAATCAAGCCGCTTATAATACTTCCAAAGCCGGGGTGCTCCACATGACCCGCAGCCTGGCGGCGGAATGGGCGCCTCGGGGTGTGCGAGTCAACAGCATCAGCCCCGGCTATACCCGGACGCAACTGGTCAACGAATTTATAGAAAAACCCATTGGTAAGGAAAAGCTGCCCTACTGGCTGGCCCGCACACCTATGAATTGCCTGGGCGAGGTGACCGATCTACAAGGGGCTGTCGTTTATCTGGCTTCAGAAGTCTCAGATTTCATGACCGGCCATGATATGATCATTGACGGTGGTTATTGTGTGTGGTAAGCAGTAGCCAGTAGCCAGATGGCAGCAGTCAGATAAAAAACAATTTCTGACTGCTGACCATCTACCTGCGAAAGGAGGATCTATGCAGGCTGTAATTTTTCCCGCGGCGGAGGCAATTGCAGTAGAGGACGTCGCCGACCCGGCATGTGGGCCAGAAGAAGTTATCGTTCAGGTAGCGACTGCCGGTATTTGCGGCACCGATGTGCATATCTACCGGAATGAGTACATGTCTGACTTCCCCTTGATCCCCGGCCATGAGTTTGTGGGACAAGTGGTTGAAGTCGGTAGAAACGTGACCGATTTTCAACGAGGCGACCGGGTGGCCGTTGATCCCAACCTGTACTGCGGTCACTGCTACTTTTGCCGGAACCAGCAGGCGAATCACTGCCTGAACTGGGAAGGCGTCGGCATTACCCGTTCGGGCGGATTTGCCCAGTACGTAGCGGCCCCGGCGCGGGCCTGCTACCGGGTGCCAGATAACCTGACCGACGGCGAAGGGGCATTTATCGAACCGCTCGCCTGCGTGGTTCACGCTCTTAACCGCTTGCGGGTTTGGCCGGGCAATGAAGTTCTTATTTTCGGGGCCGGGCCGATGGGCCTGATCCTGGTTCAGGCTTTGCGCCACAGCGGGGCTTCGCAAGTGGTGGTGGTCGAAAAACAGGCCGAGCGGTTAGCCCTGGCGAGCGAGTTAGGCGCTACGGCTGTGGTCGCGGCCGGGCCTGACCAGGCCGAGGCGTTAAAGGAGTTAGCTCCTTATGGGTTTGCCATCGTCATTGATGCGACCGGCGTTCCCGCAGTGATTGAGCAGGCCTTCAATTTCCTAAAACCCAGAGGGCAGTATTTGCAGTTTGGGGTGACGCCAATGGAGGCCACGATCACGCTGCACCCCTACGAGATCTTTCGCCACGATTGGACGATTATCGGCAGCTTTGCCCTGTGTTATACCTTTGAACCGGCCATCGCCTGGCTGGCTAACGGCGTCGTTAATGTTAAGCCGCTCATCAGCCACGCGGTCCCCCTGGCCGATTTCCCGGATGTTTTCCACCAGTTCGCCGCCGGCAAAACCTTGAAAGTCCATCTGAGACCGGGTAAACTTTAGCGCGCCCCGGCGTTTTCTAGAATTTCCATCATCTCCTTGTAGCTACGTTGGCGGGCATGGGCCAAGGGAGTTACCCCATTGCCATCGGCCAGATTCACATCGGCGCCGGCTTCAACCAGGAGACGCACAACTTCCGTATGGGGGGGGCCGCCATCTCCCAGGATGATGGCTTCGAGCAATGCCGTCCAGCCTAAGCGATTGACATGATTGACCTTAATATCGGTCTTGAGTAATTCTTTGATGATCTCAACATGCCCTCGATCGGCGGCGCGAATCAATCCCGTGCCATTGTAACTATCGGTACGATGCACATCCGCACCTGCTTGTAGGGTCAGCCTCAGTAGTTCAAGATAACCTTCGGAGGTAGTAATTAAATAGGCGCTTTGTTGAGTATTGTCTTGAACGTTGACATCAGCGCCCGCTTTGATGAGTAACTCAGCCACCTTAAGATGATTCTGATAGGCCGCTGCAATCAGCGCCGTTCTACCCTTTTCATCGCGGGCGTGAACGCTCGCGCCCTTACTGAGCAGTTGCTTCACCGTTTCGGTATCACCCCGTTGAGCTGCAGTAATCAAGTCCATGTCTTTCTCCCGGGCCGCACCGCCCTCCTGTGGTGCAGCAGCCGCATTAGCTGAAGATGATGTTTCTATGAGGCCGAATTGTTGGCTTGGACCAGAGGCAGTACTACAGGCAGTCGCCATTAAGGTCAGACCATAAAGACCTAATAACAGATATATCAAGCGAATGTTATTCATGATATCCTCATCCCATTGGATGAGCCAACGACGGCCCGCCTTAACTGGCTGTCGTTGGCTCACGAGTCCGATTAGTTTCCTACACCAGCGATTTGCTCAATTCCTATCTGAGCGCAAGCTGCGTCCAAGTCACCGCCGGGCGCGCCGCCCACGCCAATACCACCGACAACCTCGCCATTGATTTCGATGGGCAGACCCCCGGCCAGAATGAGAATTCGCTCATCCATTGCCCGTAATTCGTCCAGAGCCGGATTTTCGGCAATGGCAGTCGCTATTTCCCCAGTAGCCCGGCGCATGCTGGCCGCAGTAAATGCTTTACCCACACTACTGGCGATGGTGTGAGGCCCGGCCCCATCTCCTTTGAGGATCACCTTCTCCACCCCTGCTTGATCAACCACTGCCACTGTGACTCGGTACCCATCGGCTTCACATTGGGCCAGGGCGGCAGAGGCCGCTTCTAGCGCCATTTCGAGCGGCAGATAGGGCTGCTGCGGCAGGGCCTGCTGCCGTTGTGGCTGCTCCGGCGGTGCAGCATTCGACGCCCCGAAGATAAATAAGGAAAGGGCCAGTAGAGCCAGAGTGATCATCACAGCTCTTTTGGGGAAAGAAACGTTTGTTAGGACAGTTCTGTAAATCATTTTTATCTCCAATTAAGATCCTTTGTTTGCTAAAATTAAGTCTGCAGACAAGCCTCAGTCTAACCGATTTGCCGGCAGAAAAGTAGTGTCACCTGTCAGGTAAGATGTCATCAATTTAGGCCGTGACACTTTGCCTCAGGGGTGACAGGCGTCACCTGACAACCGGCACTATTCACAATCGCCAAGATGTGCTATGATTCAGGCCATGAAGGCGATCAAGTTAGAATCGGGCATCTTACCCATCCTTAGAATTTTGGTCGGCTATTGGATGGGCTACTGGCTGACCATTTCGCCCATTTTACAGGTCACTACCGGTCAGACAGGGACACTTGCCCTAGAGCAATATGCCGCGTTAATTGCCACTCAGGGGGTGGCGATGATATTGTTGCTGTGGCCGGCGGCGCAGCAGCGGTTAGATCGAGCCTTTTTGCCGGTGGTAATTACTCTGTGCACCTTTTCCTTTTTTGTCGAAAAGCAGTGGTTTCTCACGGCCGGCCTGGGGCCTGATGCCAGCCGGAGTGAATTGCTGCATGCTTATGCCATGCGCCAAGATTTTGCCCTGCTCTTGGCGATTGTGGCCTGGCAGTACCGCTGGCGCGAGGCAGTGCTGTATACTTTTATTATTTCAGGTATAGAATGGTGGTTGATCTCCAGCGCCGACCGGCCTGACCATCTGGTTAGCGCCATCAGTTCAAACGACTTGATTAAACGGGCCATTATTTATCTCTTGCTGGGTTATCTGATTACCTGGTTGATGCAGCAGCAGCGGTCGCAGCGGCAGGCACTGGTCGAGGCGAACCGGCAACAGGCGGAAACCAACGCCAAGCTGGCCCATTATGCCACCACCATCGAGCAACTCTCAACCAGCCGGGAGCGCAATCGCCTGGCGCGTGAACTGCATGATACCCTGGCCCACTCGCTGAGCGCCTTAAGTGTACAATTAGAAGCAGTCCGTTCATTATGGGAAGTCAATCCCCAGGCGGCATGGCAAATGTTAGAACAGGCAGACGAAACGACCCGTACCGGGCTGACCGAAGCCCGGCGGTCGTTACAGTCCCTCCGCGCTACCCCCCTGGAAGAGTTTGGCTTGGCTTTTGCCCTGCGGGATATGGCTGAAACGGTGGCCAGGCGAGCCGACCTGAGGCTGGATTTAGAGATCGCCGAGTTAGCCATCAACCTGCCCCCCGGGTTCGAGCAGGGAATCTATCGGATTGCCCAGGAGGCCCTGGAGAATATCGTGCGTCACGCCCGGGCCAAGCACGTTTGCGTAAAATTAGTGAACGACGCCCACACGGTTCGATTGGTAATTGCCGATGATGGGATCGGCTTTGAGCCTGATGAGCCGAATACTCTATCTAACCACTTTGGTTTGCGCGGAATGCGCGAACGGGCGGGAATGTTAAACGGTAATCTGCAAATTATCAGTCAACCCCAGCAGGGGGTACAAATTTGTTTGACATTGGCGCTGGAGGGACAATGACCAAGCAGATTTCAGTCCTCATTTGTGATGACCAAGCAGTTGTCCGGGAAGGACTGGCCGCTATTTTGGGGACTGTACCGCATATCCGTGTCGCAGCTCTGGCCAGCCACGGCCAGGAAGCTGTTGATATGGTAGCGCACACCCAGCCCGATGTGGTTTTAATGGATTTGAATATGCCGGTGATGAACGGCGTCCAAGCAACCCGCTTTATCCGCCAGCAATTTCCAGGAGTGAATGTTTTGGTTTTGACGACCTATGCCACCGACGAGTGGGTTTTCGATGCCATTCGAGCCGGAGCCAGCGGTTACTTGCTCAAGGATACCCGCCGGGATGATCTGGTGCGGGCCATCGAAGGCACGGCTCAGGGCAAGGCCCACCTCGATCCAGAGGTGGCCGGTAAGATAATGACTCACATCGCCCAAACCCCTACGTTATCTCCAACTATCCCGTCTTTAGATTTGCCAGAAGCATTGACGCTACGAGAACAGGAAGTATTACGTTTGCTAGCTCAAGGTTTAAGCAACCCTGAAATTGCCGGTCAATTGCACCTGTCGCCGGGAACGGTGCGCAATTATGTGAGCGAAATTTTCACCAAGCTAGGAGTTTCTGATCGGGCCCAGGCAGCAATCGCGGCGGTGAAGTTAGGCTTACTGGGAGCCTGAACTACCTTCATAAATATGGATCCGTCCCAATTTTCTGGTAGTGTAGGACAAGTTGGCAACTCGCCGTAGGTGTAGAACCGCCTAAAATTCTGGATACACCTTATAAATACTAAAAGTTTACTATTCGTGATACAATAGGGACTACAGCCGATATGATTCCAACAACCAAAATCCCGGCTAAACTCAATTATGCCGAATATTATATCTTAATCGTTGACGATACCCCGGCGAATTTGGGCGTCATCGTTGATTATTTGGAGCAGTATGGTTTTGGAATCATGATTGCGCGCAGCGGCGACAGCGCTCTGCAAAAGGTCCACTATTCGCCCCCCGACCTTATTTTATTGGATGTATTAATGCCAACCATGGATGGCTTTGAAATCTGCCAGCGGCTGAAAGCCGACGAGGCCACCAAAGATATCCCGGTTATTTTCATGACCTCTCTAACGAGTTCCGAGGATAAGGTCAAGGGGTTTGAGGTGGGAGCGGTGGATTATGTGACCAAGCCGCTGCACCAGGAAGAGGTCCTGGCCCGCATCACCACCCATTTGCGCCTGCGTGATTTAACCCTGAGCCTGCAAGAGAAAAACAGGCAACTAGAAGTGAGCAGCCGGACTGAGCGCGAACGGTTGTTCGAGGCGGTTAACCAACAACGGGAACAGCTCCGCGCCCTGGCTAACCGGCTGACTGAAATTCAGGAAGCCGAGCGTAAACAGTTAGCCCGTGATCTGCACGACCACCTGGGCCAAATCCTTACAGCCATCAGTATCAACTTAACCGCAATCAAGAATGAACTTCCTCCGGACTGCACGCCGCGAGTCAGCGAGCGCCTGGCTGAGGCCAGCACTCTGACTGCCCAGACCCTGGAACAAGTCCGGGAGTTATCCCTTAATCTGCGTCCCCCCATGCTTGATGATTTGGGCCTGGTCCCAACCTTACGCTGGTATATCAAACAGTATGCCCACAGACTCTCTATTGAAACCAAGTTTGAAGTGCTGGGGCTGGCAGAAAGATTGTCCCCGGAGCTGGAGACGGCACTCTACCGGGTGGTCCAGGAGGCTTTAAATAATGTCGCCAAGCACGCCCGGGCCAGCCGGGTGCAGCTCCGCCTGGAACAGAAGGGAGGGGCGATTATGGCCTGCATCGAGGACAATGGGCAGGGCTTTGATGTGGCCAAGGTGATCGGCCGGAAAGGTGTGGTCAACGGAACCGGCCTGTTAGGCATGCGCGAGCGAATTACTCTGCTGGGAGGCCGCCTCGACATCCGCTCCCGGCCTGGACATGGCACCCAGTTGCTGGTAAAAGTGCCGGAGGAAAACGGTTATGCCAAAGATAAAAATATTATTGGCTGACGATCACACTATCGTTCGCAAGGGCATCCGCTCCCTATTGGACAGCGAAACAGACATTGAGGTAGTCGGCGAAGCCGAAGATGGCCGGGAAGCCGTTGAAAAGGTTGAACGCTTGTCGCCCGATATTGTGCTGATGGACAGCACCATGCCCATTCTCAACGGTCTGGAAGCAACCCGTCAGATCAGCAAGCGCTTTCCGCACGTTAAAGTATTGGTGCTGACCATGCACACCAATGAGGAGTACATCTTTCAGTTCTTGCAGGCGGGCGCGGCGGGTTATCTGGTTAAGCAGGCAGCGCCCAAAGAGTTAGTTTCAGCCATTGAGGCCGTTCACCGGGGCGACTATTTTCTCAGCCCGGCCATTTCGAAGACGATGATTGAAGAGTATATCCGGCACGTCAAAACGATAAACAAAGATGACCCCTACGAGCAGTTGACCGACCGCGAGCGAGAGGTCCTGCAACTGATTGTCGAAGGGTTCTCCAATCGAGAGATTGCCGAGCGTCTGCACATCAGCTTGAAAACGGCCGGGGTACACCGCATCAACTTAATGCATAAGCTCAATATCCACAACGTCACGGAACTGACTAAGTTCGCCATTCGCAAAGGGATTATCAGTTTAGAGCCATAACCAGAAAGCAAGACCCCTGTATCCATTTTTGGGGAGTAAACAAAGGTGTTGAAACAAAAAATCACGTTGTTCATGGTGGGCGTCATCTTTACTATCTCCCTGGGAGCTTGCGGCGCGAAGATGATAGAGCCGGCGTCGGCCGAACAGTCCAAAACAGCCAGTCCTCAAGCCGAAGCAGGTCCGGATGTCCTGGCCGAAGCAGCCAAACCTTACCGGGGCGTTGTTATTCGTGGCATCAGCGAGAACACGCCCGCTTCCACTTATGTGCGCGATGTGCTGGCTCCGGCTTTTGAAAAAGAAACCGAAATCAAGGTTGATTTGGAAGTAACAACGTATGACCAGATGTACCGGTTGCCCATTCAAGATATGGAAGCCGGGACAGGCATTTATGACTTTATCTACGTCGAGCAGGATTTTATTTATGGCTATTTGGAACGAGGCTTCCTGGTTAATCTAACCCAGGCGTTGCAGGACCACACTGCGCTGGCTTTACCCGATTTTAATCCGCTTGACTTTACTTCCTTCAGCAACGAATTTAAAGATCCTCACAGCGGCGACCTTTACGGGGTGCCCATGGAGGCCTTTCTCAAGATTTATCTGTACCGCAAAGACCTTTTTGAAGACCCCACCCTTCAGGCCGCCTTTGCCGCCCGCTATCACTATCCCCTTGCCCCGGCCATCACCGTTGACCAATATCACGATAATGCCGCCTTTTTCACCCAATATGGCCGAGAACAGGGGTTGGAATTATGGGGAACTACCATTCAGGCAGCCAATAATCATCCCGCTTCCACCTACGAATTTTTGGAAACAATTGCCCCGGCCTTTGGCGTGTACAACTGGGGCATTAACCTGGAAAAGTATAAGGCTAACGTGGCCGATGGCGGCCAGTTAAACAGCCGGCAGGCGAAGATAGCCCTGACCTTCTGGCTCGACCTGCTGCAGTATGCGCCGCCAGAGGCAACCCGTAGTACCTGGGATGAAGTAGCCACTACTTTTGCCGCCGGCCGGGCAGCCCAGGGCTGGGTTTACGGCGAAAATGCAGCCTGGATTGCCACCGACGCGGCCCGTTCCAAAGTAGTTGGCAAGGTTGGCGTGGCGCTGCCTCCCACTGCTCCGGCAGTGATAGAAGATGCGCTGGTGGATAAAGGCTACCTTGGTTATTACGACGGCGCTGCTTTTGGCATTCCCTACTCCTCGCAAAATAAAGAGGCGGCTTTACTCTGGCTGCAATACCTTGGCCGCCCGGCAATCCAGCCGGAGTGGGCCACAACCAGCAGTCGGGTAGTCCACCTCTCTACTTTTGATGATCCGTTGGTGCGGGCGCAGGATAAAAAGCTTAACGGCTACTACACGCTCATGAAAAAGCAAGGACACCTCTTTGCCGGAGCGCCGCCATTTCCTTTTCATGTCGTCATTCGGGATACCATTGGTCTGTATATTTACCAGGCCATTAACGGTGAACTGACCCCGGCTGAAGCCCTGGATCAAGCGGCCATCGCCGTTGACAAAGAATTGGCTCGCTTGGGCTACAGCCGGTAACAACAGCAAGCTTGTCTTTGAGGAGGTTGTGATGGCGAATCAAAACCCCGCCTCAGATTATAAGCGTTCTATCTTTACCCAAGGCTTTTCTCATGCCTTAACCCATTTACCCGGCATGAGAAGGTTCAATGATCTTAACCTCGGCCTCAAACTCAACACCGGCTTTGGGATTCTAGTCCTGCTAACCTTCCTGGTGGTCGGCCTGATTTTTGCGGCCGGCCGGGAAGCCACCCAAAATATTAATCTCACCCAGGAGGTTCGTGTTCCGGCGACCCTGGCCTCTGCCCGCGCTCAGTTCAGTTTGCTCCAGATGCAGGCCAGTTTACGCGGCTATCTGGTTCTGAGCGACTTACAAAATATTGACGATTTTAACAAAGCCAAGGAGGTCTTTGAAGTCAATTTAGCTCAATTGGAAGCCCTGTCCGCAGGTTGGAACGACCCGGAAGATATTCGCCGCCTTAATGAGCTAAAAACCACTTTTGCCGCCTGGTCCCCTATCCCCCAGCGGTTATTTGAGCTGCATGACAATCCCCAGGAAAATCAACCCGCCCTGCGCCTGGAGAGCTTAGTTTTTCAACCCTTGAATACATCTATCCTGGGTCACGTTGATCAGTTGCTCGAGCTACAACAGAAAAGAGCGCCCTCGACCAACAATCGTGAAATATTGGCCTATCTGGTTGAGCTGCGCAGTTCTTTTCAGGCCATGGCAACCAACCTGCGCGCCTATGCCACCTCAGGTGATTTGGCCTTCAAATTTGGTTACGCGAATAATTTGTTGGCAAATAGTACCGCCTGGGAAAAGTTACAGGCCAAACAAGCCCTGCTATCCACCGACCAAAAATCTTTGCTGGCAAACGTTGCCCAGGCTCGCCAGCAGCTTTTGGCTTTACCCCTGCAGATATTTGCCGCTATCGAAGGCGAACGGACCTATGAGGATTTATACCTGTTCAAAACCGAGGCTGAACCTCGGGCGGAACAGATGCTGCACCTGTTGAATGAAATGACGATGGGCCAGCAGGCGTTACTTCAGGCTGACTTGAACCGGGGCAGGCGAAGTTTGGCCGGGGTTCAACTGCAAACCCTGATCGGCGGCGTCCTGGCCCTGGTTTTGGGCGCTGGGATGGCCTTTATCTTTAAAGAAAATATTGCCGGGCCGGTGCAACGCCTGATTACGACCGCCGAGCAAATTACCGCCGGCGCTTTGAACGCTCAGGCTACGGTGGAGTCTAAGGATGAAATTGGCCGCCTGGCGACGACGGTCAACATTATGACCGGACGGCTGCGTGAAACCATTGCCAGCCTGGAAAAGCACACCCAACAGACTGAAAAACTTTACCACATGAGTCAGGGGATGATCTCGGCCAGCACACTTTCGGAATTGATTGCCGTGGTGGTCAAAGGCGGCTACATCCCGGTCATAAATCGGGCCGTATTAAACGTCTTTGAATACAATGAGAGAGGCGAAGTCGAAGCGATGGTGGTTGAGGCCAACTGGTACAGCGGCTGGGGCACGCCGCCCAGCCCTCCCGGTACTCGTTACTTTCGGGCGATGCTCCCAAGCATTAACCTTTTCTTTTCGGCGGAGCCTGTTTTTTTCACCGATGTCCAACAGGATGAGCGAACCGACCCCGCTACCCTGGAAGTGACTCAACACCTGAATATCCGGGCCATGGCCGTCTTACCCTTGTGGAGTCAAACCCGCCAAATTGGGGTCTTAATCCTCCAAGGCCAGGAACCTTATCATTTTAGCCAGCAGGAGATCCAGCCTTATCTCGCTCTCCTGGGCCAGCTAACGGTGGCCGTCGAGCATCGCCGCTTGTTTGACCAAACCCAGCAGCGGGCCATCGAGTTAGCCAGGGCCAAAGAGGCCGCCGAGATGGCCAGCCGGGCCAAGAGTGAATTTTTAGCCAGCGTCAGCCATGAACTCCGGACGCCTCTTAACGGCATCCTGGGCTATGCCCAAATTCTGGCCAGAGACGGGCATTTAAGTCCACTTCAGAGCAATGCTGTCCACATTATTCGCCAAAGTGGGGACCATCTCTTAACCCTTATCACCGATATTTTAGACCTTTCAAAAATTGAAGCGCGCAAGCTGGAACTCTATCCCAGTGATTTTCGCCTGGCCGATTTTTTAGAAGGTATTGTCGGCATGTTTTCCATTCGCGCTCAACAGAAGCCGGGGGTCACATTTACCTATAACCAATTGACCCCTTTACCACCTATGATCCAGGCGGATGAAAAGCGTCTGCGCCAAATTTTGATCAATCTTTTGAGCAACGCTATCAAGTTTACCGACCAGGGAGCGGTGACGTTTCGTGTGTCGGTGAGCAATCGTCCCGGAACTTCCGATTACATACACTCCACCTTTCGCTTTGAGATTGCCGACACAGGGATCGGCATGACCCCGGAGCAGTTAGAATGGATATTTTTGCCGTTTGAGCAGGTAGGGGAGGCCCGGCGGCGAGCAGAAGGCACGGGCCTGGGTTTGGCGATTACCAAACGTTTGGTCGAGGCCATGCAGGGTACCTTGGAGGTTGAGAGTGAATTTGGCCGGGGCAGCATCTTCCGCCTGGAGTTAAAATTTCCGGCCTTATGGCGGGCCGCCGAAGGTCAACAGGTGTCGGACCAGAGGATAGCGGGTTACTTGGGCCAGCGGCGGCAGGTTTTGGTAGCGGATGATGAGCCGCTCAACCGCTCCATGCTCGTCAACCTGCTGGAACCATTAGGGTTTGAAGTGATAGAGGCCGCCGGGGGACAAGAGAGCCTGGCCCAAGCAGAGGCTTTCCAACCCGACCTCATTTTAATGGACCTGCTCATGCCGGAAATGACGGGTTTTGAGGCAGTTCAAGCGCTTCGACAGCTACCAGCACTACACTCAAAACGGGCAGTCATCATAGCCACCTCCGCCAGCGCCTTTGAGCAGGATAGATCGCACAGTGTGCGGGTGGGCTGTGATGACTTCTTGGCGAAGCCTATTGACGTCAAAAAACTACTTAACCTTCTTGAGTCCCATCTGCACCTGCAATGGGTCTATGAAGAGTCGCCCACTCAGGACGAGATCGTCAACCGAGCCGGACCGCTTGAGAGAGAAGATGCCTTAATTCCGCCTCCTCCGGCAGAAATAGCCTTTTTGTTCGATCTGGCTATGAGAGGGGAATTACCTCGACTGCGCCAACGGGCGCTCGAGATTGCCCAAATGGGCCAGGAATTTCAACCTTTTGCTCAGGTTTTGGAGAAGTTGGCTAGAAATTATGAAGAAGAGCAAATCCTTAGGCTAATTAAAAACTATATCTATTAAGTCCAATACCTTAGATGTATTGGCCCAGTTACATTTAATTGCTGCCAGCGTTAGACTGGGATAGCTCACTCGACAGCGGTCAGAAATTGACGGACTTGCCCATCGGTCGGGAGAGCGCTGCGGGCGCCATGTTCCTGGATGGAAAGGGCCGCCGCAGCGTGGGCGTATAAGAGGCTTTGCTTGAGAGGAAAGCCGCGCAGGTAAGCGGTTAAAAATGCCGCGGTAAAGCAGTCGCCAGCCCCGGTAGTATCAACAACCGGAACCTTAAAAGCCGGACAATGAACAACGCCTTGAGCGCTGCAAGCTAACGCGCCTTGCGCTCCGCAGGTAACCACGACCAACTCAGGCCCAGCCGCACAGACCTCCTGGGCCGCTTGATCATAATCCTCCGTGTCTAGCGCATCCGCATCAAAAAACACGATGTCAACCAGGGAAAGCACTCGCCGTAACGTCTCGTCTTGCAGCCCGGCCACCGGCTCGATATCGGTGCTCATCAGGCCGCCGGCCGCATGTACATTCCTGGCTGTTCGTTCTAGCTGGTCGGAGTCGTAGGCGGTGCTGTAAACCAGGCGGGTGTTGCTTAAAAATGTTACCAATGGGGGATCAAGGATCAGCGTATCGAAGGTCGTTGGGACCACGACAATCGCCTTCTCGCCTGAAGGATCAAGCAAAACTGTGGTAAAGTTAGTGCTGGTATTAGACCCAACGGCCACGTGGGTTACGTCAACCCCAAACCGGCGCAAATCGTCCAGCACCAGCTTGCCCTCGGCATCATCGCCAACCCAACTAACCACCCCGGTGCGTAATCCCAGGCGGCTGGCGGCGCATGCCACATTCCCACCTACACCCCCCGGTTGTTTGCCAATAAATTGGCCCAATACTTTCTGGTCATGCCCAGGCAAAGCGGGCACGCGGAGCAGAATGTCTACCCAAGATTTATCAACGGTGATTAAATCAAGCGAAGGCTGCGGAGAAATGTTAGTTTAATCCTATCTATTCGAGTGGGCGCCCTGTTTCCTCGAGCGATCCAACCCGGCGGACCGGAACGGTAGAAATCTGGCGGATCATTCCATGGCCAACCCAGACGGGTTCATGTTCGCAAACAAACACCCGGGCAATCTGATTGACCTCGTCGCCTTCGACCACCCACTTGTCCGTCGAGTTGCAGATGTGACACGGAATGGGCTGGCCGGTGGCGGCGTCATGGATGCGAAAGGTAACGGGTGTTGGTTTTTCTTCCCATGCCCCCTCGCCAACCCAGCAATCGTACATCCGCTCCAATGGGGACTGACCCCGTGTCCAGGCCTCAGCGGCGATTTCCTCAAAAGCAGTTTCCAAATCTTGTTGCAGCATTAGATTTACCTCCTGATCGAGTATGCTTGTAATGTGCTGTGCCTTACCATGCTCTGACATCCCCCCTGGAGCAGAACAGGCACTCATACTCTAATGATAACTTATTTAACAGAGGTTCGTCAACCCCCGATACGGGAAATTGGTAACCCCGTCTAACTAACTTCTTTATACCATTTTGACTGGCTGTTGCCTATACCCGTTTGGGTAGTTTTGACATAAAACAGAGTTATCTTTTAATAACTCTGCCGCATCCCCTTGACCAAGCCAATCACCCGATTGGGTTGCTTTTTTTATAAAAAAGCGGCCCATCCGACAGATGAGCCGCCTAATTGTCGTTGGGGATTTGCTGCTAATTTTACCCCTCCGCCCCTTCAGCAAAGGGATGGCGGGCTGTGCCTTCTTGGGATAGCACTTCGTCAATGGTTGGCTTGCCGGTCATAGCGCGCCGGATGCCTTCTTTAGTGGCCTGGTAGTTATAGTCATAAATCTTTTTAGTATCCTCAGCTTCCCAATGGATAAAAACTCCCACGATGATACACAGATCATCAACCTGGTCCTTAGGAATAACCCCCTCTTTGACCGAATCCACCACCCCACGAGCTACCGCCGCCTGGGCCGGACCAAACATTTGCACCGCTTGCTTGGCGCCTTTGATGGTCACCTTGTTTGTCATAATTGTATCCGGCTTAGCCGGCAGATTGGGCGTAATTAGTGACAACAGCGAGGTGAATCCATCGGTCTGGTTGACCAGGGAGGCGGCAAAAGCCTGCCCAACCGGGCCATCTTTCGGCCCAATCACAATGTCCACGTGCGCGACTTCGTTGCCATCGCCAACCAAAGATTCGCCGACCATCATTGCCTTGCTCATAAGTTATCTCCTTCGATAGATAAAAAGGTTATTTTAATACGGACAAACATAACTCCGGGCTTTGTCCGAAATCAACATAGGTTAAAAAATTGGGGCAGCAGCACGGTCTTGCTTAAAAACGAAACGCCAACCAGCGTTACAGGGGCTTATGACTGTAAACTTATACATTAAGCGGCTATACTTGTCAAATTTTGCCGGGGGTGTATTATTACAGTTTCTATTTATTTTGGAACAAAGGAAGGAGTTGTGTATGTGTATCTGTGCTGCACCAACCACGCCGTTTGAAGGCGTGACCGTCTACGGGCGCCGCCAGGCTGCCGATTACCAGGAAGTGCGCCGGTTTTTTGACGGTCGGGGCGTAGTGTTTGACCATGCCGACATCGAAGACGATCAGGCCAGCTTGCAGCGTATGATCCAATTATCGGGCCAGCAGGAAGCGGTCGTCATCGAAATCGGCAAGAATATTTTTGTCGGTCTCAATCCCGAAGCGCTTGACCGAGTTCTACCCTAAGAGGCAGCCTCTTTCAGATACTTCTGCTTAAGTTCGTTGGTCAGGCTGACCTGAAGATAATCCAGCACCGTCCCCTTGGCTTCCTTAAGCCGCATCGTCTCGACCAGATCGGCAAATTGCCCACCCACCATGCCATCTGCGATCAGGGCCGCGCCCTGGGCGGCTTCCTTGGCCGTATGGGCAATGCCCGAGATGCGGTGGACCGGGGCAAAGCGGCTCAAACGTTCGGCCAGTTCTTCCCGGATGGCCGGGATACGGCACAAGCGGCCTGAGAGGAGAATCTCGCGCACCCGCGGCACAACCGTCATTTCCGCCGCGACACTTTTGGTCACGCCTTCAAACAAAGCCTCCCAGGCTCGACTAACCGTTAGATTGACTTCTTGCAGGGCGAGAAGTTCTTCCGGCGCCATGGCCGGCTGGCCAGCCGCGTATGCTACTCCCCCGGAAAAGAGCACGGATTTGGGAAAACTGCCGAGCAGGTAGGCCAGTTCACCGTCCATCGCGCCCAGGGAGTAGAAGCCGGGGCTGCCGCTGGAGCCGCCCAACCCGTCTACCACCTGCCCTCCCTGCACCGCCATCACCGCCGTGTAAGCGCCGCCCACCTCCACAAAGATGAAGCCCGTTTCCCGGTAAGCGATGTGGTGCCGGCTGGCCTGGTCGAGTATCCCCAGAGCCAGACAGCACAGTTTATCGGCTGTGCCCATGTCAATTTTATTCGCTTTGCGGTGTTCCGGCACCGTCGGCAGGTGGATCACCCCTGGCATAAATTTGATTGGCAGGCC
This sequence comes from Anaerolineae bacterium, assembly GCA_023382535.1. The sequence continues at coordinate 191,740 of JAHDWA010000009.1, read as the reverse complement.
GCTGGCTTTCAACAGGCCGATCATCTCCCCCATACCCCCCAATACTGAAATCTGGTTGCGTTCTCGCTCGTCGGCCAGAATGAAGAGGAAAAGTTCCTGCTCGCCAAATTCCTCAATGCTGACCCAGGGCAGGCCGTAGCCGGAAGGGCCAATGACCAAATCCAGGGGTTGGACCGCCTTTAAGGCGTCAACGAGAACTTGCGGGTTGGCTCCAATCTCTGCTGAGGGAATAGTAGTATCCAGAAAAACTTTCCCGTTTTCCAATCCGCACAGGTCAAAGCTGACTGTGCCGGGGTCAATTCCGATAACTCGTGACATCAGTCTCTCCTTAATAATAGTACCTGGTTAAGAACAGACCCATTCTAGTCCGACTCTCTCGTTGAGTAATTTTGCCACCACTTTTTCGAGTTGATTAGTTTTCCCATTTTCTTGAGCCGTGGCTATGACCGGGCCGGGGAGTTCAGTGGCCAGTTTAGCCAGCAGTCCGCTGGCTTGATCCCTGGTCTCTTTTTTGCAGGCAGCATGGTGCAGGGGAAAAGCGAGTAATTCCATAGCCTGCACTGTTTTGCCTTCTTTGATAAAAAGTTTAGCGAACTCCAAAAAAATGTCCAAAATTATGGGCAGAGCGTGGATTTTTTGCGTCGTATTGAGGGCCTCCAGTAGATATTTCTTGGCCTTTTTGTATTCCCCCAAGGCATAAGCCACACTTCCTAAAGCATTGAGCGATTGGGTAACTCCTCGCTGGTACGCCAGTTTCCTGGCCAGGGTCAAACTGTCGGTTAGCAGCCGCTTGGCCTCCGTGTGCTCTCCCAGTAGATAGGCCGTATGCCCCAAGTAGTAGGAGGTTATAGCAATGCCCAAGGAGTAGTCCAATGCTTTGCACGTTTGCAGAACCTCGTGGTGAAGCCGTTTGGCTTCGCCGTACTCACCCAAATTCCGGGCCACCGTACCCAGCAAGTTCAGGCAAAAGGCGATGCCGCTTCGATAGCCAAACTCTCTAAAAATAGCCAGACTCTCTTGAACCAGGGTTTGAGCTTCGGTATACTGGCCCAGGCTAATAGCGATCATACCCAAATATTCCAGAGACAAAGCCTCTTCCCAGCGATCCCCAATCTCTCTGGCTATCGCCAGGCCTTCCTGGCAAAGCTGCCTGGCCTCGTAATACTTGCCGAGATTATGGGCCACGATGCCGAGCAGGTTTAGAGAAAAGGCAATACCGCTCCGATAGCCAAATTCTCTAAAAATAGACAGGCTCCTTTGCGCTATCGCTTTAGCGTCCCCGTACTCTCCCAGGCTGATGGCAATCATACCCAGATACTCAAGAATCAGGGCCTGTTTCCAGCGATCTCCCGCCTTTTCGGCGATGGCCAGACTTTCCTGGCAGAGTTGTTTGGCTTCGACATACTCGCCCAAGGCCCAGGCAATAGCCCCTAAATAATTGAGGCCCAGCGGTGAACTCTGGCGGATGGCGGTATCTTGAAAAATAACCAACCCTTCTTGCATAATGGCTCTGGCCTGGTCATAGTGACCCAGGCTGGCGCAGAAGACGCCTTGTCGAGCCAGAACATGCCCCAGCATTTTATTTATTTTCGGGTCAGAAGTGGCTTTTTCCCTGATTTGACGCAGGCTGACGGCAGCTTGTTTGAAGACCGCTTCGCCCTCCTGGAACCAACTCTGCATTGTATGGACCAGGAACAAAACCTCGCGATACTTTTCAAAGTCTTGTTCGCTCCTGTTGGCGACCGCCCACTGCCACCCGGCGCGCACATTGTCAATTTCCAGGCTGATAGCCTCCAGGGCTTCCTTTTGCTCTCCCCTTTTCAGCAGGACTTCTTGTTCCTGTAAAAATTCGGCATAATAACGACAGTGTTGACCCTTTACCTCTTTTTTCTCGTCGGGATTCTCGGCCAGTTTTTCGGCCCCATACTGGCGTAAAAGCTCATGGATTTCATAGCGATCCGAGGCGGTCCGGCGGAGCAAAGATTTGTCTCCTAAGGCTGAGAGCAGAAAAGTAGAAGCGTTAACCACCTGCTCGGCTGACTTCCGACTAAATCCGCCCCAGAAAACGGACAATTTCCTGAAGACGCTTCGCTCCTCCTCGGAGAGCAGTCTCCAGGAATGCTCAAACACGGCCCGCACGCTCCGATGCCGGGGAGGAATATTTTGGAGCGAAGTCGTCAAAAAGTTGTGGTTCTTTTCAAGCTCCGCGGCAATGTCCTCACAGGAAAAAGACCGGGTCCAGGCTGCCGCCAGCTCGATGCCCAGAGGGAGACCCTCAACCAGGCGGCAAATACGGGCCACAGCCGGTTTTTCCAAAAATCTCAACCAAAAATCTGCCCGCGCCTGCTGGGCCCGCTGTAGAAACAACTGCACGGCGCTGTAATTTTCGATCTGCTGAATATCCTCACTTTCGGGAAACGGCAGTCCCTGCAGGTCGAGCACCCACTCTTCATAGAGGCCCAATCGTTCTCTGGAAGTAACCAATATTTTGATATGAGAAGCGCACTCCAGAATTTCCACCAGAAGATTGGCGCCGCCGATCAAGTGCTCAAAGTTGTCCAACACCAGGAGCATTTCTTTGCTGCTGAGATAATTTAGAAGCTGAGCTTTGGGGTCGCCCCGGCCATAGAGAGAAAAATTGAGGGCGTCGGCAATAGCAGAGGTGAGAAACTCGGCTGAACTGGTCGAGACCAACGGAACGAAGCAGACTCCATGCTGAAACCTGGTGGTGGTTGCAGCAGCTTGCAGGGCCAAACGAGTTTTACCAATGCCCCCCAGGCCGATAATCGTTAAGAGGCGGCAGGTTGAACTGCTTAGGTCCTGATCAATGATGGCCAGTTCTATCTCCCGACCAATAAAAGACGTAGATTGGGCTGGGAGGTTGTTGTAAACCAGTGCCGCTGAAGCAAGGGAAGAAGAGAGGGAGGGGAAGCGTTCTGCACTGTTCACCAAGGTCCTTGTCTCTTGGCGCACAGTTCCGGCCCGGATCTGTTCATACAACTGAACGGTTTCATTAGCCGGCTCCACTCCCAATTCTTCGGTTAAATAGCGGCGGCAGCTTTCATACTGGGCCAGAGCGGCGCTACGCTGTCCGCACCGGGCCAACAGGTCCATCTTTTGGCGGTGTCCTTCTTCGTCGCCGGAGTCTATGGTCAGGAGGCGAGAAATGAACTGAAGCGCCTGCTCGGCTTCATTCTGGCGGATATGATGCGCAATCACATCTCGTAAGACCTGGGCCACCCGCTGCTGCCAGATCTCCTGCTGCAACCTGAGCCACTGCTCAAATTCAGAGCAGTCGTCCAGGTACAGCCCGGCCATAAAGTCACCCCGATACAGGTCGGCGGCCATGGCCAGCGCGTTAACTTCGCCCCGGCCGGTCAATTCGTCGAACGCTTTTATATCCAGCCAGGTTGAACAATGCCAGGAGAATTGGATAGTCTGCTGAGTAACCTCAAAACAGCCTGGCCATAGGCTCAAAATACTGTGCAAGGCCTGGCTCAAGTTATTCCGGCCCCGGGTTTCGGTTTGATCCGGCCAGAAGAGTTCCACCAAGTAACCCCGTGAGACAGGGTGGCTCTCTGTAGCCAGATAGCCCAAAAGAGCCAGGGTCTTGCGAGATTTAAAACCTTGAATTGGCTCACCATCCCGATTGACTTGAACAGGGCCTAACAATCGCAGCCGGAAAACGGGCATCATTGATTCTTCCTTTTAACTACTCAAGTGGCAGGCGCTTTGCCTTCTGGCCAGGCTAATGAAGAGGGACGAAGCCCATCAAGCGCCCTTCACCTCTAGCCTGAGAGCTTTCCTCAAATAGCGGTGCTTCTCAAACAGCTTGGAAAGAGGTTAGAAAGAAGTTAGAAATGATTTGGAAAGGGCGAGGGTTTATCATGTTATAGTCAGACCCTATAACATTACCCTATCAGAAATAGAAGAAGGTGCTGAAGAAAGGAGGAAGCAGCTTACACATTGCCAAGCGTCCTCAGCAGCGCTTATCTATTAATTATCCCAAAAAATCAGGGTTTGTAAAATTCCGCTTCAGCAAGCTGATTTCAACCTAACCCCACCGAGTCACGACCTGATTACGCGCCTCTGGAGTGCTGGCGTTTTTGAAGTATGGTGTTACTTGGCCGGGTTAATCTGGTGAGGAAAAGCGGACATCTCTCGATATTAGAGTAAATGAAAATACTCTGAACTGCTAGTGATAGATGTCATCTTATCTACCGACAATCATCATATTTTTGCTTGAATTGAGGTAGTTTCTTCAGGAAATGTCATTACCCAAAATGTGCGACGAAAGGGGGTGAAAGATTCACTTAAATTACATATCAGCGACCATTTCCGGGAAGACTGAGGTAAGTACACCTCAAAACGTTTTCAAGGCAGAAAACTGTTTTCATTGAAGAAAAAAGGAGAACCAATTATGTCAAAAGCTATCCATGAAGCAATGGTAGGTCAAGCTCTGGCGGCCCTCAAGGCTGATGTGACCAATATCAAGGCCAAACGAGGCACTGAATTCAAAATCACCGACGCACAACCCTATGTGGACGCCGTGAATGGCATGAAGGCCGTTGAGAATGAACTGCCTGAAGTTATTGCCCTCCATGTCGACTCGGTTAACGCCCACTATGAAATCCTCAAATCCCTGACCAAGACAGTCCGGCCCGAAGACGATCCCTTTGTCGAGCACTATCAGACCGGCCCGATTATGGAAATCCTCTACGAAGAGCAGCCCGATTTCAAGGCCTCGGTCAAAAAGTTCATTGATGCTATCCCGAAGAACCGCGCCCTGATTGGCCGCGAAGCCGCCCGCCTCTATGGCGGCCTGTATGGGCCAACCTGCGTGGTAGACTTTGCCCTCAGCCCCGGCTCGACTGCCAACGTCGTCAACCGGATTCTCCAGGGCGTAGACATCCCCAAAGACCACAAGAAGACCATCCTGGCGGCCAAATCCTTTGGCATGACCACCTCCTATGGCCTGGGCGCTTCCTTCAAAGCCTCGGTCGAAGCCGGCAAAACGCTGGATGCCGCCCTCGACGATGAAGTTGCCACCTTGCAGATGATCTATGACACCCCCTCGGAGGCCCAAACCAAGCTGATGCTGGGCCATAACCTGGGCGGGCATGGCGGCCACAGCTCCTTCGATACCGCTGCGTACCAAAAGCAGTACAAGGAGCGCATGAAACCCACCGTCAAGGCGGCCCTGGCCAAGGGCGTCCATCCGGGCAATGTTGTTTGCGTCCCGGCCTACTGCGTCGGCGATGTGGCCCACCACAACAGCCAGACCATGTTCAACTTCGCCCAAGACCCCATTGTCATGGCCATCTTTGAGGCCCATACCGCCGCCCTGGAAAGCACCCTGAAGCGCGGTCTGGATCAAGGCTTCAAGAATGAGTATGGGGTGGTTAGCCTGGCGGTTGGCACGAGTGCGGCCTTGATGGCCTATGAATTCATGCTGGATTACATGCCGATCCCCAGCGTCATCGAGCTGCTGGTCAACCGCTTCCACAACATGGTGGCCATGAACCCCAACCGCGACTCGGCGGCCGAGCTGCACAACGTGGACCTGATGATGTCCATCTGGAAAGGCTGGAACACTCTCAAACCCAAGCCGCTGGGCGGTGGCGCCGAAATTGACGGGGTCAAGATTGATCTCGGCCCGGTTGACAAGCACGACGTGCTGGCCAACATCCATCGCTACACCTACCCGCCCTGCGCCATCACCCAACGCGTGGGCACCATGCTCAAGTTCGCCGACTTCCCCTGCTTGCTGACCAGTGAGCCGGTCACGGCGACCATGCTGACCCACGTCGTGGCCCTGCATCCTGAGTCGGCCTCCTTCCCGCTGCGCATTGATAAGGATTGGGGCGCGACCGAATACCGCTGGACCAACCTCGGCCTGGGCGTCAACAAGGGCATGGGCGCCGACCCGGTGGTTGGCTACGAGCAGCGCTCGGCCAGCGTTTAAGCCCTGTCCTTGACTTCCGCTCCGCCAGGGAAGTCACAGATTTTGTAATCAGGAGGAGATGAGGTAACATTGGCCCGCGTGCAGTGCGGCCTACCCAACCTGCACGCGGGCACGATGGAATAAAAAGGAGTGGGCGGACTTCGCCCCTCATTTTATTGTCTGTTAACGAGAAGATCATAATGAAAAAGCTCTTAATCCAACTGGACAGTGACAAGCATCCCAGCTCGTTTGACCGCATTGTTCCCTATGATGCCGGCGTTGACGACGTGCTCAGCTACGGCAACGTTACCGTCGAAGACGTACCGGGGCTGGTGCAGGGAGCCTTTTTCACCCGCGGCATACCCGACCTGAAGAACACTGCTATCTGGATTGGCGGTTCCAATGTGCCAGCAGGCGAGGCTCTGTTGGCCGCTGTTCAAAAGACTTTCTTTGGCCCGTTCAAGGTTTCGGTCATGCTCGATTCAAATGGCTGCAACACGACGGCGGCGACCGGGGTGGCCAAGATCGTTAAGGCGATGGATGTGCGGGGCCAGCGGGTTGTGGTTGGCGCAGGCACCGGGCCGGTTGGCATGCGGGCGGCCGGGATGCTGGCCAGCGAAGGGGCGCATGTCGTCCTGACCTCCCGGACGCTGGAACGGGCCCAGGCCGCCGCTGGAATCGTCAGCAAACGGTTCGATGTCAAGGTAGAGGGCGCAGTGTTGACCGACGATACGTCGGCCAGGCAAGCGCTGGAAGGCGCGGTCGCTTTGTTTACCTGCGGCGCCGCTGGCGCGCAACTTGTCAGCCAGGCTGTCTGGACCAGTCTGCCAAACCTGAAGCTGATCGCCGACATCAACGCGGTCCCGCCGCTGGGTATCGAGGGCATTGAGATGAATGATAACGGCAGCGAGCGGGAAGGCCGCATTTCCTTTGGGGCGCTAGGCATCGGCGGGCGTAAAATGAAGGTGCATCGCACCTGTATCGCCAGGCTGTTTGAAGCCAACGATATCCTTATGGACGCCGAGTCAGTCTATCAAGTCGCTAAAGAGTTAGTTTGAGACGGAGCGCCCCCCAATTAAATGACCTGACGGGTCTTCCGACGCGTACCCGTCAGGTCTAATTTTTTATACAGGATGAACAGCCAGACCCAGCCCATTTTACTGGTCGGGTTGACGATGCGGATGCTGGCGGAACTGGCCGTACGGGCCGGCTATCCGGTCATGGCCCTGGATTATTTTGGCGATGCCGACCTGCAGGCTTTGTGCCCCAGCCGCTCTTTACTGCGTGATTACAACTTACCCTACAGCGCGGCTGGACTGGTCAATGCAGCCGGCGACCTGGCCACACCCGCTGTTGTCTATAGCGCCAATTTGGAAAATTATCCGGCCGAAGTGGCCCGCTTGAGCCAGGGGCGGCGACTGCTGGGTAATGATCCGGAGACGCTGGCCCAGGTGCGTGACCCGGCTCGCCTGGCGGACGCCCTGCACACCGGCGGTTTTGCCTTCCCCGAAACGTTCACGGTCGGTACGGGCCAAGTCCCTGATAAGACTCGTTCCTGGTTGTGGAAGCCGCTCAACAGCGGCGGCGGGCATGGCATCCGTCTTTGGCGCAAGGGACGTCCGTTAGAAGGAGGGATGTTACAGGAACGGCTGGTCGGCATGACCGGCTCGGCGGCTTTTGTGGCGAATGGTCGAGAGGCCGTTTTGTTGGGTGTGACCGAGCAGTTGGTGGGGCAGCCGGCGTTTGGCGCCAGCGGCTTTCACTACTGCGGCAACCTGGCCCCGCCCCGCCTGCCGCCAGGTGAGTTAGCAGCTCTGCTTATAGAAGCGCGCGCCATCGTCTCGCATCTGAGCCAGACATTCGGGCTGTGGGGCGTCAACGGGCTGGATTTCATCTGGCAGGCCGGGCGCGTTTGGACCCTGGAGGTCAATCCCCGGCCTTCGGCCTCGTTGGAGCTGTTTGATCTGGCCTATAGGCTGCGGGTCTTTGAAGCGCACGTCCAGTCGTTCAGCGGTCATCTGCCGCATTTTGGGCTGGAACAGGCGTTGGCCAGCGGGCCGGCAGCGGGCAAGGCGATTGTCTACGCTCCGCATGATGTGACTGTAGGCGATACGAGGGATTGGGCGGCTGAAGGTATCCGTGACATTCCGCATCCGTATGAGCAGATCCGTCGCCGGCAGCCCATTTGCACCCTTCTGACCACTGCGGCTACGCCTGCTGCCTGTCTGCATCAGCTCCGCGCCCAGGCCGCTGCACTCAAAACCCGGCTCAAACCCGTCCAACCGTAATCTGGCGGGTCTCATACCAATCGCTTATAATATATCTCGCCCAAACTTTTAGTCCTGATCATGAGAATGACAAACATCACCAACAATAAGGATATATGTCACTTATGCTCAGCGGGCTATAAATCTATACTGAGGCTAGGGCTGAAGACTGTTGGGGTTCGCGCGCCTGCAACCCTTCACCATCTCAGCAACTACTTAGACACCCGGTTTTTCCACTGAACCGTCTCTTTGCCCAATGAAGTGCTACGAGACTCGAAAAACTGGGTGTTTTTTGTTAAAATGTAGTAACACTACTGGCTACTATTTTTCTCAGGAGGCCTCTATGGCGGAGACAATGACTCTGATTGCCGGACGCTCGAGCAAACAAGGCGTTAGTCTCAATGTGAGCAAACTGGAAGGTGAATATGTCGAAGTCACCACGACCCTGGAGATGAATGTTGCTGATATGGCCCGCCTGGGCCTGCAGGAGGGCGACCGCGTGCGGCTGCGCTCCCGCAGCGGCGAAACCGTGCTGCGCTGCAAGGGCCGCAAAGCCGAGGATTTACCAGAGGGCATTCTCTTTCTGGCGTACGGCCCCTCGTCGAGCCAACTGATGGGCGGCGACACCGCCGGCACCGGCATGCCCCTCTCCAAAAACCTGGAGGTGGAGGTGGAGCGGGTAGCGTAAAAAGTGAAGGTGCTCCCAAGAAAGTAACTGGTCTAATGTCCGTATTGCGTGTTGCGTACTGCGTAGTCATTTAAGCACGAAACACGCAATACGCAATACGTTTTATAGCGTGCCAGTATCTAAATTTTAACATACGTTGATAAATTCTGGAGGACGAACACAATGAGTTGGATTTCTATCGGCGATTGGGCTGACGAGATGAGCACCAAGCTGGAACAGCAGCGGCGCGAGCGCCTGAAAGTGGCCGCCAAGCATTTCGGGCTTGATGTTCTGGATGTACTGCGCGATAAAGAACTCGAAGAGCAACTGCTGACTCGCTACGAAGCCACCGGCCTGCCCTGGCCTGTCGTAGATGAACCGGAAGACGAATAAGGAGGGGGTAGTTATCAGTGAACAGTTGTCAGTGAACAGTTATCACTAATTACTGGCTACTGATTACTGACTACTGATTACTGGCTACTGACGACTGAAAGAAGGAGAGACTATGAGTGAAAATATCCGTATTGTCGAAAACGCCACCTGCACCTTTTGCGGCTGCGTCTGCGATGACATGGTCCTGACCGTGGACATGGAGCAAAGGCGCATCCTCAAGGCTAAAAACGCCTGCGTCCTGGGTAAAGCCTGGTTTGCCGAGCACGTTGTGGAGAACCGTCCCTTCGCCCTGGTCGAGGGGCGCGAAGCCAGCACCGCCGAGGCCGTCGAAGCGGCCGCGCAAATCCTGGCCCAGGCCCGCTACCCGATGATTTACGGCCTGAGCGACACGACCAATGAGGCCCAGCGCCAGGCCGTGGCCATTGCCGATTTGCTGGGGGCGAACATCGGCACCACCACCGAAGTCTGCCACGGACCGTCGGGCATTGCCTTTCAGGGCGTCGGTGAGAGCACCGCTACCCTGGGCGAGATCAAAAACCGGGCTGATCTGGTCATCTACTGGGGCGGCAACCCGGCCGAGTCCCATCCCCGCCACTTTACCCGCTATTCGGTCACGCCGAAGGGCATGTTCATCCCCAACGGCAAAAAAGACCGGACCGTGGTGCTGGTTGATGTGCGCCGCACCCCCAGCGAGCCGGTGGCCGACATCTTTATCCAGGTCAAGCCGCGCCGGGATTTTGAGCTGCTGTGGGCTTTGCGGGCGCTGCTCAAAGGCCGACGGGTAGACCCTTCCGTTGAGGAAATCACGGGCGTATCCCTGGCGACGATGCAGGACCTGGTCGAGCGCATGAAGAACTGCCGCTACGGGGTGCTCTTCTTTGGCATGGGCTTGACCATGACCCGCGGCCGGCACTTCAACTCCGGCGCGCTGCTGGCCCTGGCCACCGACCTGAATGAGTTCACCCACTTTGTGGCCAAGCCGGTGCGCGGCCACGGCAATGTGACCGGCGCGGATAACGTACTCTCCTGGCAAACTGGCTTTCCTTTTGCCGTCAATTTCAGCCGGGGCTATCCCCGCTTCAATCCGGGCGAGTTTACCGCCGTTGACCTGCTGGTCCGCGGTGAAGCCGACGCCATGGTCGTCATCGCCAGCGACCCGGCCTCCAACTTCCCGCAGCCGGCCATCGAAGCCATGCGCCGCATCCCGGTCATCGTCCTCGATCCCAAGTTCACCCACACCGCCGAGTTGGCCCGCGTCGCCTTTACTACCGCGACCTACGGCATCAATACCCCCGGCACCGTTTACCGCATGGACGACGTGCCCATCACCCTCCGCCCCGCCTTCGACTCCCCCTACCCCAGCGACGAGGACGTGCTGACCGCGATCAAGAACCGGCTGAAAGCGCTGTTAAAGGACAAGCCCGTCGAGGTGATGCCGCCGCCGCTGCGGGCTTAGGGCCTGTCTGAAAAGTATCTGTAGTGACGACTTGAGTCGTCAATGGTGGGGCTGCAAACGACTGAAGTCGTTACTACGATCCCCCCCATATTGCACCTTTCAGACAGCTTCTTAAGCTAGAGCGCCGACCGCCGTAAAAGAAATCAGGGCGACGAGCGCGGAGCGCCTTTGGGCGATACCGGACGAAGCTGGATAAAACTGTTGGGGGTCTTAAGGGGAAATTTGCCTCGTAAGACCCCTTTTAGAGAGGGGTGGGTGGAAGAATTCCGTAAAAACTCCCGTTTGGGGGAACTATGGGGAAAAGTTCTACATACACATAGTTAGCGGGCAGTGGGGACCGAATGCGATATGGAACAGGAGAAACTAGAACTTCAGGCAGCGCGGTATTCTTTCGGACAGCTCAGTACCCAGGAAATGCAAAATTTGGTTGATGGATTGCTTAATGAAGGAATTTACGCTGATGAATTCTTGAATGTTATTTACCCGAAGTACGATACACGGGAAATAGTTGGAGCGGCCTTTGAAAAGTCATTGAAGGTCCTGGAAATAGTTGTACCAAACTATGAAGAGGCCGTATGGGTTATCCTTCGTTATCATATTTCTCAAATTGCAAGTAAAGAAATTGATGCGCTGGATGGTCTCAAGGAACTTATAACCGAAGTCTACGAGGAATATAATTTTCACGCTAAAGCGAAAGAGTATCTGGGTGATTCTCACGGAATTGAACATCTAATCGGGCTCTATTGGAGTTACGATGATACAATAAAGAGACCGACAGAGATCTCAATCAATGGCAAATATGGGGAAGAGGCTATTGAGGAGGTTAAAAAGGAAATAGTAATTGAAGCAGAAAAGTGGGTAGCACGCTTTTGCACCCAAAATTTACAGTGATCGTTCATAAAAAACTGCATAAAAGAGTAAGTGCAGGACATTAGTAGGCAAGATTTAGTGGTGTAATCGGGTCTATGCCTGAACGACCAGTAATTGAAAAAATAGAAAAACTGTTAAGGGTTATTAAACAATATAATGTTGAAAATAACCCAAGCCCAGAGGCATTATTCCGTCCTATTCGTCTAGGTTTCTCTCTCTTCTGTACTTTTAAGGACCTCCCAGCTAAGTATGCAAAACGTCGTCGCGCATTTTCATTTGGGGGAAGGGAATATCAAAAACTTGATCGTTTGATTGTTGGGCATTGCCACTGGCTTTTGTCAGAGAATCAGCAAGATCTCATTGGGGTTACGCTCCGAACAGATATAGAACCATCGGAAGGAATCGGCTACGGCGATAAGAAAGCACAACTTCGCAGGCTTGAAGTCCAAAATCGTCCAGAAGACATTTCCTGGGCTACGGAAAAGATAGAATGGTTATGGTATAAAGCTTTGCCATCCGAACCTCTACCACAAATTATGCTAGCCGAAAAAATAAAGCTGCTTGATTGGGATGAATACGTAGATCATGGCGACTACTTACCAGAAAAGAGTTAGTAGCTTGTCGGTCAAGCAAGCCCGCTAACAAACGCCTGTAGCCAACGCCACGAGCTCGCTTTTTATTGAAGGCGGTTTATACACTTTGAGGCTGTCTTTAGTTTTAGGTATCATGGGCGCGGCTAATGCGCCAGGCCATTAGGCACATCGATTGTAATTGATAAAAGGAGAATTTGTGAAAGTATTGGTTCTTGGTGCAAGCGGCGCTACAGGGCGATTGGTGGCCGATCAGTTATTTAGAAAAGGAATCTCCTCAAGATTAGTCGCAAGAGAAAATTCACTCATACCTGAAGAAATTCTTAATACCAAGAACGTAGAAATAGTCAGAGGGAACATCACCGAATTTGATAATTATACTCATACAAATCTTATCAGTGATTGTGACGCTATCGTATGTTGCCTGGGTCATAATATTACATTCAAGGGGATATTTGGAAAGCCAAGAAAACTCGTTTATGAAGCAATTAAGAATATATGTCACGCTATAAATAAAAAAGGAGATCATAAGTATAAAATTATACTTATGAATACAACAGGTAACGTTAGAAAAGATGAAATTAAAAACATTTCGTTAGGGGAGAAAATTATTTTAGCAATACTAAAAACCTTGCTGCCACCCCACAGCGATAATATATCTGCATCTAACTATCTGTTAAATGAAATCGGCGATAACCCAAAAATTGAATGGGTTATCGTGCGACCCGATACATTAATTAACCAGGAACAAGAAACAAAATATGAAGTCTATGAATCACTAACACGAAGCCCCCTCTTCAATCCCGGAAAAACAAGCAGGATAAATGTGAGCCATTTCATTGCTGAATTATTAACAGATGATGAATTATGGAAGAAATGGAATAACAAGATGCCAGTGCTATACAACATAGAAGAATAAGGGACGAGTTCTTCAACTTCGGGGAGACAAGCATGGAAACTGGCAGCCATCTATCCTATCTGTCCCAGGCGACACTGCAAGCGTTGGCCCTCACCACCGACGAGGTGGTCGAAAGCATCGAGCGCCTGATCCGCGGGCAGAGCCAGGCGCGGGCATGGAACGCGCCGAAGGCCGTCATTCAGCCGCCCGATGGCCGCTACATGATGGCGACCCTGTCTGCAGCCGACGATCCGCCTTTTCTGGCCATGAAGTCTTTGATCTTCAATCCGCGCAACCGGGAACGCGGCCTGCCTGACATCAACGCCGTGGTCATCCTGCTCGACAGCGACACCGGCATTCCCTTGGCCGTTATGGATGGCAACTGGGTCACGGCCGTGCGCACCGCCGGGTTGAGCGCTGTGGCGGCCAAACGGCTGGCGCGACCCGACGCTTCGGTCGCGGCCTTTATCGGCTGTGGGGTGCAAGCCCAGAGTCATTTACAGGCGTTCGCCGCGCTGTTCCCCTTGCAGGAAATCCGCGCGTTTGGGCGTGGAAGCGCGAATAGAGACGCGTTATGTCAGGCGGCGGAAAAGCTGGGCCTTGCGGCAGTCGCCAGCGAAACAGCCCGCGAGGCAGTGCAGGACGCCGATTTGGTCATCACTTCGGTGACGTTCTCGCCCCAGCTCGCGCCCTTTCTCGATGCCCGCTGGTTGCAGCCAGGCGCGTTTGCCACGATGACGGATCAGGCCGCGTCGTGGGTGGCCGACGGCATGCCCGCCTTCAACCGGATTATCATTGACGATCTCGAACAGGAAGCGCAGATGCCGAAGCCTTTGGTTGACCCGGCCTTGGTGGCCGGGGATCTGACGGGATTGGTAAACGGTGACATCCCCGGACGCCGCTCCGCCGATGAGAAGGCCGCCTTCGTCTTTCGCGGGCTGGCCCTCGGGGACCTGGCCGTCGCGGCCCTGGCCTATCAACGCGCTCTTCAGTTGGACACAGGATCTCAAAGTAGGTTGTAGGTATAGCGATGCGATCATTTTTTAACACCATCCTGAGATTAATGGTCCTCCTGGGCCTCATCGCGCTTGTCTGGAGATTTTTTTCCCGCCGGGCATCCCTGCCCTGTCCAACATGGTTAAGCTGGCTGGTCGAATTGGATAACCCTTTCTTCAAAAATTACAGCGCCCGCGCCATTATGCAGCATTTGGCGCTCGAACCCGGCATGAAAGTATTGGATTTTGGCTGCGGCCCCGGCCGGCTGACCATTCCGGTGGCGAAAGAAATCGGCCCGACCGGCGAAGTGACCGCCTTTGATATTCAACCCGGCATGCTGGAGCGGGTTCGGGATAAGGCCCAGGCCGAACATTTGGAGAACATTCAATTTGTGCAAGGCGGAGCCGGAGAGGGGAAACTGGGGCGCAATCACTATGACCGCGCTCTGCTGGTCACGGTGCTGGGAGAGATACCCGGCCAAAAAGCGGCGCTGGCCGAGATTTTTGAGAGTCTCAAACCGGGAGGGATCTTATCGGTAACTGAGGTCATCGCCGATCCCCATTTTCAGCGGCGGGAAAGCGTGATCCGTGCAGCGAATTCGGTTGGCTTTGTCGAGAGAGATTTTTTTGGCAGCCGGCTGTCTTACACGATAAATTTTGGAAAATCCTAACGTGGACGAGCCAGAGTCAAACACGATTTTCTGACAGGATTAACAGGATTAACCAGATTTCTTAAAATTTAATCCTGTAAATCTTGCCGTAGGTTCTGTCTAATTTTCTTACCCAACAGCAAGGATCCAATTTCTAAGGTGCTAAAACGAGTCTAACAAGCGTTGAGCAGCTTAGAACATTACTTTCATCGGCAAGAACCATGGGGGAGAAAGGAAAATAACATGCCTGTCTTCCATCGTGAACGGCACCGGACCCAGCATATCGGCTGGCTGCGCGCCGCCGTTTTGGGCGCAAACGACGGTATCGTCTCCACCGCCAGTCTGGTGGTCGGGGTAGCCGCGTCAAATGCAGCCCACAATGCGGTACTGGTGGCCGGCGTCGCCGGTTTAGTAGCCGGGGCCATGTCTATGGCCGCGGGGGAGTACGTTTCGGTCAGCTCCCAGTCGGATACCGAGCAGGCGGACATTGAACGGGAGCGAACGGAACTGGCGACCGATCAGTATTACGAGAAAAAAGAGCTGGCCGCCATCTATGTCGAACGAGGGCTTGACGCGGGGCTGGCCCAACAAGTCGCCGAACAACTTATGACCAGGGATGCGCTGGCCGCCCATGCCCGTGATGAACTCGGCATCTCCGAAACGATCACCGCCCGGCCTGTTCAGGCCGCGCTGACGTCCGCCGCCACGTTTGCCGTGGGCGCTGCCCTCCCTTTGCTGGTCGTCGTCATTGCGCCTGCCGCCAACCTGGGGCTGCTTGTAGCGGGAACTTCGCTCTTCTTTCTGGCCCTGCTCGGCGCGTTAGCGGCTTATACCGGCGGGGCGCGCATCCTCGTCGGCACGGCCCGGGTCACCTTCTGGGGCGCTCTGGCCATGGCCCTGACGGCCGGCGTCGGCGCCTTGTTTGGAACGACGGTGTGAAAACTCTAAAATTATAAACTTTTTATCCTCACGCTGGGATGCGGACTACAGCCCGCACCCCACGGAAAGGCAGTGAGATTTTATGACAGCAACATTTCGGATCGTCAACGGTCGGGTGTACGACCCGATCAACGGTATTGACGGCGAGGTAGCCGACGTCTGCATCCAGGACGGCAAGATCGTCGCCACCGTCCCGCCGGAGGCTAAACGGATTGACGCCAGCGGCATGGTCGTCATGCCCGGCGGGGTGGACATTCACTGCCACATCGCCGGCCCCAAGGTCAACCTGGCCCGCAAATTGCAGCCGGAAGATCACCGCTTCGACGTTCACCCGCGGACAGCCTTCACCCGCTCCGGCACGGGCGGCACGGTCCCGTCCACCTTTGCCACCGGCTACCGCTACGCCGCCCTGGGCTACACCACGGCGATGGAAGCGGCGGTCACGCCGCTCGGCGCGCGCCACACCCTGGAAGAGCTGCACGACACGCCCATCATTGATAAAGGCTTCTACGTGCTCATGGGCAACAACGTGCTGCTCTACCGTCTGCTCAAAGAGGGCCGCTATGAGGAGTTCCGCGAGGCCGTCGCCTGGTGGCTCAACGCCAGCCGGGCCTACACCATCAAACTGGTCAACCCCGGCGGCGACGAACCCTGGAAAGGCCAGCGCAATGCCAACATCACCAACCTGGGCGAAGAAATTGACGCCTTTGGCTTTACCCCCCGCCACGTCATCAAGGCCCTGATTGACGTCGCCAACGACCTGGGCCTGCCCCACCCGGCCCACATTCACTGCAACAACCTGGGCATCGCCGGCAACTACGAGACCACCCTCGAAACCATGCGCGCTGCCGACGGCCGCCGCGCCCACCTGACCCACATCCAGTTTCACTCCTACGGCGGCGACTTTGGCGGCAGGCCGACCTCCAAGGCCGCCGAGCTGGCCGAGTACATCAACACCCATCCCCAGATCAGCGCCGATGTCGGCCAGGTGATGTTTGGCAAAGCCACCGGCATGACCGCCGACGCCCCGCTTGGCTGGATGCTGCGCCACGTCAGCGGCAACAAGTGGGTCAACGCCGATACCGAACACGAGAGCGGCTGCGGCATCGTCCCCTTTGCCTACAACGACAAAAATTACGTCCACGCCTTGCAGTGGGGCATCGGGCTGGAGCTGTTCCTGCTGGTCAAAGACCCCTGGCGGCTGATCCTCTCCACCGACCACCCCAACGGCGGCTCCTTCATGAGCTATCCCAAGCTGATCCGCCTGCTCATGGACAAACAATTTCGCCTGGAGCAGGTCCGCTCGGTCAACCAGAAGGCGATGGCGCAAACCGTCTTGCTCGACGGCCTGGAGCGCGAGTACTCGCTGCAAGAGATCGCCATCATCACCCGCGCCGGTCCCGCCAAGCTGCTGGGACTAGCCGACAAGGGCCACTTAGGCCCCGGCGCGGATGCGGATATTACCATCTACATGGAATGTGACGACAAAGAGGAGATGTTCAGTACGCCACGCTACGTCTTCAAAGACGGCCAGATGATTATCGAGGATGGCGAGTTTCGCATGGACCACGAAGGGCGCATCCTCCACGTCGCCCCTGACTACGACCCCAAGATCGAAGAGGTTATCCGGCCTTTCTTTGAGGATTACTACACCATCCAGTTTGAGAATTACGCCGTCAGCGAGAAATACCTGCATGAGCATCAGGTAGTTCCGACAACTAATCAGTAATACGACTTACACAAGAGCTTATCGGAAATACAGATCGAAGTTCTCATGTCATTCCGAGTGGAGCGGAGCGGAACGAGGAATCCCTCGAATCTTGGCTCAAGAACGGCTCTGGAGGGATTTCTCGCTCCTTCGTCGCTCGAAATGACATATCTCGGCTTAATTCCAATAATGTCTACAGTTACATTAAGCTCTAAACAATGAGGAGCATTTCTATGCACATCAAAAATACCGAGATTGTTGATACCTTTGCCGAAGCCTTCAAGATGGCGGCCAGCCGGGTCATCATTACCGCGGCGACGCCCCAATGGGCCATGCACGCGGCTCAATCCATGACGGGCTTCGCCACCTCGATTATCGGCTGCAAGTGCGAAGCCGGCATCGAGGCCGAGCTTGCGCCGGACGAGACGCTGGACGGGCGTCCCGGCGTGAGCGTGTTGTTTTTCACCGTCAAAGCCGAGGATATGGGCAAGCGCCTGCTGGAACGGGTGGGCCAGTGTGTGCTGACCTGCCCCACGACCGCCTGTTTTGATGGCCTGGAGGCCCCCGAAAAGGTGGTGGTCGGCGGGCAATTGCGCTTCTTTGGCGATGGTTACCAGATCAGCAAGGTTCTGAACGGCCGCCGCTTCTGGCGCATCCCGGTCATGGAAGGCGAATTTCTGGTGGACGAGCGCTTCAGCGTCCAGCCGGCCATTGGCGGCGGCAATATCCTTGTCCTGGGCCGGGATGTGCCGGCCACGCTGCGGGCCACCGAAGCCGCCGCGGCGGCGATGCGGACTGTCCCCGGCGTCATTTTACCCTTCCCCGGCGGTATTGTCCGCAGCGGCAGCAAAACCCGCTCCCGCTACAAGGGCATGTTTGCCTCGACCAACGACGCCTACTGCCCCACTCTGCGCGGCTTTGCCCCCGAAACCCTGGTCCCGCCCGAGGCTGGCAGCGTGCTGGAAATCGTCATTGATGGCCTGGACCTGCCCGCCGTCGAAGAGGCCACCCGGCGGGGGATTCTGGCGGCGGTTGAGACTGGCGACGCCTTACAGATATCCGCCGGCAACTATGGCGGCACGCTGGGCCAGTACCAGATCAAGCTGCACCAGGTGTTAAATGGTGTTGGACAATCAGTAGTCAGTAGTCAGTAGCCAGTCGTCAGATAACGAGGAGTGCTACCTGCTACCTGCTACTTGCTACCTGCTAAACGAGGAATTTTATGAGCATAACATTAACCTTACAAACTACTTCCACAGTGCCGGTCGAGGCCGAAGTGATCTCCCCGGACCGGCTGGCTGGGCTGAGCGAGGCGGAAATTGCCGCGCTGCCGGTTCAACACGGCAATGAAAAAGCAGCCCTGGGCGACTTCTTCCGGGTCAGCGGGTCAAGCAACGGCGAGGTCCGGCTGGAAGGCGACCTGAGCCGGGTCAAGCTGATTGGGGCCGGCATGAGCCAGGGCCGGATTGTCATCAACGGCAATGCCGGCATGCATGTCGGCGCGGGCATGCGCGGCGGCGAGATCATCGTCGAAGGTGATGCCGGCGATTGGGTCGGGGCCGAAATGGCCGGCGGGCGGCTGCTGATCAAAGGCAGCGCCGGCCACCTGGTCGGCAGCGCCTACCGCGGCGGCACGGTCGGCATGCAGGGCGGCGAGATCATTGTGCTGGGCAGCGCCGGCAACGAGGTCGGCGGGGGGCTGCGGCGCGGGCTGATTGCCATCGGCGGCAACAGCGGCGACTTTACCGGGGTGAACATGCTGGCCGGGACCATCGTCGTTTTGGGCCAGCTTGGCTGGCGCAGCGGCGCGGGTATGAAACGCGGTTCCATCATCTCCATGCACCCTGCCGAAATGCTGCCCACCTTTACCTTTGCCTGCACCTACAAACCCACGTTCCTGCCCATCTTCCTCCGCCACCTTCGCTCCCTGGGACTGCCGGTTGGCGACGCCCACCTCAACGGCTCCTACCAGCGCTGGAGCGGCGACGCGGTCGAGTTGAACCGGGGAGAGATACTAATTTTACAGGAGGAATAAACAATGGCCCTTTCACTCAACGAACGCGCCCTGGCCCTGGTCGAGCGGCTGATTGACGATGCCGAGGGGCTGGGCGTCAGCGTCCATGTACTCCCAAACGGCGCCCGCGTGGTTGACTGCGGCATCGAAGCGCCGGGCGGGTTGGAAGCCGGGCGCATCTTTGCCAGAGTCTGTATGGGCGGGCTGGGCAAGCTAACCTTCAGCCACCTGGCCCTGGACGGCTGGTGGCTGCCCGCAGTGACCGTCCACACCGACCAGCCGCGGCTGGCCTGCATGGCCGCCCAGTACGCTGGCTGGCAGGTCAGCAAGGATAAATACTTTGCCATGGGCAGCGGCCCGGCGCGAGCGCTGATCCGCGCTGAGGAAAAACTATACGATGAGTTGGGTTATAACGACCCGGCCCGCGTGGCGGTGCTGTGCCTGGAAGGCCGCACCTTGCCGCCGGAGGAAATTGCCGCCTACATCGCCGAGCGAGCCGGGGTCGCGCCCAGTCACCTGACCCTGCTGATCGCGCCGACGGCTTGCGTGGTCGGCGGCGTCCAGGTGGCAGCGCGGGTAGTTGAGACCGGGCTGCACAAGCTGCACGAGCTGGGCTTTGATCTGCGCCAGGTATTGAGCGGCCTCGGCACGTGCCCGCTGCCGCCGGTAGCCAAGAGCGACCTGCGGGCGATTGGCCGGACCAACGACGCCATTCTCTACGGCGGCCAGGTTCACTACACCGTCCGCGCCGACGACGCCGAACTGGAGGAAGTGGTCCCCCGCGTGCCGGCCTCAACCTCAAGGGATTACGGTTTACCTTTCTACGACACCTTTAAAGGCTACAACTTCGACTTTTACCAGGTTGACCCGCTGCTGTTCAGCCCGGCCGAAATCTCTATGACCAACGTGGTCAGCGGGCGCACCTTCCACGCCGGGCAGGTCAATGT
Organism: Anaerolineae bacterium; assembly: GCA_023382535.1. Next base: position 171,402 of record JAHDWA010000009.1, on the reverse strand, counting down.
CGAGGTGTTGAAACGGTCCTTCCTTGAGTAAGGGCTTGAAAGTCGCTATTCTGGGGGCCAACCCGGGCTGGCACGCCGAGCAGTTGCAGGGAGCGATCCAGGCGCGGGGCCACCTGTGTACCCTGCTGCCCATCACCCAACTGAACGCCCGGGTGGGCCTGTCACCCCGGCTGAGCAGCCTGGGGGCTGACCTGGACAGTTTTGATCTGGTCCTGGTGCGCTTCATCCCGGCCGGCTCGCTGGAGCAGCTCATTTTTCGCATGGACAGCCTGCACCTTCTGGAAGCGCGGGGGCTGCGCGTGGTCAACCGGCCTATCGCCATCGAGCGCACCGTAGATAAGCTCTACACCTCGGGGCTGCTGGAGCAGGCCGGACTGCCGACCCCGCGCACCATCGCCTGCGAAACCATCGGCGATGCCTTGAAAGCGTTCACCGCGCTGGGCGGCGATGTGGTGGTCAAACCGCTGTTTGGGGCGATGGGCCTGGGCATTGTCCGCATTGAGGACCGGGATGTGGCCTACCGGGTCTTTAAGGCGCTCGAACTGGAACGAGCCGTCTACTACCTGCAAGAAACCATCCCCCACAACGGCTGTGACATCCGCGCCTTTGTCATCGGCGGGCGGGTGGTGGCGGCCATAGAGCGGGTCTCGGACGACTGGCGGACCAACGTCGCCCGCGGGGCGCAGGCTCGTCTCTGCCGCCTGACGCTGGAACAGGAAGCGTTGTGCCTCCGCGCCGCCCAGGTTGTCGGGGTGGACTACGCCGGAGTAGACCTGCTGCCGGCGGCGGATGGCCGGCTTTATCTCATCGAAGTGAACAGTATCCCCGGCTGGAAAGGGCTGCAAACCGCCAGCCCGGTCAATATTGCAGAGGAGATGGCGCTTTACCTTGAAACCGTGGCCGGCCAGCAGCCAGCTAAAGACGAACGTCCCATCCTTGCCAGAACCGTGGACGCCTGAGACCGTGGCCGCGGCGGCGCAGTTGGCCTGCCTGCTGGAGGCCAGCGCTGAAAAACCCGGCAACGTTACGCCTACCCAGGCTTTCAACGATATGAGCTATGAAGATTTTCTGCGCGGGGCGGTGGCCCTTGGCCCGGAGATGGCCCGGGCCGGTGAGCGCGGCGTTGGCGCGACCATCGTGGCCGCGATAGCCGCCCGCCGGCAGTGGACGCGAGCCAACACCAACCTGGGCATCGTCCTACTGTTTGCCCCCCTGGCCCGAGCGGCCCTGACCGGCAGCGGCAGGCTGCGGGACAGCCTGAGCGGAGTGCTGCACGGTTTGACCGTGGAAGATGCCCGCGCCGTCTACGAGGCCATCCGGCTGGCCTCGCCGGGTGGCCTGGAGGCCGAGGTCGAGCACGACGTGCGGGCCGAACCAAACGTGACCCTGCGCGAGGCCATGGCCAGCGCTGCCGGGCGGGACAGCATCGCCGCCGAATATGTGAGTGACTACGCCATCACCTTCGAGCATGGTCTGCCCGCGTTGCAGTCCGCCCTGGCCCAGGGGGCTAGCACCAGCCAAACCGTCATCCAGACCTATCTGGCACTCCTGGCCGCCGTACCCGATACCTTGATTGCCCGCAAACTGGGCCTGGATACCGCCCAGCTTGTTTCTGCGGAAGCGGCACAGGCGCTGGCCGCCGGGGGTGTTTTCAGCGTCGAGGGAGAGCAGGCTATTGCCGCTCTGGATGCTCACCTGCGGGTAACAAAGGATAACAGCCTCAATCCGGGCACGACAGCCGATTTGGTCGCAGCGGTGCTATTTGTGGCGTTGTTGGAGGGGATGTTGAAGTAGTTGGTTTTTATCATAGGGATGAAAAATGTCATTTAAGATTCAACAAGCTTATAACACCCAATATATTGAGTGTGACCCCACTGATTTTATTATCCGCAATGAACGAGATATTCTGGATCTCGTCGCCATGTGCGGTGAGCATGAGACTCATAACGTTTTAATCTACGAGAGCAATTTTTCGCCCGACTTTTTTGATTTGAAGACGACCTTTGCCGGCGCTTTATTTCAGAAGTTTGCTAACTATCGCATGCGAGGGGCGGCCGTTATTTCATTCGGGAAGATCAAAAGTGAACGATTTAAGGAACTGATCTTTGAATCCAATAAAGGCAATCTTTTTCGGTTTTTTGAAGATAAGGCCGTCGCAGAAAAATGGCTGGCCCAGGAGTGAAACTTCAATTGCGTCAGTTACGCCCAATATGCAGCCTAGAAAGTAATCAGGAAGATAGAAGATGAACGGTGAAAATGTTTACATCGCCTTAGGTAGCAACCTCGGCGACCGGCGGGCTAATTTGATTGATGCCATCAGCCAGTTGCGCCAAAAAATGAGCGTGGAGCAAATTTCTTCAGTCTATGAAACAGAACCAGCCTATGTTACCGACCAGCCCCGTTTCTACAACATGGTCCTGCGCGGCCGCACCGGATTACCTCCCGAAGAACTGCTCCGCTTCCTCAAAAGTATTGAGCGGCGCATGGGTCGGCAGCGCACCCTGCGCTATGGACCGCGGCCCATTGACCTGGATATTCTCGCCTATGGCAGCTCGCAGCTCCAAACACCCAACTTGACCATCCCTCATCCGCGCATCCCCGAACGGGATTTTGTGCTGGCTCCCTTCGCCGAAATCGCGCCGGATCTAAAGCTACCCGGCACGCAACGGAGTATCGCCGCAATGTACCAACAACTGGCTGGCAGTGGTTACGGCAAGGTCGTCCAGGTGATGCAAAAGCTCATTATTCCCCTGGGTCGCGACGTGCAAGCCGAACGGCCCTCGGTCCACCTCAGCCTGACTCAGGCCGGGGTCAGCGGCATCAAACGCATCGTCCGGCTCCTTGGCGAAGAGCGGGACGATCTCTTTTACGCCGAAATGGACCTGTCGGTCGAGCTGGGACCGGAGCAAAAGGGCGCCCATCTCTCCCGTTTCAGCGACGCCCTGGGCGAGATCATTGACCAGATCAGCGCCGAACGCCTGCCCACCCTGGAGCTCCTGGCTGAACGTGTCGCCGCCGAGGTTTTGCGCGAACAGGGAGCGGTTCGCTCCGATGTGCATATCCGGGCCAGATTCCCCCAGGAGCGGTTTGCCCCGGTGTCGGGCAAGTTGACCCAGGAAATCTACACCCTCATCGGCATCGCCGCAGCGACCAAAGAGCGGGTGGTCCACCTGGTCGGGGTGGAAGCGGAAGGGACGATGGCCAGCCCTTCGGCGCAGGAAATGATCGCCGACCAAGCCCGTGAGCGGCTGCTGGAGACCGGTTTCAGCGCCGAGCAGGTCGAGCGGGTGCTGGAGATTGTGCCCCTGGCGACTCACAACCAGCGCGGGCGCGGCACCTTGATTGTGGGCACGGACCAACCGGTGCGGGCGGAGGATTTGGTCCACATTGTCGAGGGAGCCATGAGCAGCGAGAATTACGACTTGCTCAAGCGCCCAGACGAGTTATTCGTGGTCGCCAAAGCCCATCGTCACCCCCGCTTTGTGGAAGATGCGGTGCGCGAAATCATCCTTGGCCTGATTGAGCTATACCCGGCGCTGCCCGATGACACCTTTGTCCTGGCCCGCCAGGTCAACCTCGAAACCGTTCACAAGCACGACGTTTATGCCGAGCGTACCGGCACTCTCGGCGAACTGCGGCACGAGTTGGTCAACGGCAGCTATATCACCCCACATCCCAGCCTGGACTCCTGGCTGCGGGCGCGGCTCAATTAGCCGGGATTGGGAGATTAGGAGATTTTTGATTTTTGTTTTATCCCCAAATCCCCTAATCCCGGCAAAAGTAAAAAATCACGAAGTAATTTATGGATGACTCCTTAAGACCGGTAGGCTTGCACATCGGCGGCGGCGAGAAAACCCCGGTGAAAGGCGGTCGCCACCAACGCTCCGGCAGCACCGGCTTGAGCCAGCGCCTCCAGGTCATCACGGTGGCGCACCCCGCCCCCGGCATAGAAGGCCAGCCCAGGAAAAAGAGGGGATAGCACGGTCAGCAGGTCCAGCGGCGGGCCGGCGGCAGCCCCCACCCGGGCCAGGTCAAGCAGGATGATCCGGCTGATACCGGCGCGAGCCGCCAGGGCGACCAGTTGCTGGGGCGTCTTAGTTTCAGGGGGAGCACGGAGGACACCGCCCTGCAAATCCACACTGAGCACAAGCCGATCCGGCGGCAGGGCTGCCGCCAGTTTGTCCACTTGATCCACCGCGCGCAGGGTTTCTGAACCGACGATCACCTGGCTGACACCCAGCCGAACTAGGGCCTGGGCCTGCCCGGCGCTTGTTACACCGGCATCAACCCAGAGGGTTAGGCCGAGAGCGGCCAGGTCAGCCAGCAGGTCGGAGTGGCCTGTCCCGCCGGCAATGGCGTCCAGGTCGGCCACATAGCAGGCGCAGCAGCCCAGCCGGTCGCGATAAGCAGCCACTAGAGCACGAGGGTTGTCGCCGGAGCCTAACACCCCTTGCACGGGGACGTACCGCTCCCGCTCGCCCCGCACCGCATGAACCGCCTTGCCTGCTTTAAGATCGAGAACAGGAATAATTTGCATCGGTACATTGTATCGGAACACTGGCCTATTCCCAAATCAGGCTTTTCCCAGAGTAACCATCTGAAGGCGATGGCGCGCGATACATGAAACGTAAAGGTTTTGGAGAAGAATGATTCAAGAATTCAGCAGCAATTTTCTTCGAAGCCCTATAACCGGCTGGGACATCGGCGGGGTTAATCTCAAAGCTGCCCGGCTTAACGCCGACGGGCTAAAGGTTATCCACCAGCCTTTTGCCATCTGGCAGCATCGGGCCGAACTGGCCGCAGCCCTGGCTCAACTCTCGGCCCAACTTGGACCGGCCTCCCAGGCCGCCGTCACCATCACCGCTGAACTGTCCGATGCCTTCCGCACCAAGCGCGAAGGTGTCACCTTTGTCCTTGACGCCCTGCAGGCAGCCCTGCCCCAAACAGAGCTGCAGATTTTTGGCCTGGACGGCCAGTTTCACCCCCCTGGCGTAGCTTATGCCCAGCCTTTGCTGGTAGCAGCGGCCAACTGGCTCGCCACGGCCCTGCTTGTGGCGCGTGAGTTTGCCGACTGCTTGCTGGTGGATATTGGCAGCACCACCACTGATATTATTCCCATCCAGGGCGGCCAGGTGCTGGCCGAAGGCCGTAACGACCCGGAGCGCCTGGTTAGAGGTGAGCTGCTTTATACCGGAGCCTTGCGCACCCCGGTCTGTGCCACAGTCCAGCGCGTTCCACTGTGGCGCGGCTGGTGTCCGGTTGCCGCCGAGTTTTTTGCGACGGCTCAGGATGTTCACCTGCTCCTGGGCAACCTGCCGGCCGCTCAATGCACCAGTCTCACCGCCGACGGCCGCCCGGCCACGCCGGAATTTGCCGCGGAACGGCTGGCCCGGGTCGTCTGCGCCGACAGTGAAATGCTGAGCCGCCAGGAAATTGAGGCGATTGCCCGGTACGTGGCCCAGGAACAAGTGAGCCAGATCAGCCAGGCTATGGCTCAGGTGATGTCTCGGGTCACGTTGAATGGGCCGGTAGTAGCAGTAGGGGTAGGCGCGTTTTTAGCCGAAGCCGCCGCTGCCCGGCTGGGGCTTGACTCGCTCAGGCCATCGGTTCTGGCCAGCGGTGAGGCCAGTCTCGCCGCGCCGGCGGTGGCCGTCGCCTGCCTCCTCCGGGAGCGGAATGATGTTTGACGCTTTGCTCAAGGCCGGCGGCAGCCTCTATCACTGCCCCGAACTGCCGGCAGTGGCCGCAACCTGGTCGAAACTGGCTCAGACCCGGCGGCTCTTACTCCTGCCCGGGGGCGGCCCTTTTACCCATCAGGTCCGGGTCGCCGATGCCCATTTTCAATTGAGCGACAGCGCCGCTCACTGGATGGCTATCCTGGGAATGGATCAGTTCGCTTACCTGCTGGCCGATTTAATTCCCCAGGCTGTTCTGGTGCGAGAGCTGGCGGCGGCGGGGGATGTCTGCGCCGCCGGGCGGCTGGCCGTGCTGGCCCCGTCCGCTTTGCTGCTGGAGCTGGACCCGCTGCCCCACTGCTGGCAGATTACCTCCGATTCAATTGCCGCCTGGCTGGCCGGGCATGCCGATATTCGCTTACTGGTCCTGCTAAAAAGCGTCGCCGGAGTCTATCAATCTAACGAACAGGACAACGCCCCGGCGCTGCTGCGGCGAGTTTCACGGCAACATCTGGCCGGGGAGGATGTCGTTGACCCTTGCTTTGGGCAGCTTTTGCCGCCGGCAGTAAACTGCTGGATCATTGACGGTCGGCTCCCAGGGCGTTTGGTTGAACTGCTGGCGTCCGGCCAGACTTTGGGCACGCAAGTGGTGAAGCCGCAGGAATTTAATTGACCAATCCGGCGCGCAGGGCAGTTACCCGGTCCGCCTCTACCTGCCCGTTAACCCGGTCTCCCCGGCAGGCGGCGCCTCGAAAACCGGCCACGTCGGGGGCCAGCCGGCGCAGAACCGGCAGGTCAACCTGGCGCAGCGAACCGGCCAGCGCGGACAGCAGGCCGGCTTCACGGCACTCGGCCAGCCATTGGGCCAGGGCCGGCTCGGAGCAGTGCTCAAATAAGCAGCGACCATCTTTGAGGGCCGTGTCTATCATGCAGCCCTTGATCCGGGCGGCGTGGGCTACTTCGGGCAGCAGGCGCCAGGGTAAAGCCCCGATTTCGGCGGCATCGGCGTAGCCGACGGCGATCAAGGCGCAGGCCGGGTCAGCCAGGCGCAGGCCGGCTTGCACCTGTTGCAGCAGGGCAATCGCGGCGGTGGGGTCGGCGGTGCGCAAACCTAATTTAACGTAGCTGACGCCGAAGGTTGCCGCGCCGTAAGCCGCCAGGGCCAGCACCCCCGGTTCCGAGGTCGACTCGCCCAGAGCGGCACTAGTTATGGTTCCGGGTGGAAGCAGGGCGCAGACGTCACGCAGGGCAGCGACAGCGGCCGCGCCTAACGCTCCTTCGGCTGGGTTCTTAATATCAATAATGTCGGCTCCACCTAGAAGAGCAGCCTGGGCCTCTTTGGACGAGGTCACGCTAATCAGTAATTGCATAAAATCCTCCACAACACCTTTCTGTTTGGGCGCTCCCAATTTTTTGGCGTAGGGGCGCAAGGCCTTGCGCCCCTGCCAAAATATCCTAACGCCGGGAGAAACCCTTACAGTTTGACGAGGCTCTGCTTTAATCTATAATTTAACATATCCCGCGAGAGAAATATAAAGAAAACATAACATAAATATTGTATCTGGTCAAAGCCTGACCATGAGGAGGAAAAATCATGGCTACCGAACCCAAAGCCTACAGTGAAGAAGAAGTGAAGGAAAAACTGGCCAAGGAACTGCCCGGCTGGTACCTGGAAGGCCGCTGGATCAAGCGCCAGTACAAAACCGATGGCTGGCAGGCAACGCTCATGCTGGTCAACACTCTCGGCTACATGGCCGAGGCGGCCTACCATCACCCCGACCTGGAAGTTACCTGGGGCAAAGTCTGGGTCAAGCTGATGACTCACTCGGCCAACGGCATCACCGACAAGGATTTTGAGCTGGCCAAACAGATCGAGTCAGTGGTTTTGTGGCGGCCGGATAAGGAGTCGGTGTTTGAGGGAGGCACGCCCAATAAATGGGTCCGGGGTGGATAAGTCCTATTTCACTTAATTCTACCTCCATTTGGGCCAGATGATGAGTGATATTTGTCGCCAACGCCAGGGACAAATGTCACTTTAAGGGACTTGATTTTGCCGAATAAAATCCTTTTTGTAACGGGCCGCCTGGCCGAGCCGGCGCTCCGCCGCACCCTGGCGGTGATCACCCTGCCGTGCGCCTATGAAGTGGTCGTGATGCCGATCTCCATTGCGGCCCTGATGACCACGCCGTGGATTGCGCGGCATTTTACGCTGCCCGCCGATCACCCGCGCCATCGCCGCATTCCGCCTGACTGCGATTTATTACTCCTACCCGGCCACTGCCAGGGAGACCCGGCCGAGATCGAGCAGGCGTGCCAGGTAGCCGTGCAAAAAGGGCCGACCGACCTGCAAGACCTGCCGCACTTTTTTGGCCAAAAACGGCGGCGCGAAGACTACGGGGCTTACACGGTCCAGATAATAGCCGAAATCCAGGACGCCCTGCAGTTAGACCACCCGGCGCTGCTGCGGCGGGCCGATTATTTTCGCGCCAACGGCGCAGAGGTAATTGACCTGGGCATTACCCCCGGCAGTTCTCCCGGCAGCGTCGCCCAGGCCGTGCAACTGCTCAAGCAGGCCGGCCACCAGGTCAGCGTAGACACCCCTGACCCAGCCATTATCCAGGAAGCGGATACGGCGGGGGTGGACTACATCTTGAGCCTCAACCGCAGCAACCTGGAACTGGGCCGCACGCTCCGGGCCACACCGGTGATCATCCCTGATGAGGACGGCGATGTGGCCTCCCTCTGGCGCAATGCCGAGCAGCTCTGGGCCTGGGGTCGAGACTGCATCCTCGACCCGATCATCCAGCCAATCAGTTTTGGCTTCAGCCGCTCCCTGTACGACCTGTACCGCACCCGCGAGCGTTACCCCGAGGCGCGGTTGATGATGGGCACGCACCACCTCAGCGAGCTGACCGACGCCGACAGCACCGGGATCAATGCCCTGCTGCTGGGGATTGCCCAGGAGCTAAAGCTGTCTTTTGTGCTGACCACCGAAGTTGCTCCCTGGGCCAGGGGCAGCGTGCGCGAACTGGACATCGCCCGGCGCTTGATGCACTACGCGCTGAGTGTCGGCGTGCCGCCGAAACGCCTGGAAGAGGGGCTGTTGACCATTAAGGAAAGCCGCCTGCTCCGGCCGGACCAGGCGACCCTGCGCGAAATGCAGGCTGCGCTGACCGACCCGAATTTCCGTATTTTTATGGACGGCGAGCAAATCTACGCTTTCAACGCCGACCGCTTTGTGGCCGGGCGCGACATCGAAACCATTTTTGCCCAGTTAGAGGTGGACGAGGCCAGCCACGCCTTTTACCTGGGGCACGAGTTGACCAAAGCCCAGTTGGCCTTGCAGTTGGGCAAAAATTACCAGCAGGACCAACCCCTAGCCTGGGGGTATCTGACGGTCGAAGAGGCACAGCCGGCGCACGAGCGGCACATCCGCTTGACCCAGCGCCGCCAACACCTAACGACCGGCCCGGACAAGGAGACACCTGAATGATCATTGAATCTATCTTAACCACCACCGACGCCGCAGGTCAGGTTAACTGCGCGCCGATGGGGGTCGAGTGGGACGAGGAGCTTATCGTCATCAAGCCATTTCAGAATACCGCTACCTACCGCAACCTCATGGCCCACCATACGGCTGTGGTCAACCTGACCGATAACGTGCTGCTGTTTGCCCAAAGCGCCATTGCCAGCCCTGTTTTTCCGACCCGCCCCGCCGTCAAGATAGACGGGGTGGTGCTGCAGGATGTCTGCTCCTGGCGGGAAGTTCAGATCGAGACCCTTGAGGCCCACGAACCGCGAGCGCGCATCACGACCCGCGTCGTCCATCGCGGCTTTGCCCGCGAGTTTTTGGGCTTTAACCGGGCGCGCCACGCCGTCCTTGAAGCGGCCATCCTGGCTACCCGCACGCACATCCTCCCACGGGAGCAAATCCTGGCCGAGTTCGAGCGCCTGCAGGTGATTGTTGATAAAACCGCCGGGGCGCAGGAGCATGAAGCGATGCAAATCTTGACCGATTATGTTTACGCTGCTGTGGGGGCGCCATGAGAACCGTTCGGGTGAAAGCTCCGGCACGATTGCACCAGGGCATGTTTGATCTCAGCGGCACTCTGGGCCGTCGTTTTGGCGGCCTGGGGGCCGCCGTTGCCAGGCCGGCCGTCATCCTGGAAGCCAGCCCCAGCGACAAACTCAGTGCGCAAGGCCCCGAAGCCGAGCGAGTCCTGGCATTTGCCCGTCGTTATTTTGACACAACGGGCCTGCGGGCCGGAGCCAACTTGCGCGTCGAGCAGGCGATTCCGCGGCATGTCGGGCTTGGTTCCGGGACCAAGCTGGGGCTGGCCGTGGCCCAGGCGCTGGCAACGCTGTATAATCAATCTACCGACCCGTACGCGCTGGCGCGGGCAGTCGGGCGAGGGGAACGTTCGGCGGTCGGGTTGTGGACCTTTGCCCAGGGGGGCTTCATCGTCGAGGGCGGGCAGTGGCCGGACAGCAATTTACCCGCGCCGCTGCTGATGCGCTACCCGCTGCCAGCCAACTGGTTCTGCGTGTTGGCCGTCCCTGACCAGATTACCGGCCTGAACGGCCAAGCCGAGAATGCAGCTTTTGACCAATTGGGAGTTACCGCCGAGCAAGCCGCCCGCATCACCCATGTGGTCCTGATGTCGCTGCTGCCGGCGCTGGTTGAAGGCCAGTTGAGTGAATTTGGCCAGGCTCTCACCCAGGTGCAGCGGCTGGTGGGTGACTGCTTTAGTTCCATTCAAGGAGGTCAGTTTGGCAATCCGCGTTCGGCCGAGTTGATTGAGGCCTTCTTGAGTTGGGGCGCGGCCGGGGCAGGTCAAAGCTCCTGGGGACCGGCGGTCTACGCCCTGGCGGCCGATGAAGCCCAGGGCCAACAACTGGCCGGCCTAGCTCAAGAGCTACTGGCCGGGCAGGGGCTGGTCGAGTTGGTCACATTTGATAACCAGGGGGTTCAGGTTGAAAGAGCAGAATAAAGGGGTTTGGACTAAGACTCCCGCGCCAAAAACTTCGCAACACAGGTAGTGCACCAATTAACTTAGTCCTGCCTCAGACAGAGCTTGTTCCAACAAATCGGACATACCTAAGGCAGCAGCCCATTTCTTAAGATAAGAACGGTCTAGCAACTCTTTTTGCACTTTAAGAACGCCTAAGATGTCATTCCATTGGCGTTCGGACGTTTTTTCACCCAAACGAAACCAATCCAACTTACTGAGAATAACGTCTTCGGGCGAGGCAAGGTAAAACTTAAGGTTTGGCAGGTCCTCGTCTAATGAGTCCTGCCGGATCCGTTGGAATATCTCCCGATGATAAGGCTCACTTTTGGAAATAAACACATCCACTTTGAGCATTGTTTCAAGATGAATGAGATTGAACGAGGAACGATGCTGGATAGCTTCTAAAATTACAGCTTCATCCAAGTAATAGGCTGTTTCAAGAATGTTAACTAACGATTGAACTTGATCTGTCCTCAAAACTGCCACAATATCTACATCCATAGTGGCCCGAGCAATACCGTAAGCAGAACTGGCGATCGAGCCGCCAATGTAGTAAGGCACATGTAAAACTTCAAAAGCATCACAGACAGGTTTAGCAGCAGCCAGAATATCAGTAGATTTCATTGTGAACTTTTGTCTAGATAATTCCGCAGGCTATAAGCCAGGTTGGCTCCATAAAGATGGGCCACAAAGGCTAAATCAAGATCAGTTTCGCTGAAGTCAGGGTTGGCGCGCAAGATAGCCCGACGAGAAAGACGAATAGTCGTTTGAGATAAAGAGCGTACCCGTGAGATTCTTTGGGCAATACTGGCCTGACGGATGAGTGAGATTTGAAACTGCTCTGCGTTTGGGGTGGTATCGCCAGATTGGAGTTTCAAAGTAACTTTCCCCCTTTTTGATTTTAACTTCTATACAATCATAGCCAAACAAGCAAAACCGTCAACCTATTGGCCCCGCCGTTCCAACTTTAGCTTGACCCGTTTCAGCCGGAAGAGGTTTTCGCGTTCGCGCTCCTCCAGGACCATCTGGATATAGGCACGTTGCGTTTCCAGGCGCGGAAGCAGCACATTCTCCAGGGCATTCACCCGGCGAGTGGTCCGGCCAATTTCCTCGGCCAGCCGGCGCAGTCGCATCTCACTGGCGGCCAATTCGATGATGAGATCGAGCTGATGCTCAAATGACTCAGCCGTCGCTTCGATACGGCTTGACACGCCGGCCAGGTGGTAGCCCCGATCGAGCGGTCCCCGGACCACGCTTTTTTGTTCGATCACCGGAGTCAAGAGACCCATGATGTTGGCGACATTGACGGCCAGGGTTATCTGCCCTTGCGCGGCAAAAGCCGCCGACTGGACCACCTCCGGCCCGTCTATAGCTTCGGCCAAAGCCAGCGCCGCCACCGACTCCCCGACAATTTTCTCCAATTCGTCGCTGTCCTGCAGCACCTGTTCGGCCGTGCGCATCAGTTCCTTGAGCAGCGCATTGCGCTTCTCTTTCAATAAATCCCGGCCCTGACGTGCCAGGATAATCTGCTTTTTCTTGGCCAGTAACTCGGCCCGGGTGGCGCGAATTTGTTCCATAGTCAGAAATCAGTAATCAGTAGCCAGTAGTCAGACTCGTTTTCTGACTACTGGTTACTGGCTAATGTCTACTGGGATAATGCTGCTCAATAAATTCCGTCTTAATGCGTTTCAATTCGCGGGCGGGCAGCAGGGCCAGCAGTTCCCAGGCTTTCGCCAGGGTTTCTTCGATGGAGCGGTTGGTGAACCCCTGGTTGATAAACTCCTGCTCAAACCGGCCGGCAAAGGCCAGGCGGCGGCGGTCCTCCTCGGAGAGAGCGGCTTCGCCGACAATCGCCACCAGCCGCCGCAGGTCACAGCCTTCGGCGTAAAAGGCGTAGAGCTGGTCGGCAACCTGGCGGTGGTCGGCGCGAGTTTTGCCCGCGCCAATGCCGGCGTTCATCAGGCGGGACAGGCAGGGCAGCACGTCAACCGGCGGGTAGACCCCCTTGCGGTGCAGGTCGCGCGAGAGCACGATCTGCCCCTCGGTGATGTAGCCGGTCAGGTCAGGGATGGGGTGGGTGATGTCGTCGTCGGGCATGGTCAGGATAATGAGCTGGGTGATCGAGCCTTTCCGGCCTTTCAGCCGGCCCGCTCGCTCGTACAGCGAAGCCAGGTCGGTGTAGAGATAGCCCGGATAGCCGCGCCGGCCCGGCACTTCCTCCCGCGCCGCCGAGACCTCCCGCAGGGCCTCGGCGTAGTTGGTCATATCGGTGATAATGACCAGCACGTGGTGATCGTGCTGAAAGGCCAGGTACTCGGCGGCGGTCAGGGCCACGCGCGGGGTGAGCAGGCGTTCGATGGTCGGGTCGTTGGCCAGGTTGAGAAAGAGGACGGTCCGCTCCAGGGTGTTGCTGGCTTCAAAGCTGCGGCGAAAGACAGCCGCCTCGTGGTAGGGAATGCCGATGGCGGCAAAGACAACGGCAAACTCTTCGCCCGTCTTGACCTCGGCCTGAGCGGCAATCTGCGCGGCCAGCTCGCCGCCGGGCAGACCAAAGCCGGAGAAAATGGGCAGTTTCTGGCCCCGTACCAGCGTGTTCAGGCCGTCAATCGTCGAGATGCCGGTCTGGATAAATTCCGAAGGGTGATCTCTGGCCCAGGGGTTGATCGGCTGGCCATTGAGGTCGAGTCGCATTTCGGGGATGAGGGGCGGGCCGCCATCAATCGGATCGCCGGAGCCGTTGAAAGTGCGTCCCAGCATCTCCAGCGACACACCCAGGCGGGCCACATCGCCGGTAAAACGGGCCTCGGTCTGGGCCAGATCGAGACCGCGCGTGCCCACAAAAACCTGGACCACCGCCCGCCCCCGGTCAACCTCCAGCACCTGCCCCCGCCGCACCTGGCCGTCCGGCCCGCGCAGCTCGACGATCTCGCCGTAGCCAATCTCATGGACATCCTCGACGAAGAGGAGCGGCCCGGAGGCGTAGGAGAGGGTGCGGTAGTCAATAGTGTAGAGGGGTAATGCGCCAATGGTGGTAGGATTATTCATTGTTGTACTTTTGTCATTTTTTACCGAATAAAAAGGCAAGGAGTTACGCTAAATCAGTGTGTACTTCGTCAAAGGTTGATACTTCGCTTTTTTGTTTCTCAAACACTTGCATATCGCGAGTATTCTTTTGAACAACGATGGCTGCAAATAAGCTGAGGGTAAAGGCTATTCCATAAAACCCTTTTTCACTTAAAGCCAGGGTTGCATTCCACAGACCAACTACCAGCAAGGCAATAGCCAGAAGTGTAGCAAACCAACTAATACCGTAGTAAAGAGCTGTAACAGGAATTCCTTCCATGCTATCTCGTACACTTTTTTGCACTGAAATTGCGCCAAACAATCCGAACATTAAAACAGTAAAGTAGTAACCCTTTTCATTTAGCCACATTTCGGCGTTCCATAAGCCGATCAGGTAAGCAGAAATACCGACGAATAAAGCTGCCCACGAAGCAAAAATAAACGCATTGGTTGGCTGCTGACTCATAGTTTGTAACCTCCTTAGATAACACGTTTCGTTATTATAGGCTTAGTGTAACAGCCAGCAGGGAGAATGTCACCTATCTAAAGTTAGGCTCAAAAGGTAGGAGGATACCTTGTACTAACTTCATCATCTGAAGGCCCATTTGCAAGAAGTACCCTATCCTTTAATCACTTATTCTTACGGATGGTGGGCAAGTAAGTTTTTGATTGCGTTTGCCTTTCGTCAGCGCCAATGTCCACCCCTAACCCCTGTGGGCGGGATTGACCTTCAAAATCCACGCCCGGCGCACCTACGGACGTACCTTTATCAATGGCCGGAGAGCCGTTAGCCAGATGGAAGTCATCGCTGGCAGCGTTAGTAAACAGAGGATTCTGGTTGAGAATATCGTTTGCGCTGCCTGTCGCGCCGCCGTCAAAATTGGTCGTGTTGCTGAGCAGATTGTAGTTACCGACGAGTTTGGCCGAAAGGTTGTTTTCAATCAACCCTGTCTCATGGCTGTAGATAATGGTATTGGTCACAAGCAAAGTGGCAGAATCATTGACCGATGCGCCGGTGTAGCCATTATTATAGAGTGTATCGTTCATAAGGGTCAGAGTAGAAGTATCCCCGCCACCAATACCATCATAGTTACGGGCATAAATATCGTTGGCGCTGGTTACGTTGCTTTGCCAGGCCCACACGCCACCACTGCCGCCGTTGTAGGCCGTGTTCATGCGGTTGCCCAAGATGCGGTTGCGCTGCATCGTTACCGTACTCTGGTTGATGTCCACCCCGCCGCCCCAACCATCGCCGCCCAGATTACTGGTATTGCCGCTAATGACATTAGATTGCAGGAGGGCAGTGACGGAACTGAGGCTAAAACCTCCCCCGCCCGCGCCGCCGCCGGCATTACTGCCACTGACCGTAACACCATGAGCAGTCACGTTGTTCAAGACATTATTCCCCACCAAAGACAAGGAACAGGTGAGCCGGTCCCAACAGGCAGCCATAATACCCCCTCCGCTGGGGCCGTACCACTCGCCGGTGCTGCTGGTGATACTGCCCGTTATCACCCCGATGTTGCCGGAAACAGTATTACCGCTAATTGTGGCGCTCAACGGATTAGTCAGGGCTAGCCCGCCCCCTTCGTTACTGGAACCAACTTGGTTGGCGCTTTGCTGCCCAGCCGTTATATTATCAAGAATCTGGTTGTTGCTCACGGTCACAGTGTCGTTCTCACTCAGATGCATACCTCCGCCGGAGGGGCGGCCGCCCCAATTGTTGCTGCCGTCATCGCCGTTCAACACCATGTTTTCGACGGCAACATTGCCCCGCACCTCGTTGCTGAGGATGAGCGTGGTGGTGAAGTTGCGAACCATTAGCCCACCCCCCTCTGCATGACCTTCAGAACCAGCCCCGGAGGCAGTCATCTTCCGGGCGGCGATGTTGCCAACGAGATGATTGTTCTGCATCGTGAAACTATCGTTGGGCCAGTTATAACCTTCAATACGGATACCGCCGCCATCGGCCGAAGGGTTAAGGCCGGTGATAGTTATGGCAGCGATATTATTTAGCAGGGAGTTGTCGATTAACCTCAAGATTGGCACGGCATCTACACTCAACCCCCCGCCACCACTCCCGCCCTCGGCATTGCTGCCGGAGATGGTCAGGTCACGGACGGCAACATTGTTGGAAAGGGTATTCCCTACCAGAGAGAGAACACAGTTGGGCCGATCCCAACAGCCGGTCATCATACCTCCCCCGCTGGGGTTGTAGTTCATGCCAGCAGCGCTGGTAATGTTCCCAGTTATAACCGCCGTATTGCCGGAGATAGTGTTGGCGCTGATAGTTGCGCTCACCGGGTTGTTCAGAGTTAGCCCACCTCCCTCGCTAGTGGAGTCAACGCCGTTAACGCTCTGCTGCCTGGCGGTGATGTTGTTAAGAATCTGGTTATTGCTCACGTTCACTATATCGTTTTCGCCGAGGAGGATGCCTCCGCCTGCGGGCCGGCCCCCCCAGGTATCGGCGTCCATAATGTCGTCACCGTTCAAGGATAGGTTTTCAACGGCGATGTTGCCGCGCACTTCGTTGTTGAGGATGAGGACATTAGTAAGGTTGCGAACAAGCAACCCACCTCCATCCGCATGTCCTTTAGAGTCATTGCCGGACGTGGTCATCCGACGGACGGCCACATTGCCGATGATATGGTTTCCGTTCAAGGTGAGATTTTCGTTGGTGGCATTGAAACCATCCACCCGGATACCACCGCCGTCACCTGAAGTATCCTGAGGTGTGGCGGAGGAAGCAGCCGTAACCACAGCCGTATTGCTCATGACTGTGTTGCTGGTCACTATATACCTGGCCCCGGAATTTGTACCAGGATCGAGAGTCATGCCGCCACCCCCTCCATAAGTACCGGAAATAATAGCTGTATTCTGGACGATGACGTTGTTGGTCAGTGTGACCAGCGGGGTACTATAGACATTGATTCCACCACCAAAGCCTTGGTGCCCGCTGGCGATGCCCACGTTACCCCGGATAGTGTTGTTGGCAAGGGTAACGGAGTCGCCGGCAACGGCAATGCCGCCGCCGTAGCCGTTAGCATCCGCCGAGGGAACTTGAGTCTTCACCGCCATGTTTGATAGAACCTGGTTGCCGGTGATGATAGCCGAACTGGCAGTATCAATGGTGAGACCGCCCCCGAATCCATATTGGCTGCCCGACGCGACCGAATAGGCCGTATTAGCCTGGATAGTATTATTATAAATGCCCACCGGGTTGGTACTGCTGATAACATAAACACCACCGCCAACGCCCCCAAGGCCAGAGTTAGTACTGGCAACATTGCCAGTGATGATATTGTTACGAATGATAGCAGTCGCCTGGCGGATGAAGATGCCGCCCCCCGTGCCGTTGTTGCTCGTACCGTTACCGGCGGTAATGGTAAAGCCGTCAACTGTTACCGCCGCGCCGTTGGTGATGCTGATGACAACGCCAAGACCGCCCCCGTTGATGATGCTGGTTCCCAGGTTGCGGGTGGTGCAGGCGCTCGTTGTACAGCCGCCCAGCAGGGTCAAATTCTTGGTAATGGTCACTCGTTCCGGGTAAGTCCCGGCTACGACGCGCACGGTGTCACCGCTGCTCGCGGCGTTAATAGCTGTCTGAATTGTGGCAAGACAACCACCTCCGCCGCCGGGGATCACGCATTGATCGGCGGCGATTGCCGGGCCGGCCAGCACCGTCAGGACTGCCAGTAAGGCGATGATCGCCAGGCCAGTACCGAATATAAGTTTTGTTATTCGATTTACCATAGTGTCCTCCCCTGGTCACTAAAGCCAATAAATCTCGCTCTATATTTATCCCTTTTCATCTATCGAAAAGTGCCCTCGATCCGTGCTAACAGTTCACGGGCGCGGTCAGTAGCCACATCAGGCGGCCACTCTTTCATCCGGGCGATTTGATCCAGCAGCGCGGGCGCGAGCGCCTGTTCCAGGGGAACCGCCCGCTGGAGGGCGTCGGTTAGATGCTTATAGAAGGTCAGAATCACTTTGAGCAGCCAGTAGGTTTTCTCCAACGGGCAAAAAGCATCATCGCCGATGGCGGACTGCTGAAGGAAGTCTTCGCGCAGCAGCCGGCCGATGGCCAGGTCGGCTTTCTCGGCTTCGGCCAGAGCATCGGCCCCGACCAGTTGGACAATCTCCTGTAATTCGGTCTCGCGTTGCAGCAGGGCGCGGGCGGCCTGCCGCTGGCCGGCCCAATCTTCGGCTACCTGGCGATTGAACCAGTCGTCCAGCTTGTACTGGGAATAGCTGCTGATCCAGTTGATAGCCGGAAAGTGCCGCCGGCGGGCCAGGTCGGTATCCAGGCCCCAAAAGGCGCCGGTCACGCGCAAGGAGTTCTGGGTCATCGGCTCGGAGAAATCGCCGCCGGGTGGCGAAACCGCCCCCACAAGCGTGACCGAGCCGGTACGCTCAGGCTGGCCCAGGCAGCTTATGCGCCCGCCGCGTTCGTAGAACTCGGCCAGGCGGCTGAGCAGGTAGGCCGGATAGCCTTCCTCGCCGGGCATCTCCTCCAACCGGCCGGAGACCTCCCGCAGCGCTTCACCCCAACGCGAGGTCGAGTCGGCCATCAGGGCCACATCGTAACCCATATCGCGGAAATATTCAGCCATGGCGATGCCGGTATAAATGCTGGCCTCGCGGGCAGCCACCGGCATATTCGAAGTGTTGGCGACCAGAATGGTCCGATCCATCAACGCGCCCCCTGTGTTGGGGTCCTCCAATTTGGGGAACTCCTCCAACACGTCGGTCATTTCGTTGCCGCGCTCGCCGCAGCCCACATAGACAATGATATCGGCATTAGCCCACTTGGCCAGGGTCTGCTCGAGGACTGTTTTGCCGGAGCCAAAGCCGCCGGGGATAATGGCCGTGCCGCCTTTCGTGATCGGGAAAAAGGTGTCAACCACCCGCTGACCCGTCACCAGCGGCGTGGTCGGGTCCAACTTGCCCCGGTGAGGGCGCGGTTGGCGGGCCGGCCAGCGCTGCAGCATGCTTAGTTCCAGCGGCGGTGCGCTTGACGGCCTCCCGTCAGGGCGAACCAGCACGATTGTCTGCTCGATGGGGTGTGGGCCAGACCGGATTTCTTCAAGCACGCCATTGAAACCCAATGGTACGAGGAGGCCATGCTCCAGGTAGGCGGTCTCCTTCACAACTCCCAGCAGGTCGCCTTCCGAGACATGCTGGCCGACCTGGACGCGCGGCTCGAACTCCCACAATTTCTGGCGGTCCAGGGCTGGAGCTGTCCCGCCACGGGCGATAAAATCTCCCTGCTGCTGGCGTAATACCGGCAGAGGGCGCTGGATGCCATCAAAGATAGAGCCGAGGAGTCCCGGCCCTAACTCGACGGTAAAAGGGCTGCCACTGCTCAAGACTGGTTCGCCAACCCGCAGCCCGCCGGTATCTTCGTAAATCTGGATGGTGGCCAGATCGTTGGCCAGGCGGATCACCTCGCCGACCAGCCGCAAGTGGCCGACGTAAACAACATCATAAAGACGGACACCACCGAGGCCTTGGGCCACAACAACCGGGCCGGCAATACGCACAAGGGCCCCGGTTGTGGACTGCCCTGCCGGGCGTCGGTTTTCGATTTTCGATTTTGGAATAGTCATCATAGCCTTATCTGCCATCTGCTATCCACTATCTTCTATCTTTTATCTGCCGTCTGCCTGCTGCTCGGTGCCAAACGTAATTTGAAAGCCGATAACCCGCCGGATGAGTTCGGCAATGGCGCGGTGGCGCTGCTCCCTGGCGAGGACCGGCATGGCGCCCGGGATAGCCATCACCACCGGCTGGTAGGTGGACTCCACCTGACGGCGCAAGCGGGCATCCATCGCCTCCAACAAGGCCCGGCGGACAGCGATCAAACTGGCATCTCCCCCAGCCAGAAGGTTGCGCAAAACAGCCTCGGCCTCTTCGGGGCTGGCAGCGGCAAAGGTTTCTACTCCGGCTAATTGAAAGCCGGGAGCCAGATCCGGGGTGGTAATGACCATTAAGCGTCCCATCAGTAATTCCCCCTAAACAATGATCAACTCCTGCCGCACATCATCACGTTTCAGCCCCAGAGCGACCGCCTGCGCAATGAGCCGCAAATTGACAACCTCGCCGGTCTTACAGCCGATATAACCAATGGGAATGGCAATACTCAGGGGGTTACGGGTGAACATGGCGGCGAACTGGTGCGCCTGCCAGCGTTCCAGTTCTCGTTCGAAGACGGCCAATCTACCTTCGCCGCCCTGATAACGCTGCCAGCCCGCAGCCAAGGCTGCTCCATAGCGGGTACTATTCAAGCCGTGGACGAACCCTTCTAAATTACCGGCCTGGCTAATCAACTCAACCAGACGCTGGACCGGCAGGTTGCCGCCCGGCTCAATAAACAAAGGACGTACATCGCCCGCCTCATAACGCTGCTGAACTACAGGCACAAGGTCCGGGCGGCGGGCCAGCCGTAGCCCTGTGAGCAGGTTAGCCAGATCTATCTCTATTTGGAACTGCTCAAGCACAATCGCTTTGTTACCGTTGCCCTGGTGCAGTTGCTCCTGGAGCGAGGCGTAATGAGCGCGATTCAGGGCCAGTTCAAACTGATCGAGGTCGGGGAGGGTGCCGATACGCGGCTGGACGCGGCGCAGTGCCCCGGCGTACGGCAATTGCCAGGTTGACATCAGCTCAATTACGGCCCGGAGACCAGGCTGGCGGGCCAGCTCTCGTAACGATACCTCGTCAAGAAGACCCACGGGCACGACGGCTGCCAGGACTGTTTCAGGAGCAAGCTCTTGACTCTGCCCGCGCAAGATAGTCAACAAGTTATGCCGGTCCCAACGCCGCAGCAGCAAGTCTACCAACAGGCGGGGTTCTCCCTCAAAAAAGTCGCGAAGCTGGCGCAACGTCCGGGTTAAATTAGCTCGCACGGCCTCCAAAACACACGAGGCGCCAACCAGCCGGGTCAAGGCTAACTCAATATCCTCTTTATAGGAGGTTTCTGTCAGCGCGGTAATAACCTCCTCAATCGTCGCTTTGGCCAGCAGGTTATAGTAGTCGGCTGCCGTGAGGAGCCGGCTGCGCATGGCGCGGAGGCGAGCATTGCCATAATCATAGCCGCTGGGCACAACTTTAACCCTCCTGCTCTCCTGGCTCATGAAAGATGATTTCGGCAATTTGGGCACGGTAGAGATTGCTTACCCGAAAAAGGCGCGCTTCCACCGTATTATTCAAAGTGACCCGGCCCGCAGTAACAGTAACGGCCAACCCACCCAGGAATTGGCCATTCTGCTCAGCAGGAGAAAAGTGTAATTGCCCAGGAGGGAAAAACTCTTTTAAGTCGCCCGCTACGCTGGCCGAAAGTCCCATCTCGCCAGCGATTCGTTGCATCAACTCGACATCCTGTTCACGCACGTGCAGGCACAGCGGCTCTTCCCTACCCAGCATGTCTACAGCTTCCTGGGTCAACTGCCAGAGGAGGGGGGGATAGGTGTTCGCGTTGGATAGGGCAGCCAGACATTCCCTCGTGGCGGCCAGGGCCGAGGAAATCACCGCTTCTCGCTCCCTCAACACGGCCTGAGAAGCCTGTTGTTTGGCCCGGTTTAGCAAGCGGGTTCGCTCCACTTGAAGCGACGCCTGGCTGGCTGCCAGGTGCTTTTGCCGCACTACCCCGGCTTCAGCCTGGGCCTGGTTGAGGATATGTTTAACGTCAGCCTCAGCGGCCTGTTCAATCTCGGCAATTTGTCGCTGGGCTTCAGCCTCCAGGGTTTGCAGGATATGCTCTAAGGACATAGGACAAACTTACTCTGGGGATACGTTCCATAGGACAGGTCGGCAACCGATCCTACTGAACTGCCTAAAATTGGATAAACCCAATTCTAAAAAGTGATTGACCGGCCGGCATTCAGGACAGGAGCAAAATAATCATGGCGGCCACGGCGAAGCCCAGGATGAGCACTGTCTCGGGAATAGCAATCAGCAGGATAATGTTACCGAGCAACTCCGGCTTTTCGGCCACAGCGCCCACCCCCGCCGAACCGATATGTCCCTGGGCATAGCCGGTGGCGATACCGGCCAGACCAACAGCCAGACCCGCGCCAATGGCAATCAAACCAGCTTCCATAACTCAAGTTCCTTTCTATTTTGGACAAACTGGAGTTTGTCCTACGAATGTAAACGGTGAAACGGACGAAAGGGCTGGCCTCCACCCCGGTAGAACTTGCCGAAGAACTCGACGTAATGCAAGCGCAAGGATTGAATGGTTGGGCTAAACGTACCCAAAACCAGGTTCAATGCATGCAGCAGACCGGCAATAATCAGACCGATCAGGAGATTGCCCGCCAGCCCGCCTAACTCGTTAGCTACCTGGGCTAGATAGACCGACGACAGGCCAATCGCGGCAATCCGCAGGTAGGATAAGACATTGCTGACCAGGCTCAGCAGTTCCAATGGCCCCAGCAGCAGGCCCAGCTTACCCAGGCTGTAGATGAGCATGGCCACCCCCACAACCAGCAGGGCAATAGCGGGGGTAAAAAAAGAGTCGGGCAGATAGCCCGCCAGAACAGCCACCAGCAGGAAAACGGCGGCCAGGGCAACCAGCATGGCGGCTTTTTCGATGATGGTGTGGCGGCTGCGGCGGCGCACGCCATCCCACATGCCCAGGCCCAGGCCCAAGACAATATGCCCCGCGCCTAAGCCAATGGTTAGCAGAAACAACCTTTGCACGTCATGGCCTCGATCAAACCAGAGCGGGTGCAGGCCAATCTCCTCGCCCAGAGTGCCCAAAAATTCCCCGTAGAGAAAGCCAAAAATAATGCTCCAGATGGAGGCCATGATCAGGACTTCGCTCAATGAGCGCAAGAAAAATTGGGCTTTAAAGCGCCGGTGCAGATAGATCATCAGGGCCAACAAAACAAAGCCGTAGGCCACATCGCCCAGAATCATCCCGAAAAAGAGCGGGAAGAAGAGGGCCAGCAAAGGGGATGGATCAAATTCCCCATAGCGAGGTAAGGCCAACAGCCCCAGCAGCGGCTCAAAAGGAGTCACCAGGCGGGGATTAGCAAACAGCACCGGGGCCTGTTCTTGCTCGGCCGGGGAGAGAGGCAGCTCGATGAGCAGCGCTTCCTCGCCAACCTCACGTCGTAGCGCCGCGCGGATCTGCTCCAGCCGCGACTCCGGCGCCCAGCCCTCGACGATAAAGGTATAGTCGGTTTGACCAAGCTGAGTTTGTACTTCTAGCTGGGCCAGTTGATCACGCAGCAACCCTTGCCAGGCCACCAGCCGGGAGCGCCATGTCCGTGCCAGCGCCGCCAGTTGGGCCTCAACTTCAGCCAGATCTTGGGGAATTGCCCGCCGCCGCTCCTGAATATTGGCCAGAGCTTGCTCCAGAGACTGCCCCGCCAGGTCGGGGGGTAGACGAACCTGGCTGATATTTTCACGCCCAAGCAGCTCATTAACGGCGCCGGCCTGGCTTTTGGGAAAGATCAGCAGGGCGACGATCATATCCGGATTGACCGGGTGCGAGACAACCTCGCACAAGCCCTCGGTCAATTCCTGTAGCTTCTGGATCAGAATTTCCAGAACCGGCTGAAAACGGCGTTCAACCCAGACGGCGCTGACAGCATAATATTCTAAATCAACATAGACCGGGGTCACCGGGAGCAACTGCCGGAGCGTCGTTTCATAACGGCTGAGGGAAGCCAACTGCTCTGCCAACTGGGTGCGGCGGCTGGTCAGCGCCTGTATTTGCGGCCCAATTTCGCCCAGGTCCACCTCGACCGCCTGAAATAACTCCCCAGGAGAACGGCGCTCATCTGCCTTGAACTCGGCGGGGGGGGCGGTCTCGACGGTGGGCAGTGCTACCAGGAGGGCCTCTACCCGGGTAGCGGCATAAGCCAGACGCTCGCGCCCGGAAATGATTTCGCTGCCCAGGGTCATACGCTGCTGCATCCCGGCGCGGCGCTCACTCCACGGGTCAATCTGAACAACCCCTAGCTGCTGAAGGAGTTGAATGGTTTGGCCCTGGCAGTGTTTGGTGCCAATAATTTGCACCTTGGCCATCGTAAGCAACATGCTGAATGCTCCGGTTTGAGTCAGGCCGCTCGTGAATCTTCAGGCAGCACTAACCTGGTGATTTGGGTTGCGGCCGCGCCCAAATGGGTTGCTGCGCGCCTGTGCAGGGCCGCAGCCTGCTCTTGCGCCTCAGCCAGAATAGCTTCCGCCTCTTGCTGAGCCGCGGCCAGACCTTGTTCCAAAAAAAGCTTGGCCTCAGCACGGGCCTCTTGCTCGGCCTGGCCCAGTATCTGCTTGGCTTCCGCACGGGCTGCCTGAAGCCTGGCTTCGGCTTGCTGGCGGGCCGTTTCAAGGCGGTGGTGTAATTCTGTCTCTTTCTGGTGGATGGCTTGTAAAGGCGAGAGCGGAATTGGCATTGTTCTTCTAAATTGATCGCTGCTGGCTAATGTTGCGGGCTTATTTGGAACGAATCTGTCAATTGCTGCCGGGTGACTGTTAGACGATCGGCAATGACTTCATTCACCCGCTGGATGATTGCGTTTTCCAAACCTTGATCCGCTTTGAAAGCCTCGCGTAATCGAGCTGCATTGACGGCAATCACCCGCGTGGGGACAACAGCCCGAGCTCGGGCCTGCTTGCGCCGGGGTGGAAACAGCGCCGACCAGCCAAAAAGCTGGCCTGGGCCGACAGTATACATCTTTATCGGTAGGCTGTCTGCTACACTCATTTCAATCACCACCTCGCCCTCTTCGATAAAGTATATTGCCTCGCCCAGGTCTCCCTCCCGGTAGATGATCCGGTCTTTGTCAAAAGTGACCGCGCCGGCCATAGCAGCCAGCTTCTTCAAGTGTACCGACTCCATTCCTTGGAGAGCAGGGATACCCCTGAGGGTTGTGAGTAACCTTAACTCGGTTTGTGTCGTCATTGTCACACCTCTTTTATTTCAAATTAGACCTTTGGCCTTTTACCGCTGCCAGTAAACCCTGATACCATCTTCGGCCTCGGCATATTGAAAAGAAAGCTCGCCCTTGTAAGCTCTGGCCAGTGCTTCACCGATGCGGCGAGCCAGATGATGCCCGGTACTGGTGATCAGAAGGTGGTCTCTTTCAAGGGTAGCAGCGATGATTCTTTCCAGCGGGTGCTCACTTTTCTCCTGCTTCTCGACGTTATTGATAAGATTTAACATTTCGGCGTGATGGTCAACCAGGAATGGGCCGCTGATTTCCACATAGCCGGCCGGGCAGCGATCAGTAATGCGCCGGCAAGCCGGACAGATAGTTTCGTAGGTTTGCGGGGGTGCTTTCTGCCAGGTCCAGCGTCCATTCACAAAGAGAGCGCCACACCCGGTACAACAGGTTGGTTCAGGCCATTTACCTCGTTCTTGATAAACGTCGTGCCGTTTTTCTTTGATTAATCGGTCTTTGCGGCTGTACGGTTGTCTAGGCATTGGCTTTTCTCCGCACTGGCAAGATCAGTTGCTGCTAGGCAGATAATTTACGGCCTGGACAATAACTTGAACTGCCCCCTCAATCCCCAATTTGCCGGTATTGATGATCAGGTCATAAAGCGCGGGGTCGGCCCAGTCAATATCATAGAAGCGTTTTAAATAGGCGGCAGCCGCCCGGTCGTGGTTAACTACAACATCTTGAGCATAGCCCAGACTTAACTTTTCTTGCTCATGAACTCGCAGGTCACGGTCAGCTAAAGGGGCTTCAATCCGCACATGGAGTACGCCAGCTTTGCCCGCAAGGAGCGCCTGGCCTCCCCGCCCTACGATGACAACATTACCCAGGATATAAGCAGCCTGAATAGTGCTTTGGGCAAAAGTGATACTCTGCGCCTCATCCAGCTCTGCCACTTGTTCGATCTTGATGCCCCCAGGTCCTTCGGTCCAGGTACTGACCCGGGCTCCTGCTCGCGCACCACGCCCCTCAAACAGGCGCTTCAGGAAGCCCTGCACTTTATAATTGTCCTCAGAAAAATCTATAACTTCAGCGGGCGACAGGCCTGCCTCTGTCGCCAGTTGGATCATGAGCCGTTTGTCAAAGTAGCGATAGCCCAGCAGCTCGCAAATGCAAGCCGCGACCTCGTCACCACCGCTGCCATACTGTCGTGAAATGGTTATGACTGCCATAGTCCTGATCCTTTCACCTGTTTCGTTTGTGCTAATTAATATTGGTTAGATCAGGCTTGCTGTTTATGGCCGATCAGAGAGGGAAAATTAGGAGAAACCGGCAGAAGTAGAAATGGAAGAGCAACTATAAAAGCCTATTCCCACTATAAAACCGTTTTCCCCCAACAGGAAGTGTAGTTTATCCTAATTATTAGTGACAAACGTCACAAATGGTCGAATTAATAGTGACATTTGTCACTAGACACCCATCGGTTGGTTAGGCTATACTAGGGGATTCTTTCCCGGCCTTACCCTGGTGATGCCAACACGAAGCATTGATCCGAATTTGCTTCAAAAGTGAAATGTCCTCGGATTTGGCGGAATGGTGGGTGATATAGTATCATTGCCGCGAAGTGCTCTTCAGCCTCTCCAGAAATAGCTGGCGGCCTTGACAGTGCCGGATCTCGAGGCAGGGTGTTGAACCGCAGCGAGTACAGCCACTCCATCATCCCGGAGTTATACCCTTTATCCGCCAAATCGGTCATTGATAAATCAGGCAAAGACGCCTGTATGGGTCGGCTCGTGCTTCCCGAAGTTTCGGCGGGTAGCGCTGGCCGTGATGAAAGCGCAGAAGGTGTTTTCGGCTGGGTATCCAACTCAAACCAAATGATTGAGGTTCTATAAGACTAGATTTAACTCAGGGGGTAGCGGTGGATAAAACCTTTTTGTTCCACTTATTTCATTATCAGGGACGACTCCTGGCGGCGTTTATTCTCGGCTTGAGTTTACTGCTGAGTGTATTCTGGTGGTCAAATTCTCTCCCTCCGGTGGAGGCGCAAGCGCCTGCCGGTCAGAAGGTGCTGATTGATGCTGTAGACGAGCAGACATTTAAGGAGCTGGCGGCCAGTGGAGCCACCCTCCTGGTAGATTACGGAGCGTTTTCACTCTGGCGGGTAAGCCAGGCCCAGGTGGCCGCTGTATCTCAGCAGTCCAGCTTGCAAAGTCAGCCTGATTTTGATGAAATTCCCCTGCGCGGCGGCCAGGTGATCAAAACCGGCCCAGGTAAAGCCGTTGTACCTGCTGTACCCGACAAACTGCGCCAAAACCCCGTTCAGGCTGAAGAAATGTGGCTGGTGCAATTTATCGGCCCGGTTCGGGAGGAGTGGCTGAACACTCTCACCGAAAAAGGACAGTTAGAGATTGTAGGCTACCTGCCCAATAATGCTTATATCGTTTGGGGTAAAGCGGCTCACGAGATCCTGGAAGAAATAGCGAGAGCCAACAGCTTTATCCAGTGGCTTGGCCCTTACCACCCGGCCTACCGGCTGGAACCTTCGCTGCAGCAGGCAGCCGCCACGCAGCCGGTGGATGAACCGGTTGAAGTGACGGTGCAGTTTTACACCACCAGCCAGACCCCGCAGTCTCTAGCCCGGCTGCAAAGCCTAAGCCAGACGGTACGGCTAATAATGCCGGTCCTGAACTTTACCAATATCACCTTAGTCCTCCCGGCCGGCAGACTGGTTGAAGTGGCTAACTGGCCCGATGTCTACAATGTGGAACCTTGGGTGACGCCCCAGCTTTACGATGAACGCCAGGATCAAATCCTGGCCGGCAATATCAGTGGCAGCAACCCCAGCGGACCCGGCTACCTGAACTGGCTTGCAACTAAAGGCTTTACCCAGACCGGCCAGTTCAACTTTGTCGTAGATGTGACTGACAGCGGCATTGACAACGGGACCACCGCGGCCAACCACTTTGGTCTCTATACTCTGGGCAATCTAGTCTTAGCCAGCCGGGTGGTTTATAACCGCCTGGAAGGTACCCCCCATACCCCCAGCACCATCCAGGGGGCGGATGGACACGGCAACATCAACGCCCACATCATTGCCGGTTTTAACAACCGCACCGGCTTCCCCCACGCCGATGGGAGCGGCTTTCGCTACGGCCTGGGCATGGCCCCTTTTGTCAAGGTCGGCGGGTCGGTTATCTTTGACCCGAGCCTTTTCACTTCCCCCAACTTCAACAATTTGCAGGCGCGGGCCTACAACGACGGCGCCCGGATCAGCAGCAACAGTTGGGGGGCCTCCGTGGCCGGCGCTTACACCAGCAGCTCACAGGCGTATGATGCCCTGGTGCGCGACGCCCAACCGGCTGGCTCAGTTTTCTCAGCGGCGGGCAACCAGGAGATGGTCATTGTCTTTGCCGCCGGCAATGATGGGCCGGGAGCCAACACGATGGGTGCGCCGGGGACAGGCAAAAATGTACTCACAGTGGGCGCGTCGGAGAATGTCCAGGCTTTTGGCGGGGCCGATGCCAGTGGTATTGACGATACGGGCGCAAACAGCTTGAACGACATCATAGGCTTCTCCTCGCGCGGCCCCCTGGACGACGGCCGGGTCAAGCCTGACCTGGTCGGCCCCGGTACCCATATTTCCGGAGGAGCTTGGCAGCAAAACCCGCTTGACAGCGGCAACGGTCTGGCCGATTCCGCCTTTGACGGCAGCGGCGTCTCTGGCGGGGTAGGCAGCATCTTCTTCCCCAATGGTCAGCAGTTTTACACCGCTTCCTCCGGCACCAGCCACTCCACTCCCGCCATAGCGGGCGGCGCGGCTCTGCTGCGCCAATATTTCATCAATCAGGGCTTGACTCCCCCCAGCCCGGCTATGAGCAAAGCTTACCTGGTAAACACGACGCGCTACCTCACCGGCGTGGATGCCAACGACATCCTTTTCTCCAAC
The DNA here is from genome assembly GCA_023382535.1 of Anaerolineae bacterium. The sequence continues at coordinate 142,814 of JAHDWA010000009.1, read as the reverse complement.
AACCAGGGCATGGGGCTGATGAACCTGGGCATGGCTTTTGACGGGGTGGCCCGCTTCTTGCGCGATCAGGTTTTCGTGGAACGGTTCACCGCCACCGGCCAGGCTCGTAGCTACACCGGTGTGGTCAGCGACCCCAGCAAACCCTTCCGGGTCAGCCTGGCCTGGACTGACGCCCCCGGCGCGACCGTGGGCAACGCCTTCAATAACAACCTCAATCTGATCGTGAATGTTGGCGGCAACACCTACCGGGGCAATGTCTTTAGTGGGGCTACCTCCACCCCCGGCGGTGCAGCCGACCCGCGCAACAATATCGAGAATGTTTTCCTTCCGGCCGGCGTGTCCGGCCCCTACACGGTGACGGTTCAGGCGACCAACATCAACTCTGACGGCGTGCCCAACACAGGCGGGGCACTGGACCAGGATTTTGCCCTGGTCATTTACAACGCCAATCCTACGATCCAACCCCTCGTTGTCGGAGCCGGGTACAATCTCCTGGCTGAAAACTTTGCCCCCGCTAATGGGGTCCCTGATCCCGGCGAACAGGTGACCGCTAATTTTGTTCTACAAAATATCGGCACGGGTAATACGAGCAATCTGGTGGCCACCTTGCAGCCAACCGGCGGTGTGATCCCCACCACCACCACCCAGACCTATGGGGCGCTGCCGGCGCTCGGCGCCCCCGTGGGCCGGCCTTTCACGTTCCGGGTTGACCCAGCTCTCGCCTGCGGCGGCACGTTGACGGCCACGCTCCAGCTCCAGAATGGCGCCGCTAATTTGGGTACTGTGGCTTTTGGGTTTACCCTGGGAACCACCGTTACCGGCCCCACGCTGGTTTTTGCCAATACCGGGGCCGTGACCACTCCAGCCGGAGCGCCTGCTTCCACCAATGGGGCCGCCGCCCCCTATCCGGCCGCCATTAACGTGAGCGGCCTCATCAGCCCGGTGAGCAAAGTAACGGTCACGCTGACCAGCGTTGCTCACACCTTCCCGGATGATCTCGACATCCTTCTGGTTGGCCCCGGCGGGCAGAAGGTCATGTTGATGTCGGATGCCGGGGGTGGTACGGACATCTCCAGCGCTACACTGATCTTTGATGATGCGGCAGCAGGAGGGGTGCCGGATACCGGTTCTATTCCTGCCGCCGGCGGCATCTTCCGACCTACTGATTTTACTCCTGGCGATAGCCTGCCAGGTCCGGCGCCAACTGGGCCCTACGGTACAGCCCTCTCAGCTTTCAGTGGGGTGAACCCGAATGGGGCCTGGAGTCTGTACGTGAATGATGATGCCACCCAAGACAGCGGCGGGATCAACGGAGGCTGGCGCGTGGGACTTACCCTGGCAAACCCGGTTTGCGCCAATAATCTGCCAAGCATTTACCTGCCAATCATCCACAAAAAGTAGCGCTAGCTCAGTCATTTAAGGGGGTGGCTTTGAGCCACCCCTACCCTTAATCCCGATAAGGTTTATTGGTTAAGCAGGCGCTTCTTGTGCCTGGCGGCGCACACTTCCGCGTGTAACCGTTTGGCCATCCGCCGTCGTTTTACCCTGCTCAAGCAGCGATTTGAACCGGACCAGATCTTCGTCCATAAGTTGTTTGGGGTTGCTGCCAAAGAACGAAGCAACCGCATGGCCGACCGCTCCTGCCGGGGGGTTGTACGACATCTGGATATCTACCTGTGTGCCGCCCTCCTGGCCTGGGCCAAAGTGGACAATTCCGGCATGGCCCACCGCCGATCCGGGCATGCTCTTCCAGGCCAGCAGTTTATTCGGCACCACCTGGGTGATGATGGCGTCCCACTCCAGAAGAGTCCCCGCCGGTCCCTCGACCACCCAGTGCGATTGACCGTTCCCCCGGTTTTTCACCTCGCGCACATGGCTCATAAAACGTGGGAAGTTCTCAAAATTTTCCCAAAACTCAAAGACCTCTTCGACGGGCGCGTTAACATTGATGGTCTTGTGCAGGTCCACCGCACGGCGGCCTCCGGTCATCCCCACCAGGCGGCGGAAGGGGGTGTTGGCCATGCCTCGAACCAGCAACCCCAAACCTAACAAGCTGCCCATGACGCCCAGCAGACCGCCGCGAAGCAAACTGGAAACAGCCAGAGTCCCCCCGCCCAGCGTCGCCAGCAAGCGGATACCCGGGGCCCAGTTCTCTTGAAACAACTCAAACTCCGGCTCGCGGCGGCCCGCACCACCTTGCAGGCCCGGTATATCGCCGGGCTGTTTATGAACCTGCAAATGGTTCTCGACCCCGGTGACGCCCCGGACTGAGCCAACTTGCGCCAGCAGGCCATCTACCTCATGGGCCAGAACAGGCCCGCTTAAAGTCACATGTCCCTCCTCAACCCTCACCGAAATGGCGCTCGGATGGGAGACGGCTCGACCCAGGGCAGCACGGACCCGTTCGGCCAGCACCACATCCGGGGCTGAATCTCGACTCACTATCGCTCTGGCTTCGGCGGCCAGCCCGCTTGTCCTATTCTGGAAATCCCGTGTCGCTTTGTCAACCAAATCTCCACTCCGGCGCCAGGCCCGCACGGTTTGGTCGCGCAGCAGCGCCCGCCGGCGCCGCCCCCTGGCCGGATCAAACATGTACATCAAACCAGCGCCAAGTCCTAAACCATAAAGCCACGATGTTGCTTTGTTCATTTTTTACCTCCTATCTTACGTCAACCTGGTTGTGAAATTTCTTCGACAACTTCAGCCGTTTCTCGGGACGCCCCCAGGCGGGTAGCGATGTCGGCCTGGGAAATGATGCCCACGATCTGCCCATTTTCATCCCTCTTAGCATATCATTCTGGTTCTGAATTGGCCTTACCAATCTGGGCAGTTTTTGCGTGCATGGTGGGTGATTTTCATTAAGCCTTAGAGAGGTATAGCGCTACGGCCTTGGGTTAGCCCCCTCGCGTTAGCGAAGGTGGTTAAGAAGATAACCCTTTTCTGATTACTTTTGTAACTCCTCACAAAATTGGGGCTTGACAAATTACGCGTGGTGCGATATAATTATATCGTAATTTTACGATATAATAGGAGAGATTATGATAGCTGTTGAACAACAAGTCATCGCTCCCCCTGCTTGCTGTACTCTGGACATTTCCGGCGCAGAGCAGGAGCGGCTGGTGGCCATGTTCAAAGCCCTCGGCAATCCTATTCGCTTCGAGGTTATGAAGTTCCTGGTCACGCATCCTGGCTGCATTACCGGCGATATTGTCGAGTTTCTGCCAATCGCCCAGGCCACGGTCTCACAGCACTTAAAAGTGCTGCGCGAAGCCGGTTGGATCAGCGGGGTCATTGAAGGCCCGGCAACCTGTTACTGGCTGAATGAAGAGAATATTGCCTGGTTTAAAAGTAAGGTTGGTGAGATTTTTTAATCAGCGATGGATCAGTTGAAAGCAGGATATTTCCCTCTTTTTTTAGCTAAATTCATCGTAAAATTACGATATAAGGAGAAAGAAAAATGTTTGATCATCTTTTAGCCATCGGCCAATTCATGCTAAATGCCTTTTTGCACGTCTGGCCTTACCTCTTGATTACCATTCCCCTGGCCGTAGCGGTGCAGATGTCGGGCGCATCAAAATATATCCAGCGCGCCTTTGCCGCCCAGCCGATTATCGCCATTTTTCTGGCGACGGCCGTGGGGGCCTTCAGCCCATTCTGCTCGTGCGGCGTCATTCCGGTCGTCGCCTCGCTGCTCATTGGCGGGGTGCCCCTGGCCCCGGTGATGTCCTTCTGGATTGCCTCACCCTCGATGGACCCGGAAGTATTCTTTCTCAGCGTCGCCACCATCGGCGGGGAGCTGGCGGTGTGGCGGCTGGGATCAACCCTTCTGCTCAGTTTGAGCGCCGGATTTGTGACTCATTTCATGGTTCAGCGTGGCTGGTTGGGTACGGAAATATTACGCCGGCGGCAGTCCACTTCGATCCAGAGCAACTGGGCTTTGCTAAAACAGGGCTGGCAAAATCTCAAACACCGCCTGACTTTCTCCCCGGTGCTGGGTATCACGGGGGGTCAACCTACCCTGGCCGGCGAAGCCTCCTGCTGCGGCAGCACGGCTGAAATAACCTTGACCGGTGACTGGCAGCCCGCATCCCCTGCCCCGGCCTCCTCAAGCTGCGGCTCTTCGGGCTGCGGTGCAAGCAGCGCCCCGGCTGCCAAGAGCAGTTGCAGCCTTAAACCGGCCTCCTTCCGCCAACGCCTGCTGGCCGAAGCGGGGAGCGCCGCGCTGATGGTGGCCAAATTTATGGCCCTGGCCTTTTTGCTGGAAGCCTTGATTACCCTCTACGTGCCTTCCGAGTGGATTGCCGGACTGCTGGGCCAGCAAAATCAATGGGCCATCCTGATGGCCGCTTTAATTGGCGTGCCGGTTTATACCACCGAATTGACCGCCCTGCCCTTGATGAACGGCCTGCTGGCCCAGGGCATGAACCCGGCAGCGGCGCTGGCTTTCCTTATCGCCGGGCCGACGACCACGCTCCCGGCAATGGCCGCCGTCTGGGGCTTGACCACGCGCCGCATCTTCTTCCTCTACATCTCATTTGTCCTGGTCGGAGCCATCGTCTTTGGCTATGCTTATAGCCTGGTCCATCTATAATCTGTATAATATTGGGGGGCTGGCAGCGCCAAAATCTAAATACCGCGAGGTTAATTTAACCAAGACCATGGAAACCGGCAAGATCAAACAGAAGATCACGCGTTTTTACCAGGATGAAGTCGGCGATTGGGTGGCTGTACTGAGCTGCGGGCATCAACGTCACGTGCGCCACAATCCTCCCTGGACCAATCACCCCTGGGTGGTTACCCCGGCCGGACGCCAGCGTTTTATCGGCGTGGAAATTGAATGTAAAGCGTGCAGTGAAGGACAGTCTCAGAAGGTCCCCTGATTAATGTCCGTGATGATTGTCAATCCTCGCTTTCACCTGCCCATTGATACCCGCACTGTGCATCTGGGTCAGGTCTATATCTCAGGCAGGCATTTGCAGCAGCGGTTTTTCATGGTTTTTTCATGGAACCGCTGTTTTTTTCTATGCGTTTTTCATAGATTGCGTGGTAGAGTATATTGGTTTGATAAGAAAGGAAACAAAAATGAAAAGCTTACAACTCCTGGAACAACTGGAATTTCACAACAAAAACCCTTATGCGGAACCTCTCCACGTAGACAAGGTCGGCCGGGTCTTACGTTTTACCCTCAAACCCGGCCAGCAGGTGATCGAACATAGTGCGCCCGACTCTCCGGTCTATCTGGTCGTGTTAAAAGGGCGTGGGTTGTTTGCCGGCGGAGATGGTCAGGAGCAAGCATTTGGTCCCAATGCTTTGCTGATCTTCGACCCCGGCGAAAACCACTCGATCCGGGCTGTGGCTGAGGAGTTGGTTTTTATCGCCGTCCTTCACGGAGTCTCGAACTGGAATTAGAACCCCCAGCCTCACCAGGCGCGACCTTAACTTGAGTCATGACGACTCCTCAACTATAATTTCAAGGTAGAAATGCAACATAGTTTCGGCCCCCATCCAAGCATTGAATAGCCGGGAGCCTTGATCTTGTCCAGCGGCAGTCGTGACACTTATCAAATAAATGAACTACACGTTCTCACCGAAGTAGCCAAAACGCTCACGGTTCACCAACCCTTACCGGAGTTACTGGCCGCGGTGATGGAGCGCATCGCTGAGGTGCTGGAGCCGGCCGAGTTTGGGGTCGTGTTGCTGTGGGATCCGTCTGAAGGGGTCTTTCGCCCCCAAGCCTTTTGCGGGCCAGATTTTCCTAACCTCGAAGCCCTGCGCCAGTTAAGTTTGCAAGAGGGCGAGTCGGTGACGGGCAAAGTTTACGCCCAGAGAGAGGCGGTCATCCTCGGCAATGCTGCGGCTATCGCCACAGCGATGGATAATATCCGGCCGGCCAACCGTGAGGTCTGGAACCAGGCCCTCGGTTCAGATAGACCTCTCTCCAGTCTCGTGGCTGTCCCGTTGTGGGCCAGCGGCTACAAATTTGGCGTCCTTATCCTGGGCACACTATTCAGCCAACAGGCGTTCTCGGCTAAAGATGTGCCGTTTGTGCAAACCCTGGCCGACCTGATTGCCCTGGCGATTGAACGCGCCCGGCTGGAAAGCGAAGCTCTGTCTATCCAGGAAGCTGAGCGGGAGGACCAACTCAGAGCCGAAGCCCTGGCCACCTTATCCCACGAGCTACGGACTCCTTTGGGAACCATCAAAGGTTACTGCACCGCCCTTTTGCTGGACGAAATCTCCTGGCCCAGGGAGAAGCAGCGTGAATTTCTCCAACTCATTGAGACAGAGTGCGAGAACCTCGAGACCATGATCCGCAACGTGCTTGACTCCGCCCTCATTGATGTCGGCCAACTGACCCTCGAAGTTCAGCCGGTGCGCCTGGATCGCCTGGCGCACGGGGTGGTTGATGAAATGCAGGTCCTGACCAACCTTCATCATATTGTTCTAGATTTTCCCGCCGATTTTCCCCTCGTTGACGCGGACCCCGCCCGGCTCAAGCAGGTTTTTCGCAATATCATCAATAATGCAATCAAATACTCGCCGGAGGGAGGACTGGTGGTGATTCACGGCCAGGTGCGCCCCCCTGATGTGGTCATCAGCATTGCTGACCAAGGCGTGGGTATCTCGCCGGAAGACCTTATTCCACTCTTTGAGAAGTATTTCCGGGTCAAATCACCCACAGGCTACCACATCCCCGGCACGGGGTTGGGTCTCCCGGTAGCCCGGGCGATTATCGAAGCGCATGGCGGGCGGATCTGGGCGGAGAGCAAAGTTGGAGCAGGAAGTACGCTTTACTTCTCTTTGCCCCGCCAGGGATTAAGCGTCGCAGTGGGGCCAGACCATGCCTGAAGCCCGCATTCTTATCGTTGAGGATGAACCCAAGCTGGTGCGCCTGGTCTCCGAGGTGCTGACCGCTGTCGGTTTTGCCACCCTCTCGACTGCCCGCGGGGAGCAGGCGGTTGAAATGGTCGCCCTGGAGCAGCCCGATCTGATCGTGCTGGATATTCTCCTGGCCGGCGAGATGGATGGCTTTGAGGTGGCGCGCCGGGTGCGTGAATTCAGCAGCGTGCCCATTATTATGCTCACGGCCAAAGCGCGGGAGTCGGACCTGTTACGCGGCTTCGAGGTGGGCGCAGACGACTACCTGACCAAGCCCTTTAGTTCAAAGGAGCTGCTGGCCCGGGTGCGAGCCGTCCTGAAGCGCAGCCGCCAGGAGGTGGCTGGCCGGACGGAGGCAGAAATTAGCTGCGGCCCGCTGCGAATAGAGCTGGCCCGCCGCCGGGTGACCCGAGACGGGCAGGAAATTCACCTGACCCGGACCGAGTACAACTTGCTGCATGAACTCGCCTCACATCCCAACCAGGTCCTGCTGCATGAACAGCTTTTAACGGCCGTCTGGGGTTTTGAATACCAGAATGATCTTGACTATCTGCGAGCCTACATCCGCTATCTCCGCCACAAGCTTGAAGCGGACCCGGCCAATCCCCGTCTGATCGTGACCAGTTCCGGGGTGGGCTATATGTTGGAGTGTCCGGAAGAAGTCTGACCGCTCAACTTTAGCGTCAATGCAAGAGGTGACAAGACCGCACTCCCTGGCTGCGGTCTTTTTTCATGGATTTTTCATGCAACTCGTACTTTTTTCTATGCGTTTTTCACTGGCTTTAGTGTACACTGGCATGGACTCGTGAGGGAAGACATGCCACAACCCGGCTACCAGAAACGCCCCTCCCGGTCGCTAGCCGTTATAGTTATGCTAAATTATTATTGAACATCTTATTGGAGGTTAGCGATGACATTCACCCTGTCACAAATTGAAATCGCCGGAACGCTTTCGACAGGTCCGGTGGTCCATTTGGACAACATCGCCAAAAGAATCTGTCACGACGCCCTGGAGCAGACTTATGACAAGCTGGTTCCAGTGGAACAGGAGTTGAGCCTGGAACGCTTGTTCCAACGCCGGGCGCTTTTCCAGAGCTTCAAATATAGCCTGGCCAAGGGCGTGGCCGAGACTCTAGCGGCCAACGATAAACGGGTGCGGGCAGTCTATGTATTTGAACCGTCCGCTAATCCTGATGCGGAAGCAGAGGAACACCTGCCGCTGGAGGCTGCCATCCATCTGGTGGTCGTGGTCGAAATGACGTCGGCGGCCCTGGAGGCCCTGATCGCCTCCCTGGATCGCGGGCTGGTCCAATGCTTGCAGGAACTGCCCTCGCCCCTGCTGGCCGGCTGCCACTCCATTTTGGATGTGAACCTGGTCACGGAGGAGGCGGTGAGGCATAGGACCGGCTATGCCAACCTGCTCTCTTCCATTTTTGCCCCACCCCTCAAGCTTTGGGAACGCCAGGCTTGAGCTATCTAATTTTCGACAGACAAGGAGCGATGATGAAACACCGAGACATCTATATTACCGATTTGGATCTGAAGCGTTTGAGAGAGCTGCTTGAGTCGGCCCAGCGCTTTAATGAGTACGATCCGGCTGATTTGGCGGAGTTAGCCGGCGAATTGGTCCGGGCGCAGGTGGTCCCTTCCGCTCAAGTTCCGGCCGATGTCATTACCATGAATTCCACCGTTTGCCTGGAAGACCTGGAAACCGGGGAAGAGATGACCTACACGCTGGTTTTTCCAAATGAGGCTGATATTGACCAGGATAAAATCTCGGTGCTGGCCCCTATTGGTACGGCGATGCTGGGTTATCGGGTCGGCGACACCCTGGAGTGGCCCGTGCCGGGTGGGATCAGCCGCCTGCAGGTCAAACAAATTCTGTATCAGCCTGAAGCCAACGGCGTCGCGGAGGCCGAGGGGGTTGATTTTTCGCCCGCCGTCCCAGCCAGATGGCAAGAGACGTTGGCGAAATTGTCGAAGTATCAAGAGACCTTTGATGATTACGCTTAAGGCAAGATGATTAAGCTCAAACGTGCCTACGAACCACCTCATGCTGAAGATGGCTTCCGCGTACTTGTTGATCGTGTCTGGCCGCGGGGGATGAAGAAAGAAGAGCTGGCGCTTGACATGTGGCTGAAAGAGATTGCGCCCAGCTCTTCCCTGCGCAAGTGGTTTGGTCACGATCCGCAAAAATGGCCGGAATTCTGCCAAAGATATGAAGTGGAACTCAAAGAGAAGGGAGATGTCACAAGCTTTCTTAAGGGAAAAAGCGATCACGGTATCCTCACCCTGGTTTTCTCGGCCAGGGATGCCGAACACAATAATGCCGTGGCCTTAAAAAAGTACCTGGAGTCGCTTTGATAATTACGATGGATACCTCCACCCTCATTGGATCGCTGGGCGTTGCCCTGTTACTGATCGCCTTTTTCTTGAACCTGATTAAGCGCCTGCCCCAAGATAGTATGGGCTACATTGTGCTGAATATAGTCGGGGCTGGCTTGGCCTGCTATGCTTCCTGGCTCATCGGCTTTCTGCCCTTTGTGGTTCTTGAAGGCACATGGAGCTTGGTTGCGCTTGTGGCTCTCTTTCGCCAGTTCCGTGCAGACCCAGCTTAACTTAATGACTTTGTTAGTACGAAGCACCTGCTCTTGACCACAATCCTCGCTCCCTGATCCGCTCAAGAGGCCGCTTGGCCAAGTTAATCCAATTCGCTCATTACCTCTGGCGCAAGCCCGATAGCCCGGTCAGCACTAACCTGGCCATCCTCCGTTCGGTCTACTAAAGCGTTAAAACACAAATCCTGCTTCCCTAATAACGCAATCTCCCTCAACCTCTCCCCAATTTTAAAGTTGTTACGACCCCCAGGCTCTTGACAAATCTCTCTCCCTGTGTATAATAGTAGTTGTTATTACAACTACGCACTTAGAGGAAGAATGATGAATAACCCGATAATGTCCCTACAACAACTTGGCTTCTCAGAATATGAGGCGCGGGCGTACACAGCCCTGCTTCAGCGCAGTCCTCTCAATGGTTACGAGCTGGCTAAGTTATCGGGCCTACCTCGGGCCAATATCTATAGCGTGTTACAAAAGCTGGAGGAGCGGGGAGCTGTGATCCGTCTCGACATTCCCGGCGGCGTCCAATATGCCCCTCTGCCGGCAGAAGAACTTATCCAGCGGCTGCATAGTCAATTCCAGGAAACCCTGGACACTGCTCAACAGGCGTTAAACGAGATCAGCAGCCCGGCCGAATACGAGTATGTCGGCAATACGCGGGGTTATCCAGCGTTATTAGAACATGCCCGTGCCCTCCTCAGTGCCGCTCAGGAACGGGTTCTAGTGGCTATTTGGCCCCAGGAGGCTTTGAATCTGGCCGAGCCTCTGGCCCAGGCAGAAGCACGGGGAGTGGAGATAACCACCCTTTGCCAGGCTGCCTGCCCCCAGGAGTGCGGCGGCTGCCGGGGCCAGATTTATCGCTACCAGGTTGCCCCCGAACAGCAGCACCGCTGGTTAGTGGTGGTGCCGGATCGAGCCGAAGTTCTGACCGGCGAAATTGGTCCAGGTGCAGAAACGTTAGCCGTTCGCACCCGGCAGCGGCTTCTGGTCGAGTTAGCCACATGGTATATCCGCCATAGTATTGCTTTGGCTGCCGTGGTGGGCGATTTGGGGAGTCGCCTGGGCGAGCTGCTGCAAGCTGAAACCCGGGCCATTCTTGCCTCCTTAGAGATCAGTGGGCATCAGGAGGGCTGGCTAGAGCACATGCTCCGGTTGGTAAGTGGGGAGAGTAACAAGACCACCTCGGGGACGGATGGTTTTCTCAATTCGGAGAAGAGTGTCACTTAGTTATTAGTCAAAAGGAGTTTTACTAACATGATGCTGCAATTAGATCAATTAAATCTTATTGAAAAGACCGATGAATTGCCGGAACTGGTTACTCATAATGATCAGGTAGCCCATCTGATTCGAAATCTGCTTGTCAGTGTAGGCGAAAACCCCAACCGGGAAGGTTTACAGCGGACGCCGGAACGAGTAGCCCGGATGTATGAAGAACTCCTGGCCGGTTATCAAACCGACCCGGTGGCCTTAATCAATGGGGCTATCTTCGAGGCCGATTACGATGATGTCGTTATTGTCCGGGATATTGATTTCTTCAGCCTGTGTGAACATCACCTGCTGCCCTTCTACGGCCAGGCGCACGTCGCTTATATTCCGGATGGTAAAATTCTCGGTCTCTCCAAAATACCCCGCACGGTGGAGATGTTTGCCCGGCGTTTACAAGTCCAGGAGCGCATGACCGAGCAGATTGCCGAATTTCTGGAAACTACCCTCCAGCCGAAAGGAGTGGCTGTTGTCGTCGAGGCGGCGCATATGTGCGCCCGGATGCGGGGGATTAAGAGTCACAGCACCCGCATGGTAACCAGGGCTATGCGGGGGATTTTTAAGACAGATCGCCAGGCCCGCCAGGAATTGCTGGCTCTTCTACAGAGTGGAAACGCGAGTAGCCCTAACGGGGAGTAAGGCTCTCGACGGGCAAAATCTAATTCTTTGGAACAGTTAATCATAAGGGGGAATTATGTTGCATTACAAATATCTTATCGTTGGAGGGGGAATGACCGCCGATGCGGCTATAGATGGCCTTCGCCAGGTAGACTCTGCGGGCACTATCGGGCTAATCGGTAACGAGGTTGAGCCGCCCTATAATCGCCCACCCCTGACCAAGGGTTTATGGCAAGGGAAGCCGTTTGAAAAGATCTGGCGCGGCACGCCCGCGAAACAAGGTGTAACCCTGCATCTGGGGCGAACCGTTCAAAGCCTGGACCCAACCCACAAGCGCGTGACCGATGACCAGGGAAACGTCTATACCTACGAAAAACTGCTCCTGGCTACGGGGGGAACGCCGCGACGCCTTCCCTTTGGAGGCGATGAGATCATCTACTATAGAACCGTAGCCGACTATCACCGCCTGCGAACCCTGACTGAACACGGCCGGCGCTTCGCAGTCATCGGCGGGGGCTTCATTGGTTCGGAGATTGCGGCGGCGCTGGCGCTGAACGGCAAAGAAGTAACGATGATCTTTCCCGATGCCGGCATTGGGCAGCGTATCTTCCCACCCGATCTGGTTCAGTCTCTGAATGAGTTCTATCGTCAAAAGGGAGTCGAGCTGGTGACGGGAGCAACGGTGACCGGTCTGGAAAAGTCTGAAGGACGCTCGGTTCTAAAGATTCATAATGACTACAACGGTGGTGACCGGACCGTTGTGGCCGATGGGATTGTGGCCGGGATTGGCATCCAGCCGAATGTCGAATTGGCCAAGTTAGCCGGGCTGGAGGTGGATAACGGCATTCTAGTTGATCCATCTCTGCGGACGAGTCACCCCGATATCTACGCGGCAGGCGATGTGGCCTCCTTCTATAATCCCGCCCTGGAGAAACGGCTGCGGGTGGAACACGAGGACAATGCCAATACGATGGGCAGGCTGGCCGGCCAGGCGATGGCTGGCGAGAAGGTGGCTTACGAACATCTACCTTTCTTTTACTCGGACCTATTTGAATTAGGCTATGAAGCCGTCGGTGAACTGGACTCCCGCCTGGAGACCGTGGCGGATTGGCAGGAGCCATTCCGTAAAGGCGTCGTATACTACTTACGGGATGGGCGAGTTCGCGGGGTGCTGCTGTGGAATGTGTGGGAGCAGGTAGAGGCGGCCCGAAAACTGATCGCCCAGCCCGGCCCGTTTCGCCCGGAAGACCTAAAAGGTAAACTTCCTGCGCGCTCTTGAGTGTATATTCTAAATAAGGAGGTCTGTGATGAAAATATTTTTAGATACGGCTATTTTGGATGAAATTCGAACGGCGGCCTCATGGGGAATTTTAGATGGCGTGACCACGAACCCCAGCCTGGCTGCCAAAGCAGGTCGAGCTTTTCAAGAAAATATTCTGGCGATCAGCGAGATTATTGGCGAGCGAGCGACGGTCAGCGCCGAAACGGTGAGCCTGGAGGCGGAGGCGATGGTGCGTGAGGCCAAGTTAGTGACTTCGTGGGCGCCGAACGTGATTGCCAAAATTCCCTGCACTCCGGAAGGGATAAAAGCAGTCTCGCAGTGTACTAAAGCCGGGATACCCACCAACGTCACCCTGGTCTTCAATGCAACCCAAGGGCTGCTGGCAATGAAAGCCGGAGCTACTTATGTCAGCCCTTTTGTCGGCCGGCTCGACGATGCGGGCCAGAAGGGCATGGAAGTCGTCGAACAGCTTGCCCAAATCAAGCGAAACTATGGCTTCACCACAGAAGTGCTGGCCGCCAGTATTCGCCACCCCCTGCACGTGATCGAGGCGGCGCTGGCCGGGGCTGACATCGCAACGATGCCCTTTACCATACTCACGCAAATCGTCAAACACCCCCTCACGGATGCAGGCCTGGAGCGCTTCCTCAAGGATTGGCAGACCATCTCGCCAGAGCTGCGACCTTTCTGACCAATGAACGCTTTAACCTCCTCACCGCATGTCCCGGAAAATCTGGTATTTTCAGCAGAGACGTGGTAAGATCGGATGGAGGAGACGCCTGTCTTATGGCCACTCGCCGCAGTACCCCCTTAAAGCTGGAAGACATTGAGCCGCAGACGTGTACCATCCACACCCGGCTGGATATCCTGAGCCGGGTGCCTTTCTTCGCCGGCCTGCCCTCTGCGGCGCTGGCCGAAGTCAATCAATTATTTCACGAGCACGGCTATGAACCGGGCCAGCCTATTTACTACGCCAGCGACCCGGCCACCCGGCTGTACGTGGTCGCTGTTGGCAAAGTAAAATTGCTTCAACATACGCTGAGCGGGCAGGATGTGCTGCTGGACATTCTGACGCCGGGCGAGTTCTTTGGCAGCCTCTCGGTTTTGGGCACTGAAACTTACCCTGATACCGCCCTGGCCCAAACGATGGCTTGTATCCTGGCTATTGCGGCCAATGATTTTCAGTCTATTCTGCGGCGTTACCCGTCGGTTACGGTGACCGCCTTGGAGACGGTGGCCCGGCGGCTGAAAGCAGCTCACGAGATGATTCGCCAGCTCAGCGCCCATTCGGTTGAACACCGGATTGCCTCGGCCTTGCTCAAGCTGGCCGAAAAGCTGGGCGAAGCTCAACCGGAGGGACTGCTCATCCAAATGCCCCTGTCGCGGCAGGATTTGGCGGAGCTGACCGGCACCACCGTCGAGACCGCCAGCCGGGTGATGAGCCAGTTCCAAAAGGAGGGCCTTATCCGCACCGGGCGGCAGTGGGTGGCCATTGCCGATAAGCTGCGACTAGCGGCTCTCATCACTGAGACATGAGGCATTCTGGGAGGCATATTTCCAGGTACTTTAGGGCACGGGATTGAATTCGTAAGAAGTACTTTTGTATCTACAATTCTGTAAAATTATTACTTATAATAAAATTAGGGCTTTACCCGGTTTTTTTATTGTCTAGATCCAGATACGAAAGGAGGATCGTTATTGACCTGTTTTTTAACCCAATGTAGTTAAACTTACAGTTATTATGCCGCAATTCTGTTAGCCATTGTGGCATCCTATGCGATTAGAGAATTGTGAGACAGGAAAAATCTGTAACTGTTCGTTTACTCATCTAGCGGGTTTGGCGGTCTCAGGCAGTTTGGCGATAATTACTATTAAAAGGTTATTGTTTTCCATTTTTTTCTCTGTTAAATAAAAATCCTACATCCGCTTCCTCCTGAACACTTACCCTGTTAGCCTCGTTACGAACAGTATCTGATCCTGGTCTCCCAGGTACGGGCGATGACCTGATTCTGTCCTCACTCCCACGAAAGGAGAGCGATATGGCTGCTGCCTCGCCCCGGCAGCTATATCCGCAGGCAAGATGTTCAAAAAAATCCTCCAATTTCTGCGTTTGCCTCAAAAGGGCCAGGGGCTGGTCGAGTATGCCTTGATCTTGGTCCTGGTCGCTATCGTTGTGATTGCCATTTTATTGACCTTAGGTCCCACCGTTGCCCAAGTTTACTGCCGGATTACCAATGCGCTTCAGCCGGGTAGTTGTGGGGTCATCACCAATGTTTCTGCCGACCGGACAGGGGGTGGCCATGGAAACGATGTGGTAGTCACCATCACCGTTTCTCGCAGCAGCTCGGTCACGGCAACGGACTCGCAGAGTGGTACAACCATCGGGACAAGTTGCGCGAGTAGCTGCTCTGTCACCTTAACGGGTGTTGGAGATTCTGCTGGCACCGTCACGGTAACAGCGACAGAGGGAGGAACTTTCTCCGCAAGCTATTCGGCCAAGCTCTAAAGATCAAGTTAAAACAGACCTAAATCTTCCAAACAAAAGAGGTCGTCCTCAATAGATGAGGACGACCTCTTCTTTTTAAAATCGAACCATATTGAAATTTTTTATATTTCGCTGTACTTAATTGATCCAAATCATACAAGTGCAGCCCGGCTTGTGATACAGTAAGGGCAGGATTGAATTTAAGTGAAAGGAGGTTTGGAAAAATGAAGACCATCTTACGCAGCCAGGAGTTTTCGTGCCCATCCTGTGTGGCCAAGATCGAGAAGGCTCTCAAGGATGTAACTGGGGTTGAGGAGGCCAAAGTCCACTTCAACACCGGCCGCATCGTCGTCGAACACGACCCAGGCCAGGCCAGCGCCGACGAGCTGATCAAGATCGTCCGGGCGGCCGGCTATGAAGCCAAAGTCGCCCCTTTCTAATGAAAGCATTGAAGTCGTTGAAACAGTCAAAAGAATTTTTAGCCAAAAAGGAGGCAAACAATTATGTTAGCGCAGATGAAACAAATCGGGTTCAATTTTAAGTATTGGGGCTTACTCGCCCTGGCAGTGGGAACCATTATCTTTAGCCTACCGGCCCCCGCTTCAGCTCACTGCGACTCGGTCAATGGGCCGGTCGTCATGGCGGCCCAGGCAGCGCTTGAACAGGACGATGTGAAGCTGGTTTTACCCTACGTCAAGCCCGAGGCCGAGGCCGAACTGACTGCGGCTTTCCAGCATACCCTGGAAGTACGCCAGTTGGGAGCGGAAGCGCAGGAGCTGGCCGACCACTACTTCTTCGAGACGGCCGTCCGGCTACACCGCCAGGGTGAGGGTGCAGCCTATACCGGACTCAAAACAGAAACCGATCACGGTCCGGCTCTGGCTGCCGCTGACGAGACCCTGGAGACAGGTTCGCTCGATACGGTCTACTCCGTGCTGGATCAGGCTATACAGCAGGGTGTTGCCGAGAAGTATGAAGCCGTGCAAGCGGCGCGGACTTTAGCTGCCGAGGAGAACGCGGTCGAGGCCCAGCGTGAGCGGGCCGAGGCAGAGTTGATCTTTGAGAAGTATGTTTATGAATTGTACACCGCCGCCTTGGGGCAAACCCTCCACACCGAAGGGAGTGAGGGCCATAGTCACGGTACGGCAGAGTAAAGTGGAACAGAAGACGGCCCCCTGCCTGGGGGTCGTCGCTTTTAGAAAGGATGAGGTAATCCGATGAAAATGATCAAAACCTGGTTCAACAATCCTATGCAGCGCCGGCAGTTGTTGACCATAGCCAGTGGGCTGCTGATCCTGGTCGGGCTGGCGGCCGATTATCTGGATGGAGGGTCCACCCTCTACACCGGCTCGATGATAGCAGCGGCCCTACTGGCGGGTGCTGATATTGCCTTACGGGCCTGGTCTGCCTTACGGCACCGGCACGTCAGCATCGAACTCCTGGTCACCATTGCTGCGGTCGGAGCGCTGCTCATTGGCGAAGTCTGGGAAGCGGCGGCAGTGACCTTTCTGTTTATGCTGGGCGCTTACCTGGAAGTCCGCACCCTCAACCGCACCCGCCAGACCTTGCAGCAGTTGTTCGATCTCGCCCCGACCACTGCCATTGTCCAACGAGCCGGCCGGCAGGTCGAGGTCCTGGCGCACGAAGTGCAGCCCGGCGAAACGGTGCTGATCAAGCCGGGGAGCAAGATTCCGGTAGACGGCGAAGTGATTGACGGCCGGGCCGCCGTGGACGAGAGCCCCATCACCGGGGAGTCCATGCCCGTCGAAAAGACAAAAGGCGCGATTATTTACGCCGGGACAGTTAGCCAGAACGGTCTGCTCCAGGTGCGCGTTACCGGGGCCGGCGCAGACACTACCCTGGCCCGAATTATTCACCGGGTTGAGGAAGCCCAGGAGGAGAAAGCGCCCACCCAGCGCTTTATTGAACGCTTTGCCCGCTGGTACACCCCCGCCATTATCGGCCTGAGTGTCGTAGCCTTTCTGCTCACCCGCGATATCAAGCTGGCCCTGACCCTGCTGGTGATCGGCTGTCCCGGCGCTCTGGTCATTTCCACCCCGGTCTCGGTGGTGGCCGGGATTGGCCGGGCCGCCCAGCGCGGTATTTTAATCAAGGGGGGCGAATACCTGGAGAATGCCGGCAAGATTACAGCCCTGGCCCTGGATAAGACCGGGACTTTAACCCAGGGCCAGCCCCGCCTGACCGATATTATTGCTTTGCAGCCTGTCCTGGTTCCGGCCGGACAACGGGCCAATGCCGGGGGCATTGGTATCAAGGCGACAACAAACGGGAAAGGCAGGGGGCGTTGGGATGAAGGCCAGCAAGAGGTGTTGTGCTGGGCCGCGATCGCCGAGGCCGGTTCGGAGCATCCCCTGGCCCGCCCCATCATGGCCGAAGCGGCCGCTCTCGGCCTGATCCCCTCCGCCGGGACATTCGAAACCTGCACCGGGCGCGGCGTCCGGGCCACCTACCAGGGGCACACCATTGGCGTGGGAACCGCTGAGTTGATGAACCAACTGGACGCAGCCATTCGCCCTGAAACTGAAGCCTATCTGGCCCAACTGAAGACGGCCGGCAAAACTGCGGTTCTGGTCGCACTGGATGGGATAGTGTTAGGCGTTCTGGGCATTGCCGACCCACTGCGACCGGCGGCCCCGGCCATGCTCCGCCAATTAAACACTCTGGGGTTAAAGCGCATTGTCATGCTGACCGGCGATGACCGGCGCACCGCCCTGGCCATCGCCGCCGAAGCGGGCGTAACCGAAGTCTACGCCGACCTGCTGCCGGAGGACAAATTGGCGGCCATGCGCCGCTTGCAGGCCGAAGGGCACGTGGTAGCGATGGCGGGCGACGGCATCAACGACGCCCCGGCCCTGGCTGCGGCCGACATCGGCCTGGCCATGGGCGCTGCCGGGACCGATGTGGCTCTTGAAACGGCCGACATCGCTCTGATGGCTGATGATTTGCTGAAGATTCCTGAGGCAATTGGCCTGTCCAAAGCGACTCTGCGCAACATCCGGCAGAACGTGGTCGTGGCGCTGATCACAGTCGCCGGTCTGCTGGCGGGGGTGTTGTTGGGCGAAATCCATATGGCGGAGGGGATGTTTATTCACGAGCTATCGGTGCTGGTGGTTATCCTGAACGGGATGAGGTTATTACGAGCCTGAAATTAGCCCTGCAAATCCGACAAAAGTCGAAGACGGGCGCATAAAGAAGTGCTATGATAAGGCTGGTCCGGCACGGATTACGGAAGTATGATGGGAGGAACAAATGACGAATCCACTTCAGTTAAAGCGCCCTTTCTGGCTAGGAGCCACAGCCCTTTTTGCAGTTCTGTTTGGCTTACTCACCCTCCGCTCGGGTGGCGCGGTCTTATTTGAAACAGAGGCGCGGCAGGCCGCCGGCAATTACGTCCCGTTTGTGGTCTGGTTCAACTTCCTGGCCGGTTTTGCCTATGTCGCTGCCGGGGTGGGGCTATGGTTGCAGCAGCGCTGGGCAGTATGGTTGTCAGGTTTGATTGCCGGGGCGACTTTGGTGACTTTTGCCGCCTTTGCGGTATATCTGTTAAGCGGAGGCAGCTATGAGATGCGTACTGTTGTGGCCCTGAGTCTGCGCACCGTAGTATGGATTGTTATTTCAGCTGCCACCTACCCGTATGCCCGGTGATACCCCTGCGTTGACCTTTAATCGTTTAGCTGGACGAAGAGACGTGAGTTTCAGACCCATTGCGAAGAGAAGTTGATATAAAGGCCGCATCGCTTTCTCGGTCAGCCCGGGTCAGAGCTAACACCCGATCAACAAATTGAGGACACAACCCGACCTGCCGCTCATAATCAAACAAAGCCTCAATTTCATCTTTGGCTAGCTGGGTGGTAATCTTTTCGTTTTCAAGAACGGCATCTTTAAGCGGGCGCTGGGCGGCAAAAGCGGCCATGGCCGTGTGATAAACAATATCGTGGGCCGTTTGTTTACCGACCTTCTTGGCCAGCGCCAGCATCAGTCCTTCTGACAGCACATAACCCTGCGTCGCTGACAGGTTAGCCAGCATCCCGGCCCGGTCTACCTCCAGGTGAGCGCACATAAGCTTACTCAGGCGCAGCAGCGAACCGGTCATCGCGCAGGTCGGTGCAATCAAGCCCCACTCCGCTTTCCAGGAACGGCCGTCACGCTCGTGGTCATGGACCAAGTTTTCAGCCAGGCAGCCGGCATTGTGCCGGATGAGCCGGGCCAGGGTGCTCAGGTGTTCGGCTATTTCGGGATTGCGCTTGTGCGGCATAGTAATGCTGCCGACCGTCCCTTCGACAAAACCTTCCCGGACCTCCCCCAGTTCCGGGCGCTGCAAGTTGTAAACCTCCTGGCCAATCTTATCAAAGGTCGCCGTTACCATAGCCAGCAGGTTGATGAATTCCACCTGCGTATCGCGAGCTGTGTTCCAAACGATGTCTGGTGGACGCAACCCCAGCTTGGCAAAAAACTTCTCTTGTAGTTCAAAGCCCTTGTCCCCAAATGACGATAACGAACCCACTCCCCCGGCCAGTTGACCCACCCCCAGCCGCTGGCGCACCTCCTTCAATCGCTCCAGGTGCCGCCTGATCTCCCGGACCCAGACCGCCACCTTAAAGCCAAAGGTAATCGGCAGGCCGGGCTGGCCGTGCGTCCGGCCGGCCATCAGAGTGTTTCGCTGCGCCTCGGCCAATGCCACTAAATCAGCCTCAATCTCCCGCAAATCACCAAAGATAATACCCCAGGCTTTGAGCAGGGCCATGGCGGTCCAGGTATCGGTAATATCCTGAACGGTCGCCCCATAATAAATCCACTCACCGGCATTGCCGCTGCAGCGCTTTTTTAAGGCGCGGATCAAGCCCAGCGTGGAATGACCCGTCTCCTGATAACCTTTCCGCAGTTCCTCCATGCTCAGCAGCTCGATGCGGCAGACCCGTTTGATTTCCGGCACCACTTCGGCCGGAATCAGGCCGACCTCCGCCTGGGCCTCGGCCAGAGCGGCAATGACCTCCAACCAGCCCTGGGTCCGGGGCACATCGTCGAAAATGGCCCGCATTTCCTCGGAACTCCAGGCTCCTCCGTAAATTTGTGAGTCGATCATATGAATCGGCATAGTTACCCTCCTTCATCCATCGAATATTTACTGATGGTGGCTATCTCCCCTTCGCGCACCACCTTAGTCTCATCATAAATACCGGCGTCTCGGCCTGAGACGCGGGCCACCATCATACTCTGATCTGTACCTACGGCCAAATCGGCCACAAAGGTAAAGGATATGCCTGATACTTGGGCCGACTCGCTCGTGGGAATGTTGTATACTCGAGGGCGGATGTGGTAAAATGCGCTAGTGGGTGCGCTGCCCACCCCGTTGAGGAAATGATGAATATCAAAATTCCCGAAAAAAACAAAAAACCGGGCGTCTGCTATGCTGTGACGGATGACGGCGTCGAGCTGCCTGTCATTGACATCACCCACCCGGCCTTCGCCTTTGAGATGGGTGAGGCCGAAGTATCGGCGCTGATTGACCAGATGGTGCTCAGTGTGCAGCGGGTGGCACAAACGCCGGCCGCCGTAATGCAGGCCCTCGCCCAGCAGTCTATTTTGCTGCGCGGGATGGCCGAATCGGCAGGCACCTATACGACCGGCATAATGACCTATCTTAACAAGCTCGGGCCTGACAACCTGGGCGAAGGTTATGCCAGTCCGGTAGACCGGCAGTGGGCGGCCAGCCTGACCCCCGTCACTTTTCGCTGGCGCATGCGCGACGTTGCCCGCCTGCTGGCTGATGGCCTCGCCCCGGCCCTGGCTGCGCGCCCGGATGGCCCTGTCCATCTACTCAATATCGGCGGCGGACCGGCCATGGACAGCCTCAACACGCTGATCCTGCTCTACAAAGAGCATCCTGAACTGCTGGCCGGGCGGCAAGCTGTCGTTCACGTACTCGACCTGGACACAGAAGGGCCTCACTTCGGTGGGCGCGCCCTGGCTGCGCTGCTGGCTGAGGACGGCCCGCTGCACGGGCTGGCGGTCACCTTTAAGCACGTCCCGTACAATTGGACGGACCCCACGGGTTTGTGCCAGATGATGGATAGGATCGCGCTCAGGGATGCCGTCGCCGCGGGTTCCAGCGAGGGAGGATTGTTCGAGTTTGCCTCGGACGAAGAAATCGTGGCCAATCTGAAGGCCCTTCGTGAGGGTACTCCCGCCGATTTCGTGATGGTTGGGCCGGTGGTCCGCGATGCGTCAACCTTGGATCCCCGCCTGAAGCAGATGGAGCACGTCCCCGGCCGGCCGGCTATCCGCTTTATCGGGCTGGAGGCTTTCAGCCGGCTGGTTCGCAGCGCTGGCTGGCTGATCGAACGCTCACTTGACGGCCCCATGCACCAGGTTGTCAGTTTGAAGAAGATTTATAGTTGATTAGTCTACGTTAAAGGGGGATAATCAATGAAGATTTTTACAGCCACCGCCAATATCAAGGCTTCGCCAGAAACCATTTGGAGGATTCTGACCGATGCGCCCAACTATCCGGCCTGGGACCCCAGCGCAGACCGGATTGAAGGAACGATTGGGCCAGGTGAACGAATCACCGCTTACACCAAACTCAGCCCCAACCGGGCCTTTCCGGTCAAAGTAACCGAGTTTGTCCCCAGCCAGCGGATGGTCTGGACAGGAGGGATGCCCCTGGGGTTGTTCAAAGGAGTCCGCACTTTTACCCTGGAGCCGCAAGGCGATGGCAGCGTTGATTTTGCTGTGAGAGAAGAGTTCAGCGGCCCCCTTTTACCCTTGTTCGCCGGTTCCCTGCCGGACTTAAATAAAACGTTCCAGGATTTTGTAATGGGGCTAAAAGCCCGCGCCGAAGCGGCAGTATAAATAATGAATGAAGGAGTCTGTTGCAATGCCAAGAAAATATAAACAAATAGCCCTCGTTGTAAGAGATGTAGACAAGGCCATGAAACATTACTGGGAGGTTCTGGGAATCGGTCCCTGGGACGTGCGCCATTTTACCCCGGCCAAGGTCAGAGATTTTTTTGTTCACGGCCAGCCGGTCAAGGAAGGATTTAATTTTATCTGCGCCGTAACCTGGGTGGGAGATATAGAATTCGAGCTAATCCAGCCGATTGAAGGGCCTAATATTTATTGGAAGTTTCTTGAAGATCATGGCGAAGGGCTGCATCATATCAAAGAAATAGTAGCCGATGAGAATATTCCGGCGGTTTTACAGGAATTTAAGGAAAAAGGAATCGAGGTTTTGCAAACCGGCTGGATTGATAACGATGTTCACTATTACCTGGACACTGAATCCTTGCTGAACATGGTTTACGAAATTGGCAACGGGGGTAAAATTGGAGCGCCCGACCGCCGCTATCCTCCGGAAGAAAATCCCAGTTAATCCCATCTAAGTAGCAGCCTCTTTCTAACAAAATACCACCAGTCACGAATCGAAACAAGTAGATCTCAATTTATCGCCCGTTTGGGCTATGAACAAATACACCCCATTCTCTGGAAGAGCTATCAAAAATAGCTCTTTTTTTTTCTGTAAGCTACTCAAACTAGTATTAACAGAATTAGTCCCTTCCTTTACAATGTTAATTAAGCCATTAGTAGATTCAACCCTAGAGCAGTAAGGAGGCGATGATGTTTCATAAAATCCTGGTTCCCCTGGATGGCTCAGTGCTAGCCGAGGGAGTGTTAGCCCACGTGCTCACCCTGGCGCACAGCACCGGCGCGGAAATCATCCTGCTGCAGGTGTTGGAACAGAATAATCCCCCCGAACAGGCCCGGCCGGTTGATCCACTCAGTTGGCGTTTTCGCCAGATGGAAGCGAAAACTTATCTTGAAGGCATCCAGCAGCGGATGCAGGAGGCTCAACCCGGCGCATCTATTGAAACAGTTTTGATGGAGGGCCAGGCCGCCGAGCGGATCATTGAGCTGGCTCACGAGCATGGTGTTGATCTGATTGCGCTAAGCAGCCACGGCCGCAGCGGGTTAAGCGGCTGGAACGTCAGCGGTGTGGTGCAGAAAATTATTCTCCGCGCTCGCACCTCAATTTTTCTGGCTCGGGCCTATCAAGCCCAACCACTCGGTTTGGCCGGCTTACGCTACCAGCGTGTTTTTATGCCGCTCGACGGCTCGCAGCGGGCCGAAAACGTTTTGCCCCTGCTGACAGCCCTGGCCCAGAATCAGCAGGCCGAAATTATGCTGGTCCACGTAGTAGCCCAGCCGGAAATGCCCCGCCGGGTACCCCTCACCCCCGAAGAACGGGAATTAAGCCAGCGCCTCGTTGAGCTTAATCGCGAGGAAGTAACCCACTATTTTGACCAGTTAAAGGCGCGTTTGCCGGGCAACATCCAGACCCGGGTCGTTGTCAGCGACAATGTCATTGCCGCTTTGCACAGCCTGGCTGAGGATGAACTGGCTGATCTTGTCGTCATCAGCGCGCATGGTTACTCGGCCACCCGCAGGTATCCTTACGGCAGCGTCAGCATCAGCTTTATTGCTTATGGGGCTACCCCCCTGCTCATCATCCAAGACCTGCCTCAGCAAGAGATAGCGCCCAACCCCGCCGAAGTCGCTGCCCATGAACTTGGGTTGGGCGGGCGAACGCTAGTTTATGACAAACCATCCATTTGAGTCACCTGCTGCGATTGAACAGCACTCAGGCCAGCCGATCAGCAGTATGAGTCGCCTGGAGCAGGCAGCCCAGCGAGTTGCCCAGGAGCACTGCCTGGCCCCCGGCAGGCCGAAGCCCGATCCTGAGCATGAATTCCTCGCGCGTCCCTTATCCCAGGAAAAGCGGCTGCGGGCCGCCTACCAGCATTTTCGCCAAAATTCAGAAACCGAGTTAACGCTGTCATACGCCGCCGAGTGGTTGCTGGATAACTACTATGTTGTCCAGCAAGCCCTGCGGGAGGTTAGCCAGGATTTGCCCCCCGGCTACTACCGCCGCTTACCCAAGCTGGCCAGCGGCTCTTTGCTGGCCGGTTACCCGCGCAGTTATGCAATTGCCCGCGAATTGGTCCTTCACGAGCAAGCTCAACTGGACCTGGTCCGGGTCGAGCAGTTCATCAGGGCCTATCAAACCGTTGCCTCCCTGAGCATGGGTGAAGTCTGGGCGTTACCGATCATGCTCCGCTTTGCCCTCCTGGAAAGTCTGGCCCAGGCCGCCAGCCGCCTGGTTGGCCAGGCCGAGGCCGCCCCCTCTAGCTCGGCGCTGCAATTTGACTACGAAGTCGCCGATGCCGATGTCGTCGCGCGCTGCATTCCCTCGCTGCGGCTCCTGGCCACTCAAGATTGGAAACTTTTCTTTGAGCAGGTCAGCCAGGTTGAGCATATTCTGCGGGATGACCCGGCCGGCATTTATGCCCGTACAGATTTCGATACCCGGAATCGCTACCGGACAGTGATTGAGGAGTTGGCCTGGGCAACCGGCCAGACCGAAGTTGATATTGCCCGTGCAGCGGTGGAGCTGGCAGCCGCCCATCTGGCTTCCCCCGCCTCCACTTCAACCCCTGAAACCACTCCCGCTGAGGCCGAGTGGGCCTGTTTAACCCTCCCCCGTAAAGCACACGTTGGCTTCTATTTAGTAGATGCGGGACTGGCTCAATTGGAAGCTCGCTTTAACTACCAGCCTGCCGGGCTGGCGGCGCTGCGCCGGGCCATTTTAACCCGGCCTACCCTTTTTTACCTGGGCGCTGCCGGCCTGATCAGCCTGCTCATCGTCGCCGTGCTGGTCAGCTATGCTCAGACCAGGGGGGGAACACCCTGGCAAGTTATGGCTGCGGGCCTGTTGACCCTTGTTCCTGCCGTCACTATCGCCATTTATCTGGTCAACTGGCTTGTCACCCGGCTGCTGCCGCCGCGCATTTTGCCCAAGCTGGATTTACGAGAGGGCATCCCGCTCCAGTGCCGGGCGATGGTCGTCATCCCTGCCCTGCTCACCCAGCCCGCTGAAGTGGAGTCGCTGCTCTCCCAGTTGGAACTCCATTATTTGCGTAATGCCGACCCCCACCTGACTTTCGCCCTTTTGACCGACTTTGCCGATGCGCCTCAAGAGCACCTCCCGGAAGACGAAGCGCTGATTGCCCAGGCCAGGCGCGGCCTGCAGGCCCTCAACCGGCGTTACCCCCGCCACCCCTTTTATCTCTTCCACCGCCGGCGCTTGTGGAATGCCAGCGAAAACGCCTGGATCGGCTGGGAGCGGAAGCGTGGCAAGCTGCACGAGTTCAACCGCCTGCTGCGCGGCGACCGGGGAACTTCCTACACCGTCCAGATGGGTGACCTGTCCGTCCTCTCCGAAATTCGCTATATCATCACCTTGGACGCCGATACCATCTTGCCCCGCGACAGCGCCCACCGGCTGGTAGGCGCCCTGGCTCATCCGTTGAATCGAGCCCAGTTCGATGCCGCCACCGGTCGGGTTAGTGCCGGTTATACCCTGCTGCAGCCCCGCACCGAGATCAAGCCGGCCAGCGCCAACCAGTCTCTTTTTACCCAAATCTTTGCCGGAGATACCGGCCTGGACCTGTACACCCTGGCCGTCTCGGATGTTTACCAGGATTTGTTTGGCGAAGGGATTTATGTCGGCAAAGGCATTTATGAGGTGGACGCCTTTGAAGCCAGCCTCAAGGGGCATGTTCCTGAAAATGCGCTGCTCAGTCACGATTTGTTTGAAGGCATTCACGGCCGGGCCGGCCTGGTCACCGACATCATCCTCTACGAGGATTATCCGCCGCATTACCTGGTTCACATCTATCGTTCCCACCGCTGGATTCGGGGCGACTGGCAGCTCTTACCCTGGCTGTGGCCGCGGGTTCCTCACGCGACGGGAGGAACAGCTCCGTCGCCGCTGTCGCTCATTGACCGCTGGAAAATTGTGGACAACTTACGCCGCAGCTTGCTGGCCCCGGCGCTGCTGCTCCTGTTTCTGGCCGGATGGTTATGGCTGCCCGGCTCCCCGCTGACCTGGACCCTCCTGGGGCTGTTCACCCCAGCCTGGCCCTTTTTGACCGACCTGTTTACCTCCTTGATACGCCTCCTTAACCGGGGCTCCTGGCACGAAATCCGCCACTCCATTCGTAACAGCGCCCTGCGCTGGCTGCTGGCAATTGCCTTTCTACCTTACGAAAGCGTTCTGGCGCTTGACGCTGTCGCCACCACCCTGACCCGCCTGTTCGTTACCCGCCGCCGGCTGTTGCAGTGGACAACGGCGGCCCATACTGCCCGCCTTTTCGGCGCCGAGGTAAAATCCCGGGCTACCTGGCGGCAAATGATCTCGGCCGTCCTTGTCTCCGGCATTCTAGCCTTGCTGATCCTTTTGATTAATCCTGGCGGGCTGCTCGCCGCTGCGCCACTGCTGCTGGTCTGGCTGTTGTCGCCCGAAATCGCTTACTGGATTAGCCGTCCCCTGGCCGGCCAGCAAGAGCAGTTGACCCCCGCGCAACGCCAGCAGTTGCATACCCTGGCCCGCCGCACCTGGCTCTTTTTCGAGCAGTTTGTCGGCCCCCAGGATAACTGGCTGCCCCCCGATCATTTTCAAGAGTCGCCCCGTGGCGTAGTCGCCCATCGCACCTCGCCGACCAACGTGGGTCTGTACCTACTCACAGCGCTTGGCGCTTATGATATGGGCTATGCTGACGCGATGGAACTGGCCCTGCGCCTGCGGGCAACGTTTGACACCTTAAAGCGGCTGGAGCGGTATCGGGGCCATTTCTTGAACTGGATTGACACCCAAACCTTGCACTCCCTGCCGCCCCGCTACGTCTCTACCGTTGACAGCGGTAATCTGGCCGCCTGCCTCTTGACCCTCAAACAAGGCTGCCTGGCTATCAGGCAACACTCCTTGTGGCCTTGGCGGCGTTGGCAGGGTTTTCTCGATACCTTGGCCCTGTTAAGCGAAATGATAGCCGAGTTAGATACAGGCAAATCCGGTGCTCCGGCAGTTGCCATCCAGGCCCACCTGGCTGCACTGACCGAGCAAGTGCTGGCCGGGCGTGATGACTCCACCCAATGGCCCCTCTTGCTCACCCGCCTGTTAGCCGACGGGCTGCCGCGGCTGGACCAACTGCTGCTGGCCTGGATCGAGGCCGACCCCGCTGAACTGAACCCGGCTCACCTACACAATCTGCGCCGTTATGCGGAGCGCGTCCATCATCACCTGGAAAGCATCGAACGCCAGCTCAAGCTGCTGTTACCCTGGCTGCTGCCTCTTACCCGGCCGCCGGCCCTTTTTAGCCAACCCGGTCTCGACCCGGACATCGCCGCTGCCTGGCAGTCCTTCGTCGAAACTTTCCCCGCCGCTACTCCGGCCATGAGCGAAGCGGGGATTATCTGTCGCCGGGCCCAGGCCCGCCTGGCCGAGTTGCAGCAGCTCTTGCCTCCCGAGGCTGGCGCCGCTCGGGCCTGGTGTGCGGAACTGGCCGCTAAACTCAGGTCAGCCGAGGTAGCAGTCCGGGCGCTGCTGGTCGAGTATGAGCAGTTAAGCGATGAGGCAGAAAGTTACATCCAGGAGATGGATTTCTCTTTTCTCTTTAATCCGCTTCGTCAAGTTTTCCACATCGGCTACAACCTGGACACGGGCCGGCTGGACGATAACTTTTATGATCTGTTAGCCTCGGAAGCCCGGCTGGCCAGCCTGATTGCCATTGCCAAATACGAAGTTCCCCAGAGCCACTGGCTTCACCTGAGCCGCCCGCTGCGCCACCTGCCCGAAGGGCCAATGCTCCTATCATGGAGCGGCACGATGTTTGAATACTTAATGCCCCCGCTGCTGGTCCGTGCTTATCCGGGCACACTGCTCCACCAGAGCGAATATGCAGCGGCGGCTTACCAACAAGCCTATGGCCGGCGCAAGCAGGTCCCCTGGGGTATCTCGGAATCGGGCTATTATGCCTTCGACGCTAACCTGAATTACCAGTACCGCGCCTTTGGCGCGCCTGCCCTGGGCTTTAAGCGCGGCCTGGGCGATGACTTGGTTATTACACCCTACGCCTCCCTCTTAGCCCTGCCGCTTTTTCCTAAGGCGGTAGTGGAAAATATCACCCATCTGATCAGGCTCAAAATGCTAGGACGGTACGGCTTTTACGAGGCCATAGATTATACCCCGGTTCGCCTGTCGTTGGGACAGGAGCGAGCCATTGTCGCTTCCTATATGGCCCATCACCAGGGCATGATTATGCTCTCCCTGGCAAATTACCTCCAGGAAGAAGTCATGGTCCGGCGCTTCCATGCTGAGCCGCGCATCCAGAGTATTGAATTGCTGCTGCAAGAGCGCATCCCGGAACAGCTCCCCGATGATACTGTGTCTGAGGCAGACGTGCCGGCAGTAGGCCCCGGCCCGGTAGCCGCGCCGATTGCGCCGTGGGAGGTAGCCCTTGATCCGCCACTGCCGCAGGTCCATTATTTGTCCAACGGCCGCTATCATCTGCTGCTGACCAATACCGGCGGCGGCTACAGCCGCTGGCAGGAGATTGGGCTGACCCGCTGGCGGGCTGACACAACGCTGGACAACTGGGGTAGCTGGCTTTACCTCCAGGATATGGACAGTGGTCTGCTCTGGTCGGCAGGCTATCAGCCGACTACCACCGTGCCCGAGAGCTCGCGAGTGCTCTTTCACCCGCACATGGCCGAGTTTCACCGCCGTGACCACGGGATTGCCTTAACCATGGAAGTCGCCGTTGCCCCAGACGATGATGTTGAAATCCGGGTTGTCATCCTGACCAACGAGAGCGACCAGCCGCGCCGTCTCCGGCTGAGCAGTTACGGGGAAGTATCCCTGGTCCCGCCTGCCGATGACGAGCGCCACCCTGCCTTTGCCAAGCTGTTTGTGCAGAGCGAGTACCTGGCTGAAACCAATACCCTCCTCTTTCGCCGCCGCCCCCGCTCGGCCCAGGAGAAACCTGTCTACCTGGCTCATTTGCTCATTACGGCAGCGGAACAGCCGGTCACCGGCGTCTACGAGGGCAGCCGCGCCCATTTTTTGGGGCGGACGCACACCCCGGCCGACCCCGCTGCTCTGGCCGGCGGCAACTGGCTGTCTGGTGCAGTCGGAGCAACGCTGGACCCCATCTTTGCCCTGGGTCAAATGGTGGAACTGCCGCCTCATACCTCGGTCAAGCTGGCCTATCTGACCCTGGCCGCCGCTACACGCCAGGCCGTGCTTGATCTGGCCGAGCGTTATCAGAGCTGGCCCACTCTGGAACGAGCCTTTAACCGGGCGCGCACGCAAAGCGAGTTTGACCTGCGCCAGCTTGGTTTCGACACGGATTTATTTAGGCACACGCAGCAGTTGCTGGGCCTGCTACTCTACCCGCATCTGGCGCGGCGGGCCGCGCCGGCTACCCTGGCTGCCAATCAAAAAGGGCAGCCCGGCTTATGGGCGTTTGGTATCTCCGGCGACTACCCCATCCTGCTGGTCTATCTCCAAACCGAGGCCGAGCTGCCGTTGGCCCAAGAGCTGCTCCAGGCCCATATCTACTGGCGCCAGCGCCAGCTCAAGGTGGATTTGGTCTTTCTCAACCGGCAGGAGGCCGGCTACGGGCAGGCCCTGCAGGGCGATTTGTTCCGCTTGATTCAGCGCGCCGGCAGCGATACCCAGCTCAATCAACGAGGGGGTATTTTTCTGTTGCTTTCGTCACAACTGGGCGAGGCTGACCTGATCCTGCTTGAAACCGCGGCCCGCGTCATCCTGGATGGGCAGCGAGGCAGCCTGGCGGCGCAGTTGGCCGGCCTATACGAACAACCAACCCGTCTGCCAGAGCATACGCCCGTCCTCTCCCCCGCCGAAGCGGCAGAACGTATGTCGCCCCTGCTGCGGCCTGACTCGCTGCAATTTGATAACGGCTATGGTGGGTTCAGCCCCGACGGGCAGGAGTATATTATCTATCTCCGGCCCGGTGAAACGACCCCGGCGCCCTGGATCAACGTGATCGCCAACGAAGATTTTGGCTTCCTGGTTTCGGAAACAGGCGGTGGTTATTCCTGGGCCATCAACAGCGGCGAAAACCGGCTGTCCACCTGGCGTAATGATCCCGTTACCGACTTGCCCGGCGAGGCGCTTTATCTTCGTGACGAGGAAACAGCCGAGATTTGGTCGCCAACACCGCAGCCGGCGCCCGCTGTTGAACCCTATCTGGTTCGGCATGGGGCCGGCTATACGGTCTTCGAGCATCACAGTCACGGTCTCCGGCAGCATCTGCGCCTTTTTGCTGCCCCGGATGCGCCGCTCAAGATCGTCCAGTTGCGCTTGGAAAACCAGGCCACCCGGCCCCGGCGCATCACGGCCACGTACTACATGGAATGGGTGCTGGGAGTCAATCGAGAAACCAGCCAACCGTACCTGATCAGCGAATATGACGAAGTGCATCACGCCCTGCTTGCCCGCAACCCTTATAACGCCGAGTTTAGCCAGCGGGTCGCGTTTGTAGCCGCCAACAAAGCGCCGCACGGCCTGACGGCGGATCGAACCGAGTTCCTGGGCCGGCTGGGCCGCATGAGCCGCCCAGCCGGACTGCGGCGGATTGGCCTGGAAGGCCGGGTCGAAGCCGGTCTGGACCCCTGCGCCGCCTTACAACTGCATCTTGATTTAGCGCCTGGCGCGAGCGAGGAAATCTACTTTTTGATCGGCCAGGGCGCCGATCGGGTCGAGGCGCAAAGCCTGATCCAGCGCTTCCAGGACCCAGCCCAGGTTGCTGCTGCCTGGCAAGGCGTGCAGACACTCTGGGCTGAGATTCTCGGTGCGGTCCAGGTAGACACCCCCGACCCGGCGCTGAATTTACTGCTCAACCGCTGGCTGCTGTACCAAACCCTGGCCTGCCGGGTCTGGGGTCGCTCGGCGTTATACCAGTCCAGCGGAGCCTACGGCTTTCGCGACCAGTTGCAGGATGTTATGGCCCTGCTGCACAGCCGGCCTGACCTGGCCCGCGAACACATCTTGCGGGCCGCGCGCCACCAGTTTACGGCGGGCGATGTGCTCCACTGGTGGCACCCGCCGTCGGGCCGGGGGGTGCGCACGCTCATTCGGGATGATTTGCTCTGGCTGCCGTATGTGGTCGCCCATTACGTGGCGACCAGCGGGGATGAAACCATTTTGCAGGAAACGGCGCCTTTTCTCAAGGGTGAGCCGTTAAAAGAGAATGAAGACGAGCGTTACGGGCACTATGACAGCACCCAGGAACTGTTCAGTCTGTACGAGCACTGCCGCCGGGCCCTGGCAAAAGGAGACACGAGCGGCTCGCACGGTCTCCCCTTGATGGGCAGCGGTGACTGGAACGACGGCATGAACCGGGTCGGCCATGAAGGGCGAGGCGAAAGTGTCTGGCTGGGCTGGTTTCTGGACGCCGCCATGACAGCTTTTGCAGATCTGTGCGAACGCAGCGGCGAGACAGATCAGGCCAGCGCCTACCGCCGGCGGGCCAGGGAACTTCGCCCGGTTATGGAAGTTAATGCCTGGGACGGGGCTTGGTATCGCCGCGCTTACTATGACGACGGCACGCCGCTCGGTTCGGCTCGGAACCGCGAGTGCGAGATTGACGCCATTGCCCAGTCATGGGCGGTGCTGTCGCAGGCGGCTGATCCGCAGCGAGCCAAAAAGGCGATGGCCGCGGTGCTGGAGCGGTTGGTCAGGTGGGATGAGCGCCTCATCCTGCTGTTCACGCCGCCGTTCGACAAAACGCCGCGCGACCCCGGCTATATCAAAGGCTACCTGCCGGGTATCCGGGAAAACGGCGGGCAGTACACCCACGCGGCTATGTGGACCATCTGGGCTGTGGCGCAACTGGGGGATGGCGATCAGGCCGATGCCCTCTTCCGGCTGATTAACCCAATCTACCGGGCCGATACGGCAGAAAAAGTGGCTCGCTATCAGGTTGAGCCGTACGTCATCTCGGCGGATGTTTACAGCGTGCCGCCCCACACGGGCCGGGGCGGCTGGACCTGGTACACCGGCTCGGCTGGTTGGATGTACCGTCTTGGACTGGAAGCTATGCTGGGGCTGCGGCGCGAAGGGCCGGCGCTCCGGCTGGACCCGTGCATTCCCAAATCGTGGCCCGGTTTTACCATGACCTATCGTTACGGCCAGGCCGTCTACGAGATACGAGTAGAGAACGCGGCCGGGGTTAGTCACGGCGTAAAACAGGTTCTTTTGGACGGCCAGCCTCAGCCAAATGGGACCATCTCTTTGCAGGATGATGGCCGGCATCATCGAGTTGAGGTCAAATTGTAGCAGCCGCGTAACTGCTCAGGCTAAAGGTGACTGGCACTTGGTTAGCCCCAAGCTTTGCTGGTCTCAACCGTCTTGCCCAGAGAGAAAAGTGCCAGTCACCTGAGTCGTAACGCAGCCAGGAAAGGGGTCGGGTTGGTGGTGCAGGTATTAGCCCAACAGATCGGGAATTACGCTATCCCTATTTTTTTAATTCTGCTCATCACCGTCCTGCTTGCCATCCTCCTCCTCTGGCATTTATTCGAGATTTATCAGCAGCGTTTGTGGAACGTGGTCGCCCTCCTTTGGCATCACTTTACCTCATCAAGGCCAATGCAAAAGCTCTGGCAGCGCTATCCTCGTTTTTGGAGCTTTTTGGGCCAGCGTTTTGCCCCGGATAATTACCTGGGCCTTCACCTCACCTTAGGGCTGCTGTTGAGCCTGCTCGCTCTGGCTGTTTTTGCCAGCATAAGCGATGAAGTTGCCGAGCAAGAGGAACTAACCCAGTTTGATCTGGCCCTGGCGACTGCCCTGCATCAGAATGCCGGCCTGGACCAGGTAGCCATCTTTAGGCAGATCACAGACCTGGGCAACAACGCAGTTTTAGGGCCTATCGGCCTGGCGGTCGCGCTGCTGCTGCTTGTCCGCCGCCACTGGCTCCTGCTGACCAGTTGGCTGCTGACTCTGGCCGGCGGCGGGCTGCTGAATGGAGCTTTGAAACTTATCTTTCAGCGTTCGCGCCCCGAATTTGCCAGCCCGTTTCTTACGGAACAGGGCTGGAGCTTTCCCAGCGGCCATGCCATGCTCTCTCTAATCACCTACGGCATGCTGGCTTACCTGCTGGTCATCGGGCTGAACCGCTACCTGGAAAAAATTGTTGTCGCGGCCGCGGTCCTTCTGGTGTTACTCATCGGTTTCAGCCGCATCTACCTGGGCGTCCATTATTTTAGCGATGTTGTCGCCGGCTACGCCGCCGGCACTGTCTGGTTAGCGGCGAGCATCACCGGCACGGAGGTGGCGCGGCGCCACCAGCAAGGACACCCTCCCCCACCTTCCTCAGCCGTGCAAGCCAGGTCCACCTATCATTAAGGCGCTACAGAAATCCACCGTCGTTTGTTTAGCTGTCACCTGTTTGGGTGATATTGCCTCTCGCCTGACTTAACCGGAGACCTAAACAAGGAGCCAAAAAGGTATTAGTCGTGTTATCCAAAATTTAATCCCGTTTTTACGCCTAAAGTTACCCATCTGAGTATGGGCAAGCCCCAGTGGGCAAGGTTATAATACAACACAACTAAGGATTACATCGCGTCTGGGGAGGATAAGATGAGACAGTTATCTAAAAATGGCTTTGGCCCGGCAAATGCTCAAATTCAACCGGGCCACATTTTAAAGCTGAGGTGAACATCCAGTAGCCAGGACCAGGAGAACCCTCAAGCGGCGACAGCGGCGTTGAACGACCTGAGCAGACCCAAAACCAGGAACTGGTTCCACCCGGTTGATTCAACAGTGAGGAACTATGAGAAAATCTATTCTGATGATTCTAGGCCTTAACGTTGTCGTTTTTCTAATTGGAGTAATTTGTTCAGCCGTGGGGGTGGTAAGCTACATGACGATGAAACCCCAGCCTGTCCTGGCTTCTGCCCCAGCCGCTGAAGCTCCTTTGCCAGCGGCTACGGTAACACCTGCCCCAACAGCTACCGTCAAATCTTCGCCCACGCCGCGCCCAACCGCCAAACCGGAGTCCAACTCAAAAGCAGAAACTAACGAGATTGAGTATTATCGCGGCATCTTTGATATTTGCGTGGCCTCAGGCAGAAGGACCAGCCACTCCAACGACCAGGTGCTTGAGGCGTGCCGGGAAGTGGTGCGGCGAGCCATGGACCAGAAATGGTTCGAGACACCTTCCAAAGGATGGAAATGGCCGCTGCCGTCTGGTTTCTCAAGTTTTAATCAGAACGGATAATCAGACGTAGTGCGTGCTGTAACGAAGGAGCAACGATGCCGACAGAAATTGGCAAAGAGGAAGTGCGCCGCTTGTTGGAACAAGGCGCGCAGCTTGTGGATGTGTTACCGGCCAAAGAGTATGGAGCTTCTCACCTGGCCGGGGCAGTAAATGTACCCTTATCTAAGCTGGATCGCCAGACAGCAGCACAACTGCGGCCAGACCGGCCTATCATCGTCTACTGCTACGACTACCAGTGAGACTTGAGCGCCCGGGCCGCGTGGCGGCTTGAAAGTTTGGGCTTTAGCCAGGTTTTCCGTTATACCCCTGGCAAGGTAGATTGGCTGGCCAACGGTTGGCCCGTAGAAGGCCAATATACAACGGTGCAGCACGCCGGTGACTTGGCCCGGCCAGGTGTCCCCACCTGCTACCTCACCGACCGGGTTGGCCCGGTGCGAGACCGCCTTCAGGCTGTTGGCCAAGAAGTTTGCGTGGTGGTCAACAAAGAACAGGTTGTTCTGGGGCTGCTGCGAGCCGAAGCGCTTGCGGCCAACCCCGAAACTCCCGTCGAGCAGGTGATGGAGTGCGGCCCCCGCACTTACCGCCTGGATAGCCCGCTGGAGAAACCGGCCGAGTATATGCGCCAGCATAACTTGAACAGCATCCTGGTCACCACCACTGCGGGCAAATTGGCCGGCCTGCTAGACCGGCAGGAGGTCGAGCAGGCCGTCGCCACAAGTCAGGGAGGAGCGGGGGCCAAAGCCTGAGTAGTTCCCCATCACTTATTCGATACTTGGACCGGCAGCGCGTACCTCTTCCGAAACCTGATCCGTAAAAGTTTTGAAATTCTCGGCAAACATTCCGGCCAGTTTGTACGCCTGGGCATCGTAGGCTGCCGGATCAGCCCAGGTCTGGCGCGGGTTAAGGACCTCGGCAGGTACGCCCGGACAGGCGGTGGGCACAGCCACGCCAAAGATGGGGTCGGGCGCAGTCGGTATCCCGGTTAGATCACCCTTCAGAGCGGCGTTAACCATGGCCCGCGTGTGAGCTATCTTCATTCGCTGCCCCACGCCATATGGCCCCCCACTCCAGCCCGTGTTGACCAGCCAGACATTGACCTGGTGCTGGGCAATCTTCTCGCCGAGTAGATTAGCGTAAACTGTCGGCGAGAGGGCCATAAACGGCGCACCGAAGCAGGTGCTGAAAGTGGCCTGCGGCTCCGTCACACCCTTCTCTGTTCCGGCGACTTTGGCGGTGTAACCGGATAGGAAATGGTACATGGCCTGCGCCTGCGTCAGCCTGGCTATCGGCGGCAGTACGCCAAAGGCATCGGCGGTCAGCATGATAATGTTCTGGGGATGACCGCCCAGCCCATCGCGCTTGGCATTCGGAATGTGGCTGATGGGATAGGCCGCGCGAGTATTCTCCGTCAGAGAGTCATCGTTCAAATCTAGACGGCCGGTGGCGCTGTCAAAAGCAACATTCTCCAGGATTGTCCCGAAGCGGCGGGTGGTTTCATAGATTTCCGGCTCGGCCTGGGCCGAAAGGCGAATCACTTTGGCATAACAGCCCCCTTCAAAGTTGAACACACCCCGGTCGCTCCAGCCATGTTCGTCGTCACCAATCAGGGTGCGCATGGGGTCGGCGGAGAGGGTGGTTTTGCCCGTCCCCGACAGGCCAAAAAAGACGGCCACATCACCGTCTGGGCCAATGTTAGCCGAGCAATGCATAGACATCACGTGCTGCTGCGGCAGCAGGTAGTTAAGGATAGTAAAGATGGACTTCTTGATCTCGCCGGCATACTGCGTGCCGCCGATGAGGACCAGCTTTTGCCCAAAGTGGATGACGATAAACACTTCCGAGCGGGTGCCATCCACGTCCGGGTCAGCATGGAAACTGGGGGCATTGAGCACGGTGAATTCGGGCACATGCGCGGCTAGCTCCTCCGCTTTAGCCTGGATAAACATATCGCGGGCAAAGAGGCTGTGCCAGGCCGTTTCGGTAATAATCCGGATGGGCAGGCGATACTGAGGATCGGCTCCGGCAAAGCAATCTTGCACAAACAAATCTTTGCCTTGCAGGTAAGCCAACAACCGGCGGTGCAGCCCGGCAAAGGGAGCCGGATCCATGCCTTTATTGACTTTACCCCACCAAATTTTATCCTGGCTGGATGGTTCCTGGACAATGAACTTGTCGCTGGGCGAGCGGCCGGTATGCTGGCCGGTCCGCACCACCAGCGGGCCAAGGTGAGCCAGCCTTGCCTCCCGGCGGCG
This sequence comes from Anaerolineae bacterium, assembly GCA_023382535.1. The sequence goes on along the minus strand of JAHDWA010000009.1, from coordinate 106,257 downwards.
AATAGCTTCCTCATATAGCAGGGGCGTTGACAGATTCCAGTAGACTGCATTGACGTTTTGAATCCCGTGATTTTCCAGGCCGTACTGGCTTTGATATTTACCTTGTATTTGCATTAAGACTCTCCTTCGAGCATGGCCTAAAATTTGTGACCAATAGGAAAGACCTGGCGCGAGTCTCAAATCAGGCTTTCTTTAGCGCCTCGACAATTTGCGCCTTCAGTTGGTCCATCCCCAGGCCGGAAAGAAAGGGCACGCCGTTAAAAACGGGAATGCCTAAATCTTTGGGCACCGGGGTCGTGGCCACGATGACATGCGGGTTAAAGGTGGCAATTCGTCCCCGTACTTCTGCCGCTTTGCATTGGACTACATTGACCCGGACGCCCGCTTCCTTGGCAATTTCTTTTAGCTTCTCAGCCACCACCGTCGCCGTAGCGATCGAGGTGCCACAAGCAACCAGGATACGTTTGTCACCATTCATGCTGTAATCTCCTGTTCAAATTGAATATGCGCCTCAAAAATCTGGATAATTTCCGCAGGACTTTGGCTGTTTACAATTTGCTTGAGCATCCCTGGCGTTTGAAACAACCCAATCAACTGCTGGAGCAGCGTAATCAGCAGCTCGGAGCGGGCTACCGCCAGGGCGCACACGAGTTTAACTGAAACCGATGCCTCCGGATTGCCCATTTCGCCAAAGTCCACCGGCTGCTCCAACACGCCAATGGCAACGGCCGGTTCCAGCACGTGTTCAACGTCAGTATGAGGAATGGCGACGCCAACTTCTGGGGTCGGCAGACCGGTGGCAAAAGTTTTCTCCCGTTCCAGCGTAGCCTCAGTCCAGGAAGCCCTGACAAGGCCGCCTGCCTGTAAGCGCTCGCCCAATTGTGTAATGACCTCAGCCGCATTTTTGGCTCGCAACGGCGCGATCACCAAATCTTCCCGCAGCCAGGAAGGACCTTTTTTATTTGACATGAGCCGCTCTCACGTTTTCTTCCAAAATAAGGCCGTGCCGGCGGAGTACCTCGGCCAGCCAGTCGGGGGAAAAAGCCAGTTTCTGCTGCACGGTCTTCGCTGTTACCGGCACCGGCCACAGGTCCAGCCGGTGCGGGATAAACAAAGCCCAGTGGCTTACCCTGGCCCGCCACGGCTCATAAACCTGCTCATAAAGTGCCTCTGGAGTCAGATGAGGTTGAGTAACCAGCAGCTCCCGGGCCGTGGTGACCGCCAATTCAGCACTTTTCTGCTCAATTCGCCGCAATTGCAGCCGGCCAGCCACAAAGATGGCAAACCAGACCAGCAGCAGCGCCGCCACAACCGACGGCTGGTCGAGCATAAAGTCCAAAGCAGCACTCCCCCACCCACCCAGCAGGCTTTTCAGATATAATTCCATCATCGCTGCCATTCCTTTAGAGAAAAGTGGTGGAGTGCAAAAGTTGAACTTTGCACTCCATGTTTTTAACCTTGCCCTAGCCGGGAGGGCCAGCGGCGCTTACTTAGCGGGGGCAATTGTCGGCGCGGCAACTTCTTCTTGAGGCGCACCGGCAATTCGTTCCCAGTCACGGGGATTGCGCAGATAGAAGTAAACCATCGCGGCCACGGCAACAAGCAGGACCAGCAGGCCAATCCAACCAGCCATGCTGGCCAGACTCATGACCAGGAGGGGCCACCAGCTAAAGCCGTCGGCAATGCTGATGATTTGGGTGGCATTTTCTGGCATCTGGAAGTTGGCATCAACCGCGGCCTGGGTAAATTGAGGTCCCATCGCCGTGCCGACATAGAAACCGATGGCGATGACAACAGTGCCAATGATGATCATGCGAATGATATTACCCCGCGTGATTGGGGCAAACATGCAGACGACAAAAGGAATGACGGCGAGGTCGGCGAAGGGCAGAACGCGGTTGCCGGGCAGGATCACGGCCAGCAGAACCGTAATGGGGACGAGCACGAGCGCGGTCGAGATCGCCGCCGGGTGTCCAATCAAAATAGCCGAGTCAAGCCCAATGTAGACCTCCCGATCAGAGAAACGTTTGTGCATGAATTCCCGTGCGGCTTCAGAGATAGGGATCAAGCCCTCCATCAAGATTTGGACCATACGCGGCAGCAAGAGCATGACCGCAGCCAGGTTGATGGCGGTTGTTAAAACGTTGACAATTGAGCCTTGGATATCGGCGCTGTCCCAAAAGCCGATCAAGCCCAGCACAAAACCAATCACCAAACCAAGAATCACCGGCTCACCAAAGACGCCAAACTTTTCCTGGACAGTCTCCGGGTCGGCCTTGAGACGGTTGAGACCGGGGATATGGTCAAGCACCCAGTTAAGAGGGATCGCCAGCAAGGCAAAGGGGGCGGAGGTGCCGTGGGGGATGGACAGCCCGGGAATTTGATAAAAATCTTGCACGCCGGGGGCAGTCCAATCGGCCAGGAGAAGCATAAAAGCAGCGGCAATGGCTGCGGCCAAAATACCCAGCCACAGGCTGCCGGTGACGACCACGACCAGCGAGCCGACAAAGGCAAAGTGCCAGTAATTCCAGACGTCAATATTGAGCGTCTTCGTTAACCGGGCGAACAGCATGACCAGGTTAACCACAATGGCGATGGCGATGACAAAGGTGCCGACGCTGGAGCCAAACGCAATCGCTGCCGCCGAAGGCCAGCCTACATCCACCACGGTCAACGAGACGCCGGTGCGAGTTACCATTGCCTGGGCCACGTTGCTCAGGCTGGTCCACATCAAACCAATGACCAGGTTGATGCCGACAAAAGCAATCCCAATGGTCACTCCTGAGCGAAAAGCCTTGCCCGGCTTAGCTCCCAGGATGAGGCCCATAAGGAAAATGATGATCGGCAGGATGACCGAAGCTCCCAACTTGGATATAACATCTTGAAGACCGGTAAAAAAGCTTTCCATCTTTTACTCCTTTGTTTGAGACGGTTAGTTCTTAACGACTATATTTTGTTTTACCGGATTTATGTTTTGCCCTCTGACAGGGGCTGGCGGCTGAATATATCGGGGCAAAGAGGCACAGTAAGGTGAACCGGAGGACGTTTGCGAAAGCTTGGGACGGGGGATTGTGGGATAAATTCGGATGGATCAGGAGGTATTTCGTCGCTCAGAAAAGTAAGAAGCCAGAGTTTGGAGTTTGATTGGCCCTCTAGCAAGACAGCCACTGAAGAGAGGGTTTGCCACCTCCTTTTATTGACGGACTCGGCCAGGAAGGAAGTCAAGCAAAACGGTATAGAATTTGGGAATTTTTGGAAATCGGCCTATAGCTTAATATAGGCTTTTTGCTTCAACATGACAAGTGACGAATGTCACTAAAAAAGTGGGGCAAATGACACCCCTACAGGTCATCAGGCTCGCGGTAAGCCAGGGTGATCTCCTTGTCACTCACATCCACCCAGGCTGTCCCGCCGCCATCGGCCAGCGCGCCGAAGAGCATAGCTTCGGCCAGGGGCTTACGCAGCTTGTCGTCAATGAGGCGAGACATCGGCCTGGCCCCAAAATCCTTGTGGTAGCCGTGCTCGGCCAGCCAGTCACGGGCCGCTTCAGACAGCTCCAGGCTGACTCCTTTAGGACGCAGGGCGGCCCGCAGCTCGTTGATCTGCTTGTCCACAATTTGCTTGATCGTTTCCGGCAGGAGCGTGTCAAAGCGGACGATGGCATCCAGCCGGTTGCGGAATTCGGGGCTAAAGAGGCGCTCCAGGGGTTTTTTGGCCGGGTCGCCCACTGCGGCCGCCGGAGCAAAACCCAGCGGCTGCGCCGTCAGTTCCCTGGCCCCGGCATTGGTGGTCATAATCAGGACCACGTTGCGGAAGTCGGCCCGGCGGCCGGTGTTGTCGGTCAAGGTGGCGTGGTCCATCACCTGGAGCAGAATGTTGAACAGGTCGGAGTGGGCCTTTTCAATCTCGTCGAGCAGGACCACCGAGTAAGGATGGCGGCGCACAGCATCGGTCAGCAAGCCGCCCTGGTCAAAACCGACATATCCCGGCGGCGCGCCGATCAGCCGGCTGACCGTGTGCTTTTCGGAATATTCGCTCATATCGTAGCGCAGCAGCTCGACTCCCAGCGAGCGGCTGAGCACGCGGGCCAGTTCGGTCTTGCCGACGCCGGTCGGCCCAAAAAAGAGAAAGGAACCGACAGGTTTATCGGCCAGGCGCAGCCCGGCCCGCGACAGCCGGATGGCGGCCACGATCGCTTCGATGGCCCCTGCCTGGCCGAAGATATAGCGGCGCAGTTCGCCGTCCAGGTGTTTCAGCCGGGTGCGGTCGTCCCCGGAGACGCTTTCGGCGGGCACGCGGGCCATCGCCGCCACAACTGTCTCCACATCCTCGCGGCCCAGAACCTTCTTTCGTTCGGCCTCCGGCTGGATGCGCTGGCGCGCCCCGGCCTCATCCAGCACGTCAATAGCCTTATCCGGCAAAAAGCGGTCGTTGATATGCTTGGCCGACAACTCGGCAGCGGCCCGGATGGCTTCGTCGGTGTAGCTGACTTCGTGATGGGCCTCAAAGTGCGGTTTCAGCCCGATAAGAATCTGGACCGTTTCCTCAATTGTCGGTTCGATGATGTCAATCTTTTGAAAACGCCGGGCCAGGCCCCGGTCTTTTTCCAATCCTTTGTACTCCTCGTGGGTGGTCGAGCCGATACAGCGCAGTTCGCCGTTAGCCAGGGCCGGCTTGAGCAAGCTGGAAGCATCCACCGACCCGCCGCTGGTCGCGCCCGCGCCGACGACAGTATGAATTTCGTCAATGAACAGGATCGAATTAGGTTTGGCTTGCAGGCTTTTCAACACTCCTTTGACCCGCTCTTCAAACTGGCCCCGGAATTTGGTTCCGGCCAGCAGCGTGCCCATATCCAGGGCGTAAATATGGACATCTTTCAACAGCTCCGGCACGCTACCTTTGTGGATGCGTGTGGCCAATCCGTAGACCATGGCCGTTTTGCCCACCCCCGCATCGCCGACCAGCAGCGGGTTATTCTTGAGGCGGCGGCACAGCACCTGGATGGTCCGCTCCAGTTCTGCCGCCCGCCCAATCAGCGGGTCTATTTTGCCGGCCGCCGCCAGGGCGACCAGGTCGGTGGTAAAGGCGGCCAGGGGGTCTCTGACCCGCTCCTCGGCTTCGTCCTCCTCACCGACCAATTCGGGGGCGACATCCTCATCCCGGGTGATGCCATGCGAAATGTAATTGAGCACGTCGAGCCGGGTGATACCCTGCTGCTCCAGCAGGTAGCGGGCGTAAGAGTCCGGCTCCTCCAGCAGCGCCGCCAGAATGTCGCCGCTTTCAAGCTCCGGCTGGGCCGCCGCCTGGGAGTGCCAAATAGCCCGTGACAGCACCCGGCGGAAGCCCAGCGTTTCCTCCGGCTCCAGTTGCAGTTTTTCGGGTAATTTCTCCAGGTTCTCGTCCAGATAGGCGACCAAATCCTGGCGCAGCTTTTTGACGTCTCCACCGCAGGCCCGCAAAATTTCGGCGGCCCGGACCTCCTGGAGCAACGCCAGGAGCAGATGTTCCAGGGTAACGTATTCATGCCGCCGCCGCCGGGCTTCGGCGACCGCCTCGACCAGGCTCTGGCGTAAGATTTCGGGGATAATCGGTGTACTCATTCCGGCTCCATACTACACATTAAGGGAAATTGGGCTTGCTGGGCCAACTGCAAAACGTGCTGGACCTTGGTTTCGGCAATATCGCGCTGGTACACACCGGCCACGCCGATGCCCCGCTGGTGAACATCCAGCATGATCCGCACCGCCTCCGTTTCAGGCTTGTGAAAAACGGCGACCAGGACCATCACCACAAACTCCATGGTGGTATAGTTGTCGTTATGCAGCAAAACTTTGTACAGGCGGGGTTTGTCTACCTTCTGCCGAGTTTCTTGCTCGGTGGCAACACTCCCCTCTTCTTCCGGCCAATATTGGGGCATAGTATCGTTAATGATTTACAAATGACAATTGATAATTGACGATTTTTATTGTATCCAGGGGATGCAGTTGGGTCAAGTAGAAAAGCCGGGAGCCAGACCTAAAGCTTACGCAAACTGCTGGGACCCCAGGGGGAATCAGCAAGATATACAACTCCTCACCCAAGGCCGTAAACCACGAGCAAAAACAAGCTGGCTCTCAGCCGGTAATCAAGGGGCAATTCAGGGTAATGGTAAAAACTGTGCCCAGAGACACGAAGTAAATGGGAGCAGCAATCCACTGCCTAGGTGGCGTCTATTTGCTCCATGACCGCCGAAATCTCTTTGACCTGCTGAGCGGCCGCTTCTACTCTGTGCAGGATCGTGTGCAGCGCCTGCCGGGCCTGGTCAGCACGAGAACCTCCTATTTCAACTTCCATCACCCCATCCTCCATCGCTTGTACTTATGGATCTCGTAAAGCCTGAACCTGGCATGGTTTCGCCGGCATGCACCCGGTCCAGGTTGAGGAACTACTGGAACCACCAGCGCTGCTGGGCCAGGCTTGTCGGTTGAATAGGGGACAATACGCGGGGCAGTAGGACTATTCTTGTCCAATGAGGATGTGACGTTCAGAACAATTTAGGTCAGGCAGGGGTCACAGCACCTTTAATGGCCTGGTTAAGCCGCTTTATATCGGTAGGTTTTACAAAAAAGGCATCAGCACCGGCTGCTTTGGCTTGATCCAGCTCTCTTTGACTATTCCAGGCCGAAACCACAAAAATGGGAATATGGCGCGTTTTTGGATTAACTTTTATCGCTTGAATGGCTTCATAACCATCCATGACCGGCATCCGCAAATCCATCAGAATCAGGTCAGGTTTCCACTGCAAGGCCATTTCGACCCCCTCTCGACCGTTTTTAGCCGTGGCTACGGTGTACCCATAAATTTCTAACGTCTGGGCCATCACATTACGAATAACCTCAGTGTCTTCAGCATAAAGGATACGGATGGGCTTCTCATTCTCGTCTTCGGGTTGCAGTCCTGTTAATTTTGGGAGTTCTTGTTCTGCCATAGGTAAACCTCTGTCTTGATAGAATTATTCACAGGTTACTGATCGGTCATAATAGACATAGTTTATCATGGATCTTGAAGGTTAGGAAGACCAAAAATTGGGGGTTTTCATTTTGACCCGGGCAACCTGGCTGGTAGTCAGGCTATCTTGTTGGCGCACCATCTCCTGGGGGCAGCAATCTGGGCAGCGGTCAGAGGCTCCGGTGGCTCAAATGAACATCGTATAAACTTGCTTCATCGTCTCTTCCACACCACCGGCAGATAATACACCCGCCCCACCCCCACCGACTGCGTATACTCGCCCTGCGCCCCCTCCGCCGAACCAACCTCAACCACATTCGTCAGCGTCCCCATGAACTCGAACGCAACGGTGACCCCAACCTGCTCTGTCCAAACCCCGCCAAAGGCTGGAATTGTGACTGTCCAGGTGCGGAGGCCAGTAGGTGTGACCTCCGGGGGCAGAGTGTCGCTAATGGTGGCGTGCAAATCAACAAAGCCGGTGTTGGTCACGCGGAGGGTGTAGGTCAGCGGGCGGCCGGGCAGGGCGAAGGGGAGATTGGCCTGTTTGCTGACCAGCAGCGCCGACTGGCCCTCGTCCGCGCCGAAGTCGGGGGCAGCGCCGAAGGGGCGAGGCTGGCCGTCAACATCATCGCCGACGCCTGTGTTTACCCCCTTATCCAGCGCCGCCGAAGCCGGGGTCAGGTGGTAGCCGTCGGCGGCAAAGGCCGGATTGCCGGCGGTTTCGTTCGTGACACTGATCGTGCCCGCGCCGCCGGTATTGCTGCCGTTGCCAAACCAGAGGACGCCGTCGAGGGTGGCCGTGCTGCCTGTGGAGGCGGTGATGCCGACGGTCTGGCTAACCAGGATGGTGTTGGTCAGAGCGACCGTGTCATAACCGGGCTGGGTAAAGGCGATATGAATGCCGCTGCCATCGCCGCCGCTGTTGCGGGCAATTGTCGTGTGGAACAGGCGGGCCAGAGGGTAAGCTAAGTACAAGCCGCTCCCGGCGACTCCGGCCCGGTTGTCGGCAATGACCGTGTTGGTCAGCGTCAACTGGCCGCCAGTGAAAAAAATACCGCCACCCCGTTCCTGACTGACGTTATGGCGGATAATGTCGCCCTCAAAGGTAATGGGGTGAGCCGAAGCGCCTAGCACCAGTCCGCCACCACTTCTTGCCGTATTCGCGGCAATGAGATTGCCCAACAAAGTGATTTGGCTATTTCCGTCGTCGGTCACCCCACCTCCGCCCTGGCCAGCGGTGTTGCTGATAATTGTGTTGTGCTCCAACCAGGCTGTACTGTGTTTTAAGCTCACCCCCCCACCATCACGACCAGCCGTATTACCAGTAATGGTATTGTGTCTCAGCGTGGCTGTGCTTTGCGCCAAGCTGATTCCACCGCCATCCAATCCGGCCTCATTCCGGCGAATGATATTCTCGCTGAGGGTCGCGTTGCTCACAGCCAGAAACACTCCCCCGCCGTGACAATTCGTGGTGGATAGCGGGTCACAATTCTCAACCGTCAGATTATTTTCAATCAGGTTACGCTCCAGAGTAACGTCGCTACTGCCCAGGAGCGTAACTCCACTCCATTTGTTACCGGAAATGGTGTTATCGGCTAAAATCGCCTGGCCGGAGAGGAAAAAGAATTCCACCCCATCTAAAGTGTTGCTATAGATAAGGTTATGGCTAATGGTAGCCACGCTGCCAAAACCGACCAGCACCCCGCTGCGATTGCCAAAGATACTGTTATTACTCAAGGTCACCGTTGCCGTGGCCACACAAATACCACAGCCAGGATTGCGCTCACTCGTCCCCCCGGTCAAACGCAGTCCTTCAATTGTCACCCCCAATGTGCCACTAATGCCGATGACCCCACCCAGCCCTTGCCCATTTAGGGTGGTGGGGTAATTTGTTGGATCAGATATAGTCCAATTAGCTGGGGTAAAACCACCCCGCAGCAGCAGCGATTTGGTGATGTAGACCACCGAGGTATAACCCTCACGGAAGGTGACGCCGGTATAGGTTCCGGCAGCCACGCGAATTTCATCGCCGGGGGCGGCGACATCTACCGCCCGTTGAATCGTTTTGCAGGGTTTGGCGCTGTTGACACAGAGGTTATTACTGTTGGTGCCGGTGGGGGCAACGTAGCGAATCGTGCCGGCGGCCTGGACCGGTGAAATTATGGCAAATACGGCCAGGGTGATTAACGTCAATCCCAGCCCCAAGGCCAGGGGGGTAAGCAGGGGTAAGCCGGGCAGTTGGACTCGATCAGCCATTGATGCGACTCCTTCAATTGACTATTTAGCCTTAATTTAGAACTACTATTGGCAGAACTTACCGCAGAAGAGATGGGGAAAGAAGATGGGTTGGGGCTTGTGGAGAAAGTCTGAGGAGGGACAAGTTTATCTTATCAGGATAACACGAAAGGCGTCTTGTAAATAGTGACAAATGTCACAATATAACTCTATTTGCGCCAGCGCCGGCTAAGCATGACTTTCCTCTAAAGATGATTCCTGGCGTCTCTCGCCAATAATTTGACCGTCGGCCAGAATGATTGTCCGCTTAACCCGCCGGGACAGGTCTTTATCGTGCGTCACCATCAAAATGGTCTTACCCTTGGCCACCAGGTCTTCAAAAAGGTTAAAGATGACTTCCGCCGTTTGGGAGTCAAGGTTGCCCGTCGGCTCATCGCCAACCAGCAGCGGCGGGTCATTCGCCAGGGCGCGAGCGATAGCCGCCCGTTGCTGCTCGCCACCGGATACGGCTGAAGGGAGCTTGTAGGCATGCTCGGCCAGGCCGACCTGCTCCAGCAGTCCCATCGCGCGCTGGTGGCGCTCCCACGGGGCGTACACATGGCCGAAATCCATGGGCAGCATCACATTTTCGATCACCGTCAGGGTGGGTAACAATTGGAAGAACTGAAAGATGACCCCCACCGCCCGGCCGCGCCAGACCGCAATCTGGCCCTCGCTGAGGGTCTGCACCGGGGTGCCGCCCACCCATACTTCGCCAGAAGTGGGCCGGTCAATACCCGTAATCATGTTAATCAGGGTGGTTTTGCCGCTGCCCGATTTACCGATCACCGCCACAAACTCACCGGCCTCAACCTGCAAATTAACTCCCTTCAAGGCCAAAAAAGGGCCGGCCGCAGTCTCGTAGCTTTTGACCACCTGCCGCAACTCGATCAAGGGCCGGTCGCCGTTAGTGGTGGACCGGTTAAATTTAGCCCCTCCATTTTCGGAGCCATTTTGTTTTAGCCAGTGTTTAAGCATAACACCTCCTTGAGGTAGAGGTATCCAGACTGCGACCCAAAACCTGACAGGTTCTCGGACAGGGTCTTACCACCTCAACGAAGTCGTCCTCAGGCAATTCCAGCTCAAGCTGAGATTTTGCCTGGTCCAGATTAAGTTTTTACGACATATTCGGACAAAGAATGGAAGGGCGAGAGTGGGCTGAAAGCTGCCAGAATTTCAAGCTTAATCCGGCAGCGCGGCAGGAAGGAGGCATTAAAACGGGCCGGATAATTGCCTGCTCCAGTCGCAGGAACTTTTCTGCAAAAAAGTCGCTTATCGTTATCAGTATAGCATACTGGGACCTTCCTGACAATCCCTTAAACCAGGGGCGCATTGGGTTTCCTCAAAGTAGAGTATACCTGACAAATGGGGTTCAATTTAGTGACAAATGTCATCTCTAAATTGGATACATGAAGGTATCTACAGCGAGGTTTTTGTGATATAATAGGGTCACAGAAAAAACATCAATAGTTAATAAGGGGAGACGCTTGGTCAAAGACCGGGATCACCTTATCCTTTGCTACATTCTCGTACGCCGCCTCTTAATTGGGGCGGCGTTTTTTTGTTACTGGGATGAGGTCGCCAGAAAGGATTTAACAATGCGTATCTTGGCCGTTATTACAGGCGAGTATGGGCAGCGGAATGTTAGCAATATCCGCCAACACACCCCTTCTCGATGGAAAGTTGAAGTCTGGCAGGCCCCGTCTGATTTGCCGCTGATCATAAACGCTCCGGCAGATTATGTCCCGCCTACCCTGCCGCCAGCCGACTTGCTCCTCTCTTTCGGCGAACAGCGAGGCATTGCCGAATTGCTACCGGAAGTGGCCCGGGTGACGGGCGCTCGGGTGGTCATTGCGCCGATAGATAACGAGGCCTGGCTGCCGCGTGGCTTAGCCGGCCAGTTACGAGACCGGCTTCAGGCCATGGGGGTTATGTGTGTGACGCCCAAACCTTTATGCTCGTTGACCGGGAGATACTACGCTGCCGGCCGGGGTCACTTCGTCGAGTACAAGGATCCCCTCATCGCCGAATTTGCCCGTTACTTTGGTCATCCAAAGCTGCGTCTCGGCACGGATGTTCGAAGTCAGCGTATCAGCGCGGCCGAGGTTGTGCGCGACACCGTTTGCGGTTGTGCCCGTTACGTTGCCCAGGGGTTGGTAGATGTTTCTTTCGAGGAAGCCGAACAAGTGGCCGGCCTCTTGCATGATAATTATCCTTGCCTGGCTAGTATGGACCTTGATGCCGATTATGGCGATACGCTGCTGCACGTTTCCGGCAATTTTATTAAAGATAACGTGGGGGAACAGGTCAAGCCGTTCAAGCGGAATCGAACATCTCGGGTCAGGGCAGGCGACGAGTAGCATGTCGAGATAAGAAACCATTACAGCATCTTTCAGGAGAGCTGAACAATTTAACTGAAACAGGACAATGTAAGATCATGCAGATTATAAAAGAACTTAAAAAAGAACGAGCCCAAGTGCTAAAAGAACTGCTCCACTTGCGGGAAGCCCTAAAGGTTGAAATAGATATTAATTTTGGTGAGGGAGACCCTGGATTGGTCGAACAAGATAGGGCGATTTCACTCATCCGCGAGCAAGAGCGCAAATTGGACGCACTGGATCAAGCCCTGCAACGTGCACAACAAGGGGGATATGGTATTTGTGAACGCTGCGGCCAACCCATTGATCCGGCCCGATTGGAGGCTGTTCCGGACACGACCCTATGTGTTAGTTGTAAGACGATCATCGAGCGGCAGCATAGATACAGCCGTTAGCCTGAGGATGGTCCATACAAGCTATTTTTTTCTGGCCTGGTATTGTTTTTGCTTTGCCAATGAGCCGTTAGATCCGCTCGTGACGAGCAACGGGGGCTAGGGGTATCTGGCTTTGCGGATGGTGTTGGATTTCTGTTACCTCCGCCTCGAAGACGCGTAATTCTGCCGGAACCGGATCGCCAAATTCTGAGGGCAATTCCTGGAAGGGAGCGCCAAACAACCAGCGCAAGAAACCCCAAACCCACTCAAACAACTTATGCTTCATGGCGGGCCTCCTTCATCCAAACCAATTAGATCACCTTCTATAATTCAGTATGCCTCAAAAGTATAACAATGTACACTAACGAAAGTCATCAACTGAGATGACATGTATCACTAAATCTTGAGCGAGGCGCACCTATTTTTTGTCAATCCCGCCAAAAGCGCATTATACTATCTCGTCGAGCTGGTCTACTCCAGCCATCACTTGATTAATTCGGGCAATAATGCCCTTACAGGTAATGAACATCAAATGAAGAATCAATCACCAACCGCAATCCTTCCTGCCCTTGTTGCCGCTCAAAAGCGAGGCGAAGCGAAAGGTATTTACAGCATCTGTTCGGCTCATCCGGCAGTGCTGGAAGCCAGCGTCCGGCAGGCTCTTAAAGACGATTCACCCCTGCTGATCGAATCCACCTCAAACCAGGTCAACCAATACGGCGGCTATACCAGCATGACCCCGGCCGATTTTCGAGATTATGTCAGCCGCATCGCCGCCAAATTCAACTTTCCTGCGGAGCGGCTGATCCTGGGGGGCGACCATCTCGGCCCCAATGCCTGGCAAAATGAAGCCGCGGCCAGCGCCATGACTAAAGCCAGGTTGTTAATGCGGGCTTGTATAGAAGCTGGTTACACGAAGCTTCATCTGGATGCCAGCATGAAGTGCGCCGACGACGACCCTGACCTCCCCCTCGATACAGCCGTGGCCGCCGGCCGGGCCGCCGAATTATGCGCTGCCGCGGAGGCCGCCTATCCTGCATCGGGTACAGATAAACCCGCCCCATGCTATGTGATTGGAACAGAAGTGCCGCTGCCTGGCGGCGCCCAAGAACACGAAGCCGATGTGGCCGTGACGACGGTCGAGGCAGTCCGGGAAACCATTGAGTTGACCAAAAAGGAGTTTGTCCGGCGCGGCCTGGAGGCGGCCTGGGAGCGGGTTATCGCCGTAGTGGTCCAGCCGGGGGTAGAGTTTGGCGATGACTCCCTGTTTGAGTACCATCGTCCTGCCGCCGCCCAGCTCGCCCGCTTCATCGAGGCCGACAGGCAGCTTATTTTTGAGGCTCATTCCACCGATTACCAAACCCGGGCAGCGCTGCGGGCGCTGGTCGAAGACCACTTTGCTATTTTGAAGGTCGGCCCGGCCCTGACCTTTGCCTTCCGGGAGGCCGTGTTTGCCCTGGCTATGCTTGAAGCAGAGTGGCTCTCGTCGCGGCAGGGAGTTGAATTATCGCATGTAATCAAGGTGCTTGACCAGGCTATGGTCGCTAACCCAACCTACTGGAAAAAGTATTACGCCGGGTTGGCTTCTCAGCAGCAGATTGCCCGCAAGTATAGTTTCAGCGACCGCTCCCGCTATTACTGGCCCCAACCGGAGGTACAGCAAGCCCTGGCCCAGTTGCTTAACAATTTGCGGCAGTATCCTGCCCCGCTGACTCTCTTGAGCCAGTTTTTACCAGCCCAATACGAAAAAGTGCGAGGCGGAATTCTGCTCAACACCCCTGCAGAACTCATTAACGATAAAATCACTGCCGTTGTGGCCGATTATGCCTATGCCTGCGGTTATTAAACTGACCAGCCTACTGCTTAATCAATAACGCGCCCGCAACCAGTAGAATCAGCCCCATTATCCTGGTCAAATTAATCTCAATTTTTGGAAGGCCAAAAAGGCCAAATTGATCCATCACTAAAGCTAAAACCAGTTGCCCGACAACCAGGGCGGTCAAGGTCGAGGTCGCCCCAATCCGGGGAATCAAGAAGATGGGCGCGGCTAAAATGATAATGCCCAGCACCCCGCCCGCGTAAAGATACCACTCCGCCAGGCCAGGAATTCCCCTTAAATTGGCAGTGTCTGGAAAAAGAGCAATTAACACGATCAGAACGGAGATGCTGACGATGGTCAGCACCAAAACCGAGCCTAAATTGCCTGTCTTTTTACCCAGGGCGGAGTTCAGCACACTTTGGAGAGTAATCATCGAGCCGGCCATAACGCCCACGAGGAAAAGAGTAAAGAATTTCATCAGCATCCTATCACTTTCCGCTGTAAATTTGATTTGATGGGGTGTAGCTGAGAGGAGAAGAGGCTGTATTCTAGCGAAGGATGAGTTGAAAGGCAAGCGGATAATCAGGGCGCCTGCCCCGGAAAACCATCCTGGGGTATCCCAGGACGATTTTCCGGCTGTAGCTCACAACTTAAGCTGTCTACCTAAGGAGATACACTAATTGTGATCGTTGGGGATTGGGCGGCCACATGGCCTGCATGAAGCAGAGAAGCCCGGCTGCTAATTTCCGATACAGGCGGGCTGCCAGCCCGTAGCCTGCCTGTCACCACGATAGTCACCGTTTGGCCGGGGGGTAAAGTCCCGATATCGGCGGTGAGTAAATTGCCCCACCACTCCACAACACCGAGGGTTGAAGAGGCGGTTACCGGGGTTAAGGCTTCGGGCAGCAAATCCGTCACCATGACTTCACCCATCGGTATCCGGGCGCTCAGGGTATTGGTCACGCGGATGGTGTAGGTCACTGTTTCGCCGGGCCGCACCGAGTTAGGACTGACCGAAACGGCCGGTCTCACTTCGGGCGCCGGAGCGACCTGACCGCCATATACCCCCAAATTAACCTCGAAATTCTGGCGATAACCTGATCTGATCGCCACGTCGGTCGTCATGGGCCGCAGCCACGGCGGCGAAACTGGATTGAGCAGGGCCAGACCTTCGCCTAAACAATCAGAGGCATAGTGGCCGTTATCGTCGGTCCACTTTTGCGTTTGCCAGCCCGGCCCATTCAACGTGACGGGTATCTTGGGTTCATTGCGGTAGCCCCAACTGATGACCACCCCATGCACGGTCATACAGGGGTTGAAAGCGTGATCCCCTCCCCCACCTCCCTGGCGGCCCACAACACCCCCTCCCCCGCCGGGCTGCGGCGGTTTGGTCCGGCCCGGCGGCGCCCCCGGAACATCGGGCGGCGGGTCAGGCCGGCCGGGAGGAGGGGTTTGGGCAAAGGTTTGCGCTAAGGGCATACCGGCGAGCCACAACAACCCCACCAGAAAGATCAGACCCGCTTGGACCAGCCCATTCAATCTACGTTTGTTCATACCTTAAGCTCCTCATTCGAACAAATCTCGCTCCCAAACTTTCTCCGGGAGCGAGATAAGTTCCGTTTGCTTGAGTAATCGCTCTTAGTGCTGCGGTGGCTGGATCCGAGCCGGAGCCACAGCTACCCCCTCTACCTGGGCTGCTTCTGTCGTTGAAGCGGCCGCTGCACTCGACGTACCCACTAACTTGATGCTTTCCACAATCAGATCCGGCTTGCCGGCTGTGGCACTGCATGTCCGGCCGTTGCTTCCGGCCACGTTGTTAGCTTCCCCATTCGGACCTTCATCAACGACACCTATACCGGGCGTCGCGTTGTCGAACAGGTCAACCTGGGCATACAGCCGCGCCGAGGACGGCAGCGGGTTAGGTATATTTTTGACCACCGCATCGGCCAGGTGCAGGCTCACACTTTGGCCCGGCCCCAGGGTGCTGACGACAAAGCCCGCCCCCTGGCCAAACCAGTCATAGCCTTCGCCGTGACCGATGGGCCAGAACACAGACTGCTCATTGGGATTGAAGTACAGGTCAACCCAGAAAGCGCCGACCGCATTGACATCACCGCAGTTGCGGATGGTCAATTCGACATCCGGCCCGGTCGGCGGCGTGCTGCCGCCACCACTGCCACGGGTAATGAACGGCAGATAGATAGCCTGAACCGCCGGAGCCTGGCTGCCAACAGCAATGATAGCCACCTTTTGGATGAGACCGGGATTGAAGCCGTCATTGATGTCAACCACGTTCTGGATGATCGTTCCCGCGGCCACCGCGCTACCTACTTGGGCCTTAAAGCTGATAGTTACAGGTGTACCTACCCGCACTTCACCCTGCCAACCTATAGGGCCGCCCACAGAGGTAAGCGTACCGCTGGAAGCGGTGACGGTCCCGGTGTAAGTCAGCCCGGCCGGGATGACGTCGGTAATCGTGCTGTTATAGGCGTGCATATTGCCGGTGTTGCTCAGGACAATCTGGTAAGTGACCAGCTCGCCAGGGGCAGCGCCCGGATTGCTGACCGTCTTGACCGAAGTGGAGAGATCTGGCCGCGATACGACCACCGCGCTTTCATCCTCCCGATTGCTCTTGCCGTCTCCGGCGATACGAGCCGTGGTGCTCACCACCGTGCCATTATCCATGACCGGCGGTAGCTGGACCACGATGTAACGCTGGCCGAAGAACCCGGCGGGCTGCGAAGTGACTAGCCAGAAGATCGTGTTGCCGCTCTGCAGGAAGCCACCGCTGGCTGAGATGAAGGTCGTATTGGCCGGGAGGTCAATCTCCACCGAGCCGAAGTTGAGCGGCTCGGTTCCGCTGAAGCTGGCGGTGTAGGTAATCCGCTCGCCGGGCTGAACGGTCTCGCGGTTGTCGGCCAGGTCAATGAGCAAGTCGGTTCCAATTCGAGTGATGGTGCTATCCGTCGCATTCGCACCCGAATTATCGCGGATATAAGCGATGTTAGTAATCTCGGTGCCGTTGGGTACATTGTTGTCAACCCGCACCGCGAACTGCACCTGGCCCGGAATGCCGGGAAGTAGGTTGCCCAGGTTCCAGGTGACTATGCCACCGGCCACGACACAGCCGCCGGTGCAGCTATTAGCTACATACGTGGTACCGGCCGGGATCGGATCGGTGATGACCACGGTAGGCGCCAGTTCATCGCCGACCACATTGTAGTCAATGGTGTAAACGATTTGCTGGCCCGCCGCCACTGCTACCGGAGCGCGTTTATCAATCGTCAAGGTATGGCTGCTCTGCACGGTGGTGGTCGTGCTGGCTGTAGCCCGTGTGCCATTATTGTTATCAAAGATGCGGGCCGTGTTGGGAATAACCGTGCCGTTCGGCGTCAGGGGATTGACCCGGACCTGCAAGGTCACATCGCCGCTTTCGCCGGGGCCGCGGTTGCCCAGGTTCCACTGCACAAACGTTCCGCCGCCCTGCTGCGAACAGCCGCCGCAACTGAAGAAGGTGGTGTTGGCGGGAATGGTGTCGGTGATAACCACATTCTGCGCGGTCTCATTGCCGGTCACTTCCCAGTGGATGGTGTAGTTGATCAGGTTGTTGGGCGAGACCGGGTCCGGCGTGTCAATCTTGGTCAAGGTGAAGCCGTGACCGCTGCCGACCGTGGTAGTCGTCGTATCCTGGCCCGTAGACCCATTGTTGCTGTCACGGATAGAAGCGGTGTTGTTGATGGACGTGCCGTTGGGTAACGGGCTGAGCACATTGACCGTCAGAGTGACCACACCCGTCGCACCGGGATTCAGCGGGCTGGGCAGGTTCCAGCGGACCAGGCCGCTGTTGCCGACACCCGGATTGTTGATCGTCGTCGCGCCGGCCGCCGAGGCGAAGGTGGTGTTGACCGGGGTGTTATCCTCGATGACCACGTTCTGCGCCGGCTCGTTGCCGCTGACTGTCCAGGTCATAGTGTAGACAATCTGCCCGCCTGCCGCCGCATTGGCCGGAGCGTTCTTGTTGACGCTGAGGCTGTGGCTGGAGCTGACGGTCGTCTGCTCGATGTTAGAGGTGGCCGCTATACCGCCGTTGCTGTCGCCGATGCGGGCCTGGTTGGTCAGAAGCGTCCCATTAGCCAGGGCCCCCGCCACGTTGACCGTCAGAGAGACCGTCCCGGAAGTGTTGGGGTTGCGGTTGCCCAGGTTCCAGGTGACAACATTACCGGCCCCCAGGCTGCACGGCGCCGGAGCGCAGTTAGCAAACGTAGTGTTGGCCGGCAGCGTATCGCTGATGACCACATTCTGCGCCTGCTCGGTGCCGATCACGCTCCAGCCAATGGTGTAGATGAGTTGCGCCCCGGCTTGCACCGGGTCAACACTATCGCTCTTGGTCAGAGAGAAGCCGTGACCGCTGCTAACCGTCGTGCTGGCGCTGCTCTGCGCTGACGCGCCGTTATTATCGCGGATGCGAGCCGTGTTGGTGATCACGGTTCCGTTGGGCAGCAAGTTGCCGGCTGTCACGACCAGGTTGACGGTGCCAGAGTTGCCCGGCACGAGATTACCCAGATCCCAGGTGACGACGTTGCCGGCCCCGAGGGAACAGGTCGCACCGCTACAACTGGCATAAGTCGTACTTATTGGCACGGCGTCGGTGATGATTACACCGGGCGCGGCCTGATTGCCGGTGACGGACCAGTTGATTGTGTAATTGATCGTTTGGCCAGCCTGGACGATGCTGGGCGCGCTCTTGCTCAGGGTCAGTTGGTTGCTGCTCTGGACCGTTGTGGTGGTGCTGGCAGTGACGGGCGTGCCGCCGTTGCCATCCGAGATGCGGGCCGTGTTGGGAATAACCGTGTTGTTGGGCAGCGGGCTGTTGACCTGCACCTGCAGGGTCACATCGCCGCTTTCACCAGGATTGCGCGTTCCCAGGTTCCACTGTACCGTACTGCCCTGCTGCGAACAGCCGCTGCAACCGAAGAAGGTGGTGTTGGCGGGAATGGTGTCGGTGATAACCACGTTCTGCGCCGGTTCGTTGCCGGTCACCGTCCAATGGATGGTGTAATTTATGAAGTTGCCGGGCGAGACCGGGTCCGGCGTATCCGTATTGGTCAGGGTTAAGGTGTGACCGCTGCCCACGGATGTCGCCGCCGTATCCTGATCGGTCGTGCCGTTGTTGCTGTCACGGATAGAAGCGGTGTTGTTGATGGACGTGCCGTTGGGTAACGGGCTGAGCACATTGACCGTCAGAGTGACCACACCCGTCGCACCGGGATTCAGCGGGCTGGGCAGGTTCCAGCGGACCAGGCCGCTGTTGCCGACACCCGGATTGTTGATCGTCGTCGCGCCGGCCGCCGAGGCGAAGGTGGTGTTGACCGGGGTGTTATCCTCGATGACCACGTTCTGCGCCGGCTCGTTGCCGCTGACTGTCCAGGTCATAGTGTAGACAATCTGCCCGCCTGCCGCCGCATTGGCCGGAGCGTTCTTGTTGACGCTGAGGCTGTGGCTGGAGCTGACGGTCGTCTGCTCGATGTTAGAGGTGGCCGCTATACCGCCGTTGCTGTCGCCGATGCGGGCCTGGTTGGTCAGAAGCGTCCCATTAGCCAGGGCCCCCGCCACGTTGACCGTCAGAGAGACCGTCCCGGAAGTGTTGGGGTTGCGGTTGCCCAGGTTCCAGGTGACAACATTACCGGCCCCCAGGCTGCACGGCGCCGGAGCGCAGTTAGCAAACGTAGTGTTGGCCGGCAGCGTATCGCTGATGACCACATTCTGCGCCTGCTCGGTGCCGGCTACCGCCCAATCTATGCTATAGGTGAGCTGAGTGCCGGCCTGGACCGGGTCGAAGCCGGTGTCGCGCTTGGTCAGGGAGAAGCCGTGACCGCTGCTGATCGTCGTGACGGCGCTGGCCAGAGCCGCACCGCCATCCGTGTCGGAAATGCGGGCCGTGTTGGTAATGCGGGTCCCATTGGTAAGCACCGCACTGGTGGTGACCGCCAGGTTGAGCGAGCCGGCGTTGCCTGGGACGAGATCACCCAGATCCCAGGTGACGACGCCGCCGGCCACGGTGCAGCCGGCCGTGCAGCTACCCGCCACATAGGTCGTGTTGGCCGGGATGGTGTCGGTGACGACTACATCGGGCGCTCCCTCGTTGCCGGTGACCGACCAGTTGAGGGTGTAATTGATAACCTGTCCGGCCTGGACGATGCTGGGCGCGCTCTTGCTCAGGGTCAGGTTGTGACCGCTTTGGACCGTGGTCGTGGTACTGGCCGCAGCCGGCGTGCCGCTGTTGCCGTCGAAGATGTGGGCCTGGTTGCTGATGACCGTGCCGTTGGGCAGCGGGCTGTTGACCTGCACCTGCAGGGTCACATCGCCGTTTTCGCCGGGGATGCGGTTGCCCAGATTCCACTGCACCACACCGCCCTGCTGCGAACAGCCGCTGCAACCGAAGAAAGTGGTGTTGGCGGGAATGGTGTCGGTGATGGTCACGTTCTGCGCCGGTTCGTTGCCGGTCACAACCCAGTGAAGGGTGTAGTTGATGATCCCATTGGGCAGGCTTGGATCGGGCGTGTCAGATTTGGTCAGGGTGAAGGCATGACCACTGGTAACAGAGGTGCTGGCCGAGTCCACATCGGTCGCCCCGCCGTTGCTGTCCTGGATGGTCGCCGTATTATTGATGAGCGTGCCGCGCGGCAGCGGGCTGGCGACATTGACGGTCATGGTGACCACACCTGTCGCGCCCGGATTGCGGGTCCCCAAGCGCCAGCGAACCGTGCCGGTATTACCCGCGCCGGGATTTTCGATGGTAGCCCCGACCCCGCCGGCTGAGGCAAAGGTGGTGTTAGGCGGCGTGACATCCTCGATCACCAGGTTTTGGGCCGCTTCATTGCCGGTAACGGCGTACGTGATGGAATAAGTGATCTGCCCGCCGGCCGGCGCTGAAACCGGAGCGGTCTTCTCCACATCGAGCGTATGGCTGGAGTTGACGGTAGTCTGCTCCGTGTCAGTAGTAGCCACACCGCCATTGCTGTCGAAGATACGGGCCTGGTTGGTAATGATGGTCCCATTCGGCTGCGGGCTGGGCACGTTAACCGTCATGTTCACGGTGCCGGACGCGCCAGGACTCTGGTTGTTCAAAGTCCAGGTGACAATCCCGCCCCCTTGAACACAGGTCGCGCCGCCGCAACTGGCATAGGTGGTGCTTAAGGGCACTCTGTCGGTGATAATAACGCTCTGTGCCACTTCAGCCCCACCGACCGACCAATCTATATTATAGGTGATCGGATTCCCCGCCTGGACCGGATCGAAGCCGGTATCGCGCTTGGTCAAAGAAAAGCCGTGACCGCTGGTGACGGTCGTCGTAGCTTCGGCCTGGGCTGCACCGTCATCGGCGTCGAAGATGTAAGCGGTGTTGGTGATGGCTGTGCCGTTCGGCAGTACGCCGGCCACGTTGACCCGCAGTGTCACCGAGCCAGCGCTGCTGGGATTCAGGTTATTGAGGGTCCAGGTGACGACACCGCCGTTCTGAACACAGCTCGCCCCACCGCAGCCGCCGTAAGTGGTATTGGTCGGCACAGTGTCGGTGATAACGACACTCGGGGCCGGCTCATTGCCGGTGACGTTGTACTGGATGGTGTAAGTCATGGCCTGGCCAGCCCCCACTGCGCTGGGAGCGTTCTTGGCCAGGGTCAATTGGTGATCGCTGGCCACGGTCGTCGTGACCTGGTTGGTAGCAATCGTGCCAAAGTTGCCTTGAATCTGGGCATCGTTGACAATGGGCGTGCCACTCACCAGCGGGCTGTTGACCGTGGCATAGTACTCGACAATGATATCATTGCCGGGAGCAACCGAACCGTTCCAGGTGACCCGGCGCTGCGGGCCAACATAGCTGGCCGAGCCACCGCCGGTGACAAAGGGACCGCTGGCAAAAGTAACTTCGGCCGGGATGGTGTCGCTGATAGAGACACCTGTGGCGACCATATTGCCGTTGTTGACCAGGCGCACAGTGTAGTGGAGCAGTTCACCGGGCGAGGCCGTCGTCAGGTCAACCGCCTTGCTGGAAGTGGTCAGGTTTGGCGCGGAATCAATGATTGTCTGGGCCGGGGGATTGGTGTCAAACAATCCACCCGCCCCGTCGTTGATTTCGGCGTCGTTCAGAATAACCGTATCGTCGTCCAGCGGCGTATTGATCCGCACCCGGTAGCTGACGGTGATCGGCGTGCCGGGTGTAACGTCGCCCTGCCACGAGACGCGATTATTGATCGAACTGTAGGTTGGCAGCGGCGCGCCGGGACTGGCACTGAGACCGCCGTTAAAGGTGACATTGGGCGGCAGGATATCACGCACCAGGGCGTCAGCCACCATATCGCCGGTGTTCGTCAGGGTGATGGTGTAGATCAGCAGGTCGTTGGGCGAGGCAGTGGCCCGATCAACCGTTTTGAGCGAGGTGTTCAAGTCGGGTGCTGATTGGATCGTCGTCACCGCCGCCGGGGCGATGAAGAAGGCCGGGTTGACCCCATCATTCACCTGGGCGGTATTAGCCACCTGGGTCCCGTTATCCAGCACCGGCCGCAGAGTCGCCCGGAAAGTGATAGTCACCGGCTGAGCGGGCGTGACCTGCCCGGTCCAGGTGATGCTGTTGCCGCCGACCACCTGGGCCTGCCCGCCGCTGACCGAAATGATGACCGGGTTCTGCAACTGGACCGGCAGCGTGTCCACCACCGAGGTATTGGCGACGGCATTGCCGCTGTTGACCAGGCGGATGGTGTAGGTCAGGACATCGCCGGGACTGGCCGTGGTGGGAACAACCGTTTTGGTCGAGGTGTTCAGATTGGGCGCTGATTGAACAACGGTCAGCGCCGACAGGGTGAAGGGTGTAAAGTTGCCCGCCCCGTCGAACACACGGGCCACGTTGGTAATCTGGGTATTGTTGGGCAAAGGCGAGTTGACATTGGCCCGGAACAGGATCTGCACGGTTGCGCCGGCATTCAGATCGCCGTTCCAGACAAGGGTGTTGGTGATGGGGAAGAACTGGACAATACCACTGGTCGCTGACATGAAGCCATTCCCGCCCCAGGTAACTTGCGCGGGTAAGGTATCCGTCAAGACTACGCCGGGCGCATTCATGTTGCCGCTGTTCCTCAGAAGGATGCTGTAGACCAAGCTGTCGCCGGGCGCAGCAATAGCTTTATCCACCAGCTTGGCCGAGGTACTGGTCAGGATGGGGGATGAAATGATAGTGCTGGTGATGGTGCGCGTGTAGGTTTGGGGCGCGGGGAAGCCCGTCCCTTCGTTGATAAGGGCCGTATTGGTGATGACCGTGCCCCTATCCAGGGGCGTGCCTAACCGGACGCGGTAGCGCAAGGTCACACTGCCACCGGCAGGCACGGTGCCATACCACTCCACCCGGTCAAATCCGGTGTTGTAGCTGATCTGGCCGGCCGAGGCAAATAGACCGCCGTTAAAACTAGCGTTAGCCGGGATGTTGTCCAACACCGGGCTGCCGGGGTCAATCACGGCGTTCATATTGCCGCTGTTGGTCAGGACGATGGTGTAATCCAGGAAGTCGCCCGGCGCGGCTGTGCTTACATTAACCGATTTGGCAGACTGGATCAGATTAGGCGCAGACTGGATAACCGTTGTGGCCGGCGGCGAGGTATCGAATTTACTGAAGCCGTCGTCAATGGTCACATTGTTGGCAATAATTGTCCCGTGATCCAGCACTGCGTTAGCTCTGACTGAGTGGGTAATAACGACCTGGCCGTTGGCCGGTACCAGGCCGGTAAACAGCACGGCGTTATTGCCCGGAGACCAAGTTCCCCCCCCGGTCGGACCGTTGAGGTGAGTTACGTTGGCCGGCAGGGTATCGGTCATCCTGACCGTGGCGTTCAGGCCACCGGTATTGCTAAGGACGATCGTATAGGTCAACACATCGCCAGGCACAGCCGTGGCTTTATCCACCGTCTTGGTCGAGTTGCCCAGGTTAGAGACGATGACGCTGAAAGCGCCGCTTGCCGTGTCAGTTACCTGGCCTTCCACCCCTTCAGTAGCGGTGATGACATAAGTGTAATTTCCACCGAGGAGGCCGGGCAGAGTGGCCTGGAACGTGCGGGTCAACGACCCCGTGTTCACCAGCGTCATCGCTTGGTTCGTCACTACACCGGGTACGGTCAGGGTCGCGCCACTGATGTCAAAGCCGCCAAAAGGATCGGAAGCAGTGGCCCGGACGTAGACGGTATCACCCTGGATGAAGATCGGGGTGGCCGCGCCGCCCGGATAAGCGGCGTCAAAGGTGCCGGCCTGGTCAATCTTGATATAGGAGGAGGTCGGAATTTCCAGGCGTGATAGCTCGGAGACTGAGTCAAAATTGACAATAATGTAACCTGATCCAACCCCGCAGTCTGCCCCGGATACGCTCAATTGAAGCTCTAACCTAGCGCCAGCCGGAATGACCGTACCTGGATTTACGTTGAAGGTAAAGGTACGAATATTCAGGCCGGGGGTCATGTTGTTGATGGTATCTGTATCGAGATTGCCTCCCCCTGCGATCCGCAGGGTTGCCTGTACGTCAGGATTTTGACCCCCACAAATCAGGCCGGTAGACGGAAAAGCGTCAATCCGTATTTGAGCCAAGATAGGCTGATTGTCTATCACTGTTACAGGACCGGCCAGAGCCGGAGTCTGCTGCCAGACAAAGGAGTTATTGTTAACAATTTGCCGCGTCGTATGGGTCGCGCCCGTCGGTTGGGTGCGGGACAAAACGTTTGTGGTACGCAAATAAAGCTGCTTAGTAACCGGCGGCGGGGTATTGAAGCCGATGTCGGCGTTACCATAAGTATTACCGACAACCACATTGGCCACAGCCACGGGGTTCAGGCCAGTGGGTCGGAAAGAGGTCGGCAAATTGGGGTCATTGGCATCGGCCAGCACGGTGTAGTTACCGGGAGCAACCCCGCGGAAGGCGTAGACTCCGGCCGTGTTAGTTGAGGTTGTCTTGACGATGGAGTCACTGCCGTCAATCCGGCCGTTGCCGTTGCCGTCGCTGTAGAGCCAGACGGTGATATTGGCCAGACCGGTTTCGCCAGTGTCAAAAGCGCCATCGCGGTCGGCGTCGGTAAAGATGAGGTCGCCAATCACGGCAAAGGGGCCGTAGCCAAAATTGGCTACATCAAAATCCTGGCCGGCGGAAACCGTGACGACACGCGGCGAGGGCTGAGCGCTGGTCGGGGTGAGGCCGGCCGGCACGCCGCCGGTGACGGTAACAGTGTAGGTTCCGGCAGCCAGGTTGGTGAAGGTGTAGAACCCGCTGGCGTTGGTGGTGGTTGTGCCAAGGGTGCTGCCGCCCTGCGATAGGGCCAGGGTGACGCCGCTGAGACCGGGTTCGCCGGCATCCTGCTGGCCGTTGCCATCGGTCGCTTCCTGGATAGCGTCGCCGTCGTCGTCGCGCCAGACGAAATCGCCGATGGTAGCCTGGTTGCGGTAGAGGGTGCAGCCGTCGCCGTTCGCGCCGCCCGGAGCTGCTTCGACGTTGCCGGCGTTGTCGGCAGCGATGGTGTAGAAGCAGTACGTACCGTCGCCGGCAGCCGGGGTGTAATTGAAGGTGCCGGAACCACCCGATGCGGTCAGGCCGGTGTTCGCGAAGCTGCCACTGCCCGGTGTTCTCACCCACAGTTGCACGCCGTTCGCGGCAATGCCGCTGACCGCACCGTTGGCCGTCCAGGGGACAGCGATGGGCGGGGTATTGACCGGGCCGGCAGGCGGCGTAGCTTGAGAGGTTGGGCCGCTGGTATCATAGACGGTTGTATCCTCGACGCCGCCCAAAGTTTCGCTGTTGCCGAGGGTATCGGTTGCGACAGCCTGGAAATCATACGTGCCATCCCCACTGGGCGGGCTGAAAACAAATGTGCCGGAGCCACCCGATTGAGGGGCCAGGCCGCTGTTAGCCCACGCACCGCCGTTAAACCTGTACCACAAAACGACGCTGGCTACGCCGCTGCCCCCCACATTATCACTGGCCGTCCAGCCAACGGCAATCGTTCCGGCATTATCGAAGGGTGGAGAAGAGGCGGTAGAAGTGGGCGGGATACGGTCCACCGTAAAGAACGTCTCGGTGCTGAAATTACTCCACGAACCGATACTATCACGCACCTGAACGCGCCAGTAGTAAGTGCCAGTGCCCAGATTCCAGCCGGACGGGGTGTAAGTACTGGTGATATTAGCAACCTCGTCACTGTCCTGACTGCCAGCACCTCCATACGAACCGCCATTGGGACGAAGTTGAACCCGGATGAGGGCCTGGGGGTTGCCGTCGGGATCGTTATAGGCAGACCAGGTAAAGGAAGGATTTTGAGCGGTGGTGAACGAAGCGTTCGCCGGGATGCTATTGACCGGGGTAGTGGGAGCCTGGTTGACGATCATCGTAAACTGCTGGGTGGCGGTACACGGACCGGCCGCGTCGTGGCTATCCCAGGTGCACACCCGCCAGTAGTAAGTTAAGCCATTGAGGGTCAAGGTAGTGCCGGCGTACTCCACGTTTGTAGCCGCGCCGGGAGCGCCAGTTACCTTGCCGGTATCCCACAGCTCAGCTCCGTTACCCCAGTTGGTATCCGTGCCAACCTGGATTTGATAGGCGCTTTGCGCGTCGCCGGGCAGATCAGGATCGCTGAACGTCCA
Source organism: Anaerolineae bacterium (assembly GCA_023382535.1). The sequence continues at coordinate 79,762 of JAHDWA010000009.1, read as the reverse complement.
GGAAAATTCGGGGGCGGTATCGCTGACATTCGGCGGATTGGTCTGTCCCTCGGTCCGGGGATTGGTGGGCGCATTAGGCACTCCATTGGTCGTGACCACCATCTCGACATAACTGACATGCATATTTTCAGAGTCGTTGGTAGTATAAACACCCCAGGTGATCCGGCCATTACTGTTAACGTAGTCTTCAAAGTCTGAGGTAATCGAGCGGGTCATCTCGGTTAAGGAGGAAAAGTTTTGGGAGGAGCCAACCTGCTGCCAGGAACTGGCGACAAAGGGATTCGCGCCCGCACGTAAGACATAGATACGATGCTGGCTGTTGCCGCCTTCGGTATAGCCGGTAAAGGTCAGGTCAATCTGGATAATACTGGTGACAGCTTCGTTGATTCTCATATCGAACTGGACGAAGATTTCGTCACCAAAATCTGGGTCATCGGTTACCCAGTCATTAGTACCGGGGTCGGCAATGTTGCCATACTCGGTAGAGTTTGGCTCGGTAAAATCGTTTTGATCGAATGCGCTGCCATAAGGGAATGTATCAACATCCGATTCGTGGGCACAGATACCGTTCGAACTACAGGTGGCCGGAGTTACACCCACAAAGTTGTAAACTGTGGTGGCTGCCCGGGCTGCCGGCACGAGAAACAGCAACAATGTTAATAGTACTAGAGATAGAAATTTCCAAGCTACAGTTTTAGTGTTCATGTGTCCCTCTCCTGGATAGTAAAGCAGGTGCGGCTAGCGCCCCCTTGGCCAAACAAAAAACGGGCACAACCCGGCCTGCGTGAAGCAGGCGGGCGGCGCCCGTCAAGATACGTGTCAGAAGATGCTCGATCCCCCAACGGATGAGTCGTCTGGATGGAATGCAGACAAATAGTGGCATAGTCAAGCCCTTTCAGCAGTGAAAAAGCTTTCTTATGTCCGACTCACTGGCTAAGCTGTTAACCCCCAAGACAACGCCGGTAGTAGTCATCAGATAGCAGGTAGCAGTAGACAGACATAGAGAAAGGCAGGGGTCTGTTAGCCCTGAAAGCCAGGGGCAACAGAACAGTTATCTAAACTTTGTTTACCCTACCATCATAAGGGCTTTAACTTGGAAATTTATGTGAAATTTATGTGAAATTGGTTAGGATTGTGAAAAGGGTGTCAAGAGAGTTCCATCGTTGGGAGGTCCGCCCCGGCATGAAGGCCAGGGCTATGGAACAGCGCCGGGTCAACCCGGCTTTAGCCCAATTAATTGGGCGCTGTTGGATAGTCCGGTGACTTTATCGCCGGACGAACGCCGGGGGCAAGGTTGCCGCTGGGGTTTCCGAACGCTTTCTTTATAAAATAAAAAGAACGCAGAGGATTAAAACCTCTGCGTTCTCTGAAGTTGAAAAGGGGTGACGGCTTAAGCCATCAAAGCTTCAAAAGCGGGCCGTTCAATCGTTTCTACTTCCAACAGGGCCACCGCCAGGCCGTCCAATTGAGAGCGGTGTTCGGCCAGGAGAGTCTTGGCCCGCTGGTAGGCCGTGGAGAGAATCTGGTCAATCTCCTGGTCAATGGCCCGCGCTTTCTCTTCGCTGTAGTCACGGGCTTCGCCCAGGCTGCCCAGGTAGGCATTGCCCTGCTCTTCGCCAAAGGTGCGCAGGCCCAGCGTTTGGCTGAAGCCGTAGCGGGTGACCATCGCCCGAGCCAGCCGGGTCGCCCGCTCCAGATCGTTGGAGGCGCCGGTCGTCACCTGGTTGAAAATAATCTCCTCGGCGGCCCGCCCGCCCAGCAGCCCGACAATTTCATCCTCGAAGGCTTCGCGGCGGCGGAGGTACTTGTCGCCTTCGGGCAGGGGCATGGTATAGCCCAGGGCCATCCCCCGCGAAACAATGCTGACTTTATGGACCGGGTCGCAGTGCTCCAGGTTGTGCATCACCACCGCGTGGCCGGCTTCGTGGTAGGCCACGACATCCCGTTCCAGCTTGCTCAAAATTTTGTTCTGACGTTCCGGCCCGGCCACAATCCGTTCCATGGCATCCTGGAATTCGGCCCGGCCAATCACCGCCAGCCCGCGCCGGGCCGCCAGGATGGCCGCTTCGTTGACCAGGTTTTCCAGGTCAGCGCCGACAAAACCGGGCGTGAGCCGGGCCACCTCGGCAATCGAGATCGCCGGGTCGAGCGGCTTGCCGCGTAAATGAACCGCTAAAATCGCTTCGCGGCTCTGCACGTCGGGGCGATCCAGAAAGACCTTGCGGTCGAAACGGCCAGGGCGGAGCAGGGCCGGGTCCAAAATATCGGGGCGGTTGGTCGAGGCCATGACAATGACGCTGGTATCGGTGGTGAAACCGTCCATTTCGACCAGGATTTGATTGAGGGTCTGCTCCCGTTCATCGTTGCCGTGGCCGTTGCTGGCGCCGCGCTGCCGGCCGACGGCGTCAATCTCGTCCACAAAGACCACTGCCGGGGAATGTTTCCGGGCCTGCTTAAACAGGTCCCGCACCCGGGCGGCCCCCACCCCGACATACATCTCGACAAATTCGGAGCCGGAGATGCTGAAGAAGGGCACACCTGCCTCGCCGGCCACGGCCTTGGCCAGCAGCGTTTTCCCCGTACCGGGCGGGCCGGCCATCAGCACGCCCTTGGGAATGCGGGCGCCGAGCTTGGCAAATTTAGACGGCTCTTTCAGGAACTCGATAATCTCCTGCAGCTCCAGCTTGGCCTGGTCTGTCCCGGCGACATCCTGGAAGGTCACTCGCGGCGCCCTGGCTTTATCGTCTTTACCGCCGGGCGAACCGGAGAGAAAGAGGGGCTTGCTGCGCCGGGTGTTGAAAAACGGAAGGCCCCAGCCGTTATCTTGAAACCAGCGCGGATAGCGAACCAGCAGGTAGCCGACAAAGGCTAACATCGTTAAAGTCAGCAATATTTGGTGAGCGTCAAAGCCGGCGGATTGGGATTCTTCGATCAGCAGGGGTAAGGCGCGGAGAGTTCCGGTGGAGACACTAAAAAATTGGAGGGTATCAATGGCGCTGATGCCGCGCTCCTTAAGCGCCCGAACCTGGTCGCCGTTGGCGGTGGTGCCAATGAGCAGGTCACCCTGCACCACCAGAGATTTAACCTCGCCGGCCTCAACCGCGTGGGCCATCTGCGGGATTGAAATGGTTTGCGGCGCATACATCCAGGCCACAATCGTAGCCACGCCCAAAATAAAGGTTAGGGCGGCTAACCCATGTTGAAGCGTAAAAATTTGCTGTTTTTTAGGCTGGCGAGGGTTGCGAGATAACATAAGAAAGGCTCTCCATCAGGGTGCTAACAATGATTAAATTCAGCGGCTGGGCCACTTTTAAGGCCGGTAATCAGGTTTTGTATAAAATACAACAAACTTTACCCTTTTGTAAGTGGCAAAAGTCACTGAAAAAACGTGACAGAAGACCTTAGCGCCTTGCCCTAAAGTTCCTGAACCCTCCCGGGGCCAAGGACAAGAATATATACCCCAATTAATCCAATAACGCTAATTTTGCCTGTTGGCGTGAAGCGTGGCTTTAGCCGCTCTGAAACGCGGCCAGCGTGAGTTGGTGCAGCCAGCGGGCCATTTGTTCCGGTGAGTGGTTCAATCCTTCCTCCAGCCACCAGACCAGCGCCCCATAACTGGCGTGGGAGAGATAGCTTAGCAGCATCGGGGCGGGTATCCGGGTGCGCCCTTCCAGAGTCTCCCAGCGCGCCGCCAGCGTGGCTTCGGTCAGCCGGCGAATGCGGTCTGCAAAACCGCTGTAACCCCGCGGCCCCAGCATCGCCCGGTAAAAAGGAGCATTGTCGCGGATGTGCTCAAACAGCTTCACCAGGCGGGGATTCGGCTCTCCTGGGCCGGGTATGAACGCCGGCGCCGCGTTCAATTCGGTGTACAGCTCGTCCAGGTAGCTTTCCACCAGGTCATACTTGTCCTGGTAGTGACGATAGAAGGTCGCCCGGTTAACCATGGCCAGTCCAACAATATCATTGACCGTAACCGAGCTAAAGCCTTTTTGAATAGCCAGCGTAATCATGGCCTCACGGAGCATTTTACGGGTACGGACAATCCGTAAATCTTGATTTTCAACCTTGTTTTGAGACATTTTTTTATATTTGTCGCTTAAACATCAATTTTGTTAATTTGATGATTGAAATTATTGCTATTTGTTTTATAATTATCTCATAAGTTCATTATATGCGACATATATCTCAAAATCAACTAAGCGAGCCATTTTATGATCCAATTGCCAGAACGCTGCCCCTTTTGCAGCACGACCATCACCACCGTCAAGCAGTACACCTGTACCTCGTGTGGAACTACCTTCGACGGCCAGTTTACCCTGCCTGAGGCGGCCCACCCGCTGACCCGGTTGAGCCGGGCGCAGCTCGACTTTGTGCTGGCCTTTGTGCGCTGCGAGGGCAAATTGAACCGGCTGGAGGCCGAGCTGGGCGTCTCGTACCCCACGGTGCGCAACCGCCTGAACGAAGTGATTACGGCGCTGGGGGGAGAGCCGCAGGTTGAAACCGAAATTTCAGCACCCCCGGATCCCGTTCCTGCGCCGCCTACCCGCAAACAAATACTGGACGACCTGGCCGCCGGCAGGCTTTCACCCGAAGAGGCAATGAAGCTGCTGCGGAGCATCACGTAATTTCCAAGGAGACACGCTATGACCGATCCAATGGATACCCCGCAGGTCGCCTCGCTGACGGATGAAGAAATGCTGGCTATTCTGCGCCAGGTGCAGTCTGGTGAGCTGAGCGTGGAACAGGCCGAGAGGCTGCTGGGTACCGCTTCCCCTGGGCGCGAGGAACCAGGGCCAAGTGATACCGGACCGGCCAGTCAAACCTTTTCCGCGCCGCTGGGCAAAACCGCCAACGGCAAACTGGTCTTCGAGCGCGGTGCGGCGGGCTTACACCTGCGCGGCGAATCTCCAGCCGGGTACCTCTACACCGCTCATTTTGAACGCCACGTACCGGTAGTCCGGGTCAACGGTGGCACGGTGACGGTGCGTTACCGGGATTTCGGCTTTGGGCTGTTGAACTGGCTGCGTTACGGCTTCAACCCGCCTCAGAGCGAGATGAGCCTGAATGCTGACATTCCCTGGCAGCTTGAGGTCCACAGCGGCATCGCCCAATCATGCCTGGATTTACGCTCGATCAGACTGCGCAAGCTCACCCTTCACAACGGTGTTAGTGATGTTAAGCTAATCCTGGGTGAACCGACCGATACGGTGAGGCTCGATTGCCACGGCGGCGTCCACAATCTGATCGTCCTGCGCCCGGCCTCTGTCGCGGTGCAGTTGACCGTACACGGGGGGGCGACAGGCCTGGGCCTGGATAATCAGAAACTCGGCGCTGTTGGGAGCATGATGACCTTAGAGACAGCCAACATCAAAACAACGCCTTATCGTTACATCATCAACGTCCACGGCGGCACTAATAATTTCAAGGTGGACGCTTTGTAATCATTTAAGTTATTTTCAGAGGAATGTTCGCGAAGCCCTGGCTTCACTACCAGCGACGAAATAGCCCTCACCCCGTCGCTGGCGCGACTCCCCTCTCCCAGTGGGACGACCGTAGGGAGGGTAGAGCGAGGGGTGGGGGTGAGGGCTATTTTCAAAGGAGCCAACCATGAGCAATACTATGGATTCTATCTCAGCCAGCGGCAAGCCGTTAAGCGACGAGGAATTGATGGATCTGTTAATCAAAGTGCGCCGCGGTGAACTCAGCCCGGAGGAAGCCGAGCGGTTGTTGAGCGGCCTGCCCGGGTTTGAGGCGGACGCCGGCCCCGGCCTGAGTGGTCCGGCTGAACCCATCTCAGAGCGCGGCGAATCTCGCCGCCCAAGCGAAGGGCATGCGGCGTCGGCCCCGTTGGGCCAGGCCAGGCGCGGCACGCTGATTTTGGACACCCTGGCCGCCTATTTCAACATCAACAGCGCGGCCCTGGGCGCTGACCTCTTTCAGGCCCATTACACGCGCAGCCTGCCCAGCGTCTGGGTTGACGGGAGCACGGTCACGGCCCGCTTCAATTACTTTTCATTGGGCGCGCTGCGCGAATGGCTGCGCCAGCAGCAGGGCGATCATCCCCGCGCCGAGTTCACGCTTAATACGGCCATACCCTGGCAGTTGGAACTGCGCAGTCACATGTCCAACCTCACGGTTAACCTGCACGGGGTGCGGCTCGCCGGGCTGGAGGGCAATGGCAGCATGAACAGCATCACCCTCAGCCTTGATCGGCCGAAGGGGGACGTGCCCATTCATTACGACGCTATCGCCAGCTCACTCGAGGTTAACTGCCCGGCGCAGTGTCCTTTGCGGGTAGAGGTCCTGGGCAACACCAATGCTGCTGATATTGCCGGACGCAAATTCGCCAGCAAGTCCGCCTGGCAAACTCCTGACTTCGACACCGCGCCCGATCGTTACAGCATCGTCTTTAGCGGCGAGGCCAGTTCGCTGAGCGTCACCTACAAATAATTCTCATTCGCTGACAACAGGAGAAACCATGCTGAAATCCACAAAACCTGTGGTCTGGCGAAGCTTTGCCGAAATTCGGATATAGAGAAAGGAAGAGAGAGCGTTCGGAAACCCGCAGCGGCGCCCTTGCCACCGGCGCTCGTCCGGCGATAAAGTCGCCGGACTATCCCACAGCGCCCGATTAATCGGGCTAAAGCCGGGTTGACCCGGCGCTGTTCCATAGCCCTGGCATTCATGCCGGGGCGGGCCAGGTCAATGAAATAGTTTCCGAACGCTTTCGAAGATTATAAGATGACCGGCTCTAAGATGTCTACGATGAAGGGTCCGAAAGCCCACAAAGGTCTGGGGATGGACGGCTTTATTGCCACCTGGTACGCCAAAATTACCCAAAAAGATATGGAGGAATTCAGGAGCAACGCCAAATTGATTGCCGGGCAAGTACCGGACGGAAGCACGATTCTCGAAGTTGCCCCCGGCCCCGGATATTTGGCCATAGAACTGGCCAAACTCGGCCCTTATAAAATCGTGGGCCTGGATATCAGTAAAAAGTTTGTTGAAATTGCCCGGATGAAAGCCAGGGAAGCAGGCGTAGCGGTAGACTTTCGTCAAGGCAATGCGGCCGAGATGCCTTTTGCTGAAGGAACGTTTGATTTCATCATCTGCAAGTCTGCTTTTAAAAATTTTGCCGAACCCATCACGGCCCTGGATGAAATGTATCGAGTTTTGAAGGACGGCGGCAAGGCTTTGATCCTCGATTTACGGGGAGACGTTGCGGAGGAAACGGTCAATAATTACGTGGACAAGATGGGCTTGAGCAGCGTCAATACCCTCATGACCAAGTGGACTTTTAAGTTTATGCTGATCAAACGCGCCTACACTAAAAAGCAGTTCGAAGTGTTAGCGGCCAAGTCTAAATTTGGCAAAAGCAAAATCCTGGAGAACCAGATCGGCTTGGAGATCTGGCTTGAAAAGTGACAACCCTTTCGTTCAATTTATGTCTATCCGGTGCAACTTTTGAGAAGTAAAAACGTAAAGGCAAAAAGAAGGTAAGAATAGTCACTCCCTATTTCTTTAAGCGACACTCTCTGCAATCTCTCCATCGCATCTTCACACCTTGTTCACAATTCAAAGCTATCTTGATCACAAATTGCGATGGGTCTGATTAAGCTAGCCAAAACGAATTTGGGAAATTCGTCGGACATTTTGTTCAATTGGCTTTCTTCAAACGACTATTTATTGTAACCATCATCCAACAGTACGTAGAGGGGGTAAATCTTATGACTGACTATTCAATCGCCTTATTCCTGCATATTGTGGGCGCGTTAGGGTTTTTTGTCGGCAGAAGGAAGGGGGGCTTAAGAGAGTAGGGAATTTGAAAGGAGTTCGATGATGCATTATTCAAACGAAAAAGATCGCTACAGCGGCCTCTCTGAACAAAATAGGGGCCTGACGTCTCGGCGCAGCTTTCTCAAGCGAGCCGTCTTTATCGGCGCGGCGGGGCTGATAACGCCCGTCCTGCTGAGCGCCTGTAGCGGGGAAGAGGCGGCGCAGAGAACCGAAACCGGCGCGTCCGGCACCTCGCCGGAGAAGGCCGCAGCGGGCACAACGGTTTGTGCCGCGCCCGCTGAGCTGTCTGCCCTGGAGAGCGCCACCCGCAAAGCACTCAATTATGTAGATGAGTCACCCGAACCGGAAAAGGTCTGCGCTAACTGCCGTTTCTTCAAGCCGCCTGAAGCCAATGCGACCTGCGGCGGCTGCGAGATTGTCGGCGGCCCGATTGCCCCCCGAGGGACCTGCAATACCTGGGCCGCTCAAAGCTGACGCCAAAATAGAAAATCTGACCCCCTCTCCCAACCCCTCCCCGATTCCAGGGAGGGGTTGGGGTGGGGTTCTACGAAGGAGCAGAAGATGGAAAAGTATGTCGAATCTCTGAGCGAGCGCGAGCAGGAAGTGCTGCAATGGCTCACTTCCGGCGCATCGAACCGGGAAATTGGCCGGCGTTTATACATCGCCGAAAGCACGGTCAAGCGGCACGTTTACAATATTTTCGGCAAGCTGAATGTGCGCAACCGGACCCAGGCAGCCTTGCAGGCGCGTAAACTGGGCATTACCCCTCAGCCTAACTTCCCGCAAATGTGGGAGGGGAGTTTTGGGTAAATAGTAAAATGTTGAAAGTTCAAACGTTAGAACGTTGAACATTCTAACGTTGAACATCAATCCAATCTGGGAGAAAAATTCGTTATGAGTGTTATCTGGCGCAAAGTTTGGTTTGATTTATGGCACAATAAAGGCCGTACCCTGCTGGCGGTGTTGAGCATTGCCGTGGGTGTATTTGCCATTGGGGCTATCTTTGGCATGGTAGATCAACTGCTCCCCGGCATGGACCGCGCCCACCAGGCGGCCCAGCCGTCCCACGTGACCATGACTCTGACCGAGCGGATTGACCAAGACACCGCCAACCGCCTGAAAAATATCAGAGGGGTCGAAGATATCCAGGTGACAAACGCCGTCGAGATCCGCTACAAACTGGAGCCGGAGGGCGAATGGCAGGCCGGCTTTCTGCAGATGCGGGATGATTACGACGAGCAGAAGTACGACCTGCTGCGCCGGGAGGAAGGCCCCTGGCCGGAGAAAGATAACCTCTCCGTCGAGCGCCTGAGCAGCGCGGCGTTTGGGATTGACATCGGCGATAAGGTTATCTTTGAGTTGGACAAAACGGACCGCGCCCTGCCCATCACCGGCAAAATCCAATCCGCCTTTGTCCATCCGCCGCAGTTTGGCGGGCCGGCCGTTTTCTATACCGATGCCCAGGGGCTGGAACGCTTCAATATCCCGGCCGGCGAGTTTAACGGCCTGTCGGTGCGCGTCAGCCCCTACAGCGCCGAATTTGCCCGCGAGGTCGCTTCGGAGATTAAAGACCGGCTGGGGAAAGAGGGGGTCGGGGTGGGCTTTGCCACCTACCAAGACCCGGAAGAACACTGGGGCCGCATGTTCGTCGAAGGTCTGACGCTGGTGCTGCAAGTTTTGGCCGTAATTGCGCTGCTCATGAGTGTCATCCTGGTCACCAATACGATGGCCGCGCTCATTACCCAGCAGATCAACCAAATTGGCATGATGAAAGCCATCGGCGGCGGCATGGGCGTCATCCTTAAAATCTACCTGACCACCGTGCTGATTTACGGCCTGCTGGCCTTTGTGATCGCTCTGCCGCTGGGCGCGCTGGCCGCCTTTGGACTGAGCCAGTGGTTTTTGAACGCCTTTAACATTGACTACGACACCTTCCAGGTTTCGCTGCAGGCGCTTGGCTATCAAGCCCTGGCGGCCACCCTCATTCCGGCCCTGGCGGCATTATGGCCGGTCCTCACCGGCGCAGCAATGACCGTGCGGGCGGCGATTGCCACTTATGGCATCGGCGGCGATTTTGGCTCCAACTGGCTTGACCGGACGGTCGAACGGCTGGGCGACCGGCTGCTCTCCTCCTCTTACGCCATTGCCCTGGGGAATATGTTCCGGCGCAAAGGCCGCCTGACCCTGACCCAGTTGGCCCTGGTCGGCGCGGGAACGATGTTCCTGATCGTGATGACCTTGTCGGCCTCGCTGACCCACACCCTGGACACCGACCTGAAGCGGCGCGGTTATGACATCCGGCTCGGTTTTGATGAAGCCCAATCCGCACATCGCGTGCTGAGTATGCTCCGCTCCGTACCCGGCGTGGCCGAGGCTGAATTGTGGTTTACTGCCCCCGCCGCCATCTTGAAAGAGGGCCAGCGCCTCAAAGAAGCCGGGGTCGGAGCGCAGATCATCGGCATCCCGGCCGGGAGCGACTACTACCGGCCGCTCATGCTGTCCGGCCGCTGGTTCCAGCCGGGCGATGGCCGGGTCATCGTCGTCAGCAAAGATACGGCTGACGACAACAACCTCAAAGTAGGCGACACCGTCACCCTCAACTTGTTTGAATTGGGCGATGCCGAGTGGCAGGTCATCGGCATTTTCCAGGTTATTTTTACCGATGGTTTTGATACCACCCCGATATACGCACCGCTGGAGGCCGTTGCCGCCGCCACCAAGCAGTATAACGAGGGCACCCGGCTGCTGGTGCGCACCAGCAGCAGCGATCCAGCCGCCATTGAAGCGCTCTTCACCCAGCTCAAAAACCTCTACGAAGCGCGGGAAATGGATATCGGGGTGTATGAATCCAGCACGGCGGCCAAAGATCGGGCCGAGGCGCTCAACGAATTTGGGGTAACTACGACCATGCTGCTGGCCCTGGCGGTCATCGTCGCCCTGGTGGGTGGTATCGGCTTAATGGGGTCGCTTTCCATCAGCGTGGTCGAACGGACGCGGGAGATCGGGGTCATGCGGGCCATCGGGGCGCGCTCGCGTACGATTATGGGTATGTTTATAATGGAAGGGACTTTGCAGGGGTTGTTTAGCTGGGCGCTGGCCGTACCCTTGTCTTTTGTTCTGGCTCGTCTCCTGGGCAATGCGTTGGGGCAGATTATGTTCGATGCCAACCTGGATTACCGGTATGACTTGAGCGCCGTCCTGGTCTGGCTGGTCATTATCCTGATCATCTCAACCCTGGCCTCGCTCGTACCCGCCCGCAGCGCCACGCAGGTCAGCGTCCGGGAGAGCCTGGCTTATGTGTGAGGGGTAGTAATCGGAGTAAATTCTTCCTGGGTAAGGGCGTAAACCCAGTAGAGATGCCCGAACCGGGTGATCTCAGTGGCGCGCCGCAGCCCGACTTTTTCCGCGACTCGCTGTGAGGCCAGGTTGCGCTGGCGGATCAGGCTGACGAGCCGGGGCAGGTGGAGCACCTGAAAAGCGTAATCACAGACAGCAGCGGCAGCCTCCGTGGCCAGACCCTGCCCCCAATAATCACTACGGAAATCGTAGCCCAGTTCAGCCTCGCTGGTTCCATCAACCTCCATGATCTCCAACCCGCAATCGCCCACCAGCAGCCCGTTAGCTTTAAGGATGACGGCAAACAGGCCATAGCCGTAGCGCGCCTGGTGATCGAGATTTCGCCGGAGCCACTGCTCCATCTGCTGCCGGTCGAAGGGGATGGCATCAAAAGCAGCCATCACAATGGGATCGGCAAAAATATGAAGGAGGGCGTCAATATCCCCGGCGTGCATAGGCCGCAGAAGAAGCCGTGTTGTTTCGATGGTTGGGAGAGTGTTAGCCATAGGAGTTCCGTATATTCCCGACGCACTGAGCTGCGCCATTAATCATTAGCTAATCCTGCTTCAAGGCTTGCCGCAGCCGTTCATACTCCATCCGCATCTCAGCGAATTCACTCACGGTCTTACGCATTTCAATCAATATCAATCGCTGCTCTTGGGCTGCCTCTCGCGCCTCCTCCGCTGCTTTGCGCACTTCTTCCGCTGCCGCCCGGAGCATCTCGGAAGCCCGGCGAGCTTCTTCCGCAGCCTTCCGCAAGGTTTCAGCCTGCTGGCGAAGCTCTTCCGCATCCACCCGCTCCAATTCAGCACTCATCCGAATTTCTTCGGCTAGCTGGCGCTCTTCTTCAGCCAGTTCGCGGCTCTGCTCACTTATTGTTCGTGCGGTCTCTGCGGCTTCGAGTGCCGTCTCTGCTGAAAGGGTTAGCTTACCAGGTGACCGCTCCTTTTTGGGGTTATTCATCCTGCACCCTCCTGTAAATCTTATTTGTAACGCCAAACCCCCTGCGCCGATTTCAAGGTTCTCAGATTTCTTTGGTTAGTTTTCCTTCCCCTGTTACTGGTCCCCCACATTTAGCAGCGTGAGGTCAGGGTCGGGCACAAAGAGGCTTCGTATTTTTACTCACGGATTGGGTCGGACTTCCCTATTATAACTCAAGACGCTGATTATACAGAACGGAGGACCAGAAAAAACATTGGGTTCAGTTGCGTTTGCTTCGTTTATTCGTAGTATAACCCCATGCTCGCACGAGCGTAAATAAAGATCATATCCTGGAGGATCCATGAATATTGGTAAAACTATTCGAATGAACCGGCTGTTTTCCCACCCGTCCGGCCGGCTCTGCTCCATCGCCGTAGATCACTTAATGGGCTACCACACCGGTCTGCCGCCGGGACTGCGGCACATTCAGTCCACTATCGCGTCCATTGTCGCTGCCCGGCCGGACGCGGTGAGCATGCACAAAGGGATGGCCCTCTCCGCCTGGAAGCCCCACGCCGGCCTGGTGCCGCTGATTGTCCAGAGCATCCTCTGCCGCTTCGACGACACCGCCTATGAGCCGGTCGCCACCCCTGAAGAGGTGGTGCGGATGGGCGCCGACGCGATGGCAATTGTCACTTACGTGCGCGGCAGCACCGAGGGAAAATACCTGGGGATAGCTGCCGAGTATGTCCGCGAGGCGGCCCGTTTCGATATACCGGTCATCTGCCACATTTACCCGCGCGATGTGAAGAATGGCTTGAAGATTTCCTTTGCCCCGGAGGATATTGCCTGGGCTGTCCGCTGCGCTGCCGAGGTTGGCGTAGATGTGGTCAAAGTGCCCTACTGCGGTGACGTGCAGGCCTATGCCCAGATTGTGGCCGACTGCCCGGTGCCGGTCGTTGCCGCGGGAGGACCCAAGGCAGAGACGTTAGAAGCCGCGCTGACCATGATGACCGAGGTGGTCCAGAGCGGCGCGCGGGGCGCAACCATTGGCCGCAACGTCTGGAGTTTTGAGAATATTACCGGGGCAGTCCGGGCCTTTAAGGCCGTCATTCATGACGGCAAGTCAGCGCAGGAGGCATTGCAATTGGCCGGTTTGTAACCGATTAAAAGTACGGTAACGCTGTCCGTAACGATAGCTGGACGTTCATAGGCTAAATTGGGGATAATCTAAAAATTATCTCAAAAGAGGAGCCTATGAAAAAGGTGTTAAAGTGGTTGGGTATCATTCTGGGTGGCCTGGCAGGCTTAATCCTGCTGGCGCTGGTCGGCGTTTACTTTATGAGCGAGTCACGTCTTAACAAAACCTACGATGTCCAACCGGAGCGTGTTACCGTCCCCACTGACGCCGCTGCGGTGGCTGAGGGCAAGCGGCTCTTTGCAACCCGCGGCTGCATGGACTGCCACAAAGAAAACGGGGCGGGCGGCGACTTTATTGACGACCCCTTGCTGGGACGGATCAACGCCAGCAATCTCACCGCAGGGCAAGGCGGCGTTGGCGGCACCTTCACTGACAGCGACTGGGTGCGGGCGATCCGCCATGGCATTGACCCTACTGGCAAACCCCTCTGGGTTATGCCTTCTGAAGAATTTAATGGCATCAACGATACCGATCTGGGCGCGCTTATTGCCTACATCAAGAGTCTGCCCCCGGTAGACAACGATATTGCCGCAAGCAGCCTGGGGCCGTTGGGACGAGTTCTGCTGGTGACCGATCAAATTCCCGTCCTCCCCGCCGAGAAAATAGACCACGACGCGCCACGACCGGTTGCCATTGAGTCGGGTGTCACCCAGGAATATGGCGCTTATCTGGCTCAAACCTGTACCGGCTGTCACGGGGCAACGCTTTCCGGTGGGCCGATTCCGGGCGTGCCGGCTGAGCCGCCCTACCCGGCCAACCTGACTCCCGAAGCTCAAACTGGCCTGGGCAAGTGGACTGAGCAGGATTTCCTGGTAGCCATCCGCGAGGGCAAACGCCCTGATGGATCGAGCATAGATCCAAAGCAGATGCCCTGGCCCAACTTTGCCCAAATGAGCGATGACGAAATCAGCGCCCTCTGGCTTTACTTACAATCCGTTCCGGCCAAACCCTACGGGCAGCGGTAGAATTGATTGAGACCCTAAAGGTCTTTGAGACCTTTAGGGTCTTGGCATTTCCCCAAAATTCCCCCAAAAATTAACCAAAGTGAAATTTGTCGCAGGAGTTAGTGACATCTGTCACTATTAGCCCTTACCTACTTGACTTATAATGCAAATAAGGGGGCAAAGAAACCTTCACTTTTTGAAGACTTCCCTCTAGCTGTAACTTCAGCAAAAATTTTGAATAATCAAATCAGATAAAACCAACCGGCAAGATGCCGGAACACGAGGTCATTATGGCCGATCAGATTGAACAGATTTTAGTCCGCTACCCGCAAGGAGATCGCGGTTTTTTGATTCCCTTGCTGCAAGAAGTGCAAGAGTTTTATGGCTACATCTCGCCCGAAGCTGTGGATGAGATCGGTGATTTTGCCAAAGTTTCGCCGGGCGAAATCTTTGGGGTCGCCTCCTTTTATTCCCAATTCCGTTTCACCAAACCCGGTGAACATACCATCAAAGTTTGTTTGGGTACGGCCTGTCACGTGCGTGGCAGCGCCCGTCTCCTCGAATTACTAGAACACCAGCTCAAGATCAAGGCCGGTCAAACGACGCCCAACGAAAAATTCAGCCTGGAACACGTGGCCTGTTTTGGCTGCTGCGCCCTGGCCCCGGTGGTCGTGATGGATAAACAAGTGCATGGCCGGATGAGTTCGACCAAAGCCCAAAAGTTACTCAAGAAATACGGGGATTAACTATGGCAACATCATTGGCAGTATTGAGAGCCAAGGCAAAGGCCGGGTGGCAGGCGTTGGAGCAGCCTGACCGGCCCCAGGTGCGCATCGGCGCAGCCACATGCGGCCAGGCTGCCGGGGCCGGCGACACCTTGACCGCCTTTCAGAAGCAGCAGGCCGAACGGGGTCTCGATTTGGCGATCAGCCAGGTGGGCTGCATTGGCGTGTGTTACCTCGAACCGGTCGTCATTGTCAGCAAGCCGGGACAGCCTTCTATTTTATATGGTAACGTCAACACGCGTGGAGCGCAGCGAATCACCGAGAAATGGCTGCTGGGCGACGACCCCTGCGCCGACCTGGCTATTGGCGTGTTCGGGGCGCAGCCGCTTGATGGTATTCCCTCGCTGGCCGCCCACCCCATGCTGGGCATCGAGCCGCGCATCATCCTGCGCAACTGCGGCCTCATTGATCCGACCAATTTCGATCACTGCCTGGCCCGCGAGGGCTACACGGGTTTTGAAAAGGCCCTGGCCCTGACGCCCCAGCAGGTCATTGACGAGGTCAAAAAATCCGGTCTGCGCGGGCGCGGCGGAGCGGGCTTCCCGACCGCAATGAAGTGGCAGATTTGCCGCGACCGTCCGGGTGAGGTGAAGTATCTCATCTGCAACGCCGACGAGGGCGACCCCGGCGCGTTCATGAACCGCTCGCTCATCGAGGGCGACCCGCATACCCTGCTGGAAGGACTTTTGATTGCCGGGTATGCCCTGGGCGCCCGCGCCGCTTATATTTACATCCGGGCCGAATATCCCCTGGCCGTCGAACGGCTCAGGCAGGGCCTGGTCCAGATGCGCCAGGTCGGGCTGCTGGGCGATAACATCCTCGGCTCCGGCTTTAATTTCGACATCCAAATCCGCGAGGGAGCCGGCGCTTTTGTCTGCGGTGAAGAAACGGCGCTGATCGCCTCCATTGAAGGCAAGCGCGGCATGCCCCAGCCCCGCCCACCCTTTCCGGCGGTGTCGGGCCTGTGGGGTAAACCGACGGTCATCAACAACGTCGAAACTCTCTCGACCCTGCCGACCATTATGCGGCTCGGCGCAGACGAATATGCCCACTTTGGCGGCGAGCGCAGTAAGGGGACCAAGACATTTGCCCTGGCCGGTAAGGTCAAAAACACCGGCCTGATCGAAGTCCCGCTGGGAACCCCGCTGCGGGAAATTGTCTACGGCATTGGCGGCGGCAGCCTGGATGGCCGGCCCATCAAAGCGGTGCAAACCGGCGGGCCGTCGGGCGGCTGCATCCCGGCCGATAAGCTGGACACCCCCGTGGATTACGAATCGCTGACCGCCGCCGGAACAATTATGGGGTCGGGCGGTATGATCGTGATGGACGAGCGTACCTGCATGGTGGACATCGCCTACTACTTCCTCTCCTTCATCCAGACCGAGTCCTGTGGCAAGTGCCCACCCTGCCGCGTCGGCACCCGCCAGATGCTCGACATCCTTAAGCGCATCAGAGCAGGCCAGGGCACGCTGGCCGACCTCGACCGGCTGGAAACATTGGCCCAAACCGTCAAGGCTGGGTCACTGTGCGGCCTGGGACAAACCGCCCCCAACCCGGTCCTGACTACGCTGCGCTATTTTAGGGATGAGTACATTGCCCACATCGTCGAGCATCGCTGCCCGGCGGCAGTCTGCCCGGACCTGATTACGTATTGGATTAACGATGCCTGCAACGGCTGTACGCTGTGCGCCCGGATGTGCCCGGTTAATGCCATCAGCGGCACTAAATCGAAGCCCCATGTGATTGATCCCAAGCTGTGTATTCACTGCGGCGCTTGCTACGACAGTTGCAATTATCACGCTGTCGTGGTGAATTGACATGGAGGGAAGTAAAACGATGTCCATCTCACTTACGATTAATGGCCAGGAAATAAAAGCCGAACCCGGCATGACCGTCCTGGAAGCGGCGCAGGCGCAGGGAATTTATGTTCCGACCCTCTGTTACCTACCCCAACTCCGGCCGGCCGGCGCATGCCGCATGTGCGTCGTCCAGATAGAGCAACTGCGGGGCTACCCGACAGCCTGCACCGTCCCCGTTAGCGAAGGGCTGGTCGTCCAGACCGAGACCGAGACCCTGCAAAATCTGCGGCGCGAAATCCTCAGCCTGATCCTGGCCGAGCATCCCTACACCTGCCTGGTCTGCAAGGTTGACTGCGGCCTGTTTCACTGCGGGACCATTCGCAAGGCGGCGGTAACAACCGGCTGCCAGTACTGTCCGGCCAACGGCCAGTGCGAGCTGCAGAAGCTGGTTGATTACCTGGAAATCACGGACCTGCCCTACCCGATCACCTACCGCGGCCTGCCGGTCGAACACGAGGACCCCTTCTTTGACCGGGATTACAACCTGTGTATTTTGTGCGGGCGCTGTGTGCGGGTCTGCCAGGAAGTACGCCATATCGGGACGCTGGCTTTTGTGAATCGCGGCGAGCATACGATTGTCGGGACCGCCTTTGGCCGTTCCCACCTGGACACCAATTGCGAATTTTGCGGCTCCTGCGTGGATGTCTGCCCCACCGGCGCTCTGGCCGACAAGCGCGGCAAGTGGGAAGGGACGCCTGCCGCGACCATACCCAGCGTTTGCCCCTACTGCTCGGTCGGCTGTGCCGTGGACGTGCAGGTAAAAAACAACAAGGTCATGCGCACGGTTGGCTTAGCCGATGGCCCGACCAATGAAGGGCAGCTCTGTACCCGCGGCCGCTTTGGCGTGGTCGAAGTGGTCCATAACCCCACCCGGCTGAAAACACCCCTGCTGCGGCGCAACGACCGCCTGGTCGAGGTTTCCTGGGAAGAGGCGCTGGCCGTCGTCGCCGAGCGCCTGGGCAGCTACCGGGGTGATTCCTTTGCCGCCGTGGCTTCGGCTGTCGCCACCAATGAAGAGAATTACTTGCTGCAAAAATTCACCCGGACGGTGATGGGCAGCCATAACATTGCCCTGGCTGCCGGCTTCCCTGAACAAGCTGACAGCCTTGAACTTATCAACACCCTGCGCGATATTAACACGCCGGCCATCCACGAAGTGGGAGAGGCAGATTGTATCGTCGTGATCGGGGCTAATCTATTTGACTCACATCCGATCCTGGACCTGCAAATTCGCCACGCCTTGAGCCGGGGCGCAGCTTTGCTGACCGTAGATACCCGCCACACTAAACTAGCTCAGGAAGCGGCCCTCTGGCTGCAACCCAAAGTCGCCAGCGATCATGTCCTGCTGGCCGGGATTATGAGTCAGTTAAACGTTGAACGTTCAACGTTGAACGGATTGGACCTGAAGCAAGCGAGCCATGTCACTGGTGTGGCATCAGAGGCGATTACCCAGGCAGCCCACCTGCTGGCGGAGCATCGCGGCAGCCGCATGATAATTATTTACGGCTCCGGCGTGACCCACCACCCCACGGCAATGGAGAGCATTAAGACCATTCGTCATCTGGCATCCGTATTGGGCGCGGGCGTCATGGGCGTGCCGGGTGAAGGCAACTTCGTCGGCGCGTATGATCTGGGCCTCCATCCGGCCCTGCTGCCCGGCTATCGCCCGGTGAGCGATGCGAATGCTCGCACTGCTTTTGAGACAGCCTGGGGAACTGAGTTGAGCGCCCAACCGGGCTTAACTTATGAAGGCGTCGTCGAAGGAATCCGCCAGGGGCAACTCAAGGCCCTCTGGCTGGCCGGGGAAATGCCGCCCCTCCCGGAATTGGCCAACCTGGAATTTTTGCTGGTGCAGGATATTGTCGAGACCGAAGCGATGCAGTATGCCCACGTGGTGCTGCCCGCCACAACCTTTGCCGAGCAGGACGGCACCCTGACCAATATGGAGGGCCGGGTACAGCGGCTACATCAGGCAATTTCACCCCTGCGCTTGGCCCGGCCCGGCTGGACGATTGTCCGGGATGTGGCGGAAAGAATGGGCACAGCATGGTCTTACCCGGCGGCGGCAGCGGTGATGGCCGAGATTGCAGTGTTAGTGCCCACTTATGCCGGGGCTGCTTATGAAAGACTCGATCAAGTGGGTTATATCCGGCGCTTCGAACCAGTCCCCCCACCGGCAGCCACCTCCTTCAGCCTGAATGGTATCCCTCGCTTCGCCAGCGATGCCTTCCCGTTAACCCTGCTGACCGAGCGCAACTTGCTATATTATCACGGCGCCGGCCTGACAGAGCAGGTGGCGGGCATGAACCTGGTCAAACAAGAAGAAATTCTGCATCTCAACCCGCTCGATGCCGAGCGGCTGGGGCTGGCCGAGGGCAGCCTGGCCAAAGTGGTCTCGCCCTATGGCAGCGCCGAGTGCCTGGTTCGCCGGGCAAACGGGCTGCTGCCGGAAGGGGCCGCGTTTATCAGCTTTAACCGGCTGAATGGCTCCAGTCTGTTCCCCCACCTGATACCGAGCGTTAAGGCGTATGCGGTCAGGGTTGAGAAGGTGGATAGTTAAGGCAAGGGAACCATCATGGCGAAGAATAGAACCCTGATTCGATTTCTTGGCTGGGGAGCGGTGGGAGCTGCTGCCTATATGTGGGTCATTCGACCCTGGCACTTGCGCTGGGGTGCAACCGATGAGGAAGTTGAAAGAACGATGCCGGGCGATGATGTTGTCCTCCAGCCCACCTTCAACGCAACTCGTGGTGTAACAATCACGGCTAATCCTGAAGACATCTGGCCCTGGCTGCTCCAACTGGGGAGTAAACGGGCTGGGTTTTACAGCTATGACTGGGTTGATAACGCGGGAATACCCAGCTCGGAGTGTATTCTGCCTGAATTTCAACAGATCAGTCTGGCTGATTTTATACCGATGACTCCTGATGGTAAGCAGGGGATGTGGGTCAAAGATTTTAAGGCCAATGAATACATCCTCTGGTGGGATAAAAAGGGCAACGCCACCTGGCTGTGGCAGCTATCGCCTCTCGACAATACAAATACACGGCTCATCACCCGGTTACGAGTTAAGTATGATTGGACTCCCCCTTGGGTATTCTACTATTTAGTTCAAGATGCCGGTGATATTGTGATGATGCGAAAGTGTCTGCTTGGCCTAAAGAGGCGAGTTGAAGCACATCGAAACAAGGTAAAACCGCTTCAAACACTAGAATGACTGTAAAATTCGACACCATTACAGCCAGCAGTAAGACAAACTACGCGCCGGGCGTTGGGACGGAACGATCAAAAGACAAGGTGATATATGGCCGAAACAACATCTACCACAGATAAAAAAGAACATACTTCCGGCCTCTTTGAACCGGAAGCAGCCAAAGTAGTGCGGCGGGAGTCGCTCGTACCCAACCTGCAACTGCTGACAGTCCACGCCCCGGCGGTGGCGGCCAAAATTCAACCGGGCCAGTTTGTCATCGTCCGCGCCGACGAGCACGGCGAGCGCATCCCGCTGACCGTGGCCGATTGGGATCGGGAAGCCGGCCTGGTCAGTTGCGTTTTTATGCAGGTGGGAACCTCGACCTACAAGTTGGGCCAACTCAAGCCCGGCGATGTCGTGCCGACCTTTGCCGGTCCACTGGGCAAACCGTTGGAGATCGAGACCTGGGGCACGGTGTTGTGTGCGGGCGGCTGCTACGGCATCGGCAGCATTTATCCGGTCGCTCGCGCCCTGAAGGAAAAAGGCAACCGGGTTATCTCCTTCATCGAGGGGCGCAGCAAATTTTTGCTGTACTGGCTCGACCGGCTGGCGGCCGTGAGCGATGAGGTTCTGATTGCCACCCGCGATGGTTCTCTTGGCGAAAAAGAGGGCTATCCGAATATGGTTGACCGCATGCTGGCCGCCGGGGAGACGGTTGACCGGGTCATTGCCCTGGGCTGCACCTTTATGATGTACCAGATGTCCGAAACAACACGCCCCTTTGAGGTCAAAACCATTGTCAGCCTGAACCCGATCATGATTGACGGCACGGGCATGTGCGGCGCGTGCCGGATCGTGGTGGGCGGCAAAACCCGCTTTGCCTGTGTAGACGGCCCGGACTTCGACGGCCATGAGGTAGATTGGGAGCTGCTGCTGTCCCGGCGCAAGGCATATTTGGGGCCGGAGACGGAATCGGCGGAAAGATAAAACTATTTACGATTTACGATTTTGGATTTGCGATTGGGGCCGAGATTTAGCTCTTCTAATCGTCCTAGAGGATACCCTTGCGGTATAAATCGTCAATCTGAAATCGTAAATATGGAATTGAAAGCGTAAATGCTTATGCCTAAACAAATCGTTCCAAACAAAACCCCCATGCCGGAACAGCCTCCGGCCGAGCGTGTCAAAAACTATGAAGAGGTTCCCTACGGCTATACTCCCGAGCAGGCCATGGCCGAAGCCCAACGCTGCCTGATGTGCAAGCGACCGGGCTGCATGGGCGGCTGCCCGGTCGGGATCAACATCCCCGGCTTTTTACAGCTCGTGGCCGATGGTGATTTTAGAGGGGCGATCAACCTGATCAAAGAGACGAACGCCCTGCCGGCGGTGACGGGCCGGGTCTGTCCCCAGGAATCGCAGTGCGAGGGGAGCTGCGCCTTGTGCAAAAAGTACGAGTCGGTCTCGATTGGCCGCCTGGAACGCTTTGTGGCCGATTGGGAAGCCGCGCAAGGCGAGGCGCCCATCCCTGAATTGGCCCCGCCCACCGGCAAAAAGGTCGCCGTGGTCGGTTCCGGGCCGGCCGGGCTGACCGTCGCCGCCGACCTGGCCAAGCAGGGCCACCACGTGACCATCTTTGAGGCGCTGCATGAAGCCGGGGGTGTACTGGTTTACGGCATTCCTGAGTTCCGCCTGCCCAAGGCCATTGTCCGCCGCGAGGTCGAATATGTCTGCCGGATGGGGGTCAAGCTGGTCAAGGACTTTGTCATCGGCACGGCGGCGACGATAGATGAACTGCTGGAAGAGTTCGACGCCGTTTTTCTGGGCACCGGGGCCGGGCTGCCCTGGTTTCTGAATATTCCCGGCGAAAACCTGAACGGGGTCTTCTCGGCCAATGAGTACCTGACCCGGGCCAATTTGATGAAAGCCTACCGCTTCCCCGAGTATGACACGCCCATCGTTCATGGCCGGCGCGTGGCAACCATTGGCGGCGGCAATGTGGCTATGGATGCGGCGCGGACGGCTCTGCGCCTGGGGGCCGAGGAGTCGTTGATTGTGTACCGCCGCTCGCGCGAGGAAATGCCCTGCCGCGAGGAGGAGATCCATCACGCCGTCCAGGAGGGCGTGCAGCTCAACCTGCTGGTCACGCCGCTGGCCCTCCACGCCGATAATAATGGCTGGGTCAAGGAGATCGAGTGCCTGCGCAACGAGTTGGGCGAGCCGGATGCCTCCGGCCGCCGCCGCCCGGTGCCGGTCCCGAACTCCAATTTCCGCATCTCGGCGGATGTGGTCGTGATTGCCATCGGCCAAAGCCCAAACCCCCTGATCCCTAAAACCACCCCCGGCCTGGAAACCGGGCGCGGCGATGTGATCAAGGTTGACCAACTGACCATGAAAACTTCAAAAAAGGGCGTCTTTGCCGGGGGTGATGTTGCCACCGGCGGAGCGACGGTCATCCTGGCCATGGGCCAGGGCAAAATCGCCGCTCGCGCCATCCATGCTTATTTGGAAACAGGCGAGTGGTAGGTAGAATTCTTAGGTAATTGTTTTTGGCGGCCGGCGGTTAACCCCAAAGGGTGGTTATGCATCTGCCGGCAGTTGGTTAGAAAGGAAGACGATGTTGGCTGAAGCAAGAAAAATAGACTTCCATCAAGAGGCAGAAATGCTGGCGTCTTATTTGGCTGAAGGTGATCCGTGCGCCAGTGTTCACCTCGCTCGCCTCATCGAGGCCGACACCCAGGGGGCGCTGCGCCCCTTTGCCGAGGCCCTGACGGCCCGGCTGTGGGACCACCTGAAACGCTATGCCGAATTAGGTATTACCGATCCCGACGAAACCCTGACCGACGAGGTCTACGGCTTGCTGCAACGCGCTGCCACTGATTGGAACCATCTTCCCTGTGACGGCCGGCCAGGCGAAGAAGCCTGAGTCTCTACCGTAGGCGTTTGGCTGTGAGACGGATTTCAACTACAATGGAGATGGAGGATTGGGTGTGCCTGCTGCTCCATTGCTGCTCACGACCAAACTTTACTTACCGGCGGCTCGCCAGAATCTTGTGCAGCGTCCCCGCCTGCTGGCGCGGCTGGCCGAAGGATTTACCCGCCCGCTGACCCTTATTTCCGCGCCAGCCGGCTTTGGCAAAACCACTCTCATCAGCGAGTGGCATGCTTCGGAAGGGGGGCAGGATTTTCCCCTGGCCTGGCTGGCTCTTGACGATGACGACAACGACCCCGCCCACTTCTTGACTTACTTCATCGCCGCCTTGGCCACCCTCAAGCCAGGTTTTGGCGAGACTATCCTGGCCTTACTGAAGTCGCCACAGCCTGCGCCACCTAAACTCATCTTGACCCACCTCATTAACGAGGTGAATCTGTGGCCCGCACCCTTTGCCCTGGTTCTTGATGATTATCATGTAATCAATTCCCCGTCTATTCACGAAGCGGTAGCCTTTCTCCTGGACCACCTGCCGCCCCCGATGCATATCATCATCACCACCCGCACCGACCCTCCCTTGCCGCTGGCCCGCTGGCGCGCCCGGCAGCAACTGGTCGAAATTCGGAGCGACGAGTTACGCTTTACTCCTGCCGAAACAGCGGCCTTTCTACATCAGGTCATGGGCTTAAATCTTTCCCCCGCCGATGTGGCCGTGCTGGAAACGCGCACCGAAGGTTGGGCAGCCGGTTTACAAATGGCCGCTTTGTCAATGCAAGGTCGCCGTGACCTTACTTCCTTCATCAACCAGTTCAGCGGCAGCCATCGGTACATCCTTGACTATTTGATGGATGAAGTCCTTCAACACCAGCCTCAGGCTATTCAGGAATTCTTACTCCAAACCTCCATCCTCAACCATCTATCCGGCCCTCTCTGCAATGCAGTGATGGACCGGACGGATAGCCAGGCCATCCTGGAACGCCTGGAGCAGGCCAATTTATTCTTGTTACCCCTGGACGATGAACGGCGCTGGTATCGTTATCATCACCTCTTTGCTGAGGCGCTGCGCCACCGGCAGCAAAATCTGCACCCGGAGCATGCTGCAATTTTGCACCGCCGGGCCAGTGAGTGGCATGAGCAGCATGGACTGATAGCCGCAGCCATCCACCACTCCTTGAGCGCGCCGGATTTTGAGCGAGCGGCGTATTTGGTGGAGCAAGTGGGCCAGGAATTGTTAATCCGCAGCGAGACGGTAACGCTGCTAAAGTGGCTGACTGTTCTGCCGGAGGAATTGATTCTGACGCGGCCCTATCTGTGCCTCTTTCACGCCTGGACCTTAATCCTCAACAATCAAGTGACCGAAGCAGAACAGCGTCTCCAGGCCGCCAGTGCGCTTGAGGCCGATCCGGTCGTTCTGGCTCAGGTAGCTGCCATTCGTACACTTGTCGCTTTGTTCCGGGGGGATATGCGGCATGCCAACGAACTCACCCGGCAAGCACAGGCACTGCTGCCGGCAGGCGATCCATTTTTGCGCGGTGTAACTAATCTCAATCGGGGCCTCGCTTGCTTTATGAAGGGCGATGTGGAGGCGGCTCGCCAGGCCTATGCCGAAGTGGCGGAACTTAGCCAAAAAAGCGGCAACGTGATGGTCACGGTCATCATCCAGTGTCAAATAGCCGAGGCGCAAATGTGGCAGGGGCGACTGCACCAAGCTCTGGCAACCTATCAGCAAGCCCTGGCGCTGGCGACAACACCGGAGGGTTACGAGTTGCCGGGGGCCGCTCAGGCGCATATTGGGCTAGCGACGGTAATGTACGAGTGGAATAACCTGGAAGCCGCCGCCCAGCATCTGGCCGAAGGTTTCCGTTTGAACCGGCAGTTAGGAGAAATCGGCGCTTATGATGGTTACATTATCGAGACGAGCCTGAAACAAGCTCAAGGAGATGCCGCCGGGGCGCTGGAAGCCATCGAACAGGCCGGGCTAATCGTCCAAAAATTTAGCCAGTGGGCTTATCGAAATTTAGCCGCCCACCGGACCCGGCTGTGGCTCAGGCAGGCCAATCTTATCGCCGCCGCGCGCTGGGCTGCCGACACCCTGAACATACCTGCTGGCACGCCGGATGATCTGGGTGATACCTATCTCTTCCATGAATTTGAGCAGCTCACCCTGGCCCGGGTCCTCCTGGCCCAGGCTTCGGCCGGTCTCCCTGCCGATCAGGCAATCTCAGGCGATCCGGCCCAGGCAGCTCTCCAATTGCTGGAGGCGCTCTACCCAGAGGCGGTAAAGCTGGGCCGGGGCAGAAGCGTTATCGAAATCCTATTGCTGCAGGCGCTGGCGCAGCAGGCCAACGGAGACACCTTCCAGGCTATGAGCCGCTTACAGCAGGCTTTGACCCTGGCCCAGACGGAAGGTTTTGTCCGCATCTTCGTTGACAACGGCCCTCCGCTGGAAAAGCTACTGCGGCAGGCAGCAGTTCGAGGGATTATGGTAGATTATGTAGACAAACTCCTGGCGGCGTTTGATACCAGGGAGAGACAAGTCACCCGGCCACCCGCGCGCCCCTCCCCCTCTGCTCTCATCGAGCCTCTCAGTGAGCGCGAAGTAGAGGTGCTGCGGTTTCTCGCTGCCGGGCTTTCCAACGAAGCGATCGCAAACAGGCTGATTATCACGGTCAGTACGGTCAAGAAGCACCTAAGTACCATCTATGGCAAACTCGATGTCCATAGCCGCACCGCCGCCGTTGCGCGAGCACGAGAGTTGGATATTCTATAACCTCCCGGCCTGAAACAACTTTAAGCCCCCTCCAGCAATCAAACTTTCCTCTATAAACACTGCTGACAAATACACCTTTTTATACCCCTGAATACCCCTTTTGGAGACTGACACAACCCCTGTTGGTTGGTACAATAGAGTGGAACAATGGAGAAGGTCACCAGCCTGTCACTTCTGGGGGTTGTCTCGAATATATCCAACGGGCACCGGCCGGGGGAAAGCGCAGCGATGTTAGGGATCAGTCTTAAGCCAAATAACTCTAAACCGTCAAACAGAGGCCACAGCAGCAATGGCTACCTCGTTGACCTCCAGCGGGTGGTAAAAACGTTTGAGGGTGCGGCGGGTGTCTTCACCGCCCTCAAAGGTATTGATCTGCAAGTCCAGGCAGGTGAGTTTGTGGCCATTGTCGGCAAGTCGGGCAGCGGCAAATCTACGCTCATCAATATGATCACCGGCATTGACCGGCCCACCTCGGGTGAGGTGTGGGTAGATCAGACAGCGGTGCATCTGCTCAAAGAAGGACAGATCGCCGTATGGCGTGGCCATGCTATCGGCCTCGTCTTTCAGTTCTTTCAACTGCTGCCAACGCTGACGGCCGTTGAGAACGTGATGCTGCCGATGGACTATGGCCAACGTTACCCCCGCCAGGAACGTCCTGAGCGAGCGATGCACCTGCTGGCCCAGGTGGGTATGGCCGACTATGCCCACCGATTGCCTTCGGCCCTGTCGGGAGGCCAGCAGCAGTGCATTGCCATCGCCCGGGCGTTGGCCAACGATCCCCCTATTTTGGCTGCCGACGAGCCTACAGGCAATCTTGACTCTATAACCGCCGAGACTATCTTTCGGCTCTTTGAGAGCCTGGTGGACAGTGGCAAGACGATCCTAATGGTCACGCATGACAATGATTTAGCCAGACGCGCCCGGCGTACCATTGTACTGGCTGATGGTCTGATCGTGGATGGCAGGGATTAATCCCCGGCAGCGTAACAGGAGATCATGATGTTTGGTTTTAGGTCAAATGGATCGAAAAACTCAACTGGCGAGCCACTGATCAAGTTGAGCCAGGTTGTTAAAACTTACCAGGGTTTAGCAGGTGACGTCGTGGCGCTTAAAGGCACTGATCTGCAAATCCAGGCCGGCGAATTTGTAGCCATCACCGGCAAATCGGGCAGCGGCAAAACGACCCTGATCAACATGATTACGGGCCTCGATCGCCCGACCTCAGGCGAGATTTGGGTGTCCGGCACAGCCGTCCATAAATTACGGCCCGAAAAGGCAGCCAGGTGGCGTGGGCAAACCGTGGGCGTCGTTTTCCAAACATTTGAGCTTATCCTTACGCTGAGTGTCCTCCACAACGTAACCCTGCCAATGGATTTTGCCAACCGTTACCCTATTCGCCAGCAGCGCCAGCGCGCCATGGATCTACTGGCACAAGTCGAAATTACCGAACATGCCCACAAGCTGCCCTCGGAAGTGTCGGGGGGGCAGCAGCAGCGGATCGCCATTGCGCGGGCGTTGGCCAATGACCCGCCAATTTTGGTCGCCGACGAACCAACAGGCAGCCTGGATTCAGCGACATCGGAGGCGGTGATAGATTTGTTTGAAGAGCTGGTTAAGCAAGGCAAGACGGTGGTGTTGGTCACGCACGACCAGGATATTGCCAGGCGGGCCACGCGCACTATTGCCCTGGCCGATGGGCAGATCGTGATGCGTGATCGTGACGGGTGATGTGAGTGTCACGCCTCACCTATCACATTTCACGTCAGCAGGAGGCTACTGATGATTAAATCACGCTGGGTCAAAGTGTTCAATGACCTGTGGGGAAGTAAAACCCGGACGATGTTGATTGTCTTGTCCATTGCCGTGGGACTTTTTGCGGTCGGCACGATTGTCAGCGCGCAGGTAATTTTGTCTGAGGGGATGGCCGAGAGTTTTGCCGCTATCAATCCATCCAGCGGCACGGTTCGCACCGGCGAACTCTTTGAGGACGACTTCATCCAGGCGGTGCGGGGCATGCCCAACGTAGAGGAAGCGGATGCCCGGCGCGCCCTTGACGTGCGGGTAAAGGTTGGCCCGGACGAGTGGACAAACCTGAGGATCTTTGCCGTGCCTGATTATGACGATATTCGCGTCAACAAAATATTCTCTGAGAGTGGGGCCTGGCCCCCGCCGAAACAAGAGATTCTGATCGAACGGCTGGCCCTATCTCTGCTTAACGCCCAGGTGAGCGACTCGTTATTGATTGAACTGCCTAACGAGAAACAGCGTGAAATGCGCATTGCCGGCCTGGCTCACGATGCGGCCCAATTGCCGGCCCAAATAGACGGAACGCCGTATGGTTACATCTCGTTTGAGACGCTCAAATGGCTGGGGGAAGAGTACGGCTTTAACGAGCTGTATGTGGTGGCCAAGAATCAAACGGACCGGGAATTCGCCCAACAGGTTGTCAACGAAGTCAAAAACAGAGCCGAACGAAATGGCTTGACCATTCCCATGCTGACCACCGCCGAGCCGGGACAGTTTCCCCTCGATGATGTGCTCCAGGCGATTTTGTTTCTGATGGGGACGCTGGGCTTGCTGTCGCTCCTACTGAGTGTATTTTTAATTGTTAACACAGTTTCGGCCCTGCTAACCCAACAGAAGCGGCAGATTGGGATCATGAAAGCCGTTGGTGCGCAAACATATCAGCTTATGGGCATGTATTTGGGTATGGTCTTGATTTATGGCCTCATCGCCCTGGTGCTGGCCATCCCGCTCTCGAGCGTGGGCGCGCGCGAGCTTAGCCGGGTCATGGCGAGCTATTTCAACTTTGACCTGGCCCACCTGAGCATACCAGTAGGAGCAATATTGGTGCAGATGATGATGGGCCTCATGGTCCCGGTACTGGCCTCGCTGCCTCCCTTTATGGCCAATTTGCGCATCAGCCCGGTGGAAGCGATGAGCGCCTATACGCTGGGTAAAGGCCGGTTTGGGGCCGGTTTCATTGACCGCTTACTTTCCGGGGCCAATCTATGGTTCGCCCGCTATATTCTGCTGCGGCCTGTTTTGCTGTCGCTGCGCAACATCTTCAGGAATAAAGCCCGGCTAACCCTGACCCTCGTCACCCTGATTGTGGGCGGCGCCACCTTCATCGGCGTCTTCAGCGTACAGTCTGCCCTGGACCGGACCCTGGACGATCTTATGCAGGTGTACAACTTTGACAGTATGATAATCTTCTCGCGGCCCTACCGCATCGAGAAAATTAAGCGTGAAGCCAAAGCTGTGCCGGGTGTTGTTGGTACTGATGTCTATTTTCAGCTTCCGGCCCGCCGGGTGCGGCCGGATGGCAGCGAGAGCAACGCTATCTTCTTAGTGGGTTTTGACGTGCGTTCTGAACTCGTCTCTGGCCCAAAGATTGTACAGGGCCGGTGGCTGGCGCCCGAGGATGAAAATGCGATTGTGGTGGATGCTGTTCTGATAAAGGAAGAGCCTGACCTTAAGTTGGGTGATGAAATCGTGCTCAAGATTGAGGGCCGGGAGAGACCTTTCCATGTGGTAGGGGTAAGTCTGGGCATGGTTATCCCGATGTCTTACGTTAACTATCCTTACATCGCGCGGACGTTGGGGGATGTGGGCCAGACGGAGGGGGCAATCGTGGCCACCGAGCGTCATAACGAAGCCTCGGTGAAGGAGACAACGGCCGCATTGAAAGCTTACCTGGAGCGCAGGGGCATTCAGGTCAACAATATATTCACGATGTCCAAGGAGCGGACCGAGGGGGAGGCTGCTTTTGCGGCGATCATTTTTCTGTTACTGGCTATGGCCCTGATGCTGGCAATTGTCGGGGGCCTTGGGTTGATGGGCACCATGAGTATCAACGTGCTCGAACGAACGCGCGAGATTGGCGTGCTGCGAGCTGTTGGCGCACCGAACAAGGGCGTAGCCAGAGTTTTTATCCGGGAAGGTATCGCCATCGGCTTGATCAGTTGGCTGTTTGGCGCGATTCTGGCCTATCCCCTGGGTAAGGCGTTGAGCGATGCCGTCGGCCTTTCGGTGACGGGTGTCCCTTTGAACTTTTCTTACTCTATGACCGGTGTTTGGGTCTGGCTAATCCTGGTAGTGATACTGAGTGCGCTGGCCAGCTTTATTCCGGCCCGAAACGCCTCGCGGCTGACCGTGCGCGAAGTACTGGCGTATGAATAACATCCACCCCTTTTAAAAGCCGCCCGTCTTTTTTGACATATATTGCCGCCTGGTATAATATTTCCGGTAACGTTACCGGCAACGTTACCGAAACTCTAGCAATGAGGCTAAGCTGATCTCCTTATGAAACGCCCCAAGCTGACCGTAACAATTCAAGATGTAGCTCATGCTGCCAGTGTCTCAGTTTCCACGGTGTCACGGGTTCTTAATGACAAGGATGATGTGGCCTCGGAAACTTACGAAAAAGTCCAGCGGGTTATCGAGGACTTAGGTTATGCCTCCAGCCTGGCCGCCAGGAGCATGCGCAGCCGCAAAACCAACGTTATCGGCCTGGTTGTGCCGGATCTTGAACAGGCTTTTTGCCTCAATGTGGTCAAAGGCGTGAACCAGACCATCGAGCAGTTGGGCTACGATCTGCTGGTCTACAGCGGCGGTAACAGTACAAAGCGGTCATGGGCCGCGCGCGAACACCGCTACGTTTCATTGCTGAACGGCAGTATTACCGACGGCATTATTGTCGTGACGCCCACCGCAGAAACCTTCTCCACCCGTTACCCCCTTGTTGCTGTTGATCCCCACCTGGACAGCACCGATTTTCCCGCCGTGATTGCGACCAATCATGTCGGCGCGCTGTCGGTCATGGAGTACCTGCTCGGGTTGGGACACCGGCGTATCGGGTTTATTGGGGGACGCCCCGATTTGCAGAGCGCTCTGCGGCGCTTGCAGGGCTACGAAGACAGCCTGGCCCGGGCCAATATCCCCTTCGATCCCAATCTCGTCCAGGTTGGCGATTTTACCAGGGAGACCGGTTATCGCTGTGCCCAAAATTTACTGGCGCTGCCGGTGCGTCCCACCGCTATTTTTGCCGCAAACGATAGATCCGCCATTGGGGCCATTGAGGCTGTCACCGAAATTGGGCTGAAAGTGCCAGAAGATATTTCTGTGGTTGGTTTTGATAACATCGAAGAGGCCTCTTTTGTGAATGGCGGCTTGACCACAGTAGATCAATTTATCAGCGACATGGGCCGGGTGGCTGTCGAAATGCTGGTCAAATTAATCCAGAACCAGCCGCTTGAAAATCAGCTTTTTCGGATGCCCACCAAACTGATTGTGAGAAATACATGCCGGTCTGTCGAGCCTGAAAATTAGTCTCTCTGACCCTCTTGCGCCCAAACCGGGTTTGGGCGCAAGAGGGTCAGAATTGATTTTTACCCGTTCCGGTAACGTTACCGGAAACGATACCAGAGGAGTTATAGATAAGGAGGTGGCTATCAGAACAATCCTCAGTATACCTTACTTATTTTTAGATTGTTTCAATGACAGTTTATTTTCAAGGAGGAAAAAATGCGAAACAAGAATATTCTAGCGTTGACGCTCATCTTGCTGCTTGGGCTTCTGTTAGCCGCGTGTGGCGGTGCGGCTACGCCCGCCCCTGAGCAACCAGCCGCCGAGGCTCCGGCGGCGACTGAGGAACCGGCAGCCGAAGCACCAGCGGCGACCGAAGAAGCGTCGGCGGCGGAACCGGCGGCAACGGAAGAAGCGGTGGCTGAGGCGGCGGAGTGTGCCGAACCGGTGACCATCGAATACTGGCACATTACAACTGACCAAACTCATCAAGCCGTGCTCAACGAGGCAATTGCTGCTTTCGAGAAAGACAATCCCTGCGCCAAAGTAAATGTTACGGTCCTCGAAAACGAAGCCTTCAAAGCCAAGATGACCACGGTCATGCAGTCGGGCGAACCGCCGGATGTTTTCCAGAGTTGGGGCGGCGGCGTCATGAATGAGTACGTCAAGGCTGGCCTGCTGCGCGACATTACTGCCGATCTCGATAAAGATGGCTGGCGGGATACTTATGCCGCCGGTCCGCTGGCCGTCTACAGCTTCGAGGGCAAGAATTATGGCGTTCCGCGTGACCAGGGCATGGTTGGCTTCTGGTACAACAAAGAACTGTTTGAGAAAGCCGGGATCGAAGCCCCGCCAACCACCTGGGCCGAACTGCTCGAGGATGTCCAGAAGCTCAAGGACGCCGGCATCACCCCCATCTCTCTGGGTGAGGGTGATAAGTGGCCCGGCCACTTCTGGTGGGTCTACCTGGCCATCCGTATGGGTGGCAAGGAAGCCTTCGATGCCGCTTACAGCCGCCAGGGTTCCTTTGCCGACGAGCCGTTTGTCCAGGCCGGCGAGAAGCTCCAGGAGTTGATTGCCCTCGAACCCTTCCAGGACGGCTACCTCGGCCTGACCTACAACGATCAGGCCACCCTCATGGGCAATGGCGAAGCGGCTATGGAACTGATGGGCCAGTGGGCCCCCGCTGTTGAAAAGGATCAGAGCGCCAACAAGGAGGGGATTGCCGACAAGCTCGGCTGGTTCCCCTTCCCTATGGTCGAGGGTGGCCAGGGTGACCCCGCCGATGCCCTCGGCGGCGGCAACGGCTGGACGATTGGCAAGGACGCTCCCGATGAGGCCGTCACCTTCCTCAAGTACCTAACCACAAAAGAACAGCAGTGCGCTGAAACCAAGGTCGGCTTTACCGTGCCGGTCGTCGAAGGCACTGCTGAATGCATCGAGGACCCGCTCCTCAAGACCGTCGCCGAGAATGCGGCCAAAGCTCCCTACCTGCAACTGTACTACGACCAGGCGCTGCCCCCCGCCGTCGGCTCCGTCGTCAACGATGCCGTTCAGGAACTCTTCGCCGAAACCAAGTCCCCCGAAGAAGTCGCCCAGACCATCGAAGACTCCGCTGCCATGGAATTGACCGGGGCGCCGGCGGCAGCGGAACCGGCAGCGACGGAAGAAGCGATGGCAGCGGCTGACTGCGCCGAACCGGTGACCATCGAGTTCTGGCACATCAACACCCAGGATGACCGCAAAGGGGTCATCCAGCAGGCGGTTGACGCCTTTATGAAAGACAATCCCTGTGTCCAGGTAAACCAGACCATCCTCGAAAACGAAGCCTTCAAAGCCAAGATGACCACCGTCATGCAGTCGGACGACCCGCCTGATGTCTTCAGCACCTGGGGTGGTGGCGTCATGAATGAGTACGCCAAGGCCGGTCTGCTGCGCGACATCACCGAGGACATCCAGCAGGATGGCTTTGCCGACACCTTTGGCGCCGGTCCGCTGGCCGTCTACAGCTTCGAAGGCAAGCAGTATGGGGTTGCCAGCGATCAGGGCATGGTCGGCTTCTGGTACAACAAGGAGTTGTTTGAGAAAGCCGGGATCGAAGCCCCGCCAACCACCTGGGCCGAACTGCTCGAGGATGTCCAGAAGCTCAAGGACGCCGGCATCACCCCCATCTCTCTGGGTGAGGGTGATAAGTGGCCCGGCCACTTCTGGTGGGTCTACCTGGCCATCCGTATGGGTGGCAAGGAAGCCTTCGATGCCGCTTACAGCCGCCAGGGTTCCTTTGCCGACGAGCCGTTTGTCCAGGCCGGCGAGAAGCTCCAGGAGTTGATTGCCCTCGAACCCTTCCAGGACGGCTACCTCGGCCTGACCTACAACGATCAGGCCCGGGCGGTCGGCAATGGTGAGGCGGCTATGGAACTGATGGGCCAGTGGGCCCCCGGCGTCCAGAAGGACGAGAGCGCCGACAAGCAGGGCATCGGCGACAAGCTCGGCTGGTTCCCCTTCCCCATGGTCGAGGGTGGCCAGGGCGATCCCGCGGATGCTCTCGGCGGCGGCGGCGGCTGGCTGGTCGGCCGCGATGCCCCCGATGAAGCCGTCACCTTCCTCAAGTATCTCAGCTCCAAGGAGTTCCAGTGCGGCGCGACCGAGATCAACTGGATCCTGCCGGTCGTCAAGGGCACCGAGGAGTGCATCACCGACCCCCTGATGAAGACCATCGCCGAGAATGCGGCCAAAGCCCCCTACCTGCAACTGTACTACGACCAGGCGCTGCCCCCCGCCGTCGGCTCCGTCGTCAACGATGCCGTTCAGGAACTCTTCGCCGAAACCAAAACCCCCGAAGAAGTCGCCCAGACCATCGAAGACTCCGCTGCCATGGAATTGGATCAGTAGCTACATTTTTTAAGGGGATTGGGCTAGATGCCCA
>JAHDWA010000009.1:0-45694 GCA_023382535.1 Anaerolineae bacterium | reverse complement strand
GCCATGGAATTGGATCAGTAGCTACATTTTTTAAGGGGATTGGGCTAGATGCCCAATCCCCTTCCGTTTGAAAACTTTAGCGAGGTAATGTCTATGGATCTGGGGCAAACGCGTGTTCCCTGGTTGGCAAAATCCACGCCCACGCTGAAATCACGGGATTTTGGAACCATTATCCTGTTCCTGGCCCCGGCCGTGGTACTGTTCAGTGTGTTCTTGATTTATCCAATTGTTCAATCCGGCTATTACAGTTTTTTCAACTGGAAAGGATTTGGCCCCGCCACAGATTTTGTGGGGCTAAATAATTACTCTCGGATCTTGACCGACAAGAACTTTTTGCGCGCCCTGCAAAATGGCCTGTTAATTGTGGGCCTCTCCATCATCGTCCAACTTCCCCTGGCCCTGAGCCTGGCCCTGCTGGTGGGCCGCAAGTTGCCGGGACGCACTTTCTTCCGTACCATTTTCTTCTTGCCCTACGTATTTTCCGAAGTCATTACGGCCCTTGTCTGGCAAGCCCTCCTTCACCCTGACCCGCATTATGGATTGATTAACGCTATCCTGACCAACCTGGGTCTGGACGCCATCCCTTTTCTGGGTGATCGTACCACCGTAATGCCGGCCATCTTCATCGTGCTTACCTGGAAATATTTTGGTTTTCACATGCTGTTATTCATGGCCGGTTTGCAAAGTATTCCGGCTGAGCTGGAAGAAGCGGCCAAAATTGATGGTGCGTCCGGTTTCCAAACCATCCGGCATATTATCGTTCCCCTGCTGCGCGGTACCATCCGGACCGCGATCTTTTTGTCGGTGCTTGGCTCCCTGCAAGTGTTTGCTATCGTCTGGATCATGTCGCAGGGCGGCCCGGCCGGTGCCAGCGAAACGATGGCCACTTATCTGTTCCGCTTTGGTTTTGTCCGCTTTTACCTGGGTTACGGTTCTGCCGTGGCGGTGGTCATGTTTATTATCTGTATCACTTTCTCCCTCGTTTATCAAAAACTCTTTAAAGAGCACGATTACCTGGGCGGTTACAGTGCCTAAGAAAGGCTGGCCCTCATGACGATCCAAAAAACCAACCTGCGACGCTACTCAAATTATTTCTGGCAGTACGCCATCCTGATTATCTTTGTGTTGATCATCGTCGTGCCCCTCGTGATCATCGCCTTTGGCAGCCTGAAAACACGCAGCGAGTATGCCGGCTTTCCCTACCAGCCGCCGGATCCGATTCGCTGGGATAATTACATCCGTATCTTATCCACCGACGTCTTCTGGAGCATGTTGCGTAACAGCCTGATTGTGATGGTGGGCACGGTGGTCGGGGTGGTCTTCTTTTCCAGCCTGGCCGCTTTTATCTTTGCCCGGAATGAATTCCGGGGTAAAAATTTTCTCTTTAATTACCTGACCGTCGGCCTGCTCTTTCCCATCAGTGTCGCCATCCTGCCCGAATACATCTTGCTCCGCCAGTTGAATTGGCTGGATACGTATTGGGCCATCATCGTCCCCCAAATCGCCTTTGGGCTGTCACTCAACATCGTCATTTTGCGCGGCTTCTTTCGGTCTATCCCCGCCGAGCTGCAAGATGCGGCTTATATTGACGGCTGTACCACCTTTGATTTCTTCTGGCGGATTCTGCTCCCCCTGGCCCGGCCGGCCATTGCCGCTGTCTCCGTACTGGCGATGATCAGCTCATGGAACGAGGTTTTCCTGCCGCTGATGGTCATCAATAGTGAAGAAAAATGGACCCTTCCGCTCGGGACCATGCAGTTTAAGGGTCAATATGTTTCGGATATCCCGCTGATCCTGGCCTTCGTCACGCTGTCAATGGTCCCCACCCTCATCTTTTACTTCCTGGCCGAACGCCAGATTGTCTCCGGCCTGACCGCCGGCGCCCTTAAAGGCTAATGAGGTTAAAATAATGAGTTACTCCTACCCTTACCAAAATCCCTCGTTGTCCGTGGAGGAGCGAACTACCGACCTGCTCTCACGGATGACCCGTGACGAAAAAATTGCTCAACTGGGCAGCATTTGGGTTTTTGAGGTTTTACAGGACATGAAATTCTCCCCGGCCAAGGCCCATTCCCTGTTCAGTCATGGACTGGGACAGGTAACTCGGATCGGCGGGGCCAGCAGCCTTGATCCCACGGCTGGGGCCGAATTGGCCAATACCATTCAGAAATATCTGCTGGACAATACCCGCCTGGGCATCCCCGCCATTATCCATGAAGAGTGCTGCAGCGGCTACATGGCCCGCAATGCGACCTGTTTTCCCCAAATCATCGGCCTGGCCAGTACCTGGGAGCCGGAACTGACCGAGAAGATGGCCGCGGTGGTGCGCACCCAGATGCGGGCCGCCGGGGCGCACCAGGGTCTGTCGCCCGTACTTGACTTGACCCGTGACCCGCGCTGGGGCCGGACTGAGGAGACGTTTGGCGAAGATCCTTATCTGGTTTCGCAGATGGGCGTGGCCTTTGTGCGGGGTTTGCAGGGACAGAACTGGGGTGAAGGTGTGCTGGCGACTGCCAAACATTTTGTCGGCTACGGCATGTCCGAAGGCGGCATGAACTGGGCCCCACCGCATTTCAACCCCCGCGAACTGGCCGAGGTCTTTTTAGCGCCGTTCGAAGCTGCGGTCAAGGAAGCCGGGCTGACCTCGATGATGAATGCCTATCACGAGCTGGACGGCGTGCCCTGTGGCGGCTCCAAAATGCTGCTGACCGATATACTCCGGGAGCAGTGGGGGTTCGACGGGATTGTCGTCTCAGATTACTTTTCCATCAACCAACTGGCCGAATATCATCAGGTAGCCGGCAGCAAAGAAGAGGCGGCAGCCCTGGCCCTGGAAGCCGGCCTTGACGTAGAACTGCCCAGCACCGATTGTTATGGCGCGCCGCTTCGCCGGGCCGTGGAAATGGGCCTGGTGGATGAGGCCCTGATTGATCAAAGTGTGAGGCGCGTCCTGCGCATGAAGTTTTTGCTGGGCCTGTTTGAGCAGCCCTACGTTGATGCGGGCCGGACCGCGGCGGTGTTTGACACCCCAGAGCAGCGCTCCCTGGCCCGTCAAATTGCGCAAAAATCAATGGTGCTGCTGAAAAACGAGGGGGAGTTGCTGCCCCTTAAAAAAGATTTGGCCTCCATTGCGGTCATCGGCCCCAACGCCGACAGCGTCAGGAACCTCATCGGCGACTACGCCTACCCCTGCCACATTGAAACGCTGATCGAGATGCGCGACAAAGATAATGTTTTTCACATGCCCGTGCCGGATAAGGTGGAGTTGGTTGACAATTTTGTACCGATTATCAGCGTGCTGCAAGCGATTAAAGACAAAGTGTCACCAAAAACGGTTATTCACTACGCCCAGGGCTGCGCTGTGGCCAATCCCACTAAGGAAGGGTTTGCCGAGGCTGTCGAAATTGCCCGGCGGGCTGACGTGGCCCTGGTGGTCGTTGGCGATAAGGCCGGCTTGACCGATAGCTGTACCAGCGGCGAAGCCCGCGACCGGGCCGAGCTTAACCTGCCGGGAGTCCAGGAAGATTTGGTAAGGGCCATTTACGAGACCGGCACGCCTCTGGTCCTGGTCCTGGTCAACGGGCGGCCGCTAAGCATCTCTTGGATAGCGGAGCATATCCCGGCCATCCTCGAAGCCTGGCTGCCCGGTGAAGAAGGAGCGGCTGCTGTGGCCGATGTCCTGTTTGGCGATTACACGCCTGGCGGCAAACTGCCCATGACCTTCCCGCGAGCCGTGGGGCAGGTTCCAATTTACTACGGGCACAAAATCTCCGGCGGCCGCTCTCATTGGAAGGGCGATTACGTAGACCTCAGCGCCAAACCCCTCTTCCCGTTTGGCTATGGCTTGAGTTATACCAGCTTTCAATTTGAAAACCTGCGTTTGGATCGGGCTGAAGTCGAAATCGGCGGCGAGGTAGCCATCAGCCTGGAGGTGAGCAACACCGGCTCGCGCGCCGGCGACGAGGTGGTTCAACTCTACGTCCAGGACATCCAGGCCAGCGTCACCCGGCCGGTCAAGGAACTGAAAGGGTTCAAGCGGGTCAGCTTGCAGCCGGGCGAAAAAAGAACCGTTACCTTTACCCTGCCGGTCAACCAGCTTGGCTTTTACAACCGGGAGATGAACTTTGTGGTCGAGCCTGGCCCGATTAAGGTCATGATGGGAAGTTCTGCCCAGGCTATCCACCTGACCGGCGAGTTCACTGTCGTCGGCAAGCCTACCGACATCAGCGCCTGCAAAAAATTTTTTAGCCTGGTCACCGTTTCTTAGCCGCTTATTCCTCTTTGAAAGCCGGTCTTTAACCAGGACTTAGAATGAACTGCTGAGGACGCTGAGTATTTCCTTTAATTTTCTCTGTGTGCTTGGCGTCCCCTCCTGGCACTTGCCGCTACTGGCGGCGATAGACCCGGATTCCGGCCTCGCCGGCCAGGGGGCAATGCTGCTCGCAGATGCCACACCCTATACACAAATCGGCCACGACATACGGCTTTTGCAGCTCAATTTCTCCCACCTGTTCTTGCTGTAATTTAACCGCTTTGTCAGGCACCGGGCACATTTCCTCACATACAATGCAGGGGGTACTATAGGCCCAGGGCAGGCAGCGGTTACGATCAACCGCAGCCAGGCCGATGATGGCCTGGCGTTTTTCCGCCAGCGCGAGTTGGGGAATGGCCTTCGACGGGCAGACCTGGCCGCACGCGTTGCAGCCGTAGTCGCAATAACCCAAACGCGGCACCAGGCGCGGCGTCCAGAATGCTTTAAGCCCCCCTTCCAGGAGCGACGGCTGCAAGCCCGCGGTGGGGCAGGCATTCATACACAGACTGCAACGCAAGCAGAGGCTGAGAAACTGTTCCTCGTCTTCGACCCCAGGCGGCCGGAGCAGGTGAGGATCGGGTTGTTTGGCCTGAACCCCGGTCTGCAGGACGGCGACACCGGCCGCTCCGGCTGCCAGCGAGGTTAGAACCTGCCGGCGGCTGGGATCGGTTTGAGTCCAGGGCGCGAGCCGCCCGTGCCAGGCGAAACCCATGCCGTTCTTGGGGCAAGCGGCCAGGCAGTCCAGGCAGACGGTACACTCGGCCGGGACAATCTCATAACTGGGCCTGGTTTCAACTGCTTCCAACCGGCACACCCGGGCGCATTTGGCGCAGCTCACACAGGCCGAGCCAATCACCGGCCGCAGCAAGGCTATCTTTGACAACAGCCCCAACAGCGCGCCCAGCGGGCACAGATAACGGCACCAAAAACGGTCGGCCAGGAGGTTCAAGGCCAGGGTGCCGAAGAACAAAGCCGCAATCAAGAGATTTTGGGCAAAGACGGGCTGCTCAACCGGCAGCACCCTCCCCCGCAGTCCCATCTCCAGCCAATCCACTATCGGACTGAGCGCTGGAACGGGATACAGGCTACGCTCGGCGGCAGAAACCGCGTAGTTGAGGCCGGGCAGAAGGACCGTTGTCATTGCCCGCGTCAGTAGGGTCAGTGGGTCAAGCCAGAGCAGGGTCAGGTTGCCAAAGAGGGCCAGCGCCAGGATGAGCAATAATAGAAGATTTTTGATCGCCCGGAAACGGTTTTTTTGCCGGCTTTGCTCCGCTTTGGGATGTTTGGCCGAAAGGCGCAGGTCTCTGGCCCGGCGACGCTCCGCCGATGGGAAACGGACCCATTCCAGCAGTGTCCCCAGCGGGCACAACCAGCCGCACCAAACCCGGCCCGCCAGCAGCGTGAGGCCGATCGTGATCAAGGCCCAGCCCAGTTGCGGAATCCAGGCTCGCTCGGCCAGCATGGCCGCCAGCGCCGGCAAAGGATCGAGCCGAAAAAACAGGTCAGCCCACTGAAGGCTGCGCCACCGCTGCAAGGCCGCAAAGAAGAGAAAGAGGTAAAGGGCAAAAGCTAAAAGTTGAACGCCCTGGCGAATCCGTCGCCCATACATCCAGTTCATTCGTGGTCCTCGCATGCTCCCGTCCTTACTCGCTCCCTAACGCTTGTGCCAGCAGGTCCTTCGCCGCTGTTGGCTCTCCCTGGCCGAAGACTGCGCCCAGCAGGTTATCCCGGCTGTCGGCAGTGATCAAACCTTCTACCTGGCCAGTGCTTCGAAGGGCGGCCAGCCCGGTCGAAGCCGCTTGGGCGTCGGGATACTGGATCAAGAGCAGATAGACCCGGGTGCCGTCCAAATCGTAACGGGCCAGGAGACCGTTGGTTTGGGCGCTCAGGCCCAGAATGTTCTCACCGCCTAACCAGACCTCAGTCTGGATGGAGATTTCTTCGTGGAAGAAGATGAACCCCCGCTCGATTAAGTGGGCCTGGGGCAAGCGGTTGACCAGCGCCGGGCGTTCTCCGCCCTGAGGCAGCGACGCCGCCACCGACTGGGCAAACGCCTGCAGGTCGGCGTCGAGCACCTGTTGGCGCCCGTAAACCTGCACATAGTAGCGGTCCTGCCAGAAGGCAATCCGCGAGCCGGGGTCCCTATCGCCCTCATTGCCAATATCAATCGCTTGGCCGGAGCGGCCGGAGGTAAAGAGGCCATAAGCATCCGTGGGGGTCGCCAGTTGCCAGAGAGCGACTTCGAGGATGGTTCCGGCGGGGTTTTGATACCTTTGCGTCGCTACCTGCTCAAAGCCGTAGACAAAGAAAGCATCGGCCTGGCCGTCCACCATGTCGAAGAGGTTGTCGCGGTTGTAAACCCGCACCTCTTCTACTAATATCCAATTTGGAACAGCGCTGGCTTTGGGCAAAAAGTCGGTCAGCGCAGCCGCCTGGCTGCTGCAGCCGGCCAGGAGTAAAAGCAAGAACAAATTAATAAGTTTCAGGAGTTTATTCATTCGACTTCTCTCTAGAACTTGTATCTCTCCTGGTTTCATTTATCCTTATCTTTCACCGCGCCCAACGCCTACGATACTTTTGCCAAAAGGCGACCTCAAAGTGCAAAGGATTCCCTAAATAAAATACCGAGGCAGGGTTGTCGGGTACATTCGGAGCTTAACTGTCGTGGTACGCCCTTCAGATATTACCTACACTGCTCTTCGCAAGGTATACCATCAAAATCACCATCTATTTCTACATTTGGACAATTTTTTAGATAAAACCGAGCCTCTTTGCAGGTCATTTGACTACAATATTGCTTACCTTCACATTTATAACCTGTAAAATCCTCTGCTTCAATTATCAGAGAGGAAAACATATGATAACTTAAAAATGCAACCAAAATTATGACCAAAAATACAAGTACAAATACAAATACGTACCAATTACCATTTTTTTGAGCACCTGTTTTACGAGGGATTTTAGCTAACCCTTCAATTCTCGCAGATTTTGCACGAGTCTTACCATCCTCTCCATGTTCTACCTGAAAGTAGATTATATCTCCTACAACAGGTCTGCGAGGCATATCTTTTAAGGCTGTTATGTGAATAAAAACATCCTCTTCACTAGATAATACTTTTATAAATCCAAACCCTCTATCATCATTCCACCGTACAAGCTTACCTTTGAATTCCACTTATGTCCCTCTGTTTCTATCGTATCTGTACTTTCTATTGAGCAAGCTGACAACGATTATGCAGCCTCCAATCCTCCAAGGATCGGCTTACACCTTAATTTCCTCAACCTTCACCCTCTTCAAATTCAGCGTCCCCAGGCCCATCTCGGCGCTGGCTTTAATGTAAGCGATATCGGACCCGGTCAGGCCAAACAGGGTGGCGCCGTAAGCGTCGGCGGCGACGAGATCGTGGCTGGCAATGACGGTGTTGGTCTCCTTGACATCGTTCAGACTGCCACCGGTCGGGCCGTGGCTGGTCAGGATGCGCACCGCGTCCACGACGGTCAAGGTCGGGCGGATCAGGCTGGCCAGGTCGGCCACCCGCTGGCCCAGGTTGCGATGGATACCGCTGGGTTTGCCAACCAGGCCCAGCAGGTTCTTTGACCCCAGAGTCAGCCTGGCCAGGGAATGATGCTTGGCAATGGGCACGTTAATCAATACGTCGGCCTTGAGCGCATCTTGATAGACTTCCCACTCGGTGATGTCCCGGCCTGCGGGGATGGCCGTCTTGACAAACTTGACCCGGCTCATAAGCTCCATCTCGCCCCCCGCGGCCTTAACCGCGTCGCCGATCCCGGTCACGGCGTAGGCCGAGTCGGGCGCGCCGCCAAAGGGCATGTCCATGACCCGCACCCGTTTGGCCCCAGCGCCCAGGCACAGGCTGACCAGGGTCGCGACGACGGTAGGATTAGTCGTTGCCGCATATTCTGCCGGGTGGTAATCCACACAAATATTAGGTTTGATGATCACGTCATGGCCGGACTTGACAAAGCGCTCGATGCCGCCCAAGGCCGCGATGGCTCGCCGGGTGATTTCCGCCGGGTCGGTCCCCCTCGCCACAGCCAGGTAGGCCTGATCGCCGGCAGGGGCGGCGGCCAACGGCCGGCTGGGGACAGTTTCCGCCGGCTGGCCGGCGCAGCCAGAACCGAATAGAGTCACCCCGGCGGCTGCGCCGGTCAAGGTTAGAAATTGTCGCCGTGTGAGTTTGTTCATCCTAACCTGACCTCCAGCTTATCTATATGCTGCGGGTCATTGGTGCCCAAGCCCAGTTCAGCGGCCGTTTTCAGATATGAAGTGGCTTTGTCCCTGAGGGCAGAGGACAGGCTGGCCTCGTTTTCAGTTTGCAACTGCTCCAGGATTTGCATTCCGGCCGCATCAAGCGCTACCGGATCAAAGCTCATCAGAATCGAGTCGCCTTTCCAGTCCGGCTTCCAGTAAGGCCAACTGCTGCTATATTTGAGATTGGCCTCCAAAACGTCGCCAATAACCAGCCGGGTGCGCTCCTTAATGGGGGGAAGGGCATTTAATTCGGCGATGGTTTGCTCGATGGGGTAGTGGAGGCTACCGGGGGAGTTCACGCTGCCGAAGTGATTCTTCAGGGCAAACGTCAGGCCGGCAATCATGTGCGATTTGAGCACCGGAATATTGATCAGGGCATCACAATTCTGCAACGTGCCGCTGAGACGAACGGTACTATCCGCGACCTTCCACTGGCCGCTAAACTCAGACTCCTCAAGGCACCGAACTCCCGGACCATCTTGATTAACCTGGTAGCCGGCATCCTTCAGCATGCTTAAGTAGTCATAGATAACAATTTGTCCGGCGGAAAGCCCCGCTTCCTGGAGAGATGCGATCACGGCATTGGTCAGCGGGGCATGAGTCCAAATCGTGCTGTTGCTAAAGGTATTGACTTTGATCGCAATTTTCTCGCCGGGTTTGAACAGCGCCGCCCAGGCTTCGCGGGCATCATTCAGGCCGGTCAGCTTGGTGATCGAGGCATCGAGCATTTGCCGGACTGCCTCCGGCAACAACCGGTCGCCATCCCATACGCCGGCATGATGGACCTGGACCAATCTGCTTGGTATTTCAGGGTAAAGTTTGATGATATCCGGTTTGCCCGTCACCGCAGAGACGACTTTTGGAGTGTTGGGTTGTGTGACTGCCGGAACTGGCGCGGGCTTGGGTGTAGGTGTGGGAGCCTGGGTCGGGGCAGCGACTGGCTGGGCGGCAGGGCTGCAACCAGCTAACAGGCCGGTCGCCGCCGCTAACTTCATAAATTGCCGTCTGGAAATTCTGCCTGGATTTTGAGCAGAATTATTCTGTTTCGTCATAGTTTTCCTCCGCCTCTATCCATCCATATCGTTGAAAATTTATAGAGTCCCCCCTATCAGGATATACCTCTTGCTCCCGGTTGGATAGTGGTATTTATCCTGCTAAAATGTGATATTTGTCACAAAATAAAGGGATCGTGAACCTTAAAGGGTTTTCTTAACTTAGATATTGACAAAATTACTAAAGTCTGCTAAATTCATTAGATATCTAACGTTAGACCTCTAACGACGTTTGTTTTCCCCACCCCATCTTCGCGCAACGCCTGGAACACCCTCAATTTTAATGATTGAAGAGGACAATGGATGCCATTGTCTAACGATTTTCCACCCGAGGAACTTGACGTCCGCCAAAGAATTGCGGAGCTGCCCGCAAACCTTCTCGCTTACGGTGTCGTCTCTAACATCTGGCGGGTAGCCCAGGAACTCAAATTGAGAATGGAGCGCACCGTTTTACGGGAGTTTGACTTAACCTGGGCCGGCTTCGCTACCCTTTTTATCGTCTGGATTTGGGGTCCCATCGAAACCCGCGATATTGCCAGATCGCAAGGCGTCACCCGGCCCACCGTCACCAGCACCGTCAGTTTGCTTGAAAAAAACGGCCTCTGCACCCGCCAGACCAGCACCGAGGATCGCCGCCTGGTTTTGGTTGAGCTAACACCCAAAGGAAGAGCGCTCATCGAGCGGGTTTTCCCTCTCTTTAACCAGGGTGAAACCGCCATCGTCTCCGGTCTATCCGAAGAAGAACAGGAAATCCTGGCGACCTTATTAAGAAAGGTTGTCAACTCCTTGCGAAGCAGCGATGCTAATGGCAAGATGTAGGAGTTCAACAGGTAGCAGGGTCACAGAATCTATTTGACTCCTGGCATTGGTGAATCAGAGGAGTCGCCATG
Source organism: Anaerolineae bacterium (assembly GCA_023382535.1). Next base: position 35,167 of record JAHDWA010000009.1, on the reverse strand, counting down.
AATCTGTGGCACACCACCTACAACGAAAATAATTTGTAGTGACGACTGAAGTCGTCCGAGCCTATAAGCGACTGAAGTCGCTACTACAAACAAGCTATTTTCGGAGGAGCAGCTATTAATGGGTGAAGTTACCATTCAAAATCGCCGCATTTCGACGGATCACTACATTAACGGCAAACGCGTTGCTTCGGTCAAAACCTTCGAGGATATCAGCCCGATTGACCAATCACTGCTGGGGCACATCTCCGCGGGGGGAACTGAAGAAGTGGAGGTGGCGGTGACCGCCGCGCGCCGGGCTTTCCCCGAATGGGCAGCCCGTGGCCCGACCGGGCGAGGAGTCTACCTGCGCCGCCTGGCCGACATTATCGAGAGCCGGGTTGAGGATTTGGCCATCGTCGAAACTACTGACAATGGGTCGCTGCTCGAAGCCAGCCGCCTGCGGGTGATGAAACGCGGGGCGCACAACATCCGCTACTTTGCCGAATTTGCCGAAAAGCTCAAGGGATCTGAGTGGGACAGCCAGGCGGTCAACGCCCACAACCGGGTGGTCTACCAGCCAGCCGGTGTCGCCGCGTTGATTACACCCTGGAACGCACCCTTTATGCTGTCCACCTGGAAGGTCGGGCCGGCCCTGGCGGCGGGGAATACGGTAGTGCTCAAGCCGCCGGAGTGGGCGCCGCTGACCTGCTCGCTCCTGGCCGATTTTGCCGCCGAAGCCGGCCTGCCGCCGGGCGTTTTCAACGTCGTCCAGGGGATTGGGGAGGAGGCCGGCGCGGCGCTGGTGGCTCACCCCGGCGTGGATCGCATCTCCTTCACCGGCTCGGTTGAAACGGCCAAAAAGATCGGCGCGGCGGCGGCTCAGAATCTAACCCCGGTCAGTTTTGAACTGGGCGGCAAATCGCCCCTGATTGTCTTTGCCGATGCCGATTTAGATCTCGCCTTGAGAAACATGCTGGAGCAGTACGACAACGCCGGGCAGGTCTGCCTGGCCGGCGCCCGTCTGCTGGTCGAAGAGACTGTGGCCGGCGAGCTGCTGGAACGGATGGCCGCAGGGGCCAGCCAGTTACGGCTGGGCGATCCGCGCGATGCCCAAACCCAGGTTGGCCCGCTGATTCATCCGCAGCACCTCCAGCGTGTAGACGGTTTTGTCCAGCGCGCCCTTCAAGACGGGGCCCGGCTGGTGTACGGCGGCGGGGTTTCCCCGGTATTGGGCGGGCTGTATTACGAGCCAACGCTTTTTGTTGACCCCCCCACCGGCTCAGAAATCTTGCAGAAAGAAGTCTTTGGCCCGGTGCTGACCTGGCAGACGTTCAGGGATGAGGCCGAAGCTATTAGCCTGGCCAACAGCACCGAGTACGGCCTGGCCGCGACTATCGTCACCCGCGACGAAAACAGGGCGCAGCGGGTCGCCGAGGCGGTTGGGGCCGGGCTGGTCTGGGTCAACTGTTTCTACGTGCGCGACCTGGCCCAGCCGTTTGGCGGGGCCAAGAAGTCGGGTATTGGCCGGGAGGGCGGCATGTGGAGTTTTGACTTTTACTGCGAGATCAAGAACGTCACCCACCGTAATAATACCTTTGGGTGAAATAAAAGTAAGGTAATTACTCAGGCTGCGGACCAAAACTAAAGAATTTTGCCGGGATTAGGGGATAAAACAAGTTTTAAAAAATCTCCTAATCCCCAAATCCCGGCTTAAAACCTACCTCGTTTAAAGCCACCTAGTTGTAAAAAAGAGCAATTAGAGCAGCATGATGAGCAAGCCCAAACATTCAAGCGAACAGCCGGAAAATAACTCCCCCCTGGCGGCCTGGTTTCTCGGCCCTAAAGCCGAACACGGCGACGTTCTGTTTAATCTGCTCACCTATATCTTTCAAGATTACATCCACTGGCGCCGAAACTACTTCCCCACCGACCCGGTCGTCATCAGCCGCGAACGCCGCCGGGAACACGAATTGTGGCAGGACCGGCTGAACGCCAGCCTGGATACGATTCTGAATAACCTCAAAGCCGACTACCCCGTTTATTCACCCCGCTACCTGGCCCACATGACCTCCGAGACAACGATGCCCAGCCTGCTGGGTTACTTTGCCGGCATGCTCTACAACCCCAACAATGTCACCGACGAAGCCGCCCCGGTCACGGTTCGCCTGGAGTTGGAGGTGGGGCGGATGGTGGCCGAGATGCTGGGCTACCAGCCCGACAAGGCCTGGGCGCATATTTGCTCCGGCGGCACCATTGCCAACCTGGAAGCGCTGTGGGTGGCGCGCATGGTTCAATTTGTGCCGTTCATCGTGCGTGACTACTGCCAGCGCCATGCCGTCGAGTTCACCGTCAAAACCGCCAACGGCCAGCAGGCCCGCCTCGGCGATTTGAGCGACCGCGAGTTAATTGGCCTGCGCCCCAACGAGTCCATCTTTATGATCCGCAAACTGGCCCGGTATGAAGTCGAGGTCATCGGCCGGGAACAACAGGCCGTTCTCGACACCCTCAATCGCTTTGTCCGCGCCAGCGATTACAATGTCAAACTGCGCGGCTTTGACGCTGTCATTAAAAAGATAGGCATGCGGCCGGTTATTTTTGTCTCGGCGGCGGCGCACTACTGCCTCAAGAAGACGGCCAATATCCTCGGCTACGGCGAAGACTCCGTCCGCCTGGTGCCGGTCACTTTTAGGTTTCGCCTCGACAGCGCCGCCCTGCAAGCCATGCTGGACTGCCTGCCGGAGCGCGAGTACATCGCGGCCGTGACCGGAATTGTCGGCGCTACGGAGGAGGGGGCGATTGATCCCATTCACGAAATCATCGCGGCCCGCGACTGGCTGGGACAGGCTAAAAATCAGGCTTTCTGGCTCCATCTCGATGCGGCCTGGGGCGGCTACATCCGCAGTCTCTTCCGGGGTCATTCTATAAAAGAACATGCCGGGCAGACGCTCGACGAGACGTGCGATTTGTATGTCAGGGCAATCAACGCCTCCGAGAGTCTGCCGGAAGATTGTTGTAATGGCGCTGCGGTAAGAATCCCGGCTCAGGGGGCCAAACTTACCTGGGACAGCCCCAGCGTTTACAAGGCCCTCCTTGCCATGCCGGAAGCCGACTCCATTGCCATTGATCCGCACAAGATGGGCTATGTCCCCTACCCGGCCGGCATTGTCGCTTTTAAGAATGGTCTGGTGACCGAGTTGATGACCCAGCGCGCCCAGTACATCTCCGACGAGCAGGAAGGCATCAAGGCGGTTGATAAGTTGATCGAAATCAAGGCCGTTGGCCCCTATATCCTGGAAGGCTCGAAGCCCGGCGCGGCGGCAACGGCCTGCTGGCTGGCTCATACCACCATCCCCCTCGATGTCCACCATCACGGCAAGATTGTGCGGACGACACTGCTCAACGCTAAAAAACTTTTCTGGTATTTGCAGCGCCACCGCAAGAGTTTTGCCGGCTTTGAGGCCGCCTGTGGTTTTCCCACCAGAAACAAGACTCGCTTTAGCTCCCCCTTCACCTTCATTCCCCTCTTCAACCCCGATACCAATATCATTTGCTTTGTCGCCCGGCCCATGGCCTGGCAGGCCAACAAGCTGGTTCCGGCAGAGATACCCCTCAAGTGGATCAACGAATTTAACAAACGCATCCGCGATGAATTGGATATTCCTAAAGCGGGCCGGGGCACGCAGTTGCCGTATGCCAAAGAATATTTTGTCTCTACCACCACTTTTGAGCAGGAGCAGTACAGCAGCCAGTCTATCGAATTTGTCCTCAATTATCTGCATCTTTCACCCCAGGAATATAATGAGTACGGCCTACTCGTGCTGCGTTCAACCGTGATGAACCCGCTTTACTACACCGCCCAACAAGAGGGCATAGACTACCTGGCCGGTTTTGTCACCCACCTGCACAAGGTGGCCCGGTTTGTGATCGTCCAGATTCACGATCTGATGAACCAATCAACTGAAAAGATTTTTTCGCCGGGATTGGGGGATTAGGGGAAAAATCAGGAAAAATCTCGAAATCCCCTAATCCCGGCTAAGTGTTTCAATAGATGGAGGTATGAATGACCCCGAGAGGCTACACCGCTCCGCTCTCACCCGATGGCCGGGCCAGCCTGGTGCCGCCGCCGCCCTGGCATTACTCCGGCGACTTTTTGATTGTGGAGTACCGGACCAACCCTGATAACGTCATCGCACTCCTGCCGCCCGAACTCGAACCGGCGGACGACCCCGGCGCGGTCTGTGCCATGTTTGCCGACTGGCAGTCGTGCTCCGCCGATTTCCATGAATTGGTTGATCCCATCCAGTCTCAGTACAAGGAGTTTATGCTGATTGTCGGTTGCAAATATAAGGGCCAGCCGGCCAGCCGCTGTGTTTACATCTGGGTGGACAAGGATTTTTCGATGTACCGGGGCTGGGTCCAGGGCTTTCCCAAAAAGCTCGGCTCGATCCATCTGACCCGTCTCTTCCCGGTCGGCAAAGGCACGCCTCGCCTGGAACCGGGGGCACGTTTTGGGGCGACCTGCGCCGCCAACGACCGCCAGATTGCCCGCGCCGTCGTGACCCTGCGCCAGATTTCCGAAACCGGCCCGACAGTCAACGCCGCGCCGATGCACAACTCCCGCCACTTCCCTGCCGCCGCCGGCAGCGATCCGGCTATCTTCGAACTGGTCCGCGCCGGCGGCTTTGACCGCGAATTTACTGAATGTTGGGAGGGCGACGCCGAGTTGCGCCTCTTCGATGACACCCTGGAAGACCTGCAAGCTATCGCCCCGCGGGAAATCATCAAGGGCTTTCGCTTCAGCTTCGGCTACACGGTAGATGGTGTCACCGTGCTGGCCCAGCACAACCAGGAGGCGCACGGATGAAACACGCCCGGATTTTGCACAACGGCCAGCCAGCTTGGGGCATCGTGGAAAATGACCGGATCAGGCTGGAAAGCGGCGAAGTAATTCAAGCTGAGACAGCCTCCTACCTGCCGCCGGTCACCCCCTCCAAAATCATCGCGGTTCACCTCAGCTACCGCAGCCGGTGTGAGGAATATAAGATGAAACGCCTGCCAGAGTATCCTTCCTTTTTTCTCCAGCCTCCCACGGCGCTCTCCGCTCACCGCGCCCCGGTCGCCCGGCCGCGTGGCTGCCGCTTTCTGAATTACGAGGGCGAAATTGTGGTGGTTATTGGTAAACGCTGTACCCATGTTCGCCTCGAAGAGGCGCTGGATTACGTCCGGGGCTACTCGATTGCCAACGATTGGGGCGTCCATGACTTTCGCCATGCCGACCGGGGTTCGATGCTGCGGGTCAAGGGGCAGGATGGCTTTTGCCCCATCGGCCCGGTGCTGGTGGACGCCGCCGATCTTGATCCCAACGACCTGACCCTGCGCACTTATGTCAACGGGCAGATGGTGCAGGAGGGACACACCGGCAGCGATTTGATGTTCTCTTTTGCCTATCAAATTGCCGACCTGTCCCGCCTGATTACGCTGGAACCGGGTGACGTGCTGCTGACCGGTACGCCGGCCAATTCCCGCCCGGTTGAAATTGGCGATGTGGTGGCGGTGGAAGTCGGCGGTATTGGCCGGTTAGAGAACACGGTGGTTGAATTGGACCGCGAGCTGGTTCCGGTTGGCGAGCAGCCCCAGGTTACGGCGGCCACCCTCCACGTGGCCCTGGCCATGCCCGAAGACGAAGCCGAGCAGCGCGTGAACGAATATAGAGCTTAGGAAGATTTTCGCCGAGATTAGGGGATTTGGGGATAAAGAAATCAGGAATAATCGAGAGAGCCTATCTGTTCGTTAGTGGGCAAAATGACTATACAAATCGAGCTATCCAATGACCAAAATACCTTTCAAAAAAGTAGCTATGAAAAATATTTCGTACTGGGAATCACTTTCTGACGAAGCTAAGAGACGACAGGGTGACTTAATGGCTGTATTTTGTTTCTATTTAGGAGATTATAAGCAAGGGCAGGAAGCAAGTTATCTGCATAGTTTGCACAAAGAAGAAGAAAGCCTGAGTGAGAATTTTTCTGAGGAGACTAGAATAAGCTTTCTCTTCGATGCTGGGCTAAATGCGAGCCTTGCCCAAAAGCAAGCTAAAGCAAAAGAAATCTGGCAACGGTTAGTCCAATGGCGACGAGAATGGTTTCCAGAGAAACAAGTAGTCAAACCACAAACGGCCAATATCTGGATTTATGAAGCATATGCTTTAATGAAGGTAGAACGGTATAGTGAAGTTGAAACACCTGCTCAAATAGGATTTGAAGGATTACTTAAAGGGAAGGGGTTGCATCCAGAACCACGCAGTAATGAATGGGTTTATGGTCTAGTTGATGTGATAAAATCTCTATCTGCTTATAAACTCAATTTTAGTAATGAAAGAAAACGGCAGGCACAACAAGACTTGGAAACTTATAAAGAAGAAAATTTTTCGTATGGCAAAGGCGGGTATGGAATTATCTTTGACTTGCAATTTTCTTACCCTGATGTTTTTGTTTCTATTTTGCCAGGGTCTAGCCCAGAACAAGATTAAGGATAAAGGATATTACACTTGCGAGGTTTGGAGGAAAGGCCACTAACAAAGTGTTTGCACCGGATTGCCCAAGCAAGGTTTTTATTGGGGTGATGTCTCCTGTAGTTCATCGCCTTTGATTTTGAGCTATTTGTCCAGCCGGTGAAACGCGGCTCGATAACCTGAATGGGACTCAGATAACACAAGTTGAGCTGATTTTTAATTTTTTTATCTGAGAACCTTCGGAAACACCAAAGGCAACCTTGCTACCGGCCTCGTCCGGCGACTTCATCGCGGACTATGCAACAATGCCCGATTAATTGGGCTGAAGCCGGGTTGATCCGGCGCTGTTCTATAGCCCTGGCATTCATGCCGGGGCGGGCAAGGCGAGCGAAACAGTTTCCGAACGCTTTTTATCCCAATAAAAGGACTCTTGACCATGGCCGAAAAATTAGTCATGAATCTTCACCACACCTCTGTTCTCGTGGCGGATGTTGAAGAAGCGTTTTCCCGGTATGCGATCCTGTTGGGCATGCACGGCGAAAAGATGGATGACTGCGCCCTGATGCGCTGCATGCACGAGGATTTTTGCCTGGTGTTGAAACCCGCCGGCGGCAGCAAGCCCTTCCTTGACTACGTGGCCTATGAGCTGGAGCCGGAGTTGAGCTTGGCCGACGCCGCCCGCGAAATCGAACGGCGCGGCGAAACGGTGGAGCACATCAGCGTGCCGCTGCGCGGCGCGGGCCTGCTGCTTAACGACGCCGACGGCAACCGGGTGGTGCTGGTCGAGCGGGTGCGCCCCAAAGACCCGCGCTCGCCGGTGATGATCCCCAATGAGCGGCTCCGCGGCTACCACCCGCGCCGCCTGGGGCATGTCAACTACCTGACCGGGGACGTGCAGGCCCAGTTCAAATGGTACACCGAAATCCTCGGCTTCAAGCTGACCGACTGGATCGGCGACGCCGGGCTGTGGCTGCATGTGGACTCGCGCCACCACGTGCTGGCCTTTCTGGATAAAGGCTACCCCCACATTCACCACACCGCCTACGAGCTGGTGGATTTTGGTGAAATGCGGGCCGGCCTGGATCACATCGCCCGGCATGGCCGTTACGTCACCTGGGGGCCGGTGCGTCACGGCATGGCCCAAAACCTGGCGGCCTACTGGCGCATGTGGGAAGAAGAGCATTTTATCGAGTTTTACTGCGACATGCAGGTGCTGGATGCGGATCACGTCCCCTTCAAACACCCGGATGATCCCTATGCGTCCAACACCTGGGGCATCCTGCCGCCGCGCAGCTATTTCAAGTTTGACCCGGAATCGGTTAGAATGGAACGAGAGCAGGTTCACGCTTTCCTGATGCCCTGAGTACAAGGAGACCCTATGACCCCGGAAGAATTTCGAGCCTTTGGCTACCAAATCGTTGACTGGATTGCCGGCTATCGCGCTCGGGTAGCCGACTATCCGGTCATGTCAACCGTTGAACCGGGGGAGACGCGAGCCAAGCTGCCCGCCACACCCCCTGACTCAGCCGAGTCCTTTGCCGCCATTCTGGAAGATATGGACCGGATCATTTTGCCCGGCCTCTCCCACTGGAGTCACCCTTCCTTTTTTGCCTACTTCCCGGCCAACAGCAGCCTGGCCTCGGTTCTGGGGGATTATCTCAGCTCCGGCCTGGGGGTTTTGGGCCTCAATTGGCAGGCCAGCCCTGCTCTGACCGAGCTTGAGGAAGTTGTAACCGACTGGATGCGCCAAATGCTGGGACTATCCGAAAACTGGAGCGGCGTCATTCAGGATACCGCTTCGACCTCCACCCTGGTCGCCCTGTTGTGCGCCCGGGAGTGGAGTACCGATCACGGCCAAACCCGTGGCGGACTTCAGGCTGAAGCAGCCCCCATGGTCGTCTACACCTCCACCCAAAGCCACAGCTCGGTGGAGAAGGCCGCTCTCCTGGCCGGTTTTGGCCGGGATAATGTGCGGGCGATTGAAACCGACGAGACTTACGCCATGCGGGCTGACTTGCTGGAGCAGGCCATCTTGACCGACCTCCGGCACGGCCGCAAGCCCTGTGCCGTTGTCGCCACCATCGGCACCACCGCCACCACCGCGATTGACCCTCTCGCCACGATCGCCAACCTAACTCGGAAACACAACATTTGGCTCCATGTAGACACGGCTATGGCTGGTTCGGCCATGATTTTGCCGGAATGCCGCTGGATGTGGCAAGGCGTCGAAGCGGCCGACTCGCTGGTGCTTAACCCGCACAAGTGGCTGGGTGCGGTCTTCGATAATTCGCTGTTCTACGTGCGCAATCCGCAGCATCTCATTCGGGTCATGTCCACCAACCCCAGCTACCTGCAAACCTCCGCCGACGCCCAGGTGAAGAATTTCCGCGATTGGGGCATTCCCTTAGGCCGGCGGTTTCGCGCCCTGAAACTGTGGTGCCTGATCCGCGAGCAGGGCCTGAGTGGGCTGCAAAAACGGCTGCGCCGGGATCTGGCCAACACGCAGTGGTTAGCCCAAGAGGTGGATGCTGCGTCCCACTGGGAACGCCTCGCCCCGGTCCCGCTGCAAACGGTCTGCGTTCGCCACACGCCGCCAGGGTTAAGCGGGGACGCCCTGGACCAGCACACCCTGGCCTGGGTGGGCCGCCTCAACCAGAGCGGCGCTGCTTATCTGACTCCGGCCAAGTTAGCCGGACGCTGGATGGTACGGGTCTCCATCGGGGCCGAAACAACCGAATTAGAACATGTTCAGGCTCTGTGGGAGCGCATGAAACACGAGGCGGAACGTTTCTGACAAAATACTTGGGAGAGGACAGGAGGGGGGACCGACAAATGAATGATCCATAGTGAGCCGGATAATCAAGCAACAGGCGAAAAATAGGTTTTTAATTATTTAAAAGGAGCGAGCTATGGAAGCTACAGAAAAACCGGCAATTGATCAGACTGTTCATTTACAAGAAGCCGCTCTCGGCTTTACAGAAGCGCTGGCAACAGCGGTGGGCTTGATCATTGCCTCGTCGGTCTTGCTGACTGCCACCCAGGGGTTCGGGGCGGCTGGGTTTATTTTTGGCCTGGCGATCCTGATCGCCTACGTTTTGATGATGTGCCAGTCCGCCAGTTTTGCCGAAATGGCCGGTATTTTGCCCACCTCCGGGGCTGTCTACGACTATCTTGCCGCCGGCATGGGCCGCTTCTGGGCCATTACCGGTACCCTGGCGGCTTATCTGATTGTGCATATTTTTGCCGGCACGGCCGAAGTCTCTGCGGTTGGTTTGTTTGCCCAGGTTAACTTCCCTATCTTTGCCAACATGCCGGCCGAGACAACCTGGGTTATCGGGGTGGTCATCGTTGGCCTGTTTATGATAGTTAACCTCCTGGGCATTAATGTCTACGGCCGGGTCGAAGTGATTATGACGGCTATCATGTGGCTGACCCTGTTCATCTTTGGGCTGATTGGCGTCCTGAGGGCGGCCCAGTCCGGCATCAGCGGGTATTTCGGGGAGTCTTTTGTCGGGACGGACCTGACCGCCATCCTCAGCATGACCGGCCTGGCGATGTTCCTTTTCGTCGGGGTGGAATTTGTCACCCCGCTGGCGCCCGAGCTAAAAAACCCCAGCCGTAACATCCCCATTGCCATGTACCTGGGCCTGACTTTAGTCGCCGTGGCGATGTTTGTGTACGGCGCAGGAGTCGCCCGCCAGGTAGCGAATGTTGAACTGGAACCGGGCGTGATGCTATTCGATACCCCGCTGCCAATCCCGGCCTTTGGCGAGGCTATCATGGGCGGCTTTGGCAAAGTCTGGCTGGGCCTTGCCGCTTTACTAGCCGGGACGGCCACCATCAACACCCTGATTGCCAGTATCCCCCGCATCCTGTACGGCATGGCGAAAGATGGCACCATGCCTTCAAACTTTGCCTACCTGCATCCCCGCTTCAAGACGCCCTGGATGGGAATTTTCTTGACCGCGGCGATTCCCACCGTCGGCACAATTTGGATCCGGGGTGACATCGGCAGCATTATTGCCTTTGTTTTGGCCGCTGTCTGCGCCTGGATTTTTAGCTACGTCCTGGTCAATATCGCCGTCGTGGTGCTGCGGATCAAACGGCCTGATTTGAAGCGGCCTTATAAAACACCGCTCTACCCGCTGCCCCAGGTTGTGGCCACGCTCGGCATGCTGATTACCATCTGGTACATCACACCCCCGTTCCTCACTCCGAGCCAGATCTATCTGCCCTTCCTCGGTATGCTGGTGGTCTGCGCGGGATTTGCCCTGATCTGGACTTATGGCATGCAGGGCCTCAATCCGTGGGCGCGCGTCGAACCTGAAATCCTGCTCAAAGAAGAGGGGTTAGCGGGTGAGGCCTGATCTGTCTAGTCTGAGCCGCCAGCCTCCCCGGTCTTATCAGCCAGGGAAGCTGCTCAATCTGGTTGCCCGCGAATTCAAGCAGTTCCAGTGTAACCCGGGCGCTCCTTATCAGGCTCAATTTGTAGCGCCTGGCGATCATTTAACTTTTGAGGCCAGCGAGCGGGTGGAGAAAAGCTTTCTGACTTATACCGTTGTCACTGATTTTGTCTACCGGATTGACGGCAGCCCGCCCGGCCAGGCTGAGATTCATCTTGCCCACACCGGCAGCCTGCGGCGGACCGGCATATCCGGCCGGGTAAAATCGGGGGGAGAGTTGGCCCAGGCTGTCCTCAGCCGGCTGGTCGCCGATCAGCCCTTCATCGGGGCCATCTTACCCCTGGATTTTCAACGCTTTGACCTGATTCAAGACGAGCAGGGGTGGCGGGCCAACACGATGCAAATGGGAGCTTCCTGGGTTTCGCTCACTTTTCCACGGGTCCGCCGCTACATCCCGTTAGGACAAGATCAAGTCGAAGCACTGCTGGCGACGTTCAACCGGCTGCATCTGTTGTTGGGTGAGCAGATGGTATGAAAATTGGGATTCTAAACGCCGACCCGGCTACCTATGTTATTGATCACCAGACCGATCCTGAAAAGATTGAACTGTTCTTTCGCGCCGGCGGCGCAGACCTTGAATTCACCACCTATGAGGCCGTTCAGGGCGAGCTGCCGGAGTCGGTTGCAGTGGCGGATGTTTTTCTGATCTCCGGCAGCCCGCACAGCGTTTATGATGGCCTGCCCTGGATCTCCGGCCTGGAGCAGTTCATTCAACGCTGTTACGCCCAACACAAAAAGCTGGTCGGCATCTGCTTTGGCCACCAATTAATTGCCCAGGCCCTGGGCGGGCAGGTCACAAAATCGGATAATGGCTGGGTGGTGGGTCTGCATGAAATCAGCCTTTACCAGCACCCAGCCTGGCTGTCCCCGGCCGAGCCGCGTTGTTCCCTGTACTTTGTCAACCAGGATCAGGTGGTCACGCTGCCCCCGCAGGCCGAATTGATCGGTGGGAACGAGTTGTGTCCACACGCCATCTACACGATCGGAGAGCAGGTGCTGTCCATTCAGGCTCACCCTGAACAGCCGGCGCGTTTTCTGAGAGCAGTGATTACTTTTCTCGGGCCAAAAATGGGTCCAGAGGTGCAAGCAAAAGCCCTGGCTTCCCTGGAAAAGCGCCAGCCGGATGACCGGCTAGCGGCCCGGTGGATCGTCAATTTTATTGCCAGCGGATCCTTTAATAGATGGTAACAACGTTAAGGGGCTGATGATTAAAAGTGAGCATTAAGGAGGATTACGATGACTGTTTACAAACGAATTCGGGCGCTGTTTCCAGATCACCTCGGCTTGGCGCGCGGCAAATATCTGCCGAGCCACCACGCCGAGCGGGGGGCGCGGCACTGCATTACCCTGTTTGCCCTGGCCTTTGACCGCTCGATGACACCCGCGCCGGGGGCCATGCTGTTTGAGGGTCTGCCGGACTGCGAGCTGGCCTTTTCGATGGAAGAAGTCCGGCCCTGCTGGGAGGCCGATACCGGCGTTGTCGTCGGTGACCTGTACTTCCGCGGCGAGCCGCTGGCGATTTCCGCCCGCCACGCCCTGCGCCGGGCTGTGGAGGATTGGGAGCATCTAGGGTACCGGATCAAAGTCGGCATTGAGCTGGAAGCGTACATTATGCAGCCGGACGGCAGCGGCGGCTGGATCGAGTGGAACACGCCCGGCGCGTACGTCTACGGGACCGGCTGGGCGGTTGACCCCATTGGTTTGTTCGACGAAATTATGGCCACGGCGGACCGCTGCGGCCTGCCGGTCGAGTCGATCAACTCCGAGTATGACACCCCCCAGTTTGAACTGACCCTGGCCTTTAAAGAGGCGCTGGAAGCAATTGACGACATTTTTTTGTTCAAGCTGATGGCCCGTGAGGTCGCTGCCCGGCACGGTCTGCTGCTGACTTACATGGGTAAGCCCTTTGAGGGGCGCAGCGGCAGCGGTTATCACACCAATTTCTCCCTGCAAGACAGCCGGGGCGGCAACGCCTTCGCCGACCCAAAGGCAGAGGATGGCCTGTCCCAACTGGCCCACCAGTGCATCGCCGGTATCCTTGAGCATCACGAAGGCATGACCGCCCTCTGCGCCCCGACGGTCAACGCCTACAAGCGCCTGCGGCCCGGCCAACTGGCGGGGTATTGGGCCAACTGGGGCTATGACCACCGCGGCGTCACCGTCCGCGTGCCGACCGACCGGGGCGCGGCCACCCGGCTGGAACACCGCATGAGCGACGGCGCGGCCAATCCCTACCTGGCCACGGCTGCCGTTTTACAGGCGGCCCGGCTTGGTGTGGTCAACACTCTCACCCCGCCGCCCGCCGAAGAGCAGGACTGCATCGAAAACCAGAGCACCGACCGGCACACCCCGGACGATCTGAACCAGGCCCTGAATGCCCTGGAAGCGGATACGGCGCTGGTGGAGGCCATTGGCTCCGAAGTTGTCGCTAACTTTGTCGCCGTTAAGCGAGCCGAGTGGGAAAAATTCGCCTCGGCCATCACCGATTGGGAGCGCCGTTATTATTTGCCGTTTCTATAATTACTCACATGGCCTAAAAAAAGCTGGTTTGGGGCCGGGATTTGGGGATTAGGAGATTTTTTCCCTTATTTTCTTATCCCCAATCCCCTAATCCCGGCGAATTTTTTTTATTTTGGTCCTCGTCTGAGTAATTGGTGGAGGAGATACGAATGAAGGTAAATCAAGTTGATATTGACCTGGGTGAAGCCTTCGCCGACATCACCGCGCACGAAACCTATCTCAACGGCGTACCGCACGCGACCTTCAAGCGGCTGCGCGATGAAGACCCGGTCAGTTGGTGGGGTGAGAAAGAAGGCTCGGGCTTCTGGGCGGTCACCCGCTACGACGACGTGCTCGCCGTCAGCCACAACCCGCGCTTGTTCACCAGCACCCGCGGCATCCGGCTGGAGGAGATGAGCGAGGAGGAGACCCTGGCCCGCCGCACCTTGATGGAGATGGATCCGCCCGAACACACCGCCTACCGCCGCCTGGTCCAGCCGCCCTTTCTGCCCCGCGAGGTCGCCGCCTACGAGGAGGCGATTCGCCTGCTGGCGCGGGCAGTCATTGAGGAAGTGCAGGGCCAGAGTGAGTTCGATTTTGTGCAGGCCATGGCCAGACAGCTCCCGATGCGCATGCTGGGCAAGATGTTAGGCGTGCCGGACGAGGACGGCATCTGGCTGGTGGGCCGGGGCGATGCCCTCATCGGCAACACCGACCCAGAATTTACCAGCCACCCGGTGGACTTGGTCAACACCGACGAGTACCGGCTCATGCCCTTCCGCAGCCCCGCCGGCTACGAGCTTTTCAAATACGCCGAGGAACGGGCTAGGCAGCGCCTGGCCCAGCCGACCGACGATCTCATTTCCCGGCTGCTACAGCCCAAACGCGATGGCGAGCCGCTCTCCGAGCACGAGTTCAAAAATTTCTTCACCCTCCTCGTCGCCGCGGGAAACGACACGACGCGCTACACCATGGCCGCCGGCCTGCACGCGCTGATCGAGCATCCCGAGCAACTGGCCGAACTGCGTGACAATCTCGCCCTGATGCCCACCGCCGTTGAGGAGATGCTGCGCTGGGGGACGGTGACGATGCACTTCCGCCGCACCGCCACCGCCGACACCGAACTGGCCGGGCGGCAGATCAAAGCGGGGGATAAAGTTGTCCTGTGGTACATTTCCGCCAATTACGACGAGCGGCAGTTTCCCGGCCCGTACTGCTTCGACATTAAACGCCGGCCGAACGAGCATGTCGCCTTTGGCTTGCGCAGCCCGCACAAGTGCCTGGGCGAGCACCTGGCCCGGGTGGAAATTAAGGTCCTCTTCGAGGAATTATTGCCCCGCCTGGCCGATATTCATCTAAATGGTGAAGTGCAGCGCCTTCGCTCTAACTTCATCGCCGGTATCAAGCATCTGCCGGTGAAGGTCGTGTGGGCCTGAAAGGATGGATCTATGGACACCCCATCGCCGCCCTTGATCGGCATTACCACCTATCACCGCAATGAAAACAACGTTTTTACCCTGCCCGCCGAGTACGTAGACGCGGTCCGGCGGGCCGGCGGGATTCCCGTTTTGATTCCGCCGGGCGAGAAACAGTTAGATACGCTGCTGCCGCATCTGGATGGATTGATTCTATCGGGCGGCGGCGACGTGGACCCGGCCTTGTACGGCGGGAATTCCCACCAAACCGTTTACAACGTCAGCGCCGAACGAGATACCACCGAGACAGCTATCGTGGCCCAGGTGGTCGAATCGGGTTTGCCGACGCTGGGGATTTGCCGGGGACTACAACTGCTCAACGTCGCCCTGGGCGGCACGCTCATCGAACATTTGCCGGACGTGGTGGGCGAAAGCGTGCCGCACCGCGCCCAGCCACACGGTCCGGTTATCCACCCGGTTCAACTTGAACCCGACTCCAGGCTGGCCCAAATTTTGCAGAGCGAGCAGACTGAAACCGCCTCCTGGCACCACCAGGCTCCCGCCCAGGTCGCCCCGCCGTTAAAAGTGGTCGCCACCGCTCCCGACGGAACCCTGGAAGCGCTGGAAATGCCCGGCCATCCCTGGCTAATCGCCGTGCAGTGGCACCCCGAGCTGACCGCGGCGGATGACGCCGCCCAGCAGCGACTATTCGATACGCTGGTGGAAGTGGCGGGGCGCGCTCGTCTCCAGCGCAACCTTGAGGGCGACGGCCCTCAGGTCATCCCCCGCCGGAATTAGGGTGTCCTTTTGAGAATGTGGGGCAGGTACAAGCGGCGGCTGCCCCCCTGAATGGCGAAATCGTACGGATTCTCATTGGAGTCATTGCTGGCGATGGTCACAGTGGCGACCCGCGTACCGGTCACAGTGGGGGTAAAACGCACGGCGAAGGTGGTCGTTCCACCAGGGGTGATGAGCGTAGTAGGCGAGACGACAAGGCTGAAATCACCCGCTGCCGGGCCAGCGAGGGCAACCAGCGGCGTACCCGTCAGATTCAAAGCCGTCGTGCCGCTGTTGCTGATAATAAAGGTGTGGGTAATGGCTCCGCCCAAGGTCACCCCACCAAAGTCGGTATCGTCAGCCGGGGAGGGGCTGCTGTCGCCGGCGGCGATGGCAGTGTTGTTGCCGCTGACCTCTATTTCAGGCCCCAGCTCAAAGGTATAGGCTGCCCCGGCGTAATAAGCCGAATTATCGGCCTGGTTCCCGTTGACCCCGGTGGCGCTGCTGTCCTCCCCTGGCGCGCCCACCACCAGCACCTCGCCGGAGATAGCAACCGACTGGCCGAAGAAGTCCCACATCCCAGGATTGGAGGCTTTGAGATAGGCCTGCTGGCTCCAAACCGTACCCGAGCGGACAAAGATATAGACTGCCCCGGAGGAAAAGGCCGAATTATCGGTCTGATCCCCGTTGACCCCGGTGGCGCTGCTATCTTCATCTGACGCACCCACTATCAGCGTGTCGCCGGAGAGGGCGACCGCCCGGCCAAAGTAGTCGCCCGAAGCCGGATTGGAAGCTTTGAGATAGGCCTGCTGGCTCCAAACCGTACCCGCACGGACAAAAACATAGGCCGCCCCAGCCAGAAAAGCCGAATTATCGGCCTGGTTCCCATTGACCCCGGCGGCGCTGCTGTCCTCAGCTATGGTTGCCGCCACCAGCGTGTCGCCGGAGAGGGCGAGCGCAGAGCCAAAGCTGTCACCCGCCTCGGTGTTGGAGGCCTTGAGATACGCCTGCTGGCTCCAAACCGTGCCCGAGCGGACAAAGACATAGGCCGCCCCAGCCAGAAAAGCCGAATTATCAGCCTCGTTCCCGTTGACCCCGGTGGCGCTGCTGGCTTCCCCGTCCGCGCCCACCACCAACGTGTCGCCGGAGAGGGCAGCCTCATCGCCGAAGTGGTCCTCTGCCCCGGTGTTGGACGCTTTGAGATAGGCCTGCTGGCTCCAAACCGTGCCCGAGCGGACAAAGATATAGACCGCCCCGGCGTTAAAAGCCGAATTATCAGCCTCGTTCCCATTGACCCCGGTAGCGCTGCTGTCTTCTAACGACGCTCCCACGACCAGGGTGTCGCCGGAGATAGCGACCGCTCGACCGAACTCGTCCTCCGCCCCGGTATTGGAGGCTTTGAGATAGGCCTGCTGGCTCCAGACACCACCCGAGCGGACAAAGACATAGGCTGCCCCGGCGTTATGGGCCGAATTATCGGCCTCGTTCCCGTTGACTCCGGTGGCGCTGCTGGCCTCATATCGCGCTCCCACCACCAGGGTGTCGCCCGAAAGGGCAACCGCGATGCCGAACTGGTCATTCCCTTCGGTGTTGGAGGCTTGGAGATAAGCCTGCTGGCTCCAGACACCGCCCGAGCGGACAAAGATATAGACCGCCTCAGCCTGAGTCGTTCCTACCGCCACCGTGTCGCCGGAGGTGGCGACCGACCAACCGAACTGGTCGCCTGCCCTGGTGTTGGAGGCTTTGAGATAGACCTGCTGGGCCTGGGCCAGAGAATCAATCGCCAGTGGATTGCCGGCTTGATAAGGGCCAAGCCAGGCAGTTGCCGCCGGCTTATACCGCTGCTGCTCCAACTGCGCCGTAATCTGCCGCCACTCGGCTTGGGTTAAGCCGGCCGGGACCTGGCCCGGCTGGAGGTGTTGAGTCTGGCCGGCCGGCGGAGGGCCGGCATAGGCCGGGGCTATACCGGGACCAATCAGCGCCAAGCTCAGGGCCAGCCAGAGAGCCGGCCGCGTGAATCGAACCACAGAAAAATGAAGAGGACGGATCATGGATACCTCCATTGGTACCCGTATCTGATACCGAGTTTAGGGGGATTGCTGGGTCATGGTAGGACCGTTTAAACGGAGTTGTTCAATTGCCAGGCAGAACGGGAGAATTAATGGTCGGGTCAAATTATAACAGATAGTGAAAAATTTCGCAAAACAGCGGGCGATTAGAGATCAGCAAATGCGAGGGAGCTGCTCGCCGATTTGCAGGGGAACCACGCGGGTGCCGCCAATGCCGGTGCGGGCCACCAGCATGCCCGGATGTTGCTCGACCACCCGCCCAATAACGGCTGCTTGTTGGCCGAGGGGATGCCCGCGCATTGCCGCCAAAACGGCCTCGGCGCTGCCGGGCGGCACAATCGCCAGCAGCTTGCCCTCATTGGCCACAAAGATGGGATCCATTCCCAGCAGCTCGCAGGCGGAGCGGACCGCCGGGTTGACCGGGATTTTATTTTCGTCAATCTGGACCCCGACCCCGGAACGCTGGGCAATTTCGTTGAGCGAGGAAGCCACGCCGCCGCGGGTGGGGTCGCGCAGGACGTGAATGGCCGGGCTGACCGCCAGCATCGCCGCGACCAGGCCGTTGAGCGCCGCCGTGTCGCTTTCAATGGTCGTTTCGAACTCCAGCCCCTCACGCACGCTCATAATCGCCATGCCGTGATCGCCGATTGTCCCGCTGAGCAGGACCACATCGCCCGGTCTGGCCTGGTGCGGCCCAATCTCCAGCCCATCGGGGACCAGTCCAATGCCGCTGGTGTTGATGTAAACGCCGTCGCCGTGCCCCTTGTCTACCACCTTGGTATCGCCGGTGACCAGCATGACCCCGGCGGCCTGGGCTGCCGCCGCCATACTGTCCACAATCCGGCCCAGCACATCCAGCGGCAGGCCCTCTTCCAGGATAAAGCCGGCGCTCAGGTAGAGCGGCCTGGCTCCGCTCATGCTGATGTCGTTAACCGTGCCGTTGATGGCTAACTCCCCAATATTGCCGCCGGGGAAAAAGAGGGGCCGGACGACAAACGAGTCAGTGGACATGGCCAGGCGCGCGCCGTTGAGATTGAGGATGGTCGAATCGCCCAGGTTGCTCAACAGGTCGTTTTGAAAAGCGGGCAGGAAAAGGTGTTCGATCAGTTCGGCGGAAAGTTTACCCCCGCCGCCGTGGCCCAGGATGATGTTGGGGTGGTCGCGCAGGGGTAAAGGACAGCTCCAGCCTTCGAAGTTCAGATTGTTCGTCATGTTTACTTTCCCAAACCGGAGTGTCAAAGTGCACTTTGACACTCCACAATTTTATCTAAACCCTGTCGGCCACCAGCGAGTCCAAGGAAATAAAACGACCGTACTGGAAGTAGGCCGCGCAGGCGCCCTCGCTGGAGACCATGGTTGCGCCCAACGGGTTGCGCGGGGTACATTCTTTGCCAAAAGCGGGGCATTCATTCGGCTTGATCAGCCCTTGTAACACCTCCCCGCTGCGGCAGAGCGGTGACTCCTGGGTGTGGATGCCGGCCAGGGTGAAGCGCTTGGTCGCATCAAATTCGCCGTAGGCGTCGCTCAGTTCCCAACCGCTGTAGGGAATTTCGCCGATGCCGCGCCATTTGCGGTGCGAAACCACAAACACCTCTCGCAGCATCTTCTGAGCCGCCGCATTGCCTTCGCGCTGGACGGCCCGGGCGTAGGCGTTTTCCACTTCACCGCGGCCCGCTTCTAACTGCCGCACTGCCCGCCGGATCCCTTCCAGAACATCGAGCGGCTCAAAGCCGGTGACGACAACCGGCACGTGATACTTTTCGGCCAGCGGCTCGTACTCCCAGTAGCCCATAACGCTGCAAACATGCCCGGCCGCCAGGAAGGCCTGCACCCGGTTGGCCGGCGAACTCATGATCGCTTCGATGGCCGGCGGGACGAGCACATGCGAGACCAGCATGGAGAAATTCTTCAGGCCCTGCTGCCTGGCCTGGAAAACGGCCATGGCATTGGCCGGGGCGGTGGTTTCAAAGCCAATCCCAAAAAAGACCACCTCTCGCTCCGGGTTCTCGCGGGCGATTTTCACGGCATCCAGCGGAGAATAGACGATGCGCACATCGCCGCTTTCACTCTTGACCCGAAAGAGGTCTTTGGCGCTGCCCGGCACGCGCAGCATATCGCCGAAAGAGCAGAAAATGACCCCCGGCAGGGAAGCAATAGCCAGCGCTTTATCAATCATCTCCAGCGGGGTCACACAGACCGGGCAGCCCGGCCCGTGAATCAGCTCGATCGTATCCGGCAGCAGTTGGTCAATGCCGTTGCGGATGATTGAGTGGGTTTGCCCGCCGCAGACTTCCATCATGACCCACTTGCGGCTGGCCGTCTGGCGGATCTCTTCCAGCAGCTTGTGGGCTAATTCGGCGTCACGATATTCGTCCAGATATTTCATGATTCCTCGACATGCAGTTCTTCTTCCAAGCGGCCCATCTCTTGAAAGAGGGCCAGGGTTTCTTTGGCCGACTCCTCATCCAGCCGGGTAATGGCAAAGCCAACGTGGACAATGGTGTAATCGCCCACCTCAAGTTCGGGCAAATAGGCCAGGCAGACTTCTTTCTGAATGCCGTCAAAATCCACCTTGCCCATGCGGATGCCGTGTTGTTCATAAATTTCCATTATTTTTCCGGGAATACCCAGACACATAGAACACCTCCATAACAATTGTAAGAAAAGGGAGTGTCAAAGCTGTGCTTTGCACTCCAAAAATACGACCCTTCATCGGACGCGCATCGCGCCGATGACAGCCTGCCCCAAGGCCAGGCCGCCATCATTGGGCGGGACGCGGCGGTGGGTTAAGACAGTAAAATTGTAGCCCTTAAGTCGCTCAGTAGCCAACTTCAAGAGCGTTGTGTTCTGGAAAACGCCGCCGCTCAGGGCCACCCGGTTCAGGCCGCTCTGCCGGCGCAGGCGCAGGCTGAGCTGCACGATCAGATCGGCCACTGCGTTATGAAATTTGGCCGCAATTACCGCTACGGGAAGACCGGCCAAGACATCGGCGGCAACCGCCCGGATGACCGGGGCCGCGTCAAACTGGCTGCCGCCAAACTCGAAGGCATAGCCGGTTTCAATTCCCGGCGCAGCCAGCGCTTCCAGCTCGATGGCCGCCTGCGCCTCATAAGTAACAGCCTGGCGCACCCCGGCCAGCGAGGCGACGGCATCGAACAAGCGGCCAAAACTGCTGGTCGGCACCGCGTTCAGGCCGGTTTCCAGTTGGCGTTTGATCACGCGCCGTTCCACCTCCGGGCAGGCCGTGACACACGGCAGCCGATCATCCCAGGGCAGGCCCGCCGCCGCTAAGTGAGCCAGGGCCAGGCGATAAGGCCGTTTCACCGCCGCTTCCCCCCCGGCGAGCGGCGTATATTTCAAATGGGCGGCGCGTTCAAAGCCACGATAATCGGCGATGAAGACTTCACCCCCCCAAACCGCGCCATCAAGACCGTAGCCGGTCCCATCGAAGCTGAAACCAATCACCGGCTCCGTGCCATCCAGGTTATGTTCCGCCATCACCGCCGCGATATGGGCGTGATGATGCTGCACCTCTACCAGCGGCAGGTCGTTGGCATGTTCCTGCGCCCAGCGGGTCGAGAGATAGCCCGGATGCATGTCGCAGGCTATCAGTTCCGGCTCAACCCGGAATATATGCTTGAAGTGGGCCACGGCCTGGCCAAACGCCGCCATTGTTTCCAGATTCTCCATGTCGCCGATGTGCTGGCTCATAAAAGCGTATTCATCTTTGGTCAGGCAGAAGGTGCTTTTCAATTCGCCGCCAACGGCCAGGGTAGAGGGAAGCGGCCGCGGCAGTTTGACCGGGAACGGCGCATACCCCCGCGAGCGGCGCAGCGGCAGTTCCGCTCCCCGGAAAAGCCGGACCACCGAGTCGTCACAGCGGGCATGGATGTCGCGGTTATGGAAGAGGAAAGCATCGGCCAGATGGGCCAAGCGCTCGCGGGCCTCGGCATTATCCTTGACAATCGGCTCGTCGGAGTGGTTGGCCGAAGTCATGATGAGGATTTTGGATTTACGATTTACGATTTTGGATTTTGGATTTGGATCATCGGCCTCAACTTTGTCCTGTTCCTCAGGCAGCGCGCTAAGGAGTAGGTAATGGAGTGGAGTGTAGGGCAGCATAACGCCAATGTAGGGGTTGCCGGGAGCGATGAATTCGGAGAGGTAACTATCCGGTTTTTTGCGCAAAAGGAGAATGGGACGCTCCTTGCTCGCTAACAGAGTTTCTTCCTCTGGCGAGAGTTCGGCGAATTGGCGGATGATTTCGACATCGGGCGCCATCACGGCAAAAGGTTTATCCACCCGGCCTTTACGCTGGCGCAGGGTTTGCAGCGCGTCGTCATTGGCCGCATCACAGGCCAGGTGAAAGCCGCCGAGACCCTTAACCGCTACAATTTTGCCCGCGGCCAGTAAGTGCTGAGCGGCCCGTAAGGCGTCGTCTTTGACCAGAGATTGGAAATCAGGGCTGATCGGCTGGAAATGGAGGTTGAGTTCTAACCAAAGCTGCGGCCCGCAGACCGGGCAGGCATTGGGCTGGGCGTGAAAACGCCGGTCGAGCGGATTCTCGTATTCGGCCCGGCAGGCAGGGCACATGGCAAACCCGGCCATGGTCGTGTAAGGCCGGTCGTAGGGAATATCCTGAATGATGGTAAAACGCGGCCCGCAGTTAGTGCAGTTGATGAAGGGATAGCGGTAGCGGCGGTCAGCAGGATCAAACAACTCCCGCAGGCAATCGTCACACAGGGAAATATCCGGCGAAATCAGGGTATGGGCCGAGGCTTCGGCCTGGCTGTGGACAATGGTAAAGGCGGCATCGCCCTGAGCAGCCACTTTTTCGACCGCCACCCGCTCAATGTGGGCCAGCGGTGGGGCCTGCCCGACCAAATCCCGTTGGAAACCGGCTAAAGCCGTCTCCGGCCCTTCGATTTCAATGAAAACGCCGCCGCTGTGGTTGCCGACAAAGCCGGTCAACCCGTGCCGTGAAGCCAGGCCGTACACAAAAGGCCGAAAACCGACTCCCTGCACCACGCCGGTAACGGTCAGGCGGTAGCGTTCAAGAGGCTGAACATCCGTAAGCATCATCAAAACTACTATCTTTCAGTTTGCTGAGGCTGGGATTAAAAGAGTTGGGGATTGTCCCCATGCAGAATTAGCCCCCCAAAACCTACATAGAAGTTTAACATAAATCGGCAATAATTGTAGTGACAAGGCTCGCCATTTGCCAGTGACGTTTGTCATTATGTCCCAGATATTTGCCATAAAAGCCTTTTCTGATTATTCTACTCTAGAGTAGACTACTTTACAGGACCAAAGGCTTGAGATGCCGTTTGTAAATCGTATTGAGGAACTATCCCTGCTCCAACAGCTTTATGAGAGCCGCCGGGCGGAACTTTTTATTGTCTACGGCCGGCGGCGGGTAGGCAAAACGGAACTGCTGCGTTACTTTTGCCAGGAACGGCCGCACGTCTTCTTCAGCGCCACCCAAACCACCGACAAAAACCAGTTGGCCGACTGGTCCCGCCTCCTCTGGCAATACGCTCATGGCCAACCCCTGCCCGATTTCACCTTTCCAACCTGGGAAGCCTCTTTTCAGTTCCTGGCGACCCTGGCCGGCGAGCAGCGGCTGGTTGTAGTTATTGACGAATTTCCCTACATGATCGAAAGCAACGCCGCGCTGCCCTCCATCCTGCAAAAGCTGTGGGATGAAAACCTGCGCCACACCCAAGTCTATCTGATCCTGTGCGGCTCTTCCATCGGCATGATGGAGCAAGAAACGCTGGGGTATCGTAGCCCGTTATATGGCCGGCGCAGCGGGCAGCTACTCTTGCAGCCGCTGGATTTCACCTCGGCCCGGCCTTTTTTGAACCCCTACGACCTGACCACCGAGATTGAGACTTACGCGGTGTTGGGGGGCATGCCGGCTTACCTGGAACAGTTCGATTTTAGCCAATCCCTGGAAGCCAACATCATTGACCGGATTTTGCGGCCAAACCGGGTGCTGTACGATGAGCCGCTGTTTTTGCTGCGGACAGAGCTGCGCGAGCCGCGCAACTATTTTGCCGTGCTCCAGGCCATTGCTCACGGCAAGACCCGTCCCCAGCATATTGCCCAGGCCAGCGGCGTCGGCGACGCGCGCATGGTATCCAAGTACCTGAGCGTGCTGCAGGAGCTGCGGCTGATTGAACGGGTTGTGCCCGTTACCGAAACGCAGCCCCAAAAGAGCCGCCAGGGGCATTACCGGCTGGCGGACCAGTTCCTGCGCTTCTGGTTTCGTTTTCTCGCACCGCACCGGAGCGAATTGGAGCAGGGCCAGGCTCAGTTGGTCTGGCAAAACGACATTGCCCCCCAACTGGCCCAATTTACCGGCCCGGTCTTCGAGGAAATCTGCCGCCAATTTCTCTGGCGGCTGGCCCGCACCGGCCAAACCCGGCGGCTGCCCTTTGCCCCGCAGCAAATTGGGGCGTGGTGGTGGAAAGAGCAGGAGGTTGATATTGTTGCCCTCAATCGAGCGGAGGGAATCATCCTGGTGGGCGAATGCAAGTGGCGCAGCCGCCCGGTGGGGAACAGCGTCCTGGCCGATCTGCGCCAGGCGGCCATGCCCCTGCTGCTGCAAATGCCCTACAGCCAAGTTTACTACGCGCTTTTTGCCAAGGCCGGTTTTACTACCGAACTGCTGGACCAGGCGGCGGCAGACCCAACCTTGCTGTTATACAGTCTTGAGACAATTGCCGGCTAATGGCCAGAGGCGCTGCTGGGGGCGGTTTGGCCGGGTTTTTCGCCGCCCGCCCGCTGGGCGACCAACTGGGCGATCCGTCCGGACGGGGCAAACATGGTGGACAGCAGGCCGAGGGCAGCGGCAATGAGGGCAATCACAAAAACCCCTTGGATCGCTCCGGCCAGGGCCGTGCGCAGCGTGTCCTCCAGCACCAGGCTGTTCGCTGCCTGCGCCAGCGGATCGAGCAGGCTGTCCACCGAAATTACCGCCGGGTCAAGCCCCGCCTCGGCCAGACGAGCCGCCAGACGGAAGCTGAGAACCGCGCCCATCACACTAACCCCCAGAGCGCCGCCAATGCTCCGGCTGAATTGGAGGGTCGAGGTGGCCGCACCCATCTCTCGCGGGCGAACCGTGCTCTGGACCGCAATCAAGAAGGCCGGAATGGAGAGTCCCATACCAACACCCATCAGGGCCAGGTTGATCATCACGCTGATCTGGCTGGCATTGGCGTCTATCCAGGCCATCCGTCCCGCCCCTACTGTAAGCAGGATCATCCCGGTCAGGGCCAGGCTGCGGTAGCTCAACCGGAGCAGCATGCGGCTGCCGATGATGCTGGCGAAGACCCAGCCCAGCAGCATAGGGGTCAGGGTGGCCCCGGCGGCGGTGGCGCTGGTCCCCAAAACCGCCTGGACAAACAGCGGCACAAACGAGAGACTGCCAAACATAGCCCAGCCGGCCAGGACTCCCTGGGCGCAGGCCGTCGCAAAAATCCGGTCGCGAAAGAGGGGCAGGGGTAGGATCGGCTCAAGCGCCCGCCATTCGACCCAGGCCAGGGCGACCAGGAACAAGACTGCCAGGGCGAGCAAGGCCCAGCCCAGGCCCGTCCCCAGCTCAAACAGGCCCATTAACAATGTCACCACGCCAATCGTCAGCAGGATCGCGCCCAAGTAATCCACCCGCGCCGTAGCCGCGCCGTCTTCGTGCGGCTTATCCTGCCAGGCCAGCCAGACCAGCGCCGCCGCAATCAGGCCCGGCGCCAGGTTGATGTAGAAGACCCAGCGCCAGGAAACCTGATCTACCAGAAAACCGCCGAGCAGCGGCCCAATCACCGACGACACACCCCAGACGCCGGAGAAAAAGCCCTGCATCTTGGCCCGCTGCTCCAGGGTAAACATGTCGCCGATGAGGATAAAGGCCAGGGGCATCAGGCCGCCCGCGCCCAAGCCTTGCACGGCGCGAAAGGCGATCAATTGGGGCATGCTCTGGGCCTGACCGCACAGAAAACAGCCGGCCAGGAAGAGGACCATCGCCGCGGCATAGATGGGCCGGCGGCCATAGACATCGGAGAGTTTGCCAAAAATGGGCACGCTGGTCGTCGAGGCAAGCATGTAGGCGGAGAAGACCCAACTGTAAATGGATAAACCACCGAGCTGGCCGACAATGGTCGGCATGGCGG
The DNA here is from genome assembly GCA_023382535.1 of Anaerolineae bacterium. The sequence goes on along the minus strand of JAHDWA010000009.1, from coordinate 9,286 downwards.
TGGCGATGACGGTCGCTTCCATCGAAGCCAGAAACAGGCTTAACATAATCCCTATTGTGACCAGAATGATACGCTGACGTGACATAGAAACTCCTAGAAAATTAGACCGCCGACGATGGACCGCCGACCGCCGAAAGAATTTTCACCAGCGGTGTGCCACAACTTCCTGAACACTCCTCTGACAGATAATCCAATTCAGTGTAGCACAGGCTTGATTTTTTCCAAACTGCGATGTCGCCGGTAACGGATTTGGTAACGATCTAAAGACGATCCCTGGCTAGACTGGACACTATAAGAAACCTCGGTCATCTGTTGAAGGAGAGCTGCTCAACTATGGCGATTCATGAAGGACGCTGGGATTGTACCTTTTGTGGGAACACCGGCATTTTGGGGCGATACACAACCTGCACCGGCTGCGGCCGGTCGCGCCCGGAGGGGGTCAAGTTCTACCTGCCGGACGAGGAGGCGATTGTAACCGAGCAAAAGCTGCTCAAACTGGCGGAAGCGGAAGCCGATTGGATTTGCCAATACTGCGACTCGTCCAACCGGGCCGGACAGACAAGCTGCCAGCACTGCAGCGCCCCACGCGAGGCTGAGACGCCTACCCAGGCTATGAAAATCTACGACACCGGCCAGGCGCCGCACGAGGGCGACAACACGGCGCCGGTCCGTCCGGCGGCAGCATCCAAAAAACGCCGCTGGCCGGCTCTGGTCATCGGCGGCCTCGCGGCGGTTATGGCGCTGATCATGCTTATGTGCGGCCTTGTGCTCTACGCCGGCTTTAAGACCTACGAGGTAGAGCTGACCGTGACCGAAGTCAGTTGGGAGCGAGCCGTGCCCATCGAAGCCTACCGGACGGTGGTCGAGGGGGATTGGACTGTGCCCACAGGAGGCCGCCCGGTCTCGGCAGAACAGCGCATCCACCATTATGAGCAGGTGCTGGACCACTACGAGACCAAGACCCGCGAAATTTGCGAGGAGAAGCAGACCGGCACCGAGACTTATACTTGCGGCAAGCGCGACCGGGGCAACGGTTTCTTTGAGGACAAGCAGTGTACGCGGCCCGTCTACAAGAAGAGCTGCCATGACGAGACCTACCGCGACCCGGTTTACCGCGATGAGCCAGTCTACCAGACCTGGCACACCTACGAGATTGAGAAATGGGTGCTGGACCGGACCGCCACCGCCTCCGGCAACAGCCAGGAAGTTTACTGGCCGGAGTACATCCTGGCCGAGAACGAACGGGCCGGGGAACGCTCCGAGAGCTACAGCGTTTCCTTTGTGGACCCAGAAGGCACGACTTACAGCCAATCTTTTCCATATGAGGAATGGCTGGCTTACCAGCCCGCCGAGAGACACGCGGCCACCGTGGATTTCTTTGGCGAGCTGACCGAGATCAAGCCGGAGGGGTAAACCTGAGGTATGGTACCATCGAGCGAGCTGCGGACGGCGAGACCGCCGCGGTTGAGGACGGGTTTTTTGGAGGAAAAGGATGGCGCAGAAGGCCTGATTTTAGATGGCGGCCTGCCAGCCGCGTCACCTTTCATTGTACCAAACCCTGCTGGCCCGGCGGCTAACCAGACGTTAGGTAGCTGGAAATTTATTGGAGGACGGAATGAACAAATACCCCCATACCATCGAGAATGGAGCCGGGGAACAAATCACCTTCCGACAGTTCGTCTCTGATCCCACTGGCGATTGGCTGGAGGGCGAAAATCTCGTCCAACCCGGAGCTGGCCCGCCCATGCACGTCCATTACCTCCAGGAGGAAGGGCTGACCGTGCTCAAGGGCAGGCTCGGTTATCAGCTTGCTGATCGGGAACCCCAGTATGCCGGTGAAGGAGAGACAGCCGTATTCAAACCGGGCGAGGTTCATCGGTTTTGGAATGCGGGCGAAGGGGAACTGCATTGCACGAGCTATGTGAAACCAGCCGATAATCTGGAATACTTTCTAAGTGCGATCTTTGATTCGCAGAAGCAGAATGGAGGGAGGCAGCCTGATTCTTTTGATGTGGCCTACTTACTCGGGCGGTACAAGGACGAGTTTGGACTGGTGGAGATACCTGGTTTTGTGCAACGCTTCATTTTTCCAATAGTGGTTATGCTAGGCAAGCTGCTGGGGAAGTACAGGAAGTATGCCGATGCTCCGGAGCCGGTCAAGCAGGCGAGCGGTCGAAACAAGGGTGGAGCGGCCTAACATCAGCCGGACGGATAAAAACGTATGGCGGTAGTATGGATATTGCCTGCTTTGTGGTTAATTAGATTATCCGAGCGCAGTTTGAAGGCGGTATGCCTGCCCATTTCTTGAATAATTTAGCCTAACTCCTTTAGGCCAGCACAACCGGCAGCTCAAGAAAGGCGCTGTACTGCTGGGCGGCTCCAGCGATGGCCTGGTCTTCGGCTTCTGTCAGCGCCGTAAATGGGCTTAGGGTCAGAACCACGGTATCTTTCTTGATTGTGCGCTTCCAGGTGCCGACGATCTTACCATTGACAGCAATCGCCGGGTTGAGGATGTCAATTTTCGCCTGGGGAGGGTAGGCCGGGTCAAGAATAGCCCTCCGATCTTTATAAGCTACCGTGTACTCATCAAAAGCCGGCAGCAGATGAACTGTGGGTGAAGTGGTGTTTGCCGGTAGGCTCGAAGAAGGGAGCCAGTAGGTTTGGCCATCGCTCACTTCTTGAACCAGATGCGGTTTAGCCATTTCCAGGCCGGCCCGGGCGTCAGCCATCGTTAGCCCCGACCACCACCCAAAATCTGCTACTGTGGCAGGGCCATGGCTGGTAAAGTAACGCCGGACGAGTTCCGCCAGGGCTTCGTCGCGTTCCAGAGTTCTGGCCTGGGGCGCCCGCTCAGCCAGGAGAGCGTAGGTGTGCTGCTTGCCGCGCAGTGCCCCGCTGCAAACCACCGCATCCAATTCGGCCCGCAGCATAATGAGGCTAAATCGTAATAAATCAGCCGTAGCAATGCCGGCTTGCTGCAGGATGGCCGCCAGCTCCGAACGGGTCAACTGCTGGCCGCCCTGGAGCGCTTTGGCCAGCACCGTGTTGCTGCGGGCAAAGGTTGCTTCGTCCAATTCGAGCTTGCGATAGTAGGAGGCCACAGCGGCGTTAACCCGCGGAGCCGTCAGCGCCAACAGCCAGCGGATATCGGCCGGGGTGACAAAATGCCAGGTGGGCCTCATCGCATGCGTGCGCAGCAGGGTTCCTTCAGCAAAGGCCTGCTCGACCGCGGCATCGGTCAGGCCGGCAGTACGCTGGCCAAGCGCCCATTTGGCCCAGGGATACTCCTGGGCCTGGACCGCGCCCAGCCAGGATACTACCTCTGGCGCCGTTTTGAGCAGGTTTCCGGCCAGGTGTTGATTGGATAAGCGCAAGGTCACGATGTCCAGACTTTTCATTGATCTCTCTCCTGTAGGCTACCGGTTTAGAGGAAGGTCAGGCTTTTCTGGTTGCCTCCAGAACGTCCAGGTAGTGAGGATTGTACATGATGCCCAGGATGTTCCCAAAGGGGTCAACCACAGAAGCCGTGATGAAGCCCGCTTCCCCCCACTTCGTAAGTGGTTGGTATTCTTTCGCTCCCATCGCGGTTAACTTTGCAAGCATGGCGGCCACATCGTCAACGTGCCAATACACAACTGCCCCTCCCGGACCGGCGGCCGCCCCCTTTGGGGCGTAACTGCTGTGAATAAGACCCAGTTCATGCTGGTAGTCGCCGAGGCGAAACTCGGCATAGGCGAGCCTGCCATCGGCCCCTGGGCGTTCAAAGTAGGGGGCGATGCCTAGCAGTTCGGTATACCATTTCTTGGCTGCTTCCAGGTCAGTCGCCCAAAAACTAAGGGTGGTCACGCCTCGTAAAATCTGGGTATCGGTCATTGTTATGCTCCTTTTCAAAGCTATCAAATTTGTTTTAACAAACTCAAAGCCTCTGCGGTGAAAATTAGCCAAAGGTGGCAACTGGGATTATTTTATAACAAAAATACGACAATTTCTGTCGTAATTAACTTAAAGAAGCGGCACTGTCTGAACCTGACCTTGAGGCATCACGGCTTGAGCTTCCAAGCGGGTATTTTGCTTTGCGTTAGAGAAGTTTCCCCAGGGAGAGACATAGGGTAAAATGTGAATGACAGTTTTTCGCTGTGCAGCCTCGTAAAAAGAGACAACTTGAACCGCACAGACCTCAGACCAGGGTTGACGAACAATACTTTTTATCCACCGGTTAGGTCGTTGTTTCAAACAGTGGCAGAGGTTATTAACGTAGAACAGGCATGAGGAGATGAAAACAAAAAAGGTTCTTAAGCAGGCCTACAAAGAGAGAGAGAAACAGGCGGGTGTGTTCCAGGTGAAGAATACTGTGAATGGCAAAATATTGCTGGGAAGCAGTCTGAATCTTGACGGACCGTTGAACCGGCACAAGTTTATGCTAACCATTGGGGGTCATCGTAATCAAGTGCTCCAGCAGGAGTGGAATGAATATGGTCCGGATAAGTTTATTTTCGAGATTCTGGAAGTTGTGCACGTCAGGGATGAACCGAACTTCAAGCTCGATGAAGAATTGAGACTGCTTGAAGAAATCTGGCTTGAGGAACTTCAACCCTTTGGGGAACGAGGGTACAATACCGACACGAATATTCGACAGGTATAAAGGGGCACACAATCACCAGGATGGAAATAATGGTGATGGTCAAGCGGAGCGCGACAGCCAAAAGAGGAAACAGCAGTCCGCTTTCATCTGAGGAGGATACTGATGAGTTGGAGAGCACTCGAAGATAAAAATCCCGAACTCGCCGCTTTTGGGGTCTCACGGCTGCACGGCCAGGTGGCCTATCTGGCTACCGTGCGTCAAGATGGCTCACCCCGAGTCCATCCCATGACCCCGATTATTGGGCAAGGTCATCTGTTTGTGTTTATGGAGCCGACCTCGCCTAAAGGCCAGGACTTGCGCCGAGATGGACGCTACGCCATTCACTGTGCCGTTAGTGATACCAGTGGAGCCAGCGGTGAGTTCAGGATCAGTGGCCAAGCTCAACTCATCACTGATCCCGATTTGCGGGCCTTGGCCGTGGGACTGGCGCCCTACTCACCGGCTGACAGGTATATTTTGTTCGAGTTCAGCCTTGAAAGCGCCGCCTCGACGGTGTATGAGGGCGACCGCGTCATCCACCAACGCTGGAAGAAGGATGACTCAAAGTGAAGTTAGAAACGGACAGGGTACTGAGTGAAATTCACTGGCCGCCCAACCCGTCGCCAGATTGGGTAAAAACGTATGAGAGTGTTGGTTGTTGACTCGCAGACACCGGACTCTTGTACCGATAATAGTGCTCCAATCTCCGAATTTTTACAAGAGGCTCTTGCTCGCGCCATCTCCACCAATGCCGGCCTGACCAGCCAGATCACGCTGAAATAATTACGCTCTTTGCGTAACTCCCGCAGTTTTACCCCTAATGACAGTAGTTCAACCATATGCGTTTTTGTCAACTTTTGGCCTGTTTGCCAGCCACACCTCCAGCCTGCTGCATCGCATCGGAGCCGTTATCCTAATTCGCGGCATCCAACGCCATGTCTCTCCATTTTGACAAATCTAGTAACTCGTAGTATAGTTTTTGTGAGCGAGGGTTTATGTCAGTTCGCCATGCCGTGTTAGGTTTGCTTGCCCAACGCCCGCGCCACGGGTACGAATTGCGTGCGGCGTTTCAGGCGCTTGTCGGCGGTAAGGAGAATTGGGACGTTAAGCCGGCGCAGATCTACACGACGCTGACGCGCTTGGAGCAAAGCGGTTTCGTGGCCGAAGACGGCGTCGAACAGGATGCCGGCCCTGAGAAACGAATATATGCAATCACCTTGGCGGGGCGCAAGACCCTCAACGAGTGGTTTGCCTGCGGGATCGAACCGGAACATCAGCACGATGAATTCTTCCTCAAATTGATGATCGGTTTGATGTCGGGGGCGGCGGATCCGTACGGCTTGATCCAGACCCAGCGGGCTTACTTGTATCAGGAACTGCACGACCTTACCGAGCAGCGCAGTCAGGCCGATCCCAGCCGAGAACTGGCCCAGATTCTTTTGCTCGATAAAGCTGTTATGCACCTGGAAGCCGATTTGCGCTGGCTCGATATGATCGAGGCGCGGCTCGACGAAATTAAACACCAGCCTTTGCCCGAGCCGGAGTCCAAACCGCGCGGCAGGCCCAGGAAAATTTAGGCACTTACGCTTTCACAGCGACAAAAAGTTGTCGATCCAATTTACGATTTGACTGCTTTCAATCGTAAATCGTCCTAAAGGATACCCTTGCGGTATAAATCCAAAATCGTAAATCGGGTTAGGAGTTGATGATGTCTCTTATTCAAGCGGAAAATCTCACTAAAGTGTACGGTACGGGCGACACCGTGGTCGTCGCGCTCGATCACGTGCACCTCACCGTCAACCCGGGCGAGTTTGTCGCCGTGATGGGTCCGAGCGGCTGCGGCAAGTCCACCCTGTTGCACCTGCTCGGCGGACTCGACCGGCCCTCGGATGGGAGCGTCAGCATTGACGGGCAGCCGCTGGCGAAAATGTCCGACGATGCGGTGACGCAGTTGCGCCGCCGCAAAATCGGGTTTGTGTTCCAGTTCTTTAACCTCATCCCAATTTTGTCGTCCGTCGAAAATGCGGCGCTGCCGCTTTTGCTCGACGGCGGCAACTCGACCAAAACAAAACAAAAAGCCACCGAGTGGCTGACCAAAGTCGGCTTGGGACACCGCCTGGCCAGCCGCCCCGATCAATTGTCGGCGGGACAGCAGCAGCGGGTGGCGATTGCGCGTGCGCTCATCGCCGATCCCGTTATCGTGCTCGCCGACGAACCGACCGGCAACCTCGACACCAAATCGTCGGATGAAATTGCCGGTTTGTTGAAACAAGTCGCCAAGGAATGGGGCCGCGCGGTGCTGATGGTGACGCACGACCCGCGTATCGCCGCGTATGCCGACCGGATCGTCTTTCTCAAAGACGGCAAGGTTGTGAACGAGGTGCAGTTGGAATCCAGGGGCGCAAACAATGCGGAAGCCGTATCACAAATGATGAAGGCCATTGCCTGAAAGGTTAGGTCAACATGAGGTTCCAACTGACTCTCGCCGCCCGTTACCTGGGGGGGCGCAAATTACGAACGTTTCTCACCACGCTCGCTATTGTCATCGGCGTGATGGTAATTTTCGGCACGGGCATTTATTTGCCGTCGTTTACGGAGGCTTTCAACAAAAGCCTGCTCTCGGCGTCCGGTCAGACTGATGTGATGATTACCCACAAGACCAGCGAAGCCTTTTCGGCCTCCACGCTGAACAAAATCAAACGGATCAAGGGGATTGCCGCCATCGCCGGGTCGCTGGAGCGTCTCGTCAATCTGCCGCCGGACTTTTACAGCAAGGACTCGACTGTCAGCGCGCTGGCAGTCGTCGGCCTTGATCCGGAGATTGCGCCGGAGCTGCACGACTATCGCATTGTCCAGGGCCGCTTTTTGGAACGAGGCGACGGCAGAGTGGCCGTGATTTCGGAACGGCTGGCCGATGAGGTGGGCCTGAAACTGGACGACACCCTCAAGCTGCCGACTCCCGAGGGCGTGGTCAAATTGACCATTGTCGGCCTGGTGCCGGGGCGCGCCCTCATCGGCAACGAGCAGGTGCTGCTCACCCTGACCCAGGCGCAAAAACTGTTTGACATGTCGGGTCATATCAGCGTGATCGAAGCGAATCTCACCACCCAGGACGAGGCGGAAAGCGAAGCCATCGTCAACACGATCAAAGCGCAATTGGGGGACACCTACACGCTCGGCGGGCTGTCGAGCGGCTCGGAATTCGCCAGTGCGATGCAGATGGGGGAGATGATGTTCAATATGTTCGGCGTGCTCACGCTGGCGATGGGCGGGTTCATCATCTTTAACACCTTCCGCACGATTGTGGCCGAGCGCCGCCACGATATTGGCATGCTGCGGGCCATTGGCGCAAATCGGGCCACCATCATCGGCCTGGTGCTGACCGAAGGATTGGTACAGGGCGTTATCGGCACGGCGATTGGCCTGGGCTTGGGTTATCTGCTGGGCGTCGGCATTACCGCCGGGGCAGGTTCAATTGTCAAACAATTTATGAACACAGAAGTAACTGCCGTGGTCGAACCGTCGCTGGTGGTTGTTTCGATCGCCCTGGGGATTGGCGTCACCCTCTTTGCCAGTCTGCTGCCGGCGGTGAATGCGAGCCGCGTTACGCCGATAGAGGCTTTACGGCCATCGCCCAGCCAGGTTATGCAGCGTTTCAGCCGCATCGGCACGGTCGCCGGCGCAGTCATGATCGTCGGCGCCATCGGGGGATTGTTCACCGGCAATTTTGTGTTCGTCGCGCTGGGCGGTGTTCTTTTTCTGGTCGGCCTGGTGCTCGTCGCGCCCGCCCTGGTCAAACCGATTGCCCATGTGTTTGGCGTGTTGCTTGCGCTGATTTTTGCCCGGCAAGGCACGGGCGAACTGGCGCAGGGCAACCTGACCCGTCAACCTTCACGCGCGGCGATTACGGCCAGCGCGACGATGATCGGCCTGGCCATTATCGTTGGGGCCGGTGGCATCATGTTCAGCACGGTCGGCACCGTGATGGAGTTGTTTAACCGCACTATGGGCAGCGACTATTTGCTCATTCCGCCCTCGGTTGCCGTCTGGAAAGGCGATGTCGGCGCGAGCGCCACGCTCAAAGCCAAGATCAAGGCAGCGCCGGGCGTAGGCGCGGTCAGCTCGCTGCGGTACGCTCAATCATCGCTTCGCCCCGGCGCACTGAAAACCGGCCCAGGAGAGACGCTGATTTCGGTCCTGGGCATTGACCCGGTCGAGTATCCGAAAATATCGGGCATGGATTTTCAAAAAGGGAATGCCGAGGATGCTTTTAGCGGGCTGGCTGCCGGTGAACGTAATGTCATCATCAACGGCGTTCTCGCCGCCATCACCAACTTAAACATTGGTGATGTCATTCCGCTGGTGACGACGTCGGGGATACACAATTATCGGGTCGTCGCTATTGGCGGCGAGGTGTTGAGCATGAAGATCAACACCGCCTACATTTCGCAAGCGAATATGAAAGCAGATTTCCGCAAGAGCGAGGATATTTTCTACCAGGTTGATCTGGCACCTGGCGCAGACCCCGCCGCCGTGGAGCAACGGCTGGGCCAAATTGTGGAAGACTATCCCCAATTCCGCCTGGTGGCGGGACGAGAGTACACAGCAGAATTCCGCCGGCAGTATGACGCGATCTTTGCCGGGTTCTATGTGCTGCTGGGCGTG
>JAHDWA010000008.1 GCA_023382535.1 Anaerolineae bacterium | reverse complement strand
ATGAAGCGATCCCTTTACGGAACAGGATATGATCATCAACTAATAAAATGCGCATCGCTTCCATGAGATACTGCTCCCACTTTCGTAAATTTGTAATCGTTTAGCTTGGCCACAAAATTGAGGAGGTAAGAGGCAACTACAGGCATAGTATACAAAAGCTAGCAAAAGCTGTCAACATAGGTTTCGAAAAGCTAGGTGACAGGCACTTAAAAACGCCTGTCACCCTAATCACTTTTAAAAGCAAAGGGCGCAGCCATCTCGGCTGCGCCCTTCTTTCTTAACTGAAATTCTCACTTTTACATAGCGACTTCGGCAGGCGCGGTGAGCCGGGCTGCCAATTCTTCTTGGAAGGGGAAACTGCCTGGCTCGTAAGTGCAGAAAGGCTCCTCGGCCAGTGGGTCACCGGTAAGGGCATAGGCGCGGGAACGCGAGCCGCCGCACACGCCGACAAACTCGCACAGGCCGCAGCGGCCTTCAAACTGGCTGGGGTCGCGCAAAGACTTAAAGAGAGGCGCTTCCCGATAAATTTCCACCAGTGATTTTTCACGCACATTACCCACACTGATCGGCATAAAACCGCTGGGGAAAACATCACCCCGGCGAGAAATAAACACAAAGCCGTTGCCGGAATTAATATGCATCGGCGTACGGATAATGTTTTCTTTTTGGACCAACCCCTTTTCGGCCACAACCTGGCGAAGCCCTTCGCGCAGTTGAAAGTAAACGGGGTGCAGGTCAAAATAATCCTCTACCGCCAATCCTTTTTCGTCCAAAATAGAACGCTGCAACACGACCCGCTTGTAATGGTGCCCTTCGGTGGTTTTGGCGCTGATGTACTTGGAGCAGTCGTACAGAAAGTGCATGACCGCTTCGTATTCGGCGGGAGAGATTTCATCTTCGGCTTTGCCCCGGCCGGTCGGCACCAGGAAGAAGGCGCTCCAGGTCATTGCCCCGTACTCAGCTACCAGCCGGAAAATATTAGGCAGATCATCCAGGTTATAGCGAGTGACCGTCGTGTTCAGTTGCAATTTTAGCCCCACTTCCCGGGCCAATTGCCAGCCGCGGGTGGTCAGGGCAAAAGAACCGGGTACGCGGCGAAAGTCATCGTGCCGTTCCGGGGTGGAGCCGTCAATACTGAGGGAGATAGCTTTGGCCCCATTTTCTTTGACCCGCCGCAAATTGGCCTCATTAAGCAGGGGTGTACCGGAGGGGGAGACAGCCATCGCCAGACCCAACTGGTTGCCGTAAGCGAGCAGTTCAAACAGGTCGGCCCGTTTGAATGGATCGCCGCCGGTAAAAATAAAAATGGGCCGGGGCCTGCCAAAACTCTCGACCTGTTCCAGCAGCCGCTTGGCTTCTTCAAAATTTAAAGATAACGGATCGTGTTCGGGGATGGCCTCAGCCCGGCAGTGGCGGCAGGCCAGGTCGCAAGCGTGGGTCGTCTCCCAGATAATCATAAAGGGACGATCATTTAAATCATAAGTAGGCTGGCGAATGAGGTGCTTCATCGGTTTTTCCTCCTTAATAGCGGGCAGTTCACCCGTTAACGGTGTTCATACCCCCTGGTCAAGCTGTTAAATGTAAAGTCGGTTTCACCTTAATTATCCTGATGGCAGCCTTTTTGGGTAGTGCCATTTATCACTTCTTGAGGTGACATTCATCCTACTTGTTATTTTTTGAAAAATGAAGCAACATGACTGATGAGAGACCGATGAACCCCATTTCAACTTTTTTCGTCGAAAATATTATCGCCATCTACTTTTTCTATGGCTTAACCTTTTTTACCCTGGGGTTGGCCCTGGCCCTGGCCAGCCGGCGGACTTCGGAATTTACCTTTGTGCAAGCCATTCGCCCGCTGGCCGCGTTTGGGCTGCTGCATGGCTTGCATGAATGGATCGAGATGTTCCAACAAATTGCCGGGGAAAGCAGCGGCTACACCCCAACCATCCCCCACGAGCTAGCCCGGGTGGCGCTACTGGCGCTCTCCTTTGTGATGTTGTTTGCCTTCGGGGTCTTGCTCCTGCGTAGTGAACAGGCGGGAAAGTGGCCGGTCTCCTGGCCCATCCTGGGTATTATTGGTTTGTGGGGCTTAAGTGCGCTGACCGCCATCCTGACCTTGAAACCCTCCCTGGCCGAAGGGATAACCCTGGTGGATGTGCTGTCGCGTTATTGTCTGGCTATTCCGGGGGCGCTGCTGGGTACCTGGGCCTTGATGGCCCAACAGCGTACCTTCCGCGAGCACGCCATGCCTCAATTTGGGCGCGATTTGGTTTGGTGTGCCACCGCCATGCTGTTCTACGGAGCTATTGGCCAGATTTTTGTACGGCCAACAGCCCTCCCACCATCTACTTTTCTCAATAGCACACTTTTTCTGCAGTGGTTTGGTATCCCTATACAACTCTTCCGGGGAGTCATGGCGACGGTATTAACTACTTTTATGGTTCGCGCCCTTAATGCCTTTGAACTGGAAAACCAGCGCCGGCTGATCGGGGCTAATCAGGCCAAGCTCACAGCTCAGGCCGCCGCCCTGGACATGGAACGGCGGATCAGCCACGATATGGAGAGGTTGAACACGGATTTGCGGTTAACCACACGAGAGCTGGCCTTGCTGCTGGAGTTGTCCAACTTGCTGGCCGCACCGCTGAGCCTGACGGCACGACTGCAGTCGATTTTGCAGAAAATCGTGCAGAGCCTCGACTTCTCCGAAGCAAGTCTAATCTTGCTGGTCAAACGAGACACCGGCGGGCTGCATGTGCCGGTGTCGCTTGGTTTTGATCCAGCCACCTCGCTTTACCAGTCGGCTTTGCATCTGGCCGAGCAATGTTTGAAGAAAGCAATACCAATGTGCCGCCATCAGGATGGCCGGGTGATTGAGTTTGTCGTGGAAGAACAGGCTAAGTGCCAGGCTCATGCCAGTCCGGTGGTGATGCTCAGCCTGCCCTTGACCGCCCAGCAGCGGGTCATTGGCAGCCTGTTGTTGAGCCGGGGGGAAATCCCTGGACCTCTTGGACCTGTCTCAGAGGCAGAGTTTAAGCTGATGGCCGGCATTGCCCAACAGCTTGGCCTGTCGCTGGAAAATGCCCAGCTTTATCAGGAGGCGCAGGAACGGGAAAGCATGTTGGCAGAGCTGCTGCATAAGGTAGTAGGTGCGCAGGAAGCTGAACGGCAGCGCATTGCCCGTGAGCTACACGATGCTACCGGCCAGTCCCTAACGGCCATTGCCCTGGGGCTGCGTGGCGTGGAAACCCGGCTGGAGGGGGACTCGTCGGGCCTGGTGGAGCAGATTCGGGAGCTAAAAAGCTTTGGCGTCAATGCTATTGGCGAGTTGCGCGAAATCATTGCCGATTTGCGCCCATCTCACCTGGACGATTTGGGACTGGTGGCAGCGCTGCAGTGGTATGTTCAGGAATTTGAAAACCGCCATGCTATCCCGACAGGATTTGGGGTAGAAGGCCAACGGGCGCGCCTGCCCGCCGGGTATGAAATCGTCTTATTCCGCATTGTCCAGGAGGCGCTGATCAATATTGCCAAACACGCCAGGGCCACCGAAGCCGGGGTTAAATTGGAGTTTTTTCCCGCTCAAGTTGCCGTTACAATTACTGATAATGGACGGGGCTTTGATCCAAAGGCTATTATCTACAACCAACGGCCGCACACCGGCTGGGGCCTGCTAGGGATTCAGGAGCGAGCGCTGCTGTTAGGCGGGCAGTGCGAGTTTGACTCGCAGCCAGGGCAGGGCACGTGTATCCGGGTAAAAGTGCCGTTGCTGAAGGAGACGAACCATGTCGAAGATACGCTTGTTGCTGGTTGACGACCATCAGATTGTGCGGGCCGGGCTGCGTATGCTGTTTCAGGCCGAAGCGGATATGGAAATTGTCGGCGAGGTTAGCAGCGGCGACGAAGCCATCCAGGCGGTGCGTGACCTGAAGCCGGATGTGGTCCTGATGGATGTGGTCATGCCCGGCATGAGCGGCATGGAGGCCACCCGCCGCATCAAAGAAACCAGCCCGGAGGTGGCAGTTTTGGCCCTGACCATGCACGAGGATGAGCAGTATTTCTTTGAAATGTTGAACGCCGGCGCGTCGGGTTACGTGCCCAAGCGGGCCGCGCCGGATGACCTAGTCTCGGCCATTCGGGTGGCCAGCCAGGGCAATGTTTTTTTGTACCCGACGATGGCCAAGCTGCTGGTCAAAGATTTTTTGCAGCGGTCTGAGGCAGGAACGGCCCCGCCCAGCGAAGAATTGACCGCCCGCGAGCGTGAGGTTCTGACCTGTGTTGCCGAAGGCATGACCAATCGCGAAATTGCCGAAACCCTGGTTATTAGCGCCAAGACGGTGGACCGCCACCGGGAAAACATCATGCGCAAACTGAACCTGCACAACCGGGTCGAACTGGTCAAGTATGCCATTGAAAAGGGTTTAATTTCCGTCAGCTAACCGCCTCGCTATCAGGAAGACCTCCGAGATTTCAAAATCTCGGAGGTCTCTTTTTTGGTAGTAACCTGAATTCGGAATTATCGGAACCGCACCCTTCGATACGCCCTTCGACAAGCTCAGGACAGGCTCAAGGCTACTCAGGGTGCGCTATCTACTTGGCTGACAAATTTAACATTACGGCCAAGCCGGAATTTGCGAAAGATGACCTAAAGTTGTGTACTTTCTCCACATCTTGTCTGGAAGTGAAGAAAACAGGAAATGAGCGATAGTGTGCAACTGTGTGGTACGCTTCTGACCGCTTTGTATACCCATATTCCTCGCCGCTTCTATGGGGATGTTCGTCGCCTGATGGGGTTGGCCTGGGCCGTGGTGGGGGTGTGTTTGACCCAAACGGTTCACTTCAATCATTGGGGGGAAGTAGTGCTAGGCCGGGCCCAGTATGCCAGCAGTCACCAGTGTCGGTTTGAACGGTGGCTGCACAATAAACATATCAAACCGGTCAAGTTGTTCATGCCCTTAATCCGGGCGACGCTGCACCTATGGCCGCCCGAGGGTCTAGTTTATCGGCCCTCGATACCAGTGACTTAAAAAACGGCTACATTCAAATTGGCGTACATCGGTCAAATGGAGGAGCGACGGGCACGATGGGAAAAGGCACCATTCCAGTTTTTAGCCAGAGCGCAAACTCGCTCAACTCAGCGCGAGCGCGATCGCTTGCTCGGTGGTCATATGCCTACCTTTCACTTATTCCAGTTCAAACACGACATCCCCGAGCCGAGCGCGTAACCTGGTCAAAGCATCCTCGCTATACTTCTGCTCTATTTGTACGAGTGGCTCGCCAATGCGAACCTGCAAGGTTTCGGCTACCGCCCAGAGTTGAACTACTCGCTCGTAGCGTTCTTCACTTTCGTTGACTTGGGCGAGCAGTTCAAAAGAGCTTTTAATAAGCAGGTGTCTCTATCGCCCCCAAGGCCTTGAGAGCTGCCTTCTGCGCTTGCGTCAACCCGGTCGCGCCGGTGATGTTCATCCGCTCGTAGGGCCGCTCGGGCTGGAGGGTTTTGAGACATTCGCCGGTCTGGACGTCCCAGAGTTTGATGGTTGCATCCGCACTGCCACTAGTCAGAAGGCGACCATTGGGGTTGAAGGCGACTGACCAAACCCAGTTGGTGTGGCCTGATAACGTCTTGAGGTTTTGGCCGGTAGGGACCTCCCACAAGCGCACCGTCTGATCCAAACTGCCACTGGCCAGGAGGCGGCCATCGGGACTGAAGGCGACTGACGAAACCGGGTGGGTGTGGCCCGCCAACATCTTGAGGCTGTGGCCGGTGGACCGAAGGTCCCACAAGCGCACCGTCTGGTCTTCACTGCTACTGGCCAGGAGGTGGCCATCGGGGCTGAAGGCGACTGACCAAACCTGGTGGGTGTGGCCTGATAACGTCTTGAGGTTTTGGCCGGTGTTCACATCCCACAAGCGCACCGTCTGGTCTTGGCTGCCACTAGCCAGAAGGCGGCCATCGGGGCTGAAAGCGACTGACCTGACCGGGTGGGCGTGGCCGGTCAACGTCTTGAGGCTTTGGCCAGTGTGCCAAAGGTCCCACAAGCCCACCGTCTTGTCATTACTGCCACTGGCCAGAAGACGGCCATCGGGGCTGAAGGCCACTGACCAAACCGGGTTGGTGTGGCCCGCCAATATCTCAAGGCTTTGGCCGGTGTTCCGAAGGTCCCACAAGCCCACTGTATGATCAAAACAGCCACTGGCCAGAAGTCGGCCATCGGGGCTGAAGGTCACTGACGAAACCCAGTCGGTGTGGCCTGATAACGTCTTGAGGTTTTGGCCGGTGTTCACATCCCACAAACCCACCGTGTGATCAAAACAGCCACCGGCCAGAAAGCGGCCATCGGGACTGAAGGCGACTGACCAAACCCAGTTGGTGTAGCCTGATAACGCCTTGAGGTTTTGGCCAGTGGGGATCTCCCACAAGCGAACCGTCTGGTCATTACTGCTACTGGCCAGAAGGTGGCCATCGGGACTGAAGGTCACTGACGAAACCCAGTGGGTGTGGCCCGCCAACGTCTTGAGGCTTTGGCCGGTGTTAACCTCCCACAAGCGTACCATCTGGTCTTCACTGCCGCTGGCCAGAAGACGGCCATCGGGACTGAAGGTCACTGACGAAATCTGATTGGTGTGGCCTGACAACGTTTTGAGGTTTTGGCCGGTGTTAACCTCCCACAAGCGCACCGTCTGATCATTACTGCCACTGACCAGGAGGCGGCCATCGGGGCTGAAGGCCACCGACCTAACCGGGTGGGCGTGGCCGGTCAACGTCTTGAGGCTTTGGCCGGTGTTCACATCCCACAAGCGCACCGTGTGATCAAAACTGCCACTGGCCAGAAGGCGGCCATCGGGGCTGAAGGCGACTGACCTGACCTGGTGGGTGTGGCCGGATAACGTCTTGAGACTTTGGCCGGTGGACCGAAGGTCCCACAAGCGCACCGTCCCATCTGTGCTGCCACTGGCCAGGAGGCGGCCATCGGGGCTGAAGGCCACGGACCAAACCTGGTGGGTGTGACCGGCCAACGTCTTGAGGCTTTGGCCGGTGGACCGAAGGTCCCACAAGCGCACCGTCCCATCTGTACTGCCACTGGCCAGGAGGCGGCCATCGGGGCTGAAGGCCACGGACCAGACAGCCCCAAGGTGACCCTCACACGTCAGGAGCGGTTGGCCATCTGCGACCCGCCACAAGCGAACCTGCCCCTCCGCCGTACCCGCGGCCAATACCTTGCCATCCGGGCTGAAGGCCACTGAGAAAGTCGGCCCAAAGGTGTCCGTAAACACAGCTCCGGCCAGATAAGCTCCGGCGAAATTGAGGTCAGGCGCATGCAGACCGCCCAGGTAAGCTTGCCTGATCGTTAACCCGGAAAAATCATAGCCGCGAAGCTTAATCTTCAGATGCACCAGCAAATTAAGAACATTACCCCCGGCATACCCCGGCTGCTGCGGCCCAGCCTGGCGCAGCGCCTCCAAGATCGCCTTGAGCCGCGCCTCCAGCCCTGCCTGCCCCAAGGCCGCCAGCAACCGCTCAGCCACCGGCTTCAGGATCAGCCGGCTCTGGCTGGCCCGGACATACTCTTTGGCCTGGGCTTTGATCAAGGCATACCGATTCAAATGCAGGGGTGCAAGGGGGCGGGGGAGCAGGGGTGAAAATTCATCTCCCTTGCTCCTCTGCTCCTCTGCTCCCCTGCCTGGTGATCCCTCAATTTCCTGACAGACCTGCTCCACCAAGTAATCGGTCAGAAATTCCAGCACCACATTTTGCAAGGTAAAGCCAGCCGCCGACTGTTCCAATAACGACCGCCGCTGCAGCGAACGCAGCGCCTCCAAAAAAGTGCCGCCTGCTTCTGGCTTGACCAGATTATCTCTTAAAAGCTGAGGGGAAACTGCCTCCCGCTCAATCGCCAGCCAGACCATAATCTCTCGCTCCAGGGCAGATAAGCGAACAAACTGCTGATCCAAGATATCCCGAATATCGTCAAAGATGACCGCCTCTTCCCGCAGAAAGGCCTCACTATCGCCGGCAAAGAGTTCTTGGATGGTTTGGGCGATTAACTTCAAAGCCAGCGGATGGCCGGAATAATGCTCGATTAGCCCTTCCAAAACGTGGGCCGGGCCGGACAGTCCTTGTCCCTGTAAAATGGCCAGGCCGGCCGGCTTGGCCAGACCCGCCAACTGGTGAAAACGAATCAAAGGATTATCATTGGCTAAGCGAGCCAGGCCCTGCGGTCTCTCCCGGCTGGTCAACAGCAGGCAGCTTTGATGCTCGCCGTCGCCAAAGCGCTGGATCAGTTGGCCATAAACCTCATAGCCGGGGCGATACTGGCCGGCCCGACTACCCTGCTGCATGATGGTTTCGACATTGTCCAGGATCAATAAACAGCGCTGCCGGCGCAAGATGTCGAATAACAGTTCAAGTTGCTCAGCTAGATGATCGGGCCAGCGATTGAGTTGTTGCTGCGAGAGGACCTGGAACCAACCCCGCAGCATGCTGGTCAAAGGCGGCGCATTGATGAGTGATCTCCAGATCACACAGTCGAAGTGGGAACTGACCTGCCGGGCGACCCTCGCTGCCAGAACGGTTTTGCCGATCCCGCCCATCCCGACAATGGCCACCAGGCGACAGCGGTCGGCCACCAGCCAGCGTTCCAGGATCTCCTGTTCCCTCTCCCGGCCATAGAAGCTGCCCAGGTCGGGGGTCTCGCCCCAATCTACGAGCGCGGCCTGACCGGAGAAGATATCTTGCAGCTCAGCCCGGCTAAATTGATACCCGGCCTGAGCCGCCCACTGCTGAGCAATGAGAAGATCGAGTTGGCCGGCAAAGAGGCGGAGCAGGTAGCGCATGTAGGATCGGGTGGGTTTCCAGTGCCGCCCTTTATACACCGAGCCATGTTCCCAACGCGAGACCAGGGAGCCATCAATAACCCGGTGATCTTCAGCGGGGCCAGCCTGGGCCAGTTGATCCAGCGCGTCCACGAACTCTTGCTGGCTCAATTGGGCCTGGTGCCGGAGTGTTTTGAGCTGCTCGCCAAATTTTTTGAGATCCATTGTAACGCTATTCCTTAAACAGCAATGACCGGACCGGTGGGCTTGTACAGTTGTGCAAGGGGATGTACAGGGACAATCGAACCAAAATCTGGTATCCTGATTTTACCAGATAACATTCACAATAAAAGATGATTGAGTCACCTAAAGGCAATCATCCTATCGCCGCCCTAAATTCTGAGCCTTGCGCTGGTCGCTGCTGCTGCTCAAAGATATTATGGCCCTACGATGCCATGACCTCAGCCAAAATCAACCCCTGTTCCAGGCCATGACCGGCCTGGGCCTAACTGAGTTCGATGAGTTGGTCAATACTATCTTGCCAGGTTATACGGCCGCGGAGAAGAAGCGGCGCAACCGACCTGACCGGCAACGCGCCGTTGGAGGTGGACCTGGCTTTGAATTAGCAGCTCGAGACCAAATCCTGCTGACTATCGTCTGGTTGCGTCAATATCCGACCCTTGAGACGTTAGGTGGTCTGTTTGGGGTCAGCGATACCACGGCCGGCCGTTATATCCGCCGTATCGTGCCGCTCGTGGAGACGGCGGGGCGAGATACGATGCGCATGCCAGACCCCGGTCGTAAGCGACGACGACACCTCTCCGACCTGTTACAAGAGATGCCCGAGCTGACGCTGATCATCAACGCTTTCGGGCAACCGGCGTAGCGTCCTCACCTATCCTCTCTCTTATTATGAATGGTATCCGGCAATTATACAGGCGTCTAGCTTCAGGTACAAAGATTTAGGCATGGTTGAAAGTTCTGATTATCGAAGACTAAATTGCCACATCAGAAAGGAGGATAAGGGCAAAAGAAATTTAATTCGGGCAAGATTATCCCAAATAATGATGAATTAATGGCGTTTCGCTACCTTACAGAAGGTATAGCCAAGCAACGAAAAACATCATCTGTTCTAATAATCTGTAACTATGGGTGCGACGACTCGATCTGAAGCGCATCCCACTCAAGAAAGGAGATTATCTTAATGTCAACCGACAGTAACAAGGCCGTTGTCCAGCGTTTCCGTGAGGCCCTCGACACGGGCGATCTCGATGGGGCATTTGCGGTTTTTGCCCCCAATGCCATCGTGCATATGGGCAGTGCCCCGGAGCCGCTCAGCATGGAAGGCTTCAAACAAATGGGGCAGCTACTCCTGAGCGCGTTCACAGGCAGTACATCAACCGTCGAAGATATGATCGCGGAAGGAGACAAGGTTGTTAGCCAAATCACCTTTCGAGGCACCCATACGGGTGACCTGATGGGTATCCCTCCGACGGGCAAGTCTGTGACGATGTCAGAAATCATTATTGACCGGCTGGCCGATGGGCAAATTGTCGAATCGTGGCGTTTATTTGACCAGATGGCGATGATGCAACAGTTGGGCTTGATCCCCGCGCCGGGCTAGGCTGGTTAGAATCGCTGCCGGCAAAGCAGAGACAGGTTGTGATGTAGTTGGAGTTTCTGTGTCGTATCACAAACAAGTTGGAATTCGTCATAAAAATAAGGAGAACAACAAATGCCAAGAATAGTTATTACCCATGAAGTCAAGGATGTGAAGCACTGGGCGTCCAAGGGTGACGTGCGTGTCGAGGTTTTTGCTCCATTCGGCACGGAAGTCGTCTCGTATGTTGCTGCGGATGGAAGCAATAAGGTCGCCATGTCCGCCAACATTCACGATATGGAGGGTCTGATTGCCATGTCGCAAACACCGGAGGCGGCGGCAGCCAGGGAGTCGCACGGTGTCCTTCCGCCCGTCGTCTTCCATAACGAGGCAAGCATGGATCACACTACCTCAATCCGACGCCTTTACGACCTCATCAACGCCGGTGACATTGACGGTTTCGGGCGACAACTGGCCGATGATTTCGTCGAGCACGAGGAAATACCCGGACTCCCGCCGACGAAGGCCGGCGTGATCCAGTATTTCCGGTTGCTGATCGCAGCGTTCCCGGATATGCGGATGGACGTCGAAGACATAATTGCGAGCGGCGATAAGGCCGTGGCGCGGGTGCGGGTGACCGGTACGAACAAGGGTGAATTCATGGGGATGCCGGCGACCGGCAAATCGGTCTCCATGAAACTCATCGACATCACGCGCTTTGGCGATGACGGGCTGGCCCGCGAGCATTGGGGAGTGTCCGACCAGCTCGCTCTGATGCAGCAACTCGGCGTCATCCCAGCCGGACCTCCGGCCTAGCCGGTCGTCAGGCGAATCGAACCAGGAAACCTCGTAGAAAGGAGAGGGTAAGGAACTATCATTATGGCTACTATCAACAGGACGTTCCTCAATGACCGCAATTCAATCCTTCGTTCCATTGTACTTGGCGGAATGTTTATCTTTATAATCCAATTAATCCACTCATGGATCGTTACTACTCTCATTCAAAAGACCCCCTTTATTTTAGTATGGCAATATATAGCCAGCGGCGCCTTGGGCAGCATGGCCGCTTTCGAGGGCGGCATCGCCACCGCCTTGCTCGGGGTGTTCTTTCACTTGCTCATATCTTTTGTGATCGCCGGCGTTTTTTTCCTGAGCGCCGAGCGCATTCCTCTCTTGCGCCGCTATGCCATCGCTGGCTCGCTCCTGTACGGCTTGGGCGTTTTTATCGTCATGAACATGATTGTAACACCGCTCAGTGCGGCACCTCCGCTGCCAGCTCCAACCTTGCCCTGGCTCATCGAGGCAATCATAGAACATGTCTTAGCCATTGGGTTGCCGTTAGGCATACTCGTGCAGCGGAATTCGTCATAAAAATAAGGAGAATAACCAATGTCAATTGAACAAAATAAAGCATTAGTCCGTAAACTGGTGGAGGAAGGGATAAATCAGGGACACATGAGTGTGATTGACGAGTTTCTTATCCCTGACTTCGTTGAACATGAGGAACTTCCACCTGGCATACCGCCTGGTCGTGAGGCCCCCAAAGTATTGTTCACCATGTTGCGTAGTGCTTTCCCCGACCTCAAAGCTACAATTGAGCACCTTATTGCCGAAGGTGATGAGGTTGTATTGCACATGACCTGGACCGGCACCCATGAGGGTGAGTTTATGGGCATTCCACCAACCGGCAAGCGTATATCAATAAACGTGATTGACATTCTCGGCATTGCTGAGGGCAAGTTTGTGGAACATTGGGGGGTCATGGACAGTATGGCCATGATGCAGCAGTTGGGCGTCGTCTCAGCGCCGGACCACGCTGGATAGATTGACCCTTTTTAGGCTATGAAAGCGAGGTGATGCTGATGATTGTCTGCGCGCCTTAAAGTGCGCCGAAGAGATACTCTTGTTGAGATCTTTCATTCACAAACAAGTCGAAATTCATTATAAAATAAGGAGAATAACAAATGCCAAAGATAGTTGGTACCCATACAGTCGAGGATGTGAAGCATTGGGCGTCCAAGGGCCATGAGCGGGTCGAGATTTTGGGGCCATTCGCCACGGATATTGTCTCGTATGTTGCTGCGGATGGAAGCAATCGGGTCGCTGTGTCGGCCAACATTCACAATATGGAGGGGATGATGGCTATGATGCAAACCCCCGAGGCGGCGGCAGCGATGGAGTCGCATGGGGTCATACAGCCAGTCGTCTTCCATATTGAGGCCGCCGAGTAATAGAAGAGAAATCAAGATCTGCTCCCAGCCCGCTGTCCCCGGATAGCGGGCTATTTATGCCCATTAAACAAATCAAAAGAAAGGGAGTTTTACCGATGCTGTTTCTAACCTATTGGGAGTTAAATGAGAACATGTCTGTTGAAGAACGGCAGCAAATCGCCGGAAAGCTGACCTCATCGGGGCTGTTTCCGCCCAAAGGAGTCAACATCATTCGCTGGGATTCCACACCTGATGGGTGGGGCATCATTGTAGCAGAGGCAGAAAGCGCGGCTGACATTTTCGATACTGTAAATCTATGGCGATCGGCCGGAGCCGGCTTCTTCAAATTTACCAGGACAGCACCTGCTGAACCCGTTCAAGAGGTGCTGCCTCGAGTAGACGGGCTATTGAAAAATTTAGAAAGGACAGGCTGAAGTGGCCATCAAGGTGATCGTCGAATTGCAGGCTAAACCAGGCCGGCGGGCTGAGCTTAAGAGTCTGATTGAGAGCATTGTGGCGGAACATGGACCGGGCCAACACGGTTTCCTGGGCAGCACGCGCTACGAGGTGCTCGATAATCCCGATATCCTGGTTGAGATTGCCGATTGGGAGTCGGCCGAGGCGCGGGCGGCGCATATGCAGGAGGCTGCGGCCAGCGGCGTCTACGCCCCGCTGGGGGATCTGTTAGCCGCGCCATTCAGGGCTACCGTCATCAGGCAGTTGCCCTGAGGAGCGGCCGGTGTCACGTCAGCAACCCGCGCCCGGCCGATGTGATGTTGTTTGCCCTCATGGGCAAATCACCTTCGTGTGGTGAGCCGTGGTTGCCGATGCAATCGGGCAGCCTATAAGGAGGTCCAACCTTACCCGCCCGCAAGCGGCTAAACTCAGGTGTTAGACAGTTGTTTTAATAACACAGTATCTGTTAAATTTGTCAGCCAAGCAGGTGCGCTATTGAGCCAAAAATCATCCTTCGATATAGGCTAACGCCTTACTCAGGATGATTTTTGGCGAAATTCGAATTCAGGTTAGTAACATTTCCCCACGGCCAGAATGGGGCAATTACCTGATAGACTGTACTCCCCAGATATGATAATCTAAAATTAGGAACTAAGAAGAATCCGGTGTTCTTCTTTCTAATTTCTTCCGAGCTGCGAGGTGAAATATGGACTGGTGGTGGCAGGCAGCAATAATATTGGGCATGTTTTTGGTGCGCTTAGCTGTTCCCCTGGCGGTTGTCCTGCTGGTAGGCTATTGGCTGCACCGTCTCGACGCCAAGTGGCAGGCCGAAGCAATGGCCGAGTGGGAGGCCAGCCGGACCCAGCCTGAGCCGCTTCAGTCGAAATTTTTGGAGTGGCTGAATCAACCCTGTTGGCTGGTTAAGGGATGCGATGCCGCAACCCGTTCCCGCTGTCCGGCGGCACAGCAGCCCCATCTCCCCTGCTGGCTGGCCTGGCGCAACGCCGACGGCCGGCTGCCGGAGACTTGCTATCAGTGCCAAATCTTTCTCTACGGCCAGTTGGGTCGCCGCTTGCCCGGGGAGCAGTACCAGTCGCCGGTTTACGAACACCCGGTTGCCGCCAAAACGAGGCTAAATTAAACATATTCGGTCTGAGTTCGGAGTTTTCGACAATTCCGAACTCAGACTGGTTAATTCCCCTCATCAAGCCCCGGCGCGGCTGTTTGCTTGAAATCGGCCAGGGTCAAATTAAAGATTTGCCCAAACCCGGCCACGAAACGCGCCCGGCGAGGTTGAATCCGATACAGGGCAAAATCCCCCAAGCCAAAGTTGAAAGCTGCCTGAGGGAATTTCGTGAGGTAGAGCGATCTGACCTCGGCGTAATTGGAATCAGAGGCCGGCACTTCCACCGCTTCACCGCGAATGGACACCCGGGCCAGAGTCTGCGGGTCGGGTACGCCGGTATCCGTTTCAGCGATCATCAGGCTGACCCGGGCATCCTGCAAGATGTCCCGGGTGTGCTGGGCCAGGCTGCTGGCATGGATATAAAAGGCTGAAAAATCGGGGGCCACCGCGTACTGGATCATCGAAACCAGCGGTCCTCCATCGCGCAATGTACCCAGCGCGGCAATGCGCTGCGTGCGAATCAGGCGGGCTAACGTCTGCTGAGATTGAGCATCCATCATTCACTCCTCTTTATTATATCGCCGCTCGCTCGATCCGAAACGGCGTATCGTCGGCTGGCGCTTCTTCAAATTCGCGGGCAGCGAGATGACCGGCAAAGACGGCCTGGGCAATAATATTGGGCGCGTCGGCATCGCCGATGATGCGCAGGGATTGTAACTTACCCTCGGCCAGCGCCGGTTTGAGGGCCTGATACAGCTCGTCGTTGGGCAGGCGGTCAGTAACCAGCACCACGGCGTCCGTGGGCAGCTCTGAGACTGCGCCGGAAATGGTGTGGGCCAGGGTGACAGCACCGGGCTGGATGGCGTCGAGAACGTGCTGCGGATATAAGCTGACTCCCAAACCCATCAAGCGGCGTTGGATGCGTTCCTGTTCGAGCGTGAATTGAGTCCAGTAGGATGTCATCGGCGCGGGTGTGACCAGGGCCACCTCACATCCCTGGCGGGCCAGCAGTTCTGCCAGCACCCCGCCCATATAATAGTGGTCGTCGTCGTACACAATGACACGGCCAGCCGGCAGGCGCTCGGCCATGAGGTCGTCCGGGGAGAAGATGTGGGGCAGGTCGTGACCGGGGATAGGTTGCCAAAGAGTCCGGCCAACGCCGTCGCGCCGCCACCGGGCGCCGGTCGCCAGAATCACGTGTGCATAGCCGGCTTCCAAAACCTCCGCAGCAGTCATGGGGCTGCCAGGATAGACAGACACATTCCGCAGCTTTTGGATCTGGGTAAGGCGCCAGTCTATCACCCGCCGCCATTCGCGCAGCCCCGGCAGCTTTGACTCCAGGGCCACTCGCCCTCCCAGTTCCCGGCGGGCTTCGAGCAGCGCCACCTCGTAACCCCGCTGCCCCAGGGCGCGGGCGCACTCCAGTCCGGCGGGACCACCTCCGACTACCAGCATAGTTTGATTACTTTTCTTCGGCGCAATGAGTTCAGGATGCCAGTCGCGCCGCCATTCCTCGCCCATCGTCGGGTTTTGGGTGCAGCGGATGGGCACAAAGCGGGTATCGCCGGTGACGCAGATGTTACAGCCGATACACTCACGGATGTCTTCGAAGCGGCCTTCCTTGATTTTTTGAGGCAGAAAGGGATCGGCGATAGAGGGACGGGCCGCGCCGATCAAGTCCATTACCCCGCGCCGGATGGCCGAAACCATTGCTTCGGGTGAGGTGTAGCGGCCCACGCCGACCACCGGCTTGCTGGTCAGAGTTTTGACAAAGGCGATGTAAGGTTCCTGAAATCCTTCCTTTTCAAAGCGGGACGTGGCCGAGTCGTTGCTCCAATTGCTGACATTGACATCCCACAGGTCGGGCAGTTCGGCCAGCATAGCCACCACATCGTAGCCTTCTCCCTGGCTGGTCAGCCCGTCTTCACCCAGCAGCTCATCCACGGCGAAGCGCACGGCCACAGCGCAGGTGTCGCCCACCGCTTCCTTGGTGTCCTCGATCAACTCGCGCAGCAGCCGGACCCGGTTCTCCAGGCTGCCCCCGTATTCGTCGGTGCGGTCATTGAAACGGCGGATTAAAAAGTGCATGGCCAGGCTCATGCTGTGACCGGCATAGCAGTAAATGAGGTCGAAGCCGGCCCGTTTGGCCCGCAACGCTGCGGCCCGGTGCCAGCGCCGCACATTCCGAATATCTTCCTTATCGGCGCGGCGGGCCTGCACCGGATCAAAGCCACAGCCGCCCAGCACGCCCATTGAGCGCGGCCCCAGCGGCGGTACCCGTGAATACAAATTTACGGCGTCATAACCGTTATGGGTCAGTTCAATCCCGGCCAGCGCGCCGTGCGCATGTACCGCCTCGACCATCGCTTGCAGTGCCGGAATGTCCTCGTCAGCCCACAGCCGCCCTTCGATGTAGGGCGACAGGTCGCTGCTGTGGTGGATCTCCACCTCTTCGGTGCAGACGACGCCCCAGCCGCCCGAGGCTTTCATACCCCGCATCGCCGCCAAGGCTCGAGGCATGCGGCTCCCCAGGCCGTTGCAGTGCGGCACCTGGTAAAAGCGGTTCGGCGCGACCACCGGGCCAATGGGCACGGGTTCAAAAAGAATATCAAATGGATTGCTCATGAGCTGATAGTTTCCTTTGAAGTCTCTCCTCGCTCGGCTGATTATAGAACAAACCCAAGTGATTGGCTAACTCATCTCCAAAACGGTTGTGGAGTGTCAAAGTGCACTTTGACACTCCGTAGGTTCTAAATAGAAACAGGCGCAGATTTTTACATCTGCGCCCCTCTAAATCTTATGGACTATTTAGCCAGGTGAAGCCAGATTACGACGTTGCTTCACCTTTCCCTTCGAAGATAACCAACAGCTTGACTCCCACGTACCAGGCCAGCATCGCCCCGGCAATAATGCCGAGGGTAGATAACCACTCCATCAGGTGCGGCGTGTAGGCCGGCGTGCCCGGCGGCGGGGTTTGGCCGAACATGGTCGCGTTGAAGCGGTTCATCAAGACGCCAAACATGATGAGACCCGCACCGAGCCATCGGCTCCAGCGGCGGTTACGGAGGGCCGGGCTGAGCAAAAGAACTGCCGGAACGATGGCTCCCAGGCCCAGTTCCAGCCATAATAACTGGCTCAGGGTGTCGAAGCTAAACAGGGCCGGCCACTGGCCCCGCCACCCCAGGTCGGCCAATTTTAGCCCCAGGTAAAAGAGCGTTACCCAGGCTGCACCGGTAGCCAGGCCACGCAAGATTCCCGCTTTGACCCGTCGCCCCAGGATGGTCGAAGAAACGGCATAGGCAATCATAGCCAGGCTGAGACCGGCCATGATCGAGGAGATGAAGAACAGCAGCGGCAGGATGGAGCTGTACCACAGGGCATCCAGCCGGTGAGGCATGTTCAGGTAGAGTGTCCCCAGGGTAGATTGGTGCAGTGAGGAGAGGGTCACGCCGATGATGGCGATGACCGCCGTAGCCCGGTGCAGTCGCCCTACCCATTTTTTCCAGCCCAGCCGTTCCAGCAGAAATGGCGCAGTTTCAAGCATCAGGACCGTCGTATACAGCAGTACACAGAAGCTGATTTCGAACAGGGGCGAGTGGGGATTCCAGAAGAGGATAAAATTGTAAAAACGGTCCGGACGCCCCAGGTCCAGCACCAGCAGCAGCAGGACAGCGGTATAACCCATCAGCCCGGTCAGAATAGCGGGGCGCACCGCCGGCTCAAACTGGTGTAACCGCAGCACATGGGCCACGGCGGCCATGGTAAAACCCGCCCCGGCAAAAGCAATCAGGACAAAGTCAAAGGCAATCCAGATACCCCAGGAGTAGCCGTCGCTGAGGGCAGTGGTTGATCCCAGGCCCAGCAGCAGCCGCCCCAGGCCGGCCACCACCCCGGCCAGCGTCAGCAGGGCCAGGATCGTAAGGGTGATGGTGGTCAAGTTGAATGGACTAAGTTGGGCTTGTTCTCGATGAACGGTTAGGGTGGTCATTGATGGGCCTCCTCAGCTTCAATCGGTTCGTGGACAAGGCCCAGTTTGTGCTCGCGCATTTTCAAAAACCAGGAAAGCGCGCTGGCGAGGCTGGCGACCGTCAAGGCGATGACCGGTGTCTGCCGCATAACTGACTCCGCCTGGGCCGGAATAGGTTCCTTGCCCAGTTTTGGAAAGCCCAGTTCGCTAAAAGGAACTGCCGACAGGTAAAGCATCGAGGTGCCGCCCGCTTCAAATTCACCATAAACACGGCGGACATAGCGGCCCGGATTCGACTCGATCTGGGCATGGGCCTGGGCTAACAGAACATCCCGCCGGCCAAAGCGAATGGCGCCGTTGGGGCAAGCCTCACCACAGGCCGGTTTTTCGCCCGTGCTCAAACGAGTTTTGCAGAACTCGCACTTGTGAATCAGGCCCAGGGGGTTGGCCCAATCAAAGGTCGGCACGCCGAAAGGACAGGCATACTGGCAGTAACGGCAGCCAATACACTTGCTGGAGTCATAGACTACCGGCCCGCTGGTACTTTTGGTCAGCGCACCGACGGTACATGCTGAGGCGCAGGCCGGGTGCAGGCAGTGCATACACTGACGTTTCACATAGGTTGTTTTAGCTTCACCTCCCTCAGTTGTCACCGGGCGAGTTTCCAGGCAACTGTAGGCGCTGCTTTCAAGTTTAACCGCCGTAGTGACAGGGTCGGGCAGATTATTGCTCTTTTTGCAGGCCAGGACACAGGCTTCGCAGCCGGTACATCGGGTCAGGTCAATCAAGGTGCCCCAGGTCGGCTCTGTGGACGCCTCACTGGCCGCCGCCGGTCGAGCCTCTAGCGGGATGAAACTTGCCGCTGTTAAGGCCGCTGCCCCCGTACCAACCTTCTTCAAAAATTCGCGGCGAGAAACAGGGCTGCTCATAATTTTGCACTCCTTCGGTTGATCGCGCCGATGACCAGCATAAAGGTAATCCCCAGCATACCACCGATACCAATCCCCAGGCCCAAACCACCAAATGACATGGCCTTGAGGGACTCATTGGTTTTTTCGACGGTTTTAAGCCTGGCCGCCAGCTCCGGGCTGGGATCGTCGGCTGCTTTTTTGCCACGCACTGGCCGGAAAACCGACTGGTCGGTCTGCTCGTGGCAATCCACGCACATCTGTGAAGCAACCACAAAACTATGATCGGGCGGCGTATCGGCCTGGGCGGAGCCGTGGGCCATAGATGAGACGTGGCAGTCGGTACAGGCCAGATTGGCCTCGGCATGGGTGGCGTGGTTAAAATCGTCGAGCTGCTCGTGGCAAGTGGTGCAGAGCGTCTCATCGGTTAAGCGGAATTCCTGGGAATGAGACAGGTGACAACTGATACACTGAACGTTGGCCTGACCGTGGGCGCTGTCCTGCCACTGTTCATATGTTTCGGTATGGCATTTCTCGCAGGAGGCAGAGTCGACGCCCAACTGCATGATCCCCTCTTTGGGGTGCCCCTCGACATAAGCGCCGTGACAATCTTCACAGTTAACTGCAGGCGCAGCTTTGGCATGCGGCGAATCTTCCCAGGCTTTCATTTCGTCGGCATGGCACTTGGCGCATGGTTCGGGCGAGCCGGCCAGGGCGACGGCAGGAATGAACAGGCCCAGTAAAAAGAGCAGGCCCATTATTAGAAACAATTGTCCGGTCAGTCTTACCCGGTTGGTCAGGGTGATTGATTTGAACATAGCTTTCTCCTCGAAGACAGTAGTCGGTGGATGGGTTTTTGAATGAAAATGAGCGCTCAAGGAAGGGCTGTCTGGAGATAGCGCAGGGTTTTGCCCAGCAGCCACAGGAGCAGCAGCGGTAAGCCCAAGCGCAGCAGGGCCAGCCCAACAAAAACAAAGAGGCCGAGGAATAATTCGGTGGACATCTTAAACCTTCCTTTCTCAATCCATGTTAGATGGTTTTTCGCTACACTTACTATAACATTGCGGGCTGGCTGACTCTATATGGGGTTATCCCCATTCTGGTGAGGGGATTAGTCCGGATAAGCCCGGGTAAGATGGGGGGTTAAGGGACAAGGATAGGGTATTTACCCCACCCTGATGGGGCGAAAGGTGTGGGGAAATGGGGTGGAGACGATGTACAGGCGCAAAGAACGACCGGGCGTTGTGATACGCCCGGTCTTCAGTGCCCCCCCTAAATTTCGAGAGGTCTCATATCTTTACTTAACTGAGGTGGACTGAAACCCACCTCACATGCTTCACTTACTTGAAGAGAGCCATGATCTCATCAATCACCCCGTTGAGCGTGCTGCTGGGGTCCTCTCCCGCTTCGATAAGATAACCACCTTGTTTGGTGTGCTGCATGAAAGATATAAGCTCACCGGCTTTATCTTCATTGATCAATGCAGCTCTGTGACACCCACCACAGGCTCTCGAAGCAGGGCCGGTGACATAAGACGGCATATCAGTGATGCTTCTTTCCGTGGTAGTAACGACATCGGTCGCTGAGAGGATACCTGGGAGCGACTTGGACTGATCCGGCACATTATACTTGCCTTCCACGTGACAGGATTCACAGTTGGTATTGGCATGCGTGGGGAACGGGAACGAGATATACTCTTCATAATGCAAGGCTTGTACTGGATCAGAAAAGTCTACATCGCCGATGTCGAATTCCTGGAACGAGTGGATCGCGTGGATATAGGAATCAAGCGATCTGGATTGCACCTCGAGATGAGAACCACCACTCTTGGTAATGTGACACATTCGGCAGACAACGACATTCCCGCCATGATCCGGTTCATGGAAGTTTATTGCCAGCGCATCATGGCAGTTGTTACAGCCAGCAATCTTTGCGATGGGGCTGTAGAAGTCATCGGCAAAGGCATTGGCCCCCAGGTCAAAGGTTCTGGAAGGAGCATTGAGCGCCACCATAACGCCATCAGCATTTAGCAAAGCCGGCATGACCCCGATTTCCACTCTCTTCACGGCGCCGCTCGTGATCAGATCAGTCCACGCCGACAGGTCTGCGCTCACTTCCCAACTGCCGTCTCCTGCCGATACTGTGCTCATGCGCGGATTCTCTTCACCGACAACATATTCCAGAGCGCGCTGGTCATTGTTGTCAATCGTGCCATCACCATTATCATCAAAGAGTCTTTCGTGGGCACCGATGATGTAGTCCTTCGTGTCGTAGCCATACAACCCGACCAGCACAGTTGGGGTAATGGTCGTCACATCAACATCAGCATCCTGAGCCTCAACCGCGCTGAATTTGATATTGAGCGTGCTGCCGTCGAAGGAGGCGCTGTCAATGGTAACGCTAACTGCTTCAGAATACTTCAGCCCATCGGCGGTATAGATCACCTCGTCATAACCGGTGTGAATTTCACTGAATACGGTAGCTCCCCCTTCCGCACTATGGCAATCGGAGCAGGTCTCCGTGTTCAAGTCAAAGTCACTGTGATCCTCGGGCATGATGGTCATCAGGGCAAGCTCGGTGGTTCCATGTTCCTCGGAACCGGTCACGGGGTGACAGCTCTTACAGGTTTCCCCGGTGAAGTTAGCATCTGCCAATACAGTATCCAGTTTGCCTTCGTGGCAGGTGACGCAGTTTGACATGGACTGAGGATAGGGGAATTCCATGGCATGCGACATATGCACGTCGTTCATTACCGACGTTTTATAGGCATACTTCTCTGCCTGCTCAGGTGGTAATTGAGCGTCTTCTCCGGCTGCGAGAAACTCGACAGCAGCGGCAGGATCATCAACCAAAAGCTGCCATTCAAAATGGCCGCCTGCGCCGTTATCCAGGTGGCAGGCTTTACAGGTGTAGAAGTCGGTTCCGGGATCCTGATTGACCTGGCCGTAGATGTAACCGTGCTTGAGGTAGGGTACCGAGTGGCATTTTTCGCAGCCGGCCACATTCGCCGCAGAAACATAATCAACGCCAGATCCCGTTTCTAACATAGCCGCAAAGGGGTATCTGGCTTGAGCGACCCGGGTATCAGGGATAGTGCCGATTGTCTCATCCCTGCCGTACACGACGATGAGGCCAGGAATACCGCTCACATCGGAAATATCCCCAACCAGGGTACTCGTGTTTCCGCCTTCGCCATCGTAAGTTAGATCCCCTTTAAGTGATAGTCTTTCGGCAGCCGGCTCAAACTGGAATTTTCCACCGGCATACGGTGTAAAGTAAATGGCCAGGTTATCGGCCTTGCCGGCATCAAAGGGAACGCCATCTTTGGTCATTTTGAAAGTTACCGTGTGCGTACCCGTAGCGGCAAACGAGTAAGCCAAGTCGGTAACTTGAATGACACCATCCTGGTACAACTCATCATAAGATGCCTGATGTTTGGCGCCGGCGTCCTTATGACAGGTTGCACAGGACTCAGGTGGGACAGCAGGATCTTGAGCGAGGGGGGCAGCCAAGGCCGGGGCCGATTGGTAGGCAACGAACCCCAGACATAATACCAGAGCCACTCCCATTAAGAGATAGATATATTTAGTTTGCATGTGTGAACTCCTCTTAGACAAACAATCCAGGTTCAAAACGATAATGTAGTTTATGCCTGGTTATCCAATGGCAGGGTTTAGAATACCTTTTTTGAATGTACCCCCTTTCTATGGAGATTTTAGACATTTCCCTTTGCTTATATCAAGCCCCGATAGACAGTTTACCTCCTTTAGCTAGATAATCAGATTCTGCGACCTGTGTCCAGGCGGGAAAAAGCTTCGCCAGAACACAGACAAAAACCTTGCCTGATTTTAAATGAAATTAGCTCTATTGAGTAGTGATATTTGTCACAAATTTTGTGTTTTTCTTCCTATCTTGTTGTATCTAATGGAGTAAATAAAAAGAGCCGAGCATGAGGTATGCTCGGCCCTTTTTTGGAGAGGTAGTAGGGCTGAATAGGTTTTCATCCCTACGGGGGGTGATAACGTTATGGCCGGGTCATTGTGCTGACGTCAGCGCCGAGATCTTCCAGGCTGTCATAGAGCGTCTGGATGATGTACAGGCCGTTGTGGGCAAATGTACCCGGATCCTTGGTACTGTACTGGTAGTTGTAGGCAGCTTGCAGCAAGCGCGGCGTCCAGGCAGAGTAAGCTTCCTCGTCAGCGTCGGCTTCGCCGTTTCCGTTGGCGTCGGCAAAGAAGTAGGGATAGCTCTGCGAATTGTATACCAGATCAGCGCCAGCCGTATTCGTGGCGTAATCCTGGATAGCGGCATACAGCGCCTCGCGCATGGTATCAATCTCAGCGGCCAGGCCCTCGTCAGTGTCGCCATCGCCATCAAAGTCGTCGCCAGATTCGCGGATGGCCCGCAGATCTTCCTCACTAGCCACGTCGCCATGGCAATCGGAGCACAGCTCTACCTTGACCTCAAGGCCATGAGTGTTGTGGCACTCGATGCAAGTGTCGGCCTCTTCGACGTGCTCAAACCGGCCGACATAGGTCTTGCCCTCGTACTCGTAGGCGCCCTTGGCTTCGGTGCCAAAGAGAGTCGCGCCAGCAGCAAAGTAGTGGACGTTCAAGAAGCGCAGTTGCTCGCTCCCTGCGTCCGGGTCCAGTCCTTCGATCAGGTTGTTGACGCTCACCGTCGACTCGCGCCCCTGATGGCAGTTCAAGCACAGGTTGGCATCAGGATTGTCGAGGCTGAGCACCGCGCCGCTGGGGAACCGGACCTCTTCAACCTCATAGCGGGAGAAGGTGGTCAAGTCGTTGTGGCAGGTCGCGCACTGCAGCCCGTTGGAAGGATGTACAGAGACATTGGCCCCGTCCTTCAGGAACGTGGGCAGCCCTTCCGCAGAGTGACACTTGGCGCAGGTCGCCGGCACTTCGCCCTCTGCATCCCAGTGGCGGAACGCCTCTTCTGACCCGGCAAAGTGACCATCGTCAATCCGATTGGCGTTGGACAGGTCAACGGGCGTAGACAGGGCAGCGTTCAAGTCTTCGGTGGAGTCGTACAGCAGTTGGATGATGTACTTGCCGCCGTGAGCATAGGCGCCGGGGTCTTTGATGGACACCTGATAGTTGA
The DNA here is from genome assembly GCA_023382535.1 of Anaerolineae bacterium. The sequence goes on along the minus strand of JAHDWA010000008.1, from coordinate 233,016 downwards.
AGGCAGCCTTGGCCAGGCGAGCCGTCCAGGCATTGTAGCGATTATCGCCGTTGGCCTCGTCCGGGTCAGCCGCGCCGTTCTTGTTGGTATCGAGGAAGAAGTACGGGTGCGTGGCCGGCTCGTAGACGATAGGCGCTTGACTCTTTTCGATGGCGTAGGTTTGGATGGCCGCGTAGAGCGTCTCCTGCATACCCGCGATTTCGGCGGCGATACCTTCTTCGGTGTCGCCATCGCCATCATAGTCTACCAGCGAGCCGGGCATACGGATGTTTTTCAGGTCCTCAACGGAAGCGACGCCTTCGTGACAACCCTGGCAGGCTTCAACTTTCACTTGCAGCGTGTGGGAATCATGGCACTCAATACAAGTGTCAAACTCTTCCACGTGGGCAAAGTTGCCATCGTACGACTTACCTTCATACTGGTAGCCGCCTTTGGCCACAGTGCCATACTTGGTGGCGGCCGCGGCAAAGTAGTGGATGTTGGTAAAGCCTAGGTCTGGACTTACGGTGTCAACGTCGGTTAGATTTGCATTGGCAATGGACTCATCAACCTGGACAGTGGAAGCCCGGCCCTGGTGGCACTGCATACAGCGGGACTCGTCGCCGAGGCCAACGATTTCCACCCCCGAGGGCATGACCACACTATCCATGACCAGAGTCGCATTGTTGTGGCAGGCCACACACTCGACCACCGTGCCGATGGGCGCGGTTTTGTCTACCGTGCCCGCTGCAGATCCGTCCGCACCGACAAAGTCAAGGTAACCGGGCGTGCTGTGACATTTGGCACAGTTTTCGGGAACTTCCGCCGGGGACTCCTCGTCCCAATGCACAAATGCCTCAGCCGTCGCGTCGGCGTGGCCAGAAGACTGCCACTCCTCCAGGAAAGGAATTTCTACGGCTTCCTGGGCGCTGACGATATCGGTAACGGATAAACGGGCAAAGCTGATGACTCCCACAACGAGGACGACAACTAAACCGACGGTGAGCAAGATTATTGTTTTTTTCATGGTAACACTCACCTCCAAAAGCTAAGTCTTTCGTTGTTGCTTCATAATTTTGGTGAAGATCAAATTGGTTTTCGGCTGACCCCCTTTCATTGAGAATTGGTTATTTGTCCCCTCAATACTGTGGCGGTATTTTAGGGAGTTTTTATTCAGCTTTTAGCAACCACCTCCTTTCAAAACTAGATCAAATACCCTACCGACCCACAAACCAAAACCATCATTCTTCCGGCTTGTGGCAATTGAGACACTTCTCCACCTCACGGTCCTCATGGTTGGCCGGGAAGGGGTTGATCCCTTTCAAATTATGGCATAAGAGACAATCCTGCCACCCTTCTTCTACTGCGTGAGGAGTTCCAGGCCGTTTCTCATCCTCAGCCTCAGCCGGAGCGGGTTCTGCCTGTTGGTGACACATAAGGCACGTATCTGTGCCCAGCGACTGGTGATTGGCCGGGAAAGGAACCAGCGCATCCTGATCGTGGCAGGCCAGGCACTGATCCTCCTGACCCTCCACCAGGTGGGGAATCTCCGGAATTGCTACCGGCGTGACCGGGCCGCTTGTCTCAGCCGAACTGGGTTGGTGGCACAGCGTACACATGGCTGGCTCAAAATTGGCGTGATTGGCCGGGAAGGGCCGCACCCCGTCAGAGGCATGGCAAATTTGGCAGTCGGTTTCCGGGCCGATGGGGTGCGGCACCGGTCGAGGCTCGCCGGAGCCGGGTACTTGGGGCGGTTCAACCATGGCCCGGATGGCCGGCGCATCCAGGCCAACAAACTTCCACTCCGTCGCGTGACAGCCGCTGTTGGCACAGAAGCTGCTGTTGTCAGTCCCGCCAGGATTGCTGACATCATGACATTCAGCGCAAGTCAGATCGAACTGGTAACGATGGCGGGCCAGCCAGTTAGAGTCCCGGTGCGACTCCGGCTCGTCCGGCTTATCAATCGTGATGACCGGCGGGGCTTTTTCTTTATCCACGATTTCAGGAATAGAATGGCAGACATTACACTCTAAACGGATCGTCTCGCCTTCCACCGAAGTATGCTTGCCATCATGGCAGCGGAAGCAGCCAGGAAACTCCTTGTGGCCCAGGTTGTTTGGATGGGTTTGCCAGCCTACCCCCATGTTGGGGAACACGGTCGCGGTATAGATGTCCTTGATCGCGCTGACAGCGTTCTGGACCGCCTCTTTATTTTGAGCATAAAAATCCGGTTGGTTTTCCTGATACCAGCTCGCCAGGCCTTCGATAGCCTGCAAGCCCTCTTCGGTATTAGCGTACTTCTGGTTTAGAACCCGGACACCCTGCTCTTTAATAAAGGGAATGCTGCTGTCAACCTGGCGGCGAGCCAGAACCTGGTCCATCGAGTCAGCCGGGGAGCGGAACAGGTGCGAAATACGGTTGTGGCAATCAATACAGTCCATCCGCTGCAAGTTCGCCTGGACTTCTTTGCCGAAGTCAGGGGGTAAGCCGGCTTCCGCATCCAAGTACTCGATGACCTGCCCATCAGGCCTTATTTCTTTGATATAGGGAATAGTCTGCTTGAGCGGATCGTCGGTGTAGTACCAGACTTCATTTTCGATATGCCAATGAATGCCTCGTCCCAGACCCTCGCGCCGGGTACCGCCTCCGGTCTTGAGAACCAGGAAGATACTTTCCGCGGAGTTGGCTTCATCCTCACTGTATCGTTTGCGTTCAACAAAGGTATCCGAAGAGAATTTATCCGGGTTATGGCAGCGTTCGCACGTATCGCGGGCCGGACGCAAATTTTTGACGTAAATCGGCGGTTCGTAAGCCTGGGTGAGAGCATTGATCACATGGTTCACCTCTCTCGCTTTGCGGGGGACCGTCAAAAGAAAGCTCTCCCGGCCCAGGTGGCAGTCCACGCAGTCAACGCGGGCGTGAGGTGAAACCTGGTAAGCTGTGTATTCAGGGGGCATGGTGTGGCAGACCGTGCCACAAAATTCAGGGCTGTTGGTATACTCCCAGGTCGTAGCGCTAACCGTGACCGCCATGAGCAGCAAGACAATGACGATTACCACCCCTACAATCCAGCGAATAGGGGGTCGCAAACGAGTAAACCACCCTAACATTCTGCGCATCGTTTCCTCCTTTGGAACTGACGGCAGGACCTAAAGACAAGCAGGCCCAAGTCTAGTTGTGAAACATAGAGCTATCTTATGCAATTAGGCAGCTATAAAGTAGTAACAAATGTCACCCAAATAGGCGACACTTGTCACCCTCGCTCAATTATTTTCAGCCCCGGCAGCAATCCAGGCTATCAGCATTTGCAGGTCTTGCCCTTCTAACTTGCGCCGGTGTTCTCCCTGCATCGTCTTCACAATGATACTTTCGTCGGGCGAGCCGGGCACAAAGGCGGGGCCGTTCGCACCTCCCTTGGCCAGAGCCTCGTAATTAGTGACATTCAGGCCGCCCATGGCAATTTCGCCGTGACAGGTTCCGCAATTTTCCTGAAGCAACGGCAAGAGATCCTGGGAAAGACTGACATCACCCACCGGCGCGGCGGCTTCTGGTTCACTGGTGGCGCTTTCTTCTGCTTCGGCGGGCGCTTCTTCAGCTTCGTTCTGGGCTACAGCTTCATCCTCTGGAAGATGGCAGATCATGCAGTCTTCGCTGGTAAAGTTAGCTGCCTGATGGCTGTCCGGCAGGGTATCGAGTTCGTGACACTTCAAACAGTCTTCCCGTCCTTTAATTTTATGCTGGACGGCTGGGGGCGGCGGGTTGACTTGTTCCGTGGAATGACAGACAGTGCAGGTTGAATTCGGCCAGCCTTCGTGATTCTCCGGGAAGGGCAGCATGCCGTCCAAATCGTGACACTCCAGGCAGTCCTCCCGCCCCTCCACAGGGTGAGTAATGAGCGGGGCATCACGCGACACAACTTCCTGAACCCCCTGAGCCTCTTGTGTCTCCTGACCCGGCACCGTCGGGGTCGGGACAGGCGTGGGCGTTGGGATTGGAGTCGGCGTGGGCGTGGCCGGGAGAAAGGCGACAACGGTTTCAGCCGGCGGTACAGTGGTAATAGCGGTTTGTTCAAAAGTGACAAACCCGTACAGGCTCACCAGACCCACGGCTGTGATGATCGAAGCAACCGGTGTAAAGATACGCTCGCGGCGGAGCCTAACGTCGGGCGGGGGGGGCGGCGGGATGCGTCCCGACTCGATCTCTTCCAATTCGGCGGCATGTTCATGCAGCATCTGCTGGCGGGTGAGGTAGCCGGTAAAGATGGAACGGTTAAAGTCCTTTAGATGAACCCAGTAAAAATGCCAGATAATGATGGCCAGAAAAGCCAGCAGGGCTTCAGCCCCGTGGGCGGCCTTGGCCGCCGGGACAAATTCACCGGGGAAAAAGCGGGTGGTGGCGATGGGATTCCAGAGCATAAAGCCGGTGATGACCATGATGACCCCGCCCCAAATCACGGCCCAATATTCCATCTTTTCGGCAAAGGTATAGCGAGGAAGTTTGGGAGGGTGTTGAGTTAGCCCTAGCTGGTAGCGGACGCTGTCCAGCAGATCGGTGGCATCTTTGAGCGTAGGCAGCATGGTCAGGCGAACCCGCTTCACGTAAATCCGGTAGAACACGGCGATCGTGTGGAAGAGCAGCACCAGCATAAAACCGATGGCCGATACCCGGTGAATAATCCGCACAGTTTCAATGCCACCCAATGTAGCGATGATCCAGTCACCCCAGGTCGTCAAGGAGTAGCTCTGCGGCAGGCCGGTCAGGCACAGCATCGTGAACGTGATCGCCATGACCCAGTGTTCCAGGCGTTGGACAAGGGTGAAGCGGGGATAGACTTTGGGTGATTCGGCCATTGTTATTCTGTTCCCCCTTTATTATGGCGACGGATGCGGCGCACAAAATTGCTACTCACATCAGCAACCACATACAGCCCCATAAAGCCCAGTACCGCGGGAATGAATATTTTATAGAAAAGGTCTACAAAATAAACGATGGGGTATTTATTGACATCCGGTTCATAGTGTCCCAGCCATGTTGCCGAAAAATTAGTCGTGGCGTCGGGGTGACACTTCTGGCAGGTTTGAAGAATGTTTTCCTTGAACACCTGAGACTCCGGGTCATCGGCGCTTTTCATGTTGTGGACCCCATGGCAATCGTAGCAGACCGGTTTATTGGTTGGCATGTCGGGTGATTGCCGCTCGAACAGGGTTACGGTTGTGCCATGAAAATCGGCCACGTAGGTATCGAAGACATGCGTCGAGATGTCGTATTTGCTCATCAGCGCCTCGTCGGCGTGACAATTGGCGCACAAGTTAGGTGAGTTGAGGCGAAACTCAGTGGTGCGAGGGTCCTCCTGGTTGTGAACGCCGTGGCAATCAATGCAGGTAGGGACGTCGGCATTATTTTCGTCAACCAGAGCTTCACCGTGAACGCTGTCCAGGTATTCGTTGTAAATACCGGAGTGGCACTTGGAGCAGGTCAGCGGAATCGCCGTGCGTGGCTCATCCGGCGAGGTGGTGGCATGGGGGTCGTGGCAGTCGGTGCAGATGGCCGCATCCCAGTTACCCGAAGCAATTTCCCTGGCGTGGATACTGTCCAGAGTTTGCTGGTACACTTCACTGTGGCACTGCTCACAGGTTTTATACTGTTCCAGGGCATAAAAACGGGGTGAGTTCGCTTCCAGCGGCGGATGGGGATAGTCGTGGATGTCGGTGTGGCAGTCGGTACAGGCTAATTCCTCCTGGCCGTGAATGGAGTTATGAAAAGCATCCTGATCCACGTACAACGACCAGGTCTCACCCGACGGAAATTCATAAGTCAGGTCGGGGTTGCCGTGGCAGGATAAACAATCTTCATTTGGGCCGCCCTGGGGAAGAGGACCGCTGGCTTGGGCCTGCCAGGTCAAAACTGAGCCTATCACCAGAGCGATAAGCGTGGCAATCCATAATCTGCGTTGATTCATCCTTAACTAACCTCGAACAATCTCTGAAGGGGCCTTTTGGCACAACATAGCCCGATTATAGTTAATTCTCATAAAATTTGCAGTGATAAGGCTCATTGCTTTAAGTGACAAATGTCATTTAACAGGACATCATTTTATTTTGTCTACCTGATCCCTGTCGTAAACATCAGATTTGCACGTAGTGATTGTTGGATTAAGGGTGTGGTGATTTTTAGTATACCTTTAATCTCACATTAAGGAAAAAAAAGCGGTGGATTTTTACCGAGGTGTGCAAACGGGGTAGATTACTGGCAATATCTGCTACTTCGCGGGCCATGCATCAAATGATTGAGCATAACGCGAGAGGAAGATTTTTCAGCCCTTACGCTCTTATCCTACATCAATCCAAAACGCGCCTCGGCCATCCGCCCAATTGTTTGCCCGATACTGAGCGAGGCGGTGGCCGCCGGGGAGGGCGCATTTAGCACATGAATCATGCGCTCCGCTTCGACAAAGCGAAAATCGTCCACCAGCGCGCCGTTTGGCTCTAAGGCCTGGGCGCGCACCCCGGCTCCAGCCGGATGCACATCGTTCATGGTTAGCTCCGGCAGTAGCCGCTGCAAGGCTTTAACAAAGGCGCGTTTGCTGTAGGAGCGATAAAATTCTCCCAGGCTCATCCGCCAGTGCCGGCCGGCCAAACGCCAGAAGCCGGGATAGGTGGCAAAACCCCAGGCATCGGCCAGGGAAAAGCTGGAGCGGTGGTAGCCCTCCCGCTTAAAGGCCAGCACCGCATTCGGTCCGGCCTCAACGCCGCCGTGGATCATCCGGGTGAAATGAACTCCTAGAAAAGGAAACTGGGGGTCAGGCACAGGGTAAATCAGATTCTTCACCAGAAATTGCCGTTCGGGAACCAGCTCGTAATATTCCCCCCGAAACGGCACAATTTGCAGGCCAGGATCAACCCCGCACAGCCGCGCAATTCGATCCGATTGCAGGCCGCCACAATTGATCAAGTAACGGCAGTGAATGTCGCCCTGGCTTGTCTCCAGACACAGCTCATCAGGCTGGCGCCGGCGGCCAAGCAGACGGGTGTTGGTTTGAATACACCCCCCTGCCTGCTGCACCAATTTAGCGTAAGTCTGGGCTACCTGGCGATAATCAACAATACCGGTTTCCGGCACCAACAATCCGGCCAGTCCGGCCACATGAGGTTCATACGCTTTAAGTTCATCCGGCGTCAAGCGGCGTAAGCCCTTGAGACCATTGGCCCGGCCTCGTTCTTCCAGCTTATCCAGTCGGGGCAGTTCATGCGGCTGGGTGACTACCACCACTTTGCCGCACTGCTCATGGGCAATCTGATGTTCCTGGCAAAAACGATACAACGCTTCCCGGCCCTCAACGCAGTTTCGCGCCTTCAAAGAGCCGGGTTTGTAATACAAGCCAGAGTGGATCACGCCGCTGTTGTGGCCGGTCTGATGCGCGGCCAGTTGATCTTCCGCTTCCAAAACAATGAGTGACAGGGGCCGGCGCGCGGTCAGAGTCATCGCTGTTGCCAGGCCCACAATTCCCCCGCCGATAATGGCAATATCGAATCTTGAGACCACAGGGTTACTTTCTCCGTCGTTTGACTTCGATGATGTTAGGCAATTGGGCAATTAAGGCCAGGACCCGGCCCAGTTGGTCTATATTGGCGATGTCCAACGTAGCAAATACCTTGGCTTTAAGTTCCTTTTTGCGAGTGATAACGCTAACAGTGCTGATGTTTATTTTTTCGTTAGCCACTACCGCCGTAATGTCGCGCAGCAGGCCGGGGCGATCAAAGGCATCAATCTCGATGTCAACCGGATAAGTGTCGTTGCCTTTCATGTCCCAATCTACTTCAATTAACCGCTCGCGGCCCTCTTCATTGAAGCGCAGCACATTGGGACAATCCCGGCGATGGATCGTTACCCCCCGGCCACGGGTGATAAAGCCGATAATGGCATCGTCGCCGGGTACGGGGCGGCAGCATTGGGCCAGGTTAGTCAGCAGATTACCGACACCCTGGATCCTGATGCCGGTGGGTGAACTGGTGGCAGTCGAGGGTGAGGTATGGGTCTGCTGCTCTTCCTCTTCCTCGGGCGCGACTGCCTCAACAATGTCATTAATCGCACTGACAATTTGGGACGGATTAATATCACCCCGGCCAATGGCCGCCAGAAAATCATCTACTTTGTTAAAATTAAATTCATCGCGGGCCAGCTTCTCGTAGTTCACCTCGGCGATGCCCAGGCGGTGCAGTTCCCGGTCTAATATCGCTCGCCCTTGGGCCACATTTTCTTCATAATTGAGCCGCTTAAACCACTGCCGCACTTTAGACCTGGCCCGGGCGGTTTTGAGATAACCTAACTGGGTGTTAATCCAGTCGCGGCTCGGCCCCCCCCGCTTGGCCGTCAAAATCTCGACCTGCTCCCCGTTTTTTAGTTTGTAAGTCAGCGGCACAATCCGGCCGTTTACCTTAGCTCCCCGGCAGCGATGGCCAATTTCGGTGTGGATATGATAGGCAAAGTCAATGGGGGTAGCTCCGGCTGGTAAATCAATCGCATCCCCTTGCGGGGTCAACACATGGACTCGATCTTGGAAAACTTCAGCCTTAACCTGGTCAATAAACTCGCTGGCATCGGCCACATCATCTTTCCACTCCATCAACTGGCGCAGCCAGGCAACCTTGCGATCAAAATTTATGTCTGACCTGGCACCTTCCTTGTAACGCCAGTGAGCCGCCACCCCTAATTCAGCATCCTGATGCATCTCATCGGTACGGATTTGGATTTCAATCGTCTTGCCTTCCGGTCCAATAACCGCTGTATGGAGTGAGCGGTACAGGTTATCTTTGGGGGTGGCGATGTAGTCGTCAAATTCACCGGGGATGGGCCGCCAGAGGGTATGGACAATGCCCAGGGTGGCGTAACAATCGGCAATTTCATTGACCAGAACCCGTACTGCCTGCACATCATAGATTTGATCGAAATTAACGCCCTTGCGCTTCATCTTGCGCCAGATGCTGTAAATATGTTTGGGCCGGCCCGATACTTCCGCCTCAATACCCCTGGCCCGTAATTCAGCCTTTAACTTATCGGCGACCCGCGAAATATACTGCTCACGATTGATCCGGCGCTCATCCACCATCCCGGCAATTTGCTTGTAGAGTTCCGGCTCGAGGTAGCGAAAGGAGAGATCTTCCAATTCCCACTTGATCTGCCAGATGCCCAAACGATTGGCCAGGGGGGCAAAAATATCGAGAGTTTCTTTAGCAATACGTTTGCGTTTATCTTCACGTAAATGGGCCAGAGTGCGCATGTTGTGGGTGCGGTCGGCCAGCTTAATCAATACCACCCGTACATCGTCAACCATAGCTAATAGCATCTTGCGCAGACTTTCAGCTTGTGCACGTTCTTTTTTGGTTTTCTTATTTTGGCCCCGATACTCCTGAATCTGGCCCATCTTGGTGACTCCATCCACCAGGGTGGCGACGCTTGTGCCAAATTCTGTTTCAAGCTCCTCCATCGTAACCGGAGTATCTTCCAATACATCATGCAGAACCGCGGCCGCGATGGTTTCCGAATCCAAGCGCAGAGCAGCCAAAATATTGGCTACTGCCAACGAATGTTGAAAATAAGGCTCACCCGAAGCCCGTGTTTGTCCCTGGTGGGCCTGCTGCGCCAGCATACAAGCACGGCGAATAAGATTCATATCCGCTTTTGAGCGGCCCGGCTCGATGGATTTGAGCCAACTTTCAAACTCTACAGCATCCTGAGCGGTAATTTCAGATTTAACGGCAACCATTAATGTTACCTCTATTTAGCCTAAGCCATCAAAAACTCATCTATTAATTCGCCATGAAAAGACACGGCTGATAATATCTCTGCACAGCGACAACTTTTTCATTCAACTTAGTGGTAAGCATTAGGTAGTATACTCCACCCACTTTGTTTAAGCAATGGCCCTCACTGTCAAAACTTCAAGAAGCAGTCTGTATGTGATAATTGTCACTAGCTAATAGTGACATTCATCACTACAGTTTCTTAGGCGTCCATGCTACACTGTGCTTGCAGCATCGGACAGAGACAAGAGGGCGACACCTTTTGACTCTCCTCCTTAAACCGGCAGGTACCCCCCCTTACCTGCCGGTTTCTCTTTTCTCCTGCGTTGACGACCAAATTTCCAGCCGATACCCTTCAAAAAATCAGGTACTACTCGGGGATAAAGGGTAATTCGATACAAATGTCACTAGCTAATAGTGACATTCATCACTACAGTTTCTTAGCAGCCCGTGTTACACTGTTGTGGCAGCATCGGACAGAGACAAGAGGGCGACACCTTTTGACTCTCCTCCTTAAACCGGCAGGTACCCCCCCTTACCTGCCGGTTTCTCTTTTTCCCCGCTTTGGCGACCAAATTTCCAGCCGGTACCCTTCTGGGTCATAAAAATAAAATGCTCGCGCTCCCCAGGGATGATCTCTAACCGGCTCCAACTCCAAGCCTTGGGCATGTAACTCAGCCCAGGCGGCGTCGGCGTTTTCAACTTCCAGGGTCAGGGTGATTCCCTCACCCTGACTGCTTTTCACCTTCGCCCGCCGCTCATCGGCTACGCTCAACCGGGAGGTAGGGCCTACTTCAAATTCCACAAACCAACTAGAGGCAAATGTGACAGAAAGCTGTAACTTATCCCGGTAGAAAGCGACCATTTCCGGCCATTTTTGGCAGTACAGAATTGTATTGGTGGTTCTGAACACTAAGGATGGCTTCACTCGATACTCTCCTTCAAAATAGGACTATTTGAAAAATATTAGGCTTTTGGTCAGGAATGACTTGCACTTGGTTACAGGAATGTTATAATCGAATATATTCTTTTAGCTAAAATACGACTATGGTACGGAGAAGCAGTTCTGATGAAAAAGAAGACGGCTGAAGATATTATCCGACAGTATAAAAGCGGTTACCGGGAATTCAAGGGCTTTACCGTCGAGCCACCGGGAAATTTTGCCAAACTCAGGTTGGTCGGCATCATCCTTGAAGGAACTCACCTGACAGGAGCCAATTTTGAACGTGCTATCTTGCAGCGAGCCAGTTTCAGCGCGGCTAATTTGCGTGGCGCCAACTTCAAAGGGGCGAACCTGGCCAAAGCGGATCTAAAAGGCGCCGATTTTAGGGGTGCTGTTATGCGTGGTGTGGATTTAAGCGGGGCTGACTTACGCTGGGCAAATCTGGAAGGCGTTGATTTAACCGGTTCAATTATTTCCTCGGCCAATTTTGACGGTGCGAACCTCAAAAATGCTTGCCTTAAAGATGCTGACCCCGGTAAGTGGTGGTGGAAAGCCAAGCTGGCCGACGCCAAAATGGAGGGAACAATCCTACCCGATGGGACTCTCTTCAGCCAGCCTGTGCTTGAAGAGACTGATACTTTCGTACGCCAACCGGCTGAGGTAGATGAATCGCCTAAATCTACCGGACCCGATTACAAAAAGGCCGACCGTCTCTATTACGAAGGGCTGGGTGATATTGCCGGTATTCAGGCTCAACTTCAATCGGGTATTCCAGTAAGTCATCCCAAAGTACAAGAATCGATCAAGAAAGCCTCCAAAAAGTTTGCCCAGGCGATGGAGGTAAGCGACACTAACTGGCCGCGCTTTGCCGAGTGTGAAAAATATGCGACTAATTTGTTGACCGATATGAAGGCCAATACCTCCAAGTAAAGTAGCTTAACGGGCCATTAATGAATTTACCCTACCTTACGACTGACCTGCCGGGGATTGGGGGTCAACTTAAAACCGAGCCGGAAGATTTTTTTGTAGAAGAAATTCCCCTCTACTCCCCGGCCGGCCAGGGCCAGCATGTCTACGTCGAGATTGAGAAGCGCGGCCTCTCCACTTACGTGGCCATCAAAATGATCGCCCGCGCCCTGAACATCTCACCCGGCGACATTGGCCACGCCGGGCTAAAAGATGCCCAAGCCGTGACCCGCCAGACCTTATCCATTGATCGTGTTACCCCGGAAGCTGTGGCTACCCTCAATATCCCCCACATCAAAATTCTGCGGGTAAATCGCCACTATAATAAATTAAAAATCGGCCACCTGGCCGGCAACCGCTTTGTCATCAGAGTCCGCCAAGTTGCGCCAGAAGTGCTGCCCCGGGCCGAAGCTATTGTCGCCACGCTGGTGCAAAAAGGGGTGCCGAATTTTTTCGGCGAGCAGCGCTTTGGTCATCGCGAGAATACGCACCTTTTAGGTGAAACGCTCGTGCGCCGGGATGAGGCTGAATTTGTAGCTCAATATCTGGGTCGCCCACAGCCGCACGAAGCTCCGCATATCCAAGCTGCTCGACAATTAATAGACGAGGGCCGTTGGAATGAAGCTTTGGCCCACTGGCCTTCAAATCTGCCGGATGAGCGGCGTGTGCTTGCGGCAATTCTCAAAGCAGGAGGCCTATCTGAAGCGGCTTTCGATGCCCTGGAGGCCAAACTGAAAAGCTTTTTTGTTTCTGCTTTTCAATCGCAATTGTTTAATGAACTACTGGTCAGCCGCCTCGACACGCTGGACCGTCTGGAGAACGGTGATGTTGCTTATATTCATGGTCGTGGGGCTGCTTTTGTGGTTGTGGATGCCGCTGTAGAGCAGCCCCGCGCCGACCGCTTTGAAATAAGTCCTTCCGGGCCGCTCTTTGGCCCAAAAACGCTCATGGCCGAAGGGGAGCCAGGCCAACGGGAAAGGGCGGTCCTGGCGGCCAAAGGTCTAACCCTTGAAGATTTCAAAGTGCCAGGATTAAAGCTTGAGGGGGCACGACGTCCCTTTCGGATCAACTTAAAGCAGGCTAAAATAGAGTGGGATGAGGGTTTGTTGATATCGTTTGAGCTACAACCCGGCGCTTATGCTACTACCGTCATGGCCGAGATCATGAAAAATAATGACAGGGAGCGAGCCAGCCCATGACCACTCCGCCGATTATTGATCTGCATGGGGATATTTTGTATGATGTTACCCATCGCCGCGTCTTTCAGGGGGAGCGACAAACTCTGGAGACTTATCATTTACCCTCACTCCGCCAGGCCGGGGTCAAAATTCAGGTGCTGCCCATTTATTTTGACTCGCTCAATCTGCCTGAAACAGCTCTCCGCCAGACCCTTTTAATTGTTAATGCGCTTCTCGAGGAGTTGGACGAAGCCGGTGATTATTTTACGCTCATCAAAACCACGGCAGATTTAGCTGCGGTCTATGACAGCGATAAGATTGGCGTGCTGCTGGCCATGGAGGGCGCCGAGGGCCTGGGCCGGGATGTCGGCTTAATCCGGCTCTTTTTTGAATTGGGGCTGCGGATGATTGGCCTAACCTGGAATCGGGCCAATGCCCTGGCCGAAGGCAGCGGCGAAGATACCGGGGCTGGTCTGACAATTTTGGGGCGGCAGTTGGTCGCCAATCTGGCCACTTACCCGGTAATTCTGGATGTGTCACATCTAAATGAGGCAGGATTTTGGTCGGCGCTGGAGCACGGCCGGGGGCCGATATTGGCCAGTCACTCCAACAGCGCCACCCTCTGCCCTCACCATCGCAACCTTACCGACGCTCAAATCGAGGCCCTGGCGGAACGGGGTGGTTTGATTGGCCTCAACTTTTATCCTGAATTTGTCGCTGCCGGGGGAGGGGGACTCATCCCGAATTTGCTGAAGCAAGTTGACCATATCGCCCATCTGGTCGGGCTGGAACACCTGGCTCTGGGGCCGGATTTTACGAATTACCTGCCCAACGTCCAGATGAGCGCCCAGGAGTTAGCAACACTAAATATCCGCCCAGGAGCAGTGCCAACCTTAGCGGATGTCACCATCTTGCCTGAGTTTCATCAGGCTCTGCTCACACACGGTTTTTCCGCCGGTGAGGCAGCATTAATTATGGGCGGTAATGCGCGGCGCTTTTTGGCCGAGGCTTTGCCGGGTTAAAAAGGGGAAAAGCTGCGTTTTGTCACTTCAAATCATAAAAGAGAAAGCCACACGAAATTGTGTGGCTTTCTCTTTTCTTGCTTACGCCAGTCAAGAGCTGCTGCCATCTCCGTTGAGGGAAGCCAGAGCTTCTTCTACAGAGGGGTACAAGTCGGCATATTGAGTTAGCCCAACCATGCGGAAGATCTTTTGGAAATGGGCACTCAGGCCGGTCATCAACAATTTCTGATCGCGCTTGCGAGCCTCGGTGACTACGCCAATAAGAATGGCAATGCCAGCGCTATTGATGTAATCGTTCTCACGGAAATTAAAGATAATATTCATGGCCCCATCAGACGAAGCGCTTTGATAGGCTTGATTGATGGCTTCCTCGGCAAAGGTTGTCACATCGCCAACCAGGTCTATCACCGTAGCGCTACTCTCCGTCCGAACTGCGACCTGGATCTCATCACTCATAGGGTAGTGCCTCCCTTTTTATCCGAGCCTGATTTCTCGGATTTATTTTCTCCGTCGTCCACCCGGTAGATTACCATGCGGAATTGATTACCTTCGTCTTCGTTATCACCCTCGACAAACCCGGCCTCGTCCACTAATTCTCGAATGATATACAATCCCATCCCGCCAAACCGAGCTTTACCTTCAATCATGCCGTTAATATCTGGAATGGATACGTCGAGCGGAGGCGCGCCACCCGCGCCGGGATCTTTGATTAAAATGTCGAGCTTGTTCTCATCGGCAGTGAGCACCACCACGACTTTCATCCGCGCATCTGAACCACTACCGTAACGGATGGCATTGGTGCAGGCTTCACTGATGGCAGTTTTGATATCCTCAATTTTTTCCTCACCAAAATTGAGGCGGCGCGCTACCGTAGCTACAGCCTCTCTGGCTATTTTTTCATAACCAAGTTCGCTTGGAATTCTGAGTTCAACAACCCTGTTGCCTTGCGGGTGCATCCGCCGCGAACCCTCCTTCAAGAGCCGACCTAGTTAGCCAATTATACCATAAATTCCCTCAAAGCAAAACCAGGAATTTTTGGCCGAGTCTGTCCCAAACTTTAGGCGGTTCTGTAGGATAAGTTGACCCCTTACCCTACATCGCTATGGAATTGGGGCGCACCCTTTTTGGTCGTCTGCACTTACTATTGCGCGGGTGGTGCTGATGGAACTATTGGCGCGGGAAGAGCTGTTGGCACCGCGTCCTTAGGCACTTTCTCTACAGTCCAGAAATCCTGGACATTAGCCGCAGCCCGCACTTCGGTGAGCCAGTCATTGTAGGCTTGCCGCTGGCTTTGCCGATAATCGGTGGGGGATAGCTCGCGCTCTTCTCGTTCCAAGACTTCGATCACATGCCAGCCAAAATCAGATTGTATCGGCTCGCTCACCTGACCGATTGGTAGGCTAAAGACCGCCTTATCCACCGATTCCACAAAACGGCCTTGCGGCACAAATCCCAGGTCACCGCCCACGGCGCCGCTGCCGGTATCCTTAGATAGTTCTTCGGCCAGTGTCGCAAAATCTTCACCATTCTTCAAACGTTCGATCACCTTCTTGGCTTCCTCTTCGGTCTCTACCAAGATATGACGAGCGTGCGCTTGTTCGGCCTGCTTAGGCACTTCGTCCCCAATGGCTTTTTGCAGTTTATCTTTCAGAACCGTCGCCTGGATAATCCGGCGATACTGCGTTTCATCAAGGCCCGTATTATCGGCCAGGGTCTTGACCCAGTTGGCGTAACTGGTCTTCAAGGTATTTTCGTCAATGATCACCGTCGTCGGAGTGGGAGCCGGGGTGGGTGTATTGGCCGGTGTTGCCGTTGGGGTGATTGCCTCTGAAGGAGTCAGGACCTCTGTGGGTGTAATCGTTGGTGAGGGGGTAAAGGTGGGGGTAGGGGTCCACAACGCTGCCGTTGCCGAAGCTTCAGCCCGAGCTGTGGCCGTTTCAGTAACTTCTAAGGCCGTAAAGCCACCCGCTTGCTGCGCGACAATCCGGTTGATCGCCTCGGTCACCTCTTCGGGCGAAGCGGTAATCCCTCTTTTTTGAGTCTCCGCTTCTACCAATCTATCCTCAATAATATCATCAAGCGCCTGACGGTCGACTCCAGCCCGCTGCATCTGAAGCTGCTGGGCCATTTGCTCAAATTGTGGTCCTAACATTTGGGCCAGTTGTTCGTTGCCGGGTTGAGCCAGGGATACTAATTGCTGTTGCATCTGTTGGATTTGATTATCCAACAAGAAACGCTCGTAACGAACCCGATTTTGAAACTCACGGGTGGAAATCTCACCCCCATTCACATTGGCTACCGGCGAATTGGGTTCAAGCACATAAGTTTGGTACAGGCCAATTGCCAGTACGATCACAATCAGAGCCGCCACCGCGCCCAAACCGATATAGATAAGGCGAAGCTGCTCTTTTTCTCGTCTGGAAAGCGCCATCTGCTTGCGTGTTGGCGCTCGGCCCGGTTGAGTTTGCGGTTTAGCCATAAACGTCCTCGATCTAGAGAATAATCTTTAAGCAGGGGTAGGCCTGAGAGCTACCCTAACAACAAAGGGGCGACCCAAAAGGTCGCCCGTACCAGCAGAAAAAGTCTCGTCTTAAGACAAGTCGTTCACTCGCCTCGGTTTATCTCTTGTTGGAAATTCTGACGTGTTCGCTCGTGTAAGGCAGCAGCGCCATGTGGCGGGCACGTTTAACCATAACGGCTACCTTGCGCTGCAATTTAGCATTGGCCCCTGTTTTGCGGCGGGGGCGAATGCTGCCATCGTCACTAACGAAATAGCGCAGACTGTCCATGTTTTTCCAATCTACCTCTTCATATTTAATCGGACAGACACGCCGCCGTCCTTGAAAATAGCCTCCCCGTCTACCTCCACTCGGACCGCGGCCCCCATCACCATCAGACCCGCCCGAACGATAGCCGCCTCGCTGCTGGGGTGGGCCACTACGGGGAGGGGCCTTCCGAGGAGGTCGTTTTTCCTCGACCGGAACCGGAGCGGGTAACGCTCCTTCCTCTTCAAGATCAACATCTTCTTTAATTTTTACAGGCTTATCGGCCATAATTATCTCCAAAATTTCAAGTTACTTAAAATGCATTACGCTCTTCGACATCTACAGGATCCACTAAATCAAGTGGCAGCGTCTCTTCGTTATAGTCATGTTTAGCGTTATTCTTGTCTCTGGGTCCCAGGATAATCATTTCATTGGCCACAATCTCGGTCCGAAAGTGGCGCTGTCCCCGATCATCTTCCCAACTGCGGGTTTGCAGCCGGCCTTCCACGTAGACTTGTTGGCTTTTAGCCAGCTTTTGGTTGCAAATTTCGGCCAGGTTGCCCCAGGCAACGATATTAAACCACTCCGTTTCCTCGCGGCGCTCGCCGTCAGGTGCAATCCACGAGCGGCTGGAAGCCAAACTAAATGACGTGACCGGTTTGCCAGAGGGCGTATAGCGCAGTTCAGGATCCCGCCCAATATTGCCAATAATCATTACTTTGTTCAATCCTCTTGTCATTTTCGCTTATCCCTTCACTATCCATGACCAAATCAAAGATTAGTTGTCAGCCTTGACCAGCAAATAGCGGATGATTTCCTCTGACAATTTCAAATTGCGTTCTAATTCGTTGAGAGCCGCGGGGGACATCTTAGCCTGGAAGAGGACGTAGATGCCTTCGCGATGATTGTTGATGGGGTAGGCCAACGTTCGCCGCCCCCAGACATCAACCGACGCCACTTCACCTTGAGCCGTCTTCACAAATTGTGAAACCTTGTCTACTACGGCAGTGACGCCACTATCATCAACATTTGGCATTACGATAAAGGCAAGTTCATAGTCTCGCATGCCAGTTACCTCCTTTCTATGGATTTTAGCCCTTGATCTCAAGAGTCAAGAGCAGAAAGAATGGAGCCGCAAAACGCCGGCTCCATCTGGCAAAAAAGCAATATATCACAAACAGTTCAAAATGCAAATTCCTTATCTCTCAATTTTACAAAATATAGATTTTTATGTAAACTTAGTCTATGACTAAGCGAAAGAAACTTGCAAACCTGCTTACAATCGCCTTATTTGTACTGCTTATTCTGGCAGCCTGGTCCGGACGAGTGACCCACGCCCAAGATCCCACCCCCCCCCCTGCGGCAACTCCACCCCCTTTTGATCCCCGCTTTGGAATAGCAGACGCTTTTGTTAACTCTGCCGAAGCCAACGCTGCCGGCGCCGGTTGGACACGGGTCTTTTTCCGCTGGGATGTTATCCAACCGGCCGGTCCCTCGGATTGGAAACCGACCAATGTGCCCGATCCCCTCCTCGACGCCGAAATTGCTGCCGGGCGAGACGTTGTCGCCGTGCTGATCGGCACCCCGGCCTGGGCCACCGAGAGCGGCACGTCCACGGCGGTGCCCCCTTTGGAATATTGGGGTGATTTTGTCTACAAGATTGCCAGCCAGTACAAAGGACGGGTCAAACACTGGGTCATCTGGAACCAGCCGGATGTAACCGACCCGGCCTCACCCAGCCATACTTGGGACGGTACGGCTGAGGATTATTACCGCCTGTTAAAGGAAGGATATCTCAAAATCAAAAGCGTTGACCCGGCCATGCAGGTTCATTTGGCCGGGCTGACCTACACCTGGGACAGCGACCGGGGCAACCCGCCCTACCTGGGTCGCCTGCTTGCCCTCATCGCCACCGATCCAGAAGCTGCGGCCAACAACTATTTCTTCGATGCGGTCAGCTATCACCTTTACTACAACCCGCGCCGGATGCTCGAAATTCTAACAGATGTGCGCAGTATCCTTGACGCCCACGGCCTCGGTGGTAAACCGATCTGGATAAACGAAACAAATGCGCCGCCTTCTGAGGATTCGTTGGAACCGCTGAGTGGCCCAGCGGGGGTCAGCGTAACCCTGTCCGAGCAGAGCGCCTTTGTCATCCAGGCCTTTGCTATGGCCCTGGCCGGCGGTGCAGAACGAATTGCCTTCAACAAAATGCGCAACGACTATCCCCACCCGGAGGCGATTGAGCCATACGGCCTGCTGCGCGCCGACGATTCGCGCCGCCCGGCCTTTGCCGCTTTCCAGGTGGTCAGCACTTATTTTGCCGGGGTAAGCAAAACCAGTTGGCTGCAACTGGGCGATGTGTACATTGTAACGTTGGACCGCGTTGGTCAGGCCACAACCGTACTGTGGAACACAGCGGCAACGCCCACCCTGTTCAGCCTCAACGCTATCGCCCCCCAGGCTATTCTGGTTGATGACCAGGGCAACCAGCAGAGTATAGCCGCCGAAAATGGCCTCTATTCAATAGAACTGCCCGCCGCCCCATGCAGCAATGGTCTGCAAGCCTGTTTCATCGGCGGATCACCCCGGCTCATCGTCGAGAACGGCTCGCCCGACCAGCGCATCCTTCAAATTCCCCTGGCGGCGACACCCACCCCTGTGCCCGTAGTGACCAACACGTCCACGCCTGAGGCTCAAACTCCTGCTCAGGTTGACACACCCCCACCTCCACCTACCCTGACCCCGACACCCACCACGGAGATGCTTACGGCTCTGGTTGCTGAAGAGCCGAACTTGGCGGTTCAAAATAGCGACAGTCCCTTAATTGCGTCCTTACCTGACCCCGGCCTGGGCGATGCCGAGCCAGCCGAATCAATTGCTCCCAACAGCACCGTCCCCACCGCCGTTCCTCCCGTCACCATCGCCACCGTTCTTCGCCCGGAGCGAATTTTCTGGCTCTTCATCATTGGTCTGATTGTTTTTACCGTCAGCTATGGCGTGCAGGTAGTGATTTGGTATCGGCTGAGAAGATAGCGGCTGAGCATAATGGCAGGCTAAAATTGACCAAAACCGGACGTTCGGCTATACTATTTTACTTGTAGGGTGAAGAAACTTTCTGTTCGGTTTTTAAGAGGCCGCCAGGACTTCAGACTGGCGACCTCTTTTTTTTCCGGGGTGAACGACTTTGGCCTATACCAATTTTAATTTTATTTCATATATAAGGAGTAACAAGCAGTATCATGAATCAGAGAATCCAGGGGACGGTCAAGTGGTTCAACGCCAGCAAGGGCTACGGTTTCATTTCGCATGAGGGTGGTGAAGATGTTTTTGTCCACTACTCAGCCGTGCAATCCGATGGCTACCGCACCCTGTCGGAAAATCAGCGTGTTGAATTTACCATCGAACATGGTCCCAAGGGACTGCAAGCCAGTAACGTTGTGGCTCTATAAACCCTTTATTATTTTGAAAGGAAACTCATGACTAAAAAACTTTATGTCGGCAATTTAAGCTATGCCACAACGGAGGACGACTTGCACAAGTTGTTCACCCAGGTGGGGCCGGTTACTTCCGTGGCCCTCATCACCGACCGTATGACCGGGCAGTCCAAAGGTTTCGGCTTTGTGGAGATGGAGAGCGATAAAGCTGCTCAAGAGGCTATTCAGCGCCTCAACAATCAGGAGCTGAACCAGCGGACCATTACCGTCAGTGAAGCCCGCCCTCCCAAAGAGCGATCTTTTGGTGGTGGTGGTGGTGGTGGTGGACGCAGCGGCGGTGGACGTAGCGGCGGCGGCAGCCGCGGTGGCGGTGGCTTCTCTCGCGGCGGCGAACGCCGTCAGCGCTATTAAGCTTTAGTTAGCACAGCTTGCCATACCCAACAGCGTGGGCTTTTTCCCGCGCTGTTTTTTTACCTACCCCCATTAAAGACACCCGATATTCAGCAGATCCAAAATCTGCCCCGAGGGGATTGATAACACCGGATTTGTCAATCCGAGCTGAGCAATATTGGATCTGCTTATACTAAATTTAGGAGCATGAATTGAGTTCTAACTCGTCCCCCCGTTCTATTCCCGACAAAGCGGCCTGGAGTGCCCTTGTCTCCAAGTATCAAACTACAAACACCTGGCAAAGTGCCTGGCAAGTGCTCAATACTTTCATTCCCTTTGGCCTGATATGGTATTTAATGTATCTCAGCCTGGCCTACAGCTATTGGTTAACCCTGGCTTTGACCTTGCCGGCCGCTGGTCTACTGGTGCGCATCTTCATTATCCAACACGATTGTGGACACGGCTCTTTTTTTAATTCCCGCAAAGCCAACGACTTTCTCGGCTCGATCTGTGGCGTATTGACCCTAACTCCCTATCATTACTGGCGTAAAAGTCATGCCATTCACCACGCCTCAGCCGGCAGCCTGGAAGAGAGGGGCATCGGTGACATTTACACCATGACGGTTAGAGAATACCTCCAGCAAACCTGGTGGGGACAGCTAAAGTACCGGCTGTATCGTCACCCGCTGATCCTATTTATACTAGCCCCCACCTTCCTTTTTGTTGTTTTGTATCGCTTCCCCTTGATAGGGTCAAAATCCTGGAAAAGAGAGCGAGCCAGCGTTCATTGGACCAATCTGGCGATTGCGGGGGTGATTATCGGCCTGAGCTTTATCATTGGCTTCAAATCATTTTTGCTGATCCAACTCCCGATTGTTGTTTTAGCGGCGACAATGGGTACCTGGATGTTTTTTATTCAACATCAATTTGAAGATACCTACTATACGCATGGGGATGATTGGGATTACACGTTAGCGGCCTTACAAGGGAGTTCGTACTACCAACTCCCCAAAGTGTTGCAGTGGTTTACCGGCAACATCGGCTTTCATCATATCCATCACCTCAGCCCCCGCATCCCCAACTACCGTCTCCAAACGTGTCATGAAGAAAATCCGGTGTTTCAACAGGTGGTCGTGCTGACCCTGTGGACGAGTCTGCAAAGTATCTTTTTAAGCCTGTGGGATGAAGAACAAAACAAGTTGGTGAGCTTCCATAATCTCAAATCAATCCGACCAGTGAAAGCATGAAGCTCTGCCCCCGACAAATCATCTTCGGCTAAACCAATAAAATGTCCACGAAGAACATGAAGCAACCTGGCGATACTTACTCTGTGGGGAGGCTTCGCGCTCTTCGTGGATAGAATTTTTTTGCTCTAGGATAATATTCCCATCACCATAATTTCTCAATTGACAAGTAAGTAACCTATGGTAAACTGGATTCATCACCAACCAGGCGCAACTTATGTGAGCAATGCTGCCCGGCTCACCACCAGGGAAAGACAAGAGGATGAGCGAGCCACAACCTTACCAATTAATCTGGCCTGTTCTCTTGCCGCGCCTGGCGCGTTACCTTCCCGCCAACTTATACAAGCAATTACGGGCGCTACCTGAAGACCTAAACGAGATTCTCCCTGACCAGCAGCAGCCCATCGCCGCCGAACTCTTGCAGGCTGTTCGCGCCCTCGATCCACTCCACCGCGTCTTAATCCAATACGTTCCTCGCTACCTCCTCGAGCTAAATCCGACGCCCGGCCAGCCGCATGGCACGCTGTTGGAGGGCAGCTTCATTTTCGCTGATGTGACTGGCTTCACCGCTCTGACCGAACTCCTGGCCCGCCGGGGTCAGGGCCGCGGCCACGAAACGATGAACCAGATTATGAATAACCTCTTTTCCGCCGTGCTTGACCCCCTGATTGCCTCTGGCGGCGACCTGCTGGTTTTTGTTGGCGATGCGGCTTTAGTTTATTTCCCCAAGAAAGATCACGGTGAGGATGTCTTACAAGCCATTCGAGCCGCCCTGCGCATGGAGCGCGCCATTACCCCCTTCGCTGCCTTTGAAACGGAGTATGGCCCTTGCAGCCTGACGATGAGTGCCGGGGTGGAACGGGGGGTGGCCTACGCTGGAGTTGTCGGGGACAGGCGGCGTATGGAATTACTGGTCAGCGGGCCGGGTATTTACGGCGCGACTGCCGCCGAGAAAGAAGCCCTGCCCGGCCAGGTGGTGCTGGGTGAGCAAGCCAGGACCATTGCCGCCACCCGCTTTACCCTCGACGGTGCACGGGTTATTGACAACCTGGGCCAGGCCCTGGGCGATTACGAAATTTCGCTGCCGACCCGCCGCTCCGGTGGTTCAACCATCCTGGGCCTGACCGTTGCCGAGGCCCTGGAAGCTTTGGACCTGACCCTCCAGCGCGTCGAACGGCTGGCTCCCTTTTTACCGGAAGACATGCTGGCCCGCCTGATCAACAGCGAGCGCCAGCGCCGCCTCCAACCGGAACTCCGCCCCGTCGCCGTGCAATTTATTAACCTTACAGGGCTGGAGGAACTGGCCACCCGGTACGGGCCGGACCTGGCAACTGCTGTATTTCAACGCTTTTTTGTGCGCGCCCAGGAAATTGTCAATCAGCACGAGGGCGTTATCAGCCAGGTGGATGCCTGGAGCGAGGGGTTTATTCTGGTCAACACTTTTGGTTCGCCTCGCGCTCACGAAGGAACAACACGCTATGCCGTCTCAGCAGCTCTGCAACTGGCCCGGGCCCTCGACCAGATCAACCGCGAGTTTCAACTCAACCCACCGTTACGCCAATGCAGCGGCATCACCCACGGGCTGATTTTTACCGGCGAAATCGGAGCCAAGTACCGGCGCGAGTCGGTCATTGCCGGGCCAGCGGTAAATCGGGCCGCGCGTCTGATGAGTAAGGCCAAACCCGGCCAGGTGATCCTCGACTCTGACATTTGGGAAAAATCGCAAGCAGCCTTTATCGGCGAACCCCTGCCGTCGGTCACCCTCAAGGGCATCGAGGGGCCAGTGGTGATTGTCAATGTCCGGGAGATGCGGCGGGGGACGCGTTTGCAGCCCCTGGAGCGTCCCCTCCTGAACCGGGAAACCGAGGTGGCTCAGTTGGCTATGGCCCTGACTGCGCTCCAGTCAGCACCTCCTGCTCCTCTAAAGCCGAATGGGCGAGGCAGCGCCTGGCTGGTCAGCGGTGAAACCGGCCTGGGCAAAACCACCCTCATGTCTCACCTGGCGGAAATGGCTCGTACGCAGGGTTTGACGGTGCTGGTCGGACGTTGCCAGCCCCACAGCAAGCACATTCCCCTCTTTCCCTGGATTGATTTGCTGACCGGCTGGCTGAATTTTGACGAGCACAACGATCCTGGCTTGCAGCGCGTCCGCTTGGCGGAAGAGCTGGCCTCGCTGGGGCTGGCGGTTGCGGAAAAGGTACTGGCACACCTGCTGGCCTTGCCAGCCATTGACACGATTAAAGATAGGGGCAGCAGTGCCTCAACTCACCTCGGCGCGAGCAGTTCAACGCCACTGCTGGCCTTACTGAATGCCAAAACCCAGTCAAGTCCGCCTGCCCGGCGCTCGATCCAACCTTCTCTCCAGAATTTGCTACAAGCCCGGCTGGCCGACTCGAACCGAACAGAGAAAACCCTGTGGGGCCGGCTGGAGGAAAGGGTGAGCGGGCCTCACGCGCTGATCGAATGGCTAAAAAAGCTGGCCGAACGGGATCCCGTGGTGGTTATTTTAGAAGATATTGATTGGATTGACCACGATTCGACCGCCCTGCTCAAGAGTCTCCTGCGCCAGCTTGCCGATATACCTTTGCTGTTGGTTATGACCCGGCGTGAGATGGCCCCGGATTTCCACGGCGTTACCCCTCTACCCCTGGTTAAACTGCCCGATCAAATCCTGGTCGAGGTCGCCCAGCGCGCTTTGAGGGCGCGGGCACTGGACGAGATGCTCGCTCACTGGATTTGCCGGCGAGCAGGAGGTAATCCCCTCTACGTAGAGGAACTGTGCCAGGCATTGCAGCAGGCCGAGGCAGTGCTGCTGGATCGTGAGAGTGGGGAGGTACGTTGGATCGGGCTGGAACCGGCGCTGCCGCTGTCACTGCATGGGTTGCTGCTGGCGCGGCTCGACGAGTTGCCTTTGTCCCAGCAAGAAGTCCTCAAACGGGCAGCCGTGATCGGCCAAACTTTTGAAATCGCGGGATTAGTCAAGTTATGCCAGCCTCAAATTGGCGAGTTGGAGGTCACGACTGCCCTCGAAGAAGCCAGCCAGGCTTCATTTATAGCAGCAGTGCAGGCGACGACCTATCAATTCAACCACCCACTCCTGCAAGAGGCTATTTACACCACGCTCGCTTTTTCACAACGTCAGCACTGGCACAGCCAATATGGTGATTGGCTCGTGGAAGGCCAGCCGGATACAGAACAAAACCTGGAATTGATCGCTTACCACTATTTACAAGGCGCCGATACAGTCAAAGCAGCCCGATTTGGCCGCCGGGCTGGAGACAAGGCGCGAGAGCGCGGCGCTTATGCCGGGGCAGCGGAGTATTATGCCAAAGTTTTGGCCTTAACCCAGGCTCCGTTGGAAGATCGAATAGCGGCAGCGGAGGGACAGGCGGATGTATTGGCGCTGCAAGGGAATTATCGGGCGGCGCAGGCGGCTTACGCCCAGGCGATTGGCTGGGGCAGCCCTGAGGCAGCGGGCAAGCAAGCTATTCTATCGGGTGAAATGGAGACACTGGCCAAAACGACGTTTACGCCGGCTCTGCACCCATGGGCCGACGGGGCGCGTGCCTGGCTGCTGGCCCAGCGGGGCCAACTCGAAGCAGCCACAGAATTGGTCCATGCGGCTTTGACTATCGCCGAGGAGACAGCCCGGCCGGCTTTGGAGACCTTAGCCCAAACCCTCACCGCACAGGAGCCGTTGGGCCAGTATGACGAGTGGTTAGGTGAATTTACCCGGACAGTTTTGACGCAGCCTGCGCCACAAATCAGTCTAAACCACGTTTGACAGGGCAAAGTTTTTGTGGATTTGACAGGCTTGGCAACCCTGCCAGACCTTGAGCGGATTAAATTTTTAATATTCATTTGCATAAACACCGATATTGCGGTAGGCTAATATCATTCAACTCAAACATTTGTAGAAAGTTACTGCTCATGCTAGAGGCGACTGGCACTTGGTTAGCTCTAAACTTTGCTGTTCTCAATCGCCTTGCCAGGAGAAAAGTGCCAGTTATATGAGTAGTTAGACCTTCCGGCACTTGTTTTCGTTCGCAGTTTCAATCACATATCATTATCCGACAGCAACAACCCATCAGACTATTACCAGTCAGGAGGCAATTATGGTGTGTCACCAATGTGGCCAGACGGCCATGGGTGTTTGTAAATTCTGCGGTCGAGCGATTTGCGCCAATCATTACAGCCAAATGCCCGTGATTCTGTCCGTTTATGTTGGCCGCGCCCAAACCCCTAAAACGATTGTTGTAGCGGATGCTCTGTGGTGCGGCGTCTGTAAGCCGCAACCAGAGCCTATACCAATGCCGGAGATATACTAATGGGACTATTTGATCGTTTGCAGGATGAGATTGATGCTCGCGGACGGCAAGAGGGTCTTTCCCCGATTGACTTGCTAGACTTGCCCCCCGGCTTAGCGGCCATAGCCAAAAAAATTGTCCGCCGCAATGGGCTGAGTCTAACCGAAATTGCCACAGAGATGGACCAAACGCCGGAAGAAGCCCAGGCGGTTTTGGATGAATTGGTGACAAAAGGACTGATCCGCAAGGTTGAGGTGAGCGGCGAAATCTGGTATAAGGCTCACTTTGCCCGCAAAGCGGATAAGAAACTCTCCACGGGAGTCTGGAATGCTCTGGATAACCTTCTGGATCAGAGCCAAGAACAATAATGCCCCCTGCCGGGTGGCAGTCAATAGGATTGATATCTAAAACGATAACTAGCGGGAGAAGCTCATGTCAAAAATTATTTCTATCCACTCTTTCCGGGGCGGAACGGGTAAATCCAACACAACCGCCAATATCACCGCTCTGCTGGCGGCTCAAGGGTTGCGAGTAGGCGCGATTGATACCGACATCCAATCACCGGGCATTCACGTGCTGTTTGGCCTGGATGAAGACGCCATGGGCCATTCGTTGAATGATTATTTATGGGGCAAGTGCGCCATCGAGGACTGCGCCCATGATGTCACCGCTACCCTCGGTGCGACCATCAAAGGCAAAATCTTCCTCATCCCTTCCAGCATCAAGGCCGGCGAAATTGCCCGTGTGCTGCGAGAAGGCTACGACGTTGGGCTGCTCAATGATGGCTTCCATGACCTGGTGGAGAATTTGAAGCTCGATGTGCTGATGATTGACACCCATCCCGGCCTGAATGAGGAGACCCTGCTCTCGATTGCCATCTCCGATGCCCTGATCATCATTCTGCGCCCGGACCAGCAAGATTACCAGGGGACTGGTGTTACCGTCGAAGTAGCCCGCAAACTGAATGTGCCACGCTTGCTGCTGCTGGTCAACAAAGTACCAGAGGTTTTCAATTTTACCGATGTCCAAAAGCGGGTCGAGGAAACTTACAACAGCGAGGTGGCCGCGGTTTTACCTCACTCCGATGAGATGATGGCCCTGGCCAGCGCTGGTATTTTTGCGCTGCGCTATCCGGATCATAAGGTGACGCAGTCACTCAAGCAAGTCGCCGCCAAGCTAATGGCGTAAGCTGTACATTTACAGTTACTAATCATGTGACCGGCACTTTTCTCTTTTGGCAAGACGATTGAGAACAGCGAAGCTTAGAGCTAACCAAGTGCCAGTCACCTTTAGCCTGAGCAGTCACCATTTACAAGTAAACAGCACACCCGTAGAAGACCAGCCACGTTTTCAATCACCCCAGCGGCGCTGTGAATAATAGAGGTTAGGGGTCGGGAAGAAGGGTTTTCCAGTTCTCAGCTTCTAACCTCTGCTTCTTTAATAAGTACTTTAAGAGTTTTAGAATAGGTTCTAAAAAACTGGCCATGGTTCGTTTGTTAAGCAAATTACTCAATATTCGCCCCGCTGAATGGCCACGTCTGCTGATCTTTTACATCATGCTTTTCATTTATGTCAGTGGTTGGGTTTGGGCTTCAACCATTCTTGAGGCCGCATTTTTACAGCAACCACAATTGGGTGTCGGCGCGCTGCCCTGGTTTTTTGTCATCAAAGGCATTGTGGCTATCCCAGCTATTGCCGTCTATGCCGCCTTTGCCGATCGAGTCACCAATATCAAGCTGCTTTTGGCAATTCTTATTGCCAGCGCGGTCATCGTTGCCGCCGGATTGATTTTGCTCGGTTGGGGTCTTGTTACCCTGGCCTACCCGTTATTATTTCTGGTGGTCTTTGTTCCGCTCGACGACATTTTTTTCACCCATTGGTATACCTACGTCAACGACTTTTACGATACCCGTTCAGCCAAACGCCTCATTCCGGCTCTGGTTACAGCCGTTGGGTTAAGCGGTAGTTTTGCCGGCTTGACCATGCCACTGTTGAACAACTGGCTGGGTTCCCCTCACCGAATTATTTTTGTTTGGCTGTGCACTCTCCTGGTTGTCGCCTTACTGGCCTGGCTGATGCCCTATTTGCTGGGAGAACACAAAACAGGAATTGAAGTATCTAAGTATATCACACCCGTTGCCGCCGCTACCGAGAAGCAACACCCTTCTCATCTTGATAACATTCGCGAAGGCTACCGCTACGTTACCGAGTCGACCTTCCTGCGCTCCCTGGCTTTATCCGCCCTGGTGCTGCTACTCCTCCATGCCTTTCTCCAGTATCAAACCAGCCAAATCCTACAGAATCAGCTTAAAACCACTGAGAATTTTTCTAATTTTACCGGCCGCTTAATGGGAGTAACTTATTTAATTATGCTCCCTATCCAGCTCTTTCTGTTGAGCCGGATTATTGGCCGGGTTGGCTTGGGCAACGCGAATTTGATTTACCCGGCCAGTAACTTTGCCATCTGTGGCGGGCTTATCTTTGCCCCTGGCCTGCCAACGGCTGCTCTTGGTTATTTCAGCCGGACCAACTTTTATGGTATTATCGGCTATACGATTGAAAGCCTCCTTTATAATGCGGTTCCGCTGCGAGTTAAAGGGCGGGGGCGGGCTTTTATCGGCGGCCTTGTTGTCCCCATTGGCTCGCTCATGGGTGGACTGTTGCTGTTAACCCCCCTCACGACAATCTGGTGGTTTTTACCTGTGGCTATCGGGGCCTTAGCCACCGCCTTTTTGATTAACGCGCTGATCATTCGCAAGCAGTACAGCCAGGCCCTCATCAAAATGCTGGAAGAAGAAGACTTCTCCTTTCTTTTATCCCAGGAAACGGCTAAATTGACCGTCACCGACCCGGCAACGCTCCAGAGTTTGCAAAAGAAATTGAGCGAAAGCACCAGCCACGAGTTTACAATTTTTATGGCTAAACTTATCAGCCAAATCGGGGGCAGCGCTGCTATTCCCATTTTAGGCCAAGCGGCCCGAGCCACCGCCGATGCCCGCAGCCGGGCGGCTATCCTCGATGCTCTGGTAGCCGCCGACACGCGTGGGGACGCTGTGCGCCAACTTTACACCGATTTTTTGCATGATGAAGAGGGGCGGGTCCGCCAATCGGCCCTGGCCGGGTTAGAACAGTTGATTGGCCCTCAAGATAAGCAGTTTTTGGGGCTGGCTTCGACCATGCTGACCGACCCGGATACCGAGGTCCGGGCTAGAGTTCTTCCAGTTTTGCTCCAAGCTGATGATCCCATTCAACAGAGTGCGGCCGCTCAAGCGCTCAATGAGTTTTTAAATGATAAAGATGCTCACCAGCGGGCCAGAGGTCTGCATGTCCTCAGCCAGACCCACGATTTACGTTTTATCAACATTCTGCTAGACCATCTGGCGGACCCAGCCGACGAGGTTCGCCTCCAAGCAGCACTGACGATTGAGTCGCTCACCTCGGCGAAAATGCCGGCCAAAATTGTTGAACTTATTCTGGAAAAGACAAAACGTCTGGTCCAGGATCCTGTTGAGCGCATCCGCCAAGCCGCTCTGAATATTCTGGGCCGGATTGGCGAGCGCGAGTCCCATCAAATAGTGATAAATGCTTTAACCGATCCCAGTCTTCAGGTCAGAACAACGGCAGTAGATACCCTGGTACAAATTGGCAAAGCAATTATTCCCAGGATTCACCCGGCTCTGAATTCCCCTAACCCGCTGCTTCGCAAAATGACAACGGTGACCCTGAGTCGAATAAACCGGCGTGAGTTTGGCCCTCTAATCGAAACCCAAATTACAGGCAACCTGCTCGACATTTATCGTGGCAACAGTTTGCTGGCTGCCCTGACTCCCTGCGCCGGATATCCCAGTATTTCCGTTTTGCAGAGCGCTCTTCAAGAACAGAATACACAGCTTCTTGACGAAATATTTTATTTACTTGCCGCTATTCACGGTACGGAGGCCGTTAGAATTGTGGCCGAGTCCTTTGAGAGTGAAACGCCCCGCGTGCGGGCCAACGCCGCCGAAGCTTTGGAGTCACTAACCACTCCCCAAACTGCCCGGCTGGTTGCCCCTTTGTTTGAAACCGGGATGACTCTGGCGCAATTACTAGAAATCAGTCAAGAAACCTGGGATATGGTTCATCCTCAGCCTAAAGAGGCCATCCATCAACTTCTGACGGCCACGGATGACCCCTGGCTGCGAGCCATCATGACCCTGGCCCTGGGCGAGATGGGTGTAACGCTTTTACCCCCGCCGGCCAGCCCATCTCCACACTCGACTGTCAAAATCCATGAAGTAGTCAATCAACGTCTGGAGGAAATGGTTGACGTCAACGCCAAGGACCTCCCCGCTGCTCTCGACTCCCCGGTTGGAGCCGCTCAGCAAGAAGATAATTCACCCCGCCGGCCTCGACCCGCTAATCTGTTTGATGCGCTCGCCGAGACGAGTGACCATGCCCAACCCAATGTCGAGCCTGAGCCAAAAGAACCCCTTTCAGCCCGGCGCTTCCGTCCCGCCGACCTCTTCAATGCTTTAACTGATCCAGGCAGTGACAATAAACCGGCTCCTGACTCTCCCGCAGAAGAACCGAAACCGCGCCGGCTTCGACCCGGTAACTTACTGGGGGCGCTCCTCGATACCCCGGACTCAGCCTCGACGCCGCCTGTTGATGAATCTCCGGCAGCCCCTGCTCCCTTACCGTTCACCGCTGAGGAGATCGAACGGCTGATTGAGAGGTCTTTTGCTGACCCGCAGATTGACGTGCGTTTAGCCGCGCGAGCCGCCAGACGGATCATGGCCGGTTCGTACATTACCAGTGTGATCCAGGAGGAGGGCCTTTTGCTATCTCCGGTTGAAAAAATCATCTTTTTGAAGGAAGTTCCCTTTTTCGAGGGGATGACGATTGACCAGTTGAAAGTGTTAGCCAATGTCTGCGAAGAGCAGCTCTTTGAAGAAGATGCGCATATCTTCAATACCGGTGACCCCGGAGGGGCGTTGTACGTGGTCGTGAGCGGCCGGGTGGGCATTGAGCAGGAAAAACGAAAAGGATCTTTTGCCCGCCTGGCGACCATGGAAGCCCATTCTTATTTTGGCGAAATGAATCTATTCGATAATAGTCCGCGCTCCACGACTGCTATTGCCCTCCAGGATACCTTAACCCTGCGGCTGCGCCGTGAGCCGCTGATTGCGCTGGCCCGGCAGTATCCTGATCTTTCTTTGGAACTGATTAACGTTCTCAGCCAGCGCCTGCGCGAAGCCAATGACCGGGTTGCCGATTTGACGCGCACCCGTCCCCGCGAACTGCATAAACTGTTTGATAAATTTGATTGAGAAATCCTGACCATCTCGATCAATTGAACGAGTGAGAATCCCATGAAGGTGAACCATACCGCAGACGCATATCCCCTCTCTCCCATGCAGCAAGGCATGCTGTTTCACAGCCTGATCGCCGGAGAGTCGGGGGTATACGTCGAGCAGATTATCGCCAGCCTGCATGAAACGCTGAATCTTTCAGCCTTTGAGCAAGCCTGGCAGCAGGTGATAGACCGGCATCCCATCTTGAGAAGCAGCTTCCGCTGGGAAAATCTCGATGAACCCGTGCAAGAAGTACGCTCCCAGGTCAATTTTTCCGTAGAGCAACAAGACTGGCGCGAGTTACCCATATCAGAACAAGAAGAGCGGCTGGAGATTTTTCTTGAGGCCGACCGGCAGCGAGGCTTTGATCTGACCGAGGCTCCGTTGATGCGCGCGGCCCTTATCCGCCTGGCCGAAGCCGATTATCGCTTTATTTGGACCTTTCACCATGCGCTGCTCGATGGCCAATCCCTGAAACTGACCCTCAACGAGCTGTTCAGCTTTTACGAAGCTTTCTGCCAGGGCCAGGATTTATCGCTCGAACAGCCCCGGCCTTTTCGGGATTATATTGATTGGCTGCAGCAGCAGGATTTTTCCAAAGCAGAGACGTTCTGGCGACAAACCCTTACCGGCCTTTCCGCGCCCACTTCATTGGCTGCCATTCAAATCTCTAGTGCAGCCTCTGACCAAGCGGGAAGCTATGCCGAGCAGGAGATTAAACTTTCGGCGGCCACGACGTCGGCTCTGCAATCCCTGGCAAAAGCGCATCATCTGACCCTCAATACTCTGTTTCAAGGGGCCTGGGCCATTTTATTAAGCCGCTACAGCGGTGAGGAGGATGTGGTTTTCGGGGCCACCCGCGCCGGTCGCCGTTCGGCCATGCCGGGAGCGGAAAAAGTAGTGGGGTTTTTTGTCAACACCTTGCCGGTACGGGTGCGCGTGTCGCCCGCAGCAGAGTTATTGCCCTGGCTGCAAGAGCTGCGGGCGCAGCAGATAACCGTGCGAGACTACGAGCACACGCCCCTGGTTAAGGTCCAGGGTTGGAGCGAGATACCGCGCGGTACACCCCTTTTTGAAAGTATTCTGAATTTCCAAAACCCTTCTTGGGACGCCGCCCTCCGCGCTCAAGGAGGCAAATGGCTAAACCGCGACTTTCGGATTCGGAGTCAAACAAACTATCCCCTGTCGTTAGATGGCTATGGCGGGCCGGAACTTGTTTTGAGGATGGAGTATGATCGGCTGCGCTTTGATCAGGCAACCATTGACCGCATGCTGGGGCATCTCAAAACCTTATTGGAAGGGATGGCCGCCCAGCCGGAGCAGTGTCTCTCTAGCCTGCCGCTGCTAACCGAACCTGAGCGGCGCCAACTCCTGGCGGAATGGAATAACACGCGCACGGATTATCCGCAAGAGCAGCCCATTCACCACCTCTTTGAGGTCCAAGTTGAGCGGACTCCCGATGCGGTCGCGCTTGTTTTCCCTGATATTAACAATGGAACGACGCAGCTAACCTACCACGAGTTAAATCGCCGGGCCAACCAATTAGCCCGCTACTTGCGCACGATGGGAGTCGGTCCGGGGACATTAGTTGGCATTTGTATGGAACGATCGGCCGAGATAATTATCGGCTTGTTGGGAGTGCTCAAGGCCGGGGCGGCCTATGTTCCGCTTGATCCCATGTCGCCGCGAGACCGTCTGGCGGCCATGCTGGCCGACACTCAGGCCCCGGTCCTGCTCACCCAAAAGCGGCTGACCAAAACGCTGCCGGAGCAAAGAGCCAGAACGGTCTACCTGGACGCCGATTGGGAAATCATTGCCCGGCATGCTCCCGACAGTTTAATGAATAAAGTTACCCCCGATAATCCCGTCTATGTGATTTTTACCTCCGGTTCCACCGGTAGATCCAAGGGAGTGATCGTCAACCACAGCAGCCTGGTGAATGCCTATTTTGCCTGGGAGGACGCTTATCAGCTCCGCTCTGTCGCCACCTCTCACTTGCAGATGGCTAACTTTTCGTTCGATGTCTTCTCCGGGGATTGGGTGCGGGCGCTTTGCTCGGGCGGGAAGCTGGTGTTGTGTCCGCAAGAGTTTTTGTTAGCCCCTGAGCGGCTTTACCAGCTGATGCTTCAGGAAAAGGTTAACTGCGCCGAGTTTGTGCCGGTTGTCTTCAGAAGCCTGGTTCAGTACCTGGAGGAAACCGGGCAGACTCTAGATTTTATGCGGGTCCTCATCGTCGGCTCCGATAGCTGGTACGTGGGCGAATATCAAGAATTTCAACAGTTCTGCGGCCCTGAGACGCGCCTCATCAACTCCTACGGCCTGACCGAAGCCACCATTGACAGCACCTATTTTGCCGCGCCTGCCCTCCCGGAATCTCAGCCCGGCCTGGCGCTCGACCGGTTAGTGCCGATCGGCCGGCCCTTTGCCAATACCCAGCTCTACATCCTGGACCCTTACCTCCAGCCCGTCCCGATCGGCGTTCCCGGCGAACTGCATATCGGCGGGGCGGGTTTAGCCGTGGGCTATCTTAATCGCCCGGAGTTAACTGCCGAGAAGTTCATTCCCGATCCTTTTAGCCCGGAACCGGGCGCCCGCCTGTATAAAACCGGCGATTTGGCCCGCTATTTAGCGGATGGGAATGTCGAGTTACTGGGCCGCATTGACTACCAGGTCAAAATTCGAGGTTTCCGCATCGAGCCGGGTGAAATCGAAGCTGTGTTGAACCAACACCCGGCGGTAGCGGAGGCAGTGGTGCTGGCTCAACAGGTCGAGCATGCGCCTGATCAAAAACGTTTGGTCGCTTATGTCATTCCGGCCACGGACTCCCCCTTAGCCGAAGCGCAGCCTGACAAATCCGGGAATTCAGCTCAAAGCTCAGCGCCGGTCACGTCAAGTTTGACCAGCAACCTCCGCCACTTTTTGCAGACCAAACTACCCGATTACATGGTGCCTTCCGCTTTTGTATTCCTGGAGACGTGGCCGTTAACTTCCAGCGGCAAGATAAACCGGCGGGCGCTGCCTGCGCCCGACATGAGCCGCCCTGAACTCGCCGACGCTTACCTCGCTCCCCGTAATCCAACCGAGGAACTGTTGAGCGGGCTCTGGGCCGAGGTGCTGGGGTTAGACCGGGTAGGCGTTGAGGATAACTTTTTTGAGCTGGGAGGACATTCGCTCCAGGCGGTGCAGCTCATTTCCAGAATGTCGGCGGCCACAAAGCGCGAGCTTTCCCTCAAAGTTATCTTCTCCCACCCAACCGTGGCTGCCCTGGCCGCCGTCCTTGACAGTTTTCCCGCGACGCGCAGCTCCACTCCTCATGCGGTTTCTGCCAAACCGGCCAGAAGCCCTGGTCAGAATGGGCCTGTTCCAGCTTTCACGGCGCCATCCTCCTCCTGGGCCACGATTGAACGCCGTTCGCTGTTGTCGCTCCTGGCAAGCGGCAAGCTCAGCCCCGTTGACTCAGCCGCCCTCTACTATGTCGAGCGAACCGAAATGACCCCGGATGAATTTATCGAGGATTGGTTTGATAACCTGCCTGTCTTTACCGATGTTATCGAGACCAAGCTGGGACGAACCGCCCTGATTATCCTGCCCTGTTTTGATACCGAACTCTACGCTGACGAAAAACGAGTGATTGAAGTTATCCTGGCAGGTCTGGAAATGGCCAGGTACCTGGGGGCGCGGACAGTTTCTCTGACCGGCCTGATTCCATCGGCCACCCAATATGGCCAGGCCATCATCTCGGCGATAGGGGACCGCTCAGATTTGCCGGCCATATCTACCGGGCATGCCACCACCATCGCCACGGTGGTCATGGCGATCAAAAAGATATTAGCCAAAAGCGGGCGGGATCTGACTCAAGAACGGGTAGGGGTACTGGGCCTCGGTTCTATTGGCGCAGGGAGTTTGCGCTTGATGTTAGCCTCCTTGCCCCACCCTGCCGAAATCATTTTATGCGATCTCTACAGCAAACGCAGCGATCTGGAGAAAATCAAGCAGGAAATTGTGGCCGATTTTGGTTTTCAAGGCCAAATTTGCATCGCCGAGTCACGGACCGAGGCTCCTCCGGAGATTTATGAGGCAACCCTGATCATTGGGGCCACCAATGTCCCCGATGTCCTTGATATTACCCGCGTCCGGCCCGGTGTTTTGATCGTGGATGACTCAGGCCCGCACTGCTTCAAACCGGAACTGGCTATCCGGCGCTTCGAAGAGAAAGGAGACATTCTCTTCACCGAAGGCGGCGCTCTAAAATCACCCGACCCCATGCGTGAACTCAGATACATGCCCAAAGAGGCCGATGACCCCATGAATTTTGCGCAGTTGCAGCTTGTCTTTTCCCGGCATCTGCGGCCCAATTCTTTAACAATCATGGGCTGTATTTTTTCCAGCCTGCTCTCGGCCTGTTTTCAGGACCTCCAACCAACCGTAGGGATGGCCGCTGTTGAAGCCTGCGCGCAGCACTATCACCGGCTCAATCTTCTTGGGTTTGAAGCGGCTGATCTGTACTGTGAAGGGTACATTTTACCGGAGGAGTCAATTCGCAATTTTCGTCGCCAGTTTGGAGGTAGAAATTATAGAAGTTAAGATTAGGAGAGATGAGCCACGATCCTAAAGTGTGATTGGCCCTTTCCACCGGGAAATTTGACTTTAGCCAGCGCCGAGGTTCATGTTTGGTGCGCTTCTCTGGACCAACCGGCCAGTCAGGTGCGGCAGTTGGCCCAAACTCTGGCCCCAGATGAACAGTTACGGGCCGAGCGTTTTTACTTTGAGCGGGACCGGCTCCATTTTATCGTGGGTCGAGGGTTGCTGCGGACCATCCTGGGGCAGTACTTGCGGTGCGAACCGGGCCAACTGCACTTTTGCTATGGTCCCTTTGGCAAACCCGTCCTGCCGGAAACATCGTCTGCCGGCAAAGTGTCTTTTAACCTGGCTCATTCGGCTGGACTGGCCCTTTATGCCGTTGTCCGCGACCATGAAATTGGCGTAGACCTGGAGCAGCTCAGGCCCATGATGGATATGGAGCAGATCGCCGCACGTTTTTTTGCCGTTGGAGAAAGGGCTGCGCTCCAGGCGCTCCCGGCCCAGCAGCGACAGGAAGCTTTTTTTAACTGCTGGACCCGCAAAGAGGCTTACCTCAAGGCGCTTGGCAGCGGCTTAGCCCGGCCCCTGGCTGAGTTTGAGGTTTCCCTGACGCCGGGCGAACCAGCGCGGCTGGTGAAGGTGAACGGTGAGCCTGACGAGGCTTCACGCTGGGTTATCCAGGCTCTAACGCCCGCAGCCGGGTATGTGGCTGCCCTGGCCCTGCCTGCCATTACCGGCACTACCTGGCAGCTCAACCGTTGGCAGTGGGTCTAGCTCATGAGGAGAAAGTATGGTTAAGAAGATTTTATCAAAAGGCAGCCGTGGCTGGCTTATAATTCTGTTTCTCGGACTCGCCCTGTTGTTTACCGCTTGCACCGGCGAAGCTCCTCCCGCCGAAGAAATTTTGGCCCAGACAACAGCGACCCCTACCCCGCCGCCCACCGGGCGCGGCGCTGGCGGAACCCTGCGCCTGCTCTACTGGGAAGCGCCCACTATCCTCAATCCTCATCTAACCTCGGCCATCAAGGATTGGGAAGCATGCCGCGTTACCTATGAGCCTTTAGCCAGTTTTGATAGAGATGCCAATTTAATTCCGGTCCTGGCCGCCGAAATTCCCAGCCTGGAAAATGGTGGCCTGGACCCAGGCGGTAAATGGGTTATCTGGAAGTTGAAGCCGGGAGTCAAGTGGTCGGATGGACAGCCTTTTACCGCGGCTGATGTCCGCTTTACCTATGAATTTATTATGAATCCGGAGGTAGGCTCTCTCTCCGTTTCAATTTACCAGGCCATCGAAAATGTCGAAGTTGTGGACGATTACACCATCAAAGTCAATTTCAAAGCGCCCAATCCGGCCTGGAAGTTACCTTTTGTCGGCGTCTATGGTATGATAATTCCCCAACATATTTTTGAAACCTACAATAATTCTCAGGCTCGACAGGCCCAGGCTAACCTGGAACCGGTGGGCACTGGCCCTTACCAGGTGCTGCCTCCCGGAATCAAACCCCAGGAAGTTTTATTTTTGGGAACCCAATTGGTCGAAACCAACAAGATTGTGTTTGAACCTAACCCATACTTCCGCGAAGAAGATAAGCCCTTCTTTAGTCGAGTCGAACTGCGCGGGGGCGGCACTGTCAACGAAGCGGCCCGGTTAGCCTTGCAGGATGGCCTGGTTGATTTTGCCTATAACCTGGCCCTGCCCGGCGAGCAGCTCGCTCAACTCGAAACAGCCGGTGTAGGCCGGGCGATTCCTAACGCCGGAGCTACGGTCGAACTCTTTGAACTTAATCGCAGCGACCCCAACAAAGAGACCGAGGATGGAGAGCGGTCCAATAAAAATTTTCCGCATCCTTTCTTTAGCGATAAAAAAGTGCGCCAGGCCTTTGCCTATGCCATTGATCGCGAAGCCATTGTTGAGTTATACGGCAAAGCCGGCCAGCTTACCGGCAACATTTTGGTCGCCCCGGCTGAATTTGCTTCAGCGAACACCTCGGCTGAATTCAATTTGCAGAAAGCGGCCCAGCTCCTTGAGGAGGCGGGTTGGGTTGATACCGATGACGACGGCATTCGGGATAAGAACGGGGTCAAGATGAAGGTTTTGTATCAGACCTCGGAAAATACTATTCGCCAGGATACTCAAACCATCATCAGAAGAGCCTTGGAGCAGCTTGGGGTTGAGGTAGAACTCAAAATTATTGACGCGGCCACCTATCTGGGGGGCGACCCCGAAAGCCCCAATACGGTTGAGCACTTTTACGCCGATGTCCAGGCCTGGGATATTACCAGTGTCAGCCCTGATCCTGGGCTTTACATGCAATACTGGACCTGCGCCCAGATTCCACAAAAGAGTAACAACTGGTTAGCCGGCCTCAATACCACCCGCCAATGCAACCCGGCCTATGATGCCCTTCTCGAACAATCGGGACAAGAGTTGGACCCTGAAAAGCGGCGGCAAATTTTTATACAGATGAACGATATTCTCATCGAGGACGTAGTTCTGGTGCCCCTGGCCCGGATTGCCCGCATTTCCGGGGTTAACGCCAGCCTCGAAGGGGTGGAGCTGACGCCCTGGGACTCGGCCCTTTGGAATATTAAGGATTGGAGGCGTAACAGCCAATGACAACACATGTGACAGCGCAAGCTTCAACCCACGAACCTGCTGCGGGTGTCTGGGCCTTTGTCAATCAGTTACCGGGGGTCCAATTTTTCAAAAACCTGAGCATCGGCACCAAGTTAACCATTGGCTTTGGTATTCTGGTGGTGATTGCGCTGCTGGTCGCCACCTTCAGCTACCTGGGCAGTGTCCCGGCTACCGAAAATATCCGGCGCACCGACCAGCTTCGCGTTCCAACCGCCCTGACTTCGGGGCGCGCCCAGGCTAACCTGCTCAAAATGATTTCCAGCGCCCAGGGCTACCTGGCCCTGGGCGGGCAAGAATTTCGCGACGCCTACAGTCGTGATGAGCAGGCCTTTCAGGATGAGTTAGCTCAATTAGAGCAGTTGTCACCCAATTTCAGCCAGGAAAACCGGGAGAATCTTGATCAACTCAAAGCCAAATTTGCCGATTGGTCAAAATTACCGCCGGTGCTTTTTGAGCTACGCGATGACCAGTTTGAACGAGAACCGGCTTACCAACTTTTGACGACGAAGGGTTCAGAAACCGGCGGCGCCGTGTTAATTGGCGTGCAAAGTCTGATTGAAACCCAGGCCCAAACTTCGACGAACAGCATAGACACCTTAAAGGATATGGCGAATTTTCAAGGATCATTTGCCTCTATGCTGTCGGGTCTACGGGGATATGTCACCACTCGTAACCGCATCTTCAGGCAGGAATACGAGGTTAATTTAACCTTGAACCAAAATCATTGGCAGGATTTAACCGCTAAAAAAGCGCGTTTGACGGCCAACCAGCAGGCCACACTGGAGCAAATTGACCAGGCGCGCCAGGAATTCCTGACCCTGCCTGACCAGATATTTAAGGAACTGGAAAGCGACCAGTGGCGTAAGGATCTGTATCTATTTAGAACAGAGGCCCTCCCATTAGCCGCTGACATGGAAAATCTACTCGGTGAATTAACCGCCAACCAACAAACAGCGCTCCAACTGGAGGCTAAAAGTGGCAATGCGGCCCTGGAACGGGCGAACCAGCAAACTTTGACCGGCGGCATCATTGCTCTGCTTTTGGGGGTGGGACTGGCCTACGTTTTCCGCCGGAACATTGCCGGGCCAATTCGCCGGCTGACGGCTGTCGCGGAACAGATTAGAGGCGGTGATTTAGAAGCGCGCGCCCAGATCGAGTCTGCCGACGAGATTGGGACTCTGGCCGCGACGTTCAACAATATGACCGGCCAGTTGCGCCGCACATTATTCCAGGTGCGTAAAGAGAAAAAGCGCGCCGACGACCTGTTGAACGTGGTCATTCCTATCGGCGTGGAGCTGGCCTCGGAAAAGAATTTTAACCGGCTCCTGGAAAATATGCTCCTGGAAGCCAAAAAATTCTGCCAGGCCGACGCCGGTATTGTCTACCTCAAGGACGGCGACCGCTTGAAGTTTGTCATCGTGCGCAACGACACTTTGAACATCGCGATGGGCGGCACGGCGAACAAAGAGATCACCTTCTCCCGCTTGCCGATGGTCATCCCCGTCTATGACGATGAAACCACACCCGGCGCCGAGCACCAGAGCATTGCCGCCCACGCTGCCGCAGAAGGCGAAATCCTCAACATTGCCGATGCGTACCAGCCCGAAATTCTAAACGCCTATGGCCCCGGCATCTTTGACGAAAAAACCGATTACCGCTCCATTTCTTACCTGACCATTCCGCTCAAAAACAGCCAGAATCAGGTCTTGGGCGTGCTCCAACTGATCAATGCCCAGGATTCAGACAACGGTCAGATTGTGCCCTTCGACCCAAATTTGCAGCAGATGATGGCCTCTTATTCATCTCTGGCCGTGGCCGCTCTTGAGGCTTACATTCGCGAGCAAAGCCTCAAACAAGAGATCCAACAACTGCGGATCGAGATTGACGAAGTCAAGCGCCAGAAGCAGGTCAGCGAGATTGTGGATACCGATTTTTTCCAGGATTTGCAGGCCAAAGCCCGCGCTATCCGCAGCCGCCGTTCGAGTACACCTGCGGCGGACAACCCGCCCGCTGCCGACGAGCCGAAGTCATAACCATTAAAAACCCAGATGTGTCTTCTTGCGCCCAAACTGAATTTGGGCGCAAGCGGCAAGCTGAGCCGGAATCATCCAGCGCACTACTAACTTTTTGGAGCAGCGATTATGGCCAAAATTGTTTCCATTCATTCTTTCCGCCGGGGAACGGGCAAGTCAATTATGACTGCCAACATCGCTGCGCTCCTGGCAGCCGAGGGGCGGCGGGTGATTGTCCTTGATACTAACCTTGAGTCGCCCAGTTTGCATATTTTGTTTCACCTGAACGAAAATGAAATCACCCACTCCCTCAATCAATATTTGTGGGGCCAGTGCCCCATTCAGGGAACTATCCATGATGTCACCCACCGCCTGGGAGCGGAGGTCAGCGGGCAAATCTTTTTTATTCCGGCCAGCACCGACATCAACGATATCAAACGCATCATCAAGGAAGGGTACGACGCCGGTATTTTGAACTACGGTTGTTACGAATTAGCTGATAAATTAGATGCAGATATTATCCTGATTGATACCCACGCCGGCTTAAATGCCGAAACCCTGGCTTCCCTCTCCATCGCCCATACCCTGGCCATTATTTTGCGCCTCGACAAGCAGGATTACCAGGGCACCGGCGTTATGGTTGACCTGGCCCGTAAAATTGACATGCCGCCGCAGCGACTGGTCGTGGCTAATGAGGTCCCCGCCAGCTATAATTTTGACACGGTCAAAGTGGCGTTGGAAAAAACGTTCGACTGTGAAGTGGCGGCGGTGCTGCCCCACTCTGATGAAATGATGGCCCTGGCCAGCAGTCACATTTTTGCCATGACCTACCCCCATCACCCCCTGACCGGCAAACTCAAACACGTCGCCAACCGGCTGCTGGTTTAACTCTAACCCCTTTGGAGCGATGATGATCAATCCCAACATTTTTCGAGAATTTAGCATCAGAGGAATAGCCGACCTGGAGCTGACCGACGAGGTAGTGGCGGCTGTTGGCCTGGCGGCTGGCGCTTTTTTCAAGGGGCGCGGCGGCGGTACACTGGTGGTGGGCCGCGATGTTCGCCACAGTTCGCCCCGCATCAGCCGCGCCCTGATTCAAGGACTCCGGCAAACCGGCCTCAAAGTCATTGATTTAGGGCTGGTCCCCACCCCGGTCCACAACTTTGCCACTGATTTTTACGGGGCCGACGGCGGGGTCATGGTCACCGCCAGTCACAACCCGCCGGAACACAACGGCCTCAAAATCCGCAGCCGGGAGCGAACCCTCTACGCCGGCGAAATCCAGGAAATCTATCGCCTGGCTGCCGAGGCCGGGAGTATTCCTGCGGCAGCCACGCCCGGCCAGGTAGAGCAGACCGATATCCTGCCTGTTTACCTGGAGCGTGTCAGGGCACAGGCAGAGCCGACCTTTGAGGTTTTAAAAACCTCAAAGGTCTTTAAAGTCGTCGTGGATGGCGGCAGCGGAACCAACGGCCTTATAGTGGCCGGGCTGCTGCGCGACCTCGGCGCGCAGGTGAGCGAGCTTTACTGCGAGCCGGACGGCGCCTTTCCCCACCGCAGCCCCGACCCGACCGCTTCCGGCGCGCTGGCCGATCTGTCGGCGCGAGTCCAGGCCGAAAAAGCGGACCTGGGCCTGGCCTACGACGGCGACGGCGACCGGCTGGCCCTGGTGGACGAGAAGGGCCGGCGCGTCTTCGGCGACCAGATCATGATGATCCTGGCCCGCGATATTTTGCGGCAAGGCCCGGCCAAAGTTGTCTACGAAATCCTGTGTACCCAGGCCCTGGCCGACGACGTGGTCGCGCACGGCGGCGAGCCGGTGATGACGCCTTCCGGCTACGCTTTTGTCCACGAAGGCATGCAGGCCAGCGGCGCGGCCTTGGGCGGCGAACTGTCCGGCCACCTTTTCTGCCGCGCCCCGGAGTTCCGCTTTGACGACGCTATCCTGGCGACGGTCAAGCTGCTGAACGTGCTCACCGCCAGCCGGCGGCCCTTATCGGCGCTGGTGGCCGGGCTGCCGGCCTACCACTCCTCGCCCGAACTGCGGCTGCCCTGCCCCGACACCGCCAAGGCCAGTGTGGTTGACTTTGTCAAGCGTGAGTTTGGGCGGGATTACCGGGTAGACACTCTGGACGGGGCGCGCATTCACTTTCCCGAAGGCTGGGCCTTGGTCCGCCAGTCGAACACCCAGCCGGTCATCTCCATGCGCTTCGAGGCCCGCACCGCCGAGGGATTAGCCGCGATTCAAAGCCAGGTTCAGCCCCTGGTCGAGGCGGAGATTCAGCGGCAAATGGGAGTAGGGAGTAAGGAATAGGGAGTAGGGTGTCTCTATTTCCCCATTTTCGTCATCTGATAGTTTTCTAAAAAGTACAGACGAGGTGTAAATTCCATGTCAATCCAGGCTGTCATTCTGGCCGGCGGTGAAGGCAAGCGCATTCACCCGCTCGGCGTCAACAAACCGAAAGCGATGTTTGAACTGCTGGGCAAGCCGCTGATCCAACTGGTGGTCGAGAATCTGGCCGAGGCCGGCATCACCGATTTGATTATCATTACCGGCCCGAACCAGGAGCAAATTCAGCACCACTTCGGCGACGGCGGCAACTTTGGGGTTAAGATTCAGTACGCCTACCAGGCCGAGCCGCTGGGCCAGGCCAACGCAGTCCAGCAGGCTGAAGGGCTGGTCAAGACCCACTTCTTTGTGCTCAACGCCAACGATGTGTTTGAGCCGCGCCTGCTGCAAGAGGTCATGCGCCGCGCCCAGGCCGGCGGGGCCAACCTGGCCCTGGTCGGGCGGAAGGTGAGCGAGCCGTGGCGCTTTGGGGTGATGCGCTTCGACTCCACCGGGCGGCTGGTGGGCGTGATCGAAAAGCCGCCCAAGGGCCAGGAGCCGAGCGATGTGGCCGTGGTCGGCGTCTACTACTTTTCGCCCGACATCTTCCAGTGCATCCGCGATACGCCCCAGGGCCAGACCGACGACCAGTTCGAGCGGGCCTATCAACTGCTGATTGATCGCGGCCAGGCGGTCCACGTGGAGTACGAGGGGCTGTTTGAGTCGTACAAATTCCCCTGGAACCTGCTGACCATCAACGATTTGCTCCTCAAGCAAAAAATCCAGGGCCGGCAGATCAGCCCGACGGCCAAAATCTCGGAGCTGGCCGTCATCGGCGATAACGTCGTCATCGCGGATAATGTGCGGGTCTTTGAGCACGCGGTGATCCGCGGGCCGGCGTATATCGGGGCGGGCAGCGTGATTGGCAATGGTTCGATGGTCTGGGGCGGCTGCTCGT
This sequence comes from Anaerolineae bacterium, assembly GCA_023382535.1. Next base: position 189,134 of record JAHDWA010000008.1, on the reverse strand, counting down.
TTGGCCCCGGCTGCGTGATCGGGTTTGGGTCGGAGATCAAGCACAGCGTTTTTGGCCGCAACGTCTGGACGCACCGCAACTACGTCGGCGACTCGATTGTTTCGGACAACTGCTCCTTTGGGGCGGGGACGATCACCGCTAATTTCCGCTTTGACGAGCAGCCCATCGGCGTGAATGTCGGCGAGCAGCGGCTCAGCACCGGCACGGAAAAATTCGGGGTGATAATGGCCGAGGGCTGCCGCACCGGCTGCAACAGCGTCCTGGGGCCGGGCATCAAGGTTGGGCCGAACAGCATTGTCGGGCCGGGCGTGACCCTGCTGCACGACCTGCCGCCGAACAAAGTCGCCCTACCCAGTCCGGCCAGCTACGAAATCCGCGACAATAAACTCGATCTGACGGCTAGAAACCGGGACGATCAGATGAAGAAATTAGATAAAACGCAGGGTTAGTTGAATAAATTTTTTCCGCAGAGGTACAAAGGTTTTTTATATAGGTTTACGAGGTAAGAACAGGAATTTACATGACGACCGACATCGCCACTTTTGCCGGCAAAGTTATTGAAAATGTCGAAAAAGTAATTGTGGGCAAGCGGGAGCAGATCGAGCTGCTGCTGGCGGCGATGTTGTGCCAGGGCCACGTGCTGCTGGAAGACGTGCCGGGAACCGGCAAAACGATGCTGGCCCGCAGCATGGCCGTCAGCATGGGCAGCAGTTTCAAGCGACTGCAATGCACCCCCGATTTGCTGCCCAACGACATCACCGGGGTGTCCATTTTTCTGCAGCACGAGAGCCGCTTTGAGTTCCGGCCCGGCCCGCTGTTTGTCAACATTCTCCTGGCCGACGAGATAAACCGGGCCACGCCGCGGACCCAATCGGCTCTGCTGGAAGCCATGCAGGAACGCCAGGTGACCCTTGACGGGGTGACCCAGCCTTTACCCCGCCCTTTTCTGGTGCTGGCCACCCAAAACCCGGTCGAATACGAAGGCACCTTCCCGCTGCCGGAGGCTCAGCTTGACCGCTTTCTCATGCGGCTCAACCTGGGCTACCCCAGCCAGGAAGACGAGCGCCAGATTATCAAAAACCAGCGCCACAGCCACCCGATTGAAACCCTGGCCCCGGTGGTCGAGGGACAGGAACTGCTCAGCCTCAGCCAGCAGGTGACCGGGGTTCACATAGATGAGTCGCTCGAAGGGTATATTCTCGCCCTGGTCCAGGCCACCCGTTCCCACCCCGACCTGGCCCTGGGGTCCAGTCCCCGCGGCAGCCTGGCCCTGTACAAAACCAGCCAGGCCCTGGCTGCCTTACAGGGCCGCGCCTACGTCATCCCCGACGACATCAAAAAGCTGGTCTTTTTGACCCTGGCCCACCGCCTGATTTTGAAACCCGAAAGCCAACTGCGCGGCCGCACCAGTCTGTCGGTGCTGGCGGAAATTGTGGAACGGACGGCCCTATCCCTCGGCTAGATATTATAACGAAGCAGTTTTAAGAAATAAGTCAAACGTGCTGCGGGTTCCGTTTTTTTACGCAAGACGGAACACGCAACGCGAATGTTTGACGAGTTATTTCTTGAAAATGGCTTACAGAGTCTTAGTTCAGGTACGGTCGAGATGTTGGGCCAACCTGGCCTCGGTGGCAAAAAGGCGGCGCAAGGGGAAAAAGAGGAGTTTAAGCAAAAGCAGCAGCGGCTTAAAGGCCCAATTCACCAGGCGGTTTAGATAGTCCATTCCCTCTCCCAACCACTGCAAGAGCGGGTCGAAGCGGCGCAAGAATTCGAAACGGGCATAAAGCAAACACGCTGCCAGAATACCGATAGAAATGCCGAATTTGATCAGGTGGCCAAAGTGGAAGTCATAAAGGTCGGCCAGAACCAATTCAATACCGATGGCCAGCACTAAAATATAGGCCGCCGATTCCAAGATAGGGTGCCGGCGGATTAAGTACGTAAAGACGCCGGCGGCAAAGCGCATGGTAATAATGCCGAGGGCCACCCCGATCAAAACCACCCATAACTCATCCGAGAGGGCCACAGCAGCCACCACATTGTCAAGACTAAAGGCTAAATCGGCCAGTTCCACATTCAACACGATCAGCCAGAAGCTCGCCAGCAGGGTCCGCCGGTCATGGGCCGTAGGGCGACCCTCTTTCTCTGCCGCAACTGCCAGGTTCTCAAAGGCCAGCTTGATCAGGTAAAACGCCCCCAGCAGCCGCAGCCAGGGGTTGGCAATGACAAAAGAGGCCATCACCAGCATTAACCCTCGCCCTAAATAAGCGCCCAAAAGCCCAACCTTGAGGGCGGCCTGCTGCTGCATACCCAGCACTTGATCGGTAAATGGCTGCATAAACTTGAGCAAGGGCGGGTAAGGCGTCGGCTCATGATCCGGCAACACCGAAACCATTGCCCCCAGCACTGCCGCATTATCTATAGAAAGAATACCCTCTAAAAAAATTAGTTGGATAATAATGAGAATGGGGGCAAAATAGGCGGGAAGGCTTGCCTCTTCAAAAAACATAAAGTAGACTCTCCAGGTGCAGCTTGTGCCAGAAAAATTAAAGAGCTATTATAACTGATACCTTGAGGTTTTACTAACGAGTAACAATGAAGCAAACAAATTTTGGCAACGTAGTGGCTTTGGCCGGAGGCGTCGGCGGGGCAAAGCTGGCTTACGGCCTGTATCAACTGGTCCCGCCGGAAAAATTAACCGTTATCGTCAATACCGGCGATGATTTTGAACATCTGGGCCTGCACATCTCCCCCGATCTGGATACCATCATGTACACCCTGGCCGGCATCGCCAATCCCAGCACCGGCTGGGGGGTCAAAGATGAGAGCTGGAACATGATGGCTGCCCTCGCTCGCTACGGCCAGCCCACCTGGTTCCAGTTGGGTGATCGCGACCTGGCGACCCATTTGCTGCGAACCAAGTGGTTGCGCGAGAATCGCCCCTATAATTGGATAACGCGTGAGTTGAGCCAACGTTTGGGCGTGCGCTGCCTCATTCTGCCGATGACGGAAAGTCTGGTGCGGACCATGGTTATGACGGAGCAGGGCGAAATGGCCTTTCAGGAGTATTTTGTGCAAAAACAGTGCCAGCCGGTGGTTAAATCAATTCGCTTTGCCGGCGCGGAGCAGGCTCAGCCCAGCCGCGAGGTAGCCAGCGCCTTACGCAACGCCGACGTGATCATCTTTTGTCCCAGTAACCCTCTCCTCAGCCTTGATCCCATCCTGACCCTGCCCAATATGCGCCGGATTATTGCCGCCAGCCGCGTTCCCAAAATTGGCGTCTCGCCGATTGTCGGCGGGGCCGCCTTGAAAGGTCCGGCGGCCAAGTTAATGAATGAGCTGGGCCTGGAAGTTTCGCCCATCGGCGTTGCCCGCCATCTCAGCGACGTCTTGACCGGTTTTGTCCTCGATCAGGTGGATCAGGCCCATCAAGAGGCTGTTAGCGCTCTTGGATTGCAAACTTTAGTTACCGGAACAATCATGCTCACCGATGAAGACCGCGTCCGGCTGGCCAGGGAAGTCCTGCAGTTTGCCGGGATGTAGCGAATTAACCTTTGGCGGACCACAAGTAAGCAACAGTCAAGGCGTAACGGTCAATTACTTTTCTCGATGGCGAAACAATTGACAATTAAAGGTTCCTCAAGTTTGAGCACCGGCACCATATAGTCTCCCAAACGGATGGCCATGTAGGCGCTTTCACTGCCGTCAAAGCGCATGGCCCGATCCACTTTAATTCCCCACTTTTGGCCCAATTCTGTAATATTTTTAGCGTGTTCGCGTAAGGTCAGCCCATATGAGGCGCTGATGAACAAATACTTGCGGTCTTTTGAAATCGCTGCGGTCAGCTTGGACCAGCGCGTGGTCCGGTAATGCTCCAGATTTTCCCAATCAAACCACTCCTGCTCCGGGTTATAATCGTACCGGCCATTCCATATAAAAAGCGGCCCTCCCCCCCAGGAGATTGAAGTTCGTTCCCAGGCGGGACGGGTGCGGATAACGTCAATAAGAAAACGATCGCCGCGCTTGTAGAGCGCCGCTCGCCCCAGGTGGAAAAATAAATCCCGGCCCGTTTCGGTTTTGTTGCTACCGTTCAAACCGTGGTAGTCGGCTGTTGTCACCAGTAAGGATTTGGGCGACAAACAATAAGAGGGGGTAATCAGCGTTCCTCGATTGGAGGTCGGGGGGATAATATTGCGCAAAACATAACCCGTCTCTTTGAGGTCTATCACCACGTGGTGCACGTTATTGAACACAATATACACAATTCCCGGCGCAATTTCATAAGTCTCTTGAGACAGCGCAATTTCGCGCAAACGAGCCAGAGTGGCTTTATTGGCCGCCACCAGTTCATTTAATTGGGCAGTGGAGAGGGTTTCATTTTTGGGACATACCAAGCAGTGGCGCCGGGCTGCCGGGGATTCTCGCAAGAACAAGTCGGGATGAGCAGTGGCTGGTGGCAGCGGTACTGCCTGGGAGCCACAGCCGGCAGCATTGCAGCTATCAAGGTCGAGGGTTGGGGTGGGTATAGGCGTGGAGGTCGGGGTTGAGGTGGGAGTCGAGGTGGGCCGCTTTTGAACGGGAGAGCCAGGTGTCGGGATTGACGAGGCTGTGGCGGTCGGTGTTGGATTTTTCTCCATTGGCGTAAGCTGGATAACTTCGGCTGTGTGTTCCGGTGTGACCCGGCCGGAGACAAAAGACGCGATAGGAGGCGCTATCTCCATTCCGGCAGACACCAACGATTGCCCGACCAGCACAATTACCAGGGCTACCCCTAGCGCAATAACAATGCCAACAAAGATTTCTGTTCTGGTAATCCGTAATGTTTTCCGTTTATTTTTTGAATCACTCATATAAGCTTACAACTAAAATGAACGAAAGGAGACAGCAGGCATCAGGACAACAGGGGTGAAAAGGAATTTTGACTTCAGTCATACCGGTCATCAACCCAAAATTTCAAAATGAGGCGGCGGCACTTGATGACCATCTTCGTGATGCGTAATTTCATTTGTGATCGTCGCTACTGAAACACCCGCACTCACCAACGCCAGAAGGGCACAGGCAGCCATCATCCATCGGAAGGCCTCTACAAAAGCCTCATCAATCACCATTTCAACTTGCGCTTGCACCTTCGGCGCAAGTCCGGGTGGGGCTGTGGCCCCGCCCAACTTTAACTTCTCTTCTTGCAGGAACAAACGATCCTGGTTGGACAGGGGGAGTGATTGAGTCCGATCCTCCAGGGAAGCACTAAACTGGAGTACCATTAAGGCCCCCAACATAGCTACGGCTAACATCGAGGCGATGCGCGCGGCTGCATTGCTCACCCCGGAAGCCAGACCGGAAAGATGGGTCGGCACCGCGCCCAAGGCCACACTGGTCAGCGGCGCTACAGTGATGCCCAGGCCAATACCATAGAGAATGGTAGCCGGCAAAAAAGTAAGCCAATAGTTGGCTTTCACGCCAGGGATTATATACATAAAAAAGCCGATCGCAATCACCACTGGGCCGATAATCATAAGTGAACGCGGCCCATACTTGTCAGCGTGGTGCCCCGACCAGCGAGACAGCAAGAACAGCAGGATAATGATTGGCATAAATGCTGCCCCGGTATTGGTCGCCGAAAAGTTTTGAATCTGCTGCAGATTAAGCGGCAGAAAAAAGAAGACGCCGCTCATGGCAAAATAGAGAATAAACGTAACGAGGGTGATCCCGGTAAAGAGGCGATGTTTGAAGAGTTGAAGGGGGATCATCGGGTGTTCGGTTTTGGTTTCAACGATGCCAAAAGCAATCAGGAAAACCAGGCTGGCCACCAGCGAAATCGGCACGGAGGGAGCGGCCCAGCCTCGCCGCGGCCCTTCAATCAGTCCAAATATCAGGCTGCCCAGGCCAATGGTAATCAGAACAGCGCCCAGCCAATCCTGGCTTTCTGGAATTTTTTCACTCTTGCTTTCAGGGACAAAGCGGTGGCTAAGATAGAGGGTTAGCAACCCCAACGGTAAATTAATGTAAAAAGCCGCCCGCCAGGAGACATTATCAACCAGCCAGCCGCCCAGCAGCGGACCGATAGCTGTCGTCAGCGGGGTAAAAGCCGACCACGTTCCAACCACGCGGCCTCGCCTTTCGGCAGGGAAGCTGGCATTTAAGATCGCCAGACAGCCCGGCAGCATAATTGCTCCAGAGATGCCTTGAAAAACGCGGGCGGCCACCAACAGGGTTAAATCGGTCGCCGCCCCGCACACAACCGAGGCCAGGGTAAAACCGATCAGGCCGATGTTAAACAGTTTTCTGCGGCCATAACGGTCGCTCAACGAGCCAGCTACCAGGATAGGGACACTCAAAAAGAGAATATAAATATCAATCAGCCATTGCAGACCACTCACCGAGGCGTTGAAATCTTTTTGGATTTGAGGGAGAGCAACGGTGACTACGGTCCCATCGAGGAAAACCATCCCCGCTCCGATTATAGTGGCAGTCAGGATAAAATTACCTTGCCATGGGGTTAATTGGGAGGGCGACGTTATATTGGGCTGAATATTTTGCACCGGTAAAGATTTGTCCTTAACTTAGCCAGGAAGTAAACAAATTAATCGCTGGCTACTGGTAGGGATTAACACTAGCAGGTCAGTAAAAACCCAGGGGGGATTTTACCAGCCTCCGGCAGACAGCGCAATTTGAACCTACGGATGGCAAAAATATATACCAATTGAGGCTGAATCCTTCCATCTTTCTTCCAGACTGAAAGAACGTTAATCTTTACCCTAAAATCGCGGATAAAATTACTTGGACAATCTCATTCCCGAACTGACGTGAAGCGTGGAACAAGATTGCTGGGTAAGTTATTTAACTTCTACTCCTTAACAAATATAAAAGCTCCGAAGTGGAGCTTTTACAGGATATGATGAACCAGGTGGACTTACCCGTTAAGCTTAGTCCCCCAACCGTAGAGAAAGAAATTATCTGTTTGCTTGACTGTAACCGATAAATCAAACGCTTTAAATCGTTCGGTTAAATCCAGTGGTAGATAAAATACCTTGACAACTTGAAACTCGCGGCCATCCTTCAAGCGTCGGGTGATTGTAGCATAATCACTCTCGGCAAATTGGGGCGAGACCTTGCGCTGGGCTAAAGCTTGAGTTACGCTGTCCATCATATCTTTGGATGTTGAGGTTGGTTCTGGTCGTGAATCAACAAAGAATAGTTTGCCTCCCGGTTTCAGCGCCCCGGCTATGGTGCCGATAAAATCATACAGCAGTGCTGGCGGCACGTGCGACAACCAAAACCCCATAAAAACCGCATCATAGGTTATTACTGGCTGCCAATAAAACAGGTCCGTAACCGTATAGGTAACTTTGTCGCTTTGCACCCGGTGGCGGTTTAGTTCAAGCATTTCTTCGGAGCTGTCCAGGGCAGTGACATGATCGGCTGTCTTAACCAGTTCCTGGGTCCAGATACCCGTACCGGCGGCCATATCTAAAACTTGCCCGGTTAGATTCGCTTCAACTAAGGCATGGCGAATTTCTTCAGCTTCGCTTCGCCACTGCCGGGTATGTTCCGCTCCGTGATCATAGCGCCCCCGCCGGTAGAACCACTCGTCGTACTCCTGAGCGCGGGCATGGTAATAGGCTTTTTGTTCCTCAAGAACTTTTTGGAGAGCATCGGTCATATACTTTCTCCACTTGCGTAACGAGAGGTCAGTATGTCTGATTGACCTCAGGCCACATTATGGATGGTCTTTAACCTGGCCAATAGGGCCGAGACATCCGGCTCCCGCCAGGGTGACGGGCCGAGAGGATCGTAGGCTAATGAGTCACCCAGCAGTACTCTAAAAACATTGCCCACGCCCAGTGCCAAGACATCCAGGTTATAACCACCTTCCAAAGTAAAAACAATTTTCCCCTGGCATAACTCGCTTGCCAGATCACTTAAACTTTGACATAGCCAGTGATAACCACTGAGACTTAGACCTATATTGGCCAAAGGGTCATCCCAATGGGCGTCAAACCCCGCCGAAATCAGAATCAGTTCCGGTTGAAACCGGCGGAGAATTGGCAAAACCAGCTCACCGTACAAACGTTTAAATCCCTCATCACTAACACCCATCGGCAAAGGGATATTCACGGTTGCACCTCTAGCCTTGCCTTCGCCAATCTCATCGGCTGCCCCGGTGCCGGGATAGTAGGGATATTCATGGCTGGACACAAACAGCACGCTGGGGTCCTCGATCAAAACATCTTGGGTGCCGTTGCCATGATGAACATCAAAATCAATAACAGCGACACGCTCCAACCCGTAATCAAAACGTGCCGCCCGCGCTGCTACGGCGACCGTACTAAACAGGCAAAATCCCATCGCACGAATCGGGGTAGCGTGGTGTCCGGGCGGGCGCACCAGGGCAAAACCATTATCAAGCCGGCCATCCAGCACCGCCGCAGTTAAATCCACCAGTCCTCCCGCCGCCCGAACTGCCGCCTCGTAGGAGAAGGAGTTAGTATAGGTATCGGCGTCCAGCATTCCTCCTCCATTACGGCTTACCTCTTCAACCCGCTCGATATGACGCGGGTGATGGCAGCGCATCAACTCCAGCCGTGTTGCCGGGCGGCTTGGAATAGGTGCCAGCCTGGGCAAAAGCTCATTTTTGCCTAAATAGTCCATTATTGCTAATAGACGATTGGCGCTCTCGGGATGGCCCGGAAAATCGTGCCGCGTAAAAATTTCGTCGAAAACATAGCCAGTAGCCATGACTTCACTTATCCCCCTCCCGTCTAAAGTGTAATCGGCTTGAGGCAAAAGTCAAACCAAGTCAATGGCCTGGAAAATGAAAAAGCCACCCCGAAGGATGGCTTTTGAAAAAATACACAATTTCTAGCTGAATAAATAGCTTAGAGATTACCGACGATATTGCTGAAGACGTTACCGACAACCGGGCCAAGCAGCAGGAGGATAGCGATAACCACGATGGCGACCAGGACGAGGATGAGCGCGTATTCTACCAAGCCTTGACCTTCTTCACGCGGAAGAAACAACATGTTTTATCTCCTTTCTTCAAAAATATAATTAAATCTTGTCTGAACCCAGAAAAATTTGGCTTTATGTTATCAGAAGGAAGTAGCAGAGTAAGGTAGCGGTGAAAGTGCGGTGGGAGTGGGAGTAGCAGTAAGAGGATAAGGATAAGTTGTCGAAGTTGAGGTGTCGAAGATCAAATATTGAGTTCTAAAATGAATTTAACACAATCACCATTTTTCTCTGGGTTCAACTTAACTATCAATATCATACCCTAATTCTGGATTTTTGTGACCCCCTGAAATTGGGGGTTTTTTGGCTAAATTCGTATTGTATCCATCTGTATAAGCTGGTATAATTGTCAAGGTAATTATCCAAGGAGTTGTTTCTATCATATGGAAATTGTTAAAGATTTCGCTAACAAAGTCATCACCAATGTCGAAAAGGTTATCGTCGGCAAGCGCGGGCCGGTGGAGGCGACACTGCTGGCCTTGTTATGCCAGGGTCATATTCTGATTGAAGATGTGCCCGGTACGGGTAAGACAATTTTGGCCCGGGCGGTGGCCCTTTCGATTGGCTGTTCGTTTCGACGGATTCAATTTACGCCGGATATGCTGCCCAGCGATGTAACCGGCGTGTCTGTTTTCAATCAAAAAACACACGAATTTGAATTTCGGCCTGGCCCGGTGTTTGCCCAGATCGTGCTGACTGATGAGATTAACCGCGCTACTCCCAAAACTCAAAGCGCCTTGTTGGAAGCGATGGATGAGCGCCAGGTGACGGTTGATGGTCAAACCTATCCCATGGAAAAACCCTTCCTGGTCTTGGCTACCCAAAATCCCATCGAATATGAAGGCACATTTCCCCTACCCGAAGCACAACTGGACCGCTTTATGTTACGTATTCATATGGGCTACCCTGACAAAGGCAGCGAAATTGCTATTTTAAGCGCGCAGCAGTTTACTCACCCTATTACCACTCTTGAGCAGGTAGTAAGCCAAGACGAACTTCTCGCCGCCCAGGAAGCGGTAAAACAGGTCTATGCCGACGATTTAATTAAAGAGTACATCATCAACCTGTCTACAGCCACCCGCAACCATCCCGACGTTTATCTGGGTGTAAGCCCGCGTGGTAGTCTAGCCCTGTATCGCACCGCTCAGGCGCTGGCTGCCATCCGCCAGCGTGATTACGTCATCCCGGATGATGTCAAGTTTTTAGCAGAACCGACCCTGGCCCATCGCCTGATTATCAGCCCGGCTGCCCGGATTAAAAACGTTGACCCCAAAGAGGTTGTCCAGGATATTCTTTCTTCCGTTCCAGTGCCCGGCGCGCGGATTACCAGTCGCTAGCACTTGGCCGGATTATAGGAGAGCTTTTCTTGCGTAGCTTAGAACGAAGTTGGGTTCTTTTTTTGATGTGGATAGCCGCCCTGGTTGGGGTGCTGTCGGTGGGGCATCCACTCTTTTTCAACCTGTTTTATCTGTTTGGGGCTATTCTGCTGCTCTCTTACCTGTGGGCTTGGCTTAATGTGCATTGGGTACGCGTTACCCGACAAACTCACTCTCGACAAGTCCAGGTGGGCAAATTTTTTGAGGAACGATTCGTCTTGGAAAACAGCGGCCCGCTGCCCAAATTGTGGATTGAGTTAAAAGATAATTCTGATTTACCAGGCCATCGCGCTAGCCGCGTTATTTCTAACTTAGGCGGTAGACGGCAACAGAGCTGGCATGTCCGGACTCCTTGCTATCGGCGCGGGCGTTATGCCCTGGGTCCTATCTCGCTTTACAGCAGCGATCCTTTTGGCCTGTTTTTGCTCAAAAAGGATTTGCCCCGCTCATTTACTTCACACGTGGTAGTTTATCCAATGGCTGTTGATTTGCCCGCATTTCAACCGCCGGTTGGTGAGCAAACCGGCGGTGAGGTGATGCACCGCCGCACCCATTATGTGACTACCAACGTTTCGGGCATTCGCAATTATGTACCAGGCGACAGCTTTAACCGGATTCACTGGGCCAGCACGGCCCGCACCGGCCAACTGATGGTTAAAGAGTTTGAGTTGGATCCAATGGCCGATGTGTGGGTTTTTTTGGATATGGAAAAACGAGTCCAGGCCGGCCTGACTTATGCTGAAGTACCCCCCCCTGTTTTGCCGGAAGTATATTGGGAAAAGTTGCCCAACTTCACCTTGCCGGCCAGCACCGAAGAGTATGCCATCGCCGTTGCCGCTTCTCTCAGCAAGCACTTTTTAGCCCAGAACCGGTCTGTGGGCCTTATCACCTATGCCAATGCCTATCATCGTGAAATCGCCCAAAGCGACCGGGGCGAACGGCAATTGACCCGTATTTATGAGATGTTGGCCGTCACTCAGGCGCATGGCGCTCTTCCTCTGGCTGAAGTCCTGGCAGCCGAAGCGCTGCGCATGAGTCGAAATACTACCGTGATGATTGTCACCTCGGCCATTGACGCGGAGTGGGTAGCCGCGGCTCGCCACTTAACCAATCGGGGCATCAAGACAACAGCTATCCTGATAGATCCGGGTAGTTTCGGGATGCCTTATAATGCCCTGGAGACAGAAATAGAACTGACGGCAAGCTATATCCCTCATTATATCGTTCACCAGGGCGACTCCCTCGACGAAGCCCTGGCTAACGTCCGCTCGGCGCGCTGAGACATCCTTCAATTTTTAGCCTAAGCGAAGGTTTTTTGCCTCAACGAGTATAAGAAGGTAACAAACCCTAAAAACCTTTTGGAGGTACGAGCGTGCAAAAGATATTTAATTTTGTCACTCGACTAACCCACGGTCGCTGGCAAGTGGTTCCGGCCCAGCAAGTTGACACCCTACAAGCAGAAATAGAACGCTTGGAGAACCATTTGGATCGCCTTTCTGCTCAACCAAAACGCCCCAAAACAACAACTCAAGACCTGCAGAAGTATCTAGATTTAGCCGGTTAATCCATTTTGGCTGGCTCCTGCAACTTTTTTTAAGGTAAACGTGGTCCAAAATCAAAAAAGGGCCTTGACATTTCGACAAAACGTGTGATATACTGGCTAGCGTAATCTTAAAGAAAAGGAGTGTGCAGACAATGTCTAAATGCATCATCGTTCTTGCTACGATGCAACGACGTTCCGACGGCGGTTTCACCGCTGTTCCTTGTCGTAGTGCGTCTGCTGACTCCGGGGTTTTAAGGTAGCCGTTAGAATCTAACCACAGAGCCGCAGACCACTACCGTCTGCGGCTTTTTTATTTGTCTTTTGGACAGGCTATGCTTGTCCACCAAGCCGCAGTTCACCTAGCTGCGGCTTTTTGTTTGTCACTAAAAATGTTGAAACCAGGAGGGGAAAGATGGTTAGAAAAGTAAGCAACGCGCTCATTGCTTTGGCCTCGGAAAAATATGACAAGTGGAGTCAGGAATGGTGGCCTATACTCGAGGGAGTAAGTCTCATGGGAAGAGGCCGGCTTACGGCCTAGTTGGTCAAATACTGGAAACTGTTGTCTCACAGTCAAAGGATGGTTACAACTATGTCTCTGCAAGTTGAATATTTGATGCAAAGAGAAAAATATCAAGACCTGATCCGGGCGGTGGAGCAAGACCGCTTGGTGCAGGCCGCCAAACTGCAAAATGCTGGTCAGCGAGGACTGCATCGAAACCTGGCCGCCTGGATGGGCGTCCAGATGGTTAAGTGGGGTTCAAAACTACAGCACTATGGCTCGGTCCCAGCGACGGCTGCAACCTCTGCCGCGCGCAGCGAGTATTTACCTAATTAAATCGCAGTGAAGAAACGAGGAAAAGAGGAAGCGGACTCAATAATCGCCCCTCATTTCCTCGTGTCAACGTGTCATAAGGAACTTGAAAATGCAACAGTCACTTTTATACCCACCTTTGGATTTGAAAAAGACCATTTCATCCAATCGCCTGGTGGGATTATGGGGGTTAATGAAGGGCTTTCGCCTGACTTATCTTGGCGCGGTGGTCAGTTTGGCCGTGGCAACTATCGCCAAGGCGCTGACTTATCTGCTGCTGGCCTACTTTGTGGATGACATCTTGAATCAAGCGCAGCCGACTGTGCCTTTTTACCTCATTGCCCTGGGCTTTGTGGGGCTGGCCGTTTTTCAAGGTGGGTTCACCTTTGTCAGCGGCAAGTTGGCTGCCCGCTCCGCCGAGGGTGTGATTCTACGGCTGCGCAACTACCTGTTTGATCACATCCAGCGCCTGCCGTTTGCCTATCACGACCACACCCAAACAGGTGAGCTGATCCAGCGCTGTACCTCCGACGTGGATGCTGTTCGGCGCTTTTTTGCCGAGCAGGCCATTGAGGTTGGGCGGGTGCTGATGCTCTTTACCATCAACTTTGCCGCATTGTTGTCTATCAATACCAGGCTGGCCTGGCTGTCTATTCTCTCGTTCCCGATTGCCTTCATCTACTCCAGCCTGGTTGCCCGCAGAATTCACACGGTCTATGAGTCGCACCAGGAGCAGGAAGGGGTTTTATCGGCCACATTGCAGGAGAATCTGACCGGCATCAGGGTTGTTAAGGCTTTTGCCCGGCAGCAGTTTGAGATTGACAAGTTTGAGCAGGCCAATTTTGAGCTGTACCAGCGGGGGCGGCGGCTGGTCAAATTGTTCGCCACCTACTGGCCGGTGCTTGAAACCATTTCCGGTTTGCAGATGGTGCTGATTTTCTTTGTGGGCGCGTTGATGGTCATTGAGGGTACGATGACGATCGGCGACTACCTGGCTTTTGCCGGGCTGGTCATCTGGATTATCTGGCCTTTGCAAGGGTTGGGCCGTCTCATCACCCAGACCTCGACCGGGCTGGTTTCGTACAATCGCCTGGTGGATATTATCCGTGAGGGCCGTGAGGAAGAGAGAGACGAGGCGGCGAAGAGCAGGCGACTGCCAGCGCAGAGCGCTGGGCAGGAGAAACAGGGGAGCAGAGAGGTGACAATGGTCACGCAAGACCCATTGCGCCAAGCGACTCCAGCCACTGCTAACGGGTTGAATGGCAAAACCCCGTTAACGATACGCGGTGAAGTCGTCTTCAAGAGTGTCTCGTTTGAGTACGATGCCAACAAGCGGGTTCTGCACGACATTTCTTTTGCCGCCAAACCCGGCCAGATGGTTGCCCTGCTGGGGCCGACCGGGTCGGGCAAAAGCAGCCTGGTCAACCTGCTGCCCCGCTTCTATGACTACACCGGCGGCCAGATTCTGCTGGACGGCCTGGAGTTGAGCCACTATCCTTTGCCCGAACTGCGCCAACAGGTCGGCATAGTGGAGCAGGAGCCGTTCCTCTTCTCCCGTACCCTGCGCGAGAACATCGCTTACGGGGTGCGGCGTGAAGTGACCCAGGCAGAGGTCGAGGCTGCCGCTCGTGCTGCCGCGATTCACGACATCATCCTGACTTTTCCCGATGGCTACGATACCCTGATCGGCGAAAAAGGGGTGACCCTGTCGGGTGGTCAAAAGCAGCGCATGGCCATTGCCCGGACCTTGTTGAAAGATCCGCGCATCCTGGTTTTTGACGACGCCGTCTCGGCGGTGGATACCGAAACTGAAGCGATCATTCACGCTGCCCTGGAACGGCTGCGACAGGGCCGGACCACCTTTGTGATTGCCCACCGCATCCAAACCGTGATGCGGGCCGATCTCATCCTGGTACTGGACCAGGGCCGGGTTGTCCAGCGAGGCCGCCACCATGAGCTGATGGCCCAGGAGGGCATCTACCGGCGGATTTACGAGCTGCAATCCAGTATCGAACAAGAGATTGAAGCGGTGCAGGCCCTGCCGGGTACAAATGGGCGAGAGCGTGGATAATAACCTTTCACCCTTCTGTGGTGCGTGTTCCGTTAGTTTATGGACTGCGCAACACGCACCATTAGCAGAACTTTAAGGACACTAAACAATGTCTGACTTATACTATGAAGAAGAAGAATTTACCAGCCAATTCAGCGGCCATACCGTCAAGCGGCTGGCCCAGCAGGTTCGGCCCTACTGGACCTGGGTCGTGGGCTTTTTGCTGCTGATTGGCCTGGTCTCCCTGCAAGATGCTATCTTTACCTATCTCAGCAAAATGATCATTGACGAAGGCATTGTCGCCGGCAATCGTCCCAGGCTGATCCAGTTAATTACCATTTACGCCAGCATGATCATCGTCCAGGCCAGCGGTGTGCTGGGGTTTATCTACCTGGCGGCCAACCTGGGCGAGCGCATCCAGTACGATTTGCGCCGGAAAATGTTCAACCATCTCCAGACGTTATCCTTCTCCTATTTTGACAAAACGCCGGTCGGCTGGATTATGTCGCGGGTCACCTCTGACGCCGGGCGTATTGCCGATTTGATCACCTGGGGCTTGATTGACATCACCTGGGCCATCTTGAACCTGACCGTGTCATTGGTGTTTATGTTTATCATTAACTGGCAGTTGGCCCTGGTTATGTCGCTCATCCTGCCGATTTTGATTGTCATCGCCGCCCAGTTCCAGAAAAGGATTCTGACGGCATTCCGGCAGGTGCGCAAGCTCAACTCGAAGCTGACCGGGGTTTATAATGAGAACATCACCGGGGTGCGGGTGGTCAAGGCGTTAACCCGGGAAGAGAAGAACCTGCAAGAGTTCGACGAGTTAGCCAGCCACCTCTACCGCTCGGCCTACCGGGCAGCCTGGCTGTCGGCCCTGTTTTTGCCGACCGTGCAAATCGTCGGCGCGACGGCCCTGGGCGCGATTGTCTGGTACGGCGGCTGGCAAATCACTGTCGGCGGGCTGACTGTCGGCGGGCTGCAAGCCTTTATCTCCTACCTGACCTTTATGCTTTTCCCTATTCAGGATCTGGCCCGGGTGTACGCCGAAATGCAAGGCTCGGTCGCCTCGGCGGAACGCATCTTTTCGCTGATTGACGCCAAGCCGGAGATTGTGGACCGGCCCGACGCCGTTGATCCGGGAGCAATCCGCGGCGACATCGACTTTGAAAACGTGGACTTCTACTACACCAAAGACAAACCGGTGCTGGCAGAGTTCAATCTCAGAGTCAAACAGGGTGAAACGATTGCCCTGGTTGGCCCGACCGGCGGCGGCAAGTCAACTATCGTCAACCTGGTTTGCCGCTTTTACGAGCCAAAAGCCGGGATCATCCGCATGGGCGGTCTGGATTACACCTCGCTGACGCTGCACGGCATCCAATCGCGCATCGGCATGGTGCTGCAAGCGCCGCATCTCTTCTCCGGCACCATCCGTGAGAACATCCGCTACGGCCGGCTCGCTGCGACCGACGCCGAGGTTGAGGAGGCAGCCCGCCTGGCCCACGCCCACGAGTTCATCGTGACGCTGGAAAAAGGCTACGACTCTGAAGTAGGCGAGGGCGGCAACCTGCTCTCGACCGGCCAGAAGCAGTTGGTCAGCCTGGCCCGGGCAGTGCTGGCCCAGCCGGACATCTTTATCATGGACGAGGCCACCAGCTCGGTAGACACGCTGACTGAGGCGCTGATTCAGCGGGGCATGGAAACCCTGATGAAAGGCTGCACCAGTTTCATCATCGCCCACCGTCTCTCGACCATCAAGAAGGCCGACCGCATCCTGGTCATCGAGAACGGCCGCGTTGCCGAGATGGGCAGCCACGCCGAGTTGATCCAGGCCGGGGGCCACTACTATTCACTCTATACCAAGCAGTTCCGCCAGGAGACCGAGCAGCAGCGGATTGACGAGGTGTTTGAGCGCGAGAAGGCCCCGTTGGCAGTATAACCAGCCGCAGGGGCAGGTATCAAGGTGACAGGCATTTATCGGAGGTTTAAAAGTGCCTGTCACTTGGTTTTTCCTTTTTCCAGGAGAGGCTAATTTATATGGAAATTTCACTCAGAGATATCACCAAGGATAACTGGCGCGAGTGCGCCAAGCTGAAAGTCAGCCCTGAGCAGGAAGATTTTGTCGCTCCAAACCTGTACTCCATCGCCGAGTCCAAATTCGAGCCGGAATGGACGCCGCTGGCAATTTACTGCGGCGAATCTTTAGTCGGTTTTACTATGTATGGCCGCGATGAGCGGGATGGCAGCTATTGGATCATCCGGCTCATGGTGGACCAGGCCTACCAGGGTCGCGGCTATGGCCGGGCGGCGATGGAACAGGCCATCCGGCAGCTCAAAGAAAAACCGGATTGCCGCGAGATCAGGATCAGTTTTGCGCCGGAAAATAAACAGGCCGAGAAGTTGTATCTCGGCCTGGGTTTCGAGCACACCGGCCTGGTTGAGGAAGGGGAAGTGGTGCTGCGGTTGGGCTGGTGAGAGATGATCTACTTAATGTACATGTGAGGCGACGCCCAGCTTCGAATATCGCTATTCGTGATTGCCGTACCCTCGAGCTTCTTGGTTTTCTCATTCTTGCCAAAAAATTCCGTTTTGTCACAGTAGGGCGGGGATTTTCCGGTAAAGGTCTGCACCGTTATAACCCGCCCGGTTTTGGCCTCGACCAGCCTGACGTCCTGCCTGTAATAATATCGTTCTACGGTGTGCACATCACCTGGAGAGCCGTAAGGGCAGCTTTCAATAAACACCTCCTGGACCGGCTCCAGGCACAGAACTAACTCTGCCTTAGCCAGCGACCCAGGTGAAACTTCTCCCAAGAAGAATAATGGGTCAAGCTGCCACCCACCAGAACTGTTTCTAACCGCTACCGCCGCATGTTGGCCCGGCGTGAGCGAATAAGGTGAAGCTGCGTTGACCCATTTGCCCCGGCAAACATCGGCCAGGGGGACAAACTCGTTCTGAAATTTTCTGTACTGCATAAGCAAGTACCCCGCCAAAACAATCACCACCAGCCCCACGATCCATACGGCGGCAATAGTCAGGATTACTTTTGGGGTTAAGAAGCTGTCTTCCCGCGTTTTCTCAAGTACGGCGAATTCCTGGATAGAATTTGGACGGTATCTGATTCTGCGCCCCATACCAACCTCCCTGAAATGAATGAGGTAATAAAGAATTCATCTTTAACTTCTATTCTAATTCCATTAGGTGTGAATTCGGTTTGAGTCAGAATTCACAATATTCCCGTCTTATTCGACTTGCCGTGATTACTTCTCAAGTGAAACTGCTCAATCTTTTTTATAGAAATTTACTAAAAAAGAAAACAACCCACTTCTAACCAAAGATGGGCTGTTTTCCGAAAGGAGTGCTTACTCGATGTCCATCTCATCATCGGGTCCCTGACCTTCCTCTACCAGCCGGACCAGTTCCCAGGTTCTCATATTCAACAACTTGGCCAGGCGTTGAATTTGTTCCCAGGATAAGCCCCGATAAAACCCTTCATTCCGCAGTTTGTGCAGTCTTTCTGTAGACATTTCCAGTTCGTGAGCAATATCCTGCCAGCCAACGCCGACCCGGTTCTGATACTTGATCTTGAGTAACAACTGGTTGAGTTTGTTGAACATCATTTTATCATGGCCATTTAGCTTATCTTCTGACAAATCGTAGGGCAACCGGGAGTTTTCAATAAAATCGAATATCTCCTTGCTTGCTTTGAACCATTTTCCCTGCTGCCTGAAACGCAAAAACTTGCTATGAAGATAAGCCTCTACCTCTAAACTTCCCTCAAAAGTTGCCAACAGCCGTAACAGGACAGGAGAACCTTCCTGCCAGGATTTTATTTGATCTACGTTAGCCACGTAACCTATTTTGATAGGACCGTCATCACCCGCCTGAATGAAGTAGATCATTGGAATTCCCTTTCGTAAAATTGGTGGTCGTTTCTCCCGGCTGTATCCCCATAACTGTTTGGACAGGATAGCAGTTGGTTATAAAGTTTTTAAAGTGCCCCTTAATCCCGCGGATTTGGTACCGCCGGGCTTGTATTATGTTCTATGCCATTGTATCACGACTCTATTGTCGCTGACAATCCCCCAAAAATAATAAGGGCCAGCCCGTAGGCCAGCCCTTTGTAATTGATACGATGTCTGTAATCTCACTCCGACGCTGTATCTAGAATCACCTCAAAACTTTCTAATTTACTGTGTCCTAAAAATGCTTCACGCGGTAGGGTGCCCGATTTTGAATGGCCTCGTTGAAATGCTTCAGAATTCACCCATGCTTCAAAATCCTCTTTCGACTGCCAAACAGTGAGAACAACATAAGGGTCGTCGGCTTTGGCCGGGCGGAGCACCTGATTGCGGACAAAGCCGGGCATCTTGTCCACCTCGCGGGCGCGGTTGGTAAAACGCTCCTCAAATTGAGCCTGGTACTTCGGATTAACCGGAATCCGGTTCATGACAACAAACATGGTGGATTTTCCTTTCTCACTGGAATTACTTATGCCTCTGGAGCGCAGGCAGATAAGAAGACGATTTGTTGACGACATTGATGCTGTCGCTGCTGGTTACCTGGCGGGTTCCATCAGTAAACCTGACGTAGACCGCTTTGACTCCAGTACCGGGCGACAAGGTAAAAGGAATAGTCTGTGACCATTTTCGCCAGGCGGCCCCGGCAAAGGAGGAGTTTTCACTAATTTGCACTCCCGTAATCGGGCCGAGGCTGCCCCAATTCGAGACATCCTCCCTGGTCAGGGTCAGCATCACTCCGTTGGACACCGTCTGGCCGGCATCATTATTAATGAATACCGGCAAAACCTTGGGCTGAGCGCCCAGGTCCATCGTCCAATAATTGCCCCAACTGCCGCCGGTAGTATGTCCCACCCCAATTTCCCGGTAAGCAGGGTTCAGAATAATATCACGGTGGCCCGGACTCTGCATCCAACCGGCGACCGTCTCCGCCGGAGTCCTGTACCCAACAGAGATATTTTCACCCACAAAACACTCACCCCAGCCATAAGCAGTATAACCGTGGGCGCAGGCCCGATCCCAGGAGTCCGAACCATCGGAGCCGGTATGGCCAAAGAAATCATGGGTAATCATATCCTGATTGTGAGCGCGGGCGGCCTCCGTCAAACTGCCGTTGTAGCGTAACGGCGGTAAACCCCGCGCGGTGCGCTCCTGGTTAGCCAGGCGAATAACGTCCAACTCAAAAGCTTTAGCTTCCGCTGTAAGCGGGGTTTCGTCTGCTCCCTCTTGGGCCAGCCCATTTGACTCCCCAGCCAGCCACATTGAAACAGCAACAATCAACCCTAAAAACATATAAGCACTCAATCTGTTCAATATACACCTCCATACCTGAAAACCCTCCACCCTATAGCCGATTAACTTCGATATAGCTGCTGTTGCTCAATATACGCTCGCACCGGCTCCGCCACCTGATAGCGAATGCTCTGTCCTGCCCGTACCCTGGCCCGGATATCTGAAGCCGAGACCCCGATAAGCGGCATCTCCACCCAATCAAGACGGGCGCTAAGGCCGGGGATTATTGCCTCCAATTCGACCAGGTCAGGCCGGTACCCCGGCCGGTGAGCGACAGCCAGGCGGCATAACGTCACCAACTCGGGAGTGTTATGCCAGGTGGGCAAATCCACCAGCGAGTCCCCGCCGACGATCAGGAAACACGCCTCCGCAGACAATTCGTACTGCCGCCGAATCAGCCGCACCATATCAGTGGTATAGTGTGGGCCGGGCCGCTCCAAATCCACCCGGCTCATGCCAAAATACGGGTGGCCGGCAATGGCCCGTTCGACCATCGCCACACGATGCCGGGCGAGTGTTTTGGGCTGGCCCTGCTTGTGGGGCGGGTCGCCCGCCGGCACAAAGAGCACCAGGCTCAAACCCAACCCATCCAGCGCAGTCTCTGCCATCAGCAGGTGGCCCAGGTGGATAGGGTCAAACGTGCCACCAAGAAGACCGAGCTTCATGGAGCAGGGAGTAGGGAGTAGGGAGTAGGGGGTAAGAGAGAAGAAGTAAGAAAGAAGAAGTAAGAAGTTTCTTGGAGGCTATTATGGGTGATCTGCACCTTGTAACCGGCCACCTTTAACCTGCAACTTGTTACCTGCTACCCTGTCACCAGGCCCACTCCAACTCTACATCGTGCAGAAACACGGTATCGCCCGGTTCTACGCCGGCTTCTCGCAGCGCGTCGTGTACACCCATTTTTTCCAGAATGCGATAGGCCCGCATGACTCCCTCGTCCAGATTCCAATAGGTTTGCGCCGCCAACTGCTCGATCTTGGGACCGCTGACGCGCCAGCCGTTCGGCAGCTTTTCAATCTCAAAGCTGTCCGCATCAGCCAGGGTAAAAACCGGCACTTCGTCCTCGAAGAGCGCCTCGCGCGGGAGCTGATCCAGCTCGGCAAAAAGCTTGGCCACCAATGCCGGCACTCCCTGCCCCGTAACCGCCGAGATGTGCAGCGCTTCCAACCCCAGTTCTCTGGCCCGCGCCTGGACCGCCGGCCAGTGCTCCCGAGCATCCGGCAGGTCAATTTTATTCAAGACCACCAGTTGCGGTTTACCGGCCAGCCTGGGGCTGAAGAGGCGCAGCTCCTCATTAATCTGCTCAAAATCGGCCAGAGGATCAGGAGCAGCGCCGTTAAGCAAATGGACCAGCAGGCGGCTACGCTCGACATGGCGCAGGAATTGGTGCCCCAACCCCGCGCCAGCGTGCGCACCCTCGATCAAACCGGGAATATCAGCCATAACCAGATCGCGGTGGTCTAGCACCACAACCCCCAAATTGGGCTGAAGCGTGGTGAAAGGATAATCGGCAATTTTGGGCTGGGCCGCGCTGACCACCGACAGCAGTGTGCTTTTACCCGCATTGGGCACGCCGATAATACCAACATCGGCAATCAACTTGAGTTCCAGGGTCAGCCACAACTCTACGCCGGGCTGGCCGCGCTCGGCAATTTTGGGAGCCTGGTTGACCGCGCTCTTGAACGAGGTATTGCCCCGCCCGCCCCGGCCTCCATGAGCCACAATAACCCGCTGTCCCGGCTCGACCAAATCGGCCAGCAGCTCCCCGGTTTCGGCATGCCGAGCGACCGTACCCAGCGGTACGGGAATGACCGTATCCTCGCCCATAGCGCCCGCCATGTTCTTGCCGCCCCCATGCTCACCGCGCTCCGCCTTGAAATGGCTGCGCTTTTTGAAATGGATCAGCGTATTCAGGTGCGGGTCGGCCTCCAGCACCACATCACCGCCCTTGCCGCCATGTCCTCCCGCCGGCCCGCCCCGCGGCACATATTTCTCTCGCCGGAAGGCGACCACCCCATCCCCACCATCGCCGGCTTTTACGTAGATTTTGGCTTCATCAAAAAACAATTGCTATCACCTGATCTTAAATTTTTTCCGGGCCACCAGAGGTAGCCCTCATCCCCGCTAAAATTATACCTTACGTCACCCGTTAAACCAATGTCGCCTCACTTACTTTTGTTTCCTGCTGGCACAATTTTGACCGGGCAGCCGGGTCTCCACTTCTACGTACAGTTTCATTATTGTGCTATAATTGGCCCTCACTTAATCGCCCAGCCCTGCTAAGAAGGACAAATGTAATGGAAAAGAAGCTCAAATACAATTATTCCCCCCTTCAGCCGACTCGACTTCTTCAAAATCTGTTTGACCAACCCTATCTTTTATTAATCCTGGCGACATTATTTTGGTCGGGCAACTTTGTCCTGGGCCGGGCGGTGCGAGCGGACGTGCCGCCCATCGGGCTGGCCTTTTGGCGCTGGTGCGGCGGGTCTATCCTGGTGTTGAGCTTTGCCTGGCCCTACCTCAAGCGCGATTGGGAGGTGATCTGGCAGCACTGGAAAATAATCCTGCTGCTGTCAATCCTGGGGGTAGCCTCGTTTAATACGCTGATTTATACCGGCCTGCAATTTACCACGGCCATCAATGCCCTGCTGATGCAGTCCGCCATGCCGGTGCTGATCGTTTTGATGTCATATCTGTTCTTCCGCGAAACCGTCAGGGCCGTTCAGGGGGTGGGCATCATGCTTTCGCTGATGGGGGTATTGACGATTGTGGGCCAGGGCAGTTTACAGGTGCTCACTTCCCTCACCCTCAACCTGGGCGACCTATTGGTTTTTATCGCCGTGGCCTTATATGCCGCCTATTCGGCTTTGCTGCGCCAGCGCCCGCCAATACACCCGCTCAGTTTTATCGCGGCGACCTTTATCGCTGGTGCAGTGATTTTGTTACCCTTTTACCTGTGGGAAAACGCTACAGGCCGGGTGATGTCTGTGGATGGGGTGACGCTGCTCACGGTTGCTTATGTCGCCATCTTTCCCTCCATTTTGGCCTATCTCTGTTATAATCGGGGGGTCGAATTGGCCGGAGCAAACCGGGCCGGTCTATTTGTCCACCTGATGCCTGTTTTTGGCAGCCTCATGGCCATCCTCTTTCTGGGCGAAAGCTTGCAATGGTTTCACGCGGCAGGTATCTTACTGATTTTATTGGGCATCTTATTGGCTACCCGCCCTAAGCACCAGTAACCTAATGAGAAGCGAGGCTTTGCCTTCAAAGCGGAGGAGAAGCTGTCCTCTGGATGATTGAGCTAAAACGGGGTTGAAATTATGGACGAGAATAAGCCCATGACATTTACGATTAGAAAAGCCCAGTCCAATGACGCGGAGACGCTGACCCAGCTCATCCTCGACATCGGCTGGTTTCAGCACTATTTTGAAGGGGCTTCCCCGGCCGAGGTTCAGGCCAGGGTTGCGCACAAGCTACAGCTTAACCTGGCCGATAACAGCCACTCGATCTACGTAGCCGGAATCTCCGAGCAAGAGATTGCCGGCTATGCAACAGTTCACTGGCTGCCCTACCTCTTCCTGCCCGGTCCGGAAGGCTTTATCTCCGAATTATTTGTGCAGGAGTCGGCTCGCGGGCAGGGGGTGGGGGGCCGGCTGCTGGCAGCCGTGAAGGCAGAAGCCATCGAGCGGGGTTGCTCCCGTTTATCATTGATCAATATGCGCAGCCGGGAATCCTACCAGCGCGGTTTTTATAACAAACAGGGCTGGGACGAGCGGCCCGAGGCAGCCAACTTTGTCCTGAGGCTGTGAAAGGTTACGCCTTAATCACCAGATAACTTTCATAACAAGGTCTTGAGTTATTAAAGTCCCCCTATTAGACGCGAATTGAACGGATCCAAGTCAATTTTTATCCGCAAAATCCGCGTTCCATTCCCCACAAGCCTTATGGTGAAAGCATCTACTGTTTCCGCTGCTGCAACTCAGCTATGCGGTGATGATAGACAGAGTTCGGTGTTTGAGCATAAAGCTGCTCATAGAGTTGGTGGGCCAAATGGGCATGCTCTGGACCTTGCCCCAGCTTCCACAACTCGTAATGAACAGCAGCGCGGTTCGCCTCATGAGGGGCGGCTCTTAAGAGGGTGTGAAGCTGCTGCAAAGCCAACGGCTGATCCCCTTGAACGAACCCTATCCTGGCTGCTAATAACTGTCCGTCAAATACCGTTTGGGGACGCATCACCGCTTGAGCCAGCCGGATACCCTCAGTGACCCAGGTTTGAGCCAGCTCAATTTGGCCTTGTTCAAACAGCAGGACTGCTTTTTGCACCATCAATTGAGCCGCATTAAAGCGCTCGCCAAGTTGTTGCAGCTCGGCAATAGCCTGGCTGTAGTGGGTCAAGGCTGTTTCAGCATTTCCTGCCCGGTGATAAATGCGCCCTAATTCCCCCCGGCAGTTTGCGGCCAGAGCGGGATCGCCCATGTCGTGAGCCAGGGCGATGGCCTGTTGGAGATAAGTCCGGCTTTCTGGATACGCGCCTATTTCAAGATATAGTTTGCCCAGCCAGTAAGTGCTATAACTTTCGGCCAACTTCGACCCACCCTGCTGTGACAACGCCAAAGCTCGATCCAAACATTGCTGCGCCGCCTGGTACTCGCCCAGCGCCAGGTAGGTCATACCCAGATTCTCCAATGTATTTGCTTCACCCCAGATATCGCCCAGCTTGCGGAAAAGTTGGAGAGCCTGGTTTAAAGGGGGAAAGGCCGCTGCATACTCACCCAGGTAATAGTGGGTCAAGCCAATATTGGATAGACTCTTGGCCACGCCAGGCGTATCGTCCAATTCTTCAAACATGGCTAAAGCCTGTTTATAGTACTCCATCGCCTTGTCATTCATATCTTTATAGGCGTAGACATTGCCAATCCGGCTGCTGCTAAAAGCCTGGGCGCGTTTATTGCCCAGTTCAGTATCAAGGCGCAGCGCCTGCTGCAGATGGATCAAGGCTTCGTCTTGCCTTTGCTTTCTGGAAAAAGCTTCACCTAAGTGAGAGAGCGCCAATGCGGCGCGCTGCTGCACGCTCAGGCGCTGGTAAACTGCCAGCGCCGATTGCAGGCAATCAACGGCCTGGTCTAACTCGCCCAGAAAGATCAAAACCAGGCCCAAAATCAGATGGGTATCGGCTTGAAGAAGCGGCTCATTGGCCTGCGCGGCCAAAGCCTGGACCTGTCCAATGATAGTTTTGGCCCGTTTGTACTGGCCTTGATAACTGACAAAACGCGCCTGCTCCAGCCACAAACGCCCGATGACGGCTGACCGCTCCTGGGTCTCCAGGAAATTAACCGCTTCCAGCACAGCGCCCGCTACGCCAAAAACCTCTTCGCCCTCCTGAAAAAGACCCAACAACTCGTAAAACATCGCCAACGCTCCGAGACTGTCGTTAAGATCGGCCAGACAGGCGTTGACCACCGCCCAGTGCCAGGCCTGGCGGATATTATCAACCTCACTGCGCAGCACGGCCACAGCCTGCTGTGGCCGCTGGCCGCATAACCGGGCTTCATATTGGCCTAATAATTTCAAATAGTAACTGCTGTAGCGCTCCCAGACGGTTTGGACGGTGGAAGGTCTGGCTGCCCACGCCCCATCTTCGTGATCCAACAGCTTCTCGGCGGCAAACTGCCGCAGCAATTCGTGAATTTCATAGCGCCCGGTCGAAGACAGTCGCAGCAGCGATTTGTCGGCCAGACTGGCCAGCGTTGGCAGCGAAGCGCCAGCCACCGTTTGAGCCGCCTCCCGTTGAAAGCCGCCCCGAAAAACCGATAACTTTCGAAAGACGGCTTGCTCCTGGTGTGACAACATCTGCCAGGACTGCTCAAAAATGGCCCGCATACTGCGGTGACGTTCTGAACTGTTACGCAAAGAACTGGTCAGAAAGTCCAGGCTTTGCTCAATTTCGGCCACAATCTCGGCGCAGGAAAGGACCCGCAACCAACTGGCGGCCAGTTCCAGGGCCAGCGGCGATCCTTCCACCAACTGGCAAATCCGCACCACCTGGGTCATGTCCGGTTCAGTCAAGGCAAAGTCTGCCCGCACCTGTTCGGCGCGCTGCGTAAAAAAGGCGATGGCGCTGTAGCCCTCCTCCGCCCCCTCTCCTTTTAGGAGAGGGGAGGCAGAATCCCTCCCTCTGACAGGGGGAGGGCCAGGGAGGGGATACTCCAACCCACCTACCTCGACCACCCATTCTTCCTGCAAATTGAGCCGCTCCCGCGAGGTTACCAGCAGTTTGAGCTGCGGCGCATCCTGCAAAATGTCGCTCAAAGTAGTCACCCCGCCTGAGGACCCGGCAAAAAGGGCCGGCAGCAGGTGTTCAAAATTATCCAGGATCAGGAGCATGGTTTTGTCGTGCAGATGACGAAGCAACTGCGGCAAAAGGTCGGTTGGCCCCTGGAATGAAAATTTGAGGGCGGCAGCGACAGCGGTGGCCAGGTCACTGGCCAGGTGGCCAGAAGCGCCCGCTCCCGGAGAAGACGGGGCGGGGGCTTTCAACGGAGCCAGATTGACAAAATAAACGCCGTGGGTGAAGGCAGTGCCGGTCAGGTCAGCCCGGGGCTGCAGGTAGCGCGCCGCCGCTTGCAGCGCCAGGCGCGTTTTGCCGATCCCGCCCGGCCCCACCAGCGTCACCACACGGCAGTGGGGGTCGTCAAGACGGGCGGCTACTTGTCGCAGCTCCGCTTCCCGGCCCACAAACAGGGTAGGCTGAAGGGTTAAATTATGCGGCGGCGTTCCGCTGGCTTTGAGCCGCTCGTACAAGACCGTGGTCTCTGCCATCGGCTCGACGCCCAACTCCTCGGCCAGGATGCGGCGGCAGCTTTCATATTGGGCCAGGGCCGCGCTGCGCCGCCCGCTGCGGGCCAACAGCACCATCATCTGCCGGTGGGCCGACTCCCGCCAGGGGTCCAGCGCCAACAGGCGCGCAGCGAATTCTAGCCCGGCGGCCTCCTCCCCCCGCTGGTTGGTATAACGCTTTACCAGCAGGTCTAACCCTTGCAGCATCGTCTCGCGCAATTGCTCGCGCTGGCTCAAGTGCCACTCTTCAAAAGCCAGCGCCTCCCGCACATGAAATCCCTCCAAAAAATCACCCCGATAAAGATTGACTGCTTTACGCAGGGGTGACAGCTCCTCCGATGGACCGGATTCAAGCAGCATGCTCGCCTCGATTGACGCCTGAAAAATGGTGACGTCCAGTTCATAAGGCTGCGCCTGATTAAAGGCAATGCTTTGCCGGTCAACCAGCAGGTAAGGCTCCAGCAGGTGGCGCAAATTGGAGAGGGCTTTGGTCAGGTTGCGTTTGGCCGTGGCCTCGCCCATGTCGCCCCACAGTAAATCGGCCAGAACCTCCCGGCTGTGGGCACAACCGGTCACGGCCAGGTAATACAGCAGCGCCTGCGCTTTGTTGGTTTCAAACTCGGTGACAGGCCGGTTGTTCAAAAGGACTTCCGGCTTGCCCAGCAGATGAAGCTGTAAATTTGTCATGGCAAAAAAGTTGTCCGGACTTCGCCTTTATTTCGCACTGGTTTCGCACTTTTTTCGCACTCATTGGGTAGAGTCTGAGTATAACACAGTTTTGGCTAAGCATCACGCTTTTCTGGTTCTCTCCTCAATTTCGTTTTTTTCCATAAGGAGTGAAAATCACTCCTGAACTGAGAACCGATAAGTTTTACCGCTTAAAAGATAGTAGAGAAGAAAGGAATTACCCCATGCTTAACTCAACCCAACTGTATTGCCTGGCCCAACTCAACCAGGCCGAGCGCCTGGCCGAAGCGGAGCAGTTTCGCTTGACCCGCTTGGCGACCGCATCGCGCCGCAGCTTGACCCCGGCCCCCCTGCTCAAAATGGCCGCCCTGGTGCTGACCGTGCTGGCTCTGGCCTGGCAGTGGGTCCCGGCGGCGCAGGCCAATAATTACACCGTCTCGTGCGAGCCGCCCCAAACCTCTCGCTTGATTGGGGCCATCAACCTGGCTAACGCTAACCCCGGCCCGGATGAGATCACGCTGGCCCCTGATTGTGTCTATAGTTTCGCCGCGCCCTTAAGTTCATCTGGCTTTACCGCCCTGCCGATTATCGCCGGCGACCTGACCATCAACGGCAACGGAGCCATCATCGAGCGGACGGCCAACGCAACCCAGGCATTTAGACTTTTGGTGACAAATTACAGCAGCAACCTGACCGCACATGATCTGGCGATTCGCAATGGAGTTTCTAGTCATGGAACCGCTATCTCTGCCGAGGGCAATCTAACCATGACCCATGTAGTGGTGATTAGTAACACTGCGAGTATGCACGGTGCTGTGTACGTTAATGGAAGTGCAGTGATTAGCAACAGCCACTTTGAGCGTAACTCGAATGGCGCTCTTTATGTTCTTGGCGATCTGACTATCGCCGGCAACACCGTTTTCCTCGATAATACTAACACCTCCGTAGATCGGCCCAATGGTGGGGCTGTGGCGGCTTATAAAAATGTAACCATTCGCAACAGCCTCTTTGAAAGAAATCGAAATCTCATCGGCAACGGCGGCGGGCTTTATGCCGTCAGCGGCTTTGATGTGTTGATAGAAAACAGTACCTTTAAGTTCAACGAGGCGGCCGGTTCCGGCGGGGGATTGTACGCCATTAGTAACGCCTTAGGTGGTTACAGAGTGCGGCTTGAAAATGGTAGCGTTTTTGAGAGTAACAAAGCCTCAGGCGGCAATGGGGGCGGAATATATGTGGCTGGCTCCCTGGAGGTTGAAAACGCCAGCTTCAAACTCAACGAGGCGGCGGCCTCTGGCGGCGGGGCCTACGTCGAACTCGGCAACGGCAGCACTCTGCGGCTGGCAAACAGCACCTTTAACGCCAACAAAGCTCTCGGCACCATCCCCAATGCAGGCTATGGCGGCGGCTTGTATATAACCGGTCCTGGCGCTGACGCCCTTGACCGTGTTCAGATCAGCGACACTGCCTTCCTGGGCAATAACGCCAAACTCAGCGGCGGCGCGCTGTATACTCCCGGCCACGCCACCATCAACAACAGCACCTTCGCCGGCAACCTTGTCTTCGACGGCTACGGAGGCGGGCTGTATGTCAATCGCAGCTTGCAGCTCCAGCGCAGTTACCTGAGCAACAATTACTGCGAAGTCCAGGGCTGCGGGCTGTACCTGGGGCATCGGGCCAGCGCGGCGAGTGAAACCAGCCTGCTGGCCAACAACGTCTGGCACGGCAACTCGGCCAGCAACGGCGGCGCGCTGGGTCACACGATGGTCCTCGGAGATGTGTCCAGCCCTGGCCCAATCAGGGTGTATCACAATACCATTGTCGGCAACTACCCGGGTGGAATAGGTGTGTATGGCGGCTATGGTAACATTGACTTTCAAAACAATATCGTCACCCGCTTCAAACAAGGGCTGGGCCGGGCAGGCGGCACGTTCGGCGCCAATTACAACCTGTTCTACCAAAACGAAACCCATTACGCCAGCCTGACCACGGTTGGCCCGAACAACCTGCTCAGCATTGACCCCTACTTTTTTAACGACAACGGCGACTTCCGCCTCTTCTTTGGCTCGCCGGCCATTGACGCCGGGACGAATGTAGGGGTAACGGTGGATCGGACCGGCGCGGCCCGTCCGGCAGACGGCAATAACGACGGCAGCGCTGGGTTCGATATTGGAGCCTATGAGTACGGGTCGGTCGCCGGGCCGGGTAACAACCAATCCCCTCTGGCCGTTGACGACCCCAACTACACCACTCAATCGGGAACACCGCTGACTGTTTCGCCGGGCCAGGGGGTGCTGGCCAACGACAGCGACCCGGACGGTAATCCGCTGCAAGCGATCCTGCAAAATGTGCTGGTCATTGACGCCGGGCAATTGACTCTGAACGAGGATGGCTCCTTTACCTATGAGCCTGCCTCCGGCTTTAGCGGCGACTACCGCTTCACCTATGTTGCGCGCGACGGCCAGGCCAACTCTAACCCGGCTATGGTCACAGTGCGCGTCGGGGCCGGCAGCAACGGCGGTAGCGCTGCCCCGCTCTTCCTACCCTTTATCCTGAAATAATTTTGCAAGAACCGCTGAATCTACTCAATCCAAGGAGAGCGCCCCGACGCATCGTCGGGGCGCTAACAGCAGATAACTTTCACAATAAGACTCGTGGGGAAATGGGATGCGGATTCCACGGATATTTCGGTTAAAAATGACTTATTAAATTCGTCCGATCCGTTTAATTCGCGTTCCATAGTGGAGCTTCAACGACTCAAAACCTTTTGATTAAAGTTGTCGGGTAACTATGCTCCTAAAAGTTCTGAGGCCGTCTTGGCAGCTCGCGCTCCCTCTGTACCCGGCGAAGGCCCGTGCAGCGCCTGCAACACCGGGGCAACCTCCGGCGGCAGCTTCTCATTTTTGGCCAAAACTTTGAGCACGTGGTCTGCCCCTTCACGAACCCGCACCGACCCCCCGTGCTCCATCAGAGCTTCCAGGAGCGGGGGCAGTCCGGCCCGTTCGGCCCGGATGAGGCCCTCGGCGGCCATCCAGCGAATGCCGGGGTCATTGTCCTCCAGTGCCTTGACCAGGGCGGGCGCGGCCCTGGGATCGCCAATTTCGCTGAGAGCTTTGGCCGCCTCCCAGCGCACGTGCGTCCGTTTGTCCGGCAGTAACTCGATCAGGTGAGGCACGGCTGGCGGGCCGATCTCTATCAATTCATCACGGGCGCGCTTGCGCGCCAGGCCATCCTTGCCGGTTAAAGTGGTTATCAAATCACGAATTTCCGTCATCGTTTTCTCCTTTCTACTCTCCCAGTGCCAAAACAGTGCCAATTACCATTTAGAAAACCACTCCCTCCTAAGAAAATAGTAGACGGTAGACAGGGAATTAATGGACTCTGCTACCTTGCTACCTCTTCATCATCGGTGGCGCGCTCCTACTTAATAGGGTAGCACGGACCCCCCAGAGCGCCAAAATACAATTACGGCGTTTTAGTCAGCCAGACATTGACGCTACCAAGAGCAAAAACTGCCCCGTCCGCCGGCCTGAGATCATAGACCTCCACCCGGCCCGGCCCGTCCTCGGCCACGCTGAACTGCACAAAACCCCCAAAGGCATTGACTTGCCCGGCTTCGCCCACCACCTGAAAGACACCCTGGCTGATCTGCTGCCCGGCGGCGTCAAAAATGCGATAGTTCAGATTGCTCTCATAGGGCTTGTTGCCCGTTTTTCCGCGCACCTCTACCGGGCTGCTGATGCTGGCGTAGGACGCAGGATCGTCAATCGTCACTGTGTAACCGTCAGGGTCGGCCAAGAGCTGCACCGCCACGCTGTCTATCGTAATAATGGTGCCGTCGGCGGTGCTCAGTTCGGCGACCTCGACGGTGCCGGGGCCATCAGCAGCGACCTGATAATTGGCGGGGATGGCGAAGGTGGCTGACCCGCCCAGCCGGCCGACCACTTCAAACGGCGCCCGGCCGACCTGGTTACCGCTGGCGTCCAGGACCCGGTAAACCAGGCTGCCCCGGAAGGGATACTGGCTGGTCGCGCCGCGCAACTCGAAGGGGATGGTCAGGATCGCCCCCGGCTGTGGCGACGCTATCGTAATAACCTGCTGGGCTGCCAGTGGGTCGGTAATCTCAAAATTTTCCAGGATGGTGCGCACAATTGTCTCAGCCTGGGAGCTTTCCGAGAAAATGCTGACCTGATAGATAACCTTCTCGGCCACTGTCGCCGCTGCCACCGAGGCTTTACCGCCGTCATCGCGGGTATAAATGGCCCAGGACCGGCCGCCCAGTTCGTCGGTGATGAGCTGCCCGCCCAAATACTGGCTGGTTAACGCCTCCAACGGCACCCCCAAACTCCGCGCCACGCCGACCAGCGGATCATTTCCGGGCACCGTGGTAAAATTGACCAGGCTGAACAGCCCGGCGCTCCAGGCGTGGGCAAACAGGGGATCGGTGCTCGTCGCCGCCGGCCAATTTTGCGGAACCACGGCCCGCACACCCAGCGCCTCGATTTCCACCGGCGTGAATGATAAATTGCCTGCGGTGATAACATTCTCCCCCTGGAAACCGGGAATCCACAATTTTTGCCCCACTTCAATTAAATCAGGGTTGGCAATGGCGGCAAACGAGCTATCCTGGCCGGCTTTAGCATTGGTCGCCTCGATAATCGTCGGGTAGGCTGCGGCATCGCCAAAATATTTCTCGGCAATCTTGCTGAGCCAGTCACCGGCCTGGACAGTATATTCCGCCCCGCCGGGAGCCTGGGCCAGGGCCAGGCTGGCGGTCAAGAGCATCAGCCCACCGAGTAACATCAGTGTTTGCAGTATGGTTGATTTTTTGACCATGATCCCATCTTCTTCGTTATATAAAATTTGAATGTCCAGAGCCATTATAGCCTGTCTTTAATTTTAAGCCATTTTGTTGGCATTGTCAGCCCACTCAAGTTTTATTCTCAAAAGATGCTATAGCCTCTTGCATTGCTTCGCTTAGTTCGTAACTTTCCAATGCGCCTAACCATCTATTCCCTTCGCGCCAAGTCCTTACCTTCAAAGAGTTTGGCTTGAACACAATAGACAGCACCCGCCGAAAGACTAGCGGCTTTTGGGCCATTTCATAAAGTTTGGCTTTGATGTTCTGTCCTTTTAGAGTTTCAAGTGCTTCT
Source organism: Anaerolineae bacterium (assembly GCA_023382535.1). The sequence goes on along the minus strand of JAHDWA010000008.1, from coordinate 156,359 downwards.
TGCCATTGGGTCATAATCTCGTTTTTTTCGGCTATGCTGAATAGCTCGACTGTTAGCCGCTGCTCCTGCTCCCTAAGTTCTGTCATCCTTACGGCGGCCTCTTTAGTTGTGAGTATACCCAGGCTGATGGCTTCGATTATTCGCTCTTTTCCAGCCTGAACGCTGGCAAGTTCGCCCTGTATAGCGGCCTCTAAAGCTTCTTCGGTTACGCTTTTGCCGTATTGAGCGGCGGCGTTGTCAAGTGCTGTATAGAAGTCAATCTGTTCTTGAATAAACCCGGCCAAAAACTCTATGATGGGCGATAGGATTAAATGCTCTGTGTAAACATTGCTGGAAGCACAAACAGACTTACCATGACGGCGACGGTTGGCACACTCATAGCGAATAGCTCTTTTGTTATTCGCTGCAACCATCACTCCACCACACCCCCCGCAAATGACAAAGCCGGTAAAAATATAGTGTCCCCTGCGCCCCATATCCCGGCGATTTCTAGCCCGGCTTTTGAGTAGGGCTTGCACTCGCTCAAATTGGGCAACACTGATAATCTGTAAGTCTGGACGGTGACTTATCTTGTCGGTTAGCACGGTTTCAAAAACGCCTATGTACAACTTACGGTTGGCAATGAGCCTTATAGTATTAGGATGAAATAACTTGCCTTCTTTGCCGGTGTAACCCTGCCCATTCAACCTTTTAGCGGTTGCGCCAAGATTGCCCCCGGTGGCCTCTAAAGTATCAAAAACAGCTTTTACCCTCTCAACGTCGCTTTCATCTATGGCTAAGTCGCCATCCTTACCATCCTTGTAGACAATCTTATACCCAAGTCCTGGGTTGCCGCCGATAAATTTACCCTGGTCTGCTTTTGCTTTCCGGCTTCGCTTCATACGTTTCAGGATGCGGCGGCGCTCTTTCTTCGCAACAGACATTGTTATATCGGCTACAAAGTCATCATCATCATTGTTCAGGTCAACCCGGCTTGTGTGAGTGTAGATGATGACACTATACTCCATCAGCACTTGACGAATTGTAGTATAGATAACCGCCTCCTCTGGCCGGGCCAGCCGGTCAAGGTCTTGAACGATAATAACTTGTATCTCCCCTGCGGCTACCCTGTCTAAAATCTTCATTAGTTCCGGCCTGCCGGTTAGGGTTGTACCGGAGCCAATTTCTTTGACGTATTCCCAGGTAAAACCATTCTGCTCTGCAATTCTGACACCAACTTCATAGGCGTTCACTCGGCTGTAATTGTCTTTTTGGTTGTTTGTACTTGCTCGATCATAAATAACTGCGTGGGTCATAGTTCAATTCTCCAAGTTCTAAAAAAGATAAACCTTCAAACGTCCGTTTGTACCTTGTACCAAGTACCCTTTTTGGGCCTCGGTACAAACGGTACAACGGTACAAACCTACTGAAATTTAGCCAGGGTCGCCTTGATCGCCTCGTATTGCTTCCCCCCGGCGCTGCCGTAGACTTCTTTAGCTATCTGGTTAAGACTTGCCCCACTTTCAAACAGGTCTAAAATTTGGCGCTCCTGCGCTGTCGGCTCAAGGTTAGGCAGTGGGGCAAGTTCCAAGCTTGGCTCACTGTCGCCTAACATCGGTAGGCCAGTGGGCAAGGTCACATTGTACTGTTGCTTGTCGCCGGGATATATCAGGGTTGCTCTAATGCGGGTGTAGTCCAGCCGCCCATTTTCTCTAGGCGCATTTAGCAGCAAGTGAACAAAGTTATTCTTTAGTTGCGCCCCATGCTTAGTTCCCCAGTCGGCTTTACTGTCGCTCTGTAGTAAGAAGAAGGGAACTATCCCGGCTGTTAAAATTCTTGTAGCGGCTTCCAAAAAGAATTGCTCGGCTAGGGCGCTATCTAGGGCGACGGTGTTTAGCCAGTCATCTAAAAAGACAGCCAGTCTAGGCGCGTTGATACTGTTTTCTATTCGCCGCTTTGTTTCGGCCAGCAAACGGCCTAAAGCCTCTGTTACCTGTTCATTGCCGATGTATCGCTTACAGTCTTTCCATTCGCCGGGGTTAGCTTTTGTGCCGATGACAAGACACCCATAACCCTTTGTGGTGAGATATTGCGCCAAGTGTTGAGCCATGACACTTTTACCCACTCGCTGCGTCCCTACAATAGCATAAGCTTGATCGGGTTCGCTCATTACCTGAAAGAAGTCTAAACTTGGCGCGGGTAACGCTAAAGGCTGACTTGTCGCAAGTTCCCGGCTGGCGCTGGCGCTCGGATAAAACCTAAATGGAAGATCGCCTAGAACAAAGACCCCGGCCTTAGTTTCAACAAAGTGCTGTTGGGCCGCGAGTTGGGCCGCTTTCGCCCTCTCTTGGACCACTTGCCATTGTTGCCTATCGGCCTCTAATTCAGCTTGTCGAGTTTGGGCTAACATCTGTCGCTGCTGTAGTTTGCCGATAGTGTATTGATGCTTGGCCCAAAAGATTAAGCGAGTAGCACCAATGCCGCCCAACGTTAGCAGGATTAAACCAAATTCAAAGCGGTAGAGAAAGGCAAGAGTAACAAGAACAGTTAAACCACCTAGCCCTAAAACTATCTTAACTTTCCATCCATCGGACTTTACAATTATCTGACTATCGGCCATATTGCCCCCCTTTAGCCCAAAGTCGCCCACAAAATAGCAGTGGCGACTATCCCGGCCAGGGCTAAAACTACTGTCAATTTTGACGGTGGCACTACGCGCCAAGATCGGCGCGGAAGGTCTATGATTTCAACGGTCATTGCTGCCTGAGAACATTTAAGCAACTTCATTTTGTCACCCCCACTTGTCCATTTAAAGCCGATATGTCACGCTGAATTGTCCTCACAGTGACATTTAGCTCGTTGGCAATGTCAGCCGGTGACAATCCCTCTGACAACAGGGCCAGGACAGAGGCGCGGCGCTGGTCAATCTTGGCTTGTTTAGCCTCGTTCAATTCGCTGATAGATCGTACATTTCGCTCGATTTGTCGAGCCTTGATGTCATCTAGTTGGGCGCGGGCGCGTTCAACTTGCCCATTCAGTTTGTCCAGTTCGCTTTGCTTTTGGCTCAACAGGTCGCCCAATTCTGACAAAGTGCTGACAAAGCCCCGGCGTGTGATGTCTCTACTAATCACCCTCTTGAGTAAGTGGGCGACAAGGGCAACGGACAGAGGAAATAGCGACGTAGCGAAGATAGCAAGAATGGCCTGTAAGTTGTCAATCTTGCCAGTGTACCAAGCGGCGGTAGCATGGCCGATGTTGGCGACAATCCCCAGGATGGTAAAGAGGATGACCATACCCCAGGCAAAGCGGTCATCCTCGCCTTGCAACTTGGCGTTAAAGACTGACATGGCGGCGGTCACTTCGGCCAGATCAAACAGCAGTGGAAAGAACACGCCAAGCCAGGGCGAGAAAAGGCCGATGGATACAAACAAGTCATAAAGGGCGGTGTAGCCAAGTATCCCGGCTGAGAGGATGACCAGCGCCGCCGTTGTAACGGCGGCGCGGGTAGTAATGGTGATAGCGTTCATAGTTCACCCCCTAAAAGCAAATGCGGCGCATCGGCAACTTGATCGGGGTCAAGACCGAGTGAAGTAACAAAGCTTTCAATGTGGGACTCTATTTCCTCATTCGCTTCTGAGATAAGCCGGTCAAGTTCACGGTTCAACTTTTCGGCAAATTTGGCGCGGCTGCTGGCGGTGTTCCCCATTGCTGCGAGTATCAACGCACGTTCAAACAGTGAGACTAAGCCGTTTTGGGCAAGATGAGCTTGGCGTAGTTCTAGCGCCTCGTTGACCTTCTCTGGACACATGGGACAGCCACTCCAAAAAACGGAGTTGACAATAAATTTTTGGTAGTTCAAAGCTTCGACGGTCATCATTCGCCCCCTTCTTTGGCGTTCACACGTTCAACGAGTTCCAGCATACTTATAGCGAGTACACTTTGCATCCTGGCGTAGCTGCTGCGCTTTGTGGGCTTGCGGCTGCTGCTGGACTTCTTAGCTTTCTTGGGCTTGGGGTTGGCGGCTAATCTTAGCCGGGCCTCTTCAAATCGCTTGAAATAAGCCGGGTCTGCACCTTGAGGGACTTCTACAATTTGACCGTTAGAGAGGGTGACGGTGTTCATTCGGCCCCCCCATAGAACTCTTGTCGGGCTTGGCTGAATTGGGGGCAGAATTTTTCCAGTTCGGCCTCAAAGTCGAAGGAAACAATGATTTTACGCAGTTCGTTTGGCGCGTCCTGCGTGGCGTGGTAAAGCTGAAACAGGCGGCTTGCATTGTCTGGCCCATCGAGGATGGCGCGGGCTAGATCGTTTAGTTTGCCCAGTTCAGCAAAAAAGGCGTTGATATTGCTATTCGGTTGGTTTGGGTGTAAATTACTCGTGGTAGACATTGGTTTAACCTCCGTATGTCTGCTATCGGGTGGCGAGTGCCTCTAACACTTGTCACCCATTTTTTATACCCGTAGGCGACGGGTGCGCTTTTAGTGGGATTGGTTGACCGGCTTTTGTGTTTCCGGCTGAGCTTGGCGGCGGCGGGCCTCACGTTCAAGAATTTGGCGCAACGTTGCGCTCACGGTGCGGTCATCTTGCTTGGCCCAAAGTTTGAGCAAGTCCCTTAACTCAGGTGTGGCCGCAAAAGATACAATAACTTTGTCTGTCATTAGCATTGTTCCTCCAATAGATTTATCATTCAAAACAATAGATTACTCTATTAAGTATATCAGAAAAGTTATTAAATGTCAAGAGTAATTTATTAACTCGTTTGCCTATTCTGCTTACCTGCTTTAGAATAATTTTATGAGTGATCTTGGCGATTGGCTGGCTGATGAATTGGCGCGGCGCGGGTGGAGCCATAACGAATTGGCGCGGCGGGCGGGTGTATCTCAACCCAATGTATCGGCCATCGTCAAAGGGCAGAACCCCGGTTGTGATTTTTGTATTAAAATCGCTGCTGCTCTCAGTGAAGCCCCCGAAAAGGTCTTGAGGCTTGCCAGTATCTTGCCCCCTTCCCCGGCCCCTGATGATAGCCCGACCTTACAAGAGATTGTGGAGCTTGCCCGGTCCCTCTCCCCAGAAGATCGGACGGAATTGTTAGAGTATGCCCGCTTTCGATACCAACGGCGCAAAGGTTAGCCCTCAAAGGGTTGTAACGGACGTTTGAACACTGCCGCCCCAGTGGGGAAATAGGCTAAATTGTGGTAAAATGGAGCCACAAAGCCGTTTATATAGAGAACATTCCAACACCGGAAAAGCAATGTCAGCTAAACTTTCACCCCAGGAATTTGTAGACAAATGGCAGAAAGCCAACGTTAAAGAACGCTCTGCGGTTCAAGAGCATTTTATTGACCTTTGTCGGCTCATCGGCCATCCAACGCCTATTGAAGCTGACCCTACCGGCAAAAAGTTCACTTTTGAAGCCGGGGCTGAAAAGCAAAAAGGGGGGCAAGGTTGGGCCGATGTCTGGAAAAAGGGTTACTTTGCCTGGGAGTACAAAGGCAAGTTTGCCGACCTCGACAAAGCCTATCAACAATTGCTGCAATATCGGGAAGCTCTTGAGAACCCGCCTCTTCTGATTGTCTCAGACATAACTTCTATTGTTATCCATACCAACTTTACCAACACAGTTAAACGGGTTGAACGGCTGGCCCTAGATGACCTGCTAACACCCGAAGGTATAAAAAAGCTTCGGGCTGCGTTCTATGAGCCTGATTACTTCAAAGTAGCTCAAACAACGGCCCAAGTCACCCAGGAGGCTGCTAAAGAGTTTGCCAAGTTAGCCGAGTTACTACGCAAGTATGGCGAAGACCCCCACCAGATAGCCCATTTTCTAATCCGGCTGTTATTCTGCCTCTTTGCCGAAGATACAGGCTTACTCCCCAACCGTATCTTTAGCCGACTGGTCACACAGACCCATAAAAAGGCGGATACCCTTACCGCCCAACTCAGCCAACTGTTTGGGGCAATGGCTACGGGTGGTTACTTTGGAGTGGATGAAATTCCTCACTTTGACGGGGGATTATTTGATGATGCTTTGACGCTGCCTCTGGACAGCCAGAGCATAGCACTTCTAGCAAAAGTGGCTGATCTCGATTGGAGCAGTATCGAGCCTTCTATTTTAGGGACTTTATTTGAGCGAAGTTTAGACCCCTCAAAGCGGGCGCAATTGGGCGCACACTACACCAGCAAAGAGGACATTTTATTGATTGTCGAGCCGGTGTTAATGGCTCCGCTTCGCCGCCAATGGGCCGACGTGCAAGCCCAGGCCCAGGCATTGGCCGAGCGCCGCGACGCCGCCAAAGGCGGACAGCGGACCAAGTTACACAACGATTTGACCGGCCTCTTGATGGGCTTTGCTGCCGAAATTGCCGAGATTAGAATTCTTGACCCGGCTTGTGGTAGCGGCAATTTTCTGTATGTGGCCCTTAAACAACTACTTGACCTATGGAAAGAGGTATCAGTTTTAGCCGGTCAATTGGGTTTGACTCTATTCACCCCTAATATTGGCCCCTCTCCGGCCCAACTCTATGGTATTGAGCTTAACCCCTATGCCCACGAATTGGCCCAGGCTACAGTTTGGATAGGTTATATTCAATGGCTGAGAGACAACGGCTTTGGCGACCCCTCAGAGCCGATTTTGAAGCCTTTGCACAACATTGTGCAGATGGATGCTATTTTAACCTATGATGAGCAAGGGCAACCTATTGAACCGGAGTGGCCGGAGGCAGATGTAATTATCGGCAATCCCCCATTTTTGGGTGGTAATAAAATTCGCCAGGAATTGGGGAACCAGTATGTTAATAAACTCTTTGAACTTTATGAGAGTCGCCTCTCTGCTTTTGCTGATCTAGTTTGTTACTGGTTTGAAAAAGCACGTTCTCTAATTGCCGCCAACAAAATACAAAGAGCCGGATTATTGGCTACCAACTCCATTAGGGGGGGAGCTAATCGTCACGTTTTAGAGCGCATCAAAGAAACAGGTGATATTTTTATGGCCTGGGATGATCGCCCTTGGATTTTGGAAGGTGCAGCGGTACGAGTTTCGATAGTTGGATTTGATGCTGGAAAAGAAGATTTACACACTTTGAATGGGAGAGCAGTTTTCAAGATAAATTCTAATTTATCTAGTGAATTTGACTTGACACAAGCCCAAAAACTTATTGAGAACGAGGGAATAGGATTTCGAGGGAATCAAAAAGGTGGACCATTTGATATACCAGAAGAACTAGCAATTCAGATGATAAAGGCTCCCACAAACCCAAATGGCCGATCAAATAAAGATGTTGTCAAGCCGTGGTTAAATGGATGGGATATTACAGGTCGCCCGCGCAATATGTGGCTTATTGATTTTGGGATTAATATGGACATCAATGATGCTGCTATGTATGAAATTCCTTTTGAACATGTAAAAGAGCATGTAGAACCTAAACGAAAACACATTCAAAAATGGTGGATTCATGAAAGACCAAGGCCAGAAATGCGAGATGCTATTGCCCAAATAGAACGCTATATCGTTACTCCCCACACATCTAAACACCGACTCTTTGTCTGGTTAGAAAGTCATGTTGTTCCCGATCATGCACTTATTGTGTTTGCCCGTGATGATGATTACTTCTTTGGAGTTTTACATTCAAAGCCTCATGAACTATGGGCACTCCTCCAAGGAACGTCACTTGAAGACCGTCCCCGCTACACCCCTACCACCACCTTTGAAACCTTCCCCTTCCCCTGGCCGCCCGGCAAAGAACCGGCCAACGATCCCCGTATTGAAGCCATTGCCCAAGCTGCCCGTGAATTGGTACAGAAGCGAGATAACTGGCTTAATCCACCCGGCGCGAGTGAGGATGAATTAAAAAAGCGTACCTTGACCAATCTTTACAACCAGCGCCCATCCTGGCTTGACCTAGCCCATGAAAAGCTAAACCGCGCTGTGTTCGACGCCTACGGCTGGCCCTATGATTTGAGTGATGAGGAAATCTTAGCCCGGTTGCTGGCCCTAAATTTGGAGCGGGCCGGGAAAGAGAAGTAAGGTATAAACTGCTTCCTTTAGCCGGGTCTGTTTAACCAAAACCTCCAAGAGGTTGAAACGGACGTTTGAACCTTTCCCCAAGTGGGTCGGTGCTGAAATTAAAATGCCCCCTGCTTATGGCACGTTCAAACAGGCTCAGAAGGTCGAAGAAAAGCCGAAGGCTACACAGAGTACAATGGACTTGGGCGAATAGTATTGTAACTTACTTGGAAATAATCTAATTCACTTCCTTAGCTACTACCTTCATAATCTGCCAAAGTCATCTTAGCGTAACTACCCCCAAAAGCTGTCAAGAAATCTCTACACTAATATGCGGGATTTCTTGACAAGTACTCATTTCTGGCTATTGTTTATAAGCAACGATTTAGCCGGAGGGAAAACTATGTTAGGCAATGAGAAGCCTAACGGGGCTTACAACGCTGAGAGATTGGCTTGGCAAACTGAGTTTGTCTCTAGTCGGGCGCGATTTGCTATATACTTAGCGCAACAACTCTGCGAAGAAGCAGATACACACATATACCACAGTAGGTTAATGATAGACTGGTACGATTATCTTATTAACGAGAGACAAGAAATTACCAGGCTTTCGAGTTGTCCACTCCCGTTAGGTTGTTGTAAGCAACATCCCCTCAAGGATACACAACAGGCTCAGAAAGTCGAAGAAAAGCCGAAAGCTACTCAGGGCAAAATGGACCTGGGCGAGTAGCCTTAAGACTTACTTGGGAATAATCCCAAGCCAGAGGGATTAGAATAATTGCTCAGAGTATTACATAAACTATCAGATTTCCTTTACAGCAATTGTTTATTTATCGCTATAGTCCAGTACAGAAAGAGGTGCTATACTAGAAGTTAATCCTGTTTTGAGTGGTAAGCAATTGTTGCATCCTTATCATATAATCATAGTCACAAGTCTCTGGATACTTAAACTCGCCCTTGAGCCTATTATTTGCTCCTACTTCCCCGCTGCCTGTATCTCTGTTGTGAAGTTTGACCATCATAGCCGTAAATGGCCTGAGCAACACAAAGGCGATTTAATTCTGATAGTTGATGATCTCTATCAAGTAGATGCCCTGGAATTGACCCACATCCTTCGAGAAAGGGATACAACCACGCCCATTATCGTATTATCGGATGATCGTTTCATAGAAGCCCCCATAAAAGAGGCTGGCGCTTGGTTTCTTTTAAGAAAGCCGGGGGTAGCCAGGGAACTTCAACAGCTACTTCCTCGGCTGTTGCCCTTACAAGTAGAACAACAGCCGGGCCTATCTGTCCAAAATCCCCAAGATGTCGAAACGTCCGTTTGACCCCTTACCCTAATGGGGGGAGATACTTAGATTATCTCCCCCCCCCTGCTCTGCTTATCGCTTATATCGGGCCTTCAAAAACCTTTGAACTGGCCCAAGCTTTGGGGCTAGACGGTTTTTCTTGAATTGCTCGAAGTCAGGTTGATAACGGCTGTGAAATGCTCTCCACTCCCGGCGTAGCAGGGTATCAAGTTGGCCCTGTTCTTCTTCGGTCAAAGTGTCAAGTCGGCTTTTCAATTCATCAATTTCTTGCTTTAGCATAGTCTCACCACCCATCCAGGCCGGACCGCCCTTTGTACCGCGCTCTAAGGGCGCGTTCAACAACGCTGCCGCCCTTGCCTTGATCTCTGGCCGCGTCTCGGCTGCTTTGCGGCGGCTGTGGTATCCAATTTTCGGGGAGCGTAAGTTGTTCGCCGCGTCTTGCCGCTTCGTCAATGAGGCGTTGCCGTTCATAAAGCCTCTTGTAGTGCAAGTTGTTCCAAGCTTGGGCGTCAGGGCCGGTGAAGGGCTTGCCTAGCCGCTTCTTCTCCTGCAAGTAGGCCAGTTGCTCGATTTCCAAAAAATTCATAGCCATTGTTTAGTCTCCTTCTGACTGTAAAAATTTAATAAGTTTCGCTGTAGTCCATTAGCTCGACTACTGCCTGCCTGCGTGCCAAAATGCGGCGGCGCTGCGCTTCGCTAAAGCCCATCATGGTGAAATATTCCTCGGTGGTAATTTGCTCATCCTGCTCTTGCCGCCAAAGTTCAACCCACTTTTTGGGGTCAAACTTTGGGCCGATCAAGGCGCGGGCTTCTAAACGGGCTAGGCGGGTCTTGAGGTTCATAGCGCGTCCCATAATTGGGCCTTGATCGTCTTGATTAGCTTCCGGCCAAAGAAAAGCCAAACTTGGCTATCCCGGCGCTCGACTTTCAAAGTGGGCGGTGCTGGCTTGGGCTTGGTGTAACACTCCAAAGCGGCCAACCTTCTTTTGATGCTCATAAAGTCCCTTCCTTTCTACTCTGAATTTTTAATGGTCGCCTCAAGTTGAGCTAGTCTTGTCTCTAAGTCAACATGTCCCCTAAAGGCAATGGCTACAGATAACAAACTTTTTGCAGCGTTTAGCCTAACTGCCCCAGGTTGTGAAGCATCACCCATAACGCTCGCTAGAACGGCAACAGCAGACGTTGAAACTCTAGCCAGCAACCGGGCGGCCTCGCTCATCGCTGCGGCTTCGGCTTCGGCCAAAGCTTGCTTAAAGGCAGGCAATTCAAGATACCGTTGTAGGGTGCGCTCACTTAGGCCACAAACTTTCGCTGCGCTGGTTAAGGTAGTGCTATTCAATAGCGCGGCCAGGGCCTTGTAGTGCTTTGCTGTAAGTTTGTCCGGCTTTGTCGTCATCTGTCGTCCTTTTCTGCCGTTGCTCTTGGGCGTAAGGGTTCAAACGTCCGTTTGGATAGTGCGCCCCGGTGGAATTGTCACCACCCCTACCGATGGCCTGTCGGTTGCTCCTAAAGCTTGGGCGCGAGTGTTGCAGTGTTGCAGTGTTGCGCGAGGGAAAGCCAAGATTTTTTTTTAGAACTCAAATTCTGGCGTATAAACGTCGGCTAACTCTGCGTAGTAGTCATCACTGTTTTGTTGAAAGAGACTATCCGGTGATGGTAAAACCGGCTCATTTTCTGGTAGCGGGTCGCCTACATCCAGCCGGGCCGAGCGTCCCTTCTTATCTTCCATATTGACCAAGTATCCGAGTTGCAGGGCTACGTTTACCCGGCGAGACGTTGCACTCTTGTCCAGTTTCAGGGCTTGGGCCAGCCGGGTTACACTGACCGGCTTCGGGCTAAGGGCTTCAACTGCCTTAACTGTTTCTCGGATAGTCTCACTCACTGTTGCTTGAACTCCCTCATTCAACGCATCAATGACCAATTCATAAACGGCGGCATAGTCGGCCAGAGTTGCAATAACGCGCCCATCTGCGCTGCGCTCCCTCTGAGTTTGGTGCAAGATAGCATGGGCCATTATAAGGGTAAGAACGGCTCCAAAGTCCCGGCGTAGCCTAACCGCTTTTGGATTAACTCTGTCGGACAGTTCGTGAGCGAAAGGTATAGTAACTTCGCGGCATCCGGCCAGGGCTAGCCAAGTTTGTAAGCTGTGCCAGGGCGCTAAGTTTACCTCTGCCGGACGTTTGCCGTTCACCCGGTTTGCTAGTTCCTTCAAGATGTCTTTAGTCTGGTTGGGGTCGTCCTTCACAACCACACTAAACATTCTTGTCTCGTTTTCAGGGTGTAAGCTTGCCCAGGTGGTAGTAACTATCAAGCCGGTTGGCCCTTCACGCTCAAGTAAAACATTTTGTGGGCCGTTCTCAGTCTTGAGGACTGTTTCATATCGGATACACCCCTCAGATAGAAGGCTGCGCATTATGTAAGTACCAAAATCGCCGGTCATCCCGGCTGCTTCGTAGAGTACCAAAAAGCGATGCTTCAACGGCTCTTGACCATAAGCCAAAGATCGCTCACTAAAAGCAGTTAGGGCGTGATATGCGCTGGTCGGAAATGTTTTTAAGACTGTCTCAACTGTAAAACTTTTACCACCCGAAGATGGGCCTTTAACTACCACGTTCACAGGCTTGGCGAGTAATCTTGAGGTAACTGCCAGATAGAGTAACTTTGCGTTTTTGTCCTCACCTACTAAGCCCAGGGCTTGAAACGTCTCAGCCGCTTTGCTCAAAATGTTGGGTAAGTTGAGCAACATGGCGGCTTGCTGTTTGGCGGCTTCGGCTTCGGCGTCTAGCTGTTCTCTCTGAATTTCGGCATAGGGCCGGGCTTGGCTGCGAAGTTGAGTAATTAACGCCGGAATGTCATCACCTAAGACGTGGGCCTCGCTGATGTCTTTTCGGCCTGCTGGCGGCGCAATCAGCCGTAAATCTGAAAGAGACTTGGCAACTTTGGCGGCGGCTGTGCTGCCTGCCTGATCCGGCTCTTGCCAGAAGTAGACAGTTAAGCCGGTTAGGTGTTCTTTCCATTCGTCTCGCCAATTGGTCGCCCCCGGTATACCCAGGGCCGGGATACCGTGATACCATAAGGTGTGGCAATCGCTCTCCCCCTCTACCATAACCACGTATCCGGCTTGATGGGCCTCTGACAACCGCCAAAGTCCGTAGGGTAAAACTTTATCGCCTTTACGCCACATAAAGCGGTTATCACTCTTGCCTTTAGCCAGAGCCAGCCGGTAACGGATAGCTACTTCACTATGGGCCTGATCGTAGTAGGGGATTTTAAGGACTGGCTTGCCGTTCTTTTTGGTGTCAATCAAACCTAACCCGGCCAGATAGTCAGCCGGTAAGCCTTTGGCCTCTGCGTATCGCTCTAAAGTGCAAGAAAAAAAGTCTTGGCTATCCCCCCCTGCAACACTGCAACACTGCAACACTTGGCTTTTTACTTCGATACCCAGGTGTTGGGCTAAGTCGAATAACCCGCCACTTTTGCCACAGGCAAAGCAATTAAACCCGCGTTCACTAACTGAAAAATCATCATTCCCCTTGTCGGGATGGTAAGGACAATTTGCCCAATATTCACCTTTGTGGTCAGGGTATTTTGTGTCTGGACAATCGCCCCGGTTAAGTTTGGATAGGATAACGGTTAGAAGTTCTTTGCTCATCGTCGGGCCTCTTTCAGTTCGTCAATTAGCTTGTGGGCCTGTGCTTTGGTCAGTTTCAACAAGGTGACATCAGCCGGAATACCTAAACGACGCTTGGCGGCTCTGTAGCGTTCCTTGCCGTACTGAGTAAGCAACTTTCCCAAAAAAGCGGCCTGTCTGCTAGTGATCGGCATAGGTTTGGGGTCAGTGTAGTTAAACATCGCTCACCCCCGGCCAGGGCCAGCCGTTTCTAAGGAACTCCAACGAGTAAAAGATTTGCCAGTGATCGGGATAACGGGCCGGGTCTGATTGCATCATCTTGTCAGCGTGGGCTTGCAATCGGGCAAGGTCAGTGTCCAAACGGACGTTTGAAGGATTTGGGGCTAGACAACGATCTAAAGGCGTGGTAAAATGTTGCTGTTGATTGTTGTTAAGTCCATTACTCCTGTTGTCGCCCGTCAGTTTGCCGCTGGCGGGTTTTCCTTTTTTCATCGGGCCACCTCCACCATTTGACCAGCGCGGCGGCGGGGTGTATGGTTAACCTGCCGGGTGGCTTCGGTCACTTGGTTTGTGGCCGTCGCTGCTGGCTCTGTCTTGGCGGGCAAACCAGCGGCGGCGGTTCTTCTTTCTTCAATTTGCTGCACTTCAAACTCTAAAAAAATCCGGGCAAGCTCGATTACTGCGGCATTAGGCGGCTTTTTGTTCACGGTTTCCCTCCTTCTGTGGTTGCGCTTCCATCTGCTTTAGATAATGGACTACTGCCCGTCGCACTAGCTCGCCCCTAGAAATGCTTAGTTGCGCTGCTGTAAGCCGAGCTTGGTGCTCAAGCTCTTTCGGAAACAGCGTGTTTACAAAAATTTCCCTTTGCATAAAACTTGCCTCCTTAACGAAATGTAAAAGGATAAAAATAAAAAAGGCCGGGGGAAGAAAAAAAGTGTGATAATGTGTGAACTCACAACTTTTTTTTCTTCCCCCGGCCTGCTTAGTCCTTGACCTTGCAACCCGGTCGCCTTGCTTTTTATGAGAAGTTCGCAAGATGTTGCCCTTGGCTCACATCTTGCCTTATTCCGTTGTCACTGTTAGTTTATCATATCGTTGTCAAATAGACAAGGGTTACAACCTTAAAATTAGCACTTCTGTTCTATCCCCCTTTTGCACAAAACATCAGTTATATGCAAGGAAGTTGACAGGTTATTGTTTGTAATATTTTGGAAGTATAAAAACAGGAAGAGACTGGTTTAATTGCCAACCTCTTTTATATGAGGAGTTGATGCTAAGGCTAGAAAACCTGCAATCATCCTTTTAGCGGGGTTTGACAAACCTTGTCGAAAAACAATGTTACCATGATAATGATTATCTTCTTTAGCATCTCGTTCATAAGTGAGTGCATTTAATGATCCCGGTTGAGTATTTAAGTAATCAATGGTAGCACATTGCAAACGTGATGCGCCGTAATGATTCGGGTTTCGGAGAGTAAAATCAAGAACTGTATCGTCATCTTCCCAATTTATAGAAGTTTCAGAGCCAGAATCTGGACGACTCCGACTAGTTCTATCATCAGGCATATATACTTCCGATGATATACCTTCCGGGGTTATATATTTTTTGGTTCTTATGCCTCGAATACAATTAACTGGAAAGGGGAGCATTATTTATATGTAGTAATCAATAATGGGTTGTATAATCCAAGCTATTTGTGCGATGTTTTCACTATCTAGCAAGCCAGAAGCCAGAGTCCTTTGAGCATAATTATCTGAGACCAAAAACCAACTTGATTCTTCTTTACTTGCTTCTATACTAAAACCTACTCTATGATGAGGAAGCATCCACTCAAGAAGTAGAGAGCCATCTTGAGCCTCAAAAAATCTTATTGGAGGTAGATTACTGGTATCAATTTCGTTTAACAAATTACGCACTTCATCAAGGATTTTCTTAGCTTCTTTAGCCATCTCTTTATTAGCAATTGTGTAAAGTTCTCTCCTCGCCAATAGTGTCACGTCCGTTTTTCTTGCAGAGTAATATTTTACTTCGATCCTTGAAGGCTCTTGAGTTGAACGATGTTCAAAATCAATTCCTGTTGTCTCGACCTCCCGAATGGGTGTCTTATCTGTGAAAAAGAATAGACCAGGATAAGTATTCAAAAGAACTGAGGCAGGATAAGCTCCATATCGGTAAAGTTGCTCTAGTGCTACAAAATGTCGGACACTCTCAGTTCTTGTTTTCTTCCTTGCCAATCGTATGGGTGATGTTTCCTCAATTTCTAAAGAGGCATTATCGTCTGGATTTATAATCTCATCAAATACAGGTTGAGATAAATGCATTATTATTCCTCACCCTTGTATTTTTTATAAAGAGGACCTTCAATTAAGGAGAAAAACCATTCATGGATAACAGAATGAGCTGAATCAAGCCAATCCGCAAATTCAGCTTCTTCATTGAGTTTAGGAACGTCATCGGCTTTAGATGACACGTCTAATTCCCAAATTAATACCATTTCTTTTTTCTCTTCATCGCTTTCCTTCGCGGCCTTAATACCAGTACCAAGACGTAACGTACCCTTACCTTTTGGTTCTAACAAGTCAAATGTCGAGACCATATTTATACTAGTGGGCCAAGCTGAGGAACTTATAGAACCAGGAATATAATGGGGTAGTTGAATAGATGTATTAAGATTTTTCTTGAAAAAATCAAATAGATTATTTGAGGAATAGTCGAAAGGCTCAATATTTCGGTATCGAAGAGTAATTGCTTGGGTCTTTAGTTCTGTTTCAGAATAGGCGTCCAAAAGGTTTTGACGAAGGTATAAGGCCAACTTTCTAAAGTCATCCCAGGTATAAGAACCTACATAATTAACACTAGCTACTCCTGGCCCTAATTGTAATACCGGCCATTCATCCTCTCCTGGCCGAAAGCGATGGCGAACCACATAAGGGAGCATATCTAACGGAGCATTACTGGTATCCAAATCTTCCCGATGTCTAAATTTCTTTTTAATACTATTATAAAAAGCTCCTAATGCGAACGGAAAACCGGGGTCTCGCATAAAGCCCGGTACATCACTGCTATGTTCTAATTGCCAGCGTATATCAAGCCAAGCCTCGGCAAGCGGTTTGCTTGTAAGTTTAATGTCAACAGGAAAATGAAACTTGGAAAAAGGTTTTTCCATATTTATTTATTCAACAGAACTGGTTAAATGTGTTAATAGAAATAAACTTGGGGGGTGAAGAGTTCATGAACTCGTGTCATTACACAAAAAGTATACAGTAAATTTTTCTATAAATCAATATTCAAAAACCAGTTTATTTATCCCCAGGGCAAAGCAGGTAATTGAGCCTGTTTAAGCACACTAGCAGGGCGCGTATAAAGCCGGGTCGTGTCTAATGAAGCGTGGCCTAAAATCTCGCCTATCTGGGCGATGTCAACCCCGGCCAGGGCGTAGGCGTTGCCCAGGCTGTGCCGTAAGCTGTGCGGCGTGATCTTCTTATCTAACCCGGCCCTTTGCGCTGCGCTACTTACCCAATATTGAACGGTGCGACGTGGCGCGTTGAATAGCTTGCCTTCACTAATGCCTTGCCTCTCAGCGTAGCCCAGAATGACCTTATAAACTTCGCCGGATATTTGCACGTCCCTGCTCTTGTCCCCCTTGCCAGCCTTAACGCTGATAAAGTGCAGCCCCCCGGCGCTGTAGACATCTTCACGTTTCAGGTTCAACGCTTCGGCCAGTCGTAGCCCACAATCAAGCATAACCCGCATGATGGTATAGGCTTGATCGTTGGGCGCTCGTTTGAGCAGGGCGGTGGCTTCGCTGCCGGTCAGAATGTCTCTAGGGCTTAGTTTACGGGCTTCTGGCATCGTTATTAACTCGCTCACCATTTCGGGCTTGATGGCAACAGCCCCGAAAGTGTAGCCCCAGGTAAAAAGCGATTGAACGGCTTTTAGGCGCGTTCTGAGGGTATCATTTGCCAGCGTCCCTCCGTTGTCTCGCCTCTGCTGCTGCATTGCCGAATTGAAAGCGATTAGGGCATCGCCCCCTAATGGGTCAAGCCCCAGGCTTTCAGCCGTTGCCCGATAGTCAAACAGGGCGCGGCTGTAGGTTCGCCGGGTCGCCTCACTTTTGCGGGTCGCTAAGAAACGGGCGGCGAGTTCGTCAAAGCGGCTCAAGGCTTGGTCCTGATCGGTTTGAGTTATGCTATTTTGATTAGCTGGTATGATCGCGTTCATTTTTCCCTCTCAACTTATCAATTCTGCCAGTTGGTAAAAAACCGTATCTTTTGTGAATAAACTACAGGATATGCTACAATGTAAGGGTTATGGCTTACCAAGCAAGCCTCGAGTCTGATGCTGATAAACTCAGGCGGCGCAACCGCGAGCTGTCTATCCTCAATGCCATTGCCGAAGCCCTGAACCGCGAAGTAGATCTGGACCAATCCCTGCGAACTGCGCTGGCCCAGGTAGCCGAGTTGTTTGGTCTGCGCACCGGCTGGATTTTTTTGTTTCCCGACGCAGGCAACGCTCCCTATCTGGCCGCAGCGCAAGAACTACCCCCGGCTCTGGCCGAGGACTCGTGCGCTTTGATGGAGGGCGGCTGTGCCTGCCTGGACGCCTACCGTCACGGCGGCCTCGACAACCGGGAGCGGGTGAGTGTGATTACATGCAGCCGTCTGGAAGATTTGACCAGCGGTACCGACGGCCTGCGCTATCACGCCAGCATCCCCTTGTATGCTCAGAAAAAGCGTCTGGGCGTGCTCAACGTGGCCAGCGCCGAAACGCGCTGGTGGGAGCTGTCGGCTGACGACCTGCGGCTGCTGCACACGGTTGGCGATTTGTTAAGCATTGCCATCGAACGCACCCGCCTTTATGCGCGCAGCACTCAGTTGGGGGTCATCGAGGAGCGCAACCGGCTGGCCCGCGAAATCCACGATACCCTGGCCCAGGGCTTAACGGCCGTCACCCTCAAATTGGAGACCGCCGACGCGCTCCTGGAAGCTGAAAGCCGGCCGGAGCGGGTGCGCCAGATTGTGCAAGAAGCCCTGGCTTTGACCCAGGCTAACCTGGAAGAGGCCCGCCGCTCGGTTTTAGATTTACGGGCCGCCCCCCTGGAAGGACGTAACCTGCTCGATGCTATGGCCGCGTTGGCGGAAACGTGGACGGCCCAAACCCAGCGGCCGGTCAACTTTACTGCTCCGGGCGGTATCCGGCCCTTGCCGGTGCGGCTCGAGGTGGGTCTCTACCGGATTGCCCAGGAGGCGCTGACCAACATCGCCCGGCACGCCGAAGCCAATCAGGTCAATATCGAATTGGCGGCCTCACCGACAGAACTCCGGCTAACTATCGAGGATGACGGCCAGGGCTTTGATCCAACGGAGGTGCCGCCAGGGCGCTATGGGCTGATCGGCTTAAACGAGCGGGCCAGGCTGCTGGGCGGCAGTCTGCGTCTAAAAAGCTGTCCTGGCGCGGGCACACGGATTGAAGTTGCTATCCCGTTGAATTAGCAGCCCAAAAGGAGTGTCAAAGCTGCGCTTTGACAGACAAAGCAGAGCTTTGTCACGCCAAAAGAGGCAAAAAAATAAGAGGGTCACGTTTAATTATGACAGTTTCCATCCGCATCTTGGTAGCCGACGATCACCCGGTGGTCCGTGACGGGCTGGTCGCCATCCTCAGCACGCAGCCGGATTTTGAGGTGGTCGGTGAGGCTGGGACCGGCCCGGAAGCCGTCGAACGGGCCGTGGCCCTTCAGCCCGACGTGATGCTGCTTGACCTGGAAATGCCCGAGATGGACGGCGTCGAGGTCCTGCGCCGGTTGAGCCAGGCCAATCCGGCCGTGCAGGTCATCGTTTTTACGGCCTTTGATACCGATGAGCGCATTCTAGGCGCGGTGCAGGCCGGGGCGCGGGGCTATTTGCTCAAAGGCGCGCCGCGCAAAGAGCTGTTTGAGGCGGTGCGGGTGGTGCGAGCGGGCGGATCGTTGTTGCAGCCGGTGGTCGCCTCCAAATTACTGCGGCAGGTCAGCCATCAGAGCCAGGCGAGTCAGGTTGAGGCGCTTACTCCCCGCGAACTTGAGGTTTTGCGCCTGCTGGCCCAGGGGTTACAAAACAAAGAGATTGCGGCGGAGTTGGTAATCAGCGAGCGAACGGCCAAATTTCACGTCAGCTCGATCATGGGCAAACTTGGCGCGGGCAACCGCACCGAGGCAGTGACCCTGGCCGCGCAGCAAGGGTTGATTGAGCTGTAGCGAGATGACCGCCGACGGATGACAACGGACCGCCGCCAATCCAGCCGCTAACCTGTTAACCGGAGAGAGGGTATCGCCGGGGTCGGCGGTCAGAAAAGTTGTTTACTTAAAAAGGAATTAATCAAATCCTATGAGCATTCCTCTTAAAAATCGCCGGGCCATCGAGCAGATGCGAGCCTCGGGACGGCTGGTGGCGGAAACTTTTGCCCTGCTGGGCGAGCAGATCAAACCAGGCGTGCGCCTGCAGGAACTGGATCGCCTGGCCGAGCGCTATTTGACCCAGCACAAAGCCCGGCCTTTATACAAAGGCTATCGTGGTAATCCACCCAAGCATCCCCCTTTTCCGGGGGTCATTTGCGCCTCCATTAACAACGAGATCTGTCACGGCCTGCCTAATGAGCGCGTTTTGCGGGAGGGCGATATCGTAGGCATTGACATTGGCCTGAGATACAACGATTGGTGCGGGGATGCCTGCGTAACCTACGCCGTGGGCCAGGTGTCGGCAGAAGCGCAGCGGCTGCTGGATGTAGCCCAGGAATGTCTGCGGGTGGGCATTGCCGCCGCCCAGCCGTTGAACTTCCTGCACGATATTGGTGCGGCCATTCACACGTATGCCGACAGCCAGGGCGTATCGGTGGTGCGGGAATGGGGCGGGCATGGCCTGGGTAAAACCCTGCACGAGCCTCCCTCGGTATCGCACGTGCGTGAGCCTCAACGCGGCCCCCGGCTGCGGCCGGGCATGGTCTTCACCATCGAGCCGATGATCAACGCCGGTCAGCCGGAATGGCAGCTCCTGGACGATGGCTGGACCGTGGTCACGGTGGACGGTTCATTGTCGGCCCAATTTGAACACACCATTGCCATTACCGAGCACGGGCCGGAAATCCTGACCAGATTGTAACGGGGCTGGAGGTGACTGGCACTTTTACTAACCAAATGCCAGTCACCTGAATAGTAAAGGAGAGTTTATGCGTTATTTGGTGACCGCGCGGGTTAAACCCGGCCGGGCCGCAGATTTGCTTCAAGCCATCGAAAGCGAGACACTGGGCTGGGGTTCCATTGCCGGCGACGAGTATCTGCGCGACATGACCCAGGCCCGCCTGGTCGAAGATGGCACCATCCGCTGGGTTGAAGTCTGCTTTTGCGCCACCCCCCTGGCCGAAGAGCGTCCTTATTGGGAAGAATATTTCGAGCTGGTGAAGGTTCAGAATGCCCACGACCGGCGTCGCTGCCGCGATGTGAGTGGGGACGAACCGTGGGCCTGCTCTGACTGCGACTGCACGGAGCGGCTTGAAGCGACAATGGCCGGCTGGGGTCAGCCTTTTCTCGCCACTCTACGGGCGTTCGTAGAGCAAGAGCCAGTCTGAATGTGATCGTTCATTTCCAGATACTACTCAGTCCCATGTCATTTCGAGGCCATAGGCCGAGAAATCCCTGAAGTGCTACACGAGCATGAGGGATTTCTCCTTTATGCCCTTCCCACAGGGGCCTTCGGCTCTGGGTACTTCGATTGAAATGACATAGCAATTACCCCTTCCGGGTATCTTTGCATCCTGATGTCTTTGCGCTAAAATTGTTTGGCACAGCGCCAGAACAGTAATCAATTTTCCAGGGAGATTGACGTGACTAAATTGACCCGCAAACAAATCGAAGATCACCTAAAAGTTATGGGCTATATTACCCTCCAGGAGCATGACCTGCAGGGCCTTGACTTAAGCGGGGCCGACCTGCGCGGCGCTAATTTGAGTGGGGCCGATTTGAGCGGCGCTAATTTGAGCAAAGCAGCTTTAGCCGATGTTTTTATGTTGGACATCAATCTGAGCGGCGCTAACCTGACCGGGGCAGACCTGACCGAAGCCGATTTCAGCGGTATGGCCATCCTCGACCGGGCCGACTTGCGCGGGGCGATGATGGAAAGAGCTAACCTGGAAGGAGCCAGTCTGTGTGAAACCAACCTGGGGGGCGTTAATCTGAGCCAGGCAAATCTGACCAAGGCCAACCTGAGCCGGGCGAGCTTGAACGGGGCTGACCTGCTGCCTGCCGCCAACCTGACTCAGGCTAATTTAGCCGAAGCTCGCCTGGATGATGCTCATCTAAGAGGGGCTACCCTGCGCGGGGCCGATTTACATGGGGCCAGCCTGAACAGGGCCGATTTAAGCGGAGCCGATATGCGTGGCGCCATTCTGCGGCAAGCAGATTTGAGCGGGGCCAATTTGATCGGAGCAGACCTGGGTCGAGCCGATTTGCAGGAGGCTAATCTGTGCGGGGCTAACTTGAGTCAAGTGACTCTGCGGGGGGCCGGTCTGCGTGATGCCAAATATGACCAACATACGCAGTGGCCGGAGGGTCTCATGCCGGCAATTGCCGGGGCCGTTTGGGTGGACTCAAAGCCGTAGTTTATTCACTGGCTGGTGAGAGAATTTTTGGCATCCGGCTTAAAACGTTTGTCGAAACGGGCGAGCGGCAGGGTCTCCAGAAAAGCTGAAGGAGAATGAAGTGGCAACCCCAGGAAATGACAGCAAGCAAGTCGTCCAACAGTTTTGGGAAGCCATGCAGGACAACGATTTCCGCCGGGCGGCTGAGTACCTGCATGACGAGTATGTGCTCGAATGGCCGCAGTCCGGGGAGCGAATCCGCGGACGAGCGAACTTTGTAGCGGTTAATGAAAATTATCCGGCCGCAGGACGCTGGAACTTCACCATCCACCGGCTGATCGCCGAAGGGGACGATGTAGCCACAGAGATCACCGTCACCGATGGGGCTGTTACAGGTCGCGCGATTACTTTCTCGACCATGCGCAACGGCAAAATTGTGCATCAGACGGAATATTGGCCTGATCCCTTCGAGCCAGCGGCTTGGCGGGCGGAGTGGGTCGAGCGGGTGTAGAAACTCTAAAGGTGACTGGCGCTTGGTTAACCCGTCAGAGAAAAGTGCCAGTCACCTGGGTTGAGAACAAGACTCAGGAGAAAAATTTATGGCGGATAACACCACCTACGTTTACAGAATCCAACCCACCCGGCTGGCCATGCTGACCGAAGGACCAACACCCCGGGAAGCCGAAATTATTTCCCAGCACTTCAACTATTTGAAAGACTTGACCGACAAAGGGGTTGCCGTATTTGTCGGCCGCACCCTGACCACCGACGAGCACACATTCGGCATTACCATTTTTGAGGCCGATTCTGAAGAGGCCGCCCATGAGATTATGAATAACGACCCGGCCGTAATTGCGGGTGTCATGCGGGCGGAGCTGTTTCCCTTTCGGATTGTGTTGATGGCCGACAAGCGGGTTGAGTCTTAACTCTCACCCGCAGCACGCCGCCCCTGGAGGTCGTGCACGCGACCATAAACCGGTACCGGAAGGGCACGCCAATCCTTTATGATCAATAACGCAGAATAATTCTGGTACCCTGACCAGGAGCGGTATCAACTTCCAGGACGCCGCCTACACTTTCGACCCGCTCGCGCATGATCTGCAGGCCGAAACTGGACGGTTTTTCTTTTATTCGGACCGGATCAAAGCCCTGGCCTTGATCTTCAACGGCAATACGGATCCGGCCCTGCTCTTGACCCAGACGAATAATCGCCGTAGTGACCCTGGCGTGCTTGCGGATATTGATCAGCGCCTCTTGAATGGTGCGGATAAGCTGCGAGGTTACTTCTGGCTGAAATTTGAACAGAGCCGGGACAGCCTCCTGGACGAGTTGAATGTCCAGGTTGTAAAAGCGGTGATACTTGTCAACGTACCGCTCCAATAGCTCCATAAAGCTCAGGTCGGACAAGGCTTTGGCCCGCAGGTAGAAAATCTCCTCGCGCACATCAGTATAAGTTTCGCCGACGATGCCCTTCAACTCTTGCAGGTGAGCTTTGGCCGCCTCCACCTCGTGACTGGCTAACGAGGTATAAGCGATGCTGATTTTCAAATTCAGGTAGCCCAATGCCTGGGCGACGGTATCGTGCAGTTCTTGGGCCAGGCGGTTGCGCTCACGCATTTCAGCCAGCAGGCGCTCGGACACTTCGGCCTGCTTTTGCCCGGTGATATTCTGAGTGATACCAACCGACCGCAGCGGTGCGCCACCGGCATCGTAAAGGACCAAAGCGTGCGCTCGCCAGTACTGGGTCTGCTCACCTGCCTCGCGGCCCCGAAACTCCTGGGTATAGTGGGTTGCACCCCGTCGCAAGAACTCGGCAAACTCCTGTCCCAGCCGTTCGGTCTCAGCAGAGGCCACAAAGAACGTACTGTGCGCCAAATCAGCCGGCAGCGCCTCCGGGGGACAGCCGAGCAGGCGGGCCGCATTCTCCGACCATTTGATCGTTTGCTGCTGGAAATCACATTCCCACGAAAACATCTCGGCAGCCTCGGTGGCCAGCCGGAAACGCTCTTCCGATTCACGCAGTTGTTCCTCCGTCCGCTTGCGTTCGGTGATGTCGCGGGCTATTTTCGACGCGCCGATGATTTTGCCCGCGCTGTCTTTGATGGGTGAAATCGTCAGCGAGACATCCAGCCGCCGGCCGTCCTTGGTGACCCGCACGGTTTCAAAATGCTCGACGCGTTCGCCGGCCTTGAGCCGTGCCAGAATCTGCTCTTCTTCGGCGTGAAGTTCGAGTGGGATCAAACGCAAAATTGGCTGACCGATAATTTCCTCCGCCGTGTAGCCGAACATCCGCTCCGCGCTCTCGTTCCAACTTGTGATGATCCCGTCCAGCGTCTTGCTCACAATCGCATCGTTAGACGTAGACACGATAGCAGCCAGCCGCGCAGAAGCTGCTTCCGCCTGCTTGCGTTCGGTGATATCAATAACTGAACCGATGTAGCCCAGAAATTCGTCGCTCTCGCCAAGGCGCGGCTGCGCCGAATCAATTGCCCAGCGGTATTCGCCGTCTTTGCGCCGCAAGCGATATTCAAGCCGAAAGGCTTCACGCCGTTCGTTGGCGGTGATTAAGATTTTTTTGCTCATTTCGCGGTCGTCCGGGTGAACGGCTTCAAGCCAGCCGAAACCTAAACCCGCATCTGGCGTTTGTCCTGTAAATTCATACCACGATTTGCTTAAATAAGTGCAAGAGCCGTCCGCTTCCGTAATCCAAATCATGACCGGAGAGTTATCAGCCATATTGCGGAAGCGCTCTTCCGATTCGCCCAAGGCCGCTTCAAAGCGTTGGCGTTCCGAAAGGTCGTAGAAATGGCAAACCACGCCAAAGCGTCCATCCGGTAGCGTGATCCGTTCGACCTTCCAATCGTAGGCTTCGACCTCGCCAATGTCGTGGCGGCGCTCGACCGTGCTGGGCGCGTGATATGGCTCGCCCGTTGCCAGGGTGTGCCGGAAGCGGCCGATGGCTTCGCTGGCAAACGGCTCCGGCCAGATGATGTGCAGCACTTCGGCAAAGTCACGCCCAATCAGTGGGCGGACGTTCTCGAAGACCTTCTGCGCTCCGCC
The DNA here is from genome assembly GCA_023382535.1 of Anaerolineae bacterium. The sequence goes on along the minus strand of JAHDWA010000008.1, from coordinate 131,773 downwards.
TCCGACCTGCGCCAAGCGAAAATCGGCATCTACCACATAAATGCCGAACGGCGAATTTTCCACCAGTTGGCGGAAGGTATCGTGCGACGCCCGCAGTTGATCTTCCGCCCGCTTGCGTTCAGTATTGTCAACGAGTTGTTCCTGGCTCTCCCGCAGCCGCTGTTCCAGGGTCTCATTCAGCCTGGCCAGCTCCTTTTCCGTCTCAGACAGGCGCAGCAGCACCTTGACCTGGGCGATCAACTCTTCCGGCTCAACCGGCTCGGTCAGGTAGGAGTCGGCCCCAGCTTCCAGCCCGCGAACCCTATCCTGGCTGTTAACATGGGAAGCCGAAATTTGCAGGATCATGGTCGAGGCCAGAGCAGGATCGCTTTTAATAGAGCGGCAGACCTCCAGACCGCTCATATCGGGCAGATTCACCTCAAGCAGCACCAGGGAAGGCCGCTCCTGCCGGATCATTTGCAGCGCCTCATGGCCGGTGACTGCCTCTTTAACCTCATAGCCCGCCTGGCATAGCAACCGGCTTCGGCTGTAAGGGCTACTCTCGTGGTTGCCTACATTTAAAATCGTAACTGGAGAAGATATCGTAACTCCCATTATCTCCCTACCCTTGCTTTTAGGTCCCTATTTTGTTTTGGTGCTTACCGATTGTGCAGCTACAACAGGAGTTTAGGATTTAAGAACGGAGACTAAGAACAACAGGCAGATATCGAACACCCCTTCTCGAACTCATTCGTATTATGCCTTTTCCGAACAGAAAAATCAAACCTATTCTGCCACCTTCATCATCTTCCTCAAGGATCGGCTGTACCAAAGTACAGCTTTGGACCTGTCCTTTTTGTTTGGACTAAATCCGCCCATTGGGTGAGGCGGCAGTTTGTCTGTGATGTTAGAATTCTATAGAATATGCGTTCGGCAGTTTTGAAAAGAGGACCTTGATGCGCCTCCCTTTCATTGACAGTTATGTGACCCTGCTTCGCCACAACCAGCTGTATCGCCGCCTCTGGCTCAGCCAGGTTATCAGCCAAACCGGCGACTGGTTCAACCTGATTGCCTCGGCAGCCCTGGTGGCCCATCTATCCGGCTCCGGGCTGGCTATCGGCGGCTTATTTCTGGCCCGCCTGCTGCCCCCTTTCCTGCTCAGCCCCGTGGTCGGCGTGGTGGCCGACCGCTTTGACCGGCGCAAAATCCTCATCGCCAGCGACCTGCTGCGGGCCATTGTCGTGCTGGCCTTTTTGTTTGTTCGCTCGGCGCAAGATGTCTGGCTTTTGTATATGTTGACCGTGCTGCAACTGAGTGTCAGCGCCTTTTTTGAACCGACCCGAGCGGCGCTCATGCCCAGCCTGGTTGCCCGCCAGGATTTGGTGACCGCTAACGCTCTGGACGGCACCACCTGGAGTACCATGCTGGCCGTAGGAGCAGCTTTAGGCGGTCTGGCGACCGCTGTTTTTGGGATTACCACCGCCTTTTTAATTGACGCCGCCACTTTTGTCGTTTCGGCCTGGTTTATCAGCCGGGTGCAGCCCACCTTCACCGCTGTTGAACCGGAGACGGTCAGGGAGCAGGATACCGGCTGGCAGGCATGGGCCGGCGGTCTGCATTATCTGCGGCAGCACCCGCCGGTGCTGGCCATCGCCCTGCTGAAAGCATCCAAGGCGCTGGCCTTTGGCGGCATGGCCATTGTCGAAGTCACCTTTGCCAAAGAAATCTTCCCCATCGGCGCGGATGGCTCCGGCACCCTGGGTCTGATTTATGTGGCCACCGGCCTGAGCACCGGGCTGGGGCCGCTCATCGCCCGCCGCATTACCGGCGATCGAGCCAGAGCCATGTACTGGGCTATTTTGTTCTGCTACCTCAGCCTGATTGTCGGCTATGTTATGATTGGCTACTCGACCAGCCTGTCCTTTTTGCTCCTGGCCACCTTTATCCGCACCCTGGGGTCCGGCATCAGTTGGGTTTATTCTTCAGTCCTGCTGCAGATGACCGTCCCGGACAAGTTCCTGGGCCGGATTTTTGCCTTCGATTTTGCCATGATGACCCTGGCCGCATCGGTTTCGACCCTCTGGGTCGGTTGGGCCCAAGATAGTTTAGCTATGAGTCCCCAGCAGATTGGCTTCATGTTAGCCGGCGTACCCCTCGTGATGGGGATGGGCTGGGCGGTCTTCATGGCCCTGCACTTCAAGCGGCAACGCCCCTTAACTCCCCAACAGAGTACTTCTTCATAAGTTTTGTCTCACGCCATTTCTCTGTACTAAAGGACAGGTCCTCCACCTGTTCTTTTTGTTTAACCACACTCTGGCCTCACGCCCGATGTGTCAGGTCATAACCTGCGCTATGATAAACACAAGTTATTATTACTGCTCAGGTGACTGGCACTTCTTCCCTTCAAGACGATTGAGGACAGCCAAGCTTAGGACTAACCAAGTGCCAGTCGCCTTTAGTCTGAGCAGCTACAAGTTATTAGAATTTCAACTGTACCACTTTGATTATACGAAAGGATACTCAAAATGACTTCATTAACTCAGCGCACTGTCCTTATTACCGGCGCTTCGCGCGGATTGGGGCTGGCTCTGGCTCGCCAATTGGCCCAGCGAGGCTGGCAGTTGATCATTGACGCCCGCGACGCCCAGGCCTTGAAAGCCGTCCAAAAAGAGTTAGCTCGCCTGACCTTTGTCACGGCGGTCAGCGGCGATGTGGCCGATCCGGCTCACCGGCGGGCGCTGGCCGTCGCCGGCCGGGCAGCCGGCGGGCTGGACGCGGTCATCAACAATGCCAGCATCCTCGGCCCCAGCCCGCAGCCGGAGCTGCTTGACTACTCGCTGGAGACGCTGGAGCAGGTCTACCGGGTCAACGTGCTGGCGCCGCTGGGCCTGCTGCAAGCAGTGCGGAGCGAATTAAAAGCGGGCGCGCGGATCATCAACATTACCAGCGATGCCGGGGTGGAAGCCTATCCGGGCTGGGGCGGCTACGGCTCCAGCAAGGCTGCGCTGGAGCAGCTTTCGGCTATCCTGGCCGCCGAAAATCCGCAGTGGCGGGTCTACTGGGTTGATCCGGGCGACATGCGCACCCAGATGCAGCAGGAAGCCTTCCCCGGCGAGGATATCAGCGACCGGCCCCTGCCCGAAGAAAGCGTGCCCGGCTTAATTGAACTGCTTGAGGGAGACCGGCCCAGCGGGCGCTACCACGCCAGAGAGATGAACGCCGCCGAACCGGCGGAAGGTGTACAGGAACTGCGGGTGGCGATGACGGTAGACAACCTGGATGAAGCCGTCGAGTTTTACCATACCGGCCTGGGGCTGCCGGTTGTGGACCAGTGGGCTTCGCCGGAAGGGCGTGGATTTATTTTAGCCGCCGGTCAGGCCACGCTTGAACTCGTTGACCCGTCCCAGGCCGCTTTGATTGACCGGGTTGAGGTCGGCCGGCGGGTGGCCGGGCCGGTCCGGCTGGCCTTTGAGGTGCCGGATGTGACCGCCGCAACCGCCGCCCTGCAAGCGGGTGGGGCCAGGCCGCTCAACGGAGCCGTGCAAACTCCGTGGGGTGATTTTAACCAGAGGCTGCAAGCGCCGGATGGCATGCAGCTAACTCTATTTCAACTTCCAGGCGAGCAGCAATGAAACAGCAGAACTTAAGTCTGACCGCAGAGTACGCCGAGGTCGCAGAGTTTTCGAAAAAAATCTCTGCGCTCTCTGCGACCTCGGCGGTTGAATTCCCATCGAGGTTGGTTAAGTCTGGCAGTCAGCGGTCGGTCAGCAGCGGTTTGGCTTTCTCCCTCCCGCCCGAACTTGAAGCCAGCGCCCCGGCGGAAGCACGGGGCCTGGCCCGGGACGAGGTGCGGCTGATGGTCTCGTACCTGGCCGACAACCGGGTCACGCACACCCAATTCCGCGCCCTGCCCGATTTTCTGAATGCGGGCGACCTGCTGGTCATCAATACCAGCGGCACGCTGAACGCCGCCCTCAGCGCCACCCGCGCCGACGGCACGCCGCTCCAACTGCACCTGTCCACCCACCTGCCCGCCGACCTGTGGAGCGTCGAGGTGCGCCAGCCGGACGGAATCACCTCCCGGCCCTTTCACGAGGCTGTCGCCGGGGAGACGCTGGCCCTGCCCGCCGGAGCCACGGCCACCCTGCTCACACCCTACCGGCCCGAACACCGGCGCGGCGGCCCAACCCGGCTGTGGGTCGCCACGCTCCAATTGCCCAACTCACTCTCGCTGGAGACCTATCTGGGCGAGTACGGCTTTCCCATTCGTTATTACTACGTCGAGCAGCCCTGGCCTGGCGACTATTATCAAACGGTCTATGCCACCGAGCCGGGCAGCGCCGAAATGCCGTCCGCCGGGCGGGCTTTTACCCCGGAGTTGATCACCCGGCTGGTAGCGAAAGGGGTGCAGATCGCGCCGCTGATTTTGCACACGGGCGTAGCCAGCCTGGAGGATCACGAGCCACCTTACGAGGAATATTACCGCGTGCCGCTAGACACGGCCCGGCAGGCCAATACGGCCCGCGCCGCAGGGAAGCGGGTGATTGCGGTCGGGACGACGGTGGTGCGGGCGCTGGAAACCGTGACCGACGAGGAAGGGACCACCCACCCCGGCGAAGGCTGGACGCGGCTGGTCATCACCCCGGAGCGGGGGCTGCGGGCGGTCAAGGGGCTGCTGACCGGCCTGCACGAGCCGGAGGCCAGCCATCTGGCGATGTTGCAAGCCCTGGCGGGGCTGGAGCATTTGGAGATCACTTATAGAGAGGCGTTAGCAAAGGGTTATCTGTGGCATGAGTTCGGGGATTTGCATTTGATGTTGCCGTGAGGGGGACAATTTGGATAGAGAAAATAAAAACGCCCCGGATTGGGGCGTTTCTTTTATTCCTCGATCTCTTTCCCTTCGTTATCCACGACCACCACCTGCCCAATCTCTTCCAACTGCGGCCTGACCACCTCCGCATCGCCGACGACGACGATGATCGGCTGTTCGGAGTCAATGTAGTTGGCGGCGGCGGCGTGGGCTTCGCCGGCGGTGACCGCTTCGATATTTTGCAGGTAATCTTTCAACTCTTCGATGGGCACACCGGTCAGGGAGCGGGTGGCCAGGGCATTGGCAAAGTCGGAGGGCTGCTCGAGGGCCAGGGCGAAGTTGCCGATGAGCTGGTTCTTGGCGTCGGTCAGTTCCTGCTCGGAAATGGGTTCGGTGCGGATGCGCTTCAGCTCTTTCAAAATTTCCTGGACGGCGTCGGCGGCATGGTCCTGGCTGACATCGCTGACCACGCGGAAGGTGCTGACATCGTTGGGCCGGCCAAAACGGCTGTAGACGCCGTAGGTGTAGCCTTTAGCCTCGCGTAAGTTAGTGTAGAGGCGCGAGGAAGAACCGCCGCCCAGCACCGTGTTGACCACTTCCAGGGCGTAGCGGTCCGGGTTGCGGGCATCAATCCCCCGGTTGCCCACCTGGATGGTCGCCTGTTCGGAGGTGGGCCGGTCTACCAGGTAGATGACCGAGGTATCGCCCAGCTCGGCTTCGGGATAGTTGAGGAAGTCTGGGACCTCACCCTGCTCCCAATCCCCAAAAACCCGTTCGGTCTCACTTTTGGCTTCCTCGGCGGTGATGTCGCCGACGATGACCAGCAGGGCGTTGTTGGGCTTGTAATAGGTCTGGTGAAACTCAACCAGGTCGTCACGGGTCAGCCCTTTGACCGTTTCCGGGTTGGTGATAAAGCCGTAGGGATGGCTGCCATAGGCCAGGCGGCCAAACTGGCGGTTGGCCATGCTGGCCGAGTTAACCTGATCCTGCTCCAAAAAGGTCAGGGTTTGGGTTTTATCAACCTGGAACTCCTTTTCGGGAAAGGTCGAATTGCGGGCCATATCGCTCAGCAGGTCAAAGGCCAGGGTCGCATCCGTGGCCAAAGCGTCCACCGAAACGGAGGTCCACTCCAGGGCGGCGCTGGAGCCGACTGAGCCGCCGGCCGCTTCAATTGTTTCGGCTATTTCGGCGGCGGTGCGGGTTTTTGTGCCTTTGGTCAGCAGGTCGGCCATCAGGTCGGCCACGCCCTGTTTATCGGCCGGGGCAGCGGCGTTGGAACCGCCCACGTTCAACTGCAGGCGCAGTTTGGGCACTTCGGTTTGAGGTACAAAAATAACATTCAGACCGTTTTCGAGGGTAAAGCGCTCGAAGGGGGGAAAGTTGCTCTCCGTGACCGGCAGGGCGGCCGGAACCGAGCTGCGGCTGATGACCCCTTCGGGCAGGCCAGCCAGAACCTCGTCGCTCAATTGGAGGTCCAGCACCTCAGAGGCCGGTTCGGGGGTGGCCTTCACTTCTACCGGCTCGACCAGCAGGCCGGGGGGTTCGCTCAGGATTTCCTCACCTTCTTTGAGGGTCAGTTGGATATTCATCGGCTTGTCGCACAGGTAGGTTTGGGCGACACGCTGAATATCATCTACCGTGACGGCTTGATACCGGGCCAGTTCCTCATCAATGGTATTGGGATCGCCAAAGGTCAGGACGGCATCTTGCAGCCACTCGGCGGTGTTCAGGGCCGACTCGCGAAATGAGGCAATCGAACCAACCAGAGCCTGTTTTTTGACCCGTTCCAACTCGGCCTCGGTCACACTGTCGGCCATCACTTTCTCAAACTCGTCCCGGACCAGTTGGGGCATGGCGTCGAGGCTGTCGCCGCTGTTAGGCTGGGCGATGGCGTAAAGGATGCTGGCCCCCAGGTAGTCACTCAAGCCGACGTAGGCGCTGGCAGCCTTGCCCTGCTGGATAATGTTTTGCTCAAAGCGGCTGCTGTTGCCCCCGGCCAGGATGTCGGTCAGCAGGCTGAGGGCATAGAAATCGGGGTTGCCCCGCGGCGGGCCGACGACCGTTGCCGCCCAGCGCGGCACTTCGACCTGCGGGTCAATCAAGGTTTCTTCGGCGCCGATGTTGCAGCCGGTGGCGCTGTCGGTGCGCAGCAGCGGAAACTCGCCGGGCAAGGGATACTGCTCGAGAATGGGGGTGACTTCCGGCCCGGCAGGAATGTCGGCAAAGTAAGCCTGGACCAAAATTTGGGTCTGCTCCAGATCAATATCGCCAACAATGACCAGCGTGGCGTTGTTCGGCTTGTAATAGGTGTCGTGGAAGGCTCTTAATTCGGCCAGGGCCGCCGCGTTCAAATCCTCGATGCTGCCGATAACCGAGCGTTCATAAGGCACGTAGCCCTGCATCGGCTGGGTAAAGAGGCGGCGGTTGGCCGCGCCGTAGGGCCGGTTGGCCACGCGCTGGTTAAACTCTTCGACGACCACATCCCGCTGCGTTTCAAAGACGTCCTGGGTTACGCCCAGCGAGGCCATGCGGTCGCTCTCCATCCACAAAATGCGGGGGAGTTGGTTGGCCGGGGCCACTTCCCAATAGGCAGTTTTGTCATTAGCGGTGTAAGCATTATGGTTGGCCCCAATGGATTCCAGCAGCGGGTCCCACTGGCCGTTAGGAATATTGTCCGAGCCTTCAAACATCATGTGCTCAAACATGTGGGCGAAGCCGGAGCGCCCGGCGGGGTCGTTGGCCCCCCCGACGTGATACCAGATGTCCACCGCTACCACCGGCGCGGAGTGGTCTTCGGCCAGGATAACGCGCAGGCCGTTGGGCAGGGTATAGTCGGTCAGAGAGAGTTCGTAATCGGCAAAGTTGAGGGGTTTGGGGTCTTGGGCGTGGGTGGGGAGGGGGAGGACCAACAACAGCAAAAGTAACAGCGATAATAACCAGGGCATTTTTGGGCGCATGCGCATCTCTTCTCCATTTGGCAAATTTAAACCTGACAGGTCTATGAGACCTGTCAGGTTTTTATTAGAATACCCTTGACTATAGGAGCAAACATTTAAGAGGAGATTAAAATCTTAAGAATGAAACCTTAGTAAGCTATCTTTCGCACACCCAATGAGGCAGCCATACATTCCAAAGCCGCCTTGAAGCCTTGCCGATAGATGTCCGCTTGAGCCTTATCTTCGTCTGTGGCTAAATCCTGAGCCGGCATAACTTGAGATACTAAACGCAGCTTATATTCAATATCTTTGACGGACCAGAAAACAGCCTTTGTTCTTGAACCAGCCGGCATGGTGGGTGACAGCAAAGGAATACCAAATAGTTTAGCGGCACAATCCAGGGCCGCTTCAAAGCCTTCATGGTAGACAGCGGGCCGGGCGATATTTTCCAGGGCCGCAGCTGTAATCTGGATAACAGTTTGGACAGCCCACAAAATGTTTTGAACATCTTCGTGAAACCAGACCCGCGAGTCAGCGGCCGGGAAGGCAGGTGGGAGGGACTGAGCAACGGAGACTGCCGGGATTAGATTCAGGCCGAAGGAGGTAGCTACACACCAGCACGCGGCTTCGCCGCCCTGATAATAGCCCTGGTTATCATATTTCGCTGCTGCCCCATTGGCTGAGATGACCAGACGAGATTGAACAGTTTCCAGGAGATGTTTAATTTCCTCAGCAGTCCATATCTTTTTTGAAGGGGGTTTGACCTCAAAAAATGTTTTGATAGCCTGCCAGGCGGTCTCAAAGCCGTGATTAAAGCTGCGCCGATAAACGAGAGAGAGGTCACTGCCCTCGGAGGAGGCCGCCGTTGTTTGGATAACTACTTGCATGGCCCATAAAACATTTTCTATGTCTTCGGTTTGCCTGACCTGTAATCTCATAAAAGCTCTCCTGCGAAGCGATTGGATCAATAAGGCAGCAACCTCAAGGTGTGTCCCCAGTTTTTGGTAACGTAGGGCAAGTTGACAACTTGCCCTACAGAACCGCCTAAAAGCTGAGGCAGGCCCCTCGTTACCTCTTGTCAAAAATTCACCATACTTTATGACCCGCCCCGGAACCTCCATTTTGTTTGGCGTGTCCGTTCTGATGCGGCAGCCGGGTCAGGTCCGCCAGATGGGGGGCAGGAATAGTCTCCAGAGGAGACCCGCCAGACCACAGGGTTAGATCCCCTTCAAAGTCTTCCAGGCCCGTGACAAAGCCGGCTTGAATAGCTTTTTCAGCCAGGCCGGGGATGGGAAAGCTGGCCAGGGATTGCGAAATGGCCATCAGCCGCCGCGCCTGCAAGATTGCCCGTTTGAACTTTTCCGGGGCAATGGTTTCCTTTATCAGAACTCCCCCATTCTTTAAGGGGGCCAGGCCTAATAGACGCATTTGGATACTGAGCAGGCGGGTTAAGTGCCACTCGATAGCCGCCAGAGCCGGGCTGCCGCTCAACTCTTCGGCCTCATACCGGGAAGCCAGCCGGCGCAAAATTTGGTTGGTATAATCTTTGACAATAATCTGTAAGAGATCATCCCCCCCTTTGACTAATTGAGCCGCCGCACTTCTAACGGCAGAGGCCGGGTTGAAATTAAACAAAACAGTCAGATGAATTTTGAAGGGGATGTTATCTTTACTCAGCACTTCATCAAAGGTAAAATTGCCAACGTGCAGGCCCGTTTTAACCGGCGGAAGGGCTTGCTCTACCAGGGGCCAAATCCAAAAGAAACCCGACTCTTTAACGTGGTGGTACCTACCCAGGCGTAGGACGGGGATAACATGGTTATCGGGGGCAAAATGAAGACCCAGCATTCGGCCTAACCAAGCAAATAAACGTTTCATTTTGATGCCTCCTGTCAACTCACCTTAATCTTCTCGCTTATATCTCTATTATAAAAGAAAAAGGAAAGTGTACACTGACCATTCCTTAACAGTTTTAATGGGAAATCTAACCAAATTCCCATAAATGTTAAGACGGTTCTAACAAAAAGAGCGCCTCGTGCGCTCTTTTGAGGGGTACTTATTTTCAAAGGGTCTTTATCAGACTCCATCGGGAAAGGAAAAACCAGGTGACAGGCACTTTTAAACACGCCCGGTAAGTGCCTGTCACCTTAATTTCGATAACGTTTATTCTGAAGAGGGGTCATGTTTGAGCTTAAGTTTGTAACCCACGCCGCGGACATTGATAACGTATTTGGGCTGGCGTGGATTGGGTTCGATCCGTTCCCGCAGCCGGCTCACCAGGGCGTTGATGGTGTCATCCATGGTCAGCTTGTCGTAATCTACCCCATAAACGGCCCGGCTGATCATCTGGCGCGTACAGAGCTGGTTGGCCTGACGGTAAAGGGTCAGCATCAACTCATATTCCGTGGGGGCTAACTCCACCCGCTGGTGTTCAATCCAAACTTCTTTGTTAGGCTCGTCAATCCATAAATCCTGATTAGCAGGGATATGGCTGGGTGGAGCGGGCATGAGTTTCTGGCATAACATGGCCGCCGACAAGACCCGGTGCAGATAGGCAGCCAGTTCACGGCGGGTGTAACGGACGGCAGCATCATAAGAGATCAATTGACTGACCGTACAAAACAACAACCCCAGCAGATAGGTGTTCATCTCCCGGCCAATCAGGACAGAGGCCCAATAACGCACCCGGCAAATTGCCCGGAAGATTTTGGCCAGTTCCGGCTCCAAATTTTCTGCGGCTGCGGCCGCATCCAAATGCGGCAGGTCTAGCAAACGTCTCTCCAGTTCATAGCGGGCGAGCACATTAGGGATAGAAAACAGCTCAAATTTAAGCGCGGTTTCCAGGGAGACAAAATCGAGCAGCAAGGGACTCCGGCTGACTTGGCTAAAGTCAATTAACCAGGTCCGGCCCTGGCGATCTACCAGCAGGCTGTCGCCGTTGAGTTGACCATAGGTGACGCCCATCAGAACCGGCAAGTTGACCTCGATGCGTTTTTCGGCCAGATGAATGGCCGGGTTAGGATAGGAAATGGATGAACCATCGGCCAGTTGGAGGGTTAAGCTGTTGGCAGCGTAATAGATTTTGGCCAGATTAGCGGCCAATCCTTCCTGGCAAATCACATTGAAGCGGCGTCCCAGTTCCGTGGCAGCGAGCGCTTCTTCAGTCAAGGCTAATTCTTCCCGTAAAATTTGAGTGAGTGATTTGTCACCTTCATACAGCCGCCCCTGTTCGTACCAGGGGGCCAGGGTAGTGCCAAAGAGATGATTCAGGGCAGTTGTTACCATTTCAATGGAGCTGTCCCGATAAAATTCGGCCAGGGTAGTGATGTCGTCCAGATTTCCGCCGTTCAGGGCGTAGACAATTGCGGCAAAATGGACTGTCTCGACAAACTTAACTTCTACGACACCCCCTTCGCCGCTGGCTTTTGGGGTTAACGTTTCAAAAATTTTTGCTTCTTGTTGAATAAAAGCTCTTGGCCCGCAAGCAATGACAAACTGCCTTTCCAGGCCATCCGTTGAAAAGGCAGTGACCGCCAAAATGACCTTGTTTTTCTGTCGGGTCAAAAGCCGGCTGATGGTTATCTGGCTGCTGTCGTGAAATGAACGGCGAAACAGATCTTCCAGCTCACCCACCCGGTCCAGGATATCCGTATTGTCCATGTGGGGGTCAATCAGGCTGATCAGGTGAACAAAGGAGAGGTGTTCGGCCCAACGGATGGTAAGCCGCCAATTGAGGGAGAGATACATGGTCAAAGCTTTTTCGACGGCCTGGACCATGGTCTCCGGCCCTTCACGTTTGTCTAAAAAGTCTACCGCCGGCGGCAGCCCCTCCACCACCGGCCCTAACACCTCCCGCACCGCTTGATAGGTGGGGAAACCGGTGAGGATGATCTTGGGCACCGGGCTAAAGGCCGGATCTTTAGCCAGGGTCAGGCCGCTCAGGTCGTGGTCGTCGTCATCGTCCACCAGCCGGATATCTAAAACAGCCAGGTGGACCCGGGTCTCGACCAAAAGCTTCCTGGCCTGCTCCAGGGTGTCGGCTTTGAGGACCAGGTACCCGGCGCTTTCCAAATATTCAGCCCGGGTGTCAAGAAAATCACGCTCGTTGTCGGCAAACAATATACGGCTCTGCGACATCGTGTCCCTCCCAGATCTCTGATTACTTTTGCTTCTTGTAAAGCTCGAGCAGCTCCTTGTGGTATCTATCCATGCGTCTGTTGGCATCCTCCGAAAGTTTTGAAAAAAGTCCGGCTAATCCCTCGACCACAGCCCCCGATACAACTCCCAAAATTCCGGCGGCGGTTTGCCCCATAATGACTCCAACTGCCCCGCCAATAATTACCACGCTGCCTATTACAATCAGGACCAACCTGACCCGATGAATAAAAATGGCCTGCTTTCGAGCTTCTTCATAATCTTTTTCCAACTGTGCCGACAAATCTAATTCCAGCACGGCTCGTTTAGGGCTTTTTTCAACATTTACCGCGATCGAACGTCTAACCGAGGCCAACATGGCTTCGGGCCCGGCCTTTTTTTCCAAAAAATCCACAGCGGGAGGGAGGCCGTGAAACTGGGGTTTGAGCGCCTCGCGCACCGCATCCACACTGGGGTAATCGGTTAGAATGATTTTGGGCACCGCCGGGGCAACCTCTTTGGCTATCGTCAAACCACTGGTATCTTTTTCATCGTCGTCATCCAGCAGCCGGATATCCAGGATAGCCAGGTCTATGCTGTTTCTCTCCAGCAACCGGCGAGCTTCGGTTGGATTGGCTGCCGAAATCACTTGATAGCCTTCCGCTTCCAACATTTCCACCCGGGCCTTACTAAAATCGGGGTGATTGTCAGCAAAAAGAATGGTTGTCTTAGCCATATTTAAACCTCCTTTGGTTTTTATAGAGGCATCAGGGCGATGATGGGGTTTCCAACACGGCTCGAATTTCGGATTGAAGTTGTTTTTCGTCCAGAGATTTATAGATATAATCCGCTGCACCCGCCTTGAGCATCTCGCGGGCGCGCTGCCAGGTCGGTGAGGCAGTAGCAACAATGATACGAGCCTGAGGCTGTTGTTGGTGCAGAGAAGATACTAAGGTAACTGCATCCTCTACCACCCCCGCATCAATAATAATCACGTCACAATCCGGGTGAATACCTCTCTTTACTACGGTCTGCTCAGACACAATATGTAATTTACCCAGGGGTGACAACGCCTGTTCCAAAACCAAAGGCCACTGACTCTCTGCTTTCTCACCAATCAATAAAAAAGTATGTTCCATAACCGTCCTCTTCTCCAACTCGAGGCGTATATTCTCCTGAGAGGGAGCGGATAACCCCAGCGGCAGTTTAACCACGTTTACCCCTGCTGGCAGGGGTTGAGATTTATGTCCAAACCCGTCACCCCAAAATCCTATCAGTGTTTCAACACCTTGAATATTAACCCGGTCATATTTGCGATCTTTTACCATACGATACTCCTACATTTTCTAAAGGCAGCCAAATAACCATCACCGTGCCGGTTGGCCCAGTGGACCCTACCCGAAGCTGGCCGCTGTAAGTCTGCACAATGGTTTGGGCCATCAACAGCCCCATGCCTAAGCCCCTGGCGTCTTCGGGTTTCTCAATAACTTCCAGGCCAATTTTTTCTTGTATCTGCGGGGAAAGCCCAGGGCCGGTATCAGCGATGAATATTTCAACGCCGGCATTAGCTGCTTGCGTGCCAATAACAACTTCTCGTATTTCACGCTGAGTCACCGCATCTACAGCGTTGTCTACTAAAATATCAAAGGCCCGTCGCAGCCATTCCCGGCTAATCTTAACCGTAGCCGCACCGGATAGCTGCAGGTCAATTTTCAGCCTGGCCGTTTTGTATGGCTCATTCTGCCACAATTGTTTGGCGCGCTCACCGATCAAATCATTGATTGTGACCGAGTCAACGCCTTCTTCGGCAGTGAGAGGGGGGGTGAGGGGTTTTTCCAAAATTTTACCGGCCAGCCGTTCGATGGTGGCCAGCCTCTCGTTGAGTTTGGGATATTGGTTGGAGGAATTTATCTCTTCCAAATTTTTAGCCAGAAGTTGTACCTGTTCGCGAATCGTCAGGGCATGCTTATCAATGGCATGCCGCCAGGTACTGGTAGCCATCCCCATCCAGGCCAGGGCAGTTCTGGTACCGACGAGGCCCTTGGTCCGTTTCAACTCTTCATACGTTTTTTTCAATTCCTCATACTGCCGGGCGCGATCAATGGCTACCGCTGCCTGGCTGGCCAGAGCTTCCAGAAAGATGATCTGGCCCCCGTGGAACTGGCGCGGCTCCCGGTCGTGAACATAAAGGACGCCAATGGCTTCGTCCTGGCAGACGAGAGGCGCGCCGAGCGATGAGCGGTATCCCTGATCGAGAAAAGCCGGGTTGAAGTCGGAAACCTGTTGGGCGTCGAAAATAGCGACAGATTTTCGTTCATCCAAAATCTTCCGAGCCAGGCCCCCCTTTGAGCGGGCCTTTATTTCATATGGGTATAATGTTCCTCCTTCGTCAATTCTAAGCCCCTGGGTAAATTTTTCTTGCTGGGCATCCCATAATAAAACACTAACGCCGGGGGTATTAGTCAATTTCATGGCCCCGGACATGATCAAACTTAACACCTCATCAAGCTCCAGGGCGCCCGCTAACGAAACAGCAACATGTTGTAAAGTATTAACCTCCACCAAACGTTCAGCTAGCTGCTGATAAAGCTGGGCATTGTGGATCGCATTGGCCAATTGATCGGCCATCGTTTGGAGGGTAGCAATATCTTCAGCCCACCAGTCACCCGCTTTAATGCTTTGGACATCTAACACCCCAATCACCTGCTCACGGGCAATGAGAGGAAAAGCCATTTCGGCCTGGGTAAGGGGCATGTTAGGAATGTAGTAAGAATCTTTGCTAACATCTGGGGCAAAATGGGGCCGGCCAGCTCCGGCAACATAACCCACAATCCCCTCCTGGGCAACTCTGAGCATGTGATCTGGTTTTAACATCCGTTGGTCATCTTTAGGATAAGTTGCTCGCAGAATCGCGTACTCGCCCTCGTTGTCTAACAAGAAGACAGCGGCATGGTAGCAGTCGAAACGTTCAACGATGAGGCGAACTGTTTCATGCAGGAGTTTGTCAATATCCAAGATGGCCGTAGCCCCGCGAGCAACCTGGGCGGCTGCGTCCAGCAGACGAGTACGTCGCCGCGTCTGCTCAAATAAACGGGCGTTCTCGACGGCAATCGCTGCCTGAGCCGCCAGAGACTCCAGGGTGCGCTGATCTTCCTCATCAAAAGCATTGCGCTCGGAGGCTTCAACATTGATCACCCCCATAATCTCAACGCCGCGCTTAATCGGGACAGCTAATTCAGACAGCGTATCAGGATCATACTTGATGTAGTCATTATCCCCGGTGATGTCGCCGATGAGGCGGGTTTGTCCAGTCTTCACCGCTCGCCCCATAACCCCGATAGGCTCAGCGCCGTTTAGATCAATATTGGCTATTACTTTCTGGATGCCGGAAAAATGTTCCGGCGGGTAGGAGGCTACAGACTTCAAATTGTTTTCAACCATAACAGCCAGGTTGCTGAAACGTGATGTGTCAATGAGACGCCACGACTGTTCGGCGATGACCCACAGAATCTCTTCCGAATTCAAGGAACTGGTTACGGCCCGGCCCGCCTCATAAAGGGTCTCCAAGGCTCTGGCCCGTTTTTGGAGCCGCTCGTACAGTTGGGCATTGCGAATAGCTACAGCCGCCTGATTGGCAAATAATTCAATATTGGTTAGTTCATCCTGGGTAAAAAGATGCGGTCGCCGGTAGTTGACGAACATCACCCCAACTTTGCGGTCCCCCGCAACCAGAGGCAAACCTTTTGATGAGACAATTTTCTCCCGCTTTGCAAACGGGCTGTCCGTCAAGGGGTTAGTTGTCGCATTCTTTGTTTTATACAAATCGTCCTGGGCCAGAATCCCATAAATTAGCGACTGTCTCGTCACCTTGCCTAATTCAAGAACTTTTTCCGGGTAATTCACGCCGATCATCGCCGGAGGAAAGCCCACCTCGTCCCAGTCCTGGTCATAGGTGTAAAGAGTCACCAGATCGCAATCCAGAACATCCCGCGTTCCCTGAACAATGGAATTCAGCGTGCTCTGCAGATCCTCCAACACCATCACCTCGGCCACCACCCGGGCCGCATCATGAGCCTTGCTGACCTGGTCTAATAACTTGGCATTTCGTAAGACCAGGGCAGCGTGGTTGGCAAAGATTTGGGCAATCTCCTGCTCTTTTTCACTGAAGTTGCGGCGATGGTTGTAGTTCACATAGAGGATGCCCAGCTTCTCTTCACCCACCGTTAAGGCAATGCCCTGGAAACTGCGTGTTCCAATTTGCTTGAGAAGTTTAGAAGTAGGCCCGCCCAAAAATCCGTATCGTTGCACATCATTAATATCGGTCACGCCAACCCAACCCCGCTCCATGATTGTAAAAGCCGTTCCACCCTGCCGAGGTCCTACTTTCTGGAACTCTTTCCACCGCCCCATTGGAATACCAGCAGCAACTGATCTTTCCAGGTTAAACCGATCTTGAACAGGATCATAGGACCAGATAGCCGCCGAGTCCGCCTGCAGCACCCCTCGGGCGCTGTGGGTGATTTGCTCCAGAACCTCTTGCAGTCCGGCGACTCCGGCCAGGGCCTCAGCAGCCTGGCGCATGTGATCCAGCTCTTTGATCCGTCGAGCGCTGTCGTAAGCAAGGGTCGCCTGATTAACATAAAGCCGCATTGAGTCAATCTCATCCTCTGAAAAGTGGCAGGGCTGATCATAATCCAGCCACATCACCCCAATAATTTTATCCTCCAGGGAGACAGGCAAGCCTAACGCTGCGCCAATACCCCGCTCAAAGACACTGGGGTTGACTCGATCTCGCTGCTGGCTGGTGTCCTCAATCACCTCGATTTGGCCGGTGTGCATAATCTGCATAGATAGCCCATCGGACCGCACCATATGGTTCACGTCAGACCGTTTGTTGACTCCGGCGGTTACTAATTTTCGAACCTCACCCATTTGGTCAATCAAGACCATACTGGCCCCACAAGCATTTGTGGCTGTATACACCTGTTCGACAATATCTTGTAACACCAGTTCAGGGTCTCGCGATGAGACCAGCGCATTGCTGGCTTCGTAGAAGGAACGAATCCTTTTCCGGGCGGCCTCGGCTGCTTGAAACAATTCAGCGCCTTCAATAGCTACCACCACGGCATCGGCAAAGAGTTGGAGAATCCATTCGTCTTCTTGAGTGAACCCCACGGTTGGCCCGGCCTGTCCAGTGCGGTCTTTTTTGTTATCTGCCTTCAATAGGCCAATCAACTTGTCCTGGTGTTCACTCCTCTGTTTCAACGGGATTGCCAATACGGAATAGCCATGTTCAGAGGGTGTATGACGGGCTTCCTCTTCCCTCCTGGCAAAGTGGCCGGTGAGTCTATCTCCATACGCATTAAATAGTTTACCGTCACTGGCCATATGGCCGGTTAGGCCGCTGCCAGGGCCGCTGCAAATGGCAAATGCTTTACCCTTTTCAAAACATCCTGCTCGATGCCCGTAGCTGGCTTCGAGACTCAGAAATTCAGGACGTTTGACTAAAAAAATAGCACAGGCTTCCGCCTCCAGGATCTCGGCAGCGTGCCGGGTGATAAGGTTTAGCCTTTCATCCAGCGGCATGGTAGCCAGGCTGCCCATCATTTCGCTGCTGGCCTGAGAAAGCCTGGCTAATCGCCTGAGTTTATCGGCATCTCTGCTCGTCAATGCGGCGTTCTCCACGGCCACGGCAGCCAAATTGCCAAAATGCGCCAGCAGGTCTAAATCTTCCTGGCCAAAGGTTCTACCTTTAACCGTATCGTGAACGACCAGAACCCCCCAAATTTTATCTTCCCAGGTAATGGGTACCCCAGCCACGGCCGTAAAGTTGTACGAGTCATATTGGCGCAGCCGCTGCGGCCAATCTCGATAGTTAGATACCGCTTGCGGAGTTTTGGTGGCTATAACCTGCCCGACAACACCCTCTTCCACACCCAAATCCGTCCCTACAAAATCTTCAGGCAGGTGGGACAGGGCAACCACCTTGACGCGCCGGCCCGATTCTTCCAGCAAGTAGAGACCCCCTCCTTTGGCTTGCAGAAGTTCCACGGCTCGCTCTAAGATAGCCCGGACCAACTCCGGCATCTGGCGACGACTGGTGATGTCGAGAGAGGTCCGATGTAAAGTCTCCAAAGCCAAGGCTCGATGAGAGGTTTGTTGAAACAGCCGCACATTCTCGATAGCAATGGCGGCCTGGTTAGCCATCAGGGAAAGAATTTGTAAGTCATCCTTGTCAAAGACATGCCGATTCCGCTTACTATGGACATCCAAAGTACCGATAATTTTGCCCCCTACCTGGAGAGGTGTACTCATAATCGCCAGCCATCCTTCGCCATCTGCGGCTGGGTTATAAAAGCGGGGGTCATTCGTAACATCATTGGCGATGATAGGCTCACCCGTCTTGACCACGCGCCCCGCAATGCTGCTCCCCACCACATCACGAGTACCCTCGACAGCCTTCTGGCTCAGTCCGTAAGCCCCCTTGAACGTCAAGTGCTCTTTTTCATCATCCAAAAGCAGAATCCCCCCCGCATCCGCTCCTAATAACTCTGCCGCCAACCGGGAGATTAAGTTGAGCAGGTTTGGCAGGTCCAATTCCGATTGGATTTCCTGGGTGATCTGGTAGAGGGCCAAAAGCTGCTCGGCCAGCCAGTCCGAACGGTCACGCTCCAGGGCAACATCCTTATACAGCCGCGCATTTTCAACGGCCACCGCCACTTGAGCGGCAAAAATCCGGCACTGTTCAATTTCTTCATCCGAAAAAATATGGGTATGGCCAATCGCATCTAGACTGAAAGAACCAAGTACCTGCTCCTTATTCACCATCGGTACAATCAAAATAGAGCGGATGTCAAATTGGCGTAAGATGTCCTGAACTGGCCCCAGCGACGGCTCATGGGCTGCATCAGCCAGCACAAGAGGTGCTTGGGACTGGATTAAATCTTCCTCCGCCTGAACACCTCGCACCGGAATTTCTAAACCGAGCGTCCCCAAAGCCGGATACTCTGCTGCTACCCGGCCCCGCTCGCGGTCAGGCTTCTCGAAAAGGACCATGCCGCTATGCTCGACCCCAAAGAGTCCCACGGCCGCCCGGCACGTCGCTTCAAGAATCTTATCCAGCTCAAGAAGGGAATTGATCGCCGTCGAAACCTCCTGGATAGCCTGGAGGTTACAGGCTCGTCGCTCCGCTGTTTGGGTTGCCTCCCGCTCCTTATCCCTGAGACGCGTCTGCTCGATGGCCGCCGCCGCCTGAGCTGCAAACAGAGCCAGGGGTCGTAATTCCGCCTCTGCAATCGGCCGCTGGCTGTTCTTGTTATCTATTGATAATTTGCCGATAACTTCGCCCTGCAAAATCAACGGCACACAGGCCCATTGATTAACCCCTTCTCTGGCTAACTCCCGTTCATAGGGCAATAACTGCCCATCCTCGCGTTCGAACACGCGGGGACGAGGATCAGCGAGCATTATTTGCATCTGCTGGTCCGCAGCAACCGGACGTATATGCCCAACAAATTCTGGACCTATCCCTACTTGCGCCTCGCCTCTCATCATCCGGCGATCTTCAGATAACAGGTAGAGACCCACCCGGTCAAAGCCAATAGCCTGCACACCCCGCAAAATAACCTCCAAAACTTCCGGCAAACTCCGGCCACTCAGCAGAGCGGTGCTGGTGGCCATCAATTGCTCCAGTAGCTGTTTTTCGTGGGCAGCGCTTTTCAGGCGGCTGTGCTCAGCCCCTGTTTGGATCAACATGCCCAGTTCTTCCAAATTGAGCGGCTTGGCCAGGTAGCGATAGGCGCCCGCGCGCAGGGCCTCTAGCCCCGACTTCATGCCCCAACCGGTGAAGATGATCACTTCTATCCGGGGATAACGAGCCTTAATTTCCGTCGTCAACGTTACCCCTAACGGCTCCGGGTCCTGGCCAGGCGCAGGGGTCAGCAAATCGTCAATCAACGCCACATCGTAGTTGCCGCGTACTTGCCCAAGCCAATCCAGCGCCGCCTGGGCATCGGCCGCCGTATCCACCTCATAATGGTAAACTTGGCGCAGGTGCTTGGCCAGGGGTTCACGCACACTGAATTCATCATCTACCAAAAGCAATCGTAACACTTGTTCAGTCACCTGGCCCTCCCATACGGTTGACCCAGCGGTAAGGCCACCACAAAGGTGGTCCCGAGAGGAATGACGCTTCGTTCCACCCGGATGGTGCCCCCCACCGACTCCACCAGACTGCGTGCAATGTAAAGTCCCTGCCCTGTGCCGCCCAGGCGGGTAGTAAAACCCAGCTCAAAAATTTTCTCCCAAAGCTGCCGGTGAATCCCCGCTCCCGTATCCGAAAAGCGTACTTCAAGGGGGCGTTCCTTATTTTTTATCTGGCAAGAGGTGGTAATGCTCAAGCACCTGCTGCCGCCCGGCTTTTGAGGCATATGTTGCATTGCATTCAGCATGATATTGAGAAATGCTTGCTGCAATCTAACGGCACTGCCGGCGGTGTTCGGTAAATGCGGATCCAGTTCAGTCTCTAATCTGACTTTCTCCTTACGCATCACCGGTTTGAGCAGAGTCACAATCTTCTGAATCACTTCGTTCAGCGACACTTCCTGGTCATCTTCGGCTCGCATCAATTGCTGGAACAGTTCAACCGTCTGCTTCAAATCGTAAAAAGTCTCCAGGAGTCTATCGGCGGCTTGCTGGATCTCACTTAAGCTGTGCGCCTGATCTTCAGACAGGTAACAGTCTGTTTGGAGATTACGAAGCTGAATCTCCAACCCTGACATCTTATTGTAAACTTCGTGACCAAAGCCGCTGGCCAATTGGCCGGTCAGAAATAGTTTATTGAGCGCGCGCGAGCGCTGTTCGATTGTCTCACGCTCAATTGTCACGGCGAAGAGGGCGCTGGCGGCCAGGGCATCCCGCAGATGATAACGATTGAAAGCATTCGGCTGGCGTTGAAAAAGGAACAGGGCGCGATGAACGCCGCCACTCACTTCAATGGGTATGCCAATACAAGACTCGAAAGGAAGCAAATCCAGTAATTTGCGGAAGCGATCCCTCACCTTGCCGGTCATTTGGTTCTCTAAAATCTGTTCGCCTTCTTTGATCACCTCTCGAACCGGACTGGCCCCCAGCATGTGCATAGCTTCTACGTTTATAAGCTGGGTTTTGCCTGCTTCAGCCGTAATGGATACCGCTTGCGAGATGGGATTAAGATTAAAAATTAATCCTACTTCTGCCGGCGTCGCCGCCTCAAGCTGCTGCAAGCCCGCGCGCAGTTGCTCGGCCAGTGAGGAACCGCTGCGCACCGCGTTGGCCAGGCGATAAAAAGACTCTGGCGCCTTGCCATCAGCAGATGCCGGAGCCATCCGCCACGGGGGCAGCTCTTCCTTCTGTTCTACTCGACCCAACAGGTGCTCGATCTCGTCCAGTTCCAGGGGTTTCACAAAAACCTCAACCACGCCAATATCTTCGATTTCGCTGCTGCGCTCCCCCAGCCACTCAGATGTGCTCATCAGCGCAGCATGGCCTTTGAGACCTTGCCCCTTAATCTGGCGGAGGAGGGTCAGGCCGTCCATCCCTGGCAAATTAAGATCAATAAAGAGAAGGTTATAAATTTCTTTTTGAACTTTTTCAGCCGCCTCTTCCGCATCTTTGGCATGATCCACCTCACAGCCCCGATGCCGCAGCCACTCAACCAGGGGTAAGCGGACCTCCTCGTGGTCGTCCACAACCAGAATGCGGCCAACACCATGATAGGTAGGGAGAGCGGTTTCAGACTCTGACGGCAAATCTTTTGCGGGGGAGTCGCCAGGTCCACTATCAAGGCCAGGGGACAGGTTAAGGTGCTCCATCATCTGGGATACCACCGCTACCTGGCGCCACCGGGCCTGGATACTCAAGCGGAGTCGCCTGTTCTGGCGGTCAAGCGAGGTAATCACCGCTTCAACCGTATCACCTACCCATAGCATATCCCCCGGCTGTGACACTTCCCATGGGGCCAGGTCTCGCAGTGGAATCAGGCCATCTATACCGGGGGTAACTTCGACAAAGATGCCGTGCCTGCTCAGGCTCTTGACGGCTCCCTGGATGACATCGCCTGGCTGAGACTGGCTGACGAACTTCTCCCAGGGGTCAGTTAAGGTAGCCCGGTGACTGAGTTCCAAACATTGGCCGGGTTCAGCCAACTTTAAAACTTTCCCCTCGATCTTCTGGCCTTCTTGCCACAACTCATGGGGGTCAATATTCCCCGCCCAGGTTAGTTCCCTACGGCGGATATAAGCTTGAGCGCCATCCTCCAGGCGCACAAAAACGCCATAAGAGAGCAATTTCTCGATTCTGCCTGCTACTTGCTGCCCTAACCTATACGCTTGGCCCGATTGGCTCATCACATTCCTTACTCATTTATCCGTGATAACGCTATTATATCACAGTCATCGTTACAGTTTCCTGGCAGTTCACTGACAATTCACTCACAAAATTGTTTCAACCCGCATTTCAGGGAGAGTCTAATCGCTCATATCGGCTGTATTCCTGGCGGAAAGTCGCAAAAATTAAAAATGCCCTGACTGTTCTTTCGTCAAGGCATATTTCTGAAAACGAGCATGGGATATCTGCCGGTAGACCTATAAATCCACCTCATTATACCCTGTGATCAAAGCCACCTTGTTGTTATCATTCAATTGGCGCAGCTCATTCATAAACGCCTGGGCATCGGACTGCCGCTTTAACTCGACGCCGTAGACCAGCTCGGTCAGCGTGCCGGCCTGGACCGTCTCCACGGCAATCAGACTGAAACGGTTGAGGTAACGGTTAAAAACCGTATCAAATAATGTCTCGTAACGCATGTCGCCGGGCAGCCGGATTTTGAGAATTTGCTCGCGGATGTCCTTGGCAAACAGGTTGAGGATGGCCATACCCCACAAGATAAAAGAAATAGTGAAGGTTGCTATCACCGCCAGCAGATAAAAGCGGGTGCCGCAGGCCATGCCGACGGCCATGGCAAAAAAGATATAGCCGACATCCCGCGTATCCTTGATGGCATTACGAAAACGGACAATAGATAACGCCCCGACCAGGGCAAAGGCGCGGGCAATATTGGAACCAATAATCAGCATGATAATGGCGACCACCATGGCCATCATTATCAGCGTATGGACGTATGACTGGGTGTACGACACCCCTTTATAGGTAAGCTGGTAAACCTTGGCAATAACCAGGGACAGCAAAAAACTTAACACCGTCACCAAAACCACATCGGCCACGCTAAAAACATCGGTGGCGTCCTGTTGGAGGCTGCCGAGAAAACTCTGGAAATCCATAACTTATCTCTCTTCTCGTAAAACCCCCTCCCCTAGCCCTTCCCCCGGATCGGGGGAGGGGCTAGGGTGGGGGTCAGATTTCGATCATCAATATTTAAGCAAAGATTTGCTGGCGACTCACCTTTAATTTAGCCTGCTCCAGGGCCAGGCAGTATTTACTGATGCGCCGAAAAGCGCAGCGATGATAGTTAACCAGTTCGGTGAGCCAATAAGGGGTGCGGTTGTTAACCTTGACCTCCAGCACACATTGCTGGGGCGGCAGAAAGAACTGATTTTCGGTATACCCCTGCGACAGCAGCGTCAAATCGTGCGCCCGGCACTTGAGCTGGGTGTCAAAAGTGACGCGCAAACCAGGGTCCTCGTCGCTGCCCTCAAAGGCCAGCCGGTTGTAGCTGACCACACAGGTTGGCTGCAAGTGCAGAGTGTGGTGCAGATAACTGATCTCCTCAATCACCTTTTGGTCAGACTCATCTGCGCTCGCCACTACTTCCCCGGTTCCGCACAACTTAACCGCTTCCCTATAGGGCAGGATAGCCCGCTTTTTTTGCAACGTTTTATTGATGCGCTGCTTTATTTCGGCAAAACAGAGCGTATCGGGAGTTACTTGCTCCTGGCCGTAAACCCGAACCCGCACCTTGCGCCGGAAGCGATGACCTTCTATCTTGTCCCAGTAAGCCTGGTGATCCGCCGTATCATAGTACAGGCTCGTAATTAAGTAACGCCCGTGTTCATCCCCCCGCTGATCGCGTGCCATATACCTGGCCAGCTCGGCGGCCAGCGCCTCCGCCTGGGCCTGATTGAGCAAATATTTAAGTTCAAAGCGATCAGAAAGTCTAATTTTCGGTGGCAGCATCATCACTCATCCAGGCCGGGCGTGCCGTTGGGATTAGAACTGGCTCGCCAATTCTGGGGATTCTCCAGGTCGCCAGCCGCATCAACAATGACCAGCGAGTCACCCCGGCCATCGGGGCTGAATGGCCAGCCATTTTCGTCATCGTAACTCACGGACAATACAGCCTGTCCTGATGCATCCCGCATGGTAACTTTTTCCCCTTGATTGGACAATTTACCCTGGTACACCCCGCCCACGGCCACGCCCGGGTAGCGTTCGGCGAAGGCGGTGGCATTGTGGACCAACACCAGCAGACCGCCGGGGGCCAGGGGCGGCTGGCCCGGCGGAAAAGTAAACTCAATGCCCTCGTCAAAGAACATGCCGGCCAGGTTCAAGTCCCCGTCGCCGATATTCTTTAACTCGATAAATTCGTAGTTGTTACCCTCGATGGGATTGTACATGATTTCAGTAACTGCCACCCGGCTCTTTTGCTCAACCACTTTAAAAGTAGCCTCAGTTAAAGCGCTCCAGTCGCCGGCCCATAACCGGGCCTTGACCTGGGTTGTGCCGGTCAAGATCAGCGGACCGGTGTAGGCTGATGCCGTTGGTGCAACAGCCCCGGTCACCGGCTGGCGCGGGTCGGAGCCGTCGGTGGTGTAGTAGATGGTCGGTGATTGACCGGTGTCCCCTCCCTGTAAAGGAAGAGTGGGAGGGGTCAAAGTAACAGCAAACCCGCTTTCGATAAGACCGCCTGGCTGGTTGAATACCGGCGGGTCCAGTTCAGGGTAGTAGCCTAACTGGCGTGCCTGGGCAATCAGCCTGGCGCCATTGCCCTCCATTTGTTTCAATACGGCCTCGCGAGCCTGGCGCCAATCATCCGGGGTGATCGGCGGGTTGGTACGAGCATCCCCCCAGCGGGCCGACTCGCCGGCGATGGCCGGCTCAACGTGATGGGCCAGGTTCAACCAGCGCGCTTGAGCGTTGGCATCGGTCAATGCTCCGCCGTTAAAGAGCTGTTTATAAAAGCGGTCGGCCAGCTCCATTTTGAAGTCGGGATTTTGAATGAGGGCTTCGAACAGGGGTTTCACGATATTGGTCAAACCGACGGCGTTAGTTTGACCCACATGAAGTTTGGCCCCCTCCACCCAGGTCAGCTCGCCATCCCAAATAAAAAATCTAACCTGGCCCGAAGGATTCTGCACCGCGGCGTACCAATTATTTTGCGGCCAATCGGTGTTGCCGGCATACCATTCTAAAATGAGGTAATCGCAAAATTCGGTCACATCCAAATAGTTTTTGAGCGCGGCATATCTGGCGGGATTAGCCAGCCCGCCCGCCTCGGCCAATTTGAGGAGTTCATTAAACCGGTCGCTGGAACCGCTAATCGCGCCGCTGTGATTAATGACATACCAATCTTCTTTTTGGCCGCCAAAGTAAGAGGCCATGAAGGACTCGTCAGGCTTTTCGACGAGGTTATACAAACCCCAGTACAAACCGTTGAGGTAGAGATGGACGAACACCCCGTGTGAGCCAATGCCCGAGATAGCAATCTGAGAACGGCGCAGCCACTCATCCTCCAGGTAGGTGGTCAAACGCTGGTCTTGAGTATCAGGATGGCCGGCGTAGCCACGGTCCGAACCGGCCCGCAGGATGAGGGTGTCGAACGCCTCCACCGGTGAGTCGGCAAAGAGAGGGTAATTCAGTTTGGGCGCACCATATTTATCTCTAAAGAAGAGCCGCAAGGAATGTTTGGGCATAAATTCCCAGCGGCCTGCCCCGCCCTGAATCCGAATCCCGGCATTGATTTGAAACCCCGGCCCGGCTCCGCTCGGGTCAATCAGTTCAACAGAGGCCGGCTCTTCCCAATTTACTCCGTGTTCTCGAGGATTAGCGTAAATTTTGAAACCCTCGACCGGGGTGACAATGGATAAAGTCGGAATAGCTTTCAGGGCCTCTTTAAGAGTGGGGCCGTAGCGGGAGTCGTTGACAATGTCGGGATCCATTTCATAATCGGCCTGCACCGGCTCGCCGCTTTTGTAATTAATGAAATCAACCGCATGGGTGCCCCATGTGTCGGGAAAGCCGGGCGGCTTGGCCGGTTGAGCCAGCACGTTATCAGGGAAAATGTAGGTTTGCGTGTTGACAAGTGAAGGCAGTGAGCCGGGCTTAAAGGCGGCTGCCCGGACAAAGGTAGTCCGGTTGATGAGCAGCGGCTCATCATAAACTCTCCCGTGACTCTCGCCAGGGATGCTGCCGTCGGTGGTGTAGCGGATGGCAGCTTCAGGGGAGTCGGCGGTCAGGGCCAGGCTAAAGGGCCGGTCATAAAAGCCGTGGGCGACGCTAAAATTGACCGGGG
Organism: Anaerolineae bacterium; assembly: GCA_023382535.1. Next base: position 105,408 of record JAHDWA010000008.1, on the reverse strand, counting down.
CAACCGTGCCGACCCAGGCCAGGGTCGGGTCATTGGCAGCGCCGGGAGTGGGATGAGCCAGGTAATTAAAAGCCAGGTCATCGTCAAGGCGGCCGTAGGATACGTCGTTAAACTGCTCAGGATAGCCGGGCGAAACCGAGTCCATCAGCTTGTCTTCCAGTACATTGTACAGTCCCAGAAATTCGCCGGTCCGGTCGAGCTTGAAATTGGTGTGCAGTTCGGCTCCCGCCCGGTCTGGCTGGCGATCTTTGCCGGAAGCAAACACGACCAGATATTGATGGCTGCCCAGGCTGATATTCGGGAAGGTCCACTTTTCAAGCTGCTCGGGGTCGTCGGTCAACGACCAGCCGGCCATGTTGACCGGCTGATTGCTGCGGTTGTAAATCTCGATCCAATCGGAAAAGTCGCCGTCGGCGTCGGCCAGCCCGGCGCCATTGACTGCCAGGAATTCGCTGATGATAAGCTCGCTGGCCCCATCGCCGCGGGGTTTGGAAAAAATTTGGTTTGCGCCAAAGAGCGAAATCACTAGCAGCACAAACCAGAAAAGAACTTTACGCTTGCTGTTGGTACACATAACAGGGCGCATTATAGTTGCGACTACCCTAGATAGCAAGCTGTGTTCATCCTCCGTCCTAATGCCGATAACCCTCACAACAGTTTGACACCCGCTGAGGCCACTGGTAAACTGCCCAGGTCTAAGGCGCGGTTAGAAAGCTGCGCTTGCTTGATTCTCTTTTGTTCAAGAAAAAGAACAGGGCGATGGAAGACCGACCCCCGCTCACCCTGCGGCGGTCTGCTGTCTGTCGCCGGCGGTCGTACAGCCATGCACGAGCAGAGAAAATCAGATCACATTCGTATCAACCTGGAAGAGGATGTCAACTTCCGCCAACTGACCACCGGCCTGGAAAATTATCATTTTTTGCACCAAATGCTGCCGGAAATTGACCTGGCTAAAGTGGACACGTCGGTCTCGTTTTTGGGCAAAAAGCTCCGTGCGCCCCTCCTGATCTCCTCCATGACCGGCGGCACCGACCAGGCTCGCCAGATCAACCAGACCCTGGCTCAGGCCGCCGAGAGGGCCGGTATCGCCATGGGGCTGGGGTCGCAGCGGGCGGCCATTGAAGATCCAGCCCTGGCCCCGACCTTCCAGGTCCGAGCCGTAGCCCCAACTACGGTTTTGCTGGCCAATTTGGGCGCGGTCCAGCTCAATTACGGCTATACTGTGGACCACTGCCGCCGGGCCGTCGAGATGATTGAGGCCGATGCGCTGATTCTGCATTTCAATGCTTTGCAGGAAGCGGTCCAGCCGGAGGGAGATACCAATTTTAGCGGTTTGCTGGCCAAGGTGGAAGCCGTTTGCCGGGCGCTGTCCGTACCGGTCATTGCCAAAGAGGTTGGCTGGGGCTTCTCAGAGGACAGCGTGCGCCGCCTGGTCGAGGCTGGCGTAGCCGCGATTGACGTGGCCGGCGCCGGCGGCACCAGTTGGACTCAGGTGGAGATGTACCGGGCTAACTCGGAAATCCGGCGGCGCGTGGCAGCCACCTTTGTGGATTGGGGCATTCCCACCAGCGAGGCCGTTCTGGCGGCTAAACGGGCCGGCGGCTCTCTGCCGATCATTGCCAGCGGGGGCTTGCGCAACGGCCTGGACATGGCCAAGTGCATCGCCCTCGGCGCTACCCTGGCCGGCATGGCCGGTCCCTTCCTCAAGGCGGCGGTTGACTCCTTGCAGGCCGTGCTGGACGAAATCGAAATTGCTACCACGGAGCTGCAGGTGGCCATGTTTGGCATTGGGGTTGACTCGATTGCCGGCCTGCAGCAAACAGATCGTTTAATCAAACGAGACTAACCGGTTTTGCACCGTCTGCAGGTCCTCCGGCAAGTCCAAATCCAAAGCCACAGTCAGAGAATGATAAATTACAGGTTCAACTCCCGTGCCTCGGGCCGCCTGTTGATGGCGGTCAAAGCTTCCCGGCCCAAAGGCAAACTCGATGGAGCCAGGCGGCCGCAGCAGTAAGGCGTTGGTGCCGTCGAGACGATGGCTGGGAGCAATGACAATGGAGGGTGAGTGCTGGCCTGCCGCCAAGATTTCGGTCAAGTCTGATGGCTGCAGCAAGGGCAAATCGCCCGGCAAAACCAGCACAGCCTGCCCTCCCCTGGCAGTCACCCAATCCGAGGCTTGCTGCAAGGCCCCGTTCAACTCCTGGCCTGCTTCCACCAGCGCCCAGGCTCCGGCCTGCTTGGCCAGCTTGCGCACGGCCATATCCCGTGATACGACCACCACCTCGCCTACTTGACGGGCCAGGTGAATCGTTCGTTCCACCAGGTGGCGGCTCAGATCAATCCGTTCAGCTATCGGGAGAACTCCCGCCAGCCGCGTTTTCGCTTGGTCGAACGGCTTAGCCGGAATAATCACAAATAAATCTTGAGGCAACTGTTTCATCATAGGCCACTTTTTTCACCGGGACAGGTTTTATGCCCTATGGATTAGGGGCTTTGAAGATGTTATTTTAAAGAATTTTCTCCTAATCCCCAAATCCCGGCTTATATTGCCCGTTTATTACTAATTCAGCCCCATGTCATTTCGAGGCCATAGGCCGAGAAATCCCTGAAGCCGATACATAGGCATTCGGGCTTTCTCCTTTATGCTCTTCCCACAGGGGGCCTTCGGCTCTGGGTACTTCGGTCGAAATGACACTGCTGAAAGTTAAGCTTTTAGTTCATTGGGGAACTTGTTCTATGATCTCCGGCACGGGCCGGCCGTCCCATTCTGAGGGAATTGGCACACGCAGCGCAGACAGAGCCGTAGCCGCCGTATCATAGGTGGTGATCTCACCCGGCAAAACCACCCCGGCCGGGACACCCGGCCCTACCGCCAGCCAGGGGACGGTCATATCCTCCGGCGAGTCGCTGCCATGGCGACGGCCGCTGCCGCCGTGATCAGCGGTGATAATGAGCAGAGTTTGGCTAAGGTAGTCCTGTTCCTGCAGCGCAGCCACGATTTCGCCAATCAAGCTGTCGGTCATACTTACGGCCAGTAACTGGGCCAGGGACATCCAGCCAACCGCGTGCCCGGCCGAGTCTACATCCGGCAGGTGAATAAAAAGCAGCGCGGGCATGTTAGTTTGGATCAAGGGAATTACTTCATTGACTACTTGCCGGTCGGTAAAGCCGGCGTAAATATAATTGTCTACCGAACCCGGCACTACCAGGTGTTCCAGTTTGGGCTTGCCGACCACCATGGCCGTGCTCAGGCCGGCTTCATGAGCCGCGCTGAACAGAGTCGGCCCTTTGATCTTGCCCAGGTCAGGATCGTTAGAATTCCAATAGATGCCGTGCTTGGCCGGACTCATCCCGCTCAGCATCGAGGCATGATTCACCAGGGTGACACTGGGCAGCACCGCCTGGGCGGCCGGGCTGTAGGCCCCCTGGGTACGCAGGCCATCAAGGATAGGCGTATCTGCCTGTTCGAGGGCGTCAGGGCGCAGGCCATCAATGCTGATGATGACGACATGATTGATCTGGCAGGAGCAGGCGGGGTCACAGGCGCAAAGGGAGGTAGCCAAAACTTCAGCCGGCGCCGGCAGGTTGGTTGGAACCGGTGTAGAGGTCGCAGCAGCCGTGGGTTCCTGGGTAGCGACGGCGACAGTCGGCGTTGGGGTTGTCGTCACCACCGCAGTGGGGTACGGCGTGGGTGAGATCTCAGTTGGCGCGGGCAGGAGGGTGGGAACAGGTGTGGAAATCGCGGCTGCCGCAGGTTCGGCAGTTACAACTGTGACGATCGGTGATGGACTCGCCGCCACCGGCGGCGGGGTGAAGGCGATGGGAGTCGGCGCGGATAATCCGGCATTCCCGGTACACCCGGCCAACAAGAGTACAAGCTGAAGCAGTACAGCGGAAACTGAGCGGATTTTCTGGAGTCCTACTTTTCTACGTGAAATTGCAGTTCAATCTGGCCGCAGCGGATGATGTCGCCGCTTTTGACTCGTTTCTTCTGGTGCGGGGCCACTTTTGCACCATTGACAAAGGTACCGTTCGTGCTGCCCAAATCTTCGATGGACCATTCGTCCCCCTGGCGAACCAGCCGGCTATGTAAGCGGGAAACACCGGCTTGACTGCCGCCATACGGGCCTAAATCAACATCGGGCCTGGCATCTTTATAAGCGCGGCCAATCACTATTTCCCCCCGCCCCTCGGTCGAAATCTCTTTGCCGGTAGCCGGTAATTTCAACCGAATCTTAACATCTTCCAGGTTATTCAACTCCTCGGTGTCAATGATAGAGGTTTTCTCGTCGGGTTTAGGCTTCAGCCTGGCCGGAGGCGGCTGGGTGGAAAATGAGCCGCTGAGTTCGTAGCGGGCATCTAACAAGGCTCGCGAGAATTCATCCATCGTCTGGTAGCGGTCATCAGGCTGCTGAGCCAGGGCCTTATCAAGGACAGACACAAAAACCGGCGATGCCGCTGGATTGGCTTTGAGCAGGGGAATGGGCGGGTCGGTCAGACGGGCCATTAAGAAATCAAAAGAGGTTTGGCCCTGAAAGGGCAGTTTGCTGGTTAAAAGTTCGTACAGCACAATGCCCAGGGAATAAATATCGGCCCGGGCATCAATGACGGTGCTCTCCTGAATCTGTTCAGGAGCGGCATAGGCCATCGTCCCCAATACCTGGCCCGGCATGGTCAAATTGGGGGTCGTAGAATGCTGCATTTTGGCCAGGCCAAAATCGGCCAACAAGGGCCAATCTTCCTGCGGCATCAAAATGTTGGCCGGTTTTATATCGCGGTGGATAACGCCGTGTTTGTGGGCAAAAGCCAACGCCTGCGACACAGGAATAATCACCGTCAAAGCCTGCTGCCAGGTGAAAGGTTCGTTTAGCTTCATCAACTCTTTGAGCGAACCGCCGGGGACATATTCCATAACAATATAGGCCCAGCCTCCGTCACGGTCCTCCCCGTAGCCATAAATGGTCAAAATATTACGGTGACGCAGAGCGGCAATAGCCTGGGCTTCCTGGCGAAAACGAGCCAGCATGGTCTCTTCGGCTCCAAAAATTGGCGCTACTTTGATGGCCACCCAACGCGACAGCTTTTCATCAAAAGCTTTGTAGATGCTGGCCATGCCGCCGGTCCCAATGAGTTCTTTGAGTTCGTAACCTCCAAAGGAGCGACCAACCAGGTCTTCCATAACGTTTCCTCTCACAAAACCTGTTAGATAGGGCTAATCGAAGGGTGACAGGTGAAACTGATAAATGAATAAAAAGCTGGAAGATGAAGCAGCCCCTTCAGACAGTAACATTATAACATAGCCGGTACGCTAGTTCAAAAGGAAATCAGTACCGTCTAATGTTAAAATTTCTTGGTGGGGATGAAGGTGAATTCAAGGGTTTCTGCTTAAAGCCCCCGATCCGCCAGGGGCCAGGTTTTGAAGAAAAACCACTCGCCGAAGGCCACGTCGGCCCGGCTGGGCGGAATACGCAGCTTGGTAATATCGGTGCGAGAAAGGGCATAGAGACAACCGCCGGTCGGGTCTTCGCGGGATTTGATGATTCGCCGGGCGATGTCCATAAATTCCTTACTGGGAGTCAGATCAGGGCGATAACCAAAAAACCCGTGCGACACCACTGCGTAGGTATCGCCATAACTGGGATGCACCAGCCGATTTTTAGCCACCCAACCGACCATATAGGCCGCTTCTTTATCCCCCGGCGACTCACCCTGCATAATGCGAGCCAGGTCAAGCACCGACAATTTGGGAACCTGAAGGGGCAGCGGGAGGCCCGGCAGTGAGGTTGGGCGGGGCGTGTAGAGACGCGTGGGGATTGAACCATCGTAAGCCGGCGTTGAAGTTGTGGTGGGGATAATTTCACGGCTTGGAGTTGGGGTCCAGGTGGGTGGCAGGACAAAACCTCGCGTGGCGGCCATCTCCACAATCAGAATCGGAGCGAGAACGACCGGCGTGGGCCGGTGGGCCAGCAGCGGCACAAAAAGGAAGGCCATCATCCAGATGAAAACGATAAAGCCAAAAATGCCCAGAAAAAGAACAACCTGTTCTGGGGTTAACTTTCTACGCCGTTTTGGAGAGGAATTCATTCAAGCGATCACTCCCAACTTGAGGCCGTGGAGTCGAGCCCGGTCAAACCAGGCCACGGAACGACCCAGCCAATTAGTCGCAGGCATCAACCCAAAATCGCGACTGGCAGCTTCAAGATCTGGTGTGCCAAGCAAATAGGCGCATGGAGATGGGCCAAAACGGGCCAACCGCTTGGCCAGCCAGTCATCTTTGGCCAGGGGCGCCGTTAGAGTGACCGGCGTACCGGCAAAATAGGCCAATCTGGCCTCAAATATAGGGTCCTCTTTGAACTGGGGAACGGACCAGCCATACACCCGCCGAAAAAGATCAATCGAGTCGGCCAAATTTTCTACGGCGAGGATAACCGTTGCCACGCCGGTCAACCGGCCCGCGATGCCGGCTGAGGGCTGCACCCGCCACTCGCGCGGTGTAATGTCTTTGATGATAAAGGGCAGAGTTGCCCCGGCGGGCCGGTCGCCCAGGAAGGCCAAATCCCATTCCACCAGAACGCCATCGGGCCGGCGGCGGTGCATGTAGACCGGTCCCTTGACTGTGATCCCCAGAGCAGCCAGCCGCGCCGCTTCAGCCCCCACGTCGCTGCTCTGCACGGCCCAGGCACAGGGACCGCCATCGCCGGCAATCTGCTCGCCCCAAAAGATGGTTTCTTTGGCCCCTGCGCTCAAAAAGGAAATTAACTCGATATAGGAGCCATCTTCAAAACCTAAGAGGGCCATATGGGTGACGCCGTTGGAATGAGGACCACCATATTCTGTGGGCAGCCCCACCGCCGCAAATGCCTGCTCCAGCAAAGCCAGGTCCGAGCCGGCAATGGTCACGTGGTCAATTTTGAGGGTGGTTGTCATAACTAATATTCAGCGTAAATTTTGTACTCGGGTGACTGGCACTTTCGCTTCAATAAAGTACTGACGGAACCAAAATCAGGCCTCATTTATCCGATTGAAGTGCCGGTCACCTGGTATGCTTTAATAACACGAGCCAGAGCAGGGCGGAGGCCAGACGGAGGGCGGCCCCACCTGGGGATAGGGGTAGCGCGACGGCGGCGCAAAGGGCGGCCTGGGAATAATCAATACGCCAATCCCCGCCAGGCTTGCATTCTCCGCCAGGCCATTGACATAAGCCAGAACATCTACTTTCAACTGGCACTGCTCGGCTATTGCGGCCAGGGTATCTCCCGGCTGGACCACATACACATTCGGCCCGTTACCATACGCCGTGGGCATAAACAAAACCTGCTGGGGATAGATGTGACCGGGTGGATACAGGTCATTGGCGATGCTAATAAAGCCGGGGTCCGTGCCATACGTATAGGCCAGGCTTTCCAGGGTGTCTCCCGGCTGCACCCGGTAACAGAAGCCTTGTGTTGCTCCGGGTGGAATAAACACCTGCGGCGTGACCGGTGTAGAGGTTGGGACAGGGGTGGGGATGAACGGGGTTGCCGTTGGTGGAGGGGGTAGCGGCGTAAGGGTGGCAGTCGGCTGGCCAGGAATTGGAGTACTCGTGGGGGTCGGGGTTGGCTGGCCAGGAATAGGGGTATTCGTCGAGGTTGGGGTCACAAGGGGTCCCGGGCCGCTGACCACAATCTGGCCCGACTGCCTGGTAACCGCGATAGGCCGGGCATCGCCCGTAGCCAGGTCGGCGCGGGTGAAAATTAGATCGCTTGTGCCTGCGGCAAGCGTTTGAAAGGTGATCCGGGCCAACAGACCACTGCCGCTGACCGGCTGGGTCGGGGGGATCTGCACGGCGGCATACTGAAGCAGTCCAACCGTATTGCTCACCACATTGCTGGCGACGAAATCAGGAGCCGGAAAGCTCCCCGGCTCAATCTGGGTACCGTCCTGCCCCGGATCGGCATCCTGAACCTGGAGCACGGCCGGGTTAAACTGAACTTGTATCTCGGCGCCGGCCATGTTGGCCACATTTTCAATCCTAAGCTCGATAACCTGGGAATTGCCGGTCCCCACCTGAACGACGGACGGCTCAAAGCGAATCACCGCCTCGGCTTGCGCTGCTGCCGCCTCCGCCGGGGGTGAAGCAACCGGAGAAGCAGCAGCCGGGGGGGAAAATTGGTCAATATCCCCCGTGGCTTGATCACCACGAGGGATGTCACAACCAAAAAGCCCTAGCGCCAGGGTTATAAGCCAAAAATAGGAGATGATCCTGTTCACGGGGTACCTCCTTGCAAACAAAAACACTATGTCAACTTGACATAGTGTAGCACATAAAAGAAAAAACGTAAAGCCTAAAATGTGAAACGAACCAGAAAATTCTCCTTCATTCCCAATTGGTTACCGGACCCCGCTGGTTGTAATTACTGGCAGCGATGGTCAAATCAAAAATATCCACCTGCCCATCGGCGTTGACATCGGCGGTGGGGTCACTGCTGCGATAACGGATGGCCATAAAGGCCAGGTCCAGAATATTGATGACCTGATCTGCGACGACATCACCGCCGGGGAGGGTAATGATCCCCAGCTCGCCCTTAGGCTCATCCTCTTGAGCCATTAAGTACCCGCGTTGGGCCGCTTGCAAGCACAGGTAATGCTGGTCAGTTGAAGCATTAATTGCAAAACGACCCTCAATATTGGTGAGAGCGGCCGGTTCTCCCGTAACCGACGAGGAACAGGGATCATCGCTCAGATAAATACGGGTTCCGCTGTGATCGGTTCGACCTTGCAGCAGCACAGTTCCCGAAATCGGCGTAACCTGCCCGGCGACAACCCGGGTGACTGCGGCCAGGGCATCCAGCCGGGGCGTAACCCGGCCATTCCGGCTGTCCGTGACCGGCGTCCCGGTCTCTTCCAGAATGGTTTCCAGGTCAGCCGGGGCTAGATTGGGATTAGCTTGCAGCAATAGGGCAGCAACAGCGGCCGCGTGCGGGGTAGACATCGAGGTACCGGATTTAGTGGCTTCGCCGCCGCCCAAATTGGTTGATCGGACCAGCACTCCGGGCGCCAGTAAGTCCAGTTCAGGGCTAGTGTTGCTGGAACAGGCCACCTGGCCGGCCATGATATTCTGGTCGGTGCATGTCGGCCAGCTCATGCTGACCAAAGGCGCATCATAAACATTACCGACGGCGACGACTCCTGAAACACAGGCGGGCGCCATGAGTATATCGGCCTGACCACTATTGCCGGCAGCCGCAAAAACGGTGATCCCGGCTTGCCGCGCTGCCTGGACAGCAGCGGCGTAGAGCATGGTATTGGCATCGGCCTGATCACAGACCCCGGCGTAGCCGCCGCCGCCCAGGCTCAGGTTCATTACTTTGACCCCAAGCTGGGCCTGGTTTGCCACCACCCAATCCATCCCGGCCAGCACGTCGGACGAAAAGCCGGTACCGTTTGGTCCTAATACGCGCACGGCGACTAACTCGGTTGCGGCGGCAATACCCTGGGGACTGGTCTGGCCGCGGCTGGCAATAATCCCGGCTGTATGAGTGCCGTGACCATTTTCATCTTGGGCGCTGTCGCTTTCAGTTATCCGTTCGGGCAGGCAGCCGCCGGTACGGTTGAAACAGTGCTGGCTGACCAGACTGCCCGCCAGGTCAACATGGGCGGTATCAACACCCGTATCCAGGACGGCTACCCGTACTCCGGCTCCACTTAAGCCAAAATCTCGCCAGACAGCATCCGCGCCAATAAAGACAGCGCCGGGGGTGACATCGGCAATCTCCACGGGCAAATCAAGGGCGATGGCAGCAACGTCGGGCTGCTGGCGGAGCGCCTCCAAACCGGCCAAAGTTACTTCACCGGCCAGAGCAGGCAGGGTTTGATAGGTCTGGGTTACCTGGAAATCCGAGGGACTCACCGTGTTCATCAGGTTTGTCTGGCTCTGAGCGATCTGACCCGCCTGGACCATACCCGCCTCGACCGGATGCAAAGCTACAATTACTTTGACCGTCGGTTCAGCGGCCAGGGCGGACTCAACGTCAGCCACATTAGTTGGGGCTTGGGCCAGAGACGGGCCTGGGAACAGCGCTGCCATGAGCATCACGGCGACGAAAAAAAGCATTCTATGAGGAATAATTTTCATGGTTCACAAACCCCTTCATGGAGGTATCAAGCCGTTGCAGTTCCGCCCGGGCCTGGGTATTGCCAGGCTCAAGCGCCAGTGCCCGTTGAAAACAGATGCGCTTTTCTACTTCCTGCTGCGCTACCAACCCCTTGCCCAGCCAGGCCGCCGCATTGGCCGGGTCGAGTTCGATGGCCTGACTAAAACGGTCATAAGCCTGAGCCGGATGGCCCTGCGCCATGGCTCGCCGGCCCTGCTCGGTCAGCAGGACGGCGGTGTGAGTGGGTGAAGCGGTGACACCGGGCACACGGCGAGCCGCAGGGAGGCTGCTCGTCACCTCTGGTCCCACGGGCAGCAGCCGAAAAAAGAGGAGAGTAAGGATCACAATTCCCAAAATCCCGGCGATGGCCCAGATCCAACTCAACGGAAACCTGGCAGCTACCAATTGCGGCGAAACTGGCTCCAAATCCTGCGGCCCGGCCAGCGCCAGGACGGTCGTGGCTACGGGCATGGCAGTCAATTTAGAGGAGACAAATTTGGCCTGGGCCACCTCGACTTTGAAGGGGCCGCTGCCGGTCACCTCAAAAGCGACCGTTGCTAAAACGCCGGCCTGATTGATCGGCAGGGCCGGCTTAAGCAGAGTAAAGACAAAATCAATCAGGCCAGCCTGGGCGTTGGCTTCATTGAGCGCCACAAAGCGGTCGTCAAAAGCCAGCAGCGGGCCGGGGGCGATCTGCACACCTTCCAGGCGTGGGTCTTCGTCGCGCACCTTCAACTGCGTTGAATCGTAACGAAGTTGAATCTCCGCCCCGTACAGGTCCGCCACATTTTCGAGCTGGATAGTCATAACCAGCAGCCGGTCGTCCTGGAGCGGCAAGTTGCGCAGAATCAGTTGAACGGGTTCATCAGCCAGGGCCGGCCAGGGTATTAAAAAGGTGAATAGGATGAGCCAACCTAAAGTTATTTTATAAAAGTAAGTCATCAGTGTTCGTTCGTGATGCGTGATACGTGATGCTTGAATTAAACGAATACGCACCACGCACCACGCTCTACGTAACCTACTGCCAATCCGTCAGCGGACCTTGCCGCCCGTAGTTTCCGGCGGCCAGGACCAAATCCAAAATGTTCACCGTGCCGTCGGCGTTCAGATCGGCCAGGGTATCGCCGGAGCTGTAAACTTTGGCGATAGTAGCCAGATCGAGGATGTCAACACGATTATCGGCGTTGAGATCACCTGCCAGCAAAGTCAGACTCCCCAGATTCACGGCTTGACCTGTCGCGCCCTGGTTTTGGGCCAGAAACGTCTGCACGTCAGCCTGGGCGGACAGGTAGCCGGGAAAACTGAATTTCAGGTTATCCGCAGCGGGCACGGTAAAGGAGCCGTCCGCCTGCGTTTGGGTCTGCTGGCCGCCGGAACCGACGACGACGATACCGCTGTGATGGGTACGGCCCTGGAGGGTCAATATCCCGGCGATACCGGCGCAGTTGGGAGAAACTTCGAGCTGGCCATTTTGGGCGGTAAAGGAGATGGGCTGCCCGGCAGCGTTGACCAGGATCACATTTTCCAGACTCAGCGGGGCGCTGCCGGCAGCAACAGGCTGCCAATTGACTCGAATCAACTCGGCGTTGCCGTTGATCGCTCCGCTCAATAGAGTGGCAGCAAAGGAAATGACCCCGGTATTTGTATCCACCGAATTTTGGGCAATGAAGCCGGTGGAGAAGATGCTGCCTGCGATCACCTGGATGCCGGCCCGGGCCGGGTCGGCGTCAATCACCTGGGCCTGGCTGGGGTTGTAGCGGAGTTGGAGTTGGACGGCCAGCATATTAGTTACATTGACGACTTCAACGGCGGCAGTCCCCTGGGCGCTGCAAACAGGAATGATCAGGTTGGCCGGGTTGACCCGGACGGTGGTGCCGGTGGGGGGCGTCGTCGTTGGAGTGGGGGTGTTGGTTGGGGTGGGCGTAACCGTTGGCGGCGTGCCGGTTGGGGTAGCCGTGGGTGTAGCAGTGGAGGTGGGGGTAGCGGTTACCGGACCACTTCCTTTAACTTCAATGCTGGCAGTAGCCGAGCAGGGCAGGAACCGCTGGTTGGGATCGCTGGCGGTGAAGGTGTAAGTGTAAAGGCCGGGGACACTTGTTTCAGGATCTTGACCGTCATATTCGCCGGCCCGGTCTACAAAGCCAAAACCGGTGGAAGCCAGCGCACCGACCGGCGGCGCACTGACGGTTTTAGTGGCGGTCACCGTTGCCCCAACGAGCGGCAGTCCTTGAAAATCGGCCAATCTGACCGTGAAGCTGACCGTCTCACCGGTAGTGTAACTTTCTTTGCCAAAGATGACACCGGTGATTTGGCAGGCTTGAGGGTTACTACAACTCTTTATCCTTTCAGAAGCTTTCGTGCGCAAGTCGGGAAGCCGGTTGTAGAGATGATCCCCCGGCGAAGTCGTCCAGGTAACATCGCGTCCCCCAGCGACAACCGGCACATTGGCCAAGCCATCATAGGCAGCCGAACTTAGTGGATCAATCCCCTTCTGCTGCAATTTCCAGGCGATTAAGTCCTCGGCGCTCTTGAGCATCGCCTCATCGGGCTGGGCTACACCGAGCCGGGGATCATCGCAGTTGCCGTAGCAGCCGATAAAGCCAATCGCCATGGAGCCGCGATTGTGCGTATCGTGAATGCCGATCACGTCGTCGCCGCCAGCCCGGCCCTCATAAATCTTACCTTCGGGGTCAATGAGGTAGTTATAGCCTACGTCACCCCAACGAAGGATGTTGGCGTGATAGTTCCAGACGGAGCGAACCCAACCGGCATAACCGGAGTAGGGCTGGGGCTGATTGGGGGTTTCGGTCTGGTGGATGATGATATGAGTGACCGGAGCATACTGGGGCGGGCGGCGGGGACTGTTCTGGCCGTCGGGGCAGCCCCAGGTGGTGCGGGAGATGACCCCCGGCTTTTGAATCGGGCAAACCTGAGCGGCGGCGCTGACTTCGGCCATCTGGCCGGCGATTTCACCGTCGGTTGGACCCTGGCTGGTATCGCTGAAAACCAAGGTGACGCTTCTGAGTGCCGGCCCAAAGTCCAGCGAGCCGCTGTGCAGGGTAACTTTAAATTGCAGGGCCACCTGCTCAGAGCCGGCCCAGATGAGATTGCCGCTGCGCAGATCATCGCGGACGGGATAGAAGGCTTCCGGGTTCTCCACCCAGTCGCTCCAGGACGCGCCGCCGTCGCTGCTCAGGCGGGTTTCCAGGCGCAGATTTGTACCTTCCGGCAGGTCAGCCCCCCACAGGGGAACGATGTCGGTGGTAAAGCCCAGTGGACTGAGGATAGTCCCGGAGGTATAACTTCCTTCAAGCGTGTCGGGAGCCAAGGCCAGGCCGGCAGAGGTGACTGCCAATCCTTCAAGCTGGCCGTTGGCTCCAAAGTAGGCCGCATCGAGCTGGGTCTCCTGGGAGGCAATCGTGGCGCTGCCATCCGCCGAACTCTGGACGGAGCCGGTAAAAGCCGGCTGCTCACCCTCCTGGCGAGGGGGATGGGCCGAGGTTTGGCTGGCCCAGGTGAAGGAGAGCAGGGCGACCAGTAAAATGAGTGAGCCGGAGATAAGAGATTTGAAAGTGACGATTGTTTTCATAAGGCGCTCCTTGAAGAAGAAGGGAACAGATAAAGTGTGACCGCTGACCGCACCCCCCTCCCTGCCCTCCCCCTGTGAGGGGGAGGGCAGGGAGGGGGTCGGCGGCCCTGGTTTATTTCCAGGTTGTCAGCGGGCCTTGTCGCTGGTAATTCCCGGCAACGAGGGCCAGATCGAGAATATTGACCATGCCATCGGCGTTAAGATCGGCGGCGGGATCGGCGGATTGGTAGCGCTGGGCCAGGTAGGCCAGGTCAAGAATGTTGATGGTGCTGTCGCCGTTCACGTCGCCGGCCAGGAGAGTGAAGGTCCCCAGGCTGGCAGACTGTTCTGCCGCATCAGGGGGCAGGTCCGCCTGGACTGCGAGATAGCCGGGGAAATTAAGGCTGAGCGGGCCTTGCGGCGCGATAGCAAACAGGCCATTCGGGTAACTTTGGGTTTGCTGACCGGCAGTGTTGGTCACAATGACTCCGCCGTGGTCGGTGCGGCCTTGCAAGCTGGTGACGCCAGCGCGGCAGGGGGAGCCGACAGTGATGTTCAACGCGGCTGCCCCGGTCTCGGTCCGGGTTCCAAGCGCGTCGGTCAGAACTGCGGTTACATTGAGGGGAGTAACGCCTGTTCGACCCTGCGGTTGCCAGTTAATCTCAATCAAATCCTGGCTGCCGTTAAGGGGAGTACCCCCATTAGCCGTGAAAAAGATGCGACCATTGGCCGTATCAACCCGATTTTCCGTAATAACCCAATCTGAAGGCAGCAGTGATTCGACTTGAACCGGCGGGGTGGGCCGGCCAAAGGCATCAATCACCTGGATAAAGGATCTGTCGTAAGTAACTTCCAGTCCGACACTACTCAGACCGGTGACCCCGGAAATTACCAGGGTTCCGGCAATGGGTTCGGTTCTGCCACAGAGGTCAATGGGCGATGCCGGTAATTGGAGCTGAAGGGTGGGTGTTGTGGGCGGAGGCGTGGTCCCGACCGTAAGGTTACGGGGTGGATCCGACTGGCAGTTTCCACCGGCTGAATTAGCCCTGGCTATAAGGGTGTAGGCGCCGGTTACGGGCGGCGTGTAGGGAGCGGTACAGATACTGGCTGTGCCGGTGAGGGGAACAGTGACGATCCCGTTACCCGGCACCTGGATATCGGCAGTTACCCCGCTAGAGCAAGTGGCGTTGGTTAGCGTGGCGGTCAGATTGACGGTGCTGCCAAGCGTGACCGGGTTCGGTTGAACGTCGAGATTGATACTGCATGGCTCAACAGGGGGTAACTCAACAACCCGAACCAATGCCTCAGCCGAACACGGCAAAAAACGCGGCCCGGTAAGATCGCTGACTGAAAATTTAAGGATATACAATCCGGGATTTTCAGGCGTATAAATGCCGTCATAGGTGCCGGACTGGTCTTCGAGCGGCGGGATAGCGGCCGCCTGGACGGTCGAGGTCTGGGTGACAGTCGCATCCACATTGGCCCCGATGAGAGGCGCGCCCTGGCTGTCGGCCACCCGCACGGTGACGTTAAGCGGAACACCGGCAGTAGCCGTAATTGTTGTACCCAGTGTATAGGGCTGGTCGTTAAAGAAAACGCCTGTCACCTGGCAAGCCTGGAGCGGAGGTGCAGTGGGCGTTGCTGTCGCGGTGGGCGGACGAGGGGGACAGGTGCGGCAGTGGGCCGGATCTACCTCACCATCACCGGTCTGGAAAGCCAGGGTCAACACGGCCAGCGCCAGAATTCCGGCGACCAGCCATTTTTGGGGATAGGTTTGCAACCAAGTTTTTTCCATTGAGGCTCCTCCATTGATCCAAAACGACACGGTTGGTCTGGACTTATGCAAACTGGGGAGAACTTAAAGTTCCGGCGACACCCTTAAACCCTCCCCACTTCCCGTAAGTTCTTACCTGCTCCCTGCCCTTCCTTCTTACTTAAGGAGGGCAGGGGAGGATCACAACCATTAACACCCGCCTAGAAGGGGAAACTCCCACCGGGAGGCACACCATTCGTCGGCCCGGAAGCGCCAAAGTTCTTGGCCACCAAAACCAGGTCAAGAATATTGATCAGGCTATCCGGGGCAGGCGGCAAGCCAATTCCGGCGGGAGGGCCGGTAAAATCTGCCGACTGGGAGAGGGTGCTGGGGCCGGCCGGTTGGTTCAGGACACTGGCCATCAACACGATATCGAGGATATTGACCACATTATCGTTATTAAGGTCGCCCGCCAGAAGGAAGATCGAGGTTGAGTCATGGGGGTCAGCGAAGGAGGCTCTGGCGTCGAGGTAGCCGCGGCGGCTGACATCAACCGTGTAGGGGGGCGGTACGGACGCATTGTTAAATGGACAAATACCGGCGGGACCAACGCTGCCACCATCGCATGGGTAAATGCCGTTGATCTTGACATCGGTAAAAATATTTTCAGGCACTGCGCCGACGATCAGCCCGGCATCTTTGCCCCCTTCCAGGCCGATTTGGAAAGTAAAGATGCTGGGGGCAATCACGGTGATGGTTCCAGGCACATCAACAACCGCCGGGCCGGGAAAGCCGCCGTTGTCC
Source organism: Anaerolineae bacterium (assembly GCA_023382535.1). The sequence continues at coordinate 89,150 of JAHDWA010000008.1, read as the reverse complement.
GTGACCAGGGAGGTGGCTCCATCCAAACAAACATCGGCCACATCACCGATCGCCGCATCGGGGTCGCTGCGCCAGACAATATCGAGCACGCTGCCGCTGCCATTGATCGTAACGGTGGGGTCAAAGTAAACAAGATTGACGCTAAACGAGGCATCACCGCCGCACGCCAGCGCAGCGCCGCCGGTCTGAACGGTAAAGAAGTAGTCAACCCCGCGCGTCCCCGGTAACAGGTCGCCCGGCCGGACATCCTGCGGGGAGACAACCGAGGCATTGTAGCCAATTGCCAGGGTCATCCCCGAAATTTCCGATGCTCCTTGAACGTCGAGTTTTTGTATGACCGTGCCATCGCCACGGGAAACATTGGTCGCGGCGGGATTCCAGAGGAAAGCAGAAAAATCCACCACCTGAACGCTTACGTCGCCATCCGGCTCCTGAGCGGCGGCGGGCAGAACCGTCACCGCCGCCAGAAGCAGCACAAGCAAGATAAGCCACGTCGTTTTACGTAAATTTTTTTGTTTCATCAGTTAAGCCTCCATGTCGAATTAAGTTAAATTGATTAAACTGAAGCAATTCTTGTTCGGGTTTTGGCTTGGCGGCGTGGTCACCCTCCTTTCCTAAGTCCAAAAAATCAATTGCCCATAATCCTCCAACCTCACGGGGAGATATTTCAGCCTAAACTAAGCCGCTACGGATTCATAGCGGCCACTTTCATCATAACCGATTGCCTACCCTGTCTCAACGGTAGCAATGCGGAAAATTTTTCAGTGGTTTTAGGGAGGGCGCTATCCGTATTGGCACGGAGGGAGATGAAGAAAAAATTCCGAACTGGGAATGGGTAAAGATAACCTCTTGACGCAGGCAAAGAGTTGGCATAAGATGGAGTTATGATCCGCGTTTTGATTGCCGAAGACCAGACCATTCTGCGCGAGGCTTATCTGCATGCTTTGCAGATCGCGCCGCATATTGCCGTGGTCGCATCCGTAGCTGATGGCCAAACTGCCGTCGAGGGGGCACAGCACTTGCAGCCCGACGTGGCTTTGTTAGACATCCAGATGCCCCAACTCAACGGCATCGAAGCGGCCAAACAGATTCGGGCAGCGCTGCCCCATATCGGCATTGTCCTGTTCTCGCACCACAGCCAGCGCCAGTATGCCGAAGCCTTTCTGCGGGATGGTACCGCCGGCAAAGCCTACCTCCTCAAAACTACCCTCAACGAACCGGCGGAACTCGTCCGGGCCATCGAGGTGGTGGCCGACGGTGGAGCCATTCTGGCTCCCGAAATCCAGGATGAACTGCTGCACCTGGCTTCGGCCCGGCCCCAGGCCCAACTTAACCAGTTGACCCGGCGGGAGCAGGAAGTCCTCGGCTTGATGGCCGAGGGCTACACCAACAGCGCCATTGCCCAGCGCCTCTCGGTCAGCGAGCGCACGGTCGAGAGCCACGTCAACAATATTTTCTCCAAGCTGAATTTGACCAGCGAAGCAACTCACAATCCGCGCGTGATGGCGGTGCTGCTGTTTTTGCAGGCAGGACAATAGGGAATAGGAAGTAAGGAGTAAAAAGTAGTGGAAGAAGCAAGTTTTTTTCCCTTACTCCCTACTCCTTACTCCTTAAATAATGGGTAAACGCCTGCAGATGGGTCGGATTGGGACTGGGTTGGTGGATAGGCAGACGGGCGTAAATCGTGGTACCCTGGCCCGGCCCGGTCTGAAAGCTGAGGCGGCCCTGCCAGGCCAGAACCCGCTCGTGCAGCGACAACAAGCCCAAATGGCCCTGCTGCCCCATCAACAATTCGGGCGCAGCCTTTAACCCAACACCCGTATCCTGGATCGTGACGGTTACAGCGTCGTCACGCCAGCGCAGGTGGATAAAAACTTGCTCGGCCTGGGCATGTTTAATGGCGTTGTCAAGCGCCTGGCGGGTGATATAGTACAAGTCCCGTTCTAATTTAGGATCGTCAATCCGCGACCCGTCAAAGCCCTGGGCGGTCAGATCAATTGTACGGGGGGCCGAGGCCGGCAGCACCAGTTTGCTCAGCGAGTCCATATAAGCCTGGAGAGCGGCAATAAGGCCCAGGTCGGCCAGCACCGCCGGGTGCAGTCCCTGGGTTATTTCGCGCAAGCGGCCATTCAGGTAGCGCGTCTCCTGGCCCAACAGCTCCAGGCAGGCTTGCAGCCGGGCCGGGTCGCTGGCCAATTGGCGTTGGCCGCTGCTCAGGGTCATGCCCATGGTTGTCAGGCGGCTCAAAATGTCGTCATGGAGTTCCACAGCCAGATTGCGGCGTTCCTCATCCTGGGCGTCAATCGTCCGGCGGTAGGCCAGTTGGAGTTTGTCCAGCGTTTCGGCCAACTCCGCGATGAGACGGGCGTTCTTGACTGCCAGCGCCAGTTGTGCGGTCATCCAATCCAATACTTGCAGCGCCTCAGGACCGCTGGATTGGCCCTGAATCCCCTGGCCCAGGCCAATCAAACCCACCAGTTCATCCTGTAAACTCAACGCAGCAACGGTCTCAACGCCCAGCAGCAGCAAGCCCTGGCGCAGGGCGCTTTCCGGTAGAGCCAAAACGGGTTGGGTCCCGAACAAGGGCCCCTGCGGCACGTCAAGCGGCAATTCAACCAAATCCTCGACGGCCAGCGCCCCTTCGACGTGGGCCAAAACCAGCATGCTGTCTTCGGCATGGCAGAACCAGATCGTGACACTCTGGTGATGAAGCCTTGTAGCCAGAGTTGACGCGACAAAGGGCAGCAGGATGTCCAGGTCCGACGTCTGGCGGACAACCCGGCCGTAATCCTCGACCAGTTGGCGGTAAAGAAGTCGTTCCGGGTGAAATCGCCGTTCCAGGAACAGTTCCAACCAGGGATGCAAACAGGCAAAGAGACAAAGACTGACCAGTCCGTAGACGAGCGCGAAACCAGTCAATTGAAGGGAGAAAAGAGACAGGAGAAAATAAAGCAGGACGGCAAAAAGTGAGGTGAGCAGAAGCGTGATGATTGAGTAAAGCTGCCGCTCCTGGGGAGCGGGAAAATGGCGGAAAGGCTTCCACCTGCGTTCAGCCGGGGAAGCCTCCCAGGGCGAGGATATTTGGTTCTTAAGCCGATTTGCCTGGTTCATCGGCAGGATCATTCTAATCGTGTAAATGACCGACTTTGATCGTTCAATCACCACATTTTTTACCGCTGAGCACGCCGAGAACGCAGAGAATTTTCTTCTTTAATCTCAGCGTCCTGCCCCTGGCACTTGCCGCGCCAGGGGCAAGTGTGCGCTCTCTGCGGTAGATTATGGCCTGGAGAAAGATAATATAAGTGGTATTGAATCTAGCGCATCTCTTTAAAGGCACTGGGCCGGCTGCCAGATCCTCGTCCGGATTTTTCAGGAGTCCGGGGGCGAGCTTTTTTGTTGAAACTAAGCAGCGCCACCAATCCGCCCAGGACCACCACGCCCAGCCCCAACACTGCGGCCCCAACGATCCACCAGGGGAAGCCGCTGTCCTGACTCTCGGCGGAGCCGCCGACCGTTAACGGGGCCATTTCGCTGGGAATGGTCTGTAAATTGGACGCGACCAGGGTAGCTTGTTCAATACTGATGGTTGAGGGCACATCTTGCAGTACTTTAAAGGTTATCCGGGCCACCGGCCCGCTGCCTTGAACTGGCGGGGCCGGGTTGAGCAGGGTCAGAGCGTAAAGAATGGTTCCCTGGCCTTGATCCGCCTGATTGGCCACCACAAACCCCTGGTTGACGGGCAGCAGGGTGCCCGGCTCAATCTGGACTCCCTCCTGGTCAGCCTTGCTGTCCTGGATTTCTAACACGGCCGGGTCATATTTGAGGTGAAGCTCGAGTCCATACAGATCGGTTACATTTTCAGCCAACACCTCGACCGTCAAATGCCCGCTGGCCGACTCGGCCGGCTGGAGATACACCCGCGTCCCATTCTGGGCCAGGGCCAGGGGCGCCAGGGCAAACAACGCCAGCAGAATAACGGACAGGCAGGCGATTTTGAATGAGAAAAATCTGTTTGACCTTTTCATCAGTTGTTTCCTCCACTTTTTCAGGGCTGGCAAAGCCAGGGGTGAGCTGCCGCTGACTGTCCAAAATTAACGGCCAGCGGAATTAAATCCAGCACGTTGACTGTTCCATCCACATTTAGATCGGCCACGGCGCCGGGGGCACTGCTGCTAATAGCCAGGCCCAGCGCCGTGGCGTCGGCCACATCAATGGCGCCGTCGTCGTTGAGATCGCCGGCCAGCAGGGTGAGACCGGCCAGGGTGGTCAGTTCACTTTGATGAATCACGTTGCAGGTTGCTCTCAGAAAACCGGGGCTGCTGGCGGTCAAGGTATAAGCGCCAAAGTCAAGATCGGCGAAGGTAAACTCACCGCCAGGGGCAGCGGCTAAGGCCAGGCCCGACTCGTTGATCAGGATGTTGATATTAGCCTGGCTGCCGGGAGCGCGCCCTTCAACTTGCACATTTCCAAGCAGACTGCCGCGCTGGGGAGCCGGTTCAGCCACCCCCATTGCGAGAGGGGTTACTGCCTCCAGCGGCAGTCCTGTCCCATCCTTTTGCCCCAGGGTGGGTGCAATTAGCTCAAAGCGGGTTGAGTCAACGCCGGTGGGCGCGACAGCCTGGAACCGCCAGGTCAGCAGGGTCAGCGAACCGGGCAGGTCGGGTACATCGCCCTGGCGGCTGGCAGCCACGGCAAGCTGCCCGTTAGCGACTTCATTTTGGGCAACGAGGGGAAACTCAGGGCTGAGGGTGGGCGCAGGTTCAACAGGTATGACGACGGCGCTGTTCCAGGTTAGCCCAAATTGGTAGCCAAAAACACCGGCCGGCGAGGGGTTATTGAAGACCACCTGGATTTCAAAGGTTTCGCCGACGTTAACGGTGGACGGCCCGGCGATAGCCAGCGTCAGGCCGAAGGGTGTCTCCGCCTGATCCATTGTCTGAGCCTGAGTAGCTGGCGCAGGCCGGAGCCAGCTCCCAAGAATGAGCGCCAAAAAGAGCAAGATAAAAAAGACACGATTAATTTTTCTTAGCGGAGATAAGGTGGGGCTGACGGCAACAACAGCCAGAGCAGGCCAACCCAGGGAAAGGTCAGGCACAGCCGGACGAACAAAAAATCCCGGCTTGCCCTTTATTTGGATACGCCCAAACAGCCCGGCAACTGCTGAAGCTGGGGGGAGATGACAGAGGCGCCGCTGAAACCGGCTCAGGAGAGTCCAAAAAAGGCTCATAAGCGTAACCATAACCCACTGGGTTGGTAAAGAACCGGGCGGGAACGGGTCTTATCCCGCCACACTCATCAATTTCTCAACAAGTTAAGCATAACATAGACGAGGAAGCGGAACAATAGAGAATGGGTACCACGGAGGGTAGACGGGAGACAGCAGACGGCAGATAACCTTCACAATAAGACTCGTGGGGAATGGGACGCGGATTCGAGGGGTTTTTCGGATAAAAATGACTTAAATCCGTTCGATCCGTTCAATCCGCGTCCAATAGTAGGGCTTCAATTACTCAAAACCTTGATCAAGGACCGGCGGTTATCGTAATGAGCGGTTTGACAATTAACTGTCCTTGGGAGTCTATGCGACCGTCTGCAAAGGACAGGGGCAGCCGTTCCCCGCTTGGTTGATAGTACAGGCCGATAGCCAGGCGGTACGGGCCGGGTGGCAAGGAGGCGGGCGTGGGCACGGTGTGGTGGTCAAGGATGCGCTCACCGGGCGACCAGATAGAGGTAGGATAGGTGTTGTTGACCGGCTGGGTATCATTGCCGGCAACGACATGATCGCCGGCGTCAAGCAGGTGGACAAAGACGGTGTAATCCAGCGGCGGGGTGTCCAGCGCCTGCCAGAGCAGGCTGAGCTGCACCGGCTCCCCAGCAGCGAGGTTAGGCGTGTCGAGCCTGAAGCCGGACAGTTGGATAAGCTTTCCAAACGTCGCTCCTTCTTCCAGCGGCAGGGGCAAAGAAGGCGGGGCCGGCAGCGGAACCTTCAGCGGGCCGATAAAGAACGTATCCGGCGAGTCGCTGCCGCCCTCAGTTAAAGGGAGACGCCGGCCCGCCGCCGGGTCGAAGAGGGCGACGGCCAGCCAGTAGCGGCCCGGCGCCAGCGAGCCATTTTCCAGGGTGATATGCTGTTGAGCGGCGACCATATCAAGGCCGGGCCGCCAGAAAGTTGTGGGGTAGACCCAATCGTTAGGGCGGGCCGTGCCGTCGCCCACAACGCGGCGGCTGTCGTCAACCAGATGCAGAATGACTTCGTAATCATCCCGCATGGGCCGGACGGCCTGCCAGTAGAGCGTGACCGGCAGGGCAGCGGAGGGTTGGTCAATCACCGGGGGGTAAGCCGCTCCCATCAGCCGGGCCGGGCCAAAGACAGCCGCCAGCGGGCGCATTGGCTGCTGGACAAAGCGGGCCGGGTCGGTGGGGAGGGCGGCCAGCCGGGCCACCGTTTCACCACGGGGAGTCTGAATGGCCTGGACCGAGCCGCCGGCCAGGGCAGCCTGGATCAACTGCTGCCCCTCGGCGGTCAGCGGGGGGAGGATGGCGGCAGTGTCGCCCTGCAGCCGGACCCAGACCGAATCGCGCTCATTCTTTTCGGGGGAGATGACGAGAGCGGAGGCGGCGGGGGGGGCCGAAAGGACGGCCTCACGCCGGAATCTGCCGCTCAGGTAGAAGAGAAGCGGGGGGTCATTGAAGCGGGCTAAAGGCAAATAGATAGGCCGAGAGTCGCTGGCCTGCGCCAGCACCGCATCGCGGATGGCTACTGCGCCGTAATCATAAATGCCCTGGGTCACCGGCAGCCGTGTCCACTCCGTAAAGTAGGCCGAGACCGTGCCAGGGAGGGTGGCCAGGATGAGGAGGAGGGGGAGAGCGTAAATCGTAAAGCGTGAAGCGTCCCAAGGGGAGGCTTCGCACTGATGCGTGAAGCGTCCCAAGGGGAGGCTTCGCATTGATACGTGATGCGTAAAACATCCCAAGGAGAAGTTGCGCCTTAAAACATGAAACGTGAAACGTGAAACCCACACGAAGCCGAGAGCGACGAGGATGGCGGTAGCGGGCAGGGCGACGATCATGCGCAGGGGATGAGGCGCTTCGATGGCGATGATCGAGGGGGAGATGCCGATGAGCCACCACAGTGCGACCAGCCGGGAGAAGAGGTCGCGCCAGTTTTTGAGGGCCATGATCAGGCCGAGCAGCAGGAAGGGGGCCAGGAGGGGCGAGAGGCCGGGGTAGCCCGGCAGGCCGAAAATAGCGTTGGGACTGCCGGCGCAGCAGAAATAGCCCAATACCCGCAGCAGATTGCGGCCCAGTTCGGCCAGGATGGCGCCGGGGGTGTCGAGATAGCTCCAGATCATGACCGAGGCGGCCCGGGCGCTGAATTGGGCCGGATGCGCGGCAAAGTACCAGAGCATCGGCGCGGCAACGAGGAGGGCGGGGAGGAGGAGGAGCGTGAGGCGTCCCCAGGGGAGGCTGCGCACTGAAGCGTGAAGCGTGAAGCGTGAAGTGTATCGCGTGTTGCGTGTTGCGTCCCCAGGGGAGGCTGCGCTCTGTGGCGTGTTGTATAAAAAAACCTCCGGGAGCCAGGCTAAGAGCAAAATGAGGGGCAGCAGGCGGGCGGCAGAGTAGGTATGGAAGCCCAGGCCCAAGAACAGGCCGGAGAGCAGGAGCCAGCGTTTTTGGCCGGTGGTCCAGCCTTTGAGAAAAAACCAGAAGACCAGCACCGCCAGCAGCGGCACCGTGAGCGGGCGCTGGTCGCCGCGGCTGATGCCGATGTGCCAGGAGGAAACGGCCAGGGTCAGGCCGGCGAGCGTGGCAAGCCAGAGGCGTGAGGCGTGAGGCGTGAAACGTGTTGCGTGTTGCGTAAATCGTAAATCGTAAATCGTAAATCGTAAATCGTAGAGGAAACCAAAGAGGCACACTACGTTCAGCAAACTGATGATCGCCAGTTGGAGGCGGAAGGCAAAGGGAGTCGCTCCGAACAGCCAGATGAAGGGGATGAGCAGGTAAATCAACAGGGCTTCGCGGCCGCCGTTGGTGGGAAAGAAGAGGACGGGGCCGCCGCGCTGCATCAAGCGGATAGCGTCGAGGCCGTTGATGGCCGGGTCGAAGAAGAGACCGAGGGGATGGTCGGCCAGGCGGTAGAAGCGAAGGAAGAAGGCGATGAGGGTGACGGCGATGAAGGCCAGCCAGAGGGTGAGTTTTCGATTTTGGATAATGAATGGTGGTTTGATGGTGTACTGGCCCCCCTAAATCCCCCCAGAGGGGGGACTCGTCTTGTTCTCCCCCCTTTGGGGGGAGCTAGAGGGGGGCAATACCCCACATTGTCGCGCAATTTCCTCTAGGACTCCCGGCAGGCTGCTATCAATTTCTCGATTCTGAAAACGGATAACCCGAAGTCCATGCTGCTCCAGCCAGGCGGTCCGCGTCTGATCATAGCGCTGTTGAGCGAGTTCAGCATGGCTCTCTCCATCAATCTCGATCACGAGGCGCTTTTCGTGACAGTAAAAATCCAGAATGAACTGATATAAAGGATGCTGCCGCCGGAATTTGAGTCCAAAGAATTGTTTGCCCTTGAGGCACTGCCACAATTTGGCTTCCTGAGGGGTAAGGGGCCGGCGTAACCCTTTGGCTCGAGCAATCATTTCGGGATAAGGGTATGGGTAACGTTTGGACGGTGACATTGGTTTTTTGAATTGGGCTACTCAAGATAAGCTGTCCCGTTAAAAACGAGACCTGCGGTTTGCGCCGACTACCTTAATCTTTATCGAGCCGTCGAAATTGATCAACTGAAAATGCTTGACCAGGGCCACATACTCCTCATCGGAGAGAGCGGTCAGGTCAAAGTGATAGTTGCGCACCTTGCCCTTGGTCTTTATTTTCAACTCATCCCGGCGAATGAAGACCCTATCCAGCAGGACGATAATGTCATCATCTTCCCATGCCACGCTAGCGCCGCGTTCGTTGGGGCTGAGAAAAGGCTCGTACCTGGCGTTTCTTTGAATGATGAAGCCATCCACCCCAAACGCCGATGCTTCGTCACAGCCCAGGGAGATGATGATGTCGTCGCCGTGTTCCAAATGGGTGAAAAGGACTCTGTCCACAGTTTATTCCTCCTCATCTGGCGGAAAGTTTCACTTAGAAACCCAACGCGTCAACCGCCCTCCGATACCTCAACCTCAGGAGAAGTGAAGCATCCCCAGATGCCCGCCGGCGCGGAGCCGCAGCTAGGGATGCTGGCTCCTCAAATCAGCGTCGTTTAGGGCCTTGTCAAACAACTGCCGGTAGAGGTCCAAACAGGCCGGGCCGGAACAAGGGGCCGGCTCGACGGCGGCGGCGCGGTAATTGCGCTGGGGGTCCATCTTGACCTTGGGCAGGGCCAGGTAGGAGAGCTGTTCGCCGGAGGGCAAGACAAAGGTTGGGCTGCCCTCCACTTTCAGGGTCTCCCAGCCCAGCCGGGCCTCTTGCAGCACCTGGCGCTTGGTAACGCCGCTGTCAAACGCCTCGGCAAAGCGCGTCATCTCCAGGCCAACTGCTTCGGCCAGCTCAAACAGGACGTGACGCATGGAGATACAGCGGCTCTCGGCAAAAAAAGCCTGGCGAATGGCCCAATCCAGCTCGTCGGCGTGTTCCGGCCCCTGGAGTTCGGCGCATTTAATGGCCTCAAAGGCAGGCCACATGGTCACCGGCCATTCGCTGAGGGGCCGGTGCCAGGGGTGGTAAGGAATATCCAGCTCTTCGAGCATTAAAATCGGGGTTTCGGCATTGATAATGTTGTGGGGCGTGGGCCGGCGGTTGATGTACTCCAGGGCCAGGCTGCGCCGGACCAGGCTGATTTTCCCGGCGTATTCGGCCCGCAGCTTGCGCCAGCGGTACACGGTCAGATAGGCGTAGGGGCAATGAACATCGGAGTATAGCTCGATTTGAACGGGAAGCTGGGTCATATCAACGCTGCTGCTTGTCCTTGAATTTTGGTTCGACCTATTGTAGCATACCCGCTTTTCCCTGACAATCTCCCAAAATCAACAAGACCTGACAGGTCCTACAAACCTGTCAGGTCTGCTAATGGCCAGCCTGCAAGCTTTCTGAGATGAGGAGTAACGTTTTATCAGGCGGCGACGAAGGCCATTTCAATTTTGTGACTATTGAGCATGTACTGGAAAGCGCTGGTCACCATCACACTTTCTAAATAAGCCTGGGCCTCTTCATAAGTGCCGTGAGCTACCTGCCGCTGAAATTCATCGTAGTACCAGGCCCGGGAAACGGTGTCGGGCTGATCGAGCCAGCCGGCATACCCGTACTTTTCAATTTGATCCAGGGTGTTATCGGCCGGCACGCCGACGGCATCCAGCACCACGCTCAATAAATCTATCTCCAAATAATTCAGATTGAGTTTGCCGGCAAATTCGCGGAGCTTGCGCTCATGCTCAAATTGCAGTTGCAGCAGTTTGATCAAAGTTTTTTCGTCCATTTTTCATTTCCCCTTTGCAGCTTCATCTTTAAGCTATCTGTAGTTTAGTCTGCCATCGTCTCGGAATCGTTACAGAGAGCGTTACGAAAAGTTGTGCCAAAATAGTAGACGGTAGATGCTACCCGATAAAGCGTCCCGTTGTCATGAGACAGTGTCCCGCCTTGGCCGGGAAGATTGTCCCGCCGCAGACAAAAAACAGCGCGGACTTTTGGCCGGGAGAACTTTTCACTCCGGTCAAAAATCCGCGCTCTTATCAGAAGTTCTTGATCTCGACTATACTATCCGCGCCTGATGCTTGCCCGGCTTAGCTGGAGCCGTCAGCTCCCCTAGCCAGCCTTCATAGAGCCTCAAGAAGACAACCCCAGTCAGAATCAGCAGGCTGCCGCCAAGCTGCACCCAGGTCAGACGCTCACCCAACAGGAAGTAAGCAATCACCGCCGTAAAGGCCGGCTCCAGGGTCGCAACCAGGTTAGCCACACTGGAGGGCAAATAGCCCAGGCTGACGTTATACAGCCCGAATCCGGCTATCGTCGGACCCGCCGCCAGCAGGAACAAAATGCCCCAACCGGCCAGGCTGTTCCCCAACCAAAAGAGGTCAGCAGGACGGGCCGCCGCGCTGGGCAAAACTCCGCCGGGCAGCAGGTTGAAGAGCAGCAAGAAGACGGTGGCAAAGCCGAAGGTGTAGAACAGGGTGGTCCAGGGGTTCAGGCCGCGCTGTGAGGCCGAGCGCCCCATCATGCTGTAGACCGCGTAACCCAGGCCGGAGAATATCCCGGTCAGAATGCCGACCCAGTTCGTCTGCCAGGCTGCCGGGTCCAGTGCTCCTGAGACCAGGACGCAGCCGCCCAGGCAGAGAACGACCGCCAGAAGTTTAGCCCAATCCAGGCGTTCGTTGAGAAACCACCAGCCCAGCAGGGCGGTGAACGCGGCTGAACAGTAAGCCAGCACCGTGGAAACCGCCGCTCCATTCAGGGCCACCGACAGAGTCCACAGGGCGTTAAAGACAGCCAGCACCAGGCCGTAACCGACAAGATAGATCAAATGGGGGCGCTTCACCGGGAGCAGGCGCGGGCACAACCGGCCCAGCACCGGCAGCAGGGTCAGAGCCACCAGGCCGTCGCGCCAAAAAGCCAGCACCAGCGACGGGATGTGGTAGGTTTGGGTCAGGTAACGGATGAAAACAGCCGTGGTTGAGAGGATAGCGGCGCTAATCAGAGCGAGCGTGTAGCCTCGGGTGAGATTTGAACGGGGAGTAAGGGTGGACATAACTCTATTTACCTCTGGGAGAGATCAATGATTACTCGTATTGTAGGGGAAAATCGGCCTGATTAGTAGAGCCAATCCTGGCAGAGTTTGACTACACCGTTTGACCGGCTCTGCCCACCGCGCACAAACAGAAACGTGCCCGTGGCAAGGAAAACAAAAAACATGGCTATCATCACCGCCAGATTGTAGAAGGGCTTTTGCAGCACAATTTTGTTATGCTTGGCTGCCTGGCGTAATAGACGACACGGGTAAAGTCAACGGCATTGGTGTCGGCGTTTTTGCAGCGTCTAATAGGTTATTTACTTTGATAATGGGCGGCATCGGGGGGTATTGTACTATGGATGGAATGAGGAGGCCAAAGGGAACTTTGGCCTCCTCATTTTGCGGCTTGTTACCAAAGACGCCTTGCCTTTAATTGGTCTCCCGCAACTGCCGTTCCAGACTGTCGCCGTCAATCAAGGCCCAATGCTCCACAATTTTATCCCCTTCCAGGCGGTAAGCCCGATACCCCTTGATCTCCACTTGTTTTCCGGTGGCCGGGATACCCCGCCACTCACCATGGTGGGTCAAGCGCATGGTTAACCGAATGATGGATCTGTCCCCCTCAGCTACCTGATCTTCGATGATCGTCTGCTCGTCGAAGAAGGTGCTGACCGCTTTGACCCACTGTTTTACTCCCGACCGCCCCTGGAACTCCGGTGGCAGGGAATGGTCTACGTAATTCTCAGCTAAAAATTCCTCTACAGCCTTAAGATTCTGCTTGTTCCAAACTTCTTCAATATAGCGGCAGACAATATCTTTGGTTTTTTCGTTAGACATATAAACCCCCATTTCTTGCTTTAGACAAGATTGCCGAAGCAAATAACTTGTCAAAAAAATTAATCTTTCAAAACATTGGTTTCAATCTTTTTTAGCACATCGGTGAAGAGACTAATTTCTTGAGGCGTTAATCCATTAAGCACCTTCTTCCTTTCTTCAATCGCTCTGGGGAGTATCTGAGCCAGGAGCTTGTGACCCGCTTCCGTTAAAAAAATGAGGGATTTACGCCGGTCCTGTGGATCGGCCCGGCGAACAACCAGGTGACGCTTTTCCAGGGCGTCCAGCATGCGGGTGACATTAGGGTGATCGTGCAGGTCTTTATCGGCCAATTCCCCCTGTGATTGACCATCTTTTTCATACAGGCGAAATAAAATAAACCATTGTTCGGGTGTAGTCTCGGCCCCGGCGTCCTGCAAAAACTTCACCAGATGCAGCCGGAGCAACCGGGCCACCCGCTGGATTTTGTAGGCTATGGCCTTGTCCAGGCTACTAATATCGTAGATATAATCAGGTTCCATACGTTAATAATTATTACTTTAGCAAATATTGCTTTGATAATAACACATAGGGAACACTTTGTCAAGGGGGAATTTAACGCTTTACCCGCCAGGTGCGGAAAAGGGCCACGCCAATCATCAGGATGCTCAAAACAGTAATAATGGCGCCGACGGTGAAACTGAAGGGCCGGAAGATCAGTTCAACTATGTGTTCACCGGCAGGGACAGGCACAGCTCGGAGGGTGTAATAAGCCCGGAGGATGGGCGCCGATTGGCCGTCTACGGTGGCTTGCCAGCCGGGGTAGTCCACTTCGCTGAGGATGAGCAGGGCAGGGGAGTCGGTGGTGAGGTGGAGGGTGAGACGTGAGGCGTGAAGCGTGGAGAGTAAGGCGTATTGCGGCTCATCGTGCTTCACTTCCTCGCCTCCTTGCTTCCCCGCCTCCCCCATTAGTTGGACATACGGCTCTGCTCCCGGCTCTAAGAGGGCGACATGCCAGCGATCAAAGTTCGGGTCGGCGATTTTTTGGAGGACGGTCGGGTCGTCGGCGATTTCTGCTTGTGTAACCAGCCAGGCTCGTGGACCGACGGTGTTGAGCCGGTGAACGTAAGTCGTATCTTTCTCGGCCGGCTCTTCGTAAATGATAGTTGAGGGCACGTACAATTCCTTCCGCCAGGTGATGACATATTTGACGTTGAGCAGTTCCCAGGCGCGTTCAATGGGCATGGGCGGAGCCAAAAGCCGATCATACCGCAAGGGCCGCAGGGGACTGGCTCCCCACAGGTCTTCCAGCTCGAAAGGGATACCGTAGTTGTCGTAGAGGCGAAATTCGTTGTAGACGCGGAAGGGTTCGCCGGGGGCTGCGGCGGCATCTTGTTTGATGGCAGCGACGGCAGCCGGCATTTGGGTGTGCCACTCCGGCGGCTGCGGGTAGAGGTTGGTCTGCCAGTTGGCGGAGAAGAGGTCGAAGCAGATGAGGGCAGCGGTAAAGGCGGTGAAGAGGGCCGGATGCAAGCCCGGTCCAAATCGCCAGAGCAGCCAGGCCAGCGCCAGCAAAATCGTTAATAGGCTCGCCGCACCGAGGAGACCGTAGAAAGGGCTGTTGGGAGTCCAGCCGGTTTGGTTGAGGCCGAAGAAGAAGAGGAAGGTCAGCAGGAGAGAGAAGAGGAAGAGGAAGGAAGTGAGGCGAGAGACGGAAGGCGTTATACTTGATGCTTGATGCCTGATGCCTGATACGTAGGAAGGGGTACTTTTATCGGCGGTTGGCGGTCGGTGGTGGGTGGTCAGGGTTTTGAAGCCGTACCCGGCCAGGACCGCCAGGCTGAAGGTCACGGCAAAGGCCCAGCGTTCCTGCCCGCGGAAGAGGGAGAAGCCGGGAACGGTGAGATAGAGAGGGGTATAGAGAAAAGTGTTGCCGCCAAAAGAGATCAACAGAGCCACGAGGGCGACAATGGCCCAGAAGAGGGTGGGGCGGTTGGGGCTGGCAAAGATAACCCAGAGGGCCAAGACCAGGCCGGCAACGCCCACGTACAGGGGCGAGTAATGGCTGATCTGCCCGGGCAGGAGAAACTGAATCAGATCAACCAGGGGAAAGCCGCCGGACATTTTGTCATAAGTCCCTTCGGCGCGGACGGAGCGCAGGGTGTACTCGACGGCGGGGATGAATTGAATGGCGGCCAGGGCCAGGCCGGTGATGAGAAAGAGGAGAGCGGGGTGCGTAAAGCGTAAGGCGTAAAGCGTAAGGCGTAAAGCGTGGTGCGGGGTGCGGGGTGCGTAAATCGTAAATCGTAAATCGTAAATCGTAAATCGTAAATATAAAAGATAGGCCAGGCTAATGCAGATTACGATAAACGCGCTTTGGGGGTGGCCGGCGAGGAGGGTCATGCCCCAGGCGAGGCCGGCGAGGAGCAGGGGAGCGGAGGAGCGGAGGAGCGGAGGAGCGGAGCGTGGAGAATTTACTATTGACAATTGACTGTTGATTATTGACAATTGTTCTTCGGTCAGCGGTCGGCGGTCGGTGGTTGCCATTTGCTGATTGGCCCGGTGGAGAAAGAAGAGGATGAGCGGCAGCCAGACATCGGCTTCCAATACGGCCAACTGCTGGCTGGGGTAGCCGGTCAGGTAGCCGCTGAAGGTGAAGGTCAGGGCCGCGATGACAGCGGCAGAGCGACTGGCCGTGATCTGGCGGGTGAAGAGATACATAAACACGGCAGCCAGCCAGAAATGGGCAATGGCTTCGATTTCCAGGGCAAAGGCAGAAAAGCCCCAGGGAGCAGACAAGAGCAGCGTCAGCAGGCTGGGCGGATAAAAAACGGCAGCCTGCACGTCGGCCCAGAAGGGCGAACCGGCGAAGTTATAAGGATTCCACAGGGGCAGGCGGCCGGCGCTTAGCTCGCGCACGTCGAAGGTGGTGAAGGCCCAGAATTGGAGGTAGAAGTCACCGGGGGGAAAGGATTGGCGATCCGCCGGGTTGGGGGTCAGGATGGGCCAGTAGAACAGGATAACCAGCGCGGCGAAACCTAAAATGATGAGCCAATCGAGGCGAGACCAGGGCTTCAAGGGTGTTATTCCAGGTCAAAAGTATATTCGGTAAAATCACAAACTGGTGCGTAGCCAATTTTTTGATAGATACTATTAGAGGTCGGATTGGATAGATCGGTAAACAAGACGCAAAAGTTACGTCCGGAGTCCAGCAGCAGTTGGCTTAACCGGGCGACACACGCGGTTGCATAGCCCCGCCCGCGCAGTTCCGGCGGGGTGTAAACAAGACTAATACAAATCCCATTGCGCGTGGGGCGACTCTGGGCGGCCATGGAAACCGGCTGACCGTCTTCCCACAGGTAGATATCCTGATCGTTGATCCTGTAGCGGGCAACTTCGCGGCTTTCGGCCAGGTCGCCGCGATGCAGCGCTTCGTTCTGAAAAGCAAAGATCCACCCGGTAATCAGTTCAAGATCGTCCGCTGTAGCCACTCTTAACCGGCCGGGTATGGGCGGGATTGGATTAACTCGCTTCAATTCATAGAGCCGGTTGTGCATCTTCACCCGGTAAGTTGTTCCTTTGAGCCTGGCCCAGGCAGCAGCAAACGCTTGAGCGAGCGGGGGATAGCCGGTAACACCGGGGATGGGCCACTGCCGGGCCGCTACCTCCCGAAGGAGCAGCTCAAGCGCCTTATCCCAATCGGCCAGTTCGGTATACAGGACCAGGGAGCGCGGGGGAGTCATCATCGCGGCCAGGAGCAGATCGCCTTTATCCGTTACCGTAGCAAAGTAGGGTGAATGTTGAGCCGCTGGCAGAAAGCGACTCACCCGCAAGCTAAGGCCCAGGATCAGGTTATTGGCGGCTTCGTTTTTTTCCAAAGCAGCCTGGGTTTTAGCCAGAAACTTATCTGCGTTTGGATAAATGGTAATTATCATTTGTGTTACTACTCAGGTGACTGGCACTTTTCTCCCCTGGCAAGACGGTTGAAACTCGCAAAGCTTAAGTGAGCAGTTACCCTAAAATTGTATCTATCTCCTGCACTTCTGCGGCAGTCAAGATCCAATCGGCGGCCTTGACGTTGCTCAAGAGCTGCTCCAGACTCGTTGCACCCGTAATCACAGAGCAGACTTGCGGTTGAGCGAGTAGCCAGGCCTGGGCCAGTTCGTTCAACCCCCGGTTGCGCACCTGCACCCAGGCGGATAGCTGCTCGATCTTATCGTAATGGGCGTCGGTCATGTACTGCTGGACGTAACTGTTGCTTTCGCCCCGCGAGCCGGGCGGGGCTGGTTGGCCGCGCTGGTATTTGCCGGTCAAAAAGCCGCCGGCCAGGGGGAAATAGGGCACAAAGCCAACCTTATGAGCGCGACAATAAGGCAGCACTTCGCGCTCGACATCACGTTCCAGCAGATGGTACTCGGACTGGATGACGACGAAAGGCGACCAGCCGCGGACTTCAGCCAGGAGGTTAGCGTGAGCCAACTGCCACGAAGCAAAATTCGAGGCCCCGGCGTAGCGGATTTTGCCCTGGCGAATGAGATCATCCAGCGCCCGCAGCGTTTCCTCAATAGGCGTATCGGCATCCCAGCGATGCACGTACAGCAGGTCGAGGTGATCACTTTGGAGGCGGCGCAGGCTGGCTTCCACCGCATGCTGCATGTGGTAGCGCGAGGCGCCCCGGTCGTTAGGGCCGTCACCGACCGGGTGATAGAATTTGGAGGCGACAACAAATTTATCCCAGCGGCCTTTGAGCGCCTGCCCCAGCATTTCTTCGGACCGGCCCTCCTGGTAAGTGTTAGCCGTATCAATAAAGTTAATGCCCCGGTCCAGGGCGGCATCTATGACTTTGGTAACGCTATCCTGGGGCAGTTTCGGCGAGCCAAAACGATTTGTCCCCAATCCAATCACCGAAACGCGCACCCCGGAATTTCCTAATTGACGGTACTCCATCCTATGCTCCTTTTCACTATCTCAAACTATATATCGCATGGCTTCAGGCAGACGGCTGCGGTCGGCCAAAACCCGCAGAAATGGCCCCTGACCTGCCACGCTTCCAGTCTTCCAACTCTTCATGAGAGTGACTCCTGGGGTGTGACCTGGCTCAAGGTTTTTTCTTCAGCCTGGCGCAAGACGCCCAGGCGGTTAATCGCATACAGGCCGACCAGGGTATAAATCACCCCGGAAAGATTCAAAACAGTAACAGGTCCCCACCAATCCACCAGGGGGGCCAGCAGCCCGGCGACCAGGACCTGCCCGGCGCTGCGCTGGGTATGAATGAGGCTGAAGATGCGCCCCCGGACCTCGTCGGCGACCCACTGTTGGAGCATGGTGTCCACCAGGATATAACCCAGCACCCAGGGCACGGTGTGCAGCCCGGCGACGACAATGACAAACCACAAGACCTGTATGTTGGCATAGGGAAAGAACATCAGGCCGGTTAATAGCACAGTACCGACATACAGGCCGGTCAGGGTGAAACGCCGCGCCCAGCGCATGGCGTTCGCCGAGCCTAAGATCGCCCCCACCCCGGCCACGGAATAGAGCAGCCCATAGCCCACATCGCCGCCGTCAAGCACCTCTTTGATATAAACCACTTCAATGGTGACCAGGGCTGCCCCGGCAAAGGCGGCGACAAACGTGGTGACCAGCAGCACCCGCAGGGCCTGGTTGTTGAAGGCATAGTGCAAGCCCACTTTCAGGTCGTCAAACCAACCCGGCCGGCTATTCCCGTCCAGCCGGGTCCGGGGCAGTTCGCCGGTGATCCGGTAAATGAAGAAGACGGCGAACAGAAAGCTGACCGCATCGGCCCAAAAGGCGACCGCGGCGCTGGAGGAAGCCACCAGGAAACCGGCAATGGCTGGACCGACAATCAAGGCCAGGTGGTTAACTACACTCAAGCCCGAATTGGCGACCAGAACTTTGTCTTTGCCGACCAGGTCTGGAATGAGCGAGCGCTCGGCCGGCTCCATAAAGCTGATGGTGACGCGCCAGAGCAAGGCCAAAATGTATATTTGCCAGAGCGAGGCCATCAACGGCAGCAGGGCAAACATCAGCGCAGCAGCCAGGTTGGCGATCATCATGACCCGGCGGCGGCTGAGCCGGTCCACAATCACCCCCGCCAGCGGGCTAATTAGCAGGGCGGGGATCGATTCGACCGCCAGCAGGCCGGCCAGGGCGGTGGCCGAGCCGGTCAAATCAAATACGTAAAGATTCAGGGCAATGATGCCCAGCCAGTCACCCAGCTTCGAGACGAGGTTAGCCAGCCACAGCCAGCGGTAGCCCGGCGACTCGAAGAGAAGGGGGAAACGGGTGTAGAGAGCGGTGGTCAGCATCAGTCCCCTTTGGCTGGATGCGGCAGAAATTGCTTGGAGAAAAGTAACATCAGCACCCCCCTGCTGAAACCGAGCCGTAAATTTCTGTCTATATGGGGGTCGGAGTCCAAAGTGTACTTTGGACTCCGACCGGAACGTCAAACATAGAGATGCGAGCGAGAATTGTAAGAGTCCAACTCTACTCGCTGGTCATAATCAAGAGCGGCTTCATCTCGAAGCTTTTATAGCTGGGGCGGAGGCGTTCCGTGTTGTAGAATTTCTCCACGTCAACCAACTTTTTGGAGCTGGTCACGGCTTCAATAGGCATGTCGTCGTAGCGGCCGTTGCGCAGGACGACCAGGCGGCCATGCACACCCTGGAGCAGCAAATCCAGAGCCAGGTTGCCGTAGGCCATCGGCACAATTGAGTCCAGCGCATCGGGGTCGCCGCCGCGCACCATATAACCTAACTTTTGGCTGATGATGTTGAGCTTTTTGCCGTTGTTGAATTTGGCCGAGCGCTCTTTAAGTTCGACAGAGACTAAATCGCCAATACCACCCAGCTTGGCGTGGCCGTAAGCGTCGGTGGTGGCACCCTGGAAGACCATCTCACCACCCTCAAACATAGCCCCCTCGGAGACCAAGACAACGGAATATTTGCTGGGATTCTTGTTGCGATCATAAACTAACAGCTCGGCCAGGCGGTCCATATTAAATTTAAATTCAGGGATGACGCAGCGGTCGGCGGCGCCGGCCATGGTCGGCAGCATGGCTGTAAACCCGGCATACCGGCCAAAAACCTCCAGCACCAAAAGCCGCTCGTGTGAGCCAGCCGAAGTACGCAGCATATGGGTCAATTGAATCGTGCGGGTCACGCAGGTGCTAAAACCGATGCAATACTCGGTGCCGGGCACGTCGTTGTCCATTGTTTTGGGAATAGCAACGACTTTAACCCCCTCCTGGTAGAGCCGCACGCCATAGCTCAGCGTATCGTCGCCGCCAATGGGGATGAGATAATCAATGCCCAGAAAATCCAGATTTTTGATGACTTCCGGGGTCAGGTCGTTTTTCTCGGCAGTATAAGTATCACGCAAATGGGGCGGAACATCGCTCTTAGACATAGAGCTGGGCCGCGTCCGCGAGGTGTGCAAGAAGGTGCCGCCGGTGCGCCCGGCTTTGTTGACGACTTCTTCAGTCAGAACCTGGTACCAGTCGCTGTTATTAGCATCTTTGTCACGAATGATGCTGGCGATGCCCAGCCAGCCACGCCGCAGGCCAATCACCTTATACCCTTCCCGCAAGGCCCTGATGGTTACCGCACGAATGGCCGGGTTAAGCCCCGGCACATCGCCGCCGCCGGTTAGGATGCCAATAACCCCTTTGGTTTTTTTGATATTTGTCATTGCAACGACTCCAATCTGTTTGAAAAATAAGAGGATTATGATATTTGGTTAAATTTCCCCCCAACGCAACGAATCCTTATTTTACCGTAAATAGTGACAACTCTACAAAATTACCCCCAGCCGTTATAGGCAGGCGGGCGCCGGTCGCCGCGTCGTACAGGCCGCTGATCAGGCGATAGCCGCCGGGGGGAAGATCGCCGGGAAGGGTCAGAGTGTAAGGATCGGTCACGATTTCGCCGGGAAGCCAGGTAGTAGTGGGCGCTGCTCCGGCCAGGGGCTGGCTGTCCACTTGAGCGACGACCTGCCCGGCATCATTCAAGAGTTGGACAAACACGGTATAGTCGGTTTTCATCTCGGCGACGGCCTGCCAGTAGAGCGTGACCGGCAAAGGATCGCCAGAAGCCAGGGCGGGAGGTGGCACGTCGTAGCCAATCAATTTCAGTTGGGTGGAATTGCCAAAAGCAATATCTGCCGTTGTGGCGATAGCCGGAGCCTCAAACTGGCGGGAACGAACAGCCAGGGCAACAGGGGCTAGAGCGGTTTCGGCTTCAACCTCTCCCGGTGGCGTTAGCACGGCCACCGTAATCTGAGCCTGGCTGCCGGTCAGGCGGGGGCTTGTCGGCAGGTGATAGACTGCTCGCCGGACCTGCCCTGCCTGCCAGGAGTCCAGCGGCCCGACGGACTCGGCCAGGGGAAAGTCACTGGCAACGGCATTTGTGCCGTCGCTGAGGGTAAGGCGGACCTCCCCTCCTTTAAAGGGAGAGGAAAGAGCCTGCCAGTACAGCCAGAGCCACATATCCTGGCCGGGCTGGAATTTGTCGGGGAGCACGTAGCCGGCCAGAGTGAATTGTGAATTATCAATTGACAATTGTGAATTGTCAATTCGATTAGGGATGGGCAGGGCGGTCAGGGGTGGGGTGATTTCTGCCGGACCGACCGGGATGTTCGAAATGATGAGCGGCTGGCCAAGGGGCTGGCCGGAAGCAGGGTCATAGACGACAAGCTGGAGGGCGTAACTGCCGGGGGGGAGGTCCGATGGCAGCCAGAGGGCGCGGCGGTCGGGGATGGGCTGGTTGAGCGGCCAGGTTGAAGTACTGCCAGCGGCGGTTAGAGGAGGCCAGTCGCTCTGAGTAAAAATGTCACCACGGTTGTTCATCAGGCGCAGCGATAATTGATAATCTCGCTCCAGGGGGGTGGGCGTTTGCCAGGTGAGGTGCAGCGGGAGCAGGTCGCCGGCAGGTGTGGTTGTGTTAGCTAAGGCTAACGTGATTAACTCCGGCCCGCTTCCTTGTGAATCGGCAAAAATCGTATTGACCTCTTCCACTCGGTCGGTAGGGGTGGCGCTGCCGGCGTACAAGGCCAGCCGTTTACGGCCCAGCCAGCTATGCCAGGCGGGGTAAGCGTGTTCGGCCAGCCAGCTTTCCAGCACCGGGTCGAGGTCAACGCCGTATGGGGTGAACCAGAGGCGGCGGTGTGTTCCGACAATTCTGGCGATGATTTGGCGGGCCTCCTCCGGTGGCGGAGCCGGTGACAGAAAATCCAGGTAAAGCGGCAGCTTGCCGCGATAATAGTAGTCGAATAATTTCTCACCTCCATCGCCGGTGAGGATAATGGCGTCGCCGGGCAGTTCAAAAGCCTCAATTTTACGGATGACCGCTCGCCAATCGTCCTTGGCATAGGCCGGGTTAAAGTAGTGCTGCCAGAGGGCGTAGCCGTTGATGGCGAGAACGGTCGCAAGTAACAAGGTAGCAAGTAGCAGGGGGACACCCCTGTGAACTACCGGGGGCAGGTGGGAGCGGAGGAGCGGGGGAGAATCTCTATGGGTCTTACCGGTCCAAAATCGTAAATCGTAAATCGCTAAAATTCCCGTGGCGACTACCAGCAGAAAACCGACCTGGACGGGGATCAGGTAACGTTCAAAGTAAACCGGTGTGCGCAGTTCGCCGTAAAGCCAGGTGGCCAGGTTAGGGGCCAGGGTATAGGCGAGCAGAAAGGCCAGCATCTCCGGGCCGCGCCACAAACCCCACCGGCGGCGAGAGGCGTAGATCAATCCCAGAAGATAAACGACCACAACAACCAGGATCAGCGGGACAGCTTCGGCCTGCGGCATATATTCACCGACGGTATAGGCTTGCGCGCCCCGGACAAAGATTTCCCACAAGGTGGGCTGCTCCAGCCAGTGGAGAAAGCGCTGCAGCAGGGCTGAACTAACAACGAGCCACGGCAGGTAAATCAAAAAAATAACGATTAAGGTGCCGCCCCAGGCCAGGTAACTCCGCCAGTGCCGCCGCCAGGTGAGCAGCAAAAAAAGGCCCTGGCTGCCGATAACCACCAGCGCGTGATAATGAGTCAGAATAGCCCACTCCGTACCGGCCGCGTAAACCAGCCACCAGGGCCAAAAACGGCTCGACCCAGGTTTCCAAAAGTTGGCGAGATGGGGCAGCATTTTAACAAAGCCCCACATGCTCATGATCGAGGCGGCGGTAAAGATGCTGTACATCCGCGCTTCTTGAGAGTGCCAGATTTGGTAGGGAGCAACGGTCATCAGCAGCGCGGTCAGAAAACCCAGGCGCTTATCGCCCAGGGCCTGGCCCAGGCGATAGCTCAAAGGCACGGCCATCACCCCAAACACCAGGGAGAAAAAGCGCAGCGCATACTCGCTGTCGCCGGTCCATTGAATCCAATACAGGGTGGCAAAGTAATAGAAGGGGGGTTTGGGTTCTTCGGTCAGCAAGGAACGCCACAGTTCATTCAGGGGAAGCTTGGCAAAGTAAAGGGTCCAGGCCTCCTCAATCCAGTAACTCTGCGTTTCCAGCCGGTAGGCTCGCAGCAGAAAGGCCAGCAGAGTCAACCCCAAAATGATGAATTTATAACGAGGGCCTGACAATTTCATGGGTTTAAACGTTCCGCGTTTAACGTTACCTGGCCCAAGTCCACAAAATCCCTCTCCTCGTCCACAGACAGGCGCTGGCCGATAGCGGGATTGTAGAGACCGGTAATCAGGCGATAAGCACCGGGAGGCAAATCGGGCGGTAGTACCAGGGCATGACGGTCAACTAAAGTCCGGCCAGGCTGCCAGGTTGAGGTCGGCGTGTAGCCGGCGTTGGGAGGCCCGTCATGTTGGGCCGCCAGCGACCCATCGGCAGCGAGAAGTTGGAGGAAAAGGTTGTAATCGGTCTGGAGAGGTTGCAGCGGCTGCCAGATCAATTGGACCGGCAGGGTTTGTCCGGGCTGGAGCGACTCGTTGAGCTTGATTTCCAGCAGCCGGACCTCATTGCCCAGGGTAGCATTGACCGGCCGGGAGACAGTCGGCGTTCGCGTGCCGAAGCGGACCAGGCGAACATCCTCAAACCAGTCATTAGCGGCGGCAAAGGTGTTAAGAGCCAGCCATCGTTCGGCGGCAGTATCAGGCGCGGCCGGTGGAACGCCAACAGTGACAAGCCAGGCGTTGGGACCAGTCAGCGTGTTTTGCAGCAGCGGCAGGACCGTCTCCGGGGGCGGCCAGGTCTGTTGGGCCAGGCCGGTGAGGGGTAGACGGACTTTGAACCGGTTCATCGGCACATGGTAATGGTACGGGGCGATAGTAATAATCTGGTCAGCCGGGCTGGCCTGAGCGGCCGCAGTCTCGAGCGCCTGGGTGTACGGATCAGCCGGCGGGCCGAACTGCCGGTCGGTAGTGAAGTAGCGGGTGAGGAGGAAGTAGGTGAGCACAAGGCAAAGGCCGAGGCTAAGGCTAAGAGAAACTATGCTCTCCTGCTCCCCCCGCACGGTGCTCCGGGCTGGCAGTCCCCTGCCCCCCTGCTTAATTTGCCGCCAGAGGAGCCAGCCGGAGAGCAGAACCAGGGCGAGGCTCAGGCCAAAGGCCAGGCCGTCGAAGCCCCAGGGCTGCCACCAGGCCAAGTCGGAGTTTTGGAGCGACCAGGCCCGGAGCTGGCCGACAATCTGGCTGTAGCGAAAATCGTAGAGAGCCGTGGTGTTTTCCAAGAAAAATTCGCCGCCAAATTGGGCTTGCAGTTGGCCGAGAAAGACCCAGGGATTGATGACGACGCCGAGGAGCTGGATGAGTAGGGAGAGGAGGAGTAAAGCGTAAAGCGTAAAGCGTAGGGCGTGTTGCGTGTTGCGTGTTGCGTATCGCATGTTGCGTCCCAGGGGGAGGCTTTGCTCTGGTGCGTGTTCCGTATTAGCTGCTACCTTGCTACCTGTTACCTTGCTACCTGCGACCTGTTCAACGATGGGAGCCAGAGTGATGGCAAAGAACGGCACGACCGGCACGAGGAAGCGGCTGCCCCAGGAGAGGCCCTCGCCGGAGGACCAGGCGGAAAAGAGAGCAACCGTAACACCGGTCAGGCCGGCAAAGAGCCAGGCTTCGGCGGGGTGAGTCTTGTGGAACAGCCACCAGCCGGGCAGGCTCAGGATGAGGATCGGTGAGTAAATAAAGAAGCCCCGCAGCGGGCTGAGCAGGAGCTTGTAAAGACCCAGCAGAATATTAGGCGAGAACAGGGTTAAATCGTAGCCGGTCTGGAAGGGGTTGCCGGAGCGAAGCGCGTTGTAGCCCATCAGAATTGCCCCGGCGAAGGCGATAGTTAAGCCAAAGATAACGAAGGGCAGGAACGAGGAGGCGAGGAGGCGAGGGAGCGGAAGAACTTGCACCCTCGTCTCTTCGCTGCTACGTTTCTTCGTCTCCTCAATTATTATCCCCAGCATATAAGAACCATACACCGGCAGCAAAAAAAGATTATTGGCGCGGGTCAATACGGCGAAGCCGGCGGCCAGCCCGGCGATAGCGATGTGATGCAGGCCGCCTTCCTGGCGGTAAACAAAAAGCATGTAGGCCGCCAGAAGGAGTAAAAACCCGGCCAGAGGCTCGCTGAAGAGATACTTGGCGTAGACAAAGGCAATCGTGGTCAGGCCAAAAATTAACGAGACGACGGTGGCCGTCAGGTTGGAGAAACCCAGGCGCTGCCCAAACATAAAGACGAGCAGGCCGGTCGCAGCGGTAATGAAGCTGTTCAGCAGGGAGACAGTTTGCAGCATGCCGATGCCCGGCAAATAAAGCGCCAGCCAGTAGAGCGGAGCCTGGGCCAGGGACAGGGCCAGACCCTTTTTGGAGTAAACGTGTCCATCCCGGCCAAAAAAACCTTGCGCTTCGGCCTGGCTGGTCGTCCATTGGGTCCAGGCGATTTGATCGGTATTCAAGCGGCCAAATTTGACCAGGCTTTCGGTGACGGCAAAAATAGAGACTTCGTCAACGGAGTGAAAACCGCCCCGGTAGGCCAAGAGGTAAATTGCCAGCAAGAACAATCCAATAGACAGACCTAAGGCGCGGCGTTTAGTTTTTTCAAGAGCAAGTTCAGGCTTCATGGGTTGAGCCGTCGGGGAGGATGACTCCTTCCAGGGTGGCGGCCAGGTTTAACTGGGCTTCGCTCACTTCGGCGCCGGTCAAATTGGCCCAGTTCAACTTGGCGCCGGTTAAATCAGTTTCGGTCAAATTGGCGTCGCGCAAATCGGCGCCGCTGAGGTTAGCCCGGCGCAGGATAGCCCCCTCCAGATTGGCAAAGCTGAGCTTGGCTTCGCGCAAATCGGCGTGACTCAGGTCGGCCGTGGTCAGATCGGCTTCACTGAGGTTAGCTTCACTCAGGCTGGCCGAAATCAGGTGCGCCCGGCTCAAATTGGCCCCGCTCAGATTAGCCCAGCTTAACTGGGCCTCGTACAATTTGGCCCAGCTCAAATCAGCCCAACTCAAAATCGTTTCATTCAAATTGGCTTCAAACAGTTTGGCCCGGCTCAAGTGGGCTTCGATGAGACTGGCTCGGTGCAAGTTGGCTCCGTTCAGAGTAGCCCCGGTCAATCTGGCCCAATTGAGGATGCTGCCGCTTAAGTTCGCTCCGCTTAAATCCGCCTCATCCAAAATGGCCTCACTCAAATTACACTGCTGCAACGTGGCAGCCATGAGCTTGGTACTGCGCAAATTGGCCCGAGAGAGATTGGCCTGGTCAAAACGAAGGCTGTATAGATTGAAGCCAGCCAGCTCTACGCCTCTAAAATCCCGGTCACCGGCCCGATAACGCTGGATCAAGTCTCGTATATCCACGGCTCGTTTTCCTCGTGAAAGCGGTCGGACAATAAATCAGGCGGGCGCGGTTTGGAAAAGATCGAACCTCGCACGGCCGGCCAACCTTAAGCCCCGCTATTATAGCAAAGGCCGGGGCAGATGACCAGATTGGCGTTAACAGATTAGGGGGGAGTTAGGGTACTGATATTTGTTAGATTTTGCCAAAAGTACAAGGGACGTGTATCATGGGACACTGCGCCGAGGTGCGCTATTTTTATGCTTGTGTGGGTTCCGTGATACAAGAAGTCACTAACGGGCAAAAGCCATCGCTCTTTCTGTCAATTGTTATCCCAGCCTATAATGAAGAATCCCGTTTGCCCAACACTTTACCACAAGTGGCAAAATTTGTGGAAGCTCAAGCTTATAGGGCTGAGGTGGTGGTGGTTGACGACGGCAGCACCGACAGGACGGCTCAGATTGTCGAAGAGATTGCTGCGCAATATCCTTGCGTGCGCCTGGTGCGTGCTCCGCACGGCGGTAAAGGGCACGCGGTCAAAACCGGCATGCTGCAAGTTCAAGCCGAGTATGCCTTTTTGTGCGACGCCGACTTAGCCATGCCGATTTCCGAACTGCCTAAATTCCTGCCCCCCTGCCAAAACGGTTATCAAGTAGCGATTGGCTCGCGTGAAGGGCAAGGAGCAGTCCGCTATAACGAACCGGCCTATCGCCATTTGATGGGGCGGGTTTTTAATCTGTTGGTCAAAATTATGGCCGTGCCCGGTTTCGAAGATACACAGTGCGGCTTCAAATGCTTCCACCACTCCGTCACCGCTGATCTTTTTTCGCGCCAGACCATTGATGGCTTTGGCTTTGATGTCGAAGTGCTTTACATTGCCCAAAAGCGCGGTTACAAAATCGTTGAAGTCCCAATTCACTGGTATTATCAAGCTGAGAGTAAAGTCCATCCCATTAAAGATACCATTCGGATGGTTAAGGACATGCTGACCGTTCGCCGCAATGACCGGCTGAACCTTTACAAAAAGAATTAAGCCAGCCTCCTTCCTTTTTTCAAATTTGTTCCAAAATAGGGCTAACTTCGGCTTGCAGGTCAAAATTGCCTTTCCACTCTATCCCTGATATAAAGTAGAATATTGAACTTTGTGCCAGTGAGGAGCTAGCGCATGAAAAATAAAGCTTTAACCGGGCTTTTGCTCTGGCTGATAGTGGGGTTGGTGCTCATTACTTCCGCTTGCACGCCGGCCAGCACCCCGGTAAGCCAGCAGCCAACCCGGCCCATTGCCATCATCGCCTCGCCCCGCAGTGACACCCAGATTGCGGTTGGGCAAGAAGTGATGATTACCTTCACCGTCGCCGACGTCAAAGGAGTTGCCCAGGTTGAACTGGCGGTAGATGGCCAGCCCATCCATGTGGAGAAGGTCACTACCCCAGTCAATTCCTTTGCCGGAAACAAAGCCTGGACCCCCGACAAGCCCGGCAGCCACGTTATCGAACTGCGCGCTTTTAATGTAGATAATGAACCGAGCGATCCGGCCCAGGTTTTTGTCACCGTTACCGGCGCTGGCGGAGAAACGCCTCCCCCGGCCAGTGATACTCTACCCGTGACTCCTGTGGCGGGAGATACTCCTCCGGCTGGCGTCGGCGCTGAGGCGACTCCGATCACGCTCATTCCACCCACTCCAACAGCTGCGCCTGCCGGCCCATCTCCGGCCCCTAACCAGCCTTCGGTGACGACTCGCACCGGCTTGAATGTGCGAGGCGGGCCGGGCACCGATTATCCGGTCATTGGTCGGCTGACGGAGGGACAAACCCTGCCAGTAACCGGCCGCAATGCCCAAACCACATGGTGGCAGGTGGTCTACCCGCCGGGCAGCAGCGAGCGAGGCTGGGTCTCAGGCGATGCCCAGTTCACCACTTCCAGCAACACCGAAGGGGTGCCAATTGTCCAGGCTCCACCCAGACCCACACCAGCCCCGCCAACAGCCACGCCGACCCCGGCGCTGCCGGTCATTCAGTACTTTAGAGCCGACCGGGAGACGCTCAATCCCGGCGAAAAAGTGACCCTGAGTTGGGACCTCTCCGGGGCCAGAGAAGCTTTTCTGCGCTACGACGACGTGACCGAGGGCGTGATTGCCCCCGGCAGCAAAACTCTCTCGCCGTCCAAAACCACCGTTTACACCCTGCTGGCTCGCGGCGCGGCTGGCGATACCACGGCCCAGGTAACGGTCAAAATGAATGAAGCCACGGCGACGCCGGTCACGGTCATCAACGATGGCAAAAGCAAGATTTTGAACGGCCAGACGATTGACTTTGATCGTGGGGTCATCCAGGGGTCCGATGGCGCCGGGGCCGACTTTTTCTGGGATGGCCAGGAGAAGCGATTTATGCCGCAAAACGGGGCCGCCGGCGCTTTTGTCGGTGATGTTTTTGAAGAGATCAGCCTGAACGATTGCCGTTCCGTGACCTACGGGCAGCCCTTCCCCGACGTGGGCAGTGTCAGCCGTATTACCGGCTGCTACCGCACCGACCAGGGCCGCTACGGCAAGTTCTTCATCAGCGAGTGGAGCGCCGACGCCAGCCTGACCATGCAGTGGGTTACGTGGGATTTTCGTTAGGATTTGTGGTATAATCCTCGTTCAACGAATTGTTAGGAGAGAGAAGAGGAAGCGCATGACCGAAAACATCCTTGTCTGTACCGCTTGGCCCTACGCCAACGGCGATTTGCACATCGGCCACCTGGCCGGGGCCTATTTGCCACCCGATATTTTTGCCCGCTACCATCGGCTCAAAGGCAACAATGTACTGATGGTCTCCGGCTCCGATTCGCACGGCACGCCCATTACCATTCGTGCCGATGCCGAAGGGGTCAGCGCCCGCGAGTTGTTTGAAAGATTTCATCTGCGCTTTTTGGAAACTTTCCAGCAAATCGGTTGCACATATGACCTCTTCACCCACACCAATACTGAAAATCACTTCCAGGTTTCGCAAGATATTTTTTCCGCCTGTCTCGACAACGGCTATCTTTACCAGCACACCGAGCAGCAGTTCTACTCGGAGACGGAAGGCCGCTTTTTGCCCGACCGCTACATTGAGGGTACCTGTCCCAACTGCGGGTATGACGGCGCGCGCGGCGATCAGTGCGATAACTGCAAAAAGCTGCTCGAACCGACCGATTTGATCAACCCGCGCAGCAAGATTGACGGTTCCACGCCCGTTTTGCGTGAAACCGAGCATTTCTATCTCGACCTGCCCCGCCTGAGCGAAGAAATTCTGGACTACCTGAGCGATGGCAAAGAGCATTGGCGGCCCAATGTCATCAACTTTAGCCAGCAGTATGTCAAGGATGGGCTGAAAGGCCGGCCGATTACCCGCGATATTGACTGGGGCATTCCCCTGCCCCTGCCGGGCTACCCGAATAAGCGGCTCTACGTTTGGTTTGAGGCTGTCATTGGCTATTTCAGCGCCAGCATCGAGTGGGCCAAAAACGTAGGCCAGCGGGAAGCCTGGAAAACGTGGTGGTACCAGCCGGAGTCAAAAACCTATTACTTTATCGGCAAAGACAACATTCCCTTCCACACCATCATCTGGCCCGGCGAGCTGATTGCGACAGGCCGTCACCTGTACGAAGCGGACCGGAGCAAGTTTCTGAATCTGCCCTACGACGTGCCGGCCAACGAATACCTGAGCATGGAAGGCAAAAAACTCAGCACCAGCCGCAATTGGGCCATCTGGGCGCCCGATTTGCTGGAGCGGTTTGACCCCGACCCGATTCGCTTTTATCTAACGGCCATCGCCCCCGAAACCCGCGACACCGATTTTACCTTTGAGGACTTTGTGCGGCGCAACAACGACGAGCTGGTGGCCGCCTGGGGCAATCTGGTCAACCGGGTGCTGGGCTTTGCCTACAAACGGTACGAGGGCACAGTGCCGGCTCCCCATCAAGAGAAGTGGGACAAAGCCGACGACCAGATTTTAACTGAAGTTGAAGCCGGCTTCAATACGGTCGGCGAGCTGTTAGCGGCAGTCAAGCTGAAAGCGGCTCTGGAAGAAACTCTGCGCCTGACCCGGGCGACCAATGTTTACCTGGATGGTAAAGCGCCCTGGAAGACCATTAAAGACGACCCGGCGGCGGCGCAAACGTCTATTTTTGTGGCGCTGAAGGTGATTGACAACCTCAAGATTCTCTTTGCGCCCTTCCTGCCCCATACCTGCCAGCGGCTGCACGAATACCTGGGCTATGAGGGTCAACTGTTTGGCCGTCAATACACTCAAACTTTTGTCGAAGCCGAACGAGAGCACGTAGCCCTGTGTTACGATGCCAGTCAAGCCACGGGCCGCTGGGAGCCGAGCCAGCTCGCCCCCGGCCGACCGTTGCGCGAACCTGCTCCGCTGTACAAGAAGCTGGAGCCAGAGGTGGCCGAGCAGGAGATTGTTAGGTTGTTGGGAAGTTAGAGATGAGGGGTTCTGAGACAAGAATTGGAGAGGGTTATGCTGAAACAGTTTAAAGTTATCGTTGAAAAGCACCATGATACGTATATCGCTTATCCACTCGGACTGAAAGGTGTAGTTATTGGGGAAGGCGATACCTACGAAGATGCTCTTGCTGATGTGAAATCAGCCATTCAATTTCACATTGAAACCTTTGGGGCCGAAGTTCTCGATATTGAGCCGCCTATTTTGGAAGCCTTTATTGCTGAGACAGCCGTAGCAGTCTGATGGCTAAATTTCCTGTAGAAACACCGATTGAGAAGGTAATCAAAGCTTTAGAACAGTTAGGGTTTAGGCGGGTACGAGAGGGTAATCACATGTCAATGGTACGAGAAAATTCTGACGGAACTCGTACACCTTTGACGATGCCAAATCATCGAAGGGTAAAGAGTTCAACTTTACGGGCAATACTTGTCCAGTCTGGTATAGCTAGGGATGAGTTCCTTCAAGTTTATGAGGATGTATGACCTCCGAGACCCTTCAACCTATCAACTCCTACCTTGATGCTCTAACCTACTTTTACAGCTACGCCCACTACAACCCGGCCGATACCTCCAATTGGAACCTGGACCGGCTGAAGGGCTTGTTGGCTCGCCTGGGCGACCCGCATAAACAATTTCCGGCGCTGCTCATTGCCGGCACCAAGGGCAAAGGCTCGACGGCGGCGATGGCCGAAAGCATCTTGCGCCAGGCCGGTTATAAAACCGGGCTGTACACCTCGCCCCACCTGCACTCCTTCCGGGAGCGGGTTCGCCTGGACGGCGAGGCGATCAGCGAAGAACAAGTGGTGGCCCTGGCCCGCCGCCTGCAGCCCTATTTTGATACCACGCCTCACCTGACCGCCTTTGAGTTGATCACCGCCGTCGCCTTTGTGGCTTTTGCCGAGGCTAAGATTGAGGCCGCCGTCCTGGAGGTGGGCCTGGGCGGACGCTTGGATGCGACTAATGCGGTTGATCCGGCGGTGGCGGTGATTACCTCCATCAGCTACGATCACATGCAGGTTCTGGGCAACACCCTGACCCTGATTGCGCGGGAAAAGGCAGGCATTATTCGCCCCGGCGCGTTGGTTATCAGCGCCCCGCAGTATGATGAAGCGATGCGTATGATTAAAGAAGTCTGTCAGGATAAGCAGGCGCGGCTGGTGCTGGTGGGCCAGGATTGGCAGTGGCAGCCGGGGCCGTTTACGATGGAGGGTCAGGCTTTTAGCGTTTGTGAGCACAGTTACTGTCTGCCGCTGATGGGTGAGCATCAGGTGGTCAACGCGGTTACAGCGATGGCGGCAGTAGAGGGCTTTGTCGAACGGACGGGGCTGGCTGTCGCGCCGGAGGCGGTCGAGGCTGGGCTGGCCCAGGTGAGTTGGTTAGGCAGACTCGAACTGCTCCACCGTTCCCCCTATCTCGTCGTTGACAGCGCCATGAACGGCGACTCGGCGGAAAAGCTGGTCCAGGCCCTGCGGCGTCATTTTCCCGACAGTTCGATCACGTTTATTTTTGGCGCATCGAATGATCACCCGGTTGGCGATATGCTGAAGGTGCTGCTGCCTGTTTCCAGCCAGATGTTCGTTGTTGCCTCGCGCCACCCGCGGGCCGAAAAGCCGGAGAAGCTGGCAGCGCTGGCAGCCCAGTTGGGCGGCGATGTCAGGCCGATGCCTGACATCCAGGCGGCGCTGGCAAGTGCTTTAGCTGAAAGCGACCCCAACGACCTTATTTGCGTTACCGGCTCGCTGTTTTTGGTTGGTGATGCTCGCGAAGCGTGGCTGCGCCGCATGGATTTACCCCTGCCGCCAATTGACCCGGTGATTGTCTCGTGATGAAATGTGAGGCGAGGAGGACAGAGGGTAGAAGATAGAGGATAGAGAATAGAATTATCTGCCATCTGCTATTTTCTATCTACAATCTACTATCTTCCCTCGTCTTCGCCTCTTCTTTCTTTTTGTGGTATAGTTAAAAAAGATACCTGGATATAGTTGGAGACCTGGTTGCTTGATGGATGCATTAGAAAAAGAATTTGGTTCCCCTATTGACGCCGATGAAATGGAAGTAGAGCTGCCGCTGCTGCCCGTGCGCGACACCGTCGTCTTCCCGCGCATGCTCACCCCGCTCTTTGTGGGGCGCGACCGGTCGGTGCTGGCGCTGGAAGCTGCTCTGGTTGAAAAAAGCCAGTTAGTGGTCGTCACTCAGCGCGACGCCGACCTGGAGGACCCTGCGCCCGAGGATTTATACAATATCGGTACGGAAGTGGTCATTGGCCGGATGCTGCGTATGCCCGACGGCAGCACCAATATCCTGGCTCAGGGCCATCAGCGGGTCAAGATTATTGAGTTTACCCAGGAAAATCCCTATCTGCGGGTGCGGGTGCGCCGCCTGGTGGAAGATACCGAAAAAAACCTGAACGCCCAGGCTTCCATGCGGGCGGTGCTGGACCTGTTTGAAAAGTGCGTCCACCTGAATCGCAACCTGCCCGACGACGCCTATGTGGCCGCTATGAATATTGACGAGCCGGGCTGGCTGGCCGATATGATCGCCTCGGTGATTGATTTGGATGTGGAGCAGCGCCAGCAAATTTTGGATACGATTGATCCCATCACCCGGCTGCAGCGTTTGCACATTATGCTGGCCCAGGAATTGGATGTCCTCAAACTGGAATCCGAGATCCAGGACCAGGTGCAGCAGGAAGTGGACAAGGGCCAGCGCGAATTTTTCTTGCGCGAGCAGATGCGGGTCATCCAGAGCGAGTTGGGCGAAATGGATACCCAACTGGCCGAAATCAATGAGCTGCGCGAAAAACTGGCCCAGATTCATTTACCGGAAGAAGCCCGGGCTAAAGCGGAAAAGGAACTGAGCCGCCTGGCAATTATGCCTCCGGCGGCGCCCGAAGTCGGCATTATCCGTACCTACCTGGACTGGATCATCGAACTGCCCTGGGTTAATGCCACCACCGATAACACCGATATTCGCCACGTAGCCAAGGTGCTGGATAACAATCATTTTGGTATTCCCAAGGCCAAAGAGCGTATTTTAGAGCATATTGCTGTACTGCAGCGGGCGGGTCTTAAAATGCGCAGCCCGATTCTGTGCTTTGTGGGACCGCCCGGCACCGGCAAAACCTCGCTGGGGCGTTCGATCGCCGAGGCGTTGGACCGCAAGTTTGTCCGGGTCAGCCTGGGCGGCATTCACGATGAGGCCGAAATCCGAGGCCACCGGCGGACCTACATCGGGGCGCTGCCCGGCCGGATTATCCAGAGCATGCGCCGGGCCGGCATGATCAATCCGGTGTTTATGCTGGACGAGATTGATAAGGTGGGCGCCGATTTTCGGGGCGACCCCAGCGCGGCCTTGCTGGAGGCGCTCGACCCGGAGCAGAACTACAGCTTTTCCGATCATTATCTGGAACTGCCCTATGACCTGTCAAAGGTGCTGTTTATTACCACGGCCAACGTGTTATATACCATCCCCTCGGCCCTGCGCGACCGGATGGAAGTGATCGAGTTTTCGGGCTACATCGAGGAAGAGAAGTTGGAAATCGCGCGCCAGTTTTTGATTCCGCGCCAAATTGAAGAGCATGGGCTGGACAATGTCAACATAAAAATCGCCGATAGCGCGGTCCAGGGTATTGTCCGCGAGTACACTTATGAGGCCGGGGTGCGCAATCTGGAACGAGAAATCGGGCAGATTTGCCGCAAACTGACCCGCCGCCTGGCCGAACAAAAGTCCATTCCTAAAACGATAACCCGGCAGGCGCTGCACAAGTACCTGGGACCGCCGCACTTTAACGAGCAGATGATTGAAAAAGAGGACCAGGTGGGCGTGGCTACTGGTATTGCCTACACCGAGGCCGGCGGCGACATTATGCCGGTCGAGGTGACGCTGATGCCCGGCAAAGGCAACCTGACCCTGACCGGTCAAATGGGTGAGGTGATGCAGGAGTCGGTACAGGCGGCTTACTCCTTTGTCCGCTCGCATGCCAAAGAATACGATATTAAACCGGCTCAATTTGAGAGCTGCGATATTCACGTGCACGTACCCGAAGGGGCCATCCCCAAAGACGGTCCCAGCGCCGGCATCACCATGGCCACGGCGCTGATGTCGGCCTTTTCCAATTACAAAATCCGCCGTGATGTGGCCATGACCGGCGAGATTACCCTGCGCGGCAAGGTCCTGCCCATTGGCGGCCTCAAAGAGAAAATCCTGGCGGCCCACCGGGCTGGCATTACGACTGTAATTGTGCCTAACCAAAACCAAAAGGATTTGGTGGATGTGCCCAAAAAAGTACAGCGTGATTTAAAGATTATCTTTGCTGCTAAAATGGAAGATGTTCTGAACACGGCCCTCATTATCTCTAAAAAGAAAAAGAGCAAGAACGAAACAGCTTCGGCCTGATCTCTACTTTTTTCGCTGCTCAGACCTGTCCGCTTTCATAAAAACCGGGCAGGTCTTTTTTATAGACATAATAGAAAATTTAACAATCGGCTTGTGTTTTCCGGCGACGTGTTATAGAATGAATCACGGGCAGGCGTCGGCAACAAATCTTTTTACACTTTGCGTTCTGTATCATTTATGCTATGATGAACTTCACATTCTTAATACAAGTTGAGGTTTATCCCCGGTGAAGGTAACAACTGAAGAATTAGAACGCTGTGAAACCCTGCTGACGGTTGAGATTGAGCCGGACCAGCAAGAGAAATTACTTAAAAAAGCAGCCCAACGGATTTCCCGTGAGGTCAAAATCCCCGGTTTTCGGCCTGGCAAAGCCCCTTACAACGTGATTGTGCGCCGTTTTGGCATTGAAGCCATTCAAAGCGAAGCTCTGGAAAAATCGGTTGAGGATTTGATCAAAGAGAGCATGGCCGAGGTGAATCTTGTGCCTTATGCTCAAATTCAACTGGACGGGGTTGAATGGGAGCCGGCGCTAACCATTAAAATCAGAGTCCCCACCAAACCTGTCGTCGAGTTAGGCAATTACCGCGACATCCGTCTTGAGGCCAAACCCGTCGAGGTGACGGATCAGGACGTTGAAGATGCACTAAAACGGCTGCAGGAGCAGCACGCCACCTGGGTCCCGGTCGAGCGCCCGGCTAAACTGGGTGACCTGATTTCGATGACGGTGACGGAAAAAGACGGCGAGACGGTACTGTCCGAGCGCCAGGCGGTCGAGTATGAGTTAAAGCCGGTTGAGGACGAAGAAGAAGATGATGATGATGATGAGGCCGAAGAGGACGAGTTTGAAGAGAATGAAGAAGATTTAGATGACGACGACGATGACGACGATGATGATGATGACGACGATGACGACGATGACGACGATGATGATGACGATGATGACGACGACGACGATGATGATGATGACCGGAAGATCAGCCGGCCCGATTTGACCACGCCGCTGCTCGGCTTAAGTGCGGGAGAAAGCAAAACTTTCTCCATTACTTATCCCGACGATTTTGAAAATGAGCAGTATGCCGGCAAAGACATCACCTTTGAGGTCGAAGTCAGCGGGGTTAAGGCCAAAGAGCTTGATCCGCTGGACGACGAGTTTGCCAAGCAGGTGGGCGACTACGAGACGCTCGACGCGCTAAAAGAGAAGATCAAAGAGGATATCCGCCAGAGCCGGGAACGCATGAACAATTTTGAACTCGGCTCGCAGGCGTTGGATAAGATTATCGAAGACGCCGAAAAGATTGAATGGCCGCTGGCCCTGGAAGAAGAGCAAATTGACCACGAAGTCGAGCACTATGAGTATCACCTCAAGCAGTCCGGCTTAACGCTAGATGCCGCGTTGCGGGTGCAAAAGAAGACAAAAGAGGAACTCCGTGACGAATTTCGTGAGAATGTGGTCAAGCAGTTGAAGCGCGGGCTGGCCATGAGCAAAGTGGCTGAGTTGGAGAAGTTGGAAGTCAGCCAGATGGAGGTTTTGGAGCAGGCCAAGATGATGGCCGACCTATATGGCGGCGGCGACCGCATGTGGCAAACCATTCTGGCATCGGAAGCACGGCAAAACACCATTGCCAATGACCTGCTCTCTAATAAGGTAATCCACCGGCTGGCCGCCGTCGCCAAGGGTGAAGCACCCGAACCCGGCGCTGCCGAACCGGTCGGCGAGACCGAAGCGCCGGCAGAAGCGGCCACGCCCAGCGCCGAGACGGAAGCAGATCAAGCGTCCGATAATCCGCCGGCGGCCAGTGAAGACGAAGGCAAGGTTGAAGACGAGCCGACTGAATCAGTAACTACCCAGGTTTAAAGGTACGAAAGGAGTTGTAAACACGATGTTTTCCAATTTACCCCAGGCCGTAATCCCGATGGTGATTGAAAGTACCGGGCGCGGTGAGCGGGCTTATGACATTTATTCGCTGTTGTTGAAAGAACGAATCATCTTTCTGGGGACACCTATCAACGATCAGGTGGCGAACCTGATTGTCGCCCAGTTGCTCTTCCTGAACCGGGAAGACCCGGAACGGGAGATCCAGATGTACATCAACTGCCCCGGCGGAATTATCTATGCCGGTTTGGCCATTTATGATACGATGCAGCAAATCCAGGCGCCGATCAGCACCTTTGCCGTCGGCGTTACCGCCAGTATGGGGACGGTGTTGTTGGCGGCAGGCGCACAGGGGCAGCGTTATGCCCTGCCGCACGCGACCATTCACATGCACCAGGCCGGCGGCGGCGCGCAGGGGTACACCACCGACGTGGAAATTCAGTACCGCGAAATGAAACGCCAGCAGGATTTGCTCTTCAATATCATCAGCAAACATACCGGCCAGCCGGTCGAACGTATTGCCGACGACTTTGAGCGGGACCGCTGGATGGATGCCCGTATGGCCAAAGAGTACGGCCTGGTAGACGATATCCTGGGTGACCCCCCGGCAGTGCAAATGGAAGACAGCTCCAAAAAAGGTGATGCCAAAAGGGGCGATAATGTAAATGGTCAATAGGTTCCGATCCGACATTCAAGTTTGCTCATTTTGCAAGCGGACCCAGGACGAAGTTAATCGTCTCATCGCCGGGCCTGACCAGGTATTTATCTGCGATGAGTGCGTGGACCTGTGTCGAGACATTTTGGAGGAAGATACGCCGTCGGCGCAAGCGACACAGTTTCAGCCGGGCCATATTCTTTCGCCCAAAGAAATTTATGAGCAATTGAATGAATGGGTTGTGGGCCAGGACCGAGCCAAAAAAGTTCTCTCGGTAGCGGTTTACAATCACTATAAACGCATCAACCGGCACAGCCAGGCCGGCAAAAAGGATACCGAAGTAGAACTGCAAAAAAGTAATATTCTGCTCATTGGGCCAACAGGGTGTGGCAAAACGCTGTTGGCCCAAACTTTAGCCCGCATTTTGGATGTCCCTTTCTGCATTGTGGATGCGACCGCCTTGACCGAAGCCGGTTACGTGGGCGAGGATGTCGAAAACATCTTGCTCCGCCTGATCCAGGCAGCAGATTACGACATCCAGCGGGCGCAGCAAGGCATTATCTACATTGACGAAATAGACAAAGCCGCCCGCAAATCGGGCGACAACCCCTCAATTACGCGCGACGTGTCCGGCGAAGGGGTCCAGCAGGCGCTGCTCAAGATCATCGAAGGGGTGCAGGCCAATGTTCCGCCGCAGGGAGGGCGCAAGCATCCCCACCAGGACTTTATCCAGATAGACACCTCCAATATTCTCTTTATCTGCGGCGGAGCCTTTGATAACCTGGATAAAAACGTTGAGGAGCGGCTAGGGGTCAAGGGCCGGATGGGTTTCACCCGCGAACAGGCCCGCCGCAAATTTGATCCGCCGGCGCCGGTCAAGCCGCCGGTAGGCCATTTGCAGGAAGTTACGCCCCTCTCCAAAGAGACCCCGGTTATTTCCAAAGATGAAGAAGTTATCATTTATACGGCGCAATTACTGGCCCAGGTCACGCCCGACGATCTCCTGGCTTACGGCCTGATCCCCGAATTTGTGGGCCGACTGCCGGTGATTGTCACCGTCGAGCCGCTGGGCCATGCCGCCCTGATGCAAATTCTGACCGGCCCGCGCAACGCCGTCGTCAAGCAGTTCCAGCACCTTTTTGCCCTGGATAACGTCGAGCTGGTCTTTACACCCGAAGCGCTGTCCATTGCCGCGGCCCTGGCCCTCAAGTACAAAACCGGGGCGCGGGGGCTGCGGGCGATCATCGAAGAGGCGCTGCTGGATGTGATGTACGAAATCCCCTCGCGCAAAGATATCCGCAAGTGTATCATCACCGCCGCCGTCATTGGCGGCGAGGCCAGGCCGGAGCTGTACGATGAACTTGGCCTGCCCATCGGGGTGTCGCTGGATAAAGCAGCCTGATCCCGCAGTCCAAAGTGGACTTTGGACTCCGCAATAGAAGCAGTAATCCTGGCCAGGTCTAAGC
This sequence comes from Anaerolineae bacterium, assembly GCA_023382535.1. Next base: position 49,983 of record JAHDWA010000008.1, on the reverse strand, counting down.
CTGGCCTTTTTTATTTTGGTGCAACTGTTCGCTCATGTCATTTCGACCGAAGGGAGAAATCCCCCATGCCTATGTGGCGCTCCAGGGATTTCTCGGCCTCTGGCCTCGAAATGACATTTGGGGCAAGTGGTTACATTTCTGTTATTACTTGCGAACTTGTTTCCCGGCGAACTTTATGGTACGGTAAATTGAGAAAAGATGATTGGGTTTAGCAGGCGGCCGGATAGCAAAACATGACAACTTCTTGTACAATGATAAGCGGATTATTTTAAACCAACCTAAAGGTCATAATGAGTTTAAAACTGGTTGAGTACTCAGACAAATTATCGAACTTATGCGCCATTTATGGAGTAAAACGTTTAGAGTTATTTGGCTCTGCCTCACGCAGTGATTTTGATCAGGAAAATAGCGATTTGGATTTTCTCATCGAGTTTGACGAGAGCCATTCGACCGGCGCTTTCGACCGCTATTTTGGTTTAAAAGAAGATTTAGAACGGCTCTTTCAGCGACCGGTTGATTTAGTCGAAATAAAGGCTATCAAAAATCCCTACTTCCGTCAGGCGATTGAACGGGATAAAGTTTTAGTGTATGGAACTTGAAGCCAAGAAACTGATTTATGATCTGGATCAGGCGACTGAGTTGATTGCCGACTTTACGCAAGGCAAACAATTGCGGGATTATAAGGCCGATGCTTTATTACGGTCAGCCGTGGAACGGCAGTTTGAGATTGTGGGGAAGCGCTCAATCGGCTCAAGAAAATTGACCCGGACGTAGTCATTCGGATAAATGATTACCAGCGGATTATCGGGTTTCGAAATGTCCTGGCGCATGGGTATGATCTTATTTCTGATGAGGTTGTGTGGGACATCGTTCAGAACAAGCTGCCGGGGCTGCGTCAAGAGATAGCTGAAATCAAGCTTGATTTTGGGATAGAGTAAAGAATTAGCGATATATTTAGCAGCCTTATCATCTGCCGCAGCCTGAGTGTGACCGGGTTTTGGCTGCGGGTCGAGTGGCTCTGGCAAGACCCGTTGCCGGATGAATTGGATGTGCTGCGCGAAGTGGGTATCGGATAAAGAAGCAGCGAGTATTGTTAAGCCCACAAACCGAGAGACAAATGTTCAACTACTCCGATGTAGTCAAGGAAGGCACTGCTGTTTATGATAAGGCTGTGCCATATGAAGTAAGAATTATCCAAAGTCCAATACGGTATGGGTCTGGTGACTACGAAGACCCACCAGAAATTTACGAAGACACCTTAGTGAAATGCTACTATGTGTGGTATGAATCACTAACTGAGCAGGGGAGCTTCAATGCTGGCGGAGGTGTATTCCCCACGCTTGCAGAAGCAATGGCAAAAGCAGAGAACGATACAAACGGGACAGTACAATGGCGATAGATCAAAATGATAAAGGCCAGAAGTGATCTTGCACAGCCAGCTCGCGTGCAGCTCAACTCGGGGAATTAATTGATTTCTTCACCCTTCATCCCTCCCCACACCGGCCCAGGCTGGAACCCGTGATAATCCAGCCACTCCCAATCCGGCCCGCTCCAGCCGACCTGGTTGAAATCCACGCTCTCGGTTTTGGGATCAAAATGGACTCCTTCCGCTTCCAACAGTTGCCGCTGCCGCGAGCCGCCGCCACCAGCTCGTAAACTGATTTTGCCCTGCCGGTTGATGACCCGCTGCCAGGGGATGTCGCTGCCGTAAGGCAGGGCGGCCATGGCATAACCAACCATGCGAGCGGTACAGCTCCCGACCATCGCCGCAATCTGGCCGTAGGTCGCCACTTTGCCGGGCGGAATCTGGCGGGTGATGGCATAAATGCGCTCGTAGACAGGCGCGCGTTTTAATGAGTCGGCTGGCTGCATGATCGTTCTCCTCACCATCAGGAAGTAAGTTCGGACGAGCGAGCATCTGCCTCGACAGGGGCAAGGGAAACCTCTGTTCCCGATCCCGATGGCAAGGTCAGACTCAGCAAAGTCCAGCCGGTTTGGGGGGTCAGCGGGAAATCGGTTGTCCAGACAAACGCCCGCTTCCCTCTAAGGAGCAATAGGGGGACAAAATTATTGCCGTAATAGGTAGTGTAGTCAGCGTAAGTAAACTCCTGGGTCAGTTGAGTCTTTTTGATGACAGCGCCCTCTTGAACCAGGAAGGTCAGTTTTTCGTAGGTGACCTCTGGGCCGGAAAATAGACGCCCCAGCCGGTCGCGGCTGGGCTGTTTACTTTTATCTTGGGCCAGGGATTTGGGCGACAACTGATAGACATTCGATGAACCAAATTCATCTTGCAAATGCAAACACGCCAGGGCATTAGCCTCGTCATTGCTGGTCAAGGCTAACAGCCGGCCTAACCCAGACAAATCCAGATCGTTTTCGGCAAATTCAGAAAGAATGTTGCCGTGATAAACATCCAAGCCGCGAAAACGAGCCTGCCGCACATTTTCCCAGTTCGTGTCTATCAGGCGCACGGTAAAGCCCTCTTCTTGCAAAGCCAGCCCTAATAGTTGGGCAAATGGGTGGGCGCCCATTATCAGAAAACCTTGCGGTTCGGCTTCAGCCACATTTAACCAACGAGCCACCAGTTTTGCGGTACCCCCTTGCAGTACCACAGTGCTCACAATCACAAGGAAGGTAACTGAAGCCAGCAGCGGGGCTTCACTATAGCCCCGCTCCTCTAGCCGAAAGGCAAACAGGGATGAGACCGCCGCCGCTACGATGCCACGCGGGGCAATCCATGATAAAAACAAGCGTTCATTACGGGTAAGGTTGCTGCCCCAGGCGCTCACATATATACTGACAGGCCTGAGAACAAAGATGACGACGGCTACCAGTAGCAGGCTCCGCCAATTGAGCGCAGCCAAATCAGCCAGGGTGATATTGGCCGCCAGAACGATAAACAGACTCGAAATAAAAAGAATGCTGATTCTTTCTTTAAAGTGCCAAATTTGCCGGAGCTGAATCAGGTCCAGATTGGCCAAAAGGAGGCCCATCACGGTGACAGCCAGTAACCCCGACTCGCTTTGAAGGGAGTCAGATAAGGCGAAGACGCTAACCACTACGGCGAGAATCATAATATCGCGGAGATAATCAGGGACCAGGTATCGTCTTATGACAAGAGCGACAAAATAGCCACCCATAAGTCCGGCCCCAGTTCCAATTAAAACAATGCGCAGAAAGCCGACGAAGGCACGGAGGCTCAGATATCTTAGCGGTCCTTCAGCTACAATGAAGTTAAAGATCAACACGGCCAGTAGAGCGCCTAAAGGATCAATTAAGATCCCTTCCCAGCGTAAAACCGAGGCCAGTTTAGGAATGGGCCGAACATTGCGCAGGAGCGGCGCTATTACCGTAGGACCGGTGACTACAATCAAGGCACCAAACAGGATGGCCAAAGTCCACGGCAGTCCCAAGATGAAATGAGCGGCTATTCCTCCCCCCAACCAGGTGATCAAGGCCCCTATCGTGATGAGGTTACGCACGATATGAGCCACGTGGCGCACCTCTTGCCACTTTAAAGTTAAGGCCCCTTCAAAGAGGATAATAGAGACAGCCAGAGAAATGGCAGGGAAGAACAAATCTCCCAGCAACTCCTGCGGATGAAGGATATTCAGCACCGGTCCTAACAGAAAACCTGCGCCCAGCAGGGGAAGTATCGCCGGGAATTTCAAGCGCCAGGCCAACCACTGGCAGCAAATTCCCAGCCCCAGGATGCCAGCCAGCAACAACGTTTCCTGATGTTCCATTTACGGTTCCTTATCCGAGATGACCTCGTCAGCGGGGAGGATTCTGAAACTTTTATACATGGGGTTAAACCATTCCAGCGCTGCCTGGTAGGCCGCAGCCGAGGCGGAGAAGACAACCTGATAAAGTTTGCCGTCACTGGCGGCCGTAATGATCGAACCGGCTTTGGTGGTGCCATCGGCAGCGGTGTAGAGAAAATCAATGGTCGCGCCGTCGGTAACCTGGTCAAGCTGGAACTTTTCCATAGGTCGCGTCTGCACATCCTTATAATCATTGGCAAGCTGGTCCACATACGCTTGGGCCGCTTGCCTGGCTGCCTCAGCGTTATCTTGGGCTTCTGCGGCCTCAAAAACAGTGGCTTCAAAAACCAGGTCGGTTTCCGGCATACCGATGGCAATGGAAGACTCCTCCTGGCGCAAAATCTCCCAATCGCTGGGGTAGAAAAAGGCAAAGGCGCTGTTGGCGGGGCCGGTTAGAACCCACTCCGGGGGTTCCTGCGTCGCTGGAGTCGTAGGCGCCGGAGCGGTATTTATGGTGGTAAAGGTGTCGGCCAGGCGATGAAGTTGATCTTGCGAAACCTGCCACTGCTCCTCGGTGGCGCTGAGATACAGCACAAAGACGATGTTATCTTTTTGAGAGACCCGTACCTCGTTGATCGCTTGGCCCAAGTTAGGATCTTTGGAAGAAAACCGAGCGACAATCGAGCCGTCGGCTTTTTGCTCCTGGCTGAGAGGGGCAAAGTCAGCCTCTTTGCCAATGAAATTTTGGGTGACAAACGTCACCAAATACTGATTTAACTCTTTTTCCGAGTAACTCTGGCCCACGTCGTTGAAAAAAACGCCATAACCGGCATGGTCGCCGGGGTCAATAAACACAACTCCGTCCGGGCGTTCAAAATCTTGCCAATTTTCAGGGTAGCTAATGCTAAATCGTTTACTGGTGTGGATGAAGTGGGTCAGGCTGACTTGATTTGAGATAACAGAAGTGGGCTGGCTGGGGGGAGTGGGAACGGAGGCAGCTTTTAGCGTTGAGGTGGGATCGGGCCGGATGGGTTGAAATTCAGGCGGCTGCGGCGGCCGGGTATCGCCGCAGCTTGATAGAATAAAGAGAAAAATGAGCAGTAAATAAGAGCAAAGAGAGCGTTGTTTCACTAGCAAACTTTATTCAGGATTTAAAGTAAAACGGTAGCCGGTTCCCCGAATGGTGATTAAACGTTGCGGGCGGCTGGGGTTTTCCTCGATTTTTTCGCGGATCCAGCGAATATGCACATCCAGTGTCCGGGTGTCGCCCAGATAATCCGTTTCCCAGACTTCTTGCATGATGATTTTGCGACTCAAAATTGTATCATGGCGGCTGACCAGCAGGTACAACAATTTAAATTCTTTGGGGGTTAAACTGTAAATCTGGCCATCACGCAGCACCTGATGCCGATAACAGTCGAGGGTGAGACCGGGCAGGCGAACAAATCTATTTTTCTGGGTAGCGGTAGCCTTTTTCAGTCCCTGGGTGAGTTGTTGCAGCTTGCCCGGGGCCACCAAAATGGTATCAGCGCCAATTTGGGCGGCGATTGCCTTATCGCCAACAACCAGATAAGGAATGTTGAGCTGCATTTCATCAATCGCCTGCTGAAAGCTGGTCAAACTGAAAGACGTGTTGGTGGAATTAAAGACAATCAAATTGGGCCAGAGGGTTTTGGTTGTTTCAACAGCAGCTTCAGGTGTAAAAGATGTCACCACCTGGTACCCCTGGTCCTTCAGGTTGCCCAGTAAGGACTCGGATTGGTCCAAGTTATTATTTTCAATGAGTAAAACGTGCATCGTCACGGATCCTTCCTCCCCCCGGGTCCCCCGATTCATGAAGGCTCATTATACTCTAAGGCAGTTCGTCTCGCAATAGCTTTAGGGGGTTTTTGAGGGAAAAATCTGAGTGAATTCTAGGACCAGCTCAACAGTCAGCCTCGCTCAAACTTAAGGTGAAGGACCCGCTGCGTGGTGGGACGCAGGCGGGCACGGTCGTCGGGGCAGTAACCACAAATCCACCACACCTGTTCCCTGGAAACAAGCAGAGGAATGAATTTACGCCAAGCAGCGGGAATTTTTTTGTTAATCATAAATTCACTGACTTTTTGGCGATGCTGACCCATGCCCAAGGGCGTAAATGTATCGCGGGGACGGCGCGGCCGCAGGACTGCCTGCTGGCCAATCACTTCAGCATCCAGGTACGCTTCCCAAGGACCGAGCTGGTTTAACTCGTTCAAATTGACCTGCTCCAACATCAGAAAGTCGGCTCGGAGTTGCCAGTGCGTGCCAGGCAGTGAGGTTACTCCGGCCAGGTTAAGGGGTAAGGCTTGAGCTTGCCGTAACTGGGGCTGGTCAGGTAGGGGGGGAGCGGTCGGGCTACTGGCCGGAGCAATCACAAACGTGTGGTAATTTAGCGTTAGCATTAATCCTTGCGGCAGGCTGGCCTTGGCGCCCACCCCGCCCTGCTCCACAATAGCCAGGGCCGCCTCGATATGCTCAAAACTGATATCGCGCAAACTGCGGCGAAGTGTTTGGACAGCGCGGCGCAGCGTCGAACGTTTGAGGGCCAGGGGTAACTCCCGCCAGGCCGGCAAGTCCAGCTCAATTCGCTCAGGTGACTCGCTGCGGACGACGGCTTGCCAGGCTTGAGCCAGTTGCTCCTGCAACAGTTCGGCCTCGGCGGTCACAACCTTGGCAGTGCGCTGGAGCGTTTGGCGAATGTTAGGATTGTAAGTCTCCAGCAGTGGAATCAGTTCGTAACGCAGCCGGTTGCGGAAAAAGGTAGTATCCTGGTTAGAAAAATCCTGGCGAGGTTCTAGCTGGCGGGCCTGGCAGTAAGCTTCAATCTCACTTCGCCAAGTTTCCAGTAAAGGCCGAATGAGTTGGGGGACAGCCAGAGATGCCGATGCGGGCACATCGGCCGGGTGCAGACGCAAATCGGTTATTTCGATCAGCGGCAGCATCCCCCTCAGTCCAGCCAAGCCGGTGCCGCGTAGAAAATGCATCAAGACCGTTTCTGTCTGGTCGTCGGCATTGTGGCCGACTGCAACTTTGTTAGCGTTGACCCTTTGAGCTACCCGCCACAAAAAGGCATAGCGAATTTGCCGGGCTGCTTCTTCCAGAGATTGCTTATGCTGGGCGGCCTGGGTGGCAACCGGCGCGGTTTCGACAAAAATGGGGAGCTGGCGTTGGTCTGCCAGCCTGCGGACAAAGGCTTCGTCGGCCTCGGAGTCAGCTCCCCGCAGTTGATGGTTGAGATGAGCAATGGTGAGTGTTAAACCCAAGGTGGGTCGGAGCGTATCCAGTACGTCAAGCAAACAAAGTGAGTCGGGTCCCCCGGATACTCCAATAACAATATGATCGTGATTAGCCAGGAGGGAATTTTTTTGGCAAAATTCAGCAATCCTTTGGACCAGGCCAGAGGTCACGAGGCCAAATCTCCAACGAGACTCTTTACTTTAGCCGGACTGCTGCTATTGGCTTCTATCATCTCTTGGAGATGACAGGAGTGAGCATTGTCAAGGAAAGCCTGCCGGGCAGGCTCATCGGACAAGGTTTCGAGCAAACGCTTTTGAATTTTTTGAGCGTAAACCATGGCGTCTCTGGAAGCCGGGGGATTGCCTGAAATGTGATAAACGTATGATTTTTGAATTTGGATAATATATTGGCTCAAGCGGCTGTCAATTTGCTCGGCCAAATCAGAGGCGGCGATGAGGACTTCAAGGGCGGCGTCATAGCGTTTGTAGTGAATATCTAACAAGGATTGCAGCCACTGGGCGCGAGCCATGAATTCTTTCATATCACTGGCTTGGGCCAGCGCTGACAGGCGGCCCAGGCTTTCCTCAGCCTTGTCCCAGGCATGGGTGTCCATATAAGCCCGGACTAGCTGATAGAGGATCATGACCTCATCGGGGACAAACTCCATGCCCTGAGCTACAGCATGGACACTCTCCAATTCTCTGACGGCTTCTTCCAGTTGATCCAGGTGGCGATAAGCAGTACCCAAAATCGCCTGCGCGCGCATCACGTACAGCGGCGAGCCAAGTTCCTGGGCCAGTTGCATGCTCTCTCTGGCTTGCCGCAGGCCTTCTTCATCCAGACCAAGAGTAAGGTAATAGTAACCCAGCCAGGCCAGCCCCAACGCCTGCAAAGATTTTTGTTTTTGTTGATGCGCCAGGCGCAGCCCTTCTTTCAAGTTTTCGACGGCTTTATCCCATTCGCCCTGGAAAAGCTGCCCAAAAGCCTGGTAGTATTTGATAAAGGGCACCCGATAAAAATCCCCGGATTTGTGGTGTAAATCCAGTACTTCCTCAGCCGTTTCCTGAGCGCCATGATAATCGGCGGTAAAGGTTTGGGCCATGAGCATCGAAGCCAGAGAATTCATCAGGCCGGTACGGTAGCCCAGCCGGCGGCGAATATTGACGATTTGTCTGTAACGCTCCAGGCTGGCGCTAATTTCCCCCTGCTCCAGCATGATTTTGGCCAGCCCGTCTTCAGCTTCAACGCTGCGACTTTCGTCACCCAATTTCTGGCTTAACTCCCGGGCTTCCTGGTAATTTTTCACACCCAATTCCAGCTTGCCCATATTATAATAGAAATTGCCTAATTGGCCCAAGGTGTCGGCAATACCCCGCTCGTCGCCAATACGGCGGGCTACCTGGAGCGCTTCGGTAAAAAAGTCTACTGCCTGAGAGAAGTCATAATGACTGGCATGGAGCGAACCAATCCCGTTCAAGGAGCGCATCAACGCCAAATCGTCTTTAAGGGCTTCGGCTTTGGCCCGCATTGCTTCAAAGTCGGCTGCCGCTTGCTGCGGGTCGCCCAGGCTGGTCAGAATCTTGGCCCGGCCCTCATAAATAGCCAAAACCGCTTCCTGGTCGGCCTCTGTCCCCAAGATTTGAGCTACTTCCAGGGCCTGATTGTAGAATTCGACCGCCTGATAATTGGCAAAAGATTGAATGGCAGCCTCGGCGGCGCGTTGGAGATAGCGCAGGGCGCGGGGCCAGGTTTCGCTCTTGTAGTAATGGTCGGCCACAATGGCCGCATACTCCTCACCCAACTGCCAGTAGAGGCGCGACATGTGGTCGCCAATCTGCTTGTGAATGACTTTGCGCTGCTGGCTGAGCATACTATTGTAAGCGGTTTCGTGGGTGAGAACGTGCTTAAACCGGTACTCAGGCTGAGTATCGTGGGCATGCACTTCAATCAAGTCGGCGACTTCCAGTTGGGCCAGCGCCTTTTCGAGCACATCCGGATTGCCGACGATGGGGGCCAAGACGAAACGGGGGAATACCCGGCCAACCACTGCCGCCACCTGCAGCACCCGCTTGACCGAGTCTTCCAGCCGGTCAATACGGGCAGTTAAAACACCTTGTAACGTATTGGGAATGTCAATTTCAGTGACCGCACGAGTGATCTTCCAGCGCCCATCTTCGGTCGGTTGAATGACGTCTTCTTCAATCAAGCTGCGCAGCAATTCCTCTAAAAAAAGAGGATTGCCAGAGGCACGACTCAGCAGCAGATTCTCCAGCCCCTTGGGAATCTGCTCAAGCTTGAGCAAATGTTTGATCACCTGGCGACTTTCTTCGTCGGTCAAGGGCCAGAGAACCAACTCTTTATAGTTCTTGGCGTAATGCTGGCTGCTCTGAGTCTTTATTTCCCAAAAAGCGGTATCGCGCTCGGGGCGGGTGACACAAATCATCAGGACCGGATTGAAAACAGTCAGGGTTAACAAGTACTGAATCAGTTTAACCGAGCTTGGGTCGGCCCAGTGGAGGTCCTCAAAAACCATAACAAGCGGGCGTTTCTTAACCAGCGCTTCAACCCACTCGCCCATGGCTAAAAAGGTGCGCTGTTGTAAGAACTCCGGATCAACCGGAAGATGCGTGGCCGACTCCTCATCCAATTTGATACCCAGTAGGGTAGCCAAATAGGGGATGACTTCATTTTTTCGTGAGCCAAACATTTCCTCGCCCATCGCTTCCAGGCGCAGTTTGGTCAGGCTCTCGTCGGAATTTTCAGGCAGATCAAGGTAAGTTTTGAGGATGTCTACAAACAGGCGGTTGGTGAAGGATTGGCGGTAGGACAGTCCTCGCCCAAAAAGCCAGAGCGACTTGGTTTTATCATCCTGGGCCGTATCTACCTGTTTTCTAAACTCGCGGATCAGGCGCGACTTGCCCAAACCGGCATCGCCGGCCACGACCACAATACCCCCCTGGTGATCCTGGATGCGCTGGTAGAATTGGAGCAGCGCCTGGATCTCATCCTCACGGCCAATGACCGGCGCCTCCATGCCGCTCAAGCCGCGTTGGGTTTGGCTCAAATCCTTGGCGCTCTTCAGTTGGAAAATCTTGAGGGGTTCACTTTTGCCTTTAACGGCGACAGCCTCACGCTCTTCAAACACAAACAGGCGGCTGGTCAGGCTGTAAGTTGTTTCGCTGATAAGGATTTCGCCTCGCTCTGAGACATGCTCCAATCGCGAGGCCACGTTGACCGCATCGCCCATGACCGTGTAGGAACGGTTGCGGTCGGCGCCAATGTCGCCGGCAATCACGGTCCCGGTATTGATCCCCATGTGAATCCCCAGAGGTTCAGGCAGGGGCATCGGTGGATTGCGGTTGAACTTTTCCAAACGCTCTTGCATGGCCAGCGCCGCTCGCAGCGCCCGTTCGGGGTCATCTTCGTGGGCTTTGGGAGCGCCGAAAACAGCCATGATGGCATCGCCGATGTATTTATCAATTTGACCGTCAAACTCGTAGATAGCCTCACTCAATTCCTGCAGGCACAGGTTAATCAGCCGCACCACCTGCTCGACCTCAGCCGGGCTTTTGGCGGCATCGTTGAGGGCGGTAAAGCCGGAAATATCGGCAAAGATAATCGTTACCTGCCGTCGTTCACCCTCAATAGGGGCAGTGATGAGAGAAGTTGCGGGGGTCTCGGAGATTAATTTCTCACCACACTTCCCGCAATACAAATGATCAGAGGGGTTTTCATATCCACAACTGCTGCACTTGAAAGTTTGGCTCATTTTTCTGACATGCTCATCGGGACGATTATTCTACCCTAGAGATAATATTACATTCCTTAAAATATGTCAACGGCCCTTTTTGCCTAATGACTTTTGCCTGCATGACTTGTTTGTGCAAAGAAACGATTGTGGTATAATTGCCTTGGCATAGGCAGGCGGCAAAATAGCGAAGCCTGCCTATTGTTATGTGATTTGGAAGGAGAATTTACGTGGCCGGCCCTTTAGATGCATTATTAGGGCTCTTTTCTCTTGATGTTGGCATTGATTTGGGAACAGCCAATACACTGGTATATGTCAGAGGCAAGGGCATTGTCATTAACGAGCCTTCGGTTGTCGCCATTGATAAAAAGACGAAGAAACCTTTAGCCATTGGTGTTGATGCCAAGGAAATGGTTGGCCGGACGCCAGCCAATATTGTGGCTATTCGACCCCTGCGCGATGGAGTGATTTCGGAATTTGAAATCACCGAAGCGATGCTGCGCTATTTTATTAAAAAAGTTCACGAACAAACCCTCATTCCGACCCCTTTCTATGCCCCGCGCGTCGTTGTAGGCATTCCCAGCGGGGTAACGGAAGTTGAAAAAAGAGCGGTGTATGATGCCGCCCGCAACGCACGAGCACGCGACGCCCAGATTATCGAAGAGCCGGTAGCCGCAGCGATTGGCGCGGGGTTGCCTATTACCGAGCCCTTGGGCAGCATGGTCATTGACATTGGCGGCGGCACGACCGAAGTAGCCGTCTTTTCTCTGGGCGGTATCGTGGTCAGCCGCTCAATCCGGGTAGCGGGCGACGAGATGGATGAGGCCATTATCAATTACGCCCGGCAAAAATACAACCTGCTCATTGGCCAGCGTATGGCGGAGCGGGCTAAAATTACCATTGGTTCCGCCTATTCCCTGCCGGAAGAACAAACCATCGCCTTGCGGGGTCGCAATTTGATCACCGGCCTGCCCGACTCAGTTGAGGTATCCAGTGTTGAACTGCGCGAAGCCTTAAGCGACTCTCTGGCCGTTATTATTGATGCTGTGCGCGACACGCTCGACGAAACGCCGCCGGAATTGATCGCCGATCTGATGGAGGGCGGCATTGCCCTGGCCGGCGGCGGCGGCTTGTTGCAGGGCCTGGCCGAACGCCTATCCGAAGAAACCAAGATGCGGGTTTATATCGCCGACGACCCGCTGACGTGCGTGGCTCGTGGGGCCGGGCAGGTTCTGGAGAGCTATGATAAATACGCCAAAGTACTGACCTCTCTCCAGCGAGGCAGCACGAATCACCGGCCCTAGCCGTTGCCGGTTACAGGTTGCAGGTAGCAACTTACAGGGACTCTTGTCTGCTACTTTGCCATCTGCTACCCTGCTACATTACGAAGTATGACCGCAACAAGAAACAGACAGCTTTACATCGGCCTGATCCTGGCTTTGCTCTTTTTGGGTTTCGCCTTAGACCGGCTGGGTTACATGACGGCGGTACGGACCTTTGTGCAAACGACTCTGGAGCCGCTGGAGGGAGCGATTACCCGCGCGGCTCAAAATGTAGTCAGCCGGACGGAGCAAAGCCAGAGTCTGCAAGCTCTGCAAGCCAGAAATGCCGAACTGGAGAGCCTCAACAATAAGCTGATGGTAGATAACGTTCGTCTCCGCGAGGTGGAGCGCGAAAACGAACTATTGCGCCAACTGCTCAATTACACTCGCAGCAACCCCCAATTAAATTATCAAACCACGACGGTGATTGGCCGCAGTATTGGGGTTGATCCCACCAACCTGCTTTACTTTGTCTACGTAGATGTCGGGGCGCGGGACGGCGTAGCCGAAAATATGCCGGTTATCACCGACCGGGGGCTGGTCGGCCGGGTGACGGCGGTTGGCCCTAACTCGGCCCAGGTGTTGATGTTGATTGACCCGGCCAGCGCAGTGAATGCCCTCATCCAAAACAGCCGAGTTACCGGGCTGGTTCGCGGCAATATTGACGGCACCTTGACAATGGAGCGCATTCCCCAAAACGAGAAGGTCAACCCAGGCGACATTGTCCTCACCTCCGGGCTGGGCGGGAATTTTCCTGATAAGTTGGTGATTGGCCAGGTCACAGAGGTGGTAAAACGAGACCAGGATATGTTTCAAACTGCTCGTATCCGCCCGACCGTTGACTTTGGCAAGCTGGAATCGATGTTGATTGTCACCTCCTTCAAGCCGGTTGACCTGGAATCTGAAATCCTAAAGTCGCAGGAGTCGGAGAATCAATAACCTCATTCCTCCGGCGATCTTAATTACCGCCACCCTGCTTCAGTCTACGCTGGCTCCCTACATCAAAATAAACAACGTTCATCCCGATCTGGTCTTGGTTGTTGTAATTAGCTGGACGATTTTGCGCGGGCTGAGCGATGGACTTGCCTGGGCTGTGATCGGCGGCCTGAGCCTCGATTTGCTGTCCGGGGGGCCGTTCGGTCTTTTCACCCTGGCCATACTGGTCGTAACCCTGGTGACCAGCCTGTTTCATGGGCGTCTGTTTGGCAGCAGCATTATCCTGCCCCTCAGCCTGACTTTCCCGTTGAGCTTGCTTTTTAATGGGCTGGCCTTACTCCTCTTAAACTTGTTGGGCCGGCCCGTTGTTTGGAACGAAGCTTTTTCGGCGGTGCTGGTGCCGGTGGCTATTTTTAACACAGCCGTGATGCTGCTCGTGTTTCCTCTGTTATATATGCTCAACCGCTGGCTGAATCCGCAACCCCTTTCATTCTAATTATGGACTACTCAGGTGACTGGCACTTCACCTGAACCTGACCAGTTACCTAGTTTCTAAAATCCAACTTCTATTGTATAATTGTTCGCCATGACCGACTTTCAAATTCGGCTACGCAGCTACTTATTTCGGGTGATGGCCCTCATTGCTTTTTTGGTGCTGGCCACGCAATTGTATAACCTGCAAGTGGTCCAGGGAGAAACTTACAAGGCCCTGGCCGATGCTAACCGCTTCCGGCTTAATCAAGTGCCGGCTTCACGCGGGGTCATGTATGATCGTAATGGCGAACTGTTGGTGCGCAATCGGCCCACTTATGATGTCGTCATCATACCCGCCTACCTGCCCGAAGACACTACTGCCGAGGCCAAAGTCTTTGCTCGCCTGTCGGAACTGCTGAATTTGCCCATCACCACCCAAATCGAGCCGGTGGTGGGCTACAACAATGGCTATTTTCAAGCAATTACCCATCACCAGTTCAATCGCCAATTGGGCCGGCAAATTATCAACCCGCGCAGTCGGCAATTAGCCAGAGCACCCCTGGGTATTCGTGATGCGGTTAACCGGGACCGCACCCTGGCTCCTTTTTTGCCGGTTACTATTGCCAAAGATATTGACCCGATTATCGCGGCCAAAATAGAAGAGGAGCGTATTGACCTGCCGGGGGTTTTGATTGAGACGACACCCAGCCGTGATTATTTATACGGTGAACTCATGAGCCATCTGTTGGGCTACGTTGGCCCCATCCCGGCAGAACAATTTGATCGCTACGCCAGCCAGGGATATGACTTGACCGACTCGACCGGTTTAGCCGGGCTTGAGGCCAGTTATGAAGAGTGGCTGCATGGAACCAAAGGATTGGAGAGCATTGAGGTTGACGTCACCGGCCAAAAAATCAGAACAGTGAGCGAGAATATCCAGGTGCGGCCCGGGCACAACTTGCGTCTGTCAATTGATTTGGGCTTGCAGGAAGCAACGGCTCAGGCGTTGCAGGAGCAGATGGACGAGGTTAACTCCAATCAGGGTGTGGCGATTGCCATGAACCCCCAAACGGGTGAGATTCTGGCCATGGTGTCGCTGCCCAGTTTTGATAACAATAGTTTTGCGCGTGGAATTACCGCCCGCGAGTTGTCCCTTTTGAGCGAGGACCCCTGGACGCCTTTGGTAAACCATGCGATTGCCGGCTTATATCCGCCCGGCTCGACTTTTAAGATTATTCCAGCGGCGGGAGCGCTGCAGGAACGAACGGTTTACTCCGATACCATTTTTGTTGATGAAGGTACGCTGTATTTGCCCAACCAGTTTGAGCCTGACAATCTGGACTTGGCTCAGCCTTTCTACTGCTGGCTGCGGACTGGGCATGGTCCGGTTAACATGGTCGCCGCCCTCGCTTTTTCCTGCGACGTTTATTTTTATCAGGTTGGGGGCGGCTACTACCCTGCCGAGTATGAAGGGTTGGGCCTGGAACGCATGGGCAAATACGCCGAGATGTTTGGCCTGGGCGAACCCACCGGCCTTGACATCCCCGGCGAAGTGAGCGGCTTAGTGCCCGACCAGAAGTGGAAGCGTCTCAACTATGCCGAAACCTGGCTGACGGGTGATACCTATAACATATCTATTGGCCAGGGATTTGTCCTGGCTACGCCGCTGCAAATGGTTAACGCCTTCGCTGCCATTGCCAACGGCGGAACGCTCTACCGGCCCTATCTGGTCAAGGAGATTCTTGACGCTGATGGCAATGTAGTTAAAGTGAATGAACCGCACATCATTCGCAAGCTGGCCGTTGACCCGCAGTTTATAGCCTTGATCCAGGAGGGACTGCGGAATGTGATTGCCTGGGAGGCCGGCACAGCCCACGACACCTTTGATGTGCCGGGGATCGTTGCCTCGGGCAAAACCGGTACCGCCGAATTTTGCGACCGTTATCCGCAGTGTCTGGATCGGGATGGACGGGTTAAAACCAGCCATGCCTGGTTCACCTCTTACGCGCCAAGCAATAATCCCACGATTGCCACGGTCGTCTTTGTTTACGGCGGCGGCGGGGTCACGCTTGAGGGTTCGGAAGTAGCCGTGCCCATAACCAACAAAATCTTGCGCTATTACTTCAACATTAAGGATGAAGAGGAAGAAGCGCAGCCCGAAGAAATCGAGGAGGCACTTCCCACTATTTTACCGGAGGCCACCTTTACTACCCGTCTCCTGGGAACGGATAGTTGGAGCAGTGAAAAAGCAAGTGTCTCTGGCTTTGTGCTTGATGCCCAAGGGCAGGGGGCGCCTGAAATTCTGGTTGACATTCTGGCCAATGGCCAGAGTGTTGCCCAAATCAAATCGGGTCTGACCGGTCAATTTGATTATACTGAACTTGACCCAAACCTCGCCACCACTTGGGAATTGAGACTGCCTGATTATCCCGGCGCCCCCCCGCTAGCGCTAGAAATTGACGAGGGGCTGCGCTATCTGATAGAATTCAAGGCTCAACCGGCGGCGGATATGCCTTCTGTGATCCAGTAAAGAGAACAAGCGATGGCGAGTGAGCGCATTAACATCAAAGGGACCAGCGACGGTTTAATTATCACCCTGGGTGCGGGCGCATGGCCAGGACTGCTGGACGAATTGGAGCAGCGCCTGAGCGAAAAAGCCTCTTTTTTTAAAGGCGGCCGGGTTGGGTTGGCTGTGGGTCTGCGCCAACTCACCCGTTCAGAGTTAGAGCAGGTGGGAGCGGTGCTTAACCGCCACAATGTGACCTTATGGGCCGTGGAGAGTGAAGCCTCTGGCACGCAGGAAGCCGCGGCTGAACTGGGCCTGGAAACCAGCTTGGGGCTGCCCGCTAGAGGGACAGCTCTGCCTACCACAGCACCGCTCAGTCAAGGTGAGGCTATTTTGGTGCAGCGCACCTTACGTTCCGGGCAGGTCATCCATCATCCGGGGCATGTGGTTGTAATTGGAGATGTGAATCCAGGCGCAGAAATTCGCGCCGGAGGCAGCGTCGTGGTCTGGGGGCGCTTGCGGGGCACAGTCCATGCGGGCCTGGGTGAAGGCCAGGCTGAAAATGCCGTCGTCTGCGCCCTGCAATTGTCGCCTCCCCAACTCCGCATTGGCGACTACTTCGCCCGGTCGCCAGCAGATGACAGCGATCACGAGATTGTGCCCGAGATGGCTTCGGTGCAGAGTGGCCAAATTGTGGCTGAGCCGTGGAAGTGAAGGAACGAATGGTGAATTAGCGAATGGCGCTTATTTGATTTTCGCCATTCGCTAATTCTCTGGGTCGTAGGGAAAGTTTATCATTAAAAATCTAAAAAGCAGGATTAGACTATGAGTGCAGTCGTTATAACCATAACTTCTGGAAAAGGCGGAGTCGGTAAAACCACGACCACGGCCAATCTGAGCGCGGCTCTGGCGGCGCAGGGACTCAAGGTTGTAGCGATTGACAGCGACATCGGCCTGCGCAACCTGGATGTCGTGATGGGCCTGGAAAACCGGATTGTCTATGATTTGGTGGATGTCGTCGAGGGCACCTGCCGACTGCGCCAGGCCATGATCAAAGACAAACGGCTGGACGAACTTTACCTGATCCCGGCGGCCCAATCCCGTGATAAAACGGCGGTGACGCCGGGGGATATGATTGAACTCTGCAATCAGTTACGGCCCGATTTTGATTATATTCTTATCGATTCCCCGGCCGGGATTGAGCAAGGGTTCAAAAATGCAGTCGCCCCGGCGGACCGGGTGGTCATTGTGACCACGCCTGAGGTGTCGGCAGTGCGGGATGCTGACCGGATTATCGGCTTGATTGAGGCTGAAGAAAAAGGACCTGCCAATTTGATTCTGAACCGGCTGCGCCTTGATATGATTAGACGGGGCGACATGCTTAACACGAGCGATGTGATTGATATTCTGGCCATTAATCTGATTGGAATTGTGCCTGACGACGAGTCGATTATTGTCTCAACCAACAAAGGGCGGCCGGTAGTGATGGAAAACGGCTCGACGGCGGGACAAGCTTATCGCAATATCGCCCGCCGTCTCGCTGGCGAAGAGGTTCCCTTCATGAATTTGGAAGAAGGTAACTCGTTCATTAAGCGACTTGCAAAATTCTTCAAAGCGTCATAGCACGCGGGAGTCGAGCTTATGAATCTACTCAATCGGCTGCTGGGTCGAGGGGAACCGACGAGTCGGGAGATTGCCAAGGATCGTTTGCGCTTGGTCTTGGTGCAGGATCGGGTCAATCTATCGGCGGAAAAGATGAACGAGTTGAAAGACGAGTTGATTAAAGTCATTTCAAAATATGTTGAAATTGACCGGGACGGCATTGAAATCGCCCTGACTCAAACGGCCCGGCAAAGCCGGCTTACGGCTAATATTCCGGTAGTCGGAGCGCGGCAGAAATAATGGATCGCAGAATTTGGCGGCAGTTTGACCTGGTGTTAGTCGGGATTGCCGGACTGTTAATTTTATATGGCGTGATTATGATTTACAGCGCCAACCAGAACCAGGAAGATTTACGGGACCTGTGGCAGACCCAGTTGACACGGGCCGGTATTGGCCTGGTAGTAATGGTGGTAGTAGCAGCTATTGATTATCGCTACTACGCTTCTCTCTACAAATTCCTTTACGTGGTCATGCTGGCTCTGCTAGGGACGCTCTTTATTGCCGCAGAGTTAACCGCCGGAACCCTACGCTGGTTGGATTTTCAACTTTTCCCGGTGCAGCCGAGCGAGATTGCCAAAATTGTGGTCATCATTATTACCGCCAAAATTCTAGCCGACCGGGATGGTCAGATGGATAAGCTGCGGAACCTGCTGTTTTCACTGGCGCTGGTCGTGCCGCCGATCCTTTTGATTTATCTGCAACCCGACCTCGGAACCACCATAATTGTGGCTGTGGTTTGGTTAATTATGGCCCTCATGGCCGGCGTGCATTGGTTTCATGTGGGCCTACTAGGCCTGTTAGCTGTTATCGCCAGCCCAATTGTCTGGCTGACCATGGCCGATTATCAGCGTGATCGAGTGATGCTCTTTCTTAACCCGCAGAGCGACCCGGATGGTTATTACAACATCCAGCAAGCCCTGATTAGTATCGGCTCCGGCGGATTTCTGGGCAAGGGATTTAGTATTGGCACTCAAAATCAGCTTCACTTCCTGCGTGTCCGCCATACCGATTTCATCTTCTCGGTTATTGGGGAAGAGTTGGGCCTGCTGGGGTCGCTGCTGCTGTTCCTGTTGATTCTGGCGCTCATTTGGCGAGTGATGCGAGCCGCCGATTTAACCGGCGACCCGTTTGGCCGGCTCATCTGCATCGGCGTGGCCTCGGTGATCTTTTTTCAGTCGTTTGTAAATCTCGGCGTAAACCTGGGTCTGCTGCCGGTGACGGGCACACCGCTGCCGTTTATAAGTTACGGGGGTAGCTCGCTGATCGCCTTTTTAATCTCACTGGGCCTGGTGCAGAGTGTCTTGATGCGCCGTAAGGCCCTCGATTTTGAGGAAGTCTAATTAATACATTCTGGGTCAGTTTGTCCGCCGGGATTCAGCGGCGCTGGGGAAGTTGGGGTATTTTTATTCTGGGGCTTTGGGCGCTGGTCTTGGTTTTGGTTGCCCTTTCCCGGCTGATACTTTTATCGGCGATCGTCGCATCTGAGAGCGATCTGAACTTGAGTCAGGGCCAGATTTGGACGGTGTTTGTTCTTAACGGGCTTTTTGGCCTCGCCTTTGCGGCCAGCGCCTATGGCTTGTGGACGCTTCGGCATTGGGGCCGCCTCCTCTTTATGGGCAGTATTATTGTTTGGGCAATTTTTTATGTTGTAGCCCTGTTCAGCTCAGGCGAATTAGCAACCAGTTCTGATTATGGTCCCCGCAGTTTGGTATTTAATCTTGTTCCTTACCTGGTGGGCCTGACTGTCTCAGTCTGGTACTTGAATATGCCGCATATTAAAGCGTTGTTTGACGCTAAAGAGGCGGAGAACGAGCAAAACAGCAAATAAACATCTGCGAAGGATAAATGAATGGCACAATTATTGCGACCGGTGCGGGTTCGCTATGCCCCCAGCCCCACCGGTTTTTTGCATGTAGGGGGCGCGCGCACCGCTTTATATGATTACCTTTTGGCCCAAAAAACGGGCGGCGCGTTTATTCTCAGAATCGAAGATACTGACCAGAAGCGGTATAACCCGGAGGCTATCTCGGATTTGCTGACCGGTCTGCAATACCTGGGCCTGCAGTGGGACGAAGGCCCGGAAGTGGGCGGCGACTATGGCCCGTACTATCAAACCGAACGCCTGGATATTTACCAAAAGTACATCAAAGTCCTGCTCGATCAAGGCCACGCCTATCGCTGCTTTTGCACGCCGGAACGTTTAGCCCAAGTCAACGAGGAGCGCCAAAAGGCCAGGCTGCTGCCCGGCTATGACCGCTTCTGCCGCAATCTCGACCCGTCCGAGTCGGATCGCCGGGCCGAGGCTGGCGGGTCTTTTGTGGTGCGGCTCAAAGTGCCTCTGACCGGCAGCATTACTCTCCATGATGCTATCAGAGGTGATATTACGATTGAGAACGAAACAATTCAAGATACGGTTTTGATCAAGTCGGACGGCATTCCCACCTATCACTTTGCCGTTGTGGTGGACGATCATCTGATGGAAATCACCCACGTACTACGCGGCGAAGAGTGGATCAGCAGTTTCCCCATTCATCTGCATCTTTACAACTTTTTTGGCTGGCAGCCGCCGGTTTTTGCCCATTTACCCCTCATTCTCAATCCGGCCGGCAAGGGCAAAATGAGCAAACGCGAGGAGCGCGCCCCGGATGGCAAGGTCTACCCGGTATTTGTCCATACCTTCAAAGAGCGAGGGTATCTGCCCGAAGCCCTGGTCAATTACCTGGCCCTGGTCGGCTGGAGCTACGATGACAAGACCGAGATCATGAGCAGGGAGGAATTGATCGAGCGTTTCAGCCTGGAACGGGTCAATCCTTCTCCGGCCGCCTGGAACTATGACAAGCTCGACCACTTCAACGGGATTTACATCCGTAACCTGTCCATTGAAGATTTGACGGACCGCTTGTTGCCATTTCTGGCTGCTACTGGCATCACTGCCGACCGGGAAACGCTGCTCAAAATCACCCCGCTCATCCAGGAACGCCTGACCGTATTGAGCGACGCCCCAGCTTGGGTGGATTTCTTCTTTGTAGACGAGTTACCCCCTTACGATCTTAACCTGCTGGTCCCCAAGAAAATGACGCTGGCCGATGTGCCCAACATTCTCCAGGCCGCTCGCCGGGTTTTGGCCGGGAGTGACTTTACTCACGAGACGCTGGACGCCATCTTGCGGGAAGCAGCTAATTCGCTGGGTCTAAAACCAGGCGAGATGTTTCAGCCCATCCGTGTGGCCGTTTGTGGCAAGATGGTCGCCCCACCCTTGTTCGAGACGCTGGAAATTTTGGGGAGGGAAAGGGTGTTGCAGCGGATTGACCGGGCGCTGGAGCGGCTCCCGTAACCAAGATATGGCGCAATTTGTAACTACTGGCATTGATAACCAGAACGTGCTAAAATATCACCTAATATTTTTGCTGGTAGGATCTGCCACCAGACTGAGGAGAAGAATTCATGACAGCGACCAGCGCTGAATTGATTAATAATAAAGACACAACCGAAACCGGAACCAGCGCCGGCTCCAACTTCATCCGCGACATCGTTAATGAAGATATGCGCACTGGCAAATTCGATGGCCGGGTGCACACCCGCTTTCCACCGGAGCCGAACGGCTACCTGCACATTGGCCACGCCAAATCCATCTGCCTTAACTTTGGGCTGGCCGAAAGCTACGGCGGCAAAGGCAATCTCCGCTTTGATGATACAAACCCCATCAAAGAAGAACAGGAATACATTGACTCGATCATCGAGGACGTGCATTGGCTCGGCTTCGATTGGGAAGACCGGCTGTTTTATGCCTCCGACTACTTTGATCAACTGTACGAGTGGGCGATTGAACTGATCAAAAAAGGCAAAGCCTACGTGGACAGTCTAAGCGCCGATGAAATCCGGGCCTATCGGGGTACTTTGACCCAGCCCGGCAAAGACAGCCCATACCGCAACCGTTCCGTCGAGGAGAATCTGGACCTGTTTCGGCGCATGCGGGCCGGCGAATTCCCCGATGGAACGCACGTCCTGCGGGCTAAAATTGACATGACTTCCCCCAACTTGAACATGCGCGACCCGGTTATGTACCGTATCCTGCATGCCAGCCATCACCGTACCGGCGACAAGTGGAGTATTTACCCCATGTACGATTGGGCGCATGGCCAATCAGACTCTATTGAGGGTATCACCCATTCAATTTGTACCCTGGAATTTGAAGACCATCGCCCTCTCTATAACTGGTTTCTGGACGAACTGGGCATCTATCATCCCCAGCAAATCGAATTTGCCCGTCTGAACCTGACCTATACGGTAATGAGTAAGCGTAAACTCTTGCAGCTAGTTCGGGATGGGCATGTTCGGGGCTGGGATGACCCGCGTATGCCCACACTGTCCGGCCTTCGCCGGCGCGGCTATACGCCCGCAGCCATTCGCAACTTCTGCGAAGAAATCGGCGTGGCCAAAGCTAACAGCACCATTCAAATCGCCCGGCTGGAAAATTGTCTCCGTGACGATCTCAACAAACATGCGCCCCGAGTTATGGCTGTGCTGCGCCCCCTGCGTGTGGTTATTGACAACTACCCGGAGGACCTGGTGGAGGAGATGGAGGCAGTCAACAACCCCGAAGACCCCAGTATGGGAACCCGGAAAGTGCCTTTCTCCAAGGTGCTGTACATCGAGCAGGATGATTTCCGCGAAGAGCCGCCGCCCAAGTACTATCGCCTGGCCCCCGGGCGAGAAATCCGGCTGCGCTATGGTTATTTCATCACCTGTGTTGGGGTCGTCAAAGACGAACAGACCGGCGAGGTCATCGAACTGCACTGCACCTATGATCCTCAAACACGCGGTGGGAATAATCCCCCGGATGGGCGCAAGGTCAAAGCCACGCTGCATTGGGTATCGGCGGCCCACGCGCTGCCAGCAGAAGTGCGCCTGTACGATCATCTTTTCCTCAAACCCTATCCTGAAGAGGTTGAGAACGGCGCTGATTTTACCGCCAACTTAAATCCGCAATCTCTGGAAGTTCTGACCACCTGCTTTGTCGAGCCGAATCTGGCGGGTGCCAAGCCGGGAGATCGTTATCAATTTGAGCGGCAGGGCTATTTCACTGTTGATCCCGACACTACCCCCGGCAGGCTGGTCTTCAATCGGGCAGTGAAGTTAAAAGATAGTTGGGAAAAAATTGAAAAAGCGCAGCAATAGCAGCCGAAGATTTGATTTTCAGCCGCTTTTCGGGTAGAGTTTTGACAAGTTGTTCTACCCCCTTAGTGATACTAACAGGAGGAGCTTTCCGTGATCGAAGTAGAAAAGAACAATATGATTGAAACCGGACCGTCCGAATTAACCAGTGAGGCCGCTTCGACTGTGTCAGTCTCGGTCAGAAGCAATACTGCCCCTAATCCATGGTTATTATTACTGATTGGGCTGCTGGTGGGTGGTTTGGGGGGGTTTTATCTCTATCCTCTCGTTATTCCTGAGCCTGAAACCAGCGTGGCACCCCTGGCGGTGGAGGATTCGGGTCAAATTAACAAGCCCGACCCGCACCAAGCAGTAATGCTGGCGGTTATCGCTGGGGCGCGCCATTTCCAGGGCGATGCTAATGCTCCTGTAACCCTCGTCGAATTTGGCGATTTTAACTGCGGCTATTGTGGCAAGTGGGCACATGAAACGTTGCCCTTGATCACTGAAAAATATATTAAAACAGGCAAAGTGCGGATGGCCTACGTTCATTACCCAATTTTAGGCGAAGACTCGATGACTGCTGCTCAGGGGGCCGAATGTGCCGCGCAACAACAAAATAAATTCTGGGATTTTCATAACACGCTTTACGCTAACCAGGGGATTGGCTTTACACCAGCCAATCTGACCAAGCTCGCCGGAGATATGGGTTTAGATACCAAGATCTTTGAACAATGCCTGACTAATTTTAAGGATCAGCCTTCGCTTGATGAGGATATCCGCTTGGCGCAGGTAATGGGTGTGCGCGGTACTCCGGCCTTTCTGGTGAATGGCGTCCCTCTGGCCGGGGCATATCCCTACGAAGATTTTCAGCGGGTGATTGAAGGAACATTAGCCGGGAAGTTTTAAGAAATATCTTGATGATAATTCCCTTAACCATAAATATTTACATCAAATTTATTCAGATTTACGCCAAATTTATTGATTTTTTTACAAAAGTAGTGTATTATGTTCTTGGTTTTACACAATTAAATCTTGAAGAAAGGAGGCTTATATCAAATGTTATTCCTTCCCCGTGAAGAAGGTCAAGGTCTCGTAGAATATGCGTTGATCCTGGTCTTGGTCGCCATCGTGGTTATCGCCATTCTCTTGCTGCTTGGCCCGGTCGTTGGTAACGTCTTCAGCAATATCGTCGGCAACCTTTAATTTTTATTCTCTAGTAATACATTTATTTTTATTTGGAAAAGCCACCATCAGCAAAGCTTGGTGGCTTTTTTCGTAAAATTTTCAGGAGAGGTTAGCGTTGATTAAATCTTGAAGAAAGGAGGCTTATATCAAATGTTATTCCTTCCCCGTGAAGAAGGTCAAGGTCTTGTAGAATACGCGTTGATCCTGGTCTTAGTCGCAATTGTGGTTATCGCCATTCTCTTGCTGCTTGGCCCGGTTGTGGGAAACGTGTTTAGCAATCTCGTCCAGAATCTTTAATTTTATTTATCCTCTCGAAATTTTATCCATTTATGAAGGAGAGCCATCCAATAGGGTGGCTCTCCCTCTTTTGCATCAGGTTATAGCAATACTTCCAATTCTTCAACCGTTGTAACTGGCTGCTGGCAGGTAAAATTCTGGCAGACATAGGTCGTTGCTCGCCCCTTTTGCATGGGCCGCCCTTCGACCAGCTCAGGCTGCCCGCTTGTCTCGTTTTCATTGGCTTGGGCGACCACTTGATTGGGGCGGTAGGGGGTCAACACAGTCTGCAACAGCGATTTAGTATCCTCGCGGTCTTTCTGGCCAATGACAGCCACTTCTTTAGGAGGAGCAACGGCAAACTCCAATGCGCCCAGCCAGTGAGCAAAAGCTCCGGGATATTGACTCATTGGTCCCTGCAATGAGGCAAGTGCATTAACCGCCGGTGTTTCGTATTTGGCCTGCCCAGTATAGGCAGCCAGCATCAAGAGTGTTCGCACCGCCATACTGTTACCGCAAGGTGTCGCGTTATCCTGCAAGCTTTTGGGCCGGGTGACAAGCTGCTCGTGGTCGTCGGCGGTGTCAAAAAAGCCGCCCTGGGCTTCATCCTGAAAGTGATCAAGCACCGTATCCATCAAGGCACGGGCCGCCTGGAACCAGCGCGGGTCAAAGGTGGTTTGATACAAAGCCAATAGCCCATCGGCGTAGAAAGCGTAATCCTCCAGATAGCCCATCAATTTAGCCTGCCCGGGGGTTTCTTTCCAAACGCGAAACAGCCGGTCTTTTTTCATCATCGTTGTCAGGACAAATCCGGCATTGCGGATGGCAACGTCACGATAATCTAAACGATTAAACACTCGCGCTGCCTCGGCAAAGGCCGCCAACATCAAGCCGTTCCAGGCGGTGATAGTTTTTTCATCCCGACCGGGCTTGATCCGTTTCTCCCGCTCGGCGAACAACCTGGCCCGGCCTCGTTTCAGGATATCCTCCAAGGCGTCGAAACTTAAATTTAACTCTGCGGCTACTTGATCCAGGGGCCTGGGAATATTGAGAATGGATTTGCCCTCAAAATTTCCGCCGGGGGTTACATCATAAGTCGCACAAAAAATCTGGCCTTCCTCCTCCCCCAAAATTGCCTTAACTTCTGGCGGCGACCAGAGGAAGAATTTACCCTCTTCACCTTCACTGTCGGCATCCTGAGTGGAGTAAAAGCCGCCGCCCGGGTGGGTCATCTCGCGAATCACGTAATCCAGCGTTTCTTCAACAATGCGGCGATAAAAAGGCTTGCCAGTCAGTTGGTAAGTGTGCAGGTACAGCCGGGCCAGCAGGGCATTATCGTACAGCATTTTCTCGAAGTGAGGCACCAACCAGATACTATCCACCGAGTAGCGGTGAAAGCCGCCGCCGAGTTGATCGTACATGCCGCCGTGGGCCATTTTGAGCAGGGTTAGCTCAACCATTTCTAACGAACTCTCCCGTCGGTTGCGATAATATGAGCGAAGTAAAAAATCGAAGGTCATCGGCTGGGGGAATTTGGGGGCGTGACCGAAGCCGCCATTCGTCCAGTCGAACGTACGGCTTAATCCTTGCAGCGCCAGTTCAGGCACTGCCGGATCGAGTGAACCGGCCCCCTCGAGGGATAGTCCTGCCCCCATTCGAGCCAGCAAAGCGGCCCCGTTGTTGCGCACATCCTCTTTTTGCTCATGGTAAACATGGGCAATGCTTTTCAGCACCTGCTCAAAGCTGGGCATGCCGTGCCGGGGCGTAGGCGGGTAGTAGGTGCCGCCGTAAAAAGGCACCCCATCCGGAGTAAGGAAAACGCTCATGGGCCAGCCGCCGTGACCGCTGATGGCGACAACTGCATCCATATAAATCGAATCAAGATCAGGTCGCTCCTCGCGATCCACTTTAATATTGACGAAAAGCTCATTCATCAAAGCGGCAGTTTGCTCGTTCTCGAAACTTTCATGCTCCATCACATGGCACCAATGGCAGGCGGAATAGCCAATGCTGAGAAAAATAGGTTTATCTTCGGCTCTGGCTTTGTTCAACGCTTCTTCACCCCAGGCATACCAGTCAACCGGGTTGTTGGCGTGTTGCAGCAAGTAGGGACTGCTCTCCTGCGCTAATCGATTCGGCACAATCGCCTCCTTTTTTATCAAAGTCACTATAAAAATTCAGGGAAAGTATAGCAGTAAAGCCCTGGCTTGTAAATTAAGGTTCACATTTGAGACTTTACTCATTTCAGGGTAAACTCCCCAGGTGAAATTTTGGAGCGTTCAGCCTTGAGCCAGCCGCTGCTGGGAACCTGCGGCCGAGCTTTGAGCGTTCCCATGACGAGGTGTTATGGCCAGATTTGAATACATGATTTGCTCTTCCCAGTTGATGCGAATCACCTTTGTCAACGGTCGCTGGCAGGGCGACCTGGCTCCCGACTCGCCCGGAGCTTTGGAAACCTGTCCCGACCTCTGGGAATTTTTGCAGCGGGTCGGTAACAGCGGCTGGGAGCTAGTCTCAGTTACGTCCGATCAGGTGGAGGGAGAAGCTCTTTTAACAACGCTTTATTTGAAACGAGAGAAGGTTTGATGCAGAAGAAAACAGTCAAAAATTGTTATGCGTCCAGTCTTGATTTAATTCCGAAACAAAGTACCACGAATCAGGGGTCAGCAGTCGCGTATCACGTATCACGTATCACGTATCACATTTCACTACTCGGCTTAATCGTACTTCTGTCCGCTTGTGGCACAGGTCAAGCCAGCCGGATAGAGCCGACCCCCACCATAGCCGCCCAGGCCGAGGCGACGCAGCCTGTGCCCTCACCGATGGCAACGGCGACCTCGGAGCCGCCGACCTCGACGGCATTGCCGACAGCAGCGCCGACCGAGGAACAGGCGGTCCAAGTGGCAGAACCGGCAACTCCCACCCCTGAGCCGGTCGAAGCCACGACCGAACCCACCGCACAGGTTTTATTAGCCACCGACGAGCCGGAGCTGCCGGAACAACTTGAACCAACTCTGCCGGCTGAGCCTGAGGCAGTGCTGCCCACCGAGGTGTCACCTGCCGAAGTCCTGCCACCTACGGAAGCGCCGCCCCCCCCCGCTCCCCTGCCTACCGATCCTCCCGCCGTGGAAGCGCCGCCGTTGGACTCCCTCGCGCTGAAGCTTATCCCGGTTGTTAGCGGCTTCACCAAACCGCTCTACTTAACCCATGCCGGCGATGGCAGCGGCCGCCTGTTTGTGGTCGAGCAGGCCGGCCGGATTTTGCTGGTCAGGGAGGGACAGGTCAGCCCAATGCCGTTTCTTGACATCGTCTCTATCGTCGGTTCGAATGGCAACGAGCAGGGCTTGCTGGGTCTTGCCTTTCACCCGGACTATGCCCAGAATGGGTTCTTTTTTGTGGATTACACCGACAAGCAGGGCGATACGGTCATTGCCCGCTACAGCGTTTCGGATAATCCCGACGAGGCCGATTCCAACAGCGCCAAAGTTCTGCTGACCATTGACCAGCCCTATGGTAACCACAACGGTGGCCAGGTTGCTTTTGGCCCCGACGGTTATCTTTACATCGGCATGGGCGACGGCGGCGCGGCCAACGACCCGCACAACAACGGCCAGAATCTGAACAGCCTGCTGGGTAAAATCTTGCGGCTTGACGTGGACAGCGGCGACCCTTACGGCATCCCCCCGGATAACCCTTTTGCCGCCAACGGTCAGGGCAGCCCTGAAGTCTGGTCATACGGCTGGCGCAATCCCTGGCGCTTCTCCTTTGACCCGGCTACGGACGATATGTATATTGCCGATGTGGGCCAGAACCAATATGAGGAAGTCCATGTCGAACTGGCCGGGACGCCCGGCGGCCAGAATTACGGCTGGCGGCTGATGGAAGGCATGCATTGTTTTGACCCGAGCAGTTGCGATCCGGCCAGCCAGGGCCTGGTGCTGCCCATCGCCGAATACGATCACGGCCAGGGCTGCTCGATAACGGGCGGTTATGTCTACCGAGGCAGCCAGTTCCCGGCGCTCAACGGCGTCTACTTTTACGGCGATTATTGCTCCGGGATCATCTGGGCGCTGCGCCGCGAGGCCGATGGCAACTGGTCCCAGGCGCAGCTCTTGTCCAGCGGCCAGACCATCAGCTCCTTCGGCCAGGGCGAGGCGGGCGAGGTTTACCTGGTGCAGCACAGCACCGGGGAGATTTTCCAGGTAGGCAACTAACTTTAGACCCTAAAGGTCTGGCAGACCTTTAGGGTCTTTGAGAGCGTTCGGAAACCCGCAGCGGCAATCT
Organism: Anaerolineae bacterium; assembly: GCA_023382535.1. The sequence continues at coordinate 21,411 of JAHDWA010000008.1, read as the reverse complement.
TGCCACCGGCGCTCATCCGGCGATAAAGTCGCCGGACTATCCAACAGCGCCCGATTAATCGGGCTAAAGCCGGGTTGACCCGGCGCTGTTCCATAGCCCTGGCATTCATGCCGGGGCGGGCCAGGCCAATGAAATAGTTTCCGAACGCTTTCTCTTTATTACTCCGGCTAACGCCGGATCACCGGCAGGTACGCCGGATGTTCTGGCAGCGGGTTAAGAGCGTCGGAGATGAAGAGGTAGGCTGAGCCGGTGTAACTATCGTCCGGACCTAGTGCCCCAACCGCAATTGTATTGCCGCTAATTGCGACAGCATGACCAAATCTGCCGTTGACCGTTCCATCTGACGCTGTTAGTTTGGTTGTCTCGGTCAGCAGACCACGCCAGCCACCAGACGGTTTGAAAAAGACGTCGACTGTACCCGGGTTAGTGTTACTGATTCCAGCTCCTCGGCTCACCAAAATAGTGTTAGCACCGGCTGCTACAGAAAAACCCGAACCACCGTTGAGTACACCATCTGAGGCAATCAATTTGGCCGTTTCGGTGAGGATACCACTCCAGCCCTTTGCTGGCTTAACAAAGACGTAAGCTGAGCCTTGATTATTATTGCTTCCTACGTCGTCACCTACCGCCCCAATCACAACCGTATCGTGGCTAATCGCCGTTGACAGGCCAAAAGTGTCCTCCGCTTCCCCATCCGAAGCAATAAGTTTGGCGGTCTCGGTGAGTACGCCGCTCCAACCCCCTGAGGGCTTCATAAAAAGATAGGCTGAGCCCAGACTCGGATTACTGACCACACCATAACCAGCCGCTCCAACAACAACTATATCATTGCTCATGGCCATCGGGGTGATGTATGGACTACCCCAAACCCCGGCCGATGGGATTAATTTGGCGCTGAACGTCGAAATTGCGACCCAGCCGCCAGGCGGCTTGTGATAAACATAGGCTGCCCCATGCTTATTGAGACCGCGTGATACCACGACTACGGTATCGCCCTCTATGGCTACCGAGTCACCAAAAAACTGACTCGTATCCCCATCTAAAGCGGTCAGCTTGGCTGTCTCGGTCATAACGCCACTCCAACCACCCGGAGGCTTGACAAAAACGTAGGCCGACGAGTCTCCCAGCGCTCCAACTACTATCGTGTCGCCGCTCATGGCGATGGACCAACCCAACTGGGCCTGGGATGTTGTGTCCGAGGCAATCAGCTTGGCGGTCTGGGTGAGTATTCCACTCCAACCGCCGGCCGGTTTGACAAAAACATAAGCCGCCCCTGGTCTGTCATCACCGGCGAGGTCTGCCCCGACAGCTACGGTATCGCCACTTACCACGACCGAATAGCCAAACCGATCATTGGTTATTCTGTCCGAGGCGATTAACTTAGCCGTCTGCGTAAATGAGGTTAACGCCAAAGGCTGAGATGTATGAGAGAAGGCCGCCGGTAGATCTACCGGAGCTGCTGCGGCGGCAATATCTTGTTCGGGAACTTGACTCAAGGCCAGCCAGATCAAACCCAGGCCCAGTGCGAGTGAACAGAGAAGTTTCATTGGCTTCTACTCCTGGAACGGAAAAACGAGGGACTTGCAAAAGCGGGAGGTGAAAGATCATCTTCACCTCGACGCCGTTGAATATGTGTATTGTATCACAATTAAGCTCCCTGAGAAACTCCAGTGGATAGGGTAGGTAGACCCCCACCCAACCCTCCCCCGCTCCGTTGCGGAGAGGGGGCCGGGGGGTGAGGTCCGCCCGCCAAAAGCGAATACACCCCTTGGGCTGCAACAAAACTCCGCCAAATCGGCCAAAAATCTGATTGATAGCCGGGGCTTGCTGTGTTACAATAACTATGCGCCTCGTGACTGCTCAGGCTAAAGGTGACTGGCACTTGGTTAGCCCTAAGCTTTGCTGTTCTCAATCGTCTTGGCAGGAGAAAAGTGCCAGTCACCTGAGTAGTAACATCGCCTCAATATTCCAATCCAAAAGGTGTGTTCCCATGTTCAACCCGAAACCGGCTGAAACAAGTATGATTTTGATGGTCGTCAACACCACCAACACGCTGGGTGTTTTATTTGACTATCTGCGCGGCTTTGGCTTCAAGGTGATGGTGGCCAGTGACGGCGAAAGCGCCCTCTCGATGGTGGAACACATCCAGCCGGATATCATCCTGCTGGACGTGGCCTTGCCCGGCATTGACGGCTTCGAGACCTGCCGCCGCTTGAAGGCGAACGAAGCGACTAAACATATTCCGGTGATCTTTATCACCGCCCAGGCGAACACGGTGGATAAGGTGCGCGGTTTCGCCCTGGGGGCGGTGGATTACATTACCCGGCCCATCCAATCCGAAGAGGTGGTGGCCCGGCTGAAGACCCACCTGACCCTGCGCCATTTGCAACTGGCCCTGGCCGAGCAAAACACGCGCCTCCAGGCAGAGATTGCCGAGCGGGAGGAGTTGATTGAAGAGCTGGATGCCTTTGCCCATACGGTCGCCCACGATCTCAAAAACCCCCTGGGTGTAACCATGAATTACGCCGCCTTTCTGCAAAAATTTCTTGACAAACTATCCCCCGAAGACCTGAAAAATCGCCTGGACATCATCGTGCGCAGCGGGCAGAAGATGAACAATATCATCAACGAGCTTCTGCTGCTGGCCAGCGTCCGCACTGAAGAAATTGACCTGCAGCCGCTCGAAATGGCCGAGATTGTGGCCGAGGTCCAGGCCAGGCTGGCCTACATGATCGAAGAATATCAGGCCGAAATCGTTGTCCCTGCCGAGTCCGCCTGGCCAACGGCCTGGGGGTATGGTCCCTGGATTGAAGAAGTTTGGACCAATTACGTTAGCAATGCAATGAAGTATGGCGGGCAGCCGCCGTGCGTGGAATTAGGGGGCACGGTCATGGCCGGCGGCCGGGTCAAATTCTGGGTGCGCGATAACGGGCGCGGCCTCACCCCGGCGGAGCAGAAGGAGTTATTTATCCCCTTCGCCCGGCTCAATCAGGCCCACCTCGAAGGACACGGGCTGGGACTGTCCATTGTGCAGCGGATTGTCGAAAAGTTGGGCGGGACTGTCGCGGTGGAAAGCACGGGGACGCAGGGTGAAGGCAGCATCTTCAGCTTCACCCTGCCGTCGAGTCATCCTAAAGAGAAAAATTAAAACTCGTTCCCAAACTGAGTTTGGGAACGAGTTGAATTGGAATGAGGGCCGTTACTCCAAAAAATCCCGCAACCGTCGGCTGCGGCGGGGGTGGCGCAGTTTGCTGAGGGCCTTGGCCTCGATCTGGCGGATGCGCTCGCGGGTTACGCCGAACTTCTGGCCGACCTCCTCCAGCGTATAAGCCCGGCCGTCCTGCAAGCCAAAGCGCAGTTGCAGGACCCGGCTTTCGCGCGCGCTCAGCGAAGCCAGGACATCGTTGACCCGCTCGCACAGCATCTTGTGAATGGCCGAATCGTTGGGCAGCAGGTGGCTGTCATCTTCGATGAAGTCGCCCAGCGTGCTGTCCATATCCTCGCCCACCTCCATTTCCAGGGAGAGCGGGTATTGGGCTGCCTGGCGGATACGCTCCAGCAGACGGACGCTGATGCCCATTTCGGCGGCGATCTCTTCTTCGCTCGGCTCGTGGCCGTTTTTCTGCACCAGTTCACGGGACACCCGTGACAGTTGGGTAATTCGTTCGCCCATGTGGACCGGGACGCGAATGGTCCGGCCCTGGTCGGAGAGGGCGCGGCTGACCGCCTGGCGAATCCACCAGGTGGCATAGGTGCTGAACTTGAAACCGCGCTGGTACTCAAACTTCTCTACCGCCCGGATCAAGCCGATGTTGCCCTCCTGGATCAAATCCATAAACGACACGCCGTGGCCGATATACTTTTTAGCAATGCTGACCACCAGCCGGAAGTTGGCCTCGATCAGCTTGCGCCGGGCATCCTTGCCGCGCCGGACCTCGCTGCGCAGCCGGTCGCGGGAGAGGCCGTTGGTCTGGCTGTGAGCCTGGCTGAGGCGCACCACCGCTTTTTTGCCCCGCTCGATGGCTTTGGCCAGGTGGACTTCCTCTTCGGCGCTTAAAAGCGGAATGCGGCTGATTTCTTTGAGATACAGGGCGATGGAGTCATCCACATCGAAGTCCGGGTCTGTATCGTCAGCCGTATAAAATAGAAATTCTTCGTTATCTTCAATTTTATCGTCGTGGTCCGGGGCGAGGCTGGCGGAGTCGGCTTCCTCTTCCATAACCAGAAAGAAAGCCTCTAGCCGTTCGGGGTCATCCTTTTCCGTGAATGGGTCAAAGAAATGATCCTGATCCAAAAAACTCTGATCTTCCTGTTGATAAAGCTGACTGAACCGTCCTGGGGAATTCGTATAAGAAGCATTTGGGAACATGAGAACGCCTTCCTCCTACTTGGAGACTTTTTAACAGTCTCACCCACTTTCGCTGTGGCAAGTAACAATGAACGATTTCAAAACCACTCTTCAACTGGGTCTGGCCAAACTCGGCTGGTGGCAGTGTAAGCCCTACTTTGGCCCGGTCGAAGAGTTGTTTTTAAAGAACAGCCATTTTACCCAATAAGGGCGGTAACAACAATATGTAAAGTAGTATAGCATACTTTATGTTTGGATGCAATAGGTTTTATGAAAAGTTAAGGTTGAAAATAGGTAAAAAAGTAAATTTTATGGAAAGATTGCACATGCTTGGGGTAAATGGTATAATTTTTCGGCATTAAGCATTACGTCTCTTCCTAACGGATAGGCTGGCATTGCCCAAATTTATGGAAACGGTAAAAATCCTCATTATAGACGACGACCCGATGACTTGTAGTTTGCTGGAAACAATTTTGCAGATGGAAAATTATCAAACTGCCTCTGCCACCACTTTCGGCAACATCTTGACGCTGCTGGATAAGGAGCAACCCCATATCTTAATTATGGATTTTCACCTGGGTACACACGAAACGCTGGAGCAGGTGCCGCTGATTCGCGCCAATCCCACCTGGCAACATCTTCCAGTTGTGATGACCTCGGCTATAGATCGGCGGCAAGATTGCCTGGCCGCAGGCGCCACGGAATTCATCCTTAAACCGTTTAACTGGCAAGAGATGACCCGGACGATCAATCGTATTCGTGATCAATTATTGAGTTAAGGAGGTGCCTGTCTCTTATCCAAAAATATTTGAGTGGGTTCCGCGATGCGCCGATTTTTGTCAGGAGCGGACAGTTTAATTTGTGACCAGGGTCAAATGATTTGTCCTGGTAAAGTATGGGTGAGTAACTTTTTCCCCATGATTCCTATTTTTAGTCGCTGCTCCAGTCATTAAAAGATCATCAGACTTCTTATTATAACCTTGATGCGCCCCACGAAGTGCGCAATTTTTTCTGAGGCTGCCGCGCCGTCTTATTTATTAGGGGCAAGATCAAAAATGGGGGATAATTTTTACCGGCGATGATTGCGAGCTAATGACTTATCCATCTACAGCGCCCCGGAACCCTCGTCTTTTAGGCGCTGGGCACTTCTATTCTCTCACTGCGGCTGACTCTGTCAAAACAGAGGCGACAGCCGTCACTTGAAGCGTCCGGCTCCTTAATTTTTTCTATAACTTACAACATACCACAGACGAGGATGACTATCGTGGCCCGAAAACGTCGAAGCAATCGCGACAAGTTCAACTGGTATCGCGTTGATTTGCATTTACATACCCCCGGTTCGAGAGATTACCTGGAACCGGGTATCAGCTATCTGGATATTTTGAAAAAGGCCGAATACTGCGGCCTGGATATTATTGCTTTTACTGATCACAACACCGTTGCCGGCCTGCGGGCGCTGCGCAAAGAGGTCGAAGACCTCATGCTGTTAGAGCAGCTTAACCGCATCCGGCCCGAAGAAAAACAGCGGCTTGATGAATACCGCCGCTTATCAGAAAAAATTTTGCTTTTACCCGGCTTCGAGTTCACCGCAACCCTGGGTTTTCACGTTTTAGGGGTTTTTCCACCCGAAACAACCCCGCGTGAGTTGGATCACATTTTGCTGAACCTGCGGGTTCCCCCCGACCGGCTGGACGAGGGGTCAACTGAGGTGGGGGCAACGGTAGACGTGCTGACCGCCTATCGTATTATTAGCGAAGCGGGCGGGCTGGTGATTGCCGCCCATGCCAACTCGAACCACGGTGTCGCCATGCAGGGTTTTGATTTTGGCGGCCAGACCAAAATTGCTTATACCCAGGACCCCCACCTGCATGCTCTCGAAGTGACCGATTTAGAGGTCAAGCGGCGGCGCACTACGGCCAGTTTTTTCAACGGCTCCAAGCCGGAGTATCCCCGCCGCATGCACTGTATCCAGGGGTCCGACGCTCACCGGCTCCACCGTGACTCTAACGACAAGAACCGGCTGGGCGTGGGCGACCGAGTGACCGAAGTTTTTCTGCCGGAACCAACTTTTGCCGCGCTCAAAGAGTTGTTTCTGGATAACGACTTTTCCCGCACCCGTCCCTTTCGGCCCAAACAAGCTCCCTTTGACCACGTGGCCGAGGCGAGGCAGGTGGGGGCCAACATTGTCCAATCTTTTCACGAGTCGCTGACCCCTCGCGGCGGTCATCTGTATAACATTTTGTGTGATGTTTGCGCCTTCGCCAACACAAACGGAGGGACGATTTTCGTGGGGCTTTCCGACAACGCCCAAAGTCCGGTGGCCGGGATTGCCAAACCGCAGGAAGCCGTCGAAACCATTCGCAACGAGGTCGAGAAGAAAATTACCCCACCCCTGGACATTGGCATTGATATCTACGAAACTCAAGGCAAAAAGGTTTTGCAGATTGCGGTCCCGGTAGGATACGACCCGCCTTATGTGATTGACGAGAACAAAATCTACATCCGGGACGAAAGTGATACGAATTTGGCTGTCCGGGATGAAATTGTGGCGCTGGTCAAGCGCAGCCTGGAGCTGAGGCCAGAAGCGGCATCTCCGTCAAGCGACTTAACTCCAGTTGGGGGAATTGGGGGGGCCATTCAACCGGTCACCCCAAATGGGGTGTTGCCTGAACCCAAGACCGGAGTCGAGATTATTTCTGTTGAAGAGCGCAAGGGCAAGAATTATTACAGCTTGCGCGACCTGCGCAATGGCAATATTGTCCATAACGTTACCCGCCAATCCGCGCGCAAGTTGTGGCAGTATGCCCTGACCGAACACGAAACAAACAGCGTGGATGTTAACCGGGTTGAATGGCAGGGCGATATTGGGCTGTGGAAAAAGTATAAGCGCGGTGGCCAGGTCCGGTTTGACCTGCTGCAGCGGGATGCGGACAACTTTATGCGCATCTACTACGGCGTCACCGAGGATGGCATTCACGGCCCGTGGCAAAAACTCATTGACAGTAGCGAGGTTCAGGTCTAAGGTGCAGCCAAGGGTTGGTATTTTGACCGTCAGCGACCGCAGCATCGCCGGAGTTTATAAAGACAAAAGCGGGCCGGTGATTCGCCAACTTGTCACCGAGCGACTTACGGCGGTAGTGGAGCAGATGGCCGTTGTCCCGGATGAAATCGAGCAGATCAAAGAGACCTTGCTGGAGTGGGTTGACCGCCACGGGCTGGATTTAATATTAACAACCGGCGGCACCGGCTTTGCCCCGCGCGATGTTACCCCGGAGGCGACGCGGCAGGTTATTCAAAAAGAAGCGCCCGGCTTAGTTTATGCTATGCTGCGCGACAGCCTGGCCATTACGCCCCACGCGATGCTGTCGCGAATGGTTGCCGGCATCCGGGGCCGGACCTTAGTAGTCAATTTGCCGGGCAGTCCTAAAGCAGCGCGTGAAAATCTGGAAACTATTTTGCCGGCGCTGCCTCATGCGTTAGAATTGCTGAAGGACGACCCACGAGCGCAGCAGAGCCACTGAAGGAACAGGGTGGAGGCGAAGCGGAGCTACTAAATTGTCTTCCGTATCTCGCATCATTTTTACGAGGAAAAATTGTGAGCCAAAATTGTATCTTCTGCAAAATTGTCGCCGGGAAAATCGGCGGCCCGCCGTTGTATCAGGACGAGCATGTTACAGCTTTCAGGGATATTAACCCGCAAGCGCCTCTGCACGTGCTGGTTATTCCAAACAAACACATTGTCTCGCTCAATGAAGCAGCGGCTGAAGACCGTGATCTTTTAGGCCAGCTTGTCCTGACCGCAGCCAAGTTGGCTGAGCAGGAGGGCATCGCGGAAAGTGGGTACCGCCTGGTAACGAATACCGGCCCTAACGGCGGTCAGTCAGTTTTTCACCTGCACCTGCATCTGCTGGGCGGGCGACGGCTAACCTGGCCGCCAGGATAATTGTGATTATAGACCTACCAGGGGAGTGGCACTTCAATTGGATAAAAGCGAAAGTGCCAGTCCCCTGAGTAGCTGCCAATTATTTTCTATAGATGGGAACAAACCATGAGTCTCAAAGACCAACTCAACGAAAATTTAAAGAGCGCGATGAAAGGCGGCGACAAGCTCCGCACCGAAACACTGCGCTCTGTGAAATCAGCCATTAAATATGCTGAAATTCAAGCCGGGCATGAACTGGACGATGAGGGCGTTCTGGGGGTCATCCGGCAGCAGGCCAAACAGCGGCGTGACTCTATTACCGAGTTTGAAAAGGGCCACCGGGCTGACCTGATTGACAAAGAGGCGGCTGAATTGGCTGTGTTGGAGCAATATCTCCCGGCCCAATTGTCTGAAGCTGAGATCGAGGCCAAAGCCAGGGCTGTCATCGCTCACTTGGGGGTGACGGATGCCAAAGGCACGGGCCAGGTCATGAAACACTTGATGGCCGAACTTAAAGGCCAGGCCGACGGCACCCTAATTAACCAGGTAGTCCGCCGGCTCCTCGCCTGAGCCGTCTAACGGGAACCAGGTATGCTACAACGAACTGGGCAAACCGGGAACCGGGGGCTGAAGTCAACTCCGCTGCGCCGGGTGCTGCGCGCCCTTTTGATTGCGCTCATTTTTGCCAGCGCCGGTACGCTTATCCTGATTTACCGGATTACGCCCACCGATGTCGTCAACTTAAAACTGGGCGATGTAGCTCCCCAGGATGTGGTGGCGCCGCGCCAACTTGTCTACACCAGCACCATCGAAACCGAAGCAGCCCGTGATCGCGCTCGCAGCGCAGTTTCAACAATCTACAGCCCACCCGATCCAAAAGTGGCCCGCCAGCAGGTAGACCGGCTGCACAAGATATTTGATTACCTGGAGTCAGTGCGGGCTGACTCCTACGGCTCGCTGGCCGAGAAATCGGAATGGGTTGCGGCTATTCCAGATTTGACCCTCTCGGACCTGGTGGTGGATCAAGTTCTCATCATGAATGAGACAGCCTGGGCTGAGACACGCGAGGAAGCTCTGGTTATTCTGGATGGGGCTATGCGGGCCGAGATTCGAGAAACCCAGGTGGCCTCGACCCGCCGCCAACTACCGACCCGGGTAGCGCTGGACACGCCGGACCCCCAGTCCACGGTGATCGTCGCCCTGACCGAAGATTTAATAAAGCCCAATACCTTTCCCGACGAAGAGCGCACCGAGGCTGAACGCCAGACCGCGGCCAATACTGTCCAACCCGTTCAAGTAACGGTTGAGCAAAACGAGTTGATCATCTCAGCCGGGCGGATTGTTGGCCCGAGAGAGTTAGAGGCGCTGCAAGCCTTGAACTTAACGCAGCCGGAATTTAGCTGGCTGGAAAATTTTGTCGCCCCGGCGCTGCTCTTTTTGTTGACCACTACGGTGATCAGCTTCTACCTGGTTCGGTATGCTCCCCGGATTTTGGCCAATGATAAGCGGCTCATGCTGCTGGCTTTTCTGATGCTGGCCTATATTGCCATCGCCAAATTTATGATTCCGGATCGGGGCATCATTGCCTATTTCTACCCCATTGCCGCCTTGACTATGATGATCGTGGTGCTCATCGAGACGCGCCTGGTCTTTATTTTGACCACTGTCCTGGCCCTCCTGGCCGGCTACATTGCCACCGACGCACCGCAGGCCATTGTGATTTACTTGATTCTGAGCGGCTGGACCGGGGCTTTGGCGATTGGCAAAGATCAGCGGGTGAATGCTTTATTATGGGCTGGCGTTTACGTGGGAATTGTCAACGTGGCCGTCATTTTTGCCCTTAACCTGTCCCGCTCCACCGACTTCATCGGCCTGGGCATTTTGCTCCTCATTGGACTGCTCAACGGTATCTTTTCTGCCGGTTTGGCTGCGGTCGGCCTTTCCGTCATTGGCAACTTGGCCGGATTTACCACTTCAATCCAGCTTTTAGATCTGGGCCGCCCGACCCATCCGTTGCTGCGCCAACTGCTGCTCAAAGCCCCCGGTACCTACCATCACAGCCTTATGGTCAGCAATTTGGGCGAGCAGGCAGCAGAGCGGATTGGAGCGGACGCGCTGCTGGTACGGGTGATGGCCTACTATCATGATGTAGGCAAAATGCAGCGACCCTACTTTTTTATTGAGAATCAGCCTGAAGGCATCAACGTTCACGAAAAGCTCGACCCCCAAATCAGCGCCCAAATTATTATCAGCCACGTCAAAGATGGGCTGGATTTGGCCCAAAAATTTCGCCTGCCTCAGGTTCTCAAAGATGGCATTGCCCAACATCATGGTACCAGCCTGGTCAAGTATTTCTACTATCAAGCCGTCGAAGTAGCCAAAGAAAAAGAGCTGCAAGTGGACCCAACTGACTTTCTCTACCCAGGGCCAAAGCCCCAAACTAAAGAGAATGGCATCCTCATGTTAGCCGATGTGTCGGAATCCACGGTGCGCGCCTTAAAACCCGGCTCCGCCGAAGAAATTGACGAAATCGTGCAAAAAGTCATTGCCGATAAACTTAACACCGGCCAACTCGACGAATGTGAGCTGACTGTCGCCGATTTGTTTCAAATTCGGACTGCCTTTGTGGACATTCTGCAAGGCGTTCATCATCCCCGGATCAAATACCCGGAACCAATTGCGCTTCAGGCCCCGGCGGCGAGTAAGGAAAGCAGCGCCTCCGAGTCTTCTGCTGTCTCAACGCCTGCGCCTTCAGCCCGTCCTCATGCAGGTCTGGGGCTTGAGCCAGGGCCTCGTCCGGCTACCTTGATTCGCCGGGAGTAGGCATAGTTCATGGATATTATCTTTCAAATAGACGAACCGTTTCAACCTCACGTTGAACCTGATCGAATTGAGCAGGCGTTGCGCTTTACCCTTGATCAGTTCAACAAAACTGCTGACTCAGATGGAGTCACCGCCAACTCGGTGACAGTCGTCGTGACCGATAATGAGGTGGTTCAGCAGCTTAACGCTCAGTACCGGGGCATGGATGCACCCACTGATGTATTATCGTTTGAAAATACACCTGATCCTGATTTCCCAGAATTAGACGAAGCAGCCGCCGGTCACCTGGGAGATATCATTATTGCCTATCCCGTCGCCGAGGTCCAGGCCCTGGCTGGAGGGCACATGCCGTCGGAGGAGATCATCTTACTAGCCGTGCATGGCTTCCTGCACCTGCTCGGCTTTGATCATGACACACCCGACCACAAACAAGCCATGTGGGCCATCCAACAGCAGGTGATGGCTCACCTGGGTCTGGCTCACGTGCAACCCACTGAAAATTAAACACTGCTTTAGGGTTTCCCCGTGCGCAAGATTAATCGGATTGAGAGCTTTCGTTACGCCTTTGCCGGTATCTGGTATACCCTTAAAACGCAGCGCAACGCCCAAATTCATGTGGGGATTGCCGGCTTTATTGTTGTGCTGGGCCTGGCCCTTAACCTGACTCTGACCGAATGGGCCATCATCGCCCTGACGACCGGTTTTGTGTGGGCCACTGAAATGTTAAATACGGTGGCCGAAGCAGCTATGGATTATGCCACTGCCGACTTCGACCCTCAGGTCAAAATCGTCAAAGATGTGGCTGCCGGGGCGGTTTTGATTGCCGCCATCACGGCGGTAACGGTGGGCTTATTGATCCTGGGACCTCGCCTGCTCATCTGGCTGACCGGCCCGGCCAGCCCCTAGAAACCTGCCCATCCGACTTGCCAAAAAAATGAGACTCCGTATAATGTCGCGTGGGCCTCTAGCTCAACTGGCAGAGCAACTGACTCTTAATGAGTCGCTACGCATCACCAATTGGCGGAGAATCCGTCATCTCTATTTAATTCCCATTAACCAAAATTGAATAGCCAGTTGTGCCTAGCGTCTTAATTGGCGTTTTTTTGTTTCTCTTCTTACAAGTCGGCAAGTCTTGGCACCTGACCAGTTGTGGACACATCCAGAAACGAACCCGTAATTTATCCCCCCTAAAGGGGATACAGAAGCTTATACGCTCCTTGCGGCTGCGGCTTCAGCCTATGCCCTGCTCCTCAGCACTCCGGCAGGCCGGCGCTTTACCGACAAGCATACTGCTGAAACAGTTGTCGCGGGAGTAGCCCTGGTCCTGGCTGCACTGCGATTCGTTTTGTCCAAGGCCACCTGGTGGCGAGTAGCCCTCGCTTTTGGCGTGGCCGGAACGCCGCTCATGACCAGAAGTCTGCTGAAACGTTCAGGGGATTGACCTTGAAGGTAAACTAGCGATCAATCCGCATCTTTGCGGTTTTTGGTTGGCCTTCTCCCGGCGCTTGCTTGGCGGCGGGGCCGGGTGGAGGCGAGTCTCTGAGGATGCAAGTAATCCAATGGGACGAAAAAACACAAAAACGGTTCCATTGACCTGGGGCCGTTTTTGTGTTTAGACTGGCTCCCCTTCTGAGTAGTAAACCTTCAGAAATGGAACGGGCTGCCCTTCGGGTATACCGAAGAATTGGCAGATTTTTCCAATCACGTGAGAGTCGAACCGGCCAGTCTTTCCGTACTTAAGGTTGTTGATTGCATCCCAGTCCAGATTGGTTGCATCGGCAACCTCTTTGACTGAAATATCACGGCCCAGCTCTCGCTCTCTCTGCTGCCATACTTCGAGCAACTCGCTCTTGATCACCGGATTACTTGCCTCCTTTCTGTTAAATTACCTCAACGAGGTTAAGGCTATTATAAGCTAACTTCCATCAAGGTGTCAAGGGGTAGTTACCAAAATTGCCGGAAAAGTACCGATTTTTTAAGGCGATGTCAAAACGCTCGTTTACAAATCAGTAATTTTCGGCTATACTGGGTCTAAACCGGCTCTCATCTACAGGAGGTGTCTCGTGTCCGCCGCTAAGCCTCTGAAACCCCTCAAGCCAAAAACAGCCCCACCCAAGAAAAAGCCATGGCTATGGTACATAATTGCCGCAGCAGCCGCTATTGTAGTTGTGTGCTGCGCCGGAGTCTTCCTGCTGGCCGTGGCCGATGTCGGAGTTCGCAAGGTCGGTCTGCTGCCCACCTACACCCCTACCCTGACCCGGACCCCAACACCTTTACCACCGACGCCTACAGAGACCGCTGTGCCTACGGCAACGGGCACGCCTGAGCCAACGGGCACACCGACCACGCCGCCAACACCACTACCCACCGCTGCTCTGCCGGAGCTAGGACCCCCTGATCTAACCTTGAATCTAAAAGATAAAGGCTTTACCTGTACCGGGGCCGAGGAGCGGGAACTATTTGACCTGACCTACTTTGTCTGGTCCTGCCAGGGCAGCACGGGCGGGATCAGGATGACTGCGGACGCCTATGCCCGCCGGCTGGCGACGGTGGATTATGTCTCGGCCAAAGTCTACTTTCCCGACGCGGCCATCGCGGCGCCTTTCTTGGGCTTTGTCGCCACGCTGCCCTATGCCGGCTCGGAGCCGGTCGCGGCCAGGCAGTGGGTCGAAGCCACACTGCCGGAGATTCAAGACGAGATCGCTTTCAGGGAGGCCACCTTTGGCGGAGTGACTTACCGGCTATCGGGCAGCGTAGTCAGGCACTTGGAGATGGGCGATATGGCCGGAATCTGGACGAGAGAATAGCATATATTTTTGGGGTAATTAAGGGCCGCATTTGCCTGCGGCCCTTTTTATTTGCCCGCTCATTCGGACTATTTCCGAAATTTTAAGGTTTAATCCCTAAATATCCGTTGACATTACCGGACTAATCCCTTATAATAAGGGGGTATTCGGTCAATTTTAAGGATTCATCCGGTGTATTCATTAAATTTTTGCAGCCAATGTCATCAACTTGTTCCGGCAGGCCACTTCTATCAAGACTTCGGCCTGTGCCACAATTGTGGTCAGCCCGCCTACAATGAGTATGAGAGAAAACGTAGTCACGCCATAACTCTTGTTCGTAAAGCCCTTCAAAGTGGCTATCTTACCCGTCCCGAATCCTGCGAAGTATGCGGCTTTTCCCCTTTCCCTCTCGCCCGAACCAAAATCCAGGCCCATCATTGGAATGGCTACGACCATCCGCTTGATGTCTGGTTTATCTGCAAATCCTGCAACGCAATTTTACAAGGGAAAAAATTTCACACCGGTCAGGTGACAAAAGAACAGGCCAGGGAGTACGTTTGGATAAGGCGAAGCAGTAAGGTTTTCTGTCGCTTCGATGCAAGGGAACAACCTCGCTGGGTAAACCTTGTGAAAAAAAGGTTCGCTACGGTGAGGATTATTGCGCCAAACACAAACAGTAATCAATAAAAAAGCCGGCCGGTGTTACGAGCACTGGCCGGCCAAGTAGCAGCCATAAGGAGGTCAATCACAGATGGCTACCAATCATAAAAGTGTACGCAAATTCTCAACTATCGTCAAATTTGTCATCCAGCCTCTATCCCCCCGGCTCCGCCCGGCCCGCCGGCTCGCCCGTAAGCAGCCTGGCTGCCAGCCTCGCCTGGAGAGAGGCCGGGAAGTTCGCTTCGTCAACGGTATTTTGGAGGTCTTTTAAAATGCAGCCCTTCTTTACCAGTACCCTCCCAACCCGTTGCCCTTCGCCGGCCCACCGGCCCTTCGACCGCGCTCAGGACAGGCTCACCCTCTCCCTGGACCTGGATAACGTCATCCGCGACCAGATCGGCAGCATTATCGCTGCCGTCGCCCGGCGCTTCTGTATCGGCCTCACCCGTGACGCCTTCTCTTGCTGGGACCCGCCCCTGGGCCAGGCCCTCGGCATCCCCAATGAAGAGTTCACCGCCTGGGCCTGGGCCGACCCAATGATCTTTGCCGAGGCCAGGCCAATGCCCGGCGCTGTCTGGGCGCTGCACCGCCTGGCCCGGAAAAACCGCCTGGTCATCACCACAGCCACCGCCTGGCCGCAGCTCACCGAGCCGTGGCTGAGGCGCTGGAACATTCCCTTTAACGCCATCATCCATACCACCGACAAGGCCAGCGTCGCCTTCGACTGGCACGTTGACGACTCGCCCGCCACCCTGATCAAACTTTCCAAGGCGGGCCGAGGGGTCATCCGCTTCGCCCTGCCCTGGAACGCTCATCTTGACACCCTGCCCGGTCTGGCCGATTGGCGCAGTTTAGGAGATTTACTATGACCACTCGCATCTTTCCTCGTCCGGCTGGAATGGGTTATATATGCGATAACTGGTATCCCAACCCGGCTTACCGGCCCGACTCTGACCTGCCGCAGCTTCTGCGCTGCCAGGAGCCGGCCACCACCCGCCTGACCCTGCTGACCCCGGATGACTGCTACCAGGTCAAGCGGTGCAGTGGCTGTGCTAACCGGCTGCGGCAGGAAGCAGCGAGGGGAGCTATGTTTGAGATAGTGGCCGAGGAGAATTCATGATCTCTACAGAAAGATTTTGGAGCAAAGTCGAAAAAACAGAAGATTGCTGGATATGGACTGGCGCAAAATCAAAGCATGGTTATGGGCGTTTTAAGGTTGAAAGAAGATTGGTATTACCTCACAGATTTGCCTACGAGGTTACTTACGGTTCCATTCCTGATGGATACTTGATTTGTCACAGATGTGATAATCCTTCTTGCGTTAGGCCAGATCATCTTTTTCTTGGAACGTATAAAGATAATGCTGTGGATGCTTATCTAAAAGGCAGAATGGGGTTTCCAGAATTAAGAGGGTCTCAAAGAGGCAGTTCAAAGTTAACTGAAAACGATGTGAAAGAAATAAGAGATTTGTATCAAATCAAACATTTAACCTTCAAGTCCATAGCCGAAATATATAAAGTTAACGCCACAACTATTAGAGATGCAGTTGTCAGACGTAGTTGGGCTTGGCTCGATTAAAACACGGCCCCCAGGTCTCGCGGGAGACGCTGTACTATCGAGTGCAGAAAGGGCGGTTCGACTCCGCCGGGGTCCCGTAGTCAAAAATTATCAAACCGCTCAAATAGCAAGGAGAGAGCAAAAATGAGCACAAGCGTTTCGCACGAGCTTCGAGTGCCCGGAGGGGCATCCCCCCTGGGGACAACCCAAGACCCCATCGAACTCCTCAGATCCATTGTCCCGGCCCTGCAAAACGGGCAAAAAGAAAAACTGACCCAGGCCGCGACCCTGGTCAAACAGTTACAGGCCGAGCACGACCAGTTAAAACAGGCCCTGGAAGCCGTACCCCTGCCCGAAGCCCCGGCCAGCGTCAACTTCCGCATGGTCCACACGATTACCCAAACCGAGTGCCTGTTCACCCTGCGCGGCCACAGTGAGGCCGATTTGCAACGGCGGCTGGAGCGCCGCATTTCCAGCCTGGTAGACAGTGGCTGGGTCGCCTTCGACGTTTATGTGGACCAGCGCCGGGCCGAGCGGGAAGCGAACGGTAATGGCAAGGCCGCTCAAACTCCTCCACCCGCTCTGCCTGCCGTTCCAGCCGTTGCTGCCCCGCCCATGGCCCCACAGCCAGCAGGTGAACTGACCTTCCCGGCCAAAACCCTGGCTGCAACCGTGTCAGGTGGTAAGGCTTACTGGAAGGTCAAGGGCGGCAAGTTTTCCACGCATGGCGTTTCAATTTGGCCGGAAGCACTGGCCGAAGCCGGCTTTGACCCGGACCAGCTTGATGTAATGACCGTCTACAATCTTGAAGGCTACACCGTCACCTACGTTACCAACGATAAGGGCCAGCCTCACAAGGTTGTTAAGTTGGCCCGCTAACAGGAAGAAAGCCGGGCCTGGTCCTCCCACCAGGTCCGGCAGGAGTATTGAACGATGACCGCCGCCTTTTCGCCGGCGAAGACAACCGCCGCCAACGCCAAGTCTCTTGGCTATCTGATAATCTACCGTATGGCCGACATCGCCGCGCCCTACGCCGCCCTGGACGCCCTGGCTCAGCAGACCGGCTTCGATGCCGCCTACATCCCGCGCCCGCCCCGGCCTCACGATGCCTGGGAGAAAGCGACCCATCTCAAGAAGCAGAAGCTCCAGCCGCCCCAGGACTTCGTGAGCAAAATCAAGGCGCAGTACGGCTGCGAGCCGCTGGTCTGGGCCGAGACCAAGATCGTCTCCAACGACGAGCAGTACGGCGCCTGCCGGCACCTGGTCCGCAGCGTCGTAGTCAAGGCCGCCGGGGAGAAGGACAAGCAGCTCGATATGAAGTCGGTCGCCATCCTCAAATTCGACGCCGACGCCCTGAGCCTGAACGATAAGTTCATCGGCCTGTACCACCCCGATTTCGACCCGCTCAGCGCGACCAACGGCAATATCAAAATCCTGATCAACCGTATGCAGGATGAGTACGAGCGCCAGCTCGTGATGGCCGATGGCCAGGACGTGCGCAACCAGTTGCGGCGATACCTGGACGGCCAGCTCCGGGCCAAGTGCCTGGCCGACGGCACCTATTTCGTCCGCGACAACGTGCCCGGAGCCGCCGATAAGCTGGAAGCGTTGCAGACCTTCATCCTGAGCCTGGGCCAGTACAAAACAACCGACAATGTTCTGACCTGCCAGGTCTACCAGGTCGCCGACGACGGCAGCGCCTTCAGCCAGCGCAACAAGGCCGAGATCACCGCCGGGGTGATTGACAACTTCAAGAAGGAACTGGCCGGGCTGCTCAAGGAACTGACCGAGCCAGACGGCCGCGGGCCGCAGGCCACCGAAAAGCGGGTCAAAGAGGCCGGAGCGCGGTTTCTCGAACTCAAGCAGGACCTGAAGCTCTTTCAGGAGAGCCTGGGGGATGAGCTGCAAGCCCTGGCCGATTACGTCCAGATGTGCCAGGGGGCCATGCTCAAGGCGCAGGATCAATAATTAGCAAGCAGAAAGGAATCCTACCTATGTCACTCTTAACCACTTTCTATGACGAATCCCAACCGGCCCGCGACCGTGCCCTGGCCGCGCTTTCCCTGGCCAGGGACGAATCCGACCCGATCCGTGCCGGGCTGTGGCTCGATGACGCAATGGTACTGGCCGCCCAGGCCGGCGTCTACGCCCCGCGCAATTATGAGAAGGACCTGGATGCCCTCGTCGAGCAGCTCAACGACATCAAGACAGATAAAATCATCGTCAGCCCCACCAAAGAGGTGATCATCTACGAATACGGGCTGAACGTGCCTCAGTACAAAATCCTCAAATTCGTTGCGATTGCCGGCGAAGTCCACTACCCTGACGACCGGCTGAACCAATTCTCCGGGGCGCCGGCCAACCAGTTGCGCCACCTGGCCTGCGACCTGGCCCTGCTCGATGGCCCGCCGCGCGGCAAGCCTATCCGGTCTCAGCCTTTCACCGTGACCGAGAAGGGCCGGGAGCTGCTGGCAAAGATTGACCGGGGGCTGCACACACCGGCCTGGCTCTCCGAGCACAAGGTCAAGGCCCTTCAGGTTCTGCCCGCCAGCGGGGTCCGCAGCCCGGTCGCCGACCTGAAAAAGCAGGGCGTCCGGCGGGTGACGCTGGGCAGCCTGGCTGCGGCAGGCTATATCGGCTGCATTGCCGACACCTGGTATTACCTGCGCCCGCTGGGGCAGGAAGCCCTGGCGGAGTGGCAGCACAAGGAGTAACCCATGCAGCCCGTTATCTATAACACCGCTGACGATGCAATTGTCCGCGAAATGCAAAACGCCGGCCTCTACGATACCTTCCGGGAGCAGATCGCCCGCGTCCCTCCCGCTCCCCGCCAGATTTTCGTTTTCAAAGATTCCACCCCGGCCCGGCTGACCTACTATATCTACCACCGGGGCTTTCTCCTGGAATCGGATAACGGCTTTTCGGCCATCACCCTCCTCAACCCCTCCTCAACCCCGCAGATAGCCCGGGTGATCGAGCAGTCGGTCATGGAACTTTTTGATTCGGAGGCCAAAATCCTGTGGCTGGAAGACCCGCAGCGGAGGAACTGATGACCATTAAACTCACCGGCCTGATGTGGAGCGCCGACGCGCCCAGGGAAGCGATTGCCGTCACCCTGACCAATGCGCTCGCCTGCTTCGAGCAGAAATTCGGCTACCCGCCCGACACGGCCTACCTCAACGAACGGCAGTTCGACCCGACGATAGCCGTCGCGGGCATCCGGCTCCACCCGGCCAGGAACGTCCTTAAAAACACGGTCTTCGTAGTCAGGGAGGGAATGCATGGATAAGCTCAAAAATTTAACCGCTGCGGCAGTCGTTGATTTTTTACTCAATTTCGGCAACGAGGCGGTCCGGCTGATCGGCGGCTATGCCGTCATCCTCTCCCCGGCGACGATCCCGCTGGCCCCGGTCTCGATCATTACCCTGCTGCTTTACAACACGATCCTCGTGCCTATCGCCGACTGGCGGCTGCGTCTCCTGATCTCGCTCCTGATCGGCCTGGCCCTTGAGTCCTTTGCCCTGGCCTGTCTCATTGTGAACCGCCACGCCGAGGAATTCAATCTGACCAGGGAGCCGGGCGAGCCGGAAATGAACCAGGGCGCGGGCAAATGGGCGCTGGGCGCTTACATCATCCTGGGCATCAGCATGGTCATTGTCGGCGAGATCCTGCCTCATTACCAGTGGCTTGAGAACGCCCAGATCGCCCGCTGGACCCTGCTCGGCTTTTTCGGCCTGGCCCCCTTCGGCCATTGGATCTTCGCCACCGAGCACAATATCCGCCGCCTGGAGGCCCGCCGCAAGCAGCGCCAGGTTGAGGCCCAGGCTTTGCGCGAGAGTGACCTGCGGCAGGCCGAGCAGGAAACCGTCCGGCGGGAGCGGGAAGTGGCGATCCGGGAGCGGGAAGCCCAGGCCGACGCCATCAGGGCCAGGGCCAGGGCTGAGGAGCATCAGGCCGAGGCTGAGATCATCAAGCGGCAGGCTGCACTGGTGCGGGCCGAGGCCAGAAAGACAAGGGCGGTAAATTTGCCGGAAATCTTCCACCCCGGAGCGGCAACCTTGCCGGAAGGGTTGAACCGGATTCCGGCAAGTCTCGCCGATTTCCGGCAGATGGTCCATAGCGGCGAGGCAAAACCGGAAGGATTGACCGGAACCCAATTAGCCAGAGCGGCCAATATTACCGACCGCACCGCCCGCAACTGGCTGGCAGCGGTAAGGAGAAATGGAACCGGACAATATACAGAAAAAGGAGGATTGTCATCATGAGGAAAATAATCACCTGTCTACTTATTTCAAGCATACTCTATTTCAGTGGCCCCGTTCTGGCTGCCACCGATTTGCCAATCTGGTCTCCATTGGCGGTCAGGGCCGCCGCTTCTTTTCTACTGGTCATTACAAGCCTGCTTCTGCTAAATTATCTTTGGCGTAAATACGGCCAGAATCTATTCAAATCACCGGCTGCTGTTCACGGCGAGGAAAAGCCGCCGATAGTAGATCCGGCCAAAGAAACAATGGACCGTTTAGCCAAGCTCCTCTCAAAGATTGAACCCAACACAACTGACGCCGAGGCCAGGCTCCAGGATGCCCGTATCGCCACCGAAACCCTGATCCGGCAGGTTCTGAAAGTGGTCGAGCGGGTAGAGGATCTGGAGCGGCAGGCTAATTACATTGGACAGGCTACCGAAGCGATCCAGGCCGGCCGGCGCGACGACCTGGCCTACCTGGCCGGGAAGATAAATGACAGCGGCCTGAGAACGCTGCTCCTCTCGCCCTACCTGGCCAGCCGGACCGATTTAAAAACCGAGGCATTTGTTCTGCTGGCAAACGAACGTGGCACACTGGAGGAGTGCGCTGCCGGTTATGGCCGCCTGGTCACGGCTCTATGTGGCCAATTGGCCCAGGCTCGCAGTCGGATCGTTGGCCTGGAGCAGCAGATCGAGATGCTTGAGGCCAGTCATCCCATACTGCTGATCGAGCAAGGCTTGCAGGAATCAGTGGATGCTCTTAATTTACGCGCCCAGCCGGCCCTGCGTTGGACAGCCAAACAGGCATTGCCGGCAGGGGTGCAGGGATACTTGAAATAGGGTTACGGGTTACATAGCTCCAAAACATATCTAAAAACGCGCTTTTGTAACTCAAAACGCACGTTTATAAACCCACGTAACCCGTAACCCATTCGTAACCCAGGGGGTCACGATGCAAAACGACCTGTTATACAAGGTGGTAACAAGAATTTACGACACAACCGGCCTGCTCCCCAATGGGGCGCTGCCGGCCGTTCCGGGAGATTACACGCTCAGGAATATGATCGTCACG
>JAHDWA010000007.1 GCA_023382535.1 Anaerolineae bacterium | reverse complement strand
AACTGGTCTATCATTTCCCTGCCGATTGCCAGTTGGGCGGCCAAAGTTTTTCCCGCCCTCCCGCCGGAGGAGCAGGTTGCCAGTTTGTGGGAGGCCATCTTCATGGTCTGCCGCATTGACCAGCCTGACCCTGTTGCCGCCTGGCAGCAGCATGTGGCCGAGCTGTCGGCTCGCAAAGATTATCTCAATGCCAAACGTTACACGGCCCTGAAATTTATTGCCCCTGGCACCGATCTCACCCTCGGCCTGCCTGACCACCATATTTGGAATGGCGCTCAAAGCCAGACCCCTGCCGGCATCACCTTTATTGCCAATGTCCCAACCGAAGAGGTTTTTACCCTGCCCCATAAAGACCGTGTCGAGGGAGTGGTCAGCAGTACCAAACCCTTAAGCTACGGGGGGGTTTTGATTGAGGATTTCAGCCTGACCTTTGCCAGGGGCCGGGTGGTTAAGGTGACCGCCAAAAAGGGGGAAGCCGTGCTCAAGAAGCTGATTGAAACCGACGAAGGTTCGGCCCGGCTGGGTGAGGTGGCCTTGGTTCCCCACAGTTCGCCCGTTTCGCAATCCGGGCTGCTTTTTTATAACACCCTGTTTGACGAAAATGCTTCGAACCATGTCGCCATTGGCCGGGCCTATCGTTTTTGTATAGCCGGCGGCCCCGCCATGTCTGATGAGGAATTTGCCGCTGCCGGAGGCAATGACAGCCTGGCCCATGTGGACTTCATGATCGGCAGCGCCGCGATGGATGTAGACGGTATCACCTCTGAGGGCATCTCCGAACCGATTATGCGCGCCGGCGAGTGGGCTTTTTAATTTAAGAGGAAGAAGGGCAGGCTGAAAGTTTGGAATTTCTGTCGCAGCCGGCCTCCCACCTTCCGTTGCCCATTCTCTCATTCGACATAACATGGCAGACTTTCAAAAAATTCAAAACTCGATTATACTTTAAATGATAGGCAGAGTGTTTTTGGTCAGGAGACCGGACGATGGCGGCAGTTAAAAACGCCAATGGGAAATTCCATCCTTCTTACAGGCAGGGTTGGATTGTTCTCAGCTACGGCGTGATTGGGTTAATCGCTTTGGCGGCCGGATTTACCCTGGTTGATCCATTTTTTGCCTCCGGGAATAACCTGGTCGCCATCCTCTTCGCCGCTGCCCTGGCCGGGGGCCTCGGTGGGGCCACGGCGATGTTGCAGCGTCTAAGTCACCATCTGCTTGTGGCCCGGGATTGGCCCACCCAATCTCCCCTGACTTACTTCCTCCAGCCGCTAACCGGCCTCATTGCCGGCATGCTGAGCCTGCTAATTACCTTACTGGGCGGCCTGTTGGTCAATTATGCCACAACCCGTACCCTGGCCGTGTCTAGCCTGGCGGCTTCCTCAACCTTTGTGGCCCTGTCGCTGCTGCTGGCCTGGATTGCCGGCTATTATCAGGAAGCCGTCCTGGCCAAGATCAGACCCGCTGCCCGCAGCGCCGAGTCCCAGGCATTGACACCCCTTACGCAATCAGCCGCAAATAAAGCGCCCAGATCAAACGGTTCTCTCCCGGAATCGCCGTTGGCCTTTCAAGCCTGGGTTGAGCAGCGCCAGCGGATGAGCCGCTGGTCTTTAATCTGGGGAGTAATTATTTTGGTTTATGGCCTGGTCTGGTTGGTGGGTTTGGGGGCCGGATTTTTAGGGAGCTGGTCCTTGTTCCCAGTGGAGACTGAGGACAATTCATTGCTGGTCAATCTCCTGGCCGCGGGTTGGCCTGCTATTCTTGCCGGGGGGATGGGCGGAGTTGTGGGCATGTTCTATGATTTATACCGCCATATCTCTTTTGAACAGGATTTTGACCGGCAGCACCTCGTCGCTTACCCCATTTTGCCCTTCACCGGCCTTGTTTTAGGGGGAGTGATGTACCTGTTTATTGCCAGCGGCTATCTCGGCCTCCAATCCCTTGCCGGCGAAGCCCCGCCAGTTGTTGACGCGCCCGCAGTGATTGCCGGCTATATTGTCCTGGGGTGGCTGGCCGGTTTCCGCCAGCAGTCGCTGCACGGGTTGATCCGGGGCTTAATTCAAACGCTGGTCAAATTCGTCCGGGGTTCTCTTTCGGGTTTATCGCCCAAAGTGCTGTGGGACCAGGCCAACCGCGATGAGGCCCTATCCGAGGTTGCCCGGCAGTGGGAGCTATTTGGACCTGCTGACAGCGATACCTCCCCCCGTCTCAAAGATAAAATTAGCCCATCCGAGTAGTCCCTCCCCCCCGAAAGATTCAAAAGTCAGAGCTATCGAAAGATAGCTCTTTTTTATCTTTAAGCTCGCCCAAATTAGTGTGGGCATGCCACCGAAACAGTGATAGGATGCATGGTAGGGAAAAATCCTTCGTTTTTGAGTGGAAAGAGGAGTGATGAGACGATGAAAATCATCAGAGGCTTAACCCTTGCCGGTCTGACAGGTATTGGCCTGGCCCTGGGTCTGCAAATAATGCAGCGTATGAGTCGTAAAATGGATTTCAAAGAGCGGGTGGTTGTTATTACCGGCGGCTCACGGGGGCTGGGGCTGGTCATGGCGCGTCAATTGGCCAAAGAGGGCGCTTACTTGGCCTTATTGGCCCGCGACTCTGCTGAACTGGAACGAGCAAAAGAAGACCTGGCCTCCTATAACACCGAAGTACTGACCATCCCCTGCGATGTCCGCAGCCAGGAGGAAGTGCAGGCGGCAATTAAGCGCATTGTCGAGTACTTTGGCCGCCTTGATGTTCTCATCAACAATGCCGGCATTATCCAGGGTGGGCCGCTTGACCATATGGCGGTTAAGGATTTTGACAAAGCAATGGCGGTTCATACCTGGGGTCCTCTGTATACGATTCTGGCTGCGCTGCCCACTATGCGGCAGCAGGGCGGGGGCCGGATTGTTAATATCTCTTCTATCGGCGGCAAAATCAGCGTGCCGCACCTTTTGCCTTACTGCACCAGCAAATTCGCTCTGGTCGGTTTATCGGATGGGCTGCGAGCCGAATTAGCCCAGGACAGAATTTACGTCACCACGGTTTGCCCCGGCCTGATGCGGACCGGGTCTCATTTTAATGCCTTTTTCAGGGGACAGCACGAAAGAGAGTTCGCCTGGTTTTCTATCCTGGCCGCGCTGCCGGTTATCTCGACCACGGCCGAAAATGCCGCGAGCCAAATCATCGAAGCCTGTCGCTACGGCGACCCGGAGTTAGTAATTACGTTGCAGGCTCGCCTGGCGGCGATGGCCAATGAGTTAGCGCCAAGAATAATGGCTACGGGCATGGTCTTATTTAACCAGTTCTTACCAGGGCCGACGACGGAGCGGGGCGATACCTTAAAATCTGGCTGGGAAAGCCAATCGGCTATGGCTCCCTCCGCTTTGACCCACCTGGCTGATCGCGCCGCCCCCCAAAACAATGAGGTGCCCGAAGGCGTTGCGGAGGTAGAAACGCTTGCACGGGGAGCACCCAATTTGATGAAACCGTGAAAGGATGAAAAAACGAAAACCTGGCCTGTCTGCGAGACCAGCCAGGTTTAAAACGAAAGGAGTAACAATGGCTAAATGTGAAGTTTGTGGTAATGATTACGACAAAGCGTTTGAAGTCGTTATGCTGGGCCGGTCTCACACCTTCGACAGTTTCGAGTGCGCCATCCATGCTCTGGCCCCAACTTGCCAGCATTGCGGCTGTAAAATTATCGGCCACGGGGTCGAAGCCAATGGCTCCCTTTACTGCTGCGCCCACTGCGCCAGGCACGAAGGGGTCAGAGGGGTAGATGACCGCGTCTAAATCCGCCGGCTATTGATCCTGACCCTGGCCATTGACCTTGCCCACCACGATGGTCGTATCATCCGCCAGAGCTTCACCGTCCGTAAACGCCTGGACCTCCTGGCGGATTGCCTGGACCAACTCTTTGGCCGGCAAGCCGGCCGCCTGCTGTACCAGCGCCGCCAACCGCTCCCGGCCAAATTGATCTTCCCCCGCGTTCATCGCCTCGGTGACGCCATCCGTATATAACAGCAAAATATCTCCTTGGGCAAGCTTCACCACCTCGGTCGTAATCCGGAACTCCTCCACCAGCCCCACAGCCGCCCCGGTCGGCTGGAGCCAGTTGACGGAGTCGCCGCCATTTGTCTGCCGGCAGTAGAGCAGGGGTGGATTATGCCCGGCGTTACCGTAGGTCAGAGTTTGGGTGGTATGGTCGAAACAGGCCAAAAAGAGGGTCACAAAAGTGGTGAAGTGAACGTTGTGGACGAAGAAACGATTGAGATGCTGCAATACCTCGACCGGAGAGTCGGTGGTGGGGACGAGGGTACGCAAAGCAGTTTGCAGACTGGCCATTAGCAAGCTGGCGGACATGCCGTGACCCGCTACATCGGCGATGGCCAGGCCGTGGCTGCCGTCGGCAAAGTGGAAAAAGTCAAAATAATCACCGCCGACAATTTGGGCTGGCCGGCTGAAAATGGCCAGTTCCAACCCCGGAATAGTCGGCGCATGTTGGGGCAGGAGCGCCTTCTGCACTTTTTGGGCCAGCTCCAGGTCAGCTTCCAGCAGGCGTCTTTCGTCATCCGAAAAATGATCGAGGCAGACAGAGGCGGTATAATCCATTTCTAAAAGTTCAGGATCAACATACTCGTGACAAACCTGGCAGCGGCCTAAGGTGCCCTCCTCTATTTCGGCGATAGCCGTATCGAGTTTATTCAAATGCGCTTGGAGAGCGGGTTCAGCCGCCGGCCCTAAGCGTATTTGCCGGGTACGAGCCGGCGTGTTGCGCAGCCATTCGGCCAGACTGTGCCGTTTTGCCAGTAAATTAACCCGAATGCGGTCAAAAACTGAGGCTTCCATATACTTTCTTCCTCTCAGCTCAAAAATCCAAGATTGGCTTAATAAAAGGTCTTTTGTCTTGCGTTTTGATTGATTATCTTATATATTGTATAAGTATCATAATTACAGGTGATTTACAATGCAAACGGCTGTTACAAAACGGGGACAAACTGTTATTCCCGCTTCAATCCGAAAACGTTATCAAATTGAAGAAGGCGATGCTCTGGTCTGGATTGACGATGGTGATACAATTCGGGTTATTCCCGTGTCGCGTGATCCAATTCGAGCCTTGCGCGGCAGCGGACGGGGAGAACAACTGCTCCAACGCCTCTTAGCCGCGCGGCAAGAGGATCGCAGCTATGACCGCTGAAACTTACCTGTTAGACACCTCTGCTATCATGACCCTGATTGAAGACGAGATGGGTGCAGAACGAGTTGAACAGATTCTCCGGGAGCAGTCAGTCATCATGACCTGGATAAGTTTGCTTGAGGTCGCCTATATTACTCAACAAGAACGCGGCACAGCAGAAGCCGAACGGCGTTACGCCCTCTTAAAAGTTTTACCGGTTAATCTTCTATGGCAGCTTGACGAGCCAACGTTGCTGACCGCCGCACGACTGAAAGCGAATTATCATCTATCGCTGGCAGATACAATCATCGCTGCCTATGCCATTCAGCAGAAAGCCGTGATCCTTCATAAAGACCCGCAGTTTGAAGCCCTGACCGGGCAAGTGGGTCTGGAAGCATTGCCCTACAAAACCGTCTGACCTTCACAATACTCGCCGTAAAAACTGCCCGGTGTAGCTTGTCTCCATCCCGGCCACCTGCTCCGGGGTGCCGGCGGCAATGATGTTGCCGCCTTCGTCGCCGCCCTCCGGCCCCAGGTCAATAATCCAATCGGCGCTCTTGATCACGTCCAGGTTGTGCTCGATGACAATGACGGTGTTTCCGGCGTCGGTCAGCCGGTGGAGTACATCCAATAACTTTTGAATGTCGGCAAAATGCAGGCCGGTCGTCGGTTCGTCCAGAATGTAAACGGTGTCGCCCGTAGCGACGCGCGACAGTTCCTTGGCCAGCTTGACCCGCTGCGCTTCGCCCCCGGAAAGGGTGGTCGCGCTCTGGCCCAGCTTGATATAATCCAAGCCAACATCGTGCAAGGTGGTCAAAAAACGTTTAATGCGCGGGACATTGCCAAAAAAGTCCAGCGCCTCGGCAACATCCATATCCAGCGCCTCGGCAATGTTTTTGCCCTTGTATTTCACTTGCAGCGTCTCCCGGTTAAAGCGCGTCCCGTGACACACATCGCACGTCACCCAGACATCCGGCAGAAAGTGCATCTCAACCACTTTCTGACCGTGGCCCTGACAGGCCTCGCAGCGCCCCCCTTTTACGTTAAAACTGAAGCGTCCCGCCTTGTAACCGCGCGCCTGCGCTTCGGGCGTTTGGGCAAACAAGGCCCGGATGTCGTCCCACACCTTGACATAGGTGGCTGGGTTACTGCGCGGGGTGCGGCCAATCGGGTCCTGGGTGATGTGGATAACCTTGTCCACGGCATCCAGGCCGTCCAGCCGTTCGTAATGGCCGGGCCGCTCCTGGGCGCGGTGCAGTGTCCGGGCCAGGGCCGGGTAGAGGGTCTCGGTAATCAGGCTGCTCTTGCCGCTGCCACTAACCCCGGTAACACAGGTGAAACAGCCCAGAGGAAAACAGGCATCTACATCGTGGAGGTTATGGTGGGTCACTCCGCCCAGCTTTAACCAGCGGCCGTTGGGATTACGCCGGCCGTTACCTGAGGCAACTGCCAGTTTGCCCGACAGGTACTGGCCGGTCAGCGAGGCCGGCGCCTGCCGCATCTCCTGGGGCGTGCCGGCAAAAATGACCTGACCGCCCTTGACGCCGGCCCCAGGGCCAAAGTCAATAATCCAATCCGCCGCTTCCATCGTCTCTTCGTCATGCTCGACTACCAGGACGGTATTGCCCAAATCGCGCAGCCGTAATAACGAGTCGAGCAGGCGGCGGTTGTCCCGCTGGTGCAGCCCAATCGAAGGCTCGTCCAAAATATACATGACCCCCACCAGCCCGGAACCAATCTGGGAGGCCAGCCGGATACGCTGCCCTTCGCCCCCGGACAGCGACGGCGCCGCCCGGTCGAGGGTGAGATAATGCAAGCCCACATCCAGCATAAATTTCAGCCGGTCGCGGATTTCCTTGAGCAGTTCGTAAGCAATCTCGAGTTCCTGGGGGGTAAGTTGTGAGGTGTGAGGCGTGGGGCGTCCCCAGGGGAAGCTTTGCTCTGGGGCGTGACCGTTTTTCCTTTCCTGCTCCCCTGCTCCCCTGCTCCCCTGCTCCACCTCGTCCCCCATCAGCCCACAAATCCAATCGTACGCCTCGGCCACGCTCATCGCGGTCACTTCAGCAATTTTGAGGCCGGCAATCGTTACCGCGCCTGCTTCAAGGCGCAGCCGTTTGCCTTGGCAGGTGGGGCAGGGCTGCTGGCTGAGAAAACGACTGTAGTAGTCACGCATACCCTGGGATTGAGTTTCCTT
Organism: Anaerolineae bacterium; assembly: GCA_023382535.1. Next base: position 251,093 of record JAHDWA010000007.1, on the reverse strand, counting down.
GTAGCGCCGCTCGGTGGATTTGATAACGCCTTCGTACGGCCAACTGCCGGAGAAATGCTCGCTTTGGTACCTGAATTTGACCTCCGGGTTGCCGTGGAGAATCAAATCACGCACACTCTGCGGCAGGGCCGGCCAGGGGGTGTCGAGGCTAAAATTGAAACGGTGGGCCATCTGCCGGGCGATTTGAGAGGCCCAACTGCTGCCCTTTTTGGCAACTTCTCCCCAGGGGATGACCGCCCCTTCGTTGATGGATTTGGCCGGATCAATAAACAGCTCCTGGTCAAATTCCAGGCGCACTCCCAGGCCGTTGCAGTCGGTACAGGCGCCCAACGGTGAGTTGAAGCTGAACATCTGCGGGGTCAGTTCGGGAAAACTCAGGCCGCAGTAGGCGCAGGCATTTTTCTCCGACAGCAGCAACTCTTCCCCCTCAACCACGTCCACCATCAGCACGCCCTCACCCCAACGCAGGGCCGTCTCCACCGAATCGGCCAGGCGAGCCGGGAAACCGTCGTCCGGGTCAGCCGGGATGACCAGCCGGTCAATGACCAGCTCGATATTATGTTTTTTGTTTTTTTCCAGTTTAAAGCGCTGGTCCAGCTCGGTCGTAACCCCGTCAATGCGGGCGCGGGCGAAACCGTCGGCGCGGGCCTGGGCCAGCACGTCTTCAAACGTGCCTTTGCGTCCCTTGGCCACCGGCGCGAGCAACTGAAAACGCGTCTCCGCCGGCAGCGCGGCCACCTGTTCGACAATCTGTTGGGCGCTTTGCTGCTTGACCTCGCGCCCACAGTTGTAGCAGTGCGGCGTGCCGACACGGGCAAAGAGCACCCGCAGGTAATCATACACCTCTGTTACCGTGCCGACGGTGCTGCGCGGATTTTTGCTGACCGCTTTCTGCTCGATGGCGATGGCCGGGCTGAGGCCGCCAATATAATCTACCTTGGGTTTCTCCATCTGCCCCAAAAATTGGCGGGCGTAGGAGGACAGGCTCTCCACGTAGCGGCGCTGCCCTTCGGCATAGAGGGTGTCGAAGGCCAGCGATGACTTACCGCTGCCGCTAACCCCGGTAAAAACGACCAACTTATTGCGTGGAATTTGCACGTCAATACTGCGCAGGTTATGCTCGCGCGCCCCGCGAATGACAATTTTGTCTTGTGACATGACCTTCATTGCACTCCGGTTTAGCAATAGGTAACAAGGTAGCAAGTTGCCGAGTTTAATATTGTGCAACCTACAGTCCTGCTACTCTGCAACCTGCTGCCTGTCCACTTGACATATTAGAACATAGTTTCTACTGAAACTGACATTGTAGCACAAGCTTCAGTTTCTCACAAAAGCCCAGCTTGATGTTTTTGGCCAACCGGGGGCGGGATAATGTCCTGTGGTTATAACCTCGAAAAATTACACATTTGCCCTATACCCCAGCCACTCACTCCTTCTTCCCCTTGCAACTTTCGAATTTTGCAGCTAAGATTACGACTCTACTTTGAAGCTCTTTTAGAATGAGTGGTGGGAATGAGTCTACAGAAATTGAAGTTCGAAGTCTGGAGCGACTTTGTCTGACCCTGGTGCTATATGATTAAGGCCAGTTTGGACCGACTCGCTCAAACCGAAGGGATTGAAGTCATCTGGAAAAGTTACGAACTGCGCCCGCAGGACGCGCCGCCGCTGCCGGAAGCGGTTGCAAAAGCCTACCGGGAACGCATCGAGGCCGGCTGGCCGCAGGTGCAGCAAATCGCTCAAGAACGCTTCGGGGTGGAGATGAAAAGCCATCGCTGGGGGGTGAAATCGCGCCTGGCCCTGGAAGGGGCCAAGTACGCCGAGGAAAAAGGAGCCGGGCCGGCCTATCACGAGGCCATGTTCAAAGCCCACTTCGTCGAGGACCGCGATTTTGGCGATCCGGAAACGCTGGGGGATTTGGCCGCCGAAGTCGGGCTGGATCGCGCTGAATTTCTGGACGCCGTCAAGAACAGAGCCTATGCGCCGCAGGTTGATGCCGACATCCGGCAGGCCCAGGTATATGGCTTGCAGGGTGTCCCCGCCGCCATCATCGAGCAGAAGTACCTGATCTCCGGGGCGCAGCCGTTCGAGGCTTTGCTGGATATTGTGCAACAAGTCAAACAGCGGCTGGCGAATGATCAATAAGCATGCCGGTTAGCCGCAAATATTATAAGCGACTCTGCTCCAAAGTTCTTCAAATTCCCCGCATCTCCCTGCCCTACGGCTAAAATAAGCTCTTATCGGGAAGATTTCATCTTCTTAAGCTTATTCTAAAAATAGTAGGGTATATATAAGATGAAAAGTTATTGTCCGTATGCTGATTGGCTGATACATCTCGCCTAACTTTTCGACACAGCCCAAAGGATAGCTCTGGTGAGGAATTTTTTCCTAAAACTGATGGCGTTCATCGCCCTGCTGCTGGTGGCTCAGGTAGCTGTCTCGGCCATGGTCCCGCCTGAGCTGCCCAAAGAAATCCTGGCGCTAGATCAACAGCTACAAGCAGGGGTTGATACGGTCTATCTGGGTGATAGCATCCTGATTTATCCTGAAGGTGAGCCGACCATCCCGGAGATTTTACGAGATTTGGCGCCCAGCCATACGATTGGCGATGTAGCCCATCCGGCTTACCACCTGGACTTGTATGAACGCTACGTAAATTACCTGGTCAAGTACAAATCCCAGGTCGAGACCGTCATCATTCCCATTAATATGCGCTCATTTTCGCCGGAATGGGACCTGCGCCCCACTTACCAGTTTGAGCGTGAAAAAACCATCCTGACTTACGGCCCAACGCTTTCAACCATATTTTACCGGATGTTTGGCACCTTCGGGCTGTTTGACTCGCCGATTAGCCAGGCCGATTTTCGAGAGGCGGCTGTCTTCAACGGCGACCAACCCGTCGGCGAGGTGGCCGAATTTGAGGAACTGATCGGGGCCAGCACTACAGAGCCTGAGGCCGGTCCGAACGATTTTGCTTACCATGCCAGCATTCCCTCCGAGGATGAAGTTGAGGCGTTGAAGGCGACGCTGGTTTATTACTACATGTACCGCCTGGATCAGCACCACCCCAAGATCCAGTCGTTGAAAACAACCAGCCGCTTGCTCCTGGAAAACGGCATCAAACCCATCTTCTACATCACCCCCATCAATTACGAGTTGGGGGAAACTCATCTTGGCGACGAGTTTCAGCAGCGATTGGCTGAGAATACAGCCGTCGTTGAGCGAGTCCTGCGCCGAAAAGGGGTTGATGTTCTAAACTTGGTCTTTGATCTGGAAGCCTACAATTTTATTGATACGGAGCACCTGACTGAAAACGGCAAAACCTATATCGCTAAAGTCCTGGCCGCCGCCATCGAGCCGCCTCAACCCAAGCCGTTGACCTCAACCTATGTTGATGATGCGCCCACGCCCCATATTTCATCCATTAATGAGCCTGGCCCTCCAAGCCCGGAACCGTCGCCCACATCAACCCCAGCCGCACGCACTTCCACGGCGCTGCCAACGCTAACCCCAACCCCACTGCCTACTGAACCGGCCTCGACCGCCCAACCAACGCCGTCCCCTACCCGCGTTGTTCCGGTGACCGCCACCCCGCGCTCGCTGGCCGAGCAACAGGCAGGGCAGCTTGTCTCGGCTGAATTTTGGACGACGTTTGAACCGGTTGGCAATTACAATATTGAGGTCTATCGTCTGCGTTACAGAACGGTAGACCGGAATGAGCGCGTCACCGAGGTCGAAGCGAATCTCTACGTACCGCAGGTTGCCGAGGAAACTGATTTTCCTGTTTTTCTCTACGCTCCCGGCACTACCGGTTTGGGCGACCAGTGTGCCCCGCTGCTGGAGTGGTCCAGCGGGAGTAACTGGGGAGCGTATCACAGCTACATGCTTGAATACACCGCCCAGGGGCTGATCGGCATTTTGCCCAACTATCAGGGTTTTGACGAGGCTAACCAGGCGACCCCCTACTTTATCTCCGAGTTTCAGGCGCGGGCCTTGCTCGATGCGGCGCGGGCGGCTTACAACTTCTTTGAAGAATCACCCCAGGCTGCGGCCCGTCCCCTGGAGGCCGTGGTGATGGCGGGCTACTCCAGCGGAGGGCATGCTGTTTTTGCGGCCAGGGATTTCGCGGCCAGTTATGCGCCGGAGTTGCCTTTTAAGGGAGTCATTGGTCACGGCCCGACTACCAACATCGAAACCCTGTTGAAAGAAGACGCTATTTTCACCCCTTACATCGTGCAGACCTACCGTAACTTTTACGGCCCCGAGGTAGTTGATCCGGCCGATATTTTCCAGGATCGCTGGCTGGCCAGCTTTGAAGCCGATGTAATGACCCGCTGTGTTGATAATATCTTTGCCTACTACGGCCACAGCGCCCGGCAAATGTATCGCCCCGAATTTATAGACGCGCTCTACGCCGGCCGCTTGCAAGCTGTTGTCCCGGCTTTCAAAGCAGCGCTTGACGATAATGCCGCCGGCTTGGCGCGAGACGGGATTGAAATCCCGGTGCTCATTCTCCAGGGCACAGCCGACCAGATTGTGACGCCGCCCAGCCAAATACAATTTGCTGCCAGCCTGTGTCAGGCCGGCGCCCATGTTACCTACCTCAGCTATCCGGCGGTGAGTCACCCCAATATCCGGCGGGCCAGTTTTAGAGATACCATCAACTGGATAGAAAGTGTAGCCAGCGGCAACTTGCCTGAGTCGAACTGCGCTAACCTGACCAGCGAATAGAGACAGCCATGCTTTTCAACTCCATAGAATTTCTGATTTTTTTCCCGATCGTCGTCGGGCTTTATTTTGCCTGTCCTTATCGCACCCGCTGGGTGCTGCTGCTGGCAGCCAGTTACTATTTCTATGCGGCCTGGAAGCTGGAGTATATCTTCCTCCTCATGGCGGCGACCCTGATCAGCTACATCACTGCCATTTCAATTTTCAAGGCGGAGCATCAAGCCCGGCGCAGCGCCCTTCTGATTATTGGCTTGTGCGCCAATCTGGGCATTTTATTTGCCTTTAAATATTTCAATTTTGTCAACGACAGTCTCAGAACCGCCTTTAACCAGTTCAATCTCGTCTACGATGTACCGATGTTCCAGGCGCTGCTGCCAATCGGAATATCGTTTTACACGTTTCAAACCCTTGGCTACGTCATTGACGTCTACCGCGGCAAGCTGGAACCGGAACGGCATCTGGGACGCTATGCGTTGTTTGCCGCCTTTTTCCCGCAATTGGTGGCCGGTCCGATTAATCGCGCCCCCCATCTGCTGCCGCAGTTTTATGAAAAATTTGAATTTGACGAGGCGCGGGTCAGCAGTGGCTTACGCCTGATGTTGTGGGGCATGTTCCAAAAGGTGGTTATCGCCGACCGGCTGGGACTCTATGTTAATGCCGTCTATAACAATCCCTCGGAATGGACAGGCTGGCCGGTCTTATTGGCCACCTATTTTTTTGCTTTCCAAATTTACTGCGACTTTGCCGGCTATTCCAATATTGCCATCGGCGCGGCCCGGGTGATGGGTTTTGACCTGATGGAAAACTTCAGGCGGCCCTACTTTGCCCGATCACCCTCAGAATTCTGGCGGCGCTGGCATATTTCTTTGTCTAGCTGGTTTAGGGATTATTTATATATTCCCCTGGGAGGGAACAGAGTCTCCGTGCCGCGCTGGTACTTGAACTTGATGATTGTCTTTCTGGTCAGCGGTTTGTGGCATGGCGCGGCCTGGACCTTTGTGATTTGGGGTGGCCTGCACGGCCTGTATATGATCGGAGAGGTGGCAACCAGGGGTCAGAGGAGTAAACTGGCCTACCGCCTGGGGCTTGGCCAGAAGCCTGTCATGCAAGCCATGTTAAGTGGGTTTATCACCTTCAACCTGGTCTGCCTGGCCTGGGTCTTCTTTAGAGCTAATTCCATCACCGATGCGTTTCTGCTGCTCCAAAACTTAGGGTCTTTAACTAACTTCGCCGAACTCAATGCGCCCTGGGCCAGCGTGATTGACAACCCGGCCCAGGAAATGGCCCTGTCACTGGGCTTAATTCTTATCCTGGTGATAGTCCAGTGGATTCAGGAGCGGCAGTGGCACGCGCCTACCTTCTGGCAGCGACCCTTCTGGTTTCGCTGGGCGGCTTACCTCGGCCTGGCCCTGGCTATTATGAACCTGGGTATCGCCGAGGAAATCCCCTTTATCTATGCCCAGTTTTAACAAGAAACCAGGTGACAGGCACTTTTCAACACTAATACAGGCACTCTTTGTTCAAATAGACCTAAAGTCCGATAAGTGCCTGTCACCTTAACCCCGTCTATTATTGAAATTTACTGTTGAAAAAGTCTGAACACTGCGACGCGGGGAGCTGCCCGTTCAAGACGTTACGCATCCAGGCGACCGAATCGGTAAAGCTGGCTTGACGTGTTCGGAAGTGGTTTACCTCTGGGTAAAGCTTGTAGTTGACGTTTTTGCCCAGGTTGCACAAACGAGCGACAAAGCCCTCGTGAGTTTCCGGGGTAACAATGGTATCCGTCTCTCCGTGGAATAGAACAACCGGCACGCTCGTGTCGGGCGAGTTGCCCACATAATTAAGTTCAAGTGCTTCTTTGAAGGCTGGATATCTTTCGGCGAGCCGGTCGCCGTACAACGACTCGAAAAATTCCGGCCGGTAGAGCAGCTTCGGGTCTGCGGGATAATACTCATACGCCTCATCCACACATTTAGTTGAAGCATCGCTAAAAAAGGTGGGCACCCAATTGGGTAAAAACACAGCTTCGGGACTGATCACCTCATCCCCATAATAGTTGAGATAAGCATAAACAATGTAGGGGGCGAGCGGCGGCCGTTCGCGCAGCAGAGCTTCAACATTGGGTGCAGTAGCGTGGCCAACCACACCCCTGATCGGCAACTCCGGCGCGTAGCTGCTGGCCTCATCCAGCGCGGCGAAAGCGCCATGCCCGCCTTGCGAGTAACCCCCGTAAAAGACTGCCTGGGCAGGTCGCGCCAGAACGTTGGCCAGCAGGTTTTTGTTGAACAGCTCATAGGTGGCCCGCGTCGCATCAAGCAGGATCGAGGCTTCGAGCTGGGCAATAAAATAATTGTGTTTGCGGGTTTGATCATCATAGCCTTGCCAGTGGGGCAAGACGGTGATGAAACCTTGGGCGGCGTAGGAGAGCAGATGGATTTGGTATTGGCCCCAGTTGCGCCCGCGACTATCCTCATCCAGCGGCGCGCATAGATTGCTGATCCCCGTTGTGCCTGCCCCGTAGACAAAGAGCGGAAACTCAGCCGGGGTATCTACTCTGGGCACAAACATCTCGGCGCGGATCGAAACCCAATGCCCCATTTCATTTCTACTCTTGAAACGTACCTTAAAGCGGTCAACTGCGAATTGCGCCGGCACCTGGTTGTTGGCCGGATAAAATTTGGCCTGAAGCTGATTGATGGTTTCAACGGAAACGGTGGTTGCAAACTGCGCTTCCTTGACCAGCGAGTCAACGGTCAGTTCGGCTAAAGCGGCAGGCACAGGTGGTTCAATATCGAGGGTAGAGGGGGTGGAGGGAGGCTCGATGAGGGCGACAGCAGGAGGGGTAGGCGACGGCTCAACCTCAGGTGTGGTCAGCTCGAGTGCATTGCTTATCACCGAGGTAGCAACGACTTCAGGGTTGGCAGATTGGACAACAGTGGGCTCGGTCAGTACACCGGGACTTGGCGTGGCGTACCGGGCCATGTTTTCCGGCATCCGAATAGTGCATGCGATGCTGACCAGAATAATCAGCAGCAATACGCTATGAATTTGTTGGCGAACTTTCATGAAGCTATATCTGTAAAACTATCGTTGACAATCGGTTGCCTATTATTCCACGGAAATTATTTTTGTCAAAAATCTAACAAGTACATGGCTTTACCCTTCATTTCTATCCGTACCCCCAGCAAAAGCAGAAAAAGTACCTCTTTCTGTCTGGACAAGAGCTTCACTCTCGTCTACAATGGATATAATTACCTAAGCCCTTAGAAGGGTTATCCTCGTTGCTTATATCTGTAACGCCGCACCACCCCAGACGGCTAGGCTTTCACCTTACTAACTAACTATGAAACTACCTCGAATCTCGACCAATTTCTTCAAGCAGTTTGATCATCTTTTATTTCCACCTCCCAAGACCGACTTGCCGCTCCATGCCAATCAAAGCATTATTCTTCGCCAGGGCCGCGAGCGTATTCTGACGGCAATGCTGCGAGCAACAGCCGGGCTTGGTTTGTGCAGTCTACTTAATCTCCTGCCCAGATTGGTCAGGGATGAGCAGTGGATTTCCATCACCATTTATTTCGCTTCGCTGGTAGCAGTTTTGGTCGGCGCTGTTAACCGCCGGATTGATTACCGGCTGAGAGCCAGCCTGTTTCTACTGAGTGGGTATGGAGTGGCCGTGCTTGATCTGGTCAACTACGGCCTGGGCGAGGATGCGCGGGTGTTTCTCTTTGGCTTTGCCGTTGTCGCACTTATGCTGCTCGGCGCGTGGGCCGGGTTAGGAGCGATCGGTTTGAGTGTACTGACCCTGGCTATTATCGGCTGGCAAATAAGTACCGGCCAATTTGAGCCTATAGCCGGCAGTCATGTAGATTCCGGCTTCCTGACTACGGAAGCCGTAATCTTCATTTGCATCAACTTCCTGCTGACCACCGGTTTGGTGATGGCTGCCCTCTATGTGCTCCTTCGTGATTTTGACATTGCCTGGCAGCGCGAACGGCTGGCCGTTAATCAGGTGGAGCACCAACGGGACTTATTAGAATATCGTGTCGCTGAGCGCACCAGCGAGCTTGCTCTGGCCCGCGACCAGGCTCTGGCGGCCAGCCGCCTAAAAACCGAACTCCTGGCTAAAGTCAGCCATGAACTTCGAACGCCCCTCGGCGTAATCCTGGGCTTTACCGAAATGCTGCAACTCGGTATCTACGGCCCTCTTTTAGACAAGCAAAAACAGGTCACGAGGGAGATTATGGGCAGCACCCATTCTCTGACCAACTTAGTCAACGAATTGCTCGATCAGGCTCAACTCGACGCCGGGAGGTTAAAACTTAACGTAAGTCCCTTTCCTCTGGCGGAGCTTGTTGAAGGCACGTTATCCAAAATTAATATCCTGGCCCAAACCAAAGGGTTAAGCTTAAACACGACAATCGCTCCTGATATGCCGGCTACTTTGATCGGTGATAAGGTTCGTCTTCAACAAATCCTGGTCAATCTGATCAGTAATGCTATCAAATTTACCCAAACCGGCGGGGTAAAGGTGTGCTTTTTCCAACCCAACCCAACCCATTGGGCCTTACAAGTCTCCGATACCGGTTCTGGCATTCCCGCTGAGGCTCAATCCTACATCTTCGAGCCTTTTAGACAAGTGGACGGCTCTACTACCCGGAAATACAGTGGCGCCGGGCTAGGCTTGTCTATTGTCAAGCAGTTGACCACCCTGATGGGGGGTCAGATTGCTTTGGAAAGTGAGATAGGACGAGGAAGCACTTTTACCCTAACATTTCCCCTAGAATGTATAGCGGAGAAATAACCATGGTAGAGCGTCCGGCAGCTAAAAACCCGTTAGCCTTCATTGTTGAAGATAATGAGTCTGTGGCGGAGGTATTCAAGATAGCAATAGAGCAGGCTGAATTTGAAACTGAAGTCATCTACGATGGTCAAACAGCTCTGGACCGGCTGGCAGTTGTGACTCCGGCGCTTGTTCTCTTGGATTTACACTTACCTTTTGTTTCCGGGGTCGAAATCCTTCGCCACATTCGTACTGAACAACGATTAACCAAGACTCGGGTAATCTTAGCGACTGCGGACTTAATAAGGGCTGAAACCCTTGAGCATCAAGCAGATTTTGTGTTAACCAAGCCCTTTGGTTTCACCCGGCTGTACGAGCTGGCCAAAGAGTTACGGGCATCTCTTTGAAGGAACGGCGCTGATGATTAACATTTGTGGTCGGCATTTTGGTTCAAACCAGCACCCGCAGGACTCAACCACCCGCCGACCCAAACAGTGATTAGCTATTCAGCGCCCATCCAGGATACGCCGATACTGACCGCGATAGTACAGCAGCGGGTTAGCCGGGTTTTCGGCTCGGTACAGCCCGATGACTTGGCCAACAACAATCCAATGGTCGCCGCCTTCCAAAAATTCCCTGGTCCGGCAGGCAATCGCTCCAATAGCCCCTTCCAGGCGCGGACCGCCCAGCCAAGGGATAAACGTAAAAGCGGGAGGCTCGGGATGGGGCCACATATGGGCAAAGTAAGTGGACAAATCCTGCTGCTGTTCGCTTAAAATATTGATTGAAAATCTATCGGCCTGGCGGAGGAAACTCATCAAGTGCGCTTCTTTTTGCACACAAACCAACACCAGCATCGGTTCTAATGAAACAGAAGTGACTGCATTGGCAGTCATCCCGTAAACCTCACCCTCAGCTTCAACCGCTACAACTGTCACCCCGGTGGCAAATAAACCAATTGTGTTACGAAATGCCCGGCTGTCAACAACTTCTTCGGTCAGATTAGTCACATTTTTCCTCTGTCAATTAAATCTGAGGGAAGATTATAACACAGATGCGGCGGAATGGATATAACCCCAGAGCCGTACCTGTCAACAAAAAGATTTATTTTTATTGCCAAAGCCTGGTTAACTGGATAAAATTTGTACATTAATCCTAATCTTCGAATAAATCCGAATTAAAGCGTGTCATACAAAGTTACTTGTGCTATAATCTAGTCTATGAGAGTCGTCAGAGTTCCGCTCAACGAAGCTGCCGGTCACATTCTGCTCCACAATCAAGCTGGTCCGGATGGCCGCAAAGCCCTTAAAAAAGGTCAACGCCTGACTGCCGCCGATATTGCCCTGTTACGGGACCTGGGCCGTGAGCAAGTTTATATCGCCATCCTGGCTGAAGCTGACCTTGACGAAAATGCGGCAGCTCGCCGGCTGGGGCAAATTATGACGAGCCAGGGCCTTGAACCCAGCAGCGCCACCACCGGGCGGGTCAATCTCATGGCCACCTTCGCGGGATTGTTCAAGGTCAACGTCGAAAGTCTCCTGTCTTTCAACGATATTACCGGCGTCACGCTGGCCACAATTCCCAACAACAGCGTGGTGCAGCCAAAAACAATGGTTGGTACGATCAAGATTATTCCTTACGGCCTGCCCCATGCCGACTTGGCCGCTGCGGAAGCGATTGCCGGCGCGTCTCGGTTGGTGGAAGTCAAGCCGTTTGTTGTCCGGCAGGCTGCTTTGATCACTACAGGCAGCACCGCCGCCCGCGAAAAAGTGATTAAAAGCTTTACCCCGGCCCTGCGCGACCGGCTGGCCGGCTACAATACCACGCTGCTCGAAGGCCCTTACGTGTCTGAAGATGAAGTTGAGATCAGCCAGGCGTTACAATGGGCTTTGAACAGCGGCGCTAAAATGATCCTGGTCGCCGGAGAAACTTCGATTATGGATGTTGACGACATCACGCCCCGGGCCATTAAGGCTGTGGGCGGCGAAATTGTGCATTACGGCATGCCGGTCGAACCGGGGAATCTCATGCTGTTGGCCTATTGCGGCGACATCCCTATTGTCGGCGCGCCGGGCTGCGCGAAAAGCAGAAGCTATAACGTGGTGGACATGGTTTTGCCCCGCCTGGCTTCCGGAGAACACTTAACCCGCCGCGATCTGATCGCCCTGGGTCATGGAGGGTTGCTCAAATGACAGCCGTTGTCTGGGTGACAAGTTGAACTGGCACGGTTTTGCCAGGTTAAGTGGCTGGACCTGCCTGGCCTGGCTCTGGTTGTTGGCCATTTTAAGTGTGGCCTGCCAAACCCAACCGAATCAAGTTTTTATTGAAGTGGACGGCGGGCGCCAGGCCTTGACGAGCCAGGCCGCGACTGTGCGCGAAGCCCTGGCGGAAGCCAACGTTGAACTTGGGCCGCTGGACCGGGTCAAGCCCGACCTGTACACCCAATTAGAGCCAGGACTGGCCATCACAATTATCCGGGTAAAAGAAGAGATTGAGACCAAGCGAGAAATTGTACCCTTTGAGCGGCAGACGATTACCAACGAAGCCCTGGGTATGGGCGAAACGCGGGTCTCGCAGCTTGGGGTAAATGGCGAAGACGAAATTACCATTCGGGTGGTTTATGAAAATGGGGCAGAGGTCAGCCGGACCGAGGTATCACGGGCCACGGTGATCCAGCCGGTGCCGGAGATCCTGGTGGTTGGACCGCAGGGGGAGCTGCCTTCGACCCCCATTGAAGGGACGATTGCCTATATCGCTAACGGCAATGCCTGGCTGATGCGGGATAGCAGCGGCAGCCGCCGCCCTTTGACCACCGCCGGGGATCTGGATGGCCGGGTGTTCAGCCTTTCACCCGACGGCCGCCAGTTGCTCTACACGCGTGCGCTCAGCGACGAAATTGACCTGCCGCTCAATGAGGTGTGGCTGGCCTCAACCACCATTGTCGGCGAAGCGCCGATTACGCTTGGCCTTCAGGGCGTGCTCTATGCCGAGTGGTCGCCGGTCATTAGCCAGCCCCTGCTCGCCTACAGCACGGCGGAGCGGACAGCCAGCTCACCCGGTTGGCGGGCTAACAATGATTTATGGCTCTACAAACCTTCCCGCCCGCCGCTGAGCGGCGAAGCAAAAACAAAAGCGGTCGAAGTGATTCCGCCCAATACCCAGGGACTTTACCCCTGGTGGGGCACGTCCTTTGCCTGGTCGCCTGAGGGCGTCCGGCTGGCCTATGCGCGGGCCGACCAAATTGGGGTGATTGATCTTAAAACTGAAAGCCCGGTTAGCTACACGATCACGCCCCTGGTTGACTTTGTCCCGCTCAAAACTTTCAGTGATTGGGTCTGGCTGCCGGGGCTGAGTTGGTCGCCTGATGGTCAATTTCTGGCCGCCGTCGTTCATGGCCCGCCCCAGGCCGGCGAGCCAGCCGAAGAAAGCCAGGTGTTTGATTTGTGGCTCTTCGGCCTGGATAACGACATTTCGGCTAAAGTGAGCCAGCAGGTGGGCATGTGGGCTAATCCGGCCTGGGGGAAAATGGGGATTGCGTTCGGTGCGGCCATGGACCCCCTTCAATCGGCCACAGGCCGCTACTTTATCAAACTCATAGATCGGGACGGCAGCAACCCGCGCCAGCTCTTTCCCTTCCGCGAAGAGTTGGGCGTGCAGCTCCCGCAACTGGTTTGGTCCCCCGAGGGTGAAACCTTGCTCTTTACTTATAACGGAAATTTGTATATGATTGAGGGGAATGGCACACCGCCCAAGCAGCTTACCGCCGATGGTCAGGCCAGCCATCCACAGTGGGTTTCGGCAGCACCCTTGATGACCAGCCTTACCAGTACAACAACTTTGACTGGCTCAGGTTCGATCACCCCCAGTGCTGAGGTGAGTCCGACTCAAGTGATTCCGGTGACGCCGGCCCCTACCTCAGACCTGGCTGTTACACCAACCCAATCAATTACCCGGAGCGTGACATCAACCGTGACCCTGACCGCTACCCCCATACCTATTACTCCGCCAGTCTCTCCGGCTGTACCAACCATTCCTGTTACCGATACAGCAACAATTACACCCTCGCAGAAACTGGAAGAGAATGAAGGAACGGAACCCCCGTGAACAAACAATCCACCATTTTAATCATGGATGAAGATCCAGAAACTCTGGAACAGCTTCAAACTACCCTACAGCGAGCAGGCTACAACGTATTTGTCGCCGTGGATGGGCATGCTGCTCTGCGTCTGGCCCAAAGTAGAAAACCGGATTTAATTGTATCGGATTTACTACTGACTGGCCTGGACAGTTATCAGGTTTGGAAAGCCTTCCGTGCGGATAAAGAAAATGCAGCAGCGCCCATTTTGGTCATCAGCGCTCTGAATATTCCTGCCAGCAATGAGCCGTGGCGTCCCAGTCCCAACGCCGAGTGGCAGCTCCTCTCCTACGACGCCTTTTTACCCAAGCCAGTAGACTTAAGACGTTTTCTCCGCGTGGTGAAAAAACTGCTGGCTCCGGCTAAAACTCAAACTATTGCCAGTGGGCCAAGCACCATTTTGGCCATTGAGGACAAAGAAACCCAAAGGACTTTGGCCTCCATCCTGAGCAATAACGATTTTGGAGTAGAAACGCCCGCCTCATTGAGCGAGGCGTTGCAGTTGAGCAGAGCCGTGCCTCCGGCAGCCCTGCTGGTAGATTGCCGGACTCCCAGCGAAGCTACCAAAAACTTCGTGGCCCAAACGCGCCGCTTTGTGCCTAACACCGTGATCATCGCCTTGATTGACCCCCAAGACGCTTTTGAAGAGGGCCTGGAAAGCCTCTGTGATAGTTTTTTGGCTATGCCCATGCACCCCACGCGAATCGTCCTGTCTATCAATCGCGTCCTTGATCATGTCGGCATGAAGCACCGCACCAGAGCCATCAGCAACCAGTTGATTACCACCAATCAGGACCTGCTGGATACGCAGCAGGTCCTCCGCGCCCAAAACGAAGAGTTACAACATATCAACAATCAACTGCGCGAGTTGAGCGCATTGAAAGAAACGTTGACCGGCATGATTGTCCACGATCTTAAAGCGCCCCTGGGAGCGGTGCTGGGAGCGATTAATTTTTTGATTACCGACCCTGACCTTAACTTGACCAGCACCCACGCCCGGCTGTTAACCGCCGCCAATGCTGCGGGCGACCAATTGCTGCGTCTGACCGAAACTCTTTTGGAAGGGCAGCGCTTGGAAGATGGTCATCTCAAGCCAGACATAGAACCCTTTGAACTACCCAACTTGATAGATGTCAGCCTGCACCGTGTTTCGCCGCTGCTAACCATGAGCCAGCTCGAGGTGCAGTGTACATTCGCCGATAACCTGCCCACCGCCTTTGCCGACCCGCATATTAGCCAAAGAATCGTCGAAAACCTGCTGGATAATGCGATTAAATTTTCACCGCCCCGCAGCGCCATCACCATTAACGTTACCTCTGATGGGAAAATGATTACGGTTAGCATCACCGACCAAGGCCCCGGTATTCCTCAAGACCGCCAGCAAGAGATTTTTGACCGCTTTGCCCAGATCAAGAATGCTGCCTCCCCCTCCACCCGTGCTGGATTCGGCCTGGGCTTGACATTCTGTAACCTGGCCACCCAGGCGATGGGCGGCTCTATTTGGGTTGAGAGTGATGGCGAGTCCGGCACTACTTTTCTCTTTACCCTGCCCGTTTATGAAGATGAAACCACGATGTAAAGAAGACACTAAAGGTCAATCTTCAGGCTTTACCGAATTTGGTCGTCAAACTTCATTAGAGTCTTCTTTCCAACCATCTTCTAACGTTTTTCAAAGTGAGTTCCTACCTTTTTGCCCTAGTATAGGCTGGTAAAACTATTATTCTATTCAGGAGAAAAAAGTGCGTGTCTTAATCACCGGCGGCGCCGGCTTTCTCGGTTCTCATCTGTGTGACCGTTTTCTGGCCGAAGGTCACACGGTTATTGCCATGGATAATCTGATTACCGGCAACACTGCTAACATCGAACACCTGGCCGGACAGGAGCATTTCCTTTTTATCAAGCATGATGTGACCAATTATATTTATGTTGAAGGGCCACTGGACGCAGTACTGCATTTTGCCTCCCCCGCCAGCCCCATTGATTATCTTGAACTGCCCATCCCCACGCTCAAAGTAGGCGCCCTGGGCACGCACAAAGCCCTGGGCCTGGCTAAAGCAAAGGGGGCGCGCTTTTTGTTAGCTTCCACCTCTGAGGTCTATGGCGACCCCCTCATCCATCCTCAAACCGAAGATTACTGGGGCAACGTTAACCCTATTGGTCCGCGCGGCGTTTACGATGAGGCCAAACGCTTCGCCGAAGCCCTGACCATGGCTTACCATCGCTACCACCAAGTAGATACTCGTATCGTCCGTATTTTTAACACCTACGGGCCGCGTATGCGCCTGGAAGATGGGCGGGTCGTGCCAAACTTTATTGCCCAGGCGCTCCGGGGCGAGCCGCTGACCGTATACGGCGATGGCAGCCAAACCCGCTCCTTCTGCTACGTCAGCGATCTGGTCCAGGGAATCTATCACCTGCTGCTGTCAGATGAAGTTGAGCCGGTGAATATCGGTAATCCGGTGGAAATGACCATTTTGGATTTTGCCAAAACTATTGTTGAACTGACCGACAGCCAAGCGGAGATTGTCTTTGTCCGGCCCACCGATATGCGCATCAAGGATGACCCCAAAGTGCGCCAACCCGATATTAGCAAAGCCCGCCGCATTCTCAACTGGGAGCCGAAAGTGTCGCTGCATGCTGGCTTAAAGGAAACCATTGCCTACTTCAAACCACGAGTGTGACCATGCCGGCCAGCAGCTATGTCCAGGCGGGAGATAAACTCCTCAATCTAACCTTACCCCCCCTGTCCCTCAATGCTCCACTGCGGCAGGTTGCCTTAATTTCGACCATTACTGCTATTGGCCTCGCTGTTGCCTGGCTGCCGGTCACATGGGTTGCTTTATTGCTTGGGGGAGCTATCTTTTTAACTGTGCTCTTGCTCCGCCCAGTTTTGAGCCTGTACCTGCTCATCCCGATCATCCCTTTCAGCAGTTTGCTGGCGGCGCCGCTCGGCGGTTTTAAGGCGGGGCTGATGGAGATTGTGCTCGTCCTGGGGCTGCTGGCCTGGCTGCTGCAAATGCTGGCCCGGCAGAAAGTCATGATTCCCTCTGCCCCCCTGCTCTGGCCTTTTCTCTTGTTTTTGGGAGGGGTGGGACTGTCATGGCTCAATGCGCTTTCCATTGGGGCCAGCCTGGTTGAAACGGCCAAATGGGTTGAGATGCTGGCGTTCTACCTGCTAGGGGTCGCCCTGCTGCCCGTTCGACATATCCGCTGGGTCGTCGGGGTGATGATGTTGGCCGGCATAGCTCAGGCGGTCTTGGGTTTATACCAGTTCGTTTTCAAAGTTGGGCCGGCGGGCTTTTTGTTGTTCGATGGACGCTTCTTGCGCGCCTACGGCACCTTTGCCCAGCCGAATCCCTACGCTGGCTATCTGGGCCTGGTTCTCCCCCTGGCGCTGTCATTAGCTGTGTGGGCCTTCAGCGATTTTCGATTTTCGATTTTCGATTTTAGATTAAAAAATAAATCGAAAATCAAAAGTCCACGCCCGAAAGGGCAGTCCAAAATCTTCTATGGTTTGTCTCTGGTCCTCTTGCTGGCCGCACTTTTTGCCACCCAATCACGAGGGGCCTGGCTGGGTTTTGCGGTTGCTGCACTGGTTACGTTGGGGGTGCGGAGCAAACAGGCGGCCATGATAGTCGGCGGTTTGGTTCTGGTTTTTGCCCTGGTGGCTCTGGCTGGCTCATTCGATTGGGGCCTAGTCAGTACGAATGCGGTCACGCAACGCCTGGTAGATGCCCTGGGCATTGCCACGATCAGTGATATTTCGGCCGTCGAGGTCACCGACGCCAATTTTGCTACCATCGAGCGGCTGGCCCACTGGCAAGCAGCCCGCGACATGTGGCGCGATCATCTCTGGCTGGGGACCGGCTTTGGCAATTATGCGGTCGTCTATCCTGTTTACGCGCCGGGCCGCTGGCTCGACCCGTTGGGTCACGCCCACAATTATTTGCTCAATATTGGCGCGGAAGCCGGCCTGGTCGGGATAATTGCCTATTTAATTTTCTGGATTTTAACTTTTAGAGTATCATTGTTAGCTTTACAGCGCAGTGCTGGTTTCAACCGGGCTGTGGCAGCGGGTGGACTAGGTATTTTAGTCCATTTACATATTCATAATTTTTTCGATAATCTGTACGTGCAGGGGATGTATTTGCACCTGGCCGTTGTGTTGGCGCTCATTTCGATTATCTATTCATGTCACCAAACCAAATTCAGCCGCGAAAGAATTTATCAATGATTCAAACCCTTACTAACATTTATCAGAGCCGCCCCAAAGAATTTAATCGTTTCGTCAAATTTGCGATGGTTGGCGCTTTTGGAGCTGTCATTGATTTTGGCCTGCTCAACCTGGCTTTATATGTTATCCGCAACATTTTGCACTGGGATTTGTTAGCGGAGTTTAACATCAATGGGAATCTATTAATTGCCAATACCCTCTCGGTCAGCGTCGCCATGCTGAGCAACTTTATCTGGAATCGATATTGGACATTTCCAGAGTCGCGCAGCCGCAAAAAGCGCATCCAATTGCTTCAGTTCGCCCTGGTTAACCTGATTGGTCTTGTGATCAACAACCTGATTGTCATCGGCGTTGATTATCTCCTGTTTCCCTATGTCGGCGAGCCGTGGAGTTATAATATCGCCAAAGCCTTCGCTATTGGCATCGTCCTCTTTTGGAATTTCGGGGTCAACCGCCTGTGGACTTATCGGGGACTGTGATCTGGCCTCTTGAAAATCGGGATTGATTACACTGCCGCGCTCAAGCAGAGCGGTGGAATAGGTCGTTATACCCGGGGTCTGGTAACAACGCTGGCCCAGCTTGATCCACACAACCGGTATACCCTGTTGGCATCCAACGATGCTCCCCGGTCCGGTCTCCAAACTTTTCAAAACTGCCCCAATTTCAGTCATAAAATTTATCCTTTGCCAGAGCGATGGCTGACCATCGCCTGGCATCGCTTTTATTTACCCGTTCCCGTCGAGTGGTTTGCGGGCCAACTGGATTTGTTCCACTCGCCCAACTTTATCCTGCCGCCCACCCGACAGGCGAAAACCCTGCTCACCGTTCACGATCTCTCCTTTATTCGCCATCCCCAGGGAGCTGTCGCCAGCCTGCGTCAATGGCTCAACCAGGTGGTCCCGGCCAGCCTGGCCCGCGCCGATCACATCCTGGCCGACTCGGAGAGCACGAAACAGGATTTGATTGAGATTTTTAACCTCAAGCCTGCCGGTATTACGGTCGTGGGGGCCGGGGTTGAAGAACGGTTCCACCCCATCGCCGATCCCGCCACCCTGGCGGCTGTCCGGCAGCGGTATCATTTACCGGACTCATTTATCCTCGGCCTGGGCACGCTGGAGCCGCGCAAAAACTTTACCGGTTTAATCGCTGCCTTCGCCCAGTCCCCGGTACGCGAAACGCACCATCTCGTCATTGCCGGCGGCAAAGGCTGGCTATACGATGATATTTTTGCCGCCGCCCAAACCTCGCCCGTGGCCGACCGGATTCATCTCGTCGGCTTCGTGGCCGATGAAGATTTGCCCGCTCTCTACAGCCTGGCCGATATTTTTGCCTACCCCTCCCACTATGAAGGCTTTGGCATTCCTGTCATCGAAGCCATGGCCTGCGGCACAGCGGTGGTCTGCGCCAACAATTCCTGTCTGCCCGAAGTGGCCGGCGAGGCCGCGCTCCAGGTGACGGCCACCGATACTCCCGCTCTGGCCCAAGCCCTGTCCCAACTGGCCAACAATCCCGACCTGCGGGCACAGGCCATCCAGGAGGGATTCCGCCAGGCTCGGAAATTCACCTGGCGGGCTGCTGCCGAACGGCTGCTGGCTGTTTATCAACGATTTGTCTAAACTTGTTTCACACTCTGCCCAATTTATGCTATACTTGACCCACTAACCTCTGCGAGTCTATTCACACCGTGGATCATTATGTCACTACTTGTTCTCACCGAAGACGAATTACGCCAAATTGTGACCATTGCTGAGGCCATAGACGCGGTGGAAGCCGCCTTTGTCGCCCTGGCCGAAAGCCGCATGCATGTACCCGGCAATTTCACCCTCGATTTACCGGAGGTGAGCGGCCAGGTAGATGTCGAAGGCGCTTATCTCAGCCAGGCGCCTTATTACGTCGTCAGAATTAACAGTAATTTTCGTAATAATCCCAGCCTTAAGTTGCCCATTCAGGAGGGACTAACGGCCGTCTTTGATGCAGCCAACGGTTCTCCGGCCGCCATCATGCTGGATAATGGCTATCTGACCCATCTGCGCGCCGGGGCCGCCGGAGCCTTGGCGGCTCGCTGTTTGGCTAATCAAACCCTCGACCGGGTCGTCGTGCTCGGCTCAGGCAGTCAGGCTTATATCCAACTCAAGTCTTTAACGGCGGTCAGACATGTCGGCCTTGTCTCTGTTTGGGGACGTTCGCCCCTGCACGTTGACAGCTACGCCCGCCGCCTGGTCGAAGACCATGACCTCAATATCGAAATCGCCCCCTCTCTTGAAGCCGCTGTTCGCCAGGCCGATCTGATCATCACCGCAACGTCGAGCCAACAGCCTCTCCTCCAGGCCGATTGGCTGAAACCCGGCGTCCATATCACGGCTGTTGGTAGCAATCACCCCAACAAACAAGAACTCGACGTAGCCGTCTTCCAGCGCGCCGATGTTATCGTTGCCGACAAGCTCGACCAGTGTGCCGCCGCCGGCGAAATCCATCACGCCCTGGCTGCCGGCGTTATCACTCTGGATCGGGTCCAGGGAGAATTGGGCGAACTTATTTCCGGCAAAATTCCGGGCCGGACCGACCCCGCCCAGATCACCGTCGCCGACCTGACCGGGCTGGAGGTACAAAATACTGCTATCGCCACCCTCGCCCTTGAAAAGGCTCTCTTCCTGGGCCTGGGGCAAAGGGTGGAAAGCCAACTGTGATGAACCCTCATCCCTTTGTAGAGGCAAGTCCAGGACCTGCCTCTACCCGGTAAGCGCATGCCCTGGTGGTATCTAGCCACGTTGCTGGCGGCCAACCTGACCCTGCTGCTGCCGCCCGCCTTCCCTCTGCGTGTGGCGGGTGTGCTTTTGCTCATTGGCCTGTTGCCCGGCCTGCCCTGGGCCGCCCGCTTTTGGCCCAACCCACCGCTTCTACGCTGGATTATCGCCGCCGCGCTCAGCTATAGTTTCACGATCCTGACCACACTATTATGGCATTACCTCTCCGGTCCCGTTCAGACGTGGCACATCTTGCTTGCGCTCAACCTCCTGGCCATTTTACCGCTCATCATAAACCGACTCCTTAAAACACCTCATGCTCCACGTTCAACACTCCCTACGATCGCAGGGCAGACTGCTGACCACCGGCCGCCTGTTGATCATTCACAATTGACAATTGTCAATTCACCATTGACAATTGTTTCCCTCCGCGCCTCCGCTCCTCTCCTCCTCATCCTTCTCATCGCCCTGCTCCTCCGCACCGTTAACCTGAACTACAGTGAGTTTCAAGGAGACGAAGCCCTGGCTATGATTACCGCCGCCGAAGCTTTGGAAGGCCACGAGGACGCCCTGTTTCTTCGCTCCAAAGGCCCCGCTGAAGTTTTGCTGCCAATGGCCCTCTGGCGGCTCAGCGGCGTTATCAACGAACCCATCGCCCGTTTGCCTTTCACCACTGCCTCGCTGCTGGCCGTCGCCACTATTTACTTGGTTGGCCGCAGACTGGGTGGGGAGCGCGTCGGCTGGCTGGCTGCCGGCTTTTTTGCCTTCAACGGCTTTATGGTCGCCTTTGGCCGGATTGTGCAGTATCAAGCCCTGGTCGTCTGGTTCAGCACATTGGCTTTTTTGGCAATGTTAGAATGGAGCGAGACCCGCCGGTACAGTCTGGTCCTGCTGGCCGGCCTTTGCCTGGGCCTGGGCCTGCTGGCCCATTATGATGCCGTTTTGGTCGTTCCGGCCCTGGCCTGGATACTCCTCACCACCCCCTCAACCAACACAAGCCGGGAGCCGAGAACCGGGAGCAGTTTAGTTACAACTCCCTCGTCCCCAGGTGCAGGGGAAGACCAGAAAGGAGATCTTTTCAGCGGTCGGTGGTCCGCCGTCGGCGGTCTTATCGCCGCCTTCCTCCTGGCTGCCCTCCCCTTTTACCTGCCCTTCACCCTCGATCCCCAGGCCAATCGCACCGGTGATTACGTGGGAGCGCGTATCGGCAACGAACTGCGCAACAACCTGCCTGACTTTTTTCACTTCAGCACGTTCTACAGTTCCTTCTACTATCTCATCCTATCGGGCCTGCTGGTCTTGGGGCTGTTAGCCTGGCTGCTGTGGCAAACTCGCCAGGGCCGCTGGCCGGGGATAATCCTGGCTGGCCTTCTCCTGGCTGTCGTCTTTAAGCCAAATCTGCTGGCCTGGAACAGCCTGGACCTCTCTGTTTTGCCTTTTGCCCTGCTCCTGGCCGGCGCTTTTATCACCCTCTTCTGGCGCGCCTACTTTGCCTCGAAAAACGAACCGCTCTCTCATCCTCCCCTACTACCTACTCCCTACTCCCTACTCCCGCTCCTCCTCTGGCTAGCCATCCCCTTTCTGGGTTACAACTTTGTCGTCGCCCTGGGCTTGACCCACATTTATACGATTGTGCCGGCCTGGTCGCTGTTAGCCGGGCTGGGGTGGCATATCTTTTTCGACGGCAATCCCGAGCAGGAGAAAAATCCCCCCCGCTTGACTTTACCCCGACTCATCGCAAACGGACTGCTTATCGGCCTCGCCCTCCTCTCCACCCTCTTCTTGTGGAATGCCTTCGTCCGCCACGATGTTGAGTACTGGCAAGATTACCCGGCGGGCAATTTATCCCTTTACTGGACGCCCTATAAACAGCTCCCCCCGGCCGGTTTTTTTGGCTTTGCCCACCGCACCGGCTGGAAAGCAGTCGGCCAGAAGATTGTGGCCGGGGAATTGGCCGGGGATTATGGCAGCAACGAAGAGCCGGATGTCACCACATGGTACACCCGCGGCGCGCCGCGCGCCTGCGACCCCCGCCCTGAATTTTATTTTTTGGCCGGCGACCTGATTGACCCGGTTGACGTGCCCGCCGACCTGCTGCTCTCAGCCTACGGGCAAATTGGCCAGGTCACTTTGCCAAATCAAAAACAAATGCGGATAATGCAATTGAGGCCCACAACGCTAACTTTGGGTGAGTTGCCTGACCCGGCGCTGGCAGGTGAGTTTGACCAGACAGCCAACCCGGCGGTTTTTGCCCGTTCCGCTCGTGGTTCTGTACCGGTTGAAGCCAACTTTAGCCACTTGATTCGCTTGATTGGCTATGATCTCGATACCCGGCGGGCGCATCCGGGCGGGCGCATTCCGGTCACCCTGTACTGGCAGGCCCAGGCAACCATCCCGGCCAGTTACCAGGTCTTCGCCCACCTGGAAAGTGAGCAGGGGCCGGTCGCCCAGGCCGATGGTGTGCCGGTTTGCTGGACCTATCCAACCGACGGCTGGCGTCCCGGCCAGATTATCGCCGATCAGCATACCATTCAGCTCTCGCCTGATGTGCCGGCCGGCGACTACCCTTTACAAGTCGGCCTCTACCTGGCCGACACCTTTACCCGGCTGGATGTACTGGACGAGGCCGGCAACCCGGCCAGCACTAGCATCACGCTCACCCAGGTGCGGATAACCGCCGGTGAGTAAATATTGTCAGAGGATGAGGGATGAGCAATATCAGGGATGATAATTTTGGAACAATGTCCAGGTCGCACTCCGGCCCCAGGCTGGTGGTGCAGCAGGGACCGGAACGAGGCCGTACCTATGCTATTCCACCGACGGGGTTACTGGTGGGGCGGGCCGGTGAATGTGATCTGACCCTTGACGATGTTCAGGTTTCCCGCCGCCATGCCCGTTTTTACTGGCACGGTTCGCGCCTGCTGGTCGAAGATTTGGGCAGCGCCAACGGCACCCTGGTGAACGGTGGGCCTGTTTCTGGTGCGCAGCCGTTGAGCGAACAGGATTTAATCAACATCGGCAACGCCACTTTTATGGTCCAGGGCTTAATCAGTCGCGAATTGACCCCCACCGCCCGCAATTTAGATGCAGCCGTGGCCCCGCGCTACGCGCCTCCGCCTCAGGCCGTGTCCCAACAAGGGAGTTCACTCTGGCTGGTGTTAGCAGGCCTGGGGCTGGCGCTTTTGCTGGCAATCCTGGGCCTTGGGCTACTTTGGTATTTCAGTCAGACGCCTGCCACTGTGAGCCAGGCTCCCACCGTCACCGTTCTTACCCCGGCAAATGGGGCGCAGGTGGCCCTTAACGTGCCGGTGATTGTACAGGCCAGCGCCACGGATAATCGCGGCGTCACGCGCATGGAGTTGTGGGCCGATGGCGCCCTGGTCAGCCAGCAGGCCAGCCCTTCGCCGCAGGGCGCGTCCCCGCTGCTGCTGAACCTCACCTGGACGCCCGCCTCACCGGGCAACCACGTTTTGGAAGTGCGGGCGTTCAATTCGGCCAACCAATCAAGCACACCGGTTCAGGTAACAGTTAATGCAATCGCCGGAACGCCTACTGCCACCAGTATTGCTGTTCTGGTAGAGACAGCTACCCCTGCTTCCCTGGATACGGCGACGGCTACTGCCGTGCCCATCATTATCTTTACCTCCACCCCATCCCCCACCCCCGTTCCGCCGCCAACGGAAGTTGTTCAGCCAGGGCTGCAAGCGGTAGCCGACGTCAATGTTCGGGGTGGTCCGGGCACAAATTATCCTATTCTTGGCCTGCTGCGGGCGGGCCAAGTTGCCGCAGTTGTAGGCCGCAGCGCCGACAGCGCCTGGTGGCAAATTCTTTTCCCGCCGAACACTGGCTGGGTTGCCGGCAACTTTGTCCAAGCCAATGCCGCCGCCGGCGCTGTCCCGGTGGTGGCCGGTCCCCCGTCACCCCCCACCCCTACCCCGCCGCCGACCAACACGCCGCCCCCCTCGGCAGAAATCAGTTTTACTGCCGATAGCACCGAATTGAACCAGGGCCAGTGTACCCGGCTGCGCTGGCGGGTCAGGAATGTGGCCGCCTACTTTGTGGATGGCGTGGCCGGGGCCGGCGATGAGGGCGACCGCGAAGTTTGCGATCCGGTGGGACCAAACACCCACACCCTCCACATTCAAAAACAGGATGGCTCGACCCAGGATTTCACCGTGACTATCAATGTCCGGGCGACAACTGTACCCCGGCCCAACCTCATTTCGCCGGACGACGACGAGAATTTTGATGAGGGAGATGAAGTTGATTTTGACTGGTCAGAGGTGAGCGCGCCGGGGACAATTACCTACAACATCGAAATCCAATCCGAAGACGACGGCGAGTGGGAAAACTGGCGCACGGTTACAGGCTTGGAGGATACCCGGTACGTGATGGGTGAGTTTGCCGGAATCAGGCCGGGACGCTGGCGAGTCTGGGCCACCAGTTCGACCCTGGGAGATAGTGACAAGACCGAGTGGCGCGAATTCGAATTCGAGAATTAAACACATCAGGTCTGGCCGGCCGGTTGTTAGTCCTGGCTCTATTATTGACAGGCGTGGGCGGCGCCTTTCTGCCCTGGATTTGGCGGCCGCCTGTCGCCCTGCAACTGACCGCGCCCGGCCTGGCCGAGTTTGTCAAGTTCCTGCCGGAGGTGCGCTACGGCCAGGTACAAATCGAGCGGCTGTTTTTTTTGCTGCCTCTGTTTTTTGCCATGCTGGCCTTGCCTTTGACCCTGGAAAATCGAACCCTGGCTCTGCCCCGCTGGCTGGGCTGGGCCTTGCGGCTGGCGGTGGTTCCCTTCGCCCTGACCGCCTTGCCGCCGGTCTGGACCCCCGCGATTCTGACAGCCCCGGAATTTCGGCTGCAAACAGGTCTGGCATTGGCGGCTGTCACCCTGGCAGTGGCCGCCCCTTTGTTTGGAAATCTGCCGCGCCAAGGATTGGCGCTCATCATAATTGGCGCCGGGCTGGCCGCTGTTATTTTACCCGTGTGGCATTTCAGCCTCGTTCAGGCCGGCATAAGCGAAGCTTACCGCCAGCCGGTATCGCTCGGCTGGGGCTGGTGGGTAACAGGTGGCGGGCTTATTGGCAGCAGTATTGGCGGCGTTTTTTGGCTGGGGCGGGCAGAGAGACAGGACAGGGGATGAACACACCTATCCCGGACTCATACTGGGTTCGACCCGGCCAGTTGTTGGCGGGAGAGTATCCCGGTACCCCCGATGAAGCCGAATCGCGGCTGAAATTACGCCGTTTTTTAGCTGCTGGGGTTACCTTTTTCCTGAATTTAACCGAAGCCAGCGAGTACAGCCTGCAGCCCTACCAGGAGTTATTACAAAGCGAAGCGGCCAACGGGGGATATGCGGTGGAGCATCATCGCACGTCCATCCCTGATTTCAGCGTACCCTCTCCAGCGCAGATGATCCAAATTTTGGATACTATTGAGACAGCCCTGGCGGGTAGGCGAGTTGTTTATGTTCACTGCTTCGGTGGAATTGGCCGCACCGGCACAGTCATTGGCTGTTACCTGGTCCGGCACGGTCTCTCAGGAGATGCCGCTTTGGCCGAGCTTGCTCGTTTGCGCCGGAACATGCCTGATGGCCGCCGGCCTTCGCCAGAAACCGAAGCACAGCGGCGCTTGGTACAGGTTTGGGAAATTGGAAAGTGATCTTAAACAAGGGGGCAGCCAGGATATTCCTGGGCTAAAAATTAACTTCCAGCCTCACCGCCTGGCCCGCAATCCCCATTTTCAAACCATAGTCTCCAGTACAGCCCGCAACCGCCCGGCGGCTATGAGTGCTGCCGCCCGTACGATGATCCTGGAAGTAGCGGGCGATGTCCGCTTGCAGGGTTTTTATTCGCCCCAGCCCGGCGGCCAATCCAGGGGGGTTGTGCTGCTGATCCATGGCTGGCTGGGCCAGGCTAATGCGAGTTACAACATTGCTATCGGCGAGTATCTTTACCAGCATGGCTACAGTGTTTTCCGGCTGAACCTGCGCGACCACGGCGATACCCATTCTCTCAACCCCGGCATTTTTCGCGGCGACCTGCTGGATGAAACCTTTGCCGCCACGCAGCAAATCGCCCGGCTCGAAAACGGCCCGCCTTTTTACATCATTGGTTCCTCGCTGGGAGGCAACTTTGCTGCGCGGCTGGCCTGGCGGCACAGCCACACACCGCTCCCTAACCTGGCTCAGACCCTGGCCGTCAGTCCCCCGCTCGATCCGTACCACACCACGCAAAAACTGGACAGCGCCCCGGCTTTTTACCTGGTTTACTTTCGCCGCAAATGGCGCCGTTCCTTCAGAAAGAAGCAGGCGCTCTTTCCCCACCTCTACGATTTCTCCCACGCCGTTGCCGCGCGCACCTGCATGGCGATGACCGAAGCTTTTGTCCCATTTACCCCTTATCCCAGTGCGCGGGACTACCTGGCCAGTTATGCCATCACCCCGGCCATGCTGGCAAGCCTGCAAACTCCCGTAACCTTCATCACCGCCGCCGATGATCCCATCGTTCCCGTCGAAGATTTTCGGCCTTTCCACAACCTGACGCCGTACCTGAAACTTCACATTCTGCCTTACGGCGGCCATGTCGGCTTCATTGACCTCTTCCCCTTCCGCCGCTGGATCGCCCAGGCCGCGCTGGCTATATTGTCCGGCGACCGCTAACATTATAATTCCTACCGGCCTCAAATTCTGATACAGTAAAATTATCCATCACAAGGAGTTTGACAATCTCTGACCGAAGTTTTATAATTCAAACCACTGCGGGTATAGTTCAGTGGTAGAACGCAACCTTCCCAAGGTTGATGTCAGGGGTTCGAATCCCCTTACCCGCTTCCAACCGGCGCAAGCCGGTTTTTTTGTTGTTCATGCAATCAAAGTGGCTTCCGTGACGGGACTTTGAACTACCCTTTGACTGCGCCGACCAATAAGCCACGCGCAATATAACGTTCCAGGGCAATAGCCATGGCGATAACCGGAATAATCATGATGAGAATTAGGACCGACATATACCACCACTGCGGCCCGCGCGTAGCGTTCTGGGACGAGATCACATAGGGTAGGGTTTGCGCCTTAGCCCCGGAGAGAAACAAGGCCAAGAGATACTCATTCCAGGTAAAGACGAGGACAAACAGAAAAGTAGCCACCAGGCCGGGAACCGCCAGCGGCAGCACAATGGACCAGAAGATGCGGTAGCGTGAAGCCCCATCAATGGCGGCGCATTCCTCCAATTCAATCGGGATGGTGCGAAAATAATCGCGCATCAGCCAGATGACAATGGGTAAGTTGCTGGCAACATAGGTAAGAATCAAGGCCGCCTGGGTATCAAGGAGGTTTAGACGTTGGAATAAGATATAGATGGGGATAACGACGGCAATGGGTGGCAGCATACGCTGGGAGATCATCCAAAAGGCAATATCTTCATTGCCCAGGGCGCGCTTGAAGCGCCGGCCGAGGGTGACAAAGATAATCACAAAAACAGCCAGGCCGGCGGCCACGGCGACCAGCCAGGGCACGCCCAGGACAATGGCAATAATGGTCAGAATGACGCAGCCAATAAATGACACCACCACCCCCACCCGAGGTTGGTAATCAAAACGGACCAGGGCATAAGCGGCTGCCGTGCCCAACAGCAGGGCCAACAAGGCGCTGGCGGGGGCGACGATAAGGGTATTGGCATAGGTGCGGAGGGTATCGTTGCTCAGATCGCCTATCAGAATATAACGCCAGGCATGCAGCGAGGGTTGAAAATCAACAAAAGGGAGATAATAAGGGCCTTCGGCCACCTGAATGGGTAGCTTTAAGGAGGTGACGGCCAGCCAGTAGAGGGGCAACAAGACCACAATCGTCCACAGGCCCAGGGCCAGGTAAGCCAAAATGATCCCGGCCGGCGAGGGGGTATAGATTGATTTACGTCGAAACAGACGGCTCATAGTCTCTCCTTCAAACAGCGGTCAGTAGTCAGTAATCAGATTCTTATGCTACCTGCTACCTTTACAGTTTCTCCATCGCCTGGTGGCGGATCAGATTGACAAAAATCAGCCCAAAAAAGGTAACGGTCAAGAGGAGCATGTAGGCCACCGCCGCCGAGCTGCCTAATTCGATACTGCGCCACAGGATGAAAGCCTGGAGAGTTAAGGACTCGGTAGCCGTGCCAGGTCCGCCATTGGTCATTACATTGGGCAAATCTACCATCTTAAAGGCTTCGATCATACGGATTAGGATCAAGGTCAGGCTGACCGGCAAGATTTGCGGCCAGGTGATGTAACGGAGGAGCTGCCAGGAATTAGCTCCATCAACCAACGCCGCTTCCAGAGGTTCCATGGATTGGCTCTCCAGCGCGGCGACGAGCACGATAAACATAAACGGCGTCCACTGCCATACATCGGCAATCAAAATGGCGGTCCGGGCCAACCAGGGATCGTTGAACCAGGAGAAGGCAGCCAGGCCAAAGGCCTGCCACAGCGGGGTGAACGGTCCTTTATCCATATCTGTCATCATCCGAAACATATAAGCCACCCCCACCGGGGTAATCATCATGGGGAGTAAAAACACTACCCGAAAGAAGCGCCGCCCCGGCAGGTGCTGCACGGTCAGCAAGGCCAGGCCCAGGCCCAGGCTGTACTGAATAAAAATACCAGCAAAAACAAAGACCAGGGTCACTCCTAAGGTCCCCAATCGGCCGCCGGGTCCCAGGGTGTGGATGACCATCCAGGCCAGCGCCCCCAGGCCCGCCACCATCAGGATTCGGCCCAGCAAACCGCCCCAGGAAATGGGTCTATTGCGCACGTACCGCCCCAGGAAAACGGCTAAAGCCACCACCACCAGGCCAAAAATAAGCCAATGCCAGAACGTAGTCGGCCCAAAAAGGCCCAGAAAGTGGGTTTTCTCAGACCCAAACAGCAGTTTGCGATAGTTAGCCAGCCCGATAAAGGTCAGCTTGAAGCCGCCTTTGACCAGATCAAAACGGCTGAGGGAGAGGTAAAGCGAAACAATCAAGGGGAAGATTGACAAAAACAACAGGGCCAGTACCGCCGGCCACAGAAATATTGAGCTTGACACCCTTTCTGCCTGGCTGGTTAGTCCATGCCAACGACCCGGTAAGGGGAACGAGGCATCCGGTTCTGCTTCGATCGGGGCCAGGGTTTGAGGGTCACGTTCAATATGCATCACTAGCTCCTCAAAGGTTAAATGAAACATTTGTAGTCACGACTTTAGTCGCCTAAAAACGACTAAAGTCGTGACTGCTATCGCAATTGTAATTCTTGGGCGGCGCTATTCCGCGCCCAGGGTGGCCTTGTAGGCGGCAAGCTGCTGGTCGCGGCCCGCTTCGTCGGTAATCTCATTCCAGGCGTCGGTCAGGGTCTGGGCAGCTTGATCGGTATCAAGTTCGCCGGCCAGGTATTGAGCCACAATCTCATCCAGTTTAACCTGCTGATAATCATGGTTTCTGGGTGTGCGCAGGTCCAAAACCATATTCGGGCTGTTCAAGCTGTCTTCGATAGCGACCAGGTAATTCAAGGAGGCTTTTGGACTCATCCCATTCTCAATCCAGGGGATCCGGTTGTAGAGTTGGGAAAAACGATAGGGATTGTAACCGGTTTTACCGATCGTCACGTCCTCGTTGGCCTGAGCCGGCTGCGCCATGTAGGAGAAGAAGGCATAAGCCGCATCTTTCTTCTGCGGATCGGCGGCGGCATTCACCGCGCCGGCCCAACCGCCAAAAGAGGCAAACGGGGCGTGATTGACGCCATCAATGGCATAGGGGCAGGTGGTTTCATCGCAAGGGACCAGTTCGCCGGTTGCCCAATCCAGCACTTCGGTCGAGCCGGGGGTGATGATCGAGCCGACTTTATCCTGCACTTTCGAAGTTTCCGGGTCAATCGCCAGCGTTCCAATATCGCCCCAGTCCATCGTCAGGGCGCAGCGGCCAGAAGTGAAGAGACCACGGGTGTCGCCCACGCCCAGATTCAATTCATCGGGCGGGCCGTATTGGGTGGTTTCTTTGTAAATCTCCAGAGCGCGTTTGAAGCCCGCGTTGTTGAACAGGGGTTCCATATCAGCGGTGTTGAAGAAAGCGCCCTGCGCCGTGCCCTGGCTTTGAATGAAGGGAGCGGCAATCGAGGTGATCCACCAGTAAGATTGCTGAGCTTTGGCTTTGGCAATACATGAGCCGTAATCCGCTTCACCATCGCCATTGAGGTCTTTGCCGTGCAGCGTTTTGGCGACATTCAGATAGTCGTCCCAGGTCTTGGGCGGCTCCAACCCTTCTTGCGCCAAAATGTCGCTGCGATAGTAAACCATATGGAAGTCGCCGTCCAGGGGGATGCTATAAATTTCGCCCTGATAGGAGTTGAAATCGCGGAAGAAAGGCGCTATATCGTCCCATTCTAAGGCTGCATCAGCCTCGACCCGTTCGGTGAGAGGTTCGAGGTAGCCGGCCGGCGCAAAGTCAACGATCCACGACGGCGCAAAGAGGAAACCGTCAAAACTATTGGTCCCCGTGGCCATGTCTGTCAGGGCTTTCTGGTACAGTTCGCTGTTGGGGACCGTCACCACGTTGATCTTAGCCCCGGTGAGCGCGGTAAAGTCAGGACCGCGCCGCTGCAACGGTTCGGCAACTTGCGGGCCCACAAAAGTCAAAATATTGACCTCGACGCCCTCAAAAGGCTTGGTTTGGGCCTCAGCCTGAGCGGCCACCAGCCCCACCAGAACAAATACCACGAATATGGCCATCCATCTTACAGTTCTCATTTTTTATCTTCTCCATTGTTAGGTATAGATTATATTTGTCTTACCAGATAGCTAAACGCTCATTCGCTAACTAAGTTGAGGTAAGGTATAATCCAAAAAGGAGGGACCCGGAGCTACCTGGCTGAAAGATAAGTCAAGATAGCCCTGTGTCCTTTATCCTGGGAGGTACCGGCTGACTTGGCGGTGAGGCGGTATCTCCTTTTGTTTTGGTCTGACCTTCTTGGGTTAATCATCCCTTCACCTCAGCAATGAGTGATTAAGGGGCGCGGATAAACATCGTCAACTCTCCTTTCGGGGCCAGGTCATATCAACCAGCAGTTTCCACAGGGGCTTACCTGACGTTTAAGCGTACAAATCCCGGATGGCGTTGACAATCGCGGCGGTGGCCAGGTGAATCACGCCCTTCTCCGGGCCAACCCAGCGAAGCTGGCTGTCGCCGGTCAGCCTGCGCCAGAATCCCCCTATTGATGGTCAAGGACTCCAATGTCTTGCCAATAACCGCCGGGGCGAGCGTCTTAATGCCGCCAGACACAACTCATTCCCCCGGCCCAGGGTAAAGGTTAGACCATGTCCTTCAAAGCCTTCAGAGCTGTCTGTCTTGAGGATAACATAGGCAGTGGAATAGTCTGGGTTGGGATTCATTGCATCGGAGCCGTCTAAAAAGTGCGAGGTTGGAAAACGAATAGCTCGCAAGACGATACCGGTGATGGTCGTCGGTCTCAAAATTCCCCCCTGGCTTCAACTAAACCTGTGATGCGTGATACATGACTTTTTGGGCATCACGCATCACGTTTTTTTATTAACTGACTGAAATGAGAGCCAATTCCTCTCGTTATATACCATCAGTGAGAGGAATTAAGCCGCATCCAACCGCTCAAGCGTGCGCAGATGAGCCTGAGTGAGATGTTCGTCCTGGGCAGCCGCAGCGGCCTCACTATCACCGGCCAGTATCGCCTCTAAAACTTTCAGGTGTTCTTGGGCCGTAAGTACAATTTGATCATGAGGGATATTCCCGGCGAAGTACCAGCGGCGGATCATGGCTGAAATGGAGATAATTTTAGCCAGCGCATCTTGCAGTAATAAATTCTGGCTCATGGCGGCAATATATTGATGTAAATCATGATCGGCATCGAGGAAACGTTCAAGCAGGTGCGGGTCCGAGGCATCGGCCATCAAGAGATCAGCCCAGGTATCGCGGAGCTGCTGCACCCGTTCCCGGTCGAGTTGTTGGACACTTAACCTAACTGCTAATAATTCCAGGGTCCGGCGCAGGGTAAAAACATCGTCAATATATTTACGACTGAATTCAATGACCCGATAACCGCCGGTCGGCAGTACCTCGACAACACCCTCCCTGACCAGCATCAGCAGGGCGTCTCGTACCGGGCTGCGGCTAACCCTCAATTGATCCGCAATTTCCCCCACCCCCAGGTAAGCTCCCGGCTCGATCTCTGTCCGATAAATCTTATCGCGTAAAATCTGATAGACTTGATGCCCTAACTGTACTTTTTGGGGAATGGCGCTAGATTTCAGCATAGAGAGACTCTTTGCAAAGTTTAGTAGAAGGTATAACAGGCGGCCTTTGATGCCCCTGCATACGAAATGCCGCATACCGTATACGGAATTATCGTAAAGCATAAAACCTAATTTGTCAACCCCCTCTTACCGTGTTTGGGAATCGTCATCTTTTTCTCCCTGTTCTAAAGTAATGGTCCAGGGCTAAGGCCAGGACAATAATCAATCCTTTGACCATCAATTGGATCTCCAGACTGACGTTGAGAATACTTAGCCCGTTGTTAATAATTCCGATCAACAGCGCCCCCAACACCGAGCGGTGGACTGAGCCGCTGCCGCCCATCAGGCTGGTGCCGCCCAGGACAATAGAAGCGATCACGTCCAGCTCAATCCCTTCGCCATAGGTGGCGGTGGCCGTGTGGACCTGCGAGGCCAGGACCAACCCGGCCAGCGCGGCCCCCAGGCTGGAGAGGGTGTAGACCAGGGTCTTGGTCCTCACCAGGGGCAGACCGCACAACCGCGCCGCGGCTTCATTTTCGCCAATGGCGAAAACGGCCATGCCAAATGGCGTTTTCTCCTGGATAAAGAAAATGACCAGGGCCACGACGGCAAACAGGTAAATCGGAAAAGGCAGCCCCAGCAGACTCCCATTGCCAATAAACAGGAACGCTTCCGGCCCTCGAATCAGGTGGAGGGAACCCTCACCCAACAGCAAAGCGATACCCCGGGTAATGCTCAACATCGCCAGGGTCACTACAAACGGCGGTAGTTTGAACCGAGAAATGGTCAGGCCGTTGAACAGGCCGACAACGACCCCGGTAAAGAGGCCGGCCAACAGGGCCAGCCCAAACGCTTGCTCATTCGCCTCCAGGATAAAAGCCGCCAGCAGGCCCGCTAAGGCAAGCACCGGCCCCACCGACAGATCAATCCCGCCCAAAATCAGGACAAAGGTGGAGCACACCGCCATAATGCCGATGATGGACACCTGGAAGACAATGCCAATCATATTGTCCACATTGAGAATGGCCGGTTCCAAAATGGCGAAGGCCAGAACCAGTACCCCCATAATCAGCAGTAAGCCGTAATCCTCCACCCACTGAGGAAGTTCTATCCTTCGATCCGAAGATTTCAATCTGAGGGTTGTCATACTACCATCTCCCCACCGGCGGCCTCAAGAATTTCGGCCTGGGTCACCTTTCCGCGCCTGTAACTGCCCACCAGCCGGCCTTGAGCCATCACCAAAATCCGGGCGGCAATGGTCATCACTTCTTCCATATCGGAGGAAACCATTAAGATAGCCGCTTTGGCGGCGGCCAATTCGCGCAGCAATTGGTAAATATCGGCCTTAGCGCCGACATCAACGCCCACCGTTGGCTCATCCAGGATAATGATGCCCGCTTTCCCGGCTAACCAGCGGCCTACCAACACCTTTTGCTGGTTGCCGCCGCTCAAGTTGCGCACCGGGAGGTGCAGGTGAGGCGGCACAATGCCCAATCGCTCCACCTGCTGCCGGCCCATCGCCCGCAGCCCCCCGGCGGAGATCATGCCTAACCGGGTTACTTGAGAGAGATAAGCCATGCCCAAATTGTGGCCCATCGAGAGGCTCATCAGCAGCCCTTCCGCGCGGCGATCTTCGGGAACCAACCCAATACCCCGCTCAATGGCATCTTTGGGCCGGGATAGTTTGACCGGCTGGCCGTGAATCAAAATTTCACCGGCGTCGGGGTTTCGCGCCCCAAACAGAGTTTGCACCAGTTCCGATCGTTTGGCCCCAATCAGGCCGGTAATACAGACAATCTCCCCCCGATACACTTTGAGATTAATGTTCTCAAACAGCCCGGCTTTGCTCAAGCCCCGACATTCCAGGGCCACCTCCCCCTCCAGCGTTTCCCTCCGATGCTGCATCTGGTCTGTTTCCGCCGAGAGCTGGCGGCCGAGCATCGCCTGGACGAGTTGGGCTTTGGTGAGGCCGCTAATGGGCGTGGATAAATGAACTTTGCCGTCCCGCAGTACCGTCACCCGGTTGGCAATTTCAAAAACCTCATCCAGCACGTGTGAAATATACAGCACTCCCACGCCCTGGGCGGTCAGGTGGCGAATGGAGCGAAACAGCTTTTCCACCTCCACTCGTGACAGCCAGGCGGTTGGCTCGTCCATTAAAATAACCCGGGCGTTGAGTGAGAGGGCCTTGGCAATTTCAACTTCTTTTTGCTGCACCGTTGACAGGGCCTGGACCGGGGTATCCAGGTCAAACTGCAAATTATGCTGGGCCAGGAGCCGGGTAACAACTTCTCGCTGGGTCCGCCGGTCCAGCAGGCCCCACTTTTTGGTGGGATGGCGGCCCAGCACAATATTATCCAGCACCGACAGGGCCGGAACCAGGTTGGCTTCCTGGTAAATGCAGGCCAGGCCGGCATCCAGGGCGGCTTTGGTATCGCCGGTGGGGAGGAGCTGGTTGTTGAGCCGCACTTCGCCGGTATCGGGCACGATCGCGCCGGTCAAGATTTTAACCAGTGTTGATTTACCCGCGCCGTTGCTGCCCAGCAAGGCGTGAACTTCGCCCGCTTGAATCTCAATATCGGCTTGAGCCAGGGCCTGAATGGCGGCGTATCGTTTGGATAGATCATATCCCTGGAGCAGAATTTCTCCGGCCATCCTACTACGCTCCTTCCTGGGCCGGTTGAACCGCCTGGTATTTGAGGAGACTTTGTTCGCGCTTCAGCTTCATATAGCGGTCATAGCCTACCGCGCCCATCAAAATAAAACCCGACACCACCGGCTGAGCGTAGGTGGTGACGCCGAGCAAAGTCATCCCGATATAAATGGTGCCGATGAGAAAAGCGCCCACTGCCGGGCCAATTGTGTTCCCTACCCCGCCCTGCAAGCTTACCCCGCCGATAATCGCCCCGGCAATGGCCGACAGTTCAAAACCCAGCCCCAGGTTTTCGGTGGCGGTCGTCATCCGCGAGGTCAGGATCAAGCCGGCTATCCCGGTACAGAGGCCGGACATCATATAGGCGAACAATTTGACCTGGTCAATATTGATGCCGGCCAGCCGAGCCGCATGCTCATTGCCGCCAACGGTGTACAGATTGATGCCCAGCCGGGTGTAACGCAGGATGAAGTAAGTCAAGCCGATCACAATAATGAGGTAGATAAAGGCCAGCGGGATTGGCCCGATAGATTTGTCAATCATCCGGTACAGCGGATCGGTGATGGCCTTGATGCTCAGTTCCGGGTACAACTGCCGGCCAGAGATGGCATACGTCGCGCCGCGATAGGCGACCATTGTGGACAGGGTGGCGATAAAAGGCGTCAGTTTTAAGCGAACTACCAGAAACCCGTTGAGCAGTCCGGCCAGTGCCCCGGTCAGCAGGCCGGCCAAAACAGCGGCCCAGCCCGGCCAGCCAAAAATCAGCATCGTATCAAAGGCTACCATCCCGACCAGGGCCAAAATTGCCCCCACGCTCAAATCAATCCCGCCCAGCAGAATGGGAAAGGTCATTCCCACGGCCATAATCGCCACATGGGAGAACCCGGTCAGAATATTTTTGAAATTGCCAACCGACCGGAATGACGGCGAAAAAACTGAAAAGATCAGAATAATAGCCAGGTAAAACAAAACCAGCCCTAAATTAGTAAAGTTTAGCTTCTTTAGCATGGTTTACCTCTTAGCCCGCGCCGGCTGTACTGGAGAGCATTCGGAAATCCCCTTCTAAACTTTGCCTCCGGCGTTCGTCCGGCGATAAAGTCGCCGGACTAGAAGGCTGCGCCCGATTAATCGGGCTAAAGCCGGGTTCACCCGGCGTTGCACTGTAGCCCTGGCATTCATGCCGGGGCGAGGCCAGGTAGGTGAAACAGTTTCCGAATGCTCTCAGGTTTGTTGAAACCTACCAGCGCTGGTGGGGCAAAATAGTTGCAACCGTGTCTTTAGTAGCGATGAGGTACGGCATGAGCAAATGGCCCTGCGCGCCAAAGGCCTCGGCTGGAACCCCGCCCGTGGCCATGCCAATCGCCAGCGCCGCCGCAAACCGGCCCTGCTGCCAGACGTCGGTGTATTGGGTGCCGCTGAGTTCGCCTTTTTCAATCGATTCCAGGGCGTCCTTTTCCCCATCATTGCCAAAGATGACCATTTTACTCAGGGTACCTTTAGACTTAGCCACATCAACCGCCCCCAGGGCCATTGAGTCGTTTACCCCGTACACACCGGTAATATTGGGTTTAGCGGCCAAAATAGCGGTCAACACCTCCTGGGCCTTCTTGCGGCTCCAATCGGCCACCTGGTCGGCTACAATTTGGATATCGGGATAATTTGCTTTCATCCCATCCACAAAGCCATTGGTGCGCAGGTCGCGGATGACGATGCCGGGAGGGGCGTTGAGAATAGCAACCTCACCTTTGCCGCCCATCATCTCGCCCATTTTCTTGGCAATTTCAATCGCGCCGTAGTAATGGTTCATTTCCACATGGGCAGCGTGGGGTTCCGTGGCGTCAATGTTCAGGGTAATAATCGGGATGCCGGCTTCTTTGGCCTTTATAATCGAGGGAGCCAACCCAACGCTGTCAATCGGCTGCAAGAAGATGACGTCAACGGCCTCGGTGATAGCTGTATCCATCAGGCTGATTTGAGTATCGGCTTTGTTCTGGCCGTCAAGCACCTCAAAGGTAACGTTTCCTTGCACGTCGGTGACCTCTTTGATGCCCTGGCCCCAGGCAGTAGAGACCGTATGCGGTTGAATTTGGATAAAGACCATTTTATAACTGTCTTTCGGCGTTGCTTGGGGGCGCGGCGCAGCCGCCGCAGCGATATCAGGAACTAAACCTGTACCCAACATCCTTCCCAGGGCCAGGGCCGAAACACCACCGGCAGCGCCGGTTAGAAAACCTCGCCGGGTTAAGCCGGTTGGCTGATCGTTAGTGGGTTGAAACTTTTTATTCATCTTATTCTCCATAAAGGGTAAATTTTTGATCCAAAGAGTTGTTTGATGGTTTTAATCCTGTCCGGTTGATTCGCCCGGATTGCTCTTTTTAAGCATAATATAAAAAGGCAGATGGCTAGGGCAACAAGACCCAAACATTGGGTTTGCTCTAAACATTTGTCCTCTCGGGAGATACTGCTTTCTGCCAGGT
Organism: Anaerolineae bacterium; assembly: GCA_023382535.1. The sequence continues at coordinate 213,074 of JAHDWA010000007.1, read as the reverse complement.
CAGCCAGTATCTCCTTTTTTGTTGGGCTAACATCATTTTAGCCGGTGATGTTTTAGGGGGGAATTAGTACAACCATTTTCACCTCCTCCGAAAATAAGTTGCAGGTTGCAGGTTAAAAGTTGAAAGTTGCGCTTTATAACCTTCAACCTTTAACTGTTTCATCTTTAACAGTCAGGTGCGCTTTAACCAGGCTCCGAATCCGCTCGTCATCGAATTCACGGGCGAATTTCCGTAATTCATTGGCAAAGGGAATAAATTTTCTGTTTAAGGCTTCTAGTTCATTGGCCCGTTCACCGATTTCAACAATGTTGCCGCGCATGGCCAGCTCTAACAGGATTTGCAGTTCCTCTTGGGGCGGGACAATTATTTCGGTTGTACCTTTGCCGTTAGAGGAGGTTTCAAGCGGCAACTTCTGCTCCGCCGTGTCCTCATAAATCCACTCCAGGGTCAAATGTTTAGCCAGCAGCTCATACAAATCCTGGGGGTGGATGGGCTTGGCTAAAAAGTCGTCGGCGCCGGCAATGATGCTCTTGTGTTTATCGGTTTCAAAGACGCTGGCTGATACCGCCACCACGGTGGGGCGCCCGCCTTGCCGGCGCGATTGCCGGAGCTGGTGGATGACTTCAAACCCGTCGAGAACCGGCATTAACAAATCGGTGAAGATAAGGTCGGGCCTGACTTTTTTGGCTAGCTGCAACCCCTGCCGGCCGTCTGTAGCCGCCGCCACTTCAAAATCTAACAGCGTCAAAAAGTCCACCAGCATTGACCTGGCGCTTTCGTTGTCATCAATGACCAGGATTTTGTACTTTGGCCCTTGATAACCGACGACCTTGCGCCCGAATTCCCGTTTTTGAGGCAGATTTCCCTCAAAAACGGGCAATTCAACCTCAAACCAAAAACGGCTGCCCTGGCCCCAGACACTTTCCACCTTGATTTCGCCGCCCATTGCTTTGACCAGTTTTTGACTGATGGCTAACCCTAACCCCGTCCCATCGATGCGTTTTTGCGGGGAGCTAACCTGTTCAAAGGGCAAGAATATTTTCTCCAGATCAGCGGCAGTAATGCCAATGCCGGTGTCTTCAATCTCAAAACGAAGGATAACGTTTGAACGTTCAACCGTGGTCACTCTTAAGGTCACACCTCCCTTATCGGTGAACTTGACCGCGTTGCTCAGAAGGTTGATGAGTACCTGGCGCAACCGGGTTTCATCCACCCGAATCCCGGCGGGCAGCTCGGTTAGCGGTTCGTAGGCAAAAAAAATACTCTTTAAGTCGGCCCGCATTTTGGCAATACTCACCACTTCCTGCAAAAATAAGGGAAAATTCACCTCGGTAACAGTCAGTTCAAGACGGTGAGCTTCAATTTTGGCCAGGTCTAAAATATCGTTGATCAGGGTCAGCAAATGTTCACCGCTCTGTTGAATAATGTTAAGCGCCCTGGCTTGTTCGCGTTGGGGCAGCCGGCCCCGTTGAAGTAAGTGGGTATAACCTAAAATACCATTGAGCGGGGTCCGCAGTTCGTGGCTCATGTTGGCTAAAAATTCGCTTTTGGCCTGGCTGGCCACTTCGGCAGCCTCTTTAGCCGCCGCCAATTCCTTAAGCGCCGTCTCCAATTGAGCCGTGCGGCTGGCAACCCGATCTTCCAGAGTATCAATCAGGTTACGAAGTTGGTCTGTCATCGTGTTAAAAGCCGCGGCCAGGGTGCGAAATTCCGTCGAGCCCGTAATTTTGGCCGTGCGGTCCAGCGCGCCGCCGGCCATGGCCGAGGCTGTCTGGGTCAGGTCTTGAATGGGATGGGTCAACTGCCGCGCCACCCAACTGCTTACGGCTACGGCAAACACCAGCGCGCCTAATCCCCCCCATAACGCCAGTTGCGACAGCCGGTTTACGGTCGTCAGGGCTTCGGCGGCGGGCTGCTGCATCAATAACGTCCAGCCGAGATGACTCAGATAGCCTTGCCGCGGGGCCGGATTCAAAGCCGCGTGGCTTTGGATGATGTTCTGCCCGGAGTCATCGGGATTGACGCTCCAGCCGGTCAGGCCCGTGGTCAGGTTGCGCTGAAAAGCAGCCGGAAACTGCGTCCCAATTTGGGCCGGGTTGGTGCTGTAAATGATCGCACCGCTTTTATCCACCAGGGCCATCGCGCCGGTTTGGCCCAGCGAAGGCGGGCTGGTAAATACACCCAGGTCTCGAATTCTGAAGCGAGAGCGCAGAATTCCTTGCGTAGACTGCGTGCCCAATAAGCGCACCGGCACAGAGATTTCCATCGTGGCATCCTGTTCGCCAGGAGTGAAATGCAGTCCGGTAATATTGATTTTGCCGTTGCCCTGGTTCCAGGCTGCCTGCCAGCCGGGATCATCGCCATAATAATAATGTTCCGCCGGCGCTCCCCCGGAAGCGACCAACGCCCCAAACTCATCCACATAAATAAGCTGGGTGTGGGCCGGCAGGTTGCGGACAAAACTTTCCAGGTCATTGCTGATGGGGCTGCTGCGAACCTGGGTGTGGAGCGTTTCTTCAGCCGGGTCAAGCCAGGCTGCCTCGCGGCTTTGGAGAAAGCTACGTCGCTCGAGCGGGGATAAGGCGCTTAAATCAGACTCAGGCGTACCAAAAGTTTGGTAGAAAAAAGAGGACTCTTGGGTAAGCTGTTCGAGCAGCTCCACCTCTCGGGCTATTTCAGCCACCAGGCGCTCACTGTTGGACTCGGCCAGGGTCTCAAAGGACTCGCCGGTTTGAGCGGTCAAAATACTCTCGGTCTGCCAGATGACCGCGCCCACCACGATGATTAGCGAAATGGCGGCTACGCCGGTAAAAGCCAGGAGCAACTGGTTGCTCAACGAACCCGCAGCGGTCCGGCGGCGATACAGACCCCCTAAAAATAACCCCACCATGATAAAGACTAGCAGCATAAACCAGGGCAGCCAGTTTTGAAGGATGTTGTTGGCTGTCTGCTCAAACATCAGCAAATCTCCCATCGTTCCAGCGAACCGGCGGCATAGATGGAAGGGCGGCGCTGCTTTGAGCCGGAAGCGGCACGGCGGGCAGGGGGGTGGCGTTGATATTGGCGTCAATTAAATTGACGGTGTACTCCAGCGAATAATCCCCATCGGCCACACCTCCTTCCGGGGTGACGGCCAGCCAGGTAGCCAGGTTTTTTTCTTCAATGACCAGCAGGGGCGCTTCAACAAATTTAGGAACTTCCTTACCCGCCAAAATTTGCTGGGCGGTCCACATAGCCAGAGCCGAGATGCCCGGCGTAGCCGAGGCCGAAATGGTATGATAGTTATGCTTAAGCCGCTGTTCCTGCCACCATTTGAGTTCGTCGTAACGGTTGCCCATAATGATGATGGGCATAGGGCGGTCGGTGGCGGCAAAAGCCAGGGCCACCCCGTAACCATCGCCACCCTGGGTTACAACGGCGTCAATTGGCGGGAGAGACGGCAAAATAGCAGCGACTTCTTGTTGGGCAATCGTCTGCGTCCACTTGGCGTAGACCGAAGCCACCACTTTCACATCGGGGAAACGGGACAGGGCCGCCTTAGTAGCGGCGCTAATATCGGTATCGGAGGTGCTACCTTTGGCCCCGCGCACTTCAAGCACATTGCCCTGGCCGTTTAACCGCCCCCCAACGTAGTTGCCCTGGACTGCCCCGTAATTGGCCCAGACATAAGTAACGGTGTAAACACAGGGTTCGGTCACCTGGCTGTCGAAAACAACGACCACTATCCCGGCTGAACAGGCCGATTTTATCACCTGATTCAGAGCCGTAGGTGAAGCCGGATTGATAAGGATAGCCTCGTACCCCTCTGAAATCATCTGCTGAATTTGTTCAGCCTGTTGGGCAGGATCGCCGTTGGCGCTGACAATGGTAAAATCAGCCAGCAGGCCGGCAGCTTTAGCTTGAGTCGCAGCTTTTTCAAAAGCGTAAATTGTACCCTGCCGGAAGGAATTTTCGGCAAAGGAGTTAGAAAAGGCAACCCGTGCGGTTGAGGTATCACCGGTGGCTATTCCGGCGGGGCTGGGCTGAGGAGGATCAGGGATGGCGGTCGCCGGAAGTGAACTCGCCGGTTGGCAGGCGACTAAACCGAAGACCAGGAATAAAATGAAAGTGGTAAATCGGGGCAGGGCAGGCAGATAGTTTAAGTTTTTATATACATCTTTGTAAATCATAAGATTGTCCCACTCTGACCCTACCAATATACGCCATCATTCCAAAGTTGTCTGTCAGCTAGATGGGGACATTTGGGCCACCCAAATGGGGACATCAGGGAAAAAGAAATTAGAAGTAAGAGGTTCGGGGCGGCTGTTTATTCTAGCGAAATCAGGCCGTTCTGAATGGCGAATTTTATCAGGCCGGCTCCATCATGCAGATCGAGCTTCTGCATAATCCGCTTGCGGTAGGTTTTTACGCTGTGGGGAGAAATCATCAGCCGATCACCAATTTCCTGATAGGAGTTACCTTCGGCAAACAACTGCAAAATTTCCAGCTCGCGCGGGCTAAGTTCGGCCAGCGGATTGGCATCGGCCTCCAAGCGATGTTTGTAATCTGTCACCACAATATCAGAGACGGCCTGGCTCAAATAATGGTGGCCCTGGCGGATGGCTTGAATAGCCTCCAGTACGGCTCTGCTGCCATTCTCTTTCAAAACATAGCCATAAGCGCCGGCCTGGAGGGCGCGGGTGACGTAACTTTTGGTGCTGTGGATAGACAGGATGATAACTTTGGTCGTGGGGCAGTTCTGACAGATAAGCCGGGTCGCCTCAATACCGTTTAACTCAGGCATACTGATATCCAAAATGGCAATATCAGGGCACAGGGTTGCCACTTGCTGCACAGCCTCACGTCCCGTAGCCGCATCGCCCACTACTTTACAGCCGTCAAGCTGAGCTTCTAACATAAAGCGGAGAGCGTCTCTTAAAACGGTATGGTCATCGGCTAAGAAAACCGTAAAAGTCATCGCGGAACCTCAACCGTTACCTCAGTCCCCTGTTGAACCCTGGCGGAAATGCGGCACCGTCCCCCGGCGGCTTCAGCCCGTTCAGTCATCGCCGCCAATCCCCACCCTCTGGCCTCAACCGTAGCGTCTGTGGGATTCATCTTAAATCCAATGCCATCATCTTTGACGCTTAAGCTGACTTTACGCGGTTCTACTTTCAGCAAGATGGTGGCCTGGGTCGCCTGGGCATGTTTGGCGACATTGGTTAGCGCTTCCTGGGTGATCCGAAACAGGGCGTTCTCTACAAAATCCGGTAGGCGCGGCTCCGGCTCGATCCCCTGGACGGCGACGGAAATACCAAACCACTGGCTGAATTGATGACCATACCATTCCAGAGTAGCGACCAACCCGTGATCGTCCAGCATGGGGGGCCTGAGTTCGGCCATCACATCGCGGACGTGGGTGGTGGTTTGATTGATTAAAGCTGACAAATCATTGATATGATGGGCTAACGTGGCGTTGTCGGGGCAGCATTGAGCTGTTTGGCCCCGGATAATATTCAACAAAACATCCGAGGTAAACAGATTTTGGCCAATGCGGTCGTGCAATTCACGCGCCAGGCGCTTTCGCTCGACTTCCTGGGTTTCGGCCAGCCGGGCCGATAATCGCCGCATTTTTTGCCGCTGTTGTTCCAGCTTGGTTAAGGCTTGCTTATAGGCGCTGATGTCGGTGATCAAACTGACCCAGCTCGTCACCTGCCCGGCCGCGTCGGCGATACAGGCGGTGCGGACCAGGGCGGTAAGGGTCTGCCGGCTTTTCGTTTGGAGATTAACTTCTCCCTGCCAGAATTGGTGGTGTTGAATGGCCGTAAACATCGCCTGAACCTGGTCAGGATTGGCAAAAATAGTAGCTAATCCATTCATTACGGGGAGGTCCACCGCCGTATAACCAAAGAGGTGGCTAAAGGCCGGGTTGAGATAAAGCACTTCGCCGCTGCTGTTGCCCATCACCACAGCCTCACGACTGGCTTCAACCGCCTGTCCAATCATCGTATTCCGTTGGGTTAAATCTCGGACCTTTTCTTGCTCAACCTGGACTTGCTCGGCCAGCTTGATGTTGGCCAGGTGCAGTTCGCGGGTCAAATTACGAAGCTGCAAATGGAGGGTCATACGCGCCAGAACTTCGGCCTGTTGCAGCGGTTTGGTAATATAATCAACCCCCCCTGCTTCAAAGCCGTTAATTTTGTCCTGGGTATTGGTTAGAGAAGTCATAAAGATGATGGGGATATCCTGGGTGGCGGGATCGGCTTTGAGGCGGCGGCACGTTTCAAACCCATCAATCCCCGGCATAACGATGTCGAGCAAAATCAAATCCGGCAAAACGTACTGAGCTTTTTCGATGCCGTTGGTTCCATTCCGGGCCGTTAAAACTTCAAACCCGTATTTAATGAGATAATCCACCAAAACGCTTAAGTTGGCCGGATTATCGTCAACAACCAGGATTTTGTAGCCGCTATACTCCAGAGACACGGGTGATCATCCCCTCGTATGAACGCTTTTATTCCAATCCATAGAATTTTCGGGCGGTTTCGCCCCAAATTTGGGCCTGTTCGGTTGGTGACAAGGCTTGAGTGTAACCTGCCACCAGTTTGACCACCTGTTCATACGACCCGGCTACCGTGCAAACCGGCCAGTCCGAGCCAAACATTAGCCGCGCCGGGCCAAACGCTTCCAGGATCACGTCAAGATAGGGCCTAAAATCGGTGGGCCGCCAGGTTTGCCAGTCGGCTTCTGTGACCATGCCCGACACTTTACAGTAAACATTCGGGCAAGCGGCTAATTGGTGCAAATCGGCGTTCCAGGGGCTTATTTGTCCTGTTTTGATAAATGGTTTGGCGATATGGTCAAGCACAAAAAGCTGGTCAGGAAATTTTTTGACCAACTCGTAGGCTACCGGCAGGTGACGCGGAAAGATTAGAATGTCGTAGGTTAAACCAAACTCGGCCAGCAGGCTGAGGCCGCGCAAAAAGTCGGCGCGCAGCATAAACCGGTCATCTGGCTCATCCTGCACCACGTGACGCACCCCGACTAACTTGGGGTGGGCTGAAAACCGCTCTAATTGGCCCCGCAAGGCGGGACTGCGCAGATCCACCCAGCCGACCACCCCCCGAAGCAGGGGATACTGCCCGGCCAAATAAAGCAGCCACTCGGTTTCGACCAGGCTTTGGCGGGCCTGCACGGCCACCGTCCCTTCAATACCAACGCTTTTGGTCAACAAGGCCAGATTAGAGGGCAGGTAGTCTTTTTGCAGAACCTGCATATCGGACTCAATCCAACCGTAGTCCGCTGGCGTGTAATGCCAAAAATGTTGGTGAGCGTCAAGTTTCATGGACATTCCAACCTGCTGCCTGAGTTCGTCAATAAAGGCCGTAACTCCGGGGGGTGAGAAAAGATGTGACAACCTACAAAATGAAATCACAGCCCGCGGAACTAAACTCTACCCGATTATCAGCGGGGGTAACACCTTGAAATCTAACCCCGATAGAAATACCTAATCCCCACCGAATTTCAGGATCATTGGGTACATCAAACTGCTGAAGGCTCCATGCTCTCGGTGATACCCTAAGATTATCATGCGCGGCTATCCTATTTTCGCCATCATAGATGTGAACGGCATGGACATAGGCGTTATCTGAGCTGGTTCTAAATCTAAGCAGAACCGAACCCGCCCGCAGACGCCGATCGTTTATAACGACGGGTGTCGGAATGGCAAAGTGAAACCAATTCTCCGTGTTTTGCCTGCCCTCAATGCTAATCGAAGAGCCGAACCGCCGGGCTGACTGGAGACGATCGGCGAACTCTATCTGCATCATGTGACCATGGGCCCACATCGCTTGTACTGCCATCTTCATATCCCCTTTCCTAAATTAAGCGTTTTCTTTCGGAGTTCTAAAGTACTTGACGAACTTGAAACGTAAACATCACTTTCCTGCTATGACAAGAACTCACCTCCAGCGGAACTGAACTCTATCCGGTTATCAACTGGGTTAGCACTTTGAAATCTAACCCCGATAGAAATACCTAATCCCCACCGAATTTCAGGATCATTGGGTACATCAAACCGCTGTGAAGTCCAATTTCTAGGGGATAACCTGAGGTTATCATACCCCGTGAGCCTGCTTTCGCCATCGTAAATGTGAACGGCATGCACAAAGGTGCTCTCCGAGATGGTTTTAAATCTCAGCAAAACTGCGCCCGCCCGCAGACGCCGATCATTCACGATCACAGGTGTCGGAATGGCAAAGTGAAACCAGTTCTCGGTGTTTTGCCCTCCCTCAATACTGATTAAAGGACCTATACGCCAGGCGGCTCGGACTCGGTCTACAGACTCTATCTGTAGACTGTGACCATGAATCCACATAGATTGCGCCAACTGCCTTACCACCGGGTCCGTATCATAGCTGTAGTCAAGCGTTCTGATATTTAAGACAGAAGCAGGGGTCACACTACCGGATAGAGTCCGTTCCATCATATCGTTCAAATTATGCCTTTGAGGGCCGCCAGCTATGGGCTGGTAACTTTGGTTGGGAAATCGCGCTTGCCAATCGGCCCACAGTTTGTCCACAAAGCAGTGATGCAGAAAAAAGACAGGATCATTCGGCGACGTCATCGGTATCATTGAGCCACCCACCCAAACGTGGACTCTGTTATGCAAACCAGGCGTAACAGGATACCAGCCCTCAAGCCGATTACGGAAACTGGGGTTACTGGTCATGTTCCAGGGGCTTGCGTCATAAGGTGTGGTGCTTAGGACATTATTCACGTCTGCCAGTGAGGGTAAAGTCGGTACATTGATACCAAATTGTCGTCTTAAAGCGCCCGCGGCGTTCCCATTACCATCTACTATCGTCCATTCCCCTGGTCGAAACGGGCCGCTTCTCACAGCCCAGTTATTACCTGGGTCGCCATTCCCGCCCATGAAGTTATCCGCCCAAATCGGGGCAGTGCGAGGATCAGGCAGCCCGGCGTCTTCCGTCCAATTCCAATAAGGCAGGGCTAAATTTGGGTTGCCCGATACCTGTTGTAACTCCCGTTCAAAATCCAGAATAAATTGGCGATGCCAGGGTAAAAAGGCCGGTGAACGATGGATGTTCGCCATCGGCGCCTGGGCATGGCGGAGAACGTATTGGTTGTATCGCCCATTCGCCTTTAACGCCCTAACGGCATTGACAAATTCGGTTTTTTCAGCGGTTGTCAAAGATCTTAGATTCTTTCTAACCCCCATACTCCCTCCTCAATTTTTTTGAAAATGTGTGACTGCGCCTCACCCGGCTAACCGCGCAAGGTGGTATTAAACTCCTCGGTATGGTCAATAACGGCTTTGGCTAAATCCGAAACTGATTTATATGAAGTATGCGGGAGATAACTGGTAATAAATATACCAGGGGCGACCTCCACCACATCAATTTCTCTGGGACCAATCGTTAACTTTCCGGCAAACGGAGTACCCGCGGCCGTCGCGCCACTGGCAGGAGCTGAGGCTGCCGGCTTGTCAATGACAATCTCAAACCCTTTGTAGGTTTCTCTTTGCTGTGTCATAAATTTATGCTCCTTCCAACAAACTATCGCCACACTTTATTAAACATTATCGGGATTAAGGTGACAGGCACTTATCGGACGACTCATTGCTTATTTGAACAAGACCCGCCTCTATTAGTGTTCAAAAGTGCCTGTCACCTGGTTTCTATTACATATTGGCGCCTAACTCTTTCCGCACCAGCGCCGCGCCCGCCGCCAGCGACCGCAGCTTGCGGCGCGCAACCTCGCGCGTGAGCGGGACCATGCCACAGTTGGTGCATGGATAGAGCTTTTCCGGCGCCACGTAGTTGAGCGCGCTTCGGATGGTTGCCGCAACTTCTTCCGGGGTCTCAACACGGTCTGTCGCCACATCAATAGCGCCGACCAACACATCCTTGCCCTTAAGCAGTCCGATCAACTCGATCGGCACGTGCGAGTTGTGGCACTCGAGCGACACCTGGTCAATCGCCGATGCTTGCAGCAAGGGGAAGGTCTGCTCGTACTGCCGCCATTCCCCGCCCAGCGTCTGCTTCCAGTCATTGTTCGCCTTGATGCCGTAACCATAGCAGATGTGAACGGCCGTTTTGCAGGGGAGGCCCTCGGCAGCACGTTCGAGTGTCTGTATCCCCCAGGCACGAACTTCGTCGAAAAAGACGTTGAACGCCGGCTCGTCGAACTGAATCACATCCACGCCAGCGGCAGCCAGCTCGCGTGCCTCCTCATTTAAGATCCGGGCGAACTCCCAGGCCAGCTTCTCGCGGCTGTGATAGTAGTCGTCATAGAGCGTATCAACCATGGTCAGCGGTCCGGGCAAGGTAAACTTTACCTGGCGGGTCGTTTCCGTTCGCAGGAAGCGGGCATCTTCGACATATACCGGCTGTTGACGCGCCACCGGACCAACCACAACCGGCACGTCGGCGTCATAGCGGTCGCGGATACGCACCCGCTTTGTTTGCCCGAAATCAACGCCCTGAAGGTGCTCGATGAAGGTCGTCACAAAATGCCGGCGCGTCTGCTCGCCATCACTGACGATATCAATGCCGGCGTTCTCCTGGTCGCGCAGGACCAGCCGGACCGCATCGCCCTTGCCTTCAATCAGGGCATCACCTTCGAGCTTCCAGGGCGCCCAAAGCTTTGCCGCCTCGGCCAGCCAGACTGGCTTAGGCAGGCTGCCGGCGATAGTTGTCTGTAAAATTGGCTGTGTCATCAAATTACCCCCTTATTAGATGATCGGCGAGCCTTTTGCCCGGCCGCCGGCCCCAGAGCAATTTTGGCTCAAACGCCCTCGGTTACCTGCCGGATATAGTGACGCACCTCGCGGATACGCCCGATTTCGATCACCTCATCGGCGGAGCGCTCGGCTACAAACACCCCCCGGTGCGGATAACTCCTCACCAAACCTTCAGCTTCCAGTTGGCGCAGACTCTCCCGCACCGGAATCAGGCTCACCCCGAGTTCCTCGGCCAGTAATTTTTGATTAATACGTAAGCCTGGTAGATAGTGACCGGAGAGGATTTCTTCACGGATGGTATTGAAAACGTAACTGGCAAGTGTCGTTGGGCCTTTGCCAGACATAATCATTCTTTCCGATTATAATTTATAATTTATTTCCAGGTTTCTGTCAATCATTGGATGATCAGGATGCTCGAACAGGGCAAAGGAGCAATCATAATGACCGATGAATCCTTAACGACGGTTCAAAACGGCCAAGTGACAGGTTCGGGGGCACGCCGGGGGGAGCAGGTCCTACCGCTATCGGGGTGGCGCTGGGCTTTGTTGATCACGCCGCCGAGGCTGTGAGGCAAGCGCGCCTGGCGGCGCTGAGTGACCCGGATGGGGAAAAACCGGGTCGCCGAAGTTTCGATTAAAACCCTATTTCAATACGACGATAATTGCTGTAAATCAATCAAGGTTGACCTCTCAGCCTAGTCCGCTTTTAAATGAGCCAGGCGGTCCCAGGGTTGGCCCATCGCCTCCAAAAGCTGCTTATATTCTTGATACCGGGCCAAATAAAAGGGCGTCCGGCCCTCGCCAGGTTCGTGGACTCGCACGATAGAAATGGCCTGCTCGGTAGCTTCCCTATAATTGGCGTAGATCCCGGCCCCAATCCCGGCCGATATGGCCGCCCCATGAGCGCCGGTCTCCATACCGTCCGGCACTTCGATCAGGACTTCGAGGGTGTCGGCAAACATCTGCGTCCAGACTTCGCTCCGTGCTCCGCCCCCGGTCAAGCGAGCCATGTCAAAATCGGCTCCGGCCTGGCGTAATTTTTCGACGTGATTGAGATGGCTGTAGACCACGCCTTCGTAAAGCGCCCGGAGCAGGTGAGCGCGGGTATGCCAGCCGCCCACTCCATAAAAACCCGCTCTGGCTGTGGCTTGAACGTTGGAGCCGTACAGGAACGGGTGGAAAATCAGGCTGGCGCTCTCTATCGGCACATTGGCTACCACTTCATTGCAGACCTCGTAGACGGAGACACCCCGCCGGCTGGCTTCCAGACGCTCTTCGGCGCAGAACTGATTGACAAACCATTCCAGGTTCGTGGCCGAGGTGGCGCTCGCTTCAATGGTCAGCCAGTATTCGGGATCGGCAAAGATGGTCGTCATGAAAATATCAGGGGAAATAATCGGTTTCGCCGTGACCACCTCGTTGATGCTCCAGGAGCCAACAATAATGCAGGCCTGGTCGGGTTGAGTGACCCCCGCGCCAATGGCGCTGGCATCAACGTCAAACAGGCCGCCGACCACCGGCGTGCCGACGGCCAGGCCCGTCGCTGCCGCGGCTTTTGGCGTCACTTTGCCGATCACTTCAAAACTGTAGGCCGGCCGGGGCAGAGCCTCAGCCATCTCCGGGATACCGTACAGAGCCATCAGCTCCGCCGAATAACAGCGGTTGGGCACGTCGAGCAGGCTGGTGGCGCTCATGTCCGTGTAATCGGATCTGATTTCGCCGGTCAGGCAGTAATTGACGTAATCCTTACACAGGAGCACCGCCCCAATGCGCTCATAAACAGCCGGTTCGTGCTGCTTGAACCAGGCCAGCAGGGCATTGGGCTGGGCGGGCCAGAAACTTTGCAGGGTATGAGGAAAGGCCTGGTCGCGCAGGGCAATGGTATTCCAGCCGTCAACGATCTCGGTCGCGCGGGTATCGAGCGATTGAATGCCGTTCCACGCCGGTTTGCCGGCTTTATCGAGGGGGTAAAGACCATTCCCATGGCCGGAACTGCCGATGCCAGCAATCTCCTCAGGCTTAACCCCCGCTTTGGCGATGACTTCACGGATCGCTCCAGCCGTTTCCTGCCAGAGCGAGTCCATACTTCGCTCCGTCCAGCCGGGCCTGGGATAATGTGTCTCGACTTTTCGGCTGGCGACTTGCAGTTCCTTCCCTCTCAAGTCGAAAAGGGCTGCTTTAGAGACAGTATTACCGTTATCCAAACCTAACAGATATTTACCCATAGGTTATCCCCTTTCATGTTTAACGATTGAACGTTCAACATTTGAACCTGTAGCCTCAGCTTCATGCCGATCGCCAGGTCGCCAGCATAAGGTGCGCCAGCCAGTAATTGCTCAAGCGCTACTCCGAATGGGCGCTATGACCGCTGACCCCTATGGGTTGTATTGTACCCCATCTTTCCGGCGGCCAGCGGTCGAACGGTCAGGGTTACCCAAATGTGGGAGCAACTGAGAGTTACACTATTTCAGCCAAGGCCCTCCGGCGCTGGCCTAAAGCATCGGCGGCAACAAGGGCACTGTACATATCGAATGGGGTCACAGTGAAGACGTGGTTGTGGGTGATTTGTCCGGGCGCGCAAAACGCTGTGGCCAGTTCCATCAATTTTTCAGATGAAATATCGCCGATGCCAAGCTGCTTAAAGGTGACAGGCAGGCCCAAGGCAACCATAAAGTCCATGACCTTAAGCCGCTCTTCGTCGCGGACATCTTCGTCAAGGCACAACTGGGTGGCAATACCAAAGGCCACCTTTTCGCCATGGGAATAGGGCTTGGTACCTTCGTGCATGGTCAGGCCGTTGGCAACAGCGTGGGCCGAGGCTACCCCGGCGCTTTCAAAGCCCAGGCCGGAAAGTAGGGTGTTGGCTTCTACCACCTTTTCTACGGCCGGCGTGACCACGTGTTTTTCGCAATCCAACTTGGCGGTCAATCCAAACTCCAGCAATGTATCGTAGCACAAGCGGGCCAGATGTAAAGCGGCCAGCGTCGCTACCCCGCCCGACAAGGCTGCGGCCCGTTTTTTGAAGGCGGCCTCAGCTTCCAGCCAGGTCGCCAGGCCGTCGGCAATGCCGGAAACCAACCAGCGGGCCGAAGCGTTAACGATGATCTGGGTGTCCACCAGCACCAGGTCAGGGTTGAAGGGCCAGATGGCCCAGCCGTCCATAATCCCGTCCTCGGTGTAATAAACAGTGGCGGCGCTGGTCGGGGCGTCGTTGCTGGCAATGGTCGGCAGGGAAACCATCTTGACCCTTACGTCAGAATCAAAGGCAATCGCTTTGGCCAGGTCAATCGCTTTACCACCGCCCACGCCAATAACCACATCAACCTTTTTGGCCAGCGCCCTTTCAACCCCCAATTTGATCTGTCCCCGGTCACACTCTCCTGAAAACAGGAAAGGGATCATCTCAATCTCATATTTCTGCAAGGCCGCCTGCACCTGCTCGGCAAAGAGCTTGCTCACCGCTGGCCCCATCGCCACCAGGGCACGCCGGCCCAGTGGGGCGACATACTTACCCAATTCTGCCAGGGCGCCTGCGCCCTGTACATATCGCCGTGGTGCAACTAAAACCTTAATCATTTTTAGCCTCCTTACGCCTGTAATTGTTTCAGCAGGTCGCCGCTGTCGAACAGTTCCCAGCCTTCAACCAATTTACCGCCCTCGATGTGGAAGGTGCTGATAGCCGGGCAAAGAACCTCGTTGCCTTTGGGTTTGATACCGGCAAATTCGCCTGTGTGTTTGGCACGCAGGGCGAAGTAGCAGGCTACTTTGTCGCCTTCGGCCAGCATAAAATTGTGCTCGATCTGCATGTCGCTGAAGACACTGCCCAGAACATTTTTGAAAAACTGCCGCACTCCTTCAGGGCCGGGGGGCAGACCGGGCGGAAAATGATGGTCAACAAAATTATCGGCTACAATCTCTTCGATGCCAACCAAATTGCCGGTAACTACTTCATAGTAGTTTCGAACCAATTTCTTATTTGCCTCTGACATCAGATATTCTCCTTTGAATCCTGAGCAAATTTTAACGTACCCTTTCGGGCTGAATAAGATAAAACCAAACGAACAGCCCTTTTTTCCTTAGTACCGCCTCCTTTCTCAATCAGTAGAGGAACGGTCACCCCAGAAATTGGCTGTAAAGCTGGTGGCTGATCGGCTTCAGGGTTGGATAAAGTTGCTGGTAGATTTTGAACCACTCGGCGTAACAGGAAGCTAATTCTGGGTTGGGTTCGTAAGTTTGGCCCGGCTTGTAGACGTGCTCAAAGGCATCCTGCTCGTCCCGGTACAGGCCCACGCCAATACCGGCCAGGATAGCAGCGCCCAGCGGAGTAGCCTCTTCGATTTCCGGCACCTCAATGGGCCGGCCGGCCACGTCGGCTTTGTTCTGCATCCAGAACTTGTTGCGCGCCGCTCCACCGACGACGATCAGCTTGTCGGGCTTGATCCCCAGGCCGCCTTCGAGGGCGGTAATGATGTCCAGAACCTGGTAATCCAAGCCCTCGATGATAGCCCGCAGCATGTCCCCCTGGGCAACAAAATTGCTGAGGCCGACAAACGCGCCCAACGAGCGAGCATCTACCACCGGACAGCCGGCCGCTGACATGTGCGGCAAAAACATGACCCCCCTGGCTCCGGGCGGCGACGCCGCTGCCGCCGCCATCAAGTAATTCCAGTCAACCCCGCCTTCCTGCTCGGCCCGCTGTTTGGCTTCAAAGCCGTACTCTTTACGGTACCATTCCAGCATGTCCGCCGCCACAGCCCCACCCCACACGGCGTACATATTCCGGGCCACATGAGCTTCGACGGTGACGCCAAGCCGCTGCACCCGGGGCGTCAACACCGGTTCGGGGATGGCGGTCAAGACGATTTCCCAGGTTCCGGTCAAATCCAGTACGACCCCCGGTTTAAAAGCGCCGACCGGCAGCGCGCCGCATAAGTAATCGTGGCCGCCCAATATTACGGGTGTACCAGCGGGCAAACCGGTTGCTTCCGCCGCTGTTGGCGTGACCTCGCCTAAAATGGCGCCGCTGGGATAGGCGTCACACAGGAGCCGCCGGTCAATCCCGGCCAGGGCCAGGATTTCAGCCGACCAATCAAGCTGGTGCTGGTCAAAAAGCAGGGTACAGGAGGCCATGGTGTAATCGGTGGCTTTACGCCCGCAGAGCATAAAGTTCAGGAAATCTTCAATTAACAGCCATTTATCCGTGCGAGCCAGGATGTCCGGCTCGTGCTCGGCCATCCACAGGAGACGCAAGGCGGTGTTAAAACGCCAGAGCGTGTTGCCGCCGATGGAAAAGCCCTTCTCAGCGCCGATATGCTCCTGCCACCAGCGGAGCTGCGGTTCGGTGCGGGGGTCATGCCAGCTAATGAACGGATAGAGCCACCGGCCGGCCTCGTCAACCGGCACGCCGTCCATCCCCATCCCGGTAACCGCCACCCCTTTGATCTGGCGCGGATTATCGAGGTGAGCTACGGCCTCCCTGATAGCTGCCGCCGCGCCCCCCCAGATTTGTTCCGGCTGCCAGACGGTCCATTCGGGATGGTCGGGGGAGGGATTGTATCGTTCGGTGGGCCGGCTGCCGCTGGCAACGGCGTTGCCGTGGAGATCGTATATGACCGCTTTCAGAGTGGTCGAACCGAGGTCTATGCCCATTAGATAATCCATGGTTCTACCTCCAATAAACGTTTAGTCAATTTGTTCTACTCGTTGATAATTACTGACATTATTCTGTTTGTCTATAAATTTGAACCATCTCGATTGAACAATTGATTGATGAACCCAACTGGGTGGCCATACCGCCATCACCCCACCTGGTCTAAGAATTCGGTGCATCTCGGCCAAGAGCTTTTCCAGCGGTAACATGGGCGCAGGAATAACGCCAAAGATGATGACCTCATCTAAACTTTCTTTCTCAAGTTTAGTATCCAGCGCATCCCCTTTTATGATCTGGACATTGCTTAGGCCGGCAGCTTGGACCTTCTTGGTAACTGCTTCGACGGATTGAGGTAACATATCCATGGCAATCAAGGACCCTTGTTCCCCGAGCATCCGGCCAGCAGTTATAGTAAAAAAACCTGTTCCGCAGCCAACTTCTAAGACCCTCATTCCCGGACGAATTCCGGCCCCTTGAAGTATTTTTGTTGGTCCAAAGAACTTGTATCGAAGACGGCTCTCCATTATGGCTGCCATCAATCTTATAAATATCCGGCCGATGGGGGATTTTGCCAACGCTTCAGTATTCATTGTCTCTCCTGAAGATTTATGAGATTCTTCAATGAAGCCGGAATCGGCATATCAGGCCCTACGGCTATGACCGGAGAACTTGAACAACCGGCTACAATCATTCTGAGCAGGCAAAGCAGTACTTTGAATTTTAAACACCTCTCGGCAACCAATCTTTCTCCAGCTTCAGTGCAGTTGGGCGCAAATAGACCCATAGCAATGTTGCCCTTCATGCCCAACTGCCTAAGTGTTTCGTGTCCTAACCATAACCAGGGCCTTACCTAGGCCACGAAACACCAGGTCAACGTCACGGGTTGGGAATAACGGGCAGCACAATGTACGAGGCATGATCGGCCTCGCGATATAGACGAACCGTGGGAGGAGGATCCAACTGCGGCGTCAGGGCAGTATCCTTATCTGCACCGGTGATGGTTACCCGAATCCGGTGGCCGGCAGCAAAAACATAGGAGGTGGGTATTAAGTCGAAGACCAGTTCAACCGGCTGGTCGGGCAAATCGGCGATATCTTCGGCATAGCTCCGATGATAAGGCAGTCCCAGATTCTCAAAAGGCGCTGTGGAAATGGCTCTGTGGGAAGCGCGTAGATTACCCTCGGTTACATATTTTGAATACCTGGCTTCGCTGATATCTTCCAGATACACAAAGAAATCTCCGTCCTTGGCGGAAGAGGTGACCCAAAGATGGACAACCGGGTGGCCAGTGACCTCGACCTCAGCCGCTAAAGGCGGTGTCGTATAGGTCAACCCTTTCTCATCATTGAACATCATCGTGTTGGGATAAACAGGCGACGTGACATTGTATCCAGCGGTCCAACGGGTGGTCGTGCCGGAAGTCGTAGAGTAATCCACAAGATACTCATCTACGCCGGTAGTCGTTACCGGCAAATCCAGGCTGAGACTCCCGTCATTTACAGATTTTACGCTGCCTGATTTTGTGCCATCGAAATAATAGTTGGTGAGCTTTTGATTGGGCAATGGCCACTGCCAGGCCGAATGCCAGCCGGAATTCTTCCCCTCCCCCATGGTGTAGTAATAAATGGGCGCTTCGTCCATCACCCCATTGTCAATCCCTTTGAGCCAGTAGTCATACCAGCGCACTTCTTCTATGGCCAGATCGAGGTATCCCAATTGCGGATGCGCCCAGGGGCCAATCACGATTTTTTGAGGGTTCGTCAGGTTGCTGTACCACAAGAGCGCATGCTTAGGAAACATGTCATTCCAACCTGCCCAATGATAAACGGGCACACCGGAACTCCGGATCTCTTTCAGGTAACTCGCCGGGTTGTTGAGGATATAGGGCTGCGTGCCGTTCGGTGCAGACACGCTATCCCGATAATGCAAAAACGAATATGTATCAAATACGTCCATATTGCTTGCATGTTCCTTCAAGGCTGCTTGCAACATGGCCTTATTCGTATCTTCATCTACGGCCGAACCGTCAGAATCTAACCTGTTTATCATATTTCCCCACTGGCGGAAGAAATCGTTATGGAACACGCCGCCCGGATATATAAAGGAATAACGATCAAATTCAGACATTTCGGGAAAAATCGCCTTCAAGTGGGGTGGAGCCGTGCTGGCCGCCATGAATTGGGTGATGCCCAAATACGACCGGCCAAACATGCCAATATTCCCATTAGACCAGGGTTGTACCGCCAGCCACTCGGTAATGTCATAGGCGTCGCGTGTTTCTTCTGGGGAGAATAGATCTCGATAAGTTCCAAATGAAGCCCCGGTGCCGCGTATATCCACCGAGACAATGATATAGCCATACTTCAATAAAGTTTGCAGGTAATGCCAATTGAATATCCCCTCTCGATGATAGCGGTTGTGGGTCCAGATCACCGGCAAGGGAGTGGTCACCGTCTTTCCATCCTGAGCCGGCCGGAGAATGAGCGCCGCCAATTTTGTTCCATCTCGCATGGGGATGTATTGCGATGTTGAATGCCTTTGGTGATACAGTGGATGAGAATAGCCTTCGTATTGACCCGGTTGTGACAGGCGCCCTTCTGGGGCGTCTGTCGGCACGCTGGCGGCGGTGGCCGTCGGCGCCGGGATCGCCGCCATGGGGAGGGTAGTTTCACCCGGCAAAGGGCTGTTTGTTGGGGCCAGGCCCGCGCAACTAGCAAGTAGTGCCAGGATAACTGCGAAACACAAAAGTGACTGCGTTTGTTTATCATCTGCAATGAAGTTTTTCATAAACGTAATCTCCTGGAAGTGAGTATACGTTTTCTCAATCTTTACATCGATCACGAAAAGAGTGCGCCCAACAACGTTTAAAAAGAAATTGGGTATCGCCCATACTCTCGCCAGGTATCCAGCATCGCCTGATAATTCTCCGGCTTGACGGCCGAATGGATGCTGTTGCTGGAGGAGAGGATATAACCGCCGCCGGGTGCTCCTTTGCGCAGCGCCTCCTTGGTCGCCTCGGCCACTTCTTCCGGTGTCCCGAAGCTCAGCAAATGGACGCAGTCAACGTTTCCCTTGAGGGCAATACGCTGCCCATACTTCGCCTTGACCTCTGCTAGGTCCATCCCTCCCAGGGGATCAAGCGGGTCCAGGCAGTCAATCCCCGAGTCTACGATCATATCGAGAATCGGCCAGAGGTTGCCGTCGGTGTGCTTGATGACGGTCAGGCCCAAGTCCTTGAAACCACCCATCACCCGGCACAGGCCCGGATAGAAAAGCTCGCGGAAATGCGCGGGTGACATGAGCGGTCCCTTGCTGTAGGCCACATCGTCGCCGGTATGGACGAAGTCAACGCCCAAAGCAGCCACTTTTTGGGCCATCTTTAAGTTAATTTCCACCGACATATTCACCAGGGCTTCTACCAATTCGGGTTCGGTCACGATGGCCATGAGCAAATTTGTCATGCCCATCAGGTAACGGGGCAGGGAGAAAACATCGTTAAGATGAACCCCAATGGCCTTTTTTCCTTTGAATTCCTTGACCGCCCATGCTATTTCATCATAGCGGCCGGGAGCATCCGGGTCAGGCGGGGTGAACGCCTTAAAATCGGCCAGGGTTTTGATGGGGCAGAGGGACTCGATCTCGACGCCGTGCTCCTCCAGGCCATAGCGAAAGGTAAAGCCCCACTCGCTGAGCCAGTGGTCCGGGCCGACCTGCTCCTTTCTAAAATGAGGGCCGACCAGGATGGCGTCATGCCCCATGGCTACGGCAAATTCGTGCGGGTCCTTGCAGTTGGGACAGAGCGCCTCCCGCACCTTCTTATCCACCAACCATTCAAAATGGGGCACGCGGTCCGGCTCTTGACGGTGCAAAGCCAGCATGACCCGTTCGGCAGAAGTTAATTCGGGCATTAAATAGTACACCTCCCACCCCCACTTGCAATTTTGGTTGGGGCCAACTTAGATGAGCAGATACGGGTTTTCCAGGGTATCCTTTAACTCGGCCAGGAAGCGGGCGGCCGCGGCTCCATCCACCAGCCGGTGATCCACGGAAATCGTCAGGTTCATCATCGGTCGTAATTCGATCCCTGTCCCATTCTTTACCGGCGTGTCCACAATCTTGCCGACCGCCAGGATAGCGGCTTCGGGCGGATTGATAATGGCGGTGAAGGACTCGATGCCGAACATACCCAGGTTAGAAATCGTAAAGGTGCTGCCGCTCATCTCAGTGGGTTTGAGGCGCTTGGTCCGCGCCCGCTCCAGCAAATCGCCCAGCAGGCCGATAAGTTGTTCCAGGTTCTTATCCTGCGCTTCCCGAATGACCGGCACAATCAGGTAATCTTCCAGACTGGTGGCGATACCCAGGTGAATATCTTCCCAAAGGATAATCTGGTCTTCATGTAAAGAAGCGTTCAAGTAAGGGTGGCGGGGCAGCACCGAGGCCACGGCCCGGGCGATAATTGCCGTAAAGGAGAGACGCTGGCCGGTTTTCTGCTGGATTGGCTCCAGCACCCGGCTGCGTAAGCGGGTCGCCTCGCTCATATCTACCTGGAGCGACAGGTTGATATGCGGCGCGGTGAAGGCGCTGTAAGCCAGGCGCTCAGCAATAATTTTGCGCGGGCCGGTCAGGGGAATGACCTCTTTTCGCCGGGCGTCCGGTAACGGGATCTGGGGCGCAGGAGCAGCCGGCCGGAGCGATGCCACGGGGAGACTCGCTCCCTTGACTTCTTTCTGGGCGGCGAATTGTTCAACGTCGTGGCGGTGTACCCGTCCCCGGCTGCCGTGGCCTAAGATCTGGCTGAGATCAACGCCAACCTGGGCCGCCAGGTGACGCGCGGCCGGGGTCGCCCGGACTTTGCCATTGTCGGCGTTCGCCGGCAGCGCTGCTTCTTTTTTCCCAACCGGCGCTTCCGGCTGGAGGGAGTCTGGGGGCGCTGTGGCAACCGCAGCAGCAGGGCTGGGTTCAGTTCTGCCGGGCAGCGCTTCGCCCGGTTCCAGGATGTAAGCGATGACCTGCGTCACCGGCAGGACCTCGTCGGGTTTAGCTGTCAATCCGCCCAGGATGCCGCTGGCCGTCGCTTCGACTTCGATATTGGCTTTATCGGTTTGGATGATAAAGAGCGGCTCACCCTTCTCAATCCGGTCGCCTTCGTTTTTCAACCATTCGACAAAGGTGCCGGTCTCCATCACCATATCTACTTTGGGAACAATTACTTCAGTCGCCATCGTTTACCTGCCCTCCCTGGCCAGCTCCCTGGCCGCAGCGACAATATTCTCCACCTGGGGCACGGCCGACCGCTCTAAGTTGCGGTTATAGGGGATTGGAATATCTCGCCCGGCCAGGCGGCGCACCGGAGCGTCGAGATAATCAAAAGCTTCACTCTCGGTCACAACCGCCGCCAGCTCGCCGCCAAAGCCGCCGGTGCAGGGCGCTTCGTGCAAGATGAGCACCCGGCCTGTCTTGGAGACAGAGCGGACAATCGTTTCCTTGTCGAGCGGTTTCAGGCTGCGCAGGTCAACCACTTCAAGCTCAATGCCTTCGCCCGCCAACTGGGCCGCTGCTTCCAGCGCCCGCGGGACCATAATCGAATACGCCAGCACCGTCAGGTCAGACCCTTCGCGCTTCACCTCCGCCTGCCCGATGGGAACGGTATACGAGTCTTCCGGCACTCCGCCTTTGGTCCGGTAGAGCAGCTTGTGTTCCATGAACAGGACCGGGTTGTTGTCGCGGATCGAGCTAATCAGCAGGCCCTTGGCGTCGTAGGGCGTGGCCGGGGCAACTACCTTGATCCCCGGCACGTTGATAAACCAGGCCTCGACGCTCTGCGAGTGCTGGGCCGCCGCGCCGGTCCCGGAACCGGCCGGGGCGCGGATAACCATGGGGATGCTGGCCTTGCCGCCAAACATAAAACGTATCTTGGCTGCCTGGTTGACCAGTTGGTTCATGGAGATGGTCAGGAAGTCCATGAACATGATTTCCATCACCGGCCGCATGCCCATGAGGGCGGCCCCGGTCGCCACCCCGGGAATACCCGCTTCGGAGATGGGCGTATCGCGCACTCGCTCCGGCCCAAACTCTTCGAGCATGCCCATCGTCACCCCAAAAGCCCCGCCATATACACCGATATCCTCGCCCAGCAAAAAGACTTCCGGGTCCCGGCGCATCTCCTGCGTCAGCGCCTCGCGCACCGCTTCCAAATAAGTTAGGTCACGTTTACCGTTCTCGCTCATGGGGCATACACCTCATCTTCCAGGTTGTCAGGGGAGGGTTCGGGGAAGGTCTGGGCCGCTTCAGCCGCTCGATCCACCCCCGCTTTGGCCTCCCGGTCAATAGCTTCTATCGCATCGGCGGTCAACAGGCCCGCTTCGGTCAGGACGCGCTTGAAACGGATAATCGGGCAGCGTTGTTTCCAGGCTTCGATCTCTTCCTGGGTCCGGTACAGGTTCCGGTCGCTTTTGGAATGGCCCCGCCAGCGATAAGTCACATTCTCAATCAGCGAGGGGCCGAGGCCGGCGCGCGCCCGCTCCACCGCCGTTTGGGTGGCCCGGTAGACGGCCAGGACATCGTTGCCATCCACCGTTTCGCCGGGAATGCCGTAAGCGACGGCCCGGGTGGAGATTTGGGGGACGGCCGTCATCTTTTGCATCGGCCCGGACATGCCGTACTGGTTGTTCTCGCAGATAAAAACAACGGGCAGCTTCCAGATGGCGGCCATGTTGAGCGATTCGTGAAACTCGCCCAGGTTGTTCGCCCCGTCGCCAAAGTAGGACAGCAGGACTTTGTCGGAGCGGCGCATTTGCAGAGCCAGGGCAATGCCGACAGAGGTGGGAATACCGCTGCCCACGACGCCAGTCGCCCCCAGGTTGCCTCCGGCCAGATCGGCAATGTGCATCGAGCCGCCCCGGCCCCGGCAGTAGCCCGCCTCCTTGCCCAGGAACTCGGCCATCATCAGGGTCAGGTCTGCGCCCTTGGCAATGGTGTGGCCGTGGCCGCGATGGTGGTGGATGATCAGGTCATCCGGTCTGAGTGCCACAATGCTGCCCACCGAAGAAGCTTCCTGCCCAATCGAAAGGTGCATGGTACCATGCACCAGGCCGCGCACGTATAAATCTTCGGCCTTTTCCTCAAAATAGCGAATTTCGCACATCTTTTGCAGCATCCAGGCCAGTTTCTGCTGGGGTAATACAGCAAGAGGATCGGTGCTCTTAACGGCTAAATTTGCACTATTAACTTCAACTTTAACATCAGACAAGGTCATTATTACTCCTCTTCTCTATTAAGGAACATCCAAGACGGCTTAGACGGGTAGGGAGGCAAGAAAGCCAGAAGATGCCCAAAATCTATTAAAAACAGGTAACTTCAGGAAATAGAGCACTCAGATAACGAACCTTATGATTAACCATTTTGGACGATCTTTTAGTTCAGCGGCACCTCTACCAGGCGGAAAGGAGGCTTGGCGTCAGGTCCGGCACTGTCGGGAGACCAGAAGTGATCGCCCTGGTTTTCAACCACCCAGGCGCTGCCTTGATACAGGGCAAAGGTGGCGATGCTGTCCAGACCGGTGTTGATCACCTTTACCGTCGCCTTATCGCCATCCAAGGTCAAAACCGACATCCCGCCGGGTACCGACTCGGCTGTAGCTAGCGTGTTGGGACCAACGACTTTTAGACCGTCGGGCCGCTGCAATGGTTGTGAGGTTTTGATTTCGGTGATAGCGCCGGCTGTGCCATCGTCATTGATGGGGATGCGGAACAATTGGCCGGTGGCAATGTTGACCAGATACATCATATTCTGGCCCTGGTCCACATCCAGTCCGTTCAGGCTCCACTGTTCCACACCCAACACCGGGTCATTGACCCACTCTTCCAGAGCGCTGCCGCCGACCGGCAGCCGCAGCAGACGCGGACTCCACGAGTCGCTGGCATAGACATTGCCCGCCGCATCGACCGTGATGTCGTTGCAGAAACCACTGCCTGGAAACTCATAACTGCCCTTGGCTGCACCGGTCTTCAGATCAAAGGCTTTCAAGGCCACCGGGGCTGCCCCGGCCAGCTTGCCGTTGCCCGCATCCGACGAACAGGCCCACAAGGTCCCGCTGGCATCGTCAGCATACAGACCCAATACCGACACCAGGCCATTGGCTCCGGCCTCGATGAACGGCTCGGCTTCCTTCGCTCCGGCGGCTGCCCTGTAAATCGAGCCTTCATACATACTGCCCACGTAGAACGTCCCGTTCTTGTCAACCGTTACCCCTTCCGGGAAAAACCGCGCCGGTGCCAACTCGATCGCTCCAGCGCCTCCGGTGATATTCAGCGGCACCTCAACCAGGCGGAAAGGAGGCTTGGCGTCAGGTCCGGCACTGTCGGGAGACCAGAAGTGATCGCCCTGGTTTTCAACCACCCAGGCGCTGCCTTGATACAGGGCAAAGGTGGCGATGCTGTCCAGACCGGTGTTGATCACCTTTACCGTCGCCTTATCGCCATCCAAGGTCAAAACCGACATCCCGCCGGGTACCGACTCGGCTGTAGCTAGCGTGTTGGGACCAACGACTTTTAGACCGTCGGGCCGCTGCAATGGTTGTGAGGTTTTGATTTCGGTGATAGCGCCGGCTGTGCCATCGTCATTGATGGGGATGCGGAACAATTGGCCGGTGGCAATGTTGACCAGATACATCATATTCTGGCCCTGGTCCACATCCAGTCCGTTCAGGCTCCACTGTTCCACACCCAACACCGGGTCATTGACCCACTCTTCCAGAGCGCTGCCGCCGACCGGCAGCCGCAGCAGACGCGGACTCCACGAGTCGCTGGCATAGACATTGCCCGCCGCATCGACCGTGATGTCGTTGCAGAAACCACTGCCTGGAAACTCATAACTGCCCTTGGCTGCACCGGTCTTCAGATCAAAGGCTTTCAAGGCCACCGGGGCTGCCCCGGCCAGCTTGCCGTTGCCCGCATCCGACGAACAGGCCCACAAGGTCCCGCTGGCATCGTCAGCATACAGACCCAATACCGACACCAGGCCATTGGCTCCGGCCTCGATGAACGGCTCGGCTTCCTTCGCTCCGGCGGCTGCCCTGTAAATCGAGCCTTCATACATACTGCCCACGTAGAACGTCCCGTTCTTGTCAACCGTTACCCCTTCCGGGAAAAACCGCGCCGGTGCCAACTCGATCGCTCTGTCCGTTCCGCTTGCAGCAGCTTTAGTGTCTCCTAACATTGTTTTGACATCTGCGGCCGGTGGTATGCACAGCGTCTGGCCCACTTCGAGGACCTCAGGATCAGCGATAGGACTATAAGCGCCGCCCTTAGCTGCCGCGGCATTGGTGGCATCGACGATAGCCGGGTAGGCCAGCCTATCCCCATAGAGTTCTTCGGCCAATTTACTTAACGAGTCATTCGCCTGGACCACATAATCCTTTTCACAAGTCACCCCTTCCTGGGAAGGGGGAGCTGCCAAGGCAAAGCTTACTGCGGTAAAAAATAGCATCAATAGACACGGCAGTATTACTTTTACTAATTTTTGAAACATTATTCCTCCCTGGTCTTCGATTGATTTTATCTGAGGGGGTTCGCTACGAATGCCGGTGCTCTACTTCCTGAAACTACCTCTTTTTGGCTTTTATCTGGATACTCCTATTGCTCGGTGTCTTAACCAATACCGCTAAAGCCGTACTTTGAGGGGATAGGGATCACTTTTGACCATAAGTGTTGGTATAAAGATCGGATACCTCAGCTATTTGTTCTAGCGTCAGCATGATCGGCTGACCGCGCAACAGCGCCAGATGCGTGATGTGGGCAATTTCCTCCACTTCGACCGCCATTTTGGTGGCTTGACGAGCCGACCGGCCAATGGTAAAGACACCGTGATTCTGCATGACAATCGCCAGCGAGTGTCCAATTTTTTTGACAATTTCTTCGCCAATCGCTTCGCCACCAATCGGGACGTAGCCGCCCAGGGGAATTTCTCCCCCTAACATGGCGGTGGTGGTCAAACAGGCGGGGATTGACTCGCCCAGGGCGGCGAAGCTGGTGGCGTAGGGTGAATGGGTATGAGCCACGCCGAATACGTCGGGCCGATGGCGGTAGATGTAGAGATGGGTGGCCGTATCAACCGAGGGTTTCAAATGTCCTTCGACCACATCCCCTTCCAGGTTCACGATGACCATATCGGCCGGGGTCAAATCCTCGTAACTGTAGCCGCTGGGTTTAATGACCACCAGGCCGGTCTCCGGGTCACGGGCGCTGACATTGCCGCTGGTCATTTTGACCAGGCCGTTTTTGGGTAATTCCAGGTTACATTTCCAGACTTCTTGGCGTAGTGCTTCTAGCGCCATATATGCCTCCAAAAATTAACCACAGATCATAATCAAGTCTTTGTGAAATCTGTCTGTGGTTAAGAATATTTAAGCCGCATAACTTATATTAGATTAAAGGAACTTCGACGACGCGGAAAGGCGGCTTGGCGTCAGGGCCGCTGTGGGCCGGGTCCCAGAAGTGGCGGCCCTGGTTTTCCACCACCCAGGCGCTGCCCTGGTAGAACGCAAAGGTGCTGACGTCGTCCAGTCCCTCCGAGATGACCGTCACTTCGGCGCTATCGCCGCTGACTCTTATCACCGCCATTCCCCCGGCGCCACCCTCAGCCGTAGCCAGGGTGTCGGGGTTAATCACTTTCAAGCCATCAGGCCGGCGCAGCGGCAGCGACGTTTTGATCAGGGTCACAGCGCCGGCCCGCCCATCTGTCTCAAGGGCAATTCGGAACAGCTTGCCAAGAAGCTGGTTGACCATGTAGATAACGCCGCTGTTCTTATCGAAGTCAATCCCGTTGAGGCTCCACTGCTCAACACCCAGTTGCGGATCGTTGATCCACTCCTCCAGGGCTGCGCCGCCGGCCGGCAAGCGCAAAATACGCGGCGTCCACGAGTCGGTGACGTAGAGGTTGCCCTCCGTATCAATTGTCAAATCATTCGGAAAACCGCCGCCGGGGAAATCATAACTGCCTCTGGCCTCGCCGGTGCGCAGGTCAAAAGCCTTCACCCCGACCGGGGCCGTGCCCGCCAGCTTGCCGTTGCCGGCGTCAGCCGAGCAGGCCCACAACAGCCCGCGCCGTTCATCGGCATACAAGCCCAGCACCGACACCAGGCCATTCGCGCCCGGCTCGATAAACGGCTCAGCTTGGGCCGACCCAGGCAGCGCCCGCACAATGCTGCCTTCCTCCATGCTGCCGGCAAAAAAGGTGCCGTCAGAGGTAACGGTAATCCCTTCCGGGAAAAAACGGTCGCCGGGCAGAGTAATCACCCGGGTATTTGTCTTGACATTTAAATCTGCACTGTTAATCATATCTCACCTGATTGGGTTAATTTAAGAGCGCCTCGCCCTCTCGGAGCCAGGTTTGGGCGATCAGGCGCTCGATGAACTGGCGGGCGGTTATGGCCGTGCTCTGCAAGTTGCCTGTGTTATCCATATGGCCCCACAGCTCGACCGCCAGCGGCCCCCAGAAGTTGAGCCGGGCCAGGGTCTTAAAGGTTTCAACAAAGGGCACAATACCCTCGCCAAAGGGAATGCCCCGGATGACTTTCGGCTGGGCGTCCTTCACGTGGAGGGCCAGCAGGTGGCCCTTGGCCAGAGCCAGCTCGTCGGGGGGGTAGTAACCGGCGGCGGCCAGGTTGCCCATATCGGGATAGAGATGAAACCAGGGCGAGTCAAAAGCCTGCACGATGCGCATGCCTTGCTGTACCGAGGCCACAAACGGTGTGTCCAGGTTTTCCAGGCCCAACATCACCCCGGCCTGGCCGGCCCAACGTATGCCCTGCTCAATCCCATCCATAAAACAGGCTTCGGTCTGGGCATCGCTGGCCTCGTAAAAGACATCGTAGCCCATTACCTGGATCATGCGCAGCCCAATATCCCCGGCAAAAGCGATGGCTTTACGGAGGATCGTCAGTCCCTGCGCCCGAATTTCCGGCGAATGGCTGCCAAGCGGGTACTTACGGTGGCCGCTCAGGCACATGCTCATGATGGGTACGCCCGTATTGGCAATCGCCTGGCGCAGCACGGCTCGCTCGCGAGCCGGCCAATCCAACCGGGCCAGCCGGCCCTCGCTCTCGTCAATTGAAATCTCGACGAAACTGTAGCCAGCCTGCGCCGCTGCCTCGAGACGTTTTTCCCAGGGCCAGTCCGCCGGCAGCGCTTTTTCATAGAGACCGATGGGGACTGAAATTGTGGCATCCATAACCCAACTGCTCCTACCAATTTACGATTTCAGACATCGTGCCCGTCGGGTATTGACGATTTACGATTAGAAAGGCTAAATCCCATCCCTGATCGTAAATCCAAAATCGTAAATCGTAAATCCTATCTCGATAGCGGCACGACAACCTGATCAATGCCCCAGACCGTCACTTCTTCCACGACGACGTGTTCCGGTAGTTTGCAGACATCGAAAACGACCTGGCCCACATCATCGGGCCGCAGTTTTAACTCGACCGGGTCAATGCCGGACCCTTTCTGAAAGCCGGTGCTCGACGCGGCCGGGATAAGGCAAATGACCCGGACGTTGTGCGGCTGTAGTTCGGTGTACAGCCCCTTGGTAAAGCCGAGCACGCCCCACTTGGCCGCCGCGTAAACCGACCATTCCGGCCAGGCTTCCTTGGCGCAAACCGAGGCGACGTTGAGAATGGTGCCGCTCTTCTGGGCTTTCATCATCTCGGCAAAAGCCCGGCAGCCGTAGATGGTGCTGTTCAGATTCAAGGCGATGGTGTAATCAATTTTCTCGATAGGCAGCTTGGCCGTTTCCATAATCGCCACCCCGCCGCCGGCAAAATTCAGCAGGAAGTCCAGCCGGTCGTACCGGCCGCGAATGAACTGGTAGGCTCGATCCCACTCGGCCGGCTTGGTCACATCTAACTGCAAGTAAGCGTGGCAGCCGATTTCGGCCTGAACCTGCTTCAGCCTCTCTTCGCTTTCATGCGAGGCGATGATAACCTTGGCCCCATCCTGGGTAAACAACCTGGCGGTTGCTTTGCCGAAGCCGCTGGTGCCCCCGGTAATCAGGGCAATTTTACCTTCTAAACTAGCCATGATGTAAAATCCTTTCTTTCCACATTGAATGAAATATGTTCGCCGGGGCTTATTCTCGGACTGGGCCGAGAGTCAATCCCCGCATAATTTGCTCAGGAAACACCCCTTCACACCTTGACACTTTCCCGCACCAGCAGGTGGTTGAGGGTGACGGCGATGATAAGCACGCTGCCCATGGCAAAGGTCTGCCAGTACGCGGGGATGATGGTCAGCATACCAACCGTCACACAGATGATGATAATGGCGCCAACGATGGTCTTCTCGACCGACCCTTCGCCGCCGGCAAACCTCGTCCCGCCCAGCAACACAGCGATGATGCAGGCCAGCTCCATGGTGTCGCCCGAGAGGGGATCGCCCAGGGACATGTAGCTGGCACGCGCTATGCCGGCCATGGCGGCGCAAAAACCCACGATGATGTAGAGCAGCCATACCACCATGACCGCATTGATGCCCGATAGCGCCGCCGCCGTGGGATTGCCGCCAATCGCCGCAGTATATTTGCCGAGAATTGTCTTTCTCTGGACGATGACCAGGGCGGCAATCACAACCAACGCCACGAAGAACGCCATGGGCAACCCGAACAGGACATCCTGGCGGGCGTAATTGTTGATCCAGGCGGGCATGGGTTGCTCGGCGCTCCCCTTGATGGCCGACAGCCCACCCGGCACGATCAGCAGGGCAATGCCCTTATAGAGGCTCAGCGTGACCAGCGTCGCGATCACGGGCGTGATTGTTAGCTTCATGACCAGGAAGCCGTTGAGGGCACCCATCGCAATCCCCACGATCAGGGTGATGACCAGCGCGGGCAGGAAGGCAAACCCGTTCAGGATCATCAGGGCAAAGACTACGGCGCTCAGGCTCATGGCGCTGCCAACAGACAGGTCGATATATTGGGCGATCATCAGGAACGTGAATGCGCCGCTCACAGTTATAATGGGCACGGCGATACGCAACAGGTTGATGATGTTATCCGGACTGAGGAAGTGTCCCCGCTCAAAGAAGGCCACCTCGTCCAGCCTGATCACGCTGAAGACGACCACAACCAATGCCAGCACAAAGTAGATGTAGAACCGTTTGATATTTGTTCGCACCACCGCCGACAGATCCTGCTGCAGGGCAAGTGACTTTTTCTCCATGCCAATATGCTCCTCTGAATGAATAGTTTGGCCCATAAAGGTACTCCTCAGCCCTTCCTTCTTCTAAGGAAATAACTCTGCGCCAGAATGGCGATGAAGACGGCGATCGCTTTAAGGGTGAACTGCCAGTCCGGCGACAGCAGCAGCCCGGTCGCAGCCGAGGTTACGACGGACAGGATGAGAGCGCCGGCGAACATCCCCAGCACCGATCCAAACCCGCCGGCGATGCTGACGCCTCCCAGGAGAGAGACGACCAGCGCGTCAAACTCGTAGCCCATCGCCCGGCTCGATACCCCGGCCTTGAACTCGGAGGCCAGGAGGATGCCGGTGATGCCGGCCAGCAGCGAGCTGAGGATGAACAGCGCGGTCAGATGCCGGTCTACGTTAATACCCGACAGCCGGGCCGCTTCGGCATTTGCCCCGATAAGGTAGGTGCGCCGGCCCAACACCGTCTTTCGCTCAAAGATGAAGGCGACGATGAGCAGGACGATCATAACCAGCACGGAGAGCTTGATCGCCGTGCCCGGGATGGCCATGTTTCCCACCAGGCCAAACACGTCGGGCAGGCTGGTATTGCGCTGGGCGCCCTGGGTGATAACCTGGGCAATGCCGCGGGCGAACATCATCGTGCCCAGGGTAACGATAATGGAGGGCACTTTCAGCCGAACCACAAAAAACGCATTCAGCGCGCCGATGCTCATCGCGCCGAGCAGGGCCAGGACGACCGCGACGCCGTATGGCAGCCCCAGCCCGTTGGCCAGCACGTTCTCGGATACATTGGCCGCCTGGCAGAAATAGGCCGAAAGCACCCCGGTCAGGGCGATGACGCCGCCCACCGACAGGTCAAAGTTACCGGTGATCAGTAAAAACGTGACGCCGATGCCGAGAATAACGATGAACCAGTTGTTCGTAACCAGGTTCAGCATGTTCTGGGGCAGATAGAAGTTCGGCACAAACACGGCGGCGATGCTGAACAGGACGAGGAGCACGCCGACCATCAACAGGGTAATGAACGACTCATTGCTCATTTTGCCGCCGAATGACGGCAGCGCTACGTGTTTGGTTTCCATGGCTACACCTCCTGCCCACCCGTGACGATGTGGATAATCTTTTCACTGTCAATGTCGTCGCCATTGCGCATGGTGGCCTTCAAGCTCCCGTCGAACAGGAGGTAGATGGTATCGCAAATGTTCATGATCTCGGGTAATTCCGAAGAGAAGATCATGATGGATTTCCCCTCTTTGGCGAGCTGGCGGATGAGGCCGTAGATCTCGCTTTTCGCTCCCACGTCAATGCCGCGCGTCGGCTCATCGAGCATGAGCAGGTCTGCGTCCGCGAACAGGCACTTGGATAAGACCACCTTCTGCTGGTTGCCCCCGGAGAGCTTGGAGGCCTCCTTTTCGGTGCTGTTGGTGGCGATCTTTAGCTTGTCAATGTATTCAACTGTAACCTTGCGTTCCGCTGACGAATTGATGAACCCGTGGCGGGATATCTTTTCCATATTCATGACGGGCACATTGCCGCGGATGGTCAGAATGGTGAACAGACCCTGGGATCTTCTTTCCTCGGGCACCAGGGCGATACCTGCCGCGATGGCCTTGTCGGGAGCGGGCTGGAGTTTCCTGCCCTTGAAGCAAATCTCGCCTGCGTAAGGGTCAACGCCGTAGATGGCGCGGGCGAGTTCGGTCTTACCGGCCCCCACCAGGCCGTAGAAACCAACGATCTCCCCCGCGTGAACGTCGAACGAAATGTCGTTCAACTTGTGGTTGGAGAGGTGGTGGACCTGAAGAAGAACGTTCCTGTCGGCGTCCTCTTTGGGAGTGTATTGCTCAAAGACCGTCTTGCCAATCATCATCTTGATCAGCTCGGCCCGGTCCTTGACCTCCGCCAGAGGCTTCGTATCAATGTGCCGGCCGTCTCGCAGAACCGTCACATAATCTCCAATCTCAAAGATCTCGTCGAGCCGGTGCGAGATGTAGATGACGGTCACGTTTTGCTCGCGCAAACCCTGGATAATGGTGAACAACCGCCTGATTTCGGACTCGGAGATCGCGGCCGTCGGTTCGTCCATAATAATGATGTCCGACTCGGTGGCGACCGCTTTGGCAATCTCTACAATCTGCTTCTTGGCCACGCTCAGAGTCGAGACCTGCTGCCGGGGGTGGATGGACGGCTCGATGCTGTTCATCACGCTGACCATCTTGTTGATCTTGTCCGTTTTTCTCAGGAACCCAAACGTGGTATCCTCCATACCCAGCGTGAGATTGTCGGCGACGGTGAGCTGGTCTACCACGTTGAGCTCCTGGAACAGGGTGCTGATACCTTTTTGCCTGGCCTCGCGGGGGTTGTGGGGATTGTACTCTTCGCCGTTCAGCAGAATCCTGCCGCTCGTTCGCGCATACGCGCCGGTCAGGATCTTGATCAGGGTAGATTTCCCCGCCCCGTTTTCTCCAACCAGGCAGTGAACGGTGTTCCGCTTGATGTCGAAACTGACATTATTGACCGCGCGCACACCCGGGAAGTCCTTGACGAGATCCCTGATTTCCAACACATTCTCGGTCGCTTCCATGGAATTTGCTCCTTGATCCTGCTGGGAGGGAAGCTTCTGCCCCCCTCCCTGGCGGATTTTACGTCTCGGGTACTGTTTCTACCCGATTACTCGACCTCGATGTTGGTGCCGAACTGGCTGTTCAACCAATCGACGGCATCGGCCTCGGGCATAGTCCAGTAGGAGACGTTGTAGGCTTTGTAGAAGAACTCTTCGGCTGGCTGCGAGGTCGGTTTCACCTTGCCGGCAGCAATGTCGAAGATCAGGTCAATCCGGCCCTGCGCCGTCTCGACCGGCGGCAGACCCATGGACAGCTTCAACGAGCTGTTCGGATCGTAGACCTGCTTCATCTCAACTTCGTCAAAGTCCACACTGGCTACAATCTCCGTCAGCGGCTTGCCGTTGTCCATCTTGCCCCGGCCCGCCTGCGTCAACGCCGCCATCGTCCCCACCGTCAGGTTCGACGCTTCCGAGTAGATCAGGTTCACTTCCGGATGCTGCGTCACCAGGTCCAGAATGATCTGCTTGGCCGTGTCCGGCCCCTTGCTCGCATCCAGACAGCCCAGGTCCGTCGCCTCTGGATCAACCGACAAAACACCCTTCACAAACGGATCGGTTCGCCCCGACTTCACTTCGGTGTGGTTCGGCCAGCCCAACTGCGCCATCACAATCGGCTTGTCAGGATGCGCTTCCTTCCACTGCTTGGCCATCTCCACCCCCATCTCGTAGGAGATGCCCGCCTCGTCACTCCG
The DNA here is from genome assembly GCA_023382535.1 of Anaerolineae bacterium. The sequence continues at coordinate 179,169 of JAHDWA010000007.1, read as the reverse complement.
GGCCGTCGGAATGCCCGTGTCCGCCAGCGGACTGAAAAACGAGGTCATGATGATGCCCTTGTCCAACGCTTCCAGCACCGCCGGTTTCGCCGCTTCAAAATCCCAGATGTGCAGCGTCGCCGCGTCCATCCCCTGCGCGATCACCTGGTCCACGTTCTGGGTCATCACCGCCGAGTCCGACTTGCCGTCAAAGGCGAACACTTCCGCCCCGTACTTCTCCTGGGCGTACTTCTTCGCCTCCGTGAACTGTGCCTGGTGGAATACATTGCTCAAGTCCGATACAAAGAACGCAATCTTCTTCGGCATAGGGCCAGCAGCGGCCGGGGCTTGCGCCTCGGGGACCTCAATGTTGGTGCCGAACTGAGTGTTGAGCCAGGTTACGGCGTCCGCCTGCGACATAGTCCAGTAGGAGACGTTGTAGGCTTTGTAGAAGAACTCTTCGGCTGGCTGCGAGGTCGGTTTCACCTTGCCGGCAGCAATGTCGAAGATCAGGTCAATCCGGCCCTGCGCCGTCTCGACCGGCGGCAGACCCATGGACAGCTTCAACGAGCTGTTCGGATCGTAGACCTGCTTCATCTCAACTTCGTCAAAGTCCACACTGGCTACAATCTCCGTCAGCGGCTTGCCGTTGTCCATCTTGCCCCGGCCCGCCTGCGTCAACGCCGCCATCGTCCCCACCGTCAGGTTCGACGCTTCCGAGTAGATCAGGTTCACTTCCGGATGCTGCGTCACCAGGTCCAGAATGATCTGCTTGGCCGTGTCCGGCCCCTTGCTCGCATCCAGACAGCCCAGGTCCGTCGCCTCTGGATCAACCGACAAAACACCCTTCACAAACGGATCGGTTCGCCCCGACTTCACTTCGGTGTGGTTCGGCCAGCCCAACTGCGCCATCACAATCGGCTTGTCAGGATGCGCTTCCTTCCACTGCTTGGCCATCTCCACCCCCATCTCGTAGGAGATGCCCGCCTCGTCACTCCGGGCCGTCGGAATGCCCGTGTCCGCCAGCGGACTGAAAAACGAGGTCATGATGATGCCCTTGTCCAACGCTTCCAGCACCGCCGGTTTCGCCGCTTCAAAATCCCAGATGTGCAGCGTCGCCGCGTCCATCCCCTGCGCGATCACCTGGTCCACGTTCTGGGTCATCACCGCCGAGTCCGACTTGCCGTCAAAGGCGAACACTTCCGCCCCGTACTTCTCCTGGGCGTACTTCTTCGCCTCCGTGAACTGTGCCTGGTGGAATACATTGCTCAAGTCCGATACAAAGAACGCAATCTTCTTCGGCATCTTTGCCGCCGGCGCTTCTGCCACCGGCGCTTCCTGGGCAGGCTCAGCCGCCTCTTTGACGGCGACGGTCTCGACGGCCTTTTCGGCAGCCGGTTGGGCCTGTCCGCAGGCGGTAATGAGCAGGAGTGAAATAACAATTATGAGTGGCAACAGCCAAAATATTTTTTTCATGTCCATCCTCCTTGACGGAAGGTTAAGTAAAATTTAAATCTCGGGTGCCGGCTTAATCAGCCGGCTAACTTTCAAAATAACAATTTACATTTTTGCTTCTTGCAAGTGAGTGTCATTACCTCCTTGTCTACTCAAAAGTTGGGCTGTGTGTGCTACTACCCCTACCTCCTTTCCTGGTTCAAGACCTGCGTATCCCGATGTACCCTTAGCGATGATGTTGAGCCAGCAACTTGTTCAATTCGCTGTCGTCAATGGCGTAGGAGTGCTCCGGGGTTGGAAAGGCGCCGATCTCGACTTCCTGGCGGAACCGGGCCAGCGCCGCCACAATGGTTTCCGACAAATCGGCATAAACCTTGAGGAAACGCGGCGCGATACCTTTATAGAGACCGAGCATGTCCTGGGTGACCAAAGCTTGACCATCACAGGCTGGCCCGGAACCAATACTGATGGTCGGAATATCCAGGCTGCGGGTGACTATTTCGGCCAGGGCTGCCGGCAAACACTCCACCACCAGGGCGAAGACACCGGCGTTAGCCATCTCCAGGGCGTCTTCAATCACTTCCCAGGCCGATCCGGCATCCCGGCCCGGCAGCCTGGGCCGCCCGGCAGCAACAATCTTTTGTTTGGTGATCCCAATGTGGCCCATCACCGGCATGCCTGCACCGACAATCGCCCGGATCAACTCGCCCGACTGGCGAGTCCCTTCCAGGTGAACGCCGTCCGCACCGCCTTCCTTCATTAAACGGGTGGCGTTATGCTGGGCCTCGGCGATGCTGTTATACGAACCGAAAGGCAGGGTCGTGACGACCAAGCTGTGAGTCACACCATTCCGCACCGCGCGGGTGTGATAAATCATCTCGTCCACCGTCACCGAGACGGCCTCGGTCCGGCCGTTACCCACCGTGCCCACCGCATCGCTGACCAGGACAATATCAACCCCGGCCTGATCAATGAATGAAGCCATCGGGAAATCATAGGCCGTCAGCATGGTAATCTTCTGGCCGTGCAGCTTTTTGGTTTTAAGCCGACTGGTTGTGACTTTAGGCTGCGTGCTCACAAGAAAATTCCTATTCTAAAGGTTCTGGCAATAAATCTTCCAGGCCCAGGTGCGGGCTGGGCAGAATACGGACCGAAACCACTTCCCCCAGCCGCTCGGCTGCTTTGGCCCCGGCTTCAAGCGCCGTCCGGACCGCGCCGACATCCGCCCTGATCATAACCGTCATATAGCCGCCGCCGATGGCCCGCCGGTTGAGCAGGGTCACGTTGGCCGCTTTAGCCATCGCATCGGCCGCTTCGATACAGGCGACCAGCCCTTTGGTTTCGATCATGCCCAAGGCCCGCATTCCGGGATCAAGTTCCGGCGCCTGGGATGGGAGTACTGTCTTTTCGCTTGCTTGTGCCATGTTCTATTCCTTCCTGAAATCAATGACGCCTTCAACTTGAAGGGAGTCTAAAATACCGACGATAGCCGCATCGGCCGGGGAGGAATTCTGCCCGGTAGCGATACGGGCCGAACTTCCCTGGCTGACGATCACCAACTCGCCTTCGCCTGCCCCGACCAGGTCCACCGCTAAAAAGGGGCTGCCGGTCAGGTTGCCTTTCGTATCGGCAGGGCCGACCAGCAGCAGCTTGGTGGTTCGTAACAGGTCGTGTTTCAGAGTGGCAACGGCTGAACCTAAAACCTTGGCGATAATCATCACTGTTTCTCCTTTAGCTGCCCCCACCCTTGTTGTTGCCGAGCCGCTTCACCAGGCCGACCAGTTGGTCAACCACCGTGCCCGAACCGCCGCCTGGAGCGGGGTTTTGAGCAGGCAGAGCGGTGCTGGCAGGTGGATGGGTCAGCGGGGCATGCTGGCAGCCCTTGGGTCTGCTGCCCGGTCGAAGGGGTGTGGAACGAGTCAGGCTGGCCGCAGCCGGCGCAGGCGCTGAAGCGCCTCCTGGCTGGGATTTGTAAACGATTTTGACGCCTAACTGCTGCGCGACGTGCCTGGCCATATCGGTGAGAACGGTGTTCTGGTCAATCACCAGTTCTTTTCTACCCTGGGCGGCCAGATCCTCGATCTCTTGTGCGGAGCAAAAAGTTTTCACGGCGCTCTCCCTTGTGCTATGAGCGGCGCACCTGGCCGGGTAAACTCTGGATGGCCTCGATGGCGGCATCACGTCCTACTTTTACCTCGGCCTCGCTGCCGGAGATGTACAGGCGGCCAAATCGTCCAGCCGGCTGGTAATGAACCAGGGTAATGTGGGCGGCTTTCTCGGCCTCGTTGGCGGCGAGCATGACATAAGCCGCCGGTACCACTTCCAGAACGCAGAGTGTCTGGCCGCGCAGCAGCAGCCCGCCCTTGCTGGCCTGGTTGACCAACTGGGCTTCATAGGCATCAATCCCGGTCACCATTTTGACCGCAGCCACTTCCGGCTTCCAGCGGTCGGCCTCGGTCAGGTTAAAGCGGGCCAGGGCCTCTCGCCCGGCCACCTGGACGTCTTCCTGAAAGAAGCCGTGGACTTCGAGGGTGCCGTATTCCCGTTCGACCCGGAGCAGACCGGGCCGGACATCGGTCGTTTTCAGGGCCGCATCCATCATTTCGTACACGTCGCTGGCCGGGGCTAATTCCATAAAAACTTCGGCCATGCCCTCGACAGGCACATCGCCCTGGAGCAAAATCCCGGTCAGGGCCGCGTACTGCGGCTGCATCGAGTCAATCAGAATGTAGCTTCGTAGTTCCATAGTTGTTCGTTCCTTGCCGGAAGAATCGCCCGGCGCGAAGATTAGTCAGCCAAAGCGCGGACGACTTTAGTTGGCCCCTGGTGGAGCAGTTTTTCAACCGAGCGGTGCGGCCGGGCAATCACATGAGCGGCAACCAATTCACCCGACCGTTTGGCTGCGACCACCCCCGCATCCACGGAGGACTGGACCGCTCCAACCTCACCTCTGACCATAATGGTCACATAGCCGCCACCGATTTCCTCCTGGCAGAGAATTTTTACGTAGGCGACTTTACTCATCGCATCGGCCGCTTCAATCGAGGCGACCAGTCCTCTGGTTTCCACCATGCCCAGGGCCGTGCTCTGTAAACGTGTTGTTGTCATAAATTGAGTCTCCTCTGTCGTTGATTAAATTGACATGATTTGATTGGCAACGGCGATACCGGCGCCAACATCCACCTGGCAGCCCAACTGGCGCAGAGCGTGGCCGGTAGCGGTCAGCAGTTCGATGACGCGGTGAGGCGATGCCCCCGGCAGTTGGCCCGGATCAAGGAAGAAGACATCGCCGGAGATCCGGCCAATCGCCTTACTCTGGCCAAAGAATTGGCTGATCGTGCCGACGACATTTTCGGCGCTGACCCCGGCGGGACAGTGAATAGCCGTTTGCGTGCCCTGGCACAGCCGTTTGGGCGAGTCGCAGCCGGGGCAGTCACGGCCATCTCCGGTCATCATAAGGCCCATCTCGCTGACCGCATAGCGAATGGCCATTGGCGCGGTGTTGTTCAAAGGTGAAGTACCGTTACTGCCGGAAGAGGTCGGGGCTGCATGACTCCCTCCCCACAGGCGAGCAATGGTGTTACGCACCTCACGCGCCGACGCCGCCGGGTCGGGCGTTTCCCGGATGCTCCGGCCGCAGATAATGATCGAAACCGGCAGCTCCTGAAAAAAGGGCAGCAGCTCGACATTAAGGCCGCCGGTGACGGTGACCTTGAAGCCCATCTCAATCAACTGGCGGATGGTGTCTTTATCGTTTTCGTTCCACTGCCGGGCCGCATCCTGTTCATCCCAGCCGCGATGGTAGACCATGCGCTCGATGCCGATCTCACGCCACTCGGTAGCCCGGGCGATAATGTCACGTACACCCGTTAGCTCCATCAGCACCTCTTTGTTCTGCTTGTGGCCCTCTTCCAGCGCCGATTTGACCGTGGCCAGGGGCGCTCCCCCGATAACGGTCATCATGTCGGCGCCGGCGTCAAAAGCCATTTTGGCTTCCAACCCACCCACGTCGGGCGTCTTAAAATCGGCCAGGATTAACTTGTCGGGGCAAATTTCGCGCATGGAGCGGATGGCGTCCAAACCGGCTGCTTTACAGAGCGGGGTGCCGATCTCAATGATATCCACCTCGTCGGCTACTTTGAGGGCCATGGCCAGGGCTGGTGGAACGGTGATGTAATCCATAGCTATTTGAAGCAAAGGGACCGAAGGATTTACCTGCTTTGAAGCGCTTCGACTCATTGTTCTACTGACTCCTGCAAGATATAATTCTGTTGAAAAATTGTTGCCTTAATTTCACAAATGTGAAATTATTTCACTTTTGTGATAATCTAAAATCATAATAAACCGTTTGGTTAGGGATGGGAAGTGACAAATGTCATTGAGAAATAGTGACGTTCGTCACTGAATTTCTGGCAGTAATCTTTCTATAATGGAAATAGTGAACAAATTTTCACAAGTTCAAGCGACAAGTTCTATCTCAGTTGTTTCACATAATTCTATATTTTTCACAATTGTTCACACTAAAGTGAATGCGAAATCCCTATTTATGTTGACTTGATGTCCTACATAAAGTAAACTTAACGTGCTGATAAATTTAAAATTAGGGGAGAGACCTCATGACGTTTGATGATGAACGATCAATCTTCCTGGCCCGAGTAGCTTCTTTGTATTACGATCATGATAAATCTCAACAAGATGTTGCCGAAGAGCTTGGTGTGTCGAGGTCCGCTATCTCTCGTTTTCTCACCGAAGCCCGTGAAAAGGGCATCGTCGAGATAATAGTCCATTACCCCTGGCGAACCTCCCCCGAGTTAGAGCAAAAGCTTGCTTCGATGTTTAATCTAAAAGCAGCCAGAGTGTTAGTCAGAGAGAACAAGTCTTATGATGAGATGTTGCAGGGTTTGGGGATTCTTGCGGCTCGCTATTTAAATAACATTTTGCATGATGGCATGATCCTGGGAATTTCATGGGGTACGGCGCTTTATCAGATGATTAGGGCAATGCCGATGCGGGATCTGCCTGGCGTAGAGGTGGTGCAGCTCATCGGAGCTACCGGTTCGGAAGGCGTGCCGACCGATGGTCCGATTCTGGCCCAGCTCTTGAGCAATCGGATAGGCGGTTTCTGCCGGTATCTCCATGCGCCTTTGATTGTCGAGAATGAGGCGGGGCGTGAAGTATTACTGCAAGACCGTAAAATTCGAGAGACGTTTGCCCGGGCCGAACGGGCCGATGTGGCCCTGGTCGGCATCGGCTCCACCAACTCCGACCTCTACAGTCTCCTGCGGGCGGGCTATGTAGATGAGGCCGAAGCGCAGCGCATTCGCGCAACCGGAGCGGTGGGCGATATTTGCGCCCAGCATTATTCTCTCACCGGCCAGTGGCTGGATATTGATATTAATCGCCGGACGATTGGGGTTGATTTGGAGATTCTCTCAAAAATCCAGACCGTCATCGGCGTGGCCGGCAGCTCGCGGAAAGGGGCAGCTATTTATGGGGCCTTACGAGGCGGTTATGTAGATGTCCTCATTACCGATGATCAGGCCGCGCAAAAAATCCTGGCGCTCAGCCAGAGCCTTTGAGTTGAATTGAGCTAACAAGAAGTATTTACGAGCTTGTGACCCGCCACTCATAACAATAACAAGGTAGCAGAGTAGCAAGGCTTTGTCCTGAGGCTCAGCCCGAAGGGTTGCAGAGCATATATCCCCCTGTCTACTGTCTACTATTCTTTCAGGAGAGAAACTATGTCTGTTCAACCTAGACTCAATCGTTTACTTGGATCTGATGGAAAATGCTTTGATGTTGCCATTGATCACGGCATCTTTGGCGAACCCGGCTTTCTGGCCGGTATCGAAAACATGAAGCAGGCGGTTGAAATTATCGTTGGCGCTAACCCTGATGCGGTCCAGCTCAGTGTGGGTCAGGCTCACCTGCTTCAAGAGATCCCCGGCAAGCAGAAACCGGCCCTCGTTTTGCGCGCCGACACCACGAATGTCTATGGGCGGACGCTGCCACGGTATCTATTCAGCCAATTGATGGAGAAGATCGTTGAACAGGCGTTGGTTCTCGATGCCGCGGCTGTCGTCGTCAATCTGCTGCTGCTGCCGGAACAGCCTGAACTTTACCATCAAAGTATCGCTCACATCGGTAAATTGAAGCCGGCCTGTGAGCGTTATGGCATGCCGCTGATGGTCGAGCCGCTGGTCATGCAGCCCAATGAGCGAGCCGGTGGCTACATGGTTGACGGCCATCTGGAGAAAATTATTACCCTGGTGCGCCAGGCGGTCGAGTTGGGGGCCGATATCATCAAGGCTGATCCGTGCGACGACGTTTCCGAGTATCACCAAGTGATCGAAACCGCCTCCGGAATTCCTATCCTAGTGAGAGGCGGCGGACGTGTCTCCGACGAAGAGATTTTAGAGCGAACGCTCGCCTTGATGCAGCAGGGAGCAGCCGGCATTGTTTACGGGCGTAATGTCATTCAGCATGCCCACCCCGGTTGGATGACCCGTGCGCTGATGGCGATTGTCCACGAGGGTGCTGATGTGGGCCAAGCCCTGGCTATTTTGGCCGGTAACGGCCAAAGACAAGTTTAGATCACTAAAGTGTTCAAACTGCTTTTTTCCAGTTCTTGAAGATCTTCCCGGCAAGCAGTCGCATGAAACAAGCGCCCAACGAAGAAATGATGGCTTTATTCCCGGCGGAACAAGCCCTTGTCCTTGACTTGCAAATTAAAAGTTCCTACAATGACACTCCAGACGCTTATATTTTACCAGCGTCTAGTCAATTCTTGGGTGAACAGTATGAACGACAAAGAGGCCGTGATCAAAGCAATCCGTGAGGCATTTGGCCCAAACGAGTATCCAGGAGATCGTTTTCTCCAGGGTAGTTTCGAAGGTGAGGAACCCTACGAAGAGATTGAAGCGTTCAAGGGAAGGTCTGAGTGGCAAACCATCCCTGCGGCGCTGCTCGACGTTCACTACTCGGCCCCAAACTTTTTTTCCGAGGCCGGTTTGAGATTCTTCCTCCCCGCCTACCTCATTGCTGATTTGCAGGATGAACTGCAAACAGCCGAGCCTTTATACCTGTTAGTCCATGGATTTAGTGATCTCTCGGTTGAGCATCCGTTAAAAACCCGTATTTTCGTGCGCAAGACAGGAAAAACCACCTTCATCAACCCCAGGCGGTATGGAGCCATGACTTTTTACGATTATGCCCGCTGCCGATTGTCCATCTTCACCCGGGAAGAAGCGCAGGCCATCGTTGCTTATCTAAAATACAAGCGAGAGGCTGACCTCTATCATTTGCATCAGGAAGCGATTGATGCCGCGCTCAATTCGTATTGGTTAGAACGGGCAGCCCATGCGCCTACGTCTGAAAGCCTTAAACAGCACATCGCCGAAGAAGCGGAATACCTGGCGGCCCTGACTTCAGAGGCAGAGGGTGGCAACTAAAAAGAAGATTTGCATCGAGGATAAGACAGAGTTATTATTTATAATTTGAGGGAGTATTTGGAGCTATGCACGACGTCGTTATTGTGGGGGCTGGCCCAGGTGGTTCGGCAGCAGCCTATTACCTGGCCAGACAAGGCCTGGATGTGCTGCTGCTGGATAAGTCCAGTTTCCCTCGTGACAAAACTTGTGGCGATGGCTTGACTCCACGGGCGCTCAGCGTCCTTGAAGATATGAGACTGTTAAACGACCTGGGACGGGTGGGCTATCGTCTCAATCGGGTGGAAATCGCTTCGGCCAGGGGCCAGACTGTCGAAGCACCCTTTCCCGGCAAAAATGGCCGCCCCGGCTACACCTTGATCGTTCCTCGCTTCACCCTCGATGATACCCTGCGCAGCCATGCCATAGCCCACGGCGCCAAATTTCAGGACCAGGTCCGTGTGACCGAGGTAGCGCCCACTGGTGGGGGCATGGCGGTCACAGGCAAGCAGGCTGGCCGGTCATTCTCAACGGCGGCTCGCGTGGTCATTGTTGCCACCGGCGCCGGCATTCCCCTATTGCAGCAAATGGGGCTGCTCAAAAAGATGCCGACCGTGGCCCTGGCGGCGAGAGCTTATTTTGAAGAAGTCAATGGGCTAACCGACCGCATGCAGTTAAGTTTTGCAGGAGTGCCCCTGCCCGGTTACGGCTGGATTTTCCCGCTGCCCAACGGTGCAGCCAATATTGGTGCTGGCATTTTTCCCTGGGGGTGGGCCGGGCGCTGGATGTCGCGTAATGCCCGCCAGGCCTTTGACAGCTTTATCCAGACGCCACTGCTGCAAGCTATGCTGTCCGGGGCACGACAGGTAGGGCCGGTCAAAGGCTATCCTTTACGCATGGACTTCCTGAGCGCCCCCACCTACAGTGACCGAGTTTTGTTGGTGGGCGAGGCCGCCGGGCTGGTCAATCCGCTTACCGGCGAGGGTATTGATTATGCGCTCGAATCCGGCAAAGTAGCGGCAGAGCACCTGACTCACCTTTTTGCCAGCGGCGATGTATCAATCCACGGCTTGGCCGAGTATGATTATTTGCTGCGGCAACGTTTTCAGCGACTCTTCCGGGTGTGCAGTTTGACCCGCGACCTGTTTGTGAATCCGCTCCTGATTAACTCGATGATCGGCCTCGCCGCTCACCGCCCCGACCTCAAAATACTGCTCATCAAAATTGCCTTTGGGGAACAAAATACCCTGAACAATATCACTCCGCAACGAATCATACGCCGCGTTTTTGCCGGATAAATCCCTCTTCTCTCGTTAAAAACGGGCCCAGATGGTCAGGGCATGAGCCAGCCGGGCCTGATATTCCTCACGGGGAATTTCGATCGTCCCGAAGCGCCGGAGATGGTCGGTCATAAATTGGGTATCCAGCAAGACAAATCCCCCCCGGCGCAGTCGTTCAACCAGGTAAAACATGGCTACTTTGCTGCTGTCCCTGGACCGGCTGAACATGCTCTCCCCTGCAAAGAGTCCCCTCAGAGCCACCCCATATAGGCCGCCAACCAACTTCCCCTCCAGCCAGGTTTCGACACTGTGGGCAAAGCCCAGAGCATACAGTTCGCAGTAGGCCTCGATAATCTTGGCGCTAATCCAGGTGACTTCCCGGCCAGGGGTTGGTTCAGCGCAAGCTTCCATTACGGCACGAAAAGCGCTATCCACTCGAATTTCAAACTTACCCTGCTTGATCGTTCGCGCCAGGGAACGGGACACATGGAAATTTTCCAGGGGGATAATGGCGCGGGGGTCGGGATCATACCAGTAAATGGCGCCATCCTCATCGGCCATGGGAAAAATACCCTGGCTATAGGCACTGAGTAAAAGGTGGGGGGTTAATTTCATCGTGGCGAAGATTATAGCCGAATTGGGGTGAGGCTAAAAATTCAGCGATTCCCTGGCAGCGGGCTGTGGTCGTTAATACCCCTGCCACCAATCCTTGCGCGAGCGGGGATCCATAAAGGTACCTCGATCACGAATGGCCACGAGTATCTCGCCGCTCAAAGCTGTACCCAGAGTCTGATTGTTCCTCAGGGCGGGCAGGTGGCCGGTGACGTGCGAGCCGTCGGCATTCGTTTGAGCCTGGTAGAGAGCCAGCAGGTTTGGATCAACACAGACGTTTTCAAGGTGAACGGAATAACCACTGGCGACCGTATCGCGGCGAGTATAGCCGAGGGTAATTCGGTTCTCGGCCGCGTACAAGATCATCACTTTGTAATCCCCACCAAAAATGTTGGGGCTGCGCTCGGGGATAAAAATCGGCTCACCGGGGGTTGTGTTCAGACTGGCCAGGGTAACGGGCGGGGTCGTAATCAGGGGCCCGCGGCATCCGTGCGGCCCACAGGCCCAGTTCCAGCCGTAAACTTGATAAACCGCGGCGACACCGGGGAAGCGATTCGGCTCAAACAGCCCGGCCAATTGAGGGGCAGTGCTATCCGTGCTGCCGCTGTAGTTGACCAGTCCCAGGAAGCCGCCGGTCATCTCATATCCCCGCAGCGAGAGGTTCAAATCACCATGCAGGTAATCGGGATGGTCGGCAGGCGCTCCTTCGATGGGGATGAGGGCGAACTGCGCTGTTGAAGCCGTGGGGCAGGCAGGCTTGAAGATGATGGGCAAGTAAGCGCGCCAGGCGGCAGTTACGGTAAAAGTAGATGAGGGTGTCACGTAACCGCTGGCATTGCCGGCGTCATCGTGAGCCTGTACCGTCCAAGTGTAAACCCCACTAGGCAGGGGGGAGGCCGACGTATAAATCGAGTCGGTGGTGGTGACGCTGATTGTTTGGGCCAGACTCGTCTCGATGAGTAAGGTGTAGCTCACCACCGCGTGATTGGGATCGGTGGCATCTGCCCAATCAAAGGTGGGCCAGAACGTGTTCACTGTGTCGCCGTCAGCGGGAACCAGGAGCGGATTTACCGGAAAGATGAGCGGCGCTACCCCGGCTTTCCCTGTCACTCCGCCGGGAGAAACTTCAGCGGCGGCTCCAGGGGGTAAGGCGGATAATTGACCGGCGGGAGGGTGAGCGTGAGTGGGCAACAGCAGCCAAAAGGCCAGGACCGCGAACCAAATCAGGGTGAACAGTAACGAAACGAGGCGTCGAAAGTAATTCATTGACGCCTATTTTAGCCGATTTTGGCTTATTTTACCCCTGTACTTAAGTCCTTCTATGACTTATTAACTACCCCGCGACCTCAAATGTCTCAACTTTGTTGGGCTGCACAAAAATATCACCGGAAAGCGTGCGCGGTCCCGCGTGGCTTACGGTGAAAGTATCGGCTTTGACCCAGGCTTCAAAATGCGCCTGCGACTCCCAAATTGTGAGGACAATGTAAGGATCAGTCGAATTTTCGGGACGTAATAATTGTGCTCGGACAAAGCCGGGTTGTTGGTCTACTTGCCGGGGGCGATTCTTGAGGCGCGTTTCAAACAGCCCGGCAAATTCAGGTTTAACAAAAAAGCGATTCAGGACGATAAACAAATTGGGACTCCCTCTATTTAAAGGCTAAGACTGAGGCCAAGAAAGAATCTTAGCCTCAGCCTTAGCCTTGGCTTTAGACTCACCCCCTCAACCACCGGCTAATTTTACTTTATACCCCAGCGCCTTGAGCTTCTCGGCCACCTTCTCACGGTGATCCCCCTGGACTTCGATAATCTGGAGGCCGTCCTCATCTTTAACCGTGCCTCCTGCGCCGCACAACCCTTTGAGAGTTTTAGACAGTTCGGTCAAATCTGCTTCGGTCAGGGCAAAGCCGGATATGACGGTGACAACTTTGCCGCCGCGCCCTTTTTTATCCCGCATAATCTTCAAATTCTGCTGCGCGGGCGGCAGCGAACTGCGCCGCCCTGGCAGGGACTCATTCTTCCTACGCTCATCCCCGCTGCGGGTGGAATAGACCAGTTTGTTCTTCTTATCTGTCATCTCATCAAAAATGAACGGATATGTCATTTCGAGTGACGAAGGAGCGAGAAATCCCTACAGGGTCACGCTTTAGCCAAGATTCGAGAGATTCCTCGTTCCGCTCCGCTCCACTCGGAATGACATAAGGCCGACTTTTATTTCCTATAATGCCTAACCAATCGCCTCTGGAATGCTCACCCCTCTACGCCACCCAAAATTGACTACTGATCATTGACCATTGATTATTGACAATTAGTACGCGCCCAATTCCCGCAGCCGGTCATCGCTGATCCCAAAATGATGGGCTAACTCGTGCTTAACGGTGCGCTGGACACGCTGCATCACTTCCTCGCGGGTGCGGCAAACCTGCTCGATGCTGAGGCGATAAATGGTAATTTTATCGGGCAGGACCAGGCCGTAATGACTTGATCGCTTGGTCAGGGGAATGCCGTGGTACAGGCCAAATAAGAGCTGGCCCGGCTGCAAGCCTACCGAACGTAGCTCTGCCTCACTGGGCCAATCGGCAACAACCACATCAACATTCTGCAACTGCTGCTTGAAGAACTCCGGTAAATCTTCCAGGGCCTGTATGACCAGTTGCTCAAATTCTTCAAAGCTAAATTTTGGGTCCATAGAAAGTTATTATGCGTTATTGTTTCTTTGCTGGCAATTGAAGAAACTCTTTTTTCATGCTACACTGCTGGTTCAGTTTTTAACGTATGAACGAGAGGCCAACTACCCTTCATTCCCGAGGAATACCATGAAATCTATATCAGACCGACTCCCCGACTTTTTCAACGAGCTGCGCCGCCACATCGCCGGCGACCTGCGCACCGACACCTACAGCCGCATCCTCTACAGCACCGACGCCAGCAACTACCAGGTCATGCCCTACGGGGTGCTCATCCCCAAAACGGTTGAAGACATCCAGGCCGCGCTGACCGTAGCGGCCAAGTACCGCGTGCCCATCCTGCCCCGCGCTTCCGGCACCAGTCTGGCCGGGCAGGCGGTTAACGAGGCCCTGGTGATTGACGTGACCCGCCACCTGGACCGGGTGCTGGAGGTTAACGCCGAGGAGCGCTGGGTGCGGGTCCAGCCAGGTGTAGTCCTGGATGACCTTAACGATCAGCTCAAGCCACTGGACCTGCAATTCGGCCCCGACCCGGCCAGCAGTAACCGGGCCGCCCTGGGCGGCATCGTCGGGAGCAATGCCAGCGGCAGCCACTCAATCATGTACGGCATGACCGCCGACCACGTCCTGGCCACGAAAGTCATCTTAAGCGATGGCAGCCAGGCTGACTTCGGGCCGGTGGAAGCGGCAGCCCTGGCCCCCTATCAACAGGGCGGCGGCCTGGAGGGCGAAATTTACCGGAACATCGCTGCCATAATCCAGACTCGGGCCGACACCATTCGCGCCGGGACACCCCGCCACTGGCGGCGCTGCGGCGGCTATAACCTGGATCGTTTTGTCGCCGGGCCGTCCTTCCTCTACCCGCAAGACCCCTGTTTCAACCTGGCCAGCTTGATCTGCGGTTCGGAGGGCACGCTGGCGGTCATGACCGAGATTAAACTCAACCTGGTGCCGCGTCCCCGCCGAACCGGCCTGGCCCTGTTACAGTTCGACAACCTCCACGAAGCGCTCACGTCCGTGACCACCATCCTGCAAACTGAACCCTCAGCCGTGGAGCTGCTCGACAACCTCTGCCTGGCCATGTGCCGGGCCGCGCCGGAGTATGCCCGCCTGCTGAACACGTTTATCCAGGGCAACCCCTTCTGCATCCTTGTTACCGAATTTTACGGCGAGAGCGAGGCGGAGTTGCAGGCCAAAATCGAGCGGCTGGCGGCCCATCTGCAGCGAGAAAAGGTTCGCTGCACCGTGGTCCAGGCCCTCAACCCGGCCCTGCAAAACAACGTCTGGACGGTGCGCAAGGTCGGCCTGGGCCTGCTGATGAGCCTCAGAGGCGACACCAAGCCGATCCCCTTCATCGAGGACGCCGCCGTGCCGGTCGAGCAACTGGCCGAGTACATTACCCGGGTGGAACAATTCTGCAATGAACTGGGTACCAAAGTGACCTACTACGCCCATGCCAGCGCCGGCTGCCTGCATATTCGCCCCCTGATTAACGCCAAGCTGGCCAGCGAGGTGGACAAGCTGCCGCTGATTGCCTCGTTTGCGATGGAGCTGGCCGGCGAGTACGGCGGGGCCATTTCCAGCGAGCACGGCGATGGCCGCTCCCGCAGTTGGCTCAACGAGAAATTCTTCGGACCGGAATTGTACGGTCTGTACCGGCAGGTCAAGCAAACCTTCGACCCGCACCACTTGCTCAACCCCGGCAATATTGTTGACGCCCCGCCGATGACGGCCGATCTGCGCTACGGCCCCGCTTACACTGTCATTCCCGTCAAAGAACACCTGGACTTTAGCCAGGACCAGGGTTTTCACCGGGCGGTCGAGATGTGCAACGGGGCCGGCGTCTGCCGCAAGCGAACCGGCGGGACGATGTGCCCCAGCTTCATGGTGACACGCGACGAGGAGCACAGCACCCGCGGCCGGGCCAATGCCCTGCGCGCGGCTCTCTCCGGTGCGCTCCCCGCCGAGGAATTGACCAGCCCGCGCATGTACCAGGTTATGGACCTGTGCGTCGAATGTAAAGCCTGCCAAACGGAATGTCCTTCGTCGGTGGATATGACCAAAATCAAGTTTGAGTTTCTGAGTCACTACTACGATCAACACCCGGTTCCGCTGCGGGCCAAAATTTTTGCCGATATCGCCTTCTGGAGTCACCTCAGCAGCGGCCTGACCGCCCCGCTGGTCAACGGGATCATGAAAAACAACCTGGTCCGCTGGGGACTGGAAAGATTTCTCGGCATCAGCCGCCAGCGCAGCCTGCCGGAGTTCGCCAGCCAGCCATTTACCCACTGGTTCAAGCAGAGGGCGCGAGGAAACGAGGAGACGAGGGAGCGAATGGCGAATAGCGAATGGCGAAATCGTAAATCGAAAATACCCCTGATCGGGGCACAGGTCGAAAATCGTAAATCCCAAAGGGTGGTCCTCTTCAACGACACGTTCAACACCTACAACTATCCCCACGTCGCCATTGCCGCCACTGAGGTTCTGGAAGCCGCCGGGTTTGAGGTCGTTCTGCCGGGCCATAAGTGCTGCGGCCGCCCAATGATGTCGAAGGGGCTGGTCAAAAAGGCTCGCCGCGCGGCGCGAGACACCATCGCCCGGCTGGCGCCTCTGGCCGAGCAGGGGCTGCCCATTATTGGGCTGGAGCCAAGCTGCCTGCTTTCGATGCGCGACGAGTACTTTTCGCTGCTCCCCGGCGATCCGCGGGTTAAGCTGGTGGCCGACCACTGCTTTACCTTTGAAGAGTTCATCGCCCAGTTGGCCGAAGCGGGCCAGTTGAAGCTGGATTTCGCGGCTGAACCGGGCGCGGTGCTGCTGCACGGCCACTGTCATCAGAAAGCACTCGTCGGGACCGGCCCCAGCAAGCGGACCCTGGCGCTGCCCGGCCACACCGTCACCGAGATTGACTCGGGCTGCTGCGGCATGGCCGGCGCCTTTGGCTATGAAGTTGAACATTATGATATTTCACTGGCCATGGGCGAACGGCGTCTGCTGCCCGCCATCCGGCAGAAGGATAAAGATACGATCATCGCCGCCGCTGGAGTCAGTTGCCGCCAGCAGATCAAACATGGCACCGGCCGCCAGGCGCTCCATCCGGCGGAAGTTTTAAGAGCGGCGTTGAGACAGGGATGAGGATAGAGGATAGAAGATAGAGGATAGATCTTTATCTACTATCTACTATCTTCTATCTACCATCTTCTATATCCACCATCTTCTGCCTCAAATTCCCTATTGACGCGCTGGTTTATAATATGGTATATTCGCAGTAACTATCCCAGCGATTTTATAACCGAGAGGAATAAACCTCATGCAACAATACGAGATGCTGCGCAAGGTTAGCCGTACCTTTGCCTTATCAATTGAACAACTCCCCCAAATTTTGCGCGACTCCATCACGGTTTCCTACCTGCTTTTACGTGTTTCCGATTGCCTGGAAGACAACGAGATTATGGAGGCTGACCGTAAAGCCGAGTTGCTGCGCCTATGGGCGCAAGTTTTGAGCGAAGCGGCCCCGGTCGAAAAACTGACTCATCATCTGACCCATCTTGACAGCAGCGATCCTGAACATTTTGTGGCCCAAAATGCGCAAGTGGTCATCGAACAACTGCACCAACTACCCTCTGAGATTCAACAGGCTATCATCGAGCGGGTCAACCGCACCTCGCTGGGGATGGCCCGCTGGCAGGAACACGGCCCTTACGTGGATAATGAAGAAGAGATGGACGACTACATGCACCAGGTTGCCGGGCGGGTCGGCTATCTGCTGACCGACATCTTTGCCTGGTATTCGCCCATTATCCGCGCCCGCAAAGAGCAGCTCATGCCCCTCTCGCGGGAATACGGCCTGGCCCTGCAAACGGTCAACGTGATCCGGGGGATGCGCAAAGATTACGAGCGCGGCTGGGTCTTTGTGCCGCGGACCTTCTATGAAGATGTTGGCCTGACCCGGGACAGCCTGTTCGCGCCCGAAAATCTGGATAAAGCCATGCAAGTCGTTGATATGCTGGCCGACAAAGCCGAGCGCCATCTCTGGCATGGCATGAGTTACATTACCGCCTTTCCCCGCCACCAGCATCGTATCCGCCTGGCCTGCATGTGGCCCCTCTTTTTTGCAGTCAGAACCCTGGCCTTCAGCCGTAACAATGCCAACGTCCTGCTGGCCGAAGCCAAAATGGGCCGGGATCAGGTCAACATGATCATGCGCCACACCACCTTTTTTGGCTGGTCAAATCATTGGTTAGTCCGTTACTACAAATTCCTGGCAAGACCACCCAAGCGGTTTATGTCCGTCAAAAGCTCTTTAGCCACCTTGGTTTAAGCCATGGAAAGGTATGATGTTATTGTCGTTGGCGGCGGCCCGGCTGGTGCGACCGCCGCTTATTTTTTGGCCCAGGCCGGGGTTAAGGTCTGCCTGGTAGATAAGCAAACCTTTCCCAGGGATAAAGTCTGTGGGGATGGGGTGGTGGCGGCCAGCCTGACCCGGCTGGAACAGATGAATTTAGGCGAGTGGCTGGCTCAAAACAGCTTTAACGCCCCCGGCGAACTGCTTTTCTCCGGCCCCAACGGCGAAGCCGTCCACATTTTGCCGGATGACCGCGAGCGGTGCTATGGCCGGGTCATTCCCCGGCTGCAACTGGATGAGGCCATTCTGAGGCAGGCGGTCAAAGCCGGGACCACGCTGAGGGAAGAGGTTAAACTGACGGGTATGACCCGCCTGGCCGCCGACCAGCTTCAGCTCTCCGGAGAGGGGAAAAATGGCCGGTCTCACCTGCAATTACATAGCAAGCTGCTCATTACTGCCGACGGGGCCCACGCCAGCTTCACCCGCACCCTGGGGCTGGTCAAGGGGCAGCCCGATTTGGTGGCCATTCGAGCCTATTTTGAGGATGTGGCCGGCCCGGAGTCGCTGCTGGAAATTCATTACGATCGGCACGTCATGCCCGGATATGCCTGGATTTTCCCCATGAGAAACGGTGCGGCCAACGTCGGCCTCGGGACGCAGGTGAGCCGGTCGCGCCAACGTGACTACGATTTGAAGGAAAATCTGCGCCGGTTTATTAAAAATAATCCCTACGCCAAGCTGCGGCTGGGCCAGGCCCAAATGGTCGGCCCCCTGCGCGGCCATCCCCTGCGCTCGCAGATGAAAACTGTGGCGACTGTGGCTGATAATATCCTGGTTGCGGGCGAGGCTGCGGGGCTGGTCAATCCCTTGAATGGTGAAGGCATTGGCACAGCCATCATCAGCGGCGAGCTGGCGGCCCGGCAGGCTGTCGCCGCCCTGGCCAGCGGTAACTTTTCTAAAGAGTATCTCGGCAACTACGCCAGGGCTTTGCAGCAGCAGATTGGCCGCCATCACTTGATCGCCGCTATCTTGCGCCAATTACTCGCCGTCCCCGGCCTGATGAACCGGGCAGTGCGCCGCGCCCGGCACGACCACGACTTTGCCCAAACGCTGTTCAGCGTCATCGTCGAAGTCAAGCCGCCCAGCGCCATTTTAGCGCCGGGGTTTATACTCAAGCTGCTGGTAGGGTAAGACAGGCTAAGCAGTGAACAGTAAACAGTAGACGGTAGACACGGTATTCTCCTCTGACTACTGATTACTGACTACTGCCTACTGACTTCTGGCTACTGACCTCTGTTCAAAACGTACTTTTCCATCTATCGTACAGCAGTCACCAGACGTTCTGAGGCTCCCTCTAACCGCCCGGCTGGAAATTGAAGTTTAGTTAAAGATTGCCCACACGTGGCCAAAATGGCCACGTGTGGGCTGTTTTATTTGCGATACTGCAAAAGGAGGAAGTAAATGACACCTTACGGACAGGACCCAATTAACTCGGAGTTCAAGCGGCTCTTTTTGGAAAAGCACGGCGACGCCCTGGAAATCCAGGCACAGACCCTACTCAATCCATGCAATCTCTGCTTCGAGCGTGAAGGCGACCCCAAGCTCTCTTTGCCAATTTTCGAGGGAAAAATTGTGAATCCCGAGGTCGTCGAGGATTACGCTTATATGCCCATCTGCCGGCCGTGCTTCGAGCAGGCTGAGGCGGACGGACGCCAGGAACAACAGACCGGGCGGCGACCGGCGACCCAAATCGAGGTTGAGGCGATCACAGCCCTTTGCGACCTCCAGGATGTAAATCAAGCTTTAACCAAACGGTTGGCTCAAATCACTAAAGAGGTCGAAGCGGTCAGGCAGTATGCCGTCGCGAACGGCCTCATGATCGGCGAGTGCGCTGCCTGGAGCAAATTAAAAAGGTTGACCATCTATTATCAAGGAGAAAAAAAGAATGAAACTCACCATCAAAGTCATCACCCTGACCGAACCGTGGGCGACCCTGGTCCTGCTGGGAGCCAAAAAAAATGAAACCCGCTCCTGGCAAACAAATTACCGCGGGCAAATCGGTATCCAGGCATCCAAATCTTTTCCCAATTGGGCCAAAGACCTTTGCATGGTCGAACCGTTTGCCTCGGTCTTGACCGCAGGCGGCTTTTTCATGCGTCGCACCGGTTGGCTTTACGAGCACAATTTTTCTCTTGGCTGCATACTTGGAACCTGCCAGTTGGATGGAATCGAGCGCATCCACCGTGGCAACATTCCGCCTGAGCCAGAGCGGACTTTTGGCGATTTTACCCCAGGCCGGTTTGCCTTTCATCTGAGCGGACCCCGGCGGCTGCCTGAGCCAATCCCGGTGCGGGGTGCGTTGGGGGTATGGGAGTGGACACCACCCCTAGAAGTGGCCGAGTTTTTTGCCCTGTAAACTGTCTAAAAGCATTTTTTTGTGTTCTGTTGACATCATTCTCGAAATGACGTAAAGTGGTTCTGAAAGGAGTGAGGCCAAAAGTGAACATCTGGGACGCCGTGCTCAGTAACTATATTCTGTTCCTCGTGGTCTACCTGCTTCTGCTGCTGGCCGCACTTCTCGTTTTGACTCGGTATTTCGATAAATACCAGCCCTTTTACCAGGGGTTGGTATTTATCCTGGTCGGCCTATTTTGCTTTTTGCTTGCGGCCGGCTGCACGGCCGGCTTTTATATCGTTTTCAAGACATCGTTTATAGCCCATCTGTTTTTGGATGGCGATCTTTTGGAGCGCCTGGGGCAGGCGCTGTAAAAGCCGATTTGCCTTAAAGGAAAATAAACCATGAGTTGGGCACGGCCAAGAAATCTCGAACGAGAAGCCTTTCTGGAACGCAGACGCAGACAATTTCGCAAAGTTTACAACAGATTATTTACCGCTCTTGTTCTTCGTGATGGTTACGTTTGCCAGATATGTGGAGCTACTCGAAAACTGACCGTAGACCACATCATACCTGTTGCCAAGGGTGGGAGTGATGACCTGTTCAATCTTCAACTGTTGTGTAAACGGCACAATAGTCAAAAACATGACGAACTATCAGGCCAGATAAAAGAGGATGGGTGGCAACAAGTCTTAAACGAACAACGAACTCTAGAAATCGAAGATGCGGTATGGCGAGCCTTCGTTGCCTGGGGTGAGTCCTTGGAAGGGTACCGAGATTTTAGGAAACAGTTCATCAGCGATTATCCCACCAATTATTGATATGGCCCAACTACTAAGGGATGTAAAAAACGTGACGGACGAACACAACAACCTTGCCGATGAAAGTAACGAACGTAAATATTTTGCTCTGATGCCTCACCTGGTACTGGCGCTATGTCGTAGCCCCCACGATTTCACCTTATGGTCTGTCGTCAAGATGATTGCCGGAGAACATGGAAAGTGCATCCTGGCCACTCCCGACCTAGCCAAGTTAGCCATGATGAGTGATGGTAAGGTCTCGGATAGCCGAGCCTACCTCCTGGCGGTGGGGTTGCTGACCGGCGGGTGCTACCGAGACCCTGGCTACCCTCAACCCGTCTGGCATCTCACGGTACCTGATGTGTGGTTAGATAACATAAAATACCGCACGGTCTTTGAAAGTATTGAAGACCGGGTTGAACTAAAAATGCAAATCAAAACCATCCTTGAAGAGGCCGGCATCTTTCGTAATTTTGATGCCGACGCCTTCCAGAAACTTGAATTGCGCGAAAGATTAAGCCCAAAGAGCCTTCACAATATGAAGGCTTCACAATATGAAGAAGGTGGCACACCAGATGAAAGAAAGAAGAACCAAAGAAGAAAAAATGAAAAAACATTACAATTACCGCCTAACAAACCTTCTGAAATCCTGGATCAAATCGGTCAGCTCGTTAAGCAGCACTTTTTTGATCCCTCGGTCGAACCCTACCACACCGAGCTAATTCAACGCTGCCAAAAACATACGCCACAAAAAGTTCTTGAGGCGATAGAAACGGGGCTGTCCCCGGGCCGGGCCAACGGCAGGCCCAAGAACTGGAATTACATTATTGCAATCCTGGAAGGAGACACAGATGACCACAACCAACGAGGAACTACAGAAGGCCCAGGCGGCTCTGGACGAAAAACGAAGGCGCGACGGGATAAAGCCGGGAGCGGAGCGGGCAGCGCACCACGCGGCGATTCTGCTGGAACAGATGCAGTGGCTCGTGACGCCGCCGCCCGGGCCATCCTTGACCGAATTGATCGAGGCGAACTCAGCCGCGAGGCCGGCCGAGCCGAACTCGTCCAACTCGGATTCGTCTTCGACGAACCTTAAGTGCCCGACCTGCCGGGCCGAGCCAGGCACACCTGGCTACGTTCGTTACGATGTCCCCAAGGGGCATTACCTGTCCGGCAAGGCCATTCCCTGCCCGGACTGCTACGAAAAAGTTATGGCCGTGCGGCGGCGGATGACGAACCGGCTGGAAGGCTGGTTGGCCAGCGCAACTCTGGCTAATTTCGTTGTCGAGGACGGCAACCGCGAACCGCTGGCCCTGGCCAAAGCCTTTGTCGAAAAACCAACCGGTATGCTTACCTTTTGGGGGCATTACGGGCGGGGGAAGACCCATCTCCTGGCGGGAATTTACAACGCCCTCATCGAGCGCAATATTCTGGCTGCTTACTACACCCTGCCCGACCTGACCAGCCGGATGCGGGCCTCGGTCGCCGAGGACTCCGAGGCGTTTTACCAGTACCTGAGCCAATTCCCGGTGCTCCTGATTGATGAGATCAACTTCGCCGACCTGCGCAACTGGACCCGCGAGCAGGTCTTCAGGCTGCTCAACCGGCGCTACAACACCGCTCTGCCTATGGGCGGCGATCTCGAACGGGAGACCGGCATCGTCATGGCCATGAACTTCAACCCCAACCGGGACGATACGGAGTACGGCTGGCTCTTTAGCCGCATGAAAGACGAGGCGAATACGTGTGTCTTCGTCGGCGGCGAAGACAACCGCCAGCGGAAGAGCTTGTTGGCGTCCCTGGCAAAACTGGCCCGAATCAAGTAAAGGCTGATTACGGCGTAATCAAACAATGCGATACGAGATCATTCACGCAGACATCCGAGACTTCATCGAGGACTATGCCGGTCCCCTGTTTCATTTCATCGCTGGGGACTGGCCGTACAACCTGGATACCATTATCCGACGTTTCGGCAAGGAAAATAGTGCTCCGGCCAGATTCGGGAGAGACGGCTCCTTTCAGCGCCACTCGGCCGGCTTCCTGGGTCATGTTTGGGATACCGATGTGGCTTACAAGGCTAAGACCTGGCGCGGGCTGGCCAGGCTGGCCCATCCCGGCGCGTTCACGGCCAGCTTCACCCACCCTCGGACTCAGCACCGGCTGGCCCTGGCGCAGGAAGCCGCCCGCTACCTCCTGGCCCCCACCTTCTACAATCAACACGCCGGGGAGGTGCTCGAACTGCCGTTCCAGCTTGGCTGGATTTACGGCTCCGGCCAGCCCAAGGGCACCGTCATCCCCGGCGTGGAAGGTTGGCAGTACGGGCGTGGGGTCTTCCGGCCCGAAATCGAGCCGATCATCCTGGCCCAGACGCCGCTGCCGAAGAATCGCCGGCGGGGGATCGCGGAGACCGGGGCCGGGGTGGTCAACGTGGGTTATGGCCAGGCTAATAAGGTTAATGGCCGCTGGGCGGGTAATCTCATATTGACCCATCATCCAAACTGCCGGCTGACCGGAACGAAGCAGGTCAAAAATGAGTCGGGGTCGGTGGACGGCGACGAGCCTTCCCTGCCGTGGGAAGGCGATGTTTTTTATGACAAGGGGGTTAAGCGCCAGCCGTTCGAGCGCAAGGGTGGGGAGAATGGAATCGAGACTGTCCCTCAATACTTCTGTCACCCCGACTGCGCAGCGGGACATTTCGAGAGTGAGCACGGGAAGAGTCACTACTTCTATCAGGCCGACTGGAATTATGAGATTTTCGAGCGGTTGGCTCATGCCGACCCTACCTTTTACGCGGGCAAGGTTAGCAAGCTGGAGCGTAATGCCGGGCTATCCCACATGCCCGACCTGGTACGGCGGCGGGTCAATTCGGGCGGCCTGGAGCGCGAACCTCGCTTTGCGCCGACCATTCAGAAGAATAATCATCCGACCCTCAAAAGTATCAAGTTGACCAAGTGGCTGACCGGATTGTTCCTCCCGCATCCGCAGTACAGCCCACGGCGGGCGCTCATCTGCTGCGGAGGGACCGGGAGCGAAGCTATCGGCGCACTGCTGGCCGGGTGGGATGAGGTGGTGGTTGTGGAGAGTCACAAGCCCTATGTGGAAATCTGCGAGCCGCGCATGGCCTGGTGGAGCGAGTTTATTCGTTGGGGGCAGACTGATGTGGATGCTATTTTAGCCGTTGCGGCAGAGGAACAAAAAGCGGCCAAAAATGGGCATTTGAACTTGCAGCCGAGGATGTTTTGATGGCCAGGCCGAAGAAGGAGCAGCCGGTGATTGATCCACAGTTTCCCCCCGGTCGGGGAAACCGTGTTTCTGCGAGGTCGGCCGGTGACCGTCATCGAAGTCAGGGCAGGCCGGGACCTGCCCGGTATCGTCGGAATGTCCGACGAAAAACTGCGCAACTCTGAATTTGAACTCGTGCCCGCGGCGTTGCTGCGGGTGCGCGGGGCGAATACCTCGCCCAAGTGTGATGAATTTGTCAGGTTCGAGGAGACCACCGGATGGCTTTAGCTCAGGCAACGGCAGTGCGGCTGCCGTTCAAGAACAACTCGATTCATTCCGCCTTTACCTCGCCACCCTATTACGGTCTGCGGGTCTACGATCTTGAGCCGCAGATTTGGGGTGGGCGAAGTGACTGCCTTCACGAGTGGGAAGAGGTCAACGGGCAAAGGGAGGCGGGCCGGAAGGATGGCTGGCGACGCGGCAAGCACAGCAGCTTTCAGCCTGGTGAGAAGGTCGTCGGCGTCCCTGCTCAAAAAGCCAGCCTGGGTCAGTTCTGCCGCCACTGTCGCGCATGGTACGGACACCTCGGGAACGAACCAAGTATTGAGCTTTACATCGAGCACATGGTCGAAATCGGACACGAAGTCATGCGAGTGCTGCGATCCGAGGGGGTCTGGTTCCTCAACCTGGGTGACAGCTACGCTAACGATAGGAAGTGGGGTGGCGATTCCGGCTCCAAGAACGGGCATAGCTGCGAAGGCGGATACGATGTGGCTCGTGTCCGCCGCAAGACCGGCCTCAAGCCCAAGGATAAAATGGGCATCCCGGAGCGGGTCGTCCTGGCGCTCCAGGCGGCAGGCTGGTACTGGCGGGCTACCCTACCGTGGCTCAAAGTGAACGCCCTTCCCGAGAGCGTGGAAGACCGGCCAACCATCGCCCATGAGTACGTTTACATCCTGGCCCGGAGCAGTCACCCCTACTGGGATTATTACGCTATGCAGCGGCAGGCCCAACTTACCCTTTTTGATGAGGGCGGCCTGCGGCGCTACCGGACCAGCGATCCCTGGTACGATTCGCTCGATACCCTGATCGCCGGGGTACGGGGCTACCTGGCCCACCTGGAAGCAATCAGGAACAACGGCGGGCTGCTGCTGGATCCCGAAGGCGAGCCGCTGGCCCTAAACGTACCCACGGTCGCCTACAAGGGAACCCACTACGCCACCTTTCCGCCCAACCTGGTGCGTGATCTGCTGCGCGGCACCACCTCTGAGCATGGGGTCTGTTCCGGGTGCGGGGCGCCCTGGCGACGGGTTATCCGCAAGCCAGATTTTGCGGGCGCGCCCAAGCGCAACGGGGCCAAGCTCGAAGGGGAAATGATTGCCAAGGGAACGCAGTTCCTCACCTCAGCGGGCACATCCTGGCAGCAGTGGCGGGAGCAGCACCCCGACGAACTGCTCGGCTTTGAGCCGACCTGTACCTGCAATCGGGGCGGGCTGGCCCTGCGCCCGGACGACCGCGAAATCATTGCCACCCCGACCGGATCAGACCGGCCTGCCGAGACGACCCCCGTGAATTTCCGGGACACGAGTCCCGGCCTTTCACGGGATCCCAGTGTGGTGGTGGGGCGGGCCGGGTTCAGCCGGCCTCGTGGTGAACGGGAGGGCAGCCGCGAGATAACCCGCTACGAGCAGCGGGCTTATGCCGCCCAACTGCGCCGCTCCCCGCACCGGGCCGAAATGATGGCCGAGGCAGGGGAAGAAGCGTTCAAGCATTATTTGCGGACCGACCGCAGCGGGGCCAGGCCGGTCCCGCCCGACCTGCTGGCCCGTTGGTCGGAGCGGGGCTGGCTGGAGCCAGTCAGTCTGCCGGATTTGGAGCCGCTGCCGGTCGTAGCGGCTCTGGTTCTCGATCCCTTCTGTGGAAGTGGTACTGTGGGGCAGGTTTGTCGCGAATGGACCAACGAAGGCCATCCGCTTCGCTTCGTCGGAACGGACCTGAGCGGCGAGTACCTGGCCGCGCATGCGGCCGTCCGGGCCGAACGCAGGACTACTGCCGCGGCGCTGGCGGAGCATAAGCCACGGGGGGCTACCCGAACCGCCAAAGTGGTCGAGGGGCAGGCGAGCTTGCTATGACCCTCCCCCTGAACAAGCAGCTTTACTGGCGGGATATGAACCTGATCCGTGAGAATCGGAACCAGTGGCTCACCATCGCTTGTTGGGCCTTCGCCCTGGCCGGCAGTGTTGCGGAGCAGGCCCGGTTGGCCAGCTTCTGGCGGGCCGAAAATGAGCACTTGTGGTTGCGCGCAGCTCAGGTCTGGCGGGATAACGATTGCCTGATCGAGGTATTACAGGCCATTGCCAGCGCGGCCGACCTGGAAGAGGCCAAAGGGTTGGCCGAGGCTGCGCTGGAGCGGTGGTCGCGGGTATAAGGAGGTTAATCTTGGAAGCAGTTGAACTCAAACGGTTACTGGTGGATGGAATCAAGGAAAATGCCAGGCTGGGGCGTGACTATCTGGGTATGTCCCAAATAGCCAAGTGCAGCCGTCAGCTCTACTTCGATTTGAAGCAAGGAGAGCGTTACGACGACCAGACCTACTGGTACACCTGGCTGGGCTATATGTTCCAGTACGAACTCCTACGGGCGCTGCCCGGTGGTGTCGAGTACGTTAGCAGGGAGATAGTGGCGTTTTACGACCCACGGGTCAAGGGCCACGTGGACTTTGAACTGGACGGTGACCTGGTTGAGATCAAGACCGTCAATTGGGCCAAGTTCCAGAAGGCGATCCAGGAGGGAGTCCACCGTGACGATTACCAGCAGGTCCAGATGTACCTGCGGCACGGCGGCTGGCCGCGAGCACTGGTGGTTTACATTTGCCGGGACGTGCCCCATAGGGAATGGTACAGCATCCCGGTTTGGGTCCTGGAAGTCCTGCCGGAAGCATCTATGGCCGATACCCTCGACGCCAAGGCTAAAACCATCCTGGCAGCGGTGGATGCCGGTGGGCCGGCGCCTGAGTGCGACTGCGGCTGGTGCCGCGACTAGGAAAAGCTGTTGTTCTCAATGATGAGAGGGAGGCCACATTTGCCTGCAATGACCATCAATTACCGAGACCCAATCAACTATTACGACTATCTCAAATCCCCTGAATGGCAGCGGCGGGCGTTTGAGGCCAAGCGGCGAGCGCGCTTCCGCTGCCAGGTTTGCAATGCGCCTGGGAACGTGCGCCGGTTGCACACCCACCACCGCACCTATGCCCGCCTCG
The DNA here is from genome assembly GCA_023382535.1 of Anaerolineae bacterium. The sequence goes on along the minus strand of JAHDWA010000007.1, from coordinate 151,711 downwards.
GTCACGAGGATCCAGAAGACCTGTTGGTTGCCTGTGAAGACTGCCATCAAATCATCAGTGAAAATGTGGAGCTATACGGCGATGGGATACGAGAGTAAGGCTTACGGCGATTTGGCCGAGCAGTTGGCCGAAACGTCTTTCCGGTATTACGCGGCCCGCGAGCAGCTTTTCTGGACCAAGACCTTCCCGGAGGTCAAGGTATTTTCTAAAGATGGGGGAAAGCAGGTCCGGCTGACCGGCCAGGGGCCGCCCGATTACTGCCTGGCCCTGCGCGGCTACCGGGGCAGGCTCCTGTGGCTCGAAATCAAGGAGTGGCTGGAGCCAATGAAGGGCAAGAATCAGGGCCGCTTCGTGCTCGGCGAGCGCATCCACCAATACCTGATCATGAAGGACTACGCCTCGGTCGGGGCGGTGGGCTGCTACCTGGTGGCCTGGCGGCAGCCGGACAATTCATTTCATTGGCGGCTGCACCCGATTCTGACGCTTGAGCGGGACGAGCGTGGTCGCATTATCTTTATTAAAGCCGAGGGGCTGGCCGTGCCCGACCCGGACGGGTATCCACTCTGGCTGCTCACTTTGATTCAATCTGAAAGCTAAGGAGGCTAAGCATGGAGTTTGCGATAAAAATACCAACATTGAACCTGGAAAAACCAACTGACCCGGCCAATTACATTGACCGCGAGTTTGCCAGGGGCACGCCGCTCAACTGGCAGGACGATGTTACGGGCCGGCTGCGGGCGGCGGTGATGGACTACCTCAATCAAAAGCCAACGGACGAGCAGTTAAAGCTGGTGATTGCTTTTGTCCAGCACCATATCCACGCTCCCTGCTGGCTGGAGGCTTCGCCTTTCGGCGAAGTGGACGAGGAGATGGCGGCTGAAATCAAGGCGCTGCGGGAACTATCCCTGACGTTAGTATCCCTGAAAGATGTCAATCAATTTATTAACCGAGCGATAGGTATTGGTCTTGACCCCCTCTGACCAGTTCGCGCTCCTATTAACCCTACAAAGGAGGACTTATGATTACAAATGTTTATGGATGTGCCCGCTGCGGCGCGAATCACACCGAGCTTGAATTTAAGCAGTTCACCAATGGGGCAGTCACGGATCCTGATGGTAATTGGCCCTACTGGGGGATGTGCCCCACTCTGAGCGAGCCGATCCTGCTGCGTCTAAACCCGGCTGACAGGAAGCAGGTGGCGCTTCCCCAGGTGGCGCCGGTCCTGTGCCTGGATCTGGATGGGACGGTCCGTACCAGCCGGGGTGGGCATAAGTTTATCGAAGGCGCCGACAACGTGCTGCTCTATCCCGACGTTGAAAAAGTTCTGTGGAAGTTCCGGGACGATGGTTTTGTGGTTGTCGGTATTACCAACCAGGGCGGCGTTGCCTGGGGGTATAAAACGCCGGGCCAGGTTGAGGCCGAGCATCGGGTCATGCTTGACCAGTTTGCTCAAAACCCGTTCCACATGCTCTTTTCCTGTTACCACGACCCACGGGGCGACCATTTTCCTTACAATTACCGCTCTCTCTGCCGCAAGCCGGACATCGGCATGCTGGCCCTGGTCGAACACCGGCTCTGGGAAATCAATTATATCGCGGATTGGGATAACAGCCTGTTTGTCGGTGACCGGGCCGAAGACGAGCAATGCGCGAAGCGCGCTGGGGTCGTATTTATCCACGCCCACCATTTCTTTAGCCGGCCCCAACCTCCATCCTCAGAAGAAAAGGAATAATCCATGATCTTCAATTTTTCACCCTACTACCAGATTGACCTGCGCGAGTTACCCTACCGGACCGACGGCGTTTCGGTCCTGGCGATGGGCAATCGCGGCGCGGGTAAATCTACCCTCCTGGCGGTTGGAGCCGAGGAGGCCCACACCAACCGGCTGCCGTTCCTCTTTTTTGACATCAACGGCGATGCTTGCTCCCTGCGCGAGTTAGGCGACGATGTGATGGTTGTCGGGCGGGTCAATCACCGCGAACCGCTGCGCCAGGCCCACTTCGACGTGGAAGAGGCGGCGCTGAATCCGGGCCGCTTCATTCGCTATGCGCTAGGCGACCACTATAAGGTTATTTTCGATTTGAGCGGGCGGCAGCTTGACCAGCGGGTCGAGTTCTTTGCCGTGTTCGCCGAGGCGCTCTACGAGCTATCGGAGGATTTTCGGTATCCCTGCGTGGTCGCCGTAGACGAGTGCCATATCTTTGCTCCGCAGGGTCGGGCCAGCAAATTGCAAGCACGTTCCCTGGCCGCATTTGAACTACTCATAAGCGATGGCCGCAAGCGTGGTTTGCTGGCCTTTGTCGCCACCCAATGGCCGCAGCAGCTCAACAAAAATATCGTGCGTGGCTGCACGGACCGTTTGATCGGCAAGATGTTCGACGATAAAACGTTCAAGTATTTGCAGAACTATATTCCGCCCAGCTACCGCCTGCACGATCTCAAGAAGTTTCCCTCCGGGCGTTATATCGTCAACAACTATGCCGGCTGGAGCGAGATCCAAATCAGGCCGCGGCGGACCAGTGACCTGGGGGCAACGCCGCTGCCGCTCGGCGAGGGTAAGATCCCCTCGGTCGCGGCCCTGCTGGGGGCGGCCCGGCCTTCCTTTATCGAACTGAGCCTGCCGCGAGAGGCCGACCACCATGACTGACACGTGGAACGAGAAGATTGCGCAGGTTTTGGAGCCGGTTCGGGTGATCGAATTTCAACCCGGCTCACGCTACCTGGTGGTGGTGGCGACGGCCAAAAATCTTCATCCTGGCGAGGTGGCCCGCCTCAAGCACGAGGTCGAGTCCAACCTGAAACCTTTACTGGACGGGATTCTGTTCAGGGCGCTTATCATCAGCGGGGCTGCCAGCTTTGAGGTTTACCGGGTCCTGGATGGTTCACAGGGCCGGGTCCTGGATGGTTCACAGGGTCGGACGGAGGTACAACCTGAGCCAGGTTCTGAGTTTGAGGAGGGCGTACACTTCCCCCAACCCCCTGAAAAACGAGGGTACGAACCTTAAAATTTTGTCCTGCACCCCTTGATGTCTATATGCAACTTATAGTTGTCTATTGACATCAGGACAAACTTAGTGTAAACTGCTTTTAGAGGTGCAGGATGAGTACAGTGAACATCTACGCAGATTTACCCAAAGTGCTTTATATCGAAGGTCTTGACGATGCGGGCGAGTTCGGAGCGGCGACTTGCCCGCATTGTGGCGCTCAGGGCCGGTACATCTACTGGTTCGTGTGCGACGACGGCAGTCAGCGCGGGGCCATGCGCGGCTGCTTTGAACATTTCCCCAAACACCCCTTCGCCGACCGCTACGCTCAAATTTTGGATAAAGAAATACAGAACGCCAAAAGACGACGGCCCGCTGTTCAGGGACAGGGCTGGTCTCTGGCCTCGTGGGATGCGTCTATCAAGGACGCTATCGAGAAGTACGGCGCGGGCCAGCTTTCCGAGGCTGCGGCCTGGGAAGCGATTCGCGAGGCTGACCGGGCCAAGAAACAGTGGATGAAACGGCGAGGCTTTCGCCGGTAATACCTAAAAGAAAGGAGGTTTTTGATGCCAGGTTCAAACAGCGTTTTTAGTTTTACGGTCACATTGGATTTGAGCAAGGTCGAGCCAGACAAGCGGGATGCTTATATCGCCGAATCTGCTCGGAGCTTAGAAGCTTACCTGCGGCAGGCGGTGGCGGAAAAGCTGCTCCTGTTGGGTCTACCCATGCCGGCGGACATCACCGTGTCCCCGGAGTTAGCGCAGCCGGTTGGCCTGCTGGACTCGTTCGACCACGACTCTGACTGCCCGGCCTGCCTGCGCAATCTGCCCCACTCTCGCCAGGAGCACATGCAGGCGCTGCGGCGGAATTGGGCCGCTTCTCAGCCGGACGAGGAGTCACCTATCTGGGACCGGGAGTAGCTCTTTCAAAGAAGAAGCCCCTGGCTGGGCCAACAGCCGGGGGCTAAACGAAAGGAAGACTAAAAGTGAACACAACTGCGACAATTATATCATTTCGCACTCAAAAAATCAATACTGGAGCCAAAGTTGTTGCCTTTCTGATGTGGCTCCTGGGCCTTCAGCTTTGCCCGATCTGTAACGGCAACCCGCTCGACGCCTGTGTTTTTCCAGGAGGCTACCGGCTCAGGCACAAGTGTCCTGGCTGCCACAATCGCGGTTTCGTGCGAGGCAGGCAGTGAGCACGGTTGTTCGCTACGATGCTCAGATCCACCGCTGGCTGGTGGTCAACCCCGTACCGTCAGAGGCCGGTAGCAGTCTGAACGGCCAGGGTAAGGATGGACAGGTGCAGGCCAGCTTTCTGAACGGCCGGGCCGGGGTACGGGCAGCGTACCTGGCCCGGCTGCGGCTCGACCGGCCCGACCTTTACCAGATCACTTTGGATTTCATCTTGAACCGCAGGGCTGACCCGGACGAGGCTATCAAAGCCGCGCTGTCCCTACTGGACGGTAAGTCGGCGGCGACCGAAACCGAACAGGCGGTCGTCGAGGCGGCTAAACTACCCGCCCAGCCCGCCGCTTTTGATCTGCTGATTGCAACCAGGCGGTGGGGTACCAACAGCAAAACCAGCGGCGATGAGCCGATCCTGTGGACCAAGCTGGCCGGCAAGCCCCAGGATAATGAAACCTATGCCGGCCTGACCATGCTCTCGCCCCAGGTGCGGAAGCTGCTGGAGCGGTACGAGTGGGTCAGGAATGAGAACCGGGAGTTCCAGTTAATTCGTAAGTTCAGGAGGGTACAAAAATAATGTCTATTACCACCACCGAGCCGGCCCCCAATGGGCGCGGCTGCGGCGAACGAGTTGAAGGGGAAGCCTACGCCTGCTTCGGGATTGGAGCAGGCGGGCATCTCATCGAGGAGTACATTGTTGACCCGGTCCGGCGCTGGCCGGGCAAGTTCCAGCGCGGAATTAAGGTTATGCCCCGTGACCCGCGTAACCCGAACGGGGTTCATGACCTGGTCGTGTTTGTCGGCGCGGAGAATTATCCCAGCGTGTGGTCATTCGTGGAAGAGGCGTCCCGCTTTGGGGTCAGCCGGCGCATGCCGCCCAAACTGCCCTACGAAAAGTTGACACCGGGGGTTAGCCTCATGGTCATGGTTCACAGCAAGGCCATCCCTCTGTCATTCAGCTACGACCTCAACCGGTCCAACCGGCCGCTTGACGGCTGCAAGTGTGCTCGGGACTGGCAATGGGCAACCGCGGCGTGGGGTGGGGTTCCGGTCGGTTATCATCCGACCGACGCAAGCCAGGCCGGTAAAGCCCCGATGGAGCCATGCACCTTTGCCCTCCAGGATTTGGCAGTGGCCAATCATCACCTGTTTACGCCGGTCGGTGAGCCGCCGGAGATATTCCACATCAAGATGCCCTCGTTCTCATTTGAGGGTATCTTCCCCCGCTTCCCGGATTTCACGACGCAGCGGGTGACCAACCAGGAGTGGGCCACGGGGATATTCATGGCTATGCCCTTGACCCACTTCGAGTTTCGCAACAAGGCCAAAAAGCCGGTGGTTGAGAAGATCCGGCAGGCTGGCTTTCAGACGGCTATTCTGAACTGGTAGAAGGTCCCGATGGATTTAATTAAGAATCCTGACGAGGCGTTGGCATACACCCGCGAAGTCCTGCTCGGTGTGAAATCTGACGTGTGGGTTATCCCACAGTCGGGTGGCAAGGACTCCCGGGTAGCTGCTCAGGCCCCCCTGGTCCTGGTCGAGCGGGGCGAAGTCCCGAAACCTCGGCGCATCGTCTTTTATATGGGCGACACCCTGATGGAGTTCTGGACGTTCAAGCAGCAGGCCGAACAGTCCCTCAAGGATATGACGGCCAAGGCCGAGTCGCTGGGAATCAAGTCGGAATGGTTTATGACCATTCCGCGCCCCCAGGACGATTTTTGGGTCAAGATTTTGGGCTACGGCCATATCCCGCCCACGCCCAACATGCGCTGGTGTACGGACCGGCTCAAGGTGCAGCCGCCGCGCCAACGCCTGCGGCAGATGGGGTTGCATGAGGCCCCGGTCTTCCTGGGGGTGCGCTACGGCGAGAGCGACCGGCGCGACAAGATTCTAAGCTGTACCCTCGGCGGGGAGTGCGGACCGGATTATATGTTCCACAAGCTTGACAACGCGGTCAAGGTTCAGCCGATTCTCTACTGGCGGCAGTGCGCGGTCTGGGACTTCCTGACCTTGATCGCGTCAGGTTACGGGTTTGATAACAGCGGGCTGGTCGAGCATTACGGGACCGATGGCAGTTTGCGCTATGGCTGCTGGAGTTGCCCGCTCATTTTCGATGACCGCACGGCCAAGTTCCTGGCCCAGAATAATCCCATTTTGTATCACCTGATCATCTGGGTCAATAACAACCTTCGCCGCGGCGGGGAAGCCTGGAACCCGGCCAACCGGGAGCTATTTCAAGTGGACGAATCGGCTGACATCAAGGATGGTCGCCTGTCACTGGCATACTGCAAGCGGCTGTACGAGGAGCTAATGCAGATGTCGCATACCTTCGGAGTGCCGCTTCTGGAGGAGTGGCAGCAGCGAGGTGTCCAGATGGCCTGGGAGTGGCGAGAAAATTTACCAAAAGGTCAGGCCGGGCTGCCTGGCCAACTCACTCTGGACATCCCGGTCCTTCCCTTGCCTCACCCCAACCTGCACATCTCTCAAGTCCCGTTCAAGACGGCAGATATGCTGTACGGGGCGGGATTGAAAGAGGACCTATATCACCAGGCGATCAAGCATGACGCGCAGCGGCTGGTCGAGCTGGATGGCGGCAAACGGTGGCGCTACCTGGGCGCCGTAACGCGAGCGACACTTTGGGAGCATACCGAGACCGAGCGCCGAATTTATGTTTATCCAGACGGCAGAATTAGCTAAGGAGGTTTTATGAAAGATTTTATGCAGACGTACAGCGGGCGGCGGGCGCTGCCCAACGGGGAAATGCACCCCGACCAGAAGAAGGAGTTTCTGGCGAGCTACGAAGAAATGCTGCGCACCGGCCAGAAGCCGGATGGGGCGGGAATGTTGACCCCACCCGAGCGCCAGGTGATTTCGCGTCAGGCGGCCAAGTGGCGCAAGGAGTTGGGGATAGGCGGTGTGGCATGAATGACTATTTAGGCCGAACCATCGCTCCCACTACCTTGCAAATGATTGACGATCAGTTAGCCGGCGACAAGTGGTACGAGCAGGACCTTGATCCGGCAGTTACCGGGCTGCCTCGACCGGTGCGGGTCATTCGCGGCCCGCGCACCCGCAAGACGATGCTGACCTTTGATTGGCACGGCGACAACCACACCTTTTGCCCGCCGAAATGGTGGGATTTGGCGATTGGGGCCGGTGCGTGTGGGTATGGCTGCCGTTCCTGTTTTTTAATGTTGACCCATCGGGCTATGAACGATCCGATGCGCCATCGGCTTTACGACAACGTGGCCGATTATCCGGTCGTAGTCGCCGAGTGGCTCAAGGCGACCGAGTGGCCGCATCCCAATCCTGGTAGTTCACGGGACCCTCAGCAGCGGTCCAAAAAAGTCAAGCTGGACCGGTTCACGACTCTCGGCCTGGGGATTGACCGCAGCGATTCGCTGTTATACGAGGGGGTGACCGGGCATGCCCGTCGGCTGATCCCGCTCTTTATTAACCCGGAGACCAACCCACAGGGGCGGCAGTTGATTCTGCTGACCAAGTCGGCCAATACCCATTATCTGAACTGGCGGCGGCCAGACGAGGAATTTCCGGGGTTTGGGCCAGCCTGCTCTGATGGGGTCGAACGCTACGGCCAGATACCCAACGTCAGCGTGACTTTTTCGCTTAACCCGGAAGAGGTCGCCGACAAGTGGGAGGGCAAGTACCCCGACACGCTGGAGCGAATCACCCCGCCCATCGCCGACCGCCTGGAAGCGGCTCGCTTCGCTCAACAGTTGGGTTTTGACGTACGCTGGCGGCTCGACCCGATTCTACCCATCCCGCAGTGGGCAGTCATTTATCACCGCTGGCTGATGGAGGCGGTGGATAAGTTCGACGCTCAACCGAGCTGGATTACCCTCGGAACTTATCGGGAAAAGAATGACCAGTTGGACTTTTGGCGGGGGCGGTGGGGGCTACCGCCGATGGAGTACGAACCCGAGGGGTTGGTCCACGATGGCACCCATTTTCATCTGTCTCAGGAAGCCCGCCAGGAGATTTACGGCCTGGTCAGGGATCTAATCATAGATGTCTGGAAATCACGCGGGCTGCCCGTGCCGGCTGTATCGCTTTGCAAAGAAAGCAATACCATCCGGCGGGCGCTAAGCCTGTGCAACGCGACCTGCAACTGTTTATAGGAGGCTGACCATGAGCATTGTCTTGACAATTACCCAGGAGGATGGTCAACGGTGGGGGCTGCTGCCGGCCAGTTTTACGGCGGAGGAGTTGGAACCCTACCGGCACGTGATGGAGGCGTTTAATATCCGGGAACTGGAGATGGGGGTTGCAGTCAAGTTTTACAGCCACTGCACCAAAGAGATGGTTCTGCGCTTCCTGGAAAACCTGTCCTGGCTATTCGACCGCTTCTTCGTCGGGCCTGACCAGGTCACCATCACGTCTGACCTTCAACGTAAACTGGTGGCGGTTTTTTCGTCACTCTTGATTCATCGCTCGATAGACGAGCAGTGCCTGCTGGCCGTCCTGAATGATCTCAAGGCGGCTGGAGACGGTGAGCCGGTGGCGCAGGAGATAAATTATCAACGCTTAGCCGCTATCGTTACCAGCCGGCGCAAGGCAATGGATTTGACCCAGGCCCAGGTGGCCACGAGCGCCCAAATTTCCCGCAATTATGTCGGGCAGATTGAGCGAGCCGTGGCAGATAATGTCTCGGTGGATGTCCTGGTACGGCTGGCCGGGGCGCTCAAACTGCCGCCTGGCCGGCTGTTTGGGGTGTTGGTGCAGTGATGCAGCCGGCCACCATCCGTAAGAAGCTGGCTAAGGAGCGGGCTTTTGATCGCGGGAAGCTGGCCCGCAGCCTCGGTCAAACCCGCGAGGCATGTCCTTACGCGGATAGCCTGTTTAGTCTGCGCTACCTGTGGCTGATGGGTTACGACCAGCAGGCCGAGCTGGAGCGCCAGGGACGAGCCGTGCCCTATCCGGGCTGGCAGGAATCGGAGATAAATGAAACTCGCCAAACTGCCCATAAATCGGATTAAACGTGAAGGTGCGCCCGTTGCCCCGGCGCGGCAGGAGTCGCTGCGGCAGTACGGTCAGCTTTTGCCCATCAGCGTTGTTCCTTCTAACGGGGATTTTGAGACGCTGGATGGCAGGCGGCGGCTGGCCGAAACCGAGGCAAACGGGGACGAGGAGATCGAGGCTATCATCTTCGACGAGGCGGATGAAGAAACCAACCTGCTCCGCTCGTTGGCCCTGAATATGACCCGCTCCTCGTCGCCGATGATTGAGGCAAAAAAGCTCAAACGGCTCATTGACGAGTTTGGCTGGACCCAGCGGCGGCTGGCTAAAACGTTAGTCGTCAGCCAGGGCAAAATTAGCCAGTATTTGAAGCTGATTGAATTTCTCATCCCCCACTGGCAGCAGGAGTTGCACTTTGAGCGAATTTCGTTCACGGTGGCCCGTGCTCTCTGCCGGATGTCAGCGGAGGCGCAGGAGGCTCTCACTGGCCAGGATGTCACCGAGGACCTGGTCAATGAGCAGTTGCGCACGTTCCAGGTGCAGGCCATCAACTTGGGGGATTTAGGGGTTCCTGCCCACGAGCCGACTTACGCCGCCGATGTTTTTATCCCCGAAACCCAGATGCAGGCCCTGGCGGCTGGGGAGACCATTGATGTGCTGTGGCAGGGGCAGCGGATGCGCCTGGTCCGCGCCCCGTGAAATACCAGGATCAGGTTCCACCCCTGGAGGAGATTGAATGAAATATCTTCGTCTGTTGTGTCGCCGGCTCGGCCGCGAGCCGGCCAACATCTGGGAGGCGCTGCTGGTCGCGGCGCTGGCGGTGGCCGGTCTGCTCCTGGTTTTATACTTTTTTCAAGAGGAGATTGCCCATGTACTGCCCTAATGCCTGCAGTCCACTGGAAAAGAAATCGAGCCATGCCGAGCACGTCTGGCACTGCCCCCTCTGTGGAGCGAACTGGTTTATTATCCAGACCAAAACGGGACAGGAAATACCACCTGTCCCGGCCAGGGAAAACAGCCTTTACATGGTCAGCCAATACTTGCACCGGATTATGACCGAACTTGATGCCCATCACGCCCAATTTTGGGTCTCCCACGTTTTCAGTGCGGTTTTAACGGTTTACCCGCTCAATTCCCGCTCCTTCTCTCGGTCGTACTCCCCGAACATCCTGGCGGCCATTCGGGACGAAAACGCCCTTATTGAAGATTTTATTGATGAAGTGAAAGCCAGGAGGTAACCATGCTTTTTCTGTCGAGATTTAAGTTTATTCGGGAACACTGGCGGGGGTTCTGGGCCGAACGGTGTCGGGCGCTGCGGCGTCGGCTTCGCCGTTTTTTGGATGTAGATACCCTCGATGGGCGGGTTGCGCAGATTGAAAAGAAGTGGGGCGGGAGCCAGACCATTATGGCCGTGGATGTCAGTCCCCTGGATAAGGAGCAATCAGTCGTCGTCATCGCCTCCAGGCTGAACGGCGGGCATGTGATCATCCAGGGCGTGCATTTTGGCTCGGCGGTCGAGATACGGGAATTAGCCAGGTATCTGGCCGAACGCTACCGGATCCCGGAGCGTCTCATTTTTTGGGACGGGCCGCCTGGCATGCATGACCGGTTACGTCGCTGATTAAAGGCATTATTTTCGTGTCTATTGACATCAAAGCCGGTGCGGGTTTATAATACGGTTGTCACCAGACATCGGGATGGTATCACGCCTGGCGGGTGTGCCTACGAAAAAAGTTATGAGGTGGCGACCTATACTTTTACACACACTCGCCTCCGCGCTAAATCCTTGACGATGCCGACAAGCTGTGATACCATCTTTCGTGGTCGTACCTCCCTCTTTTCTGAGGGGGATTTTGGTTATTCGGGGAGAACCGCTCGCACCGTTCTGGCGCGGGCGGTTCTATTTTTGCTCCGGTCTGACATAGATATATATTTACGCTAAATTTATTGACTTAGATATATATCTATGGTATCATAAAAACAAAAAGGATTTTTTACGAGGTACGACCTATGACCCACATGATTACCTGCGCTGCCTGCGGCGCATCCTTTGATGAGCAGGACCCCAACCAAAAAAGTTCTATCGAGTGTGTATGCCGGAACTGCGCCCGCAACGTTTTCTTCTACTGCCCAGAGTGTGACCACACCCGGCACACCGACGACCTCGCTCACGAAATCCGGCGACTGGTCGGCAGCGAGCCGGAGGAGCGCCACCCCGAAGTCTTCTGGGGGTTGTGCCGGGACCACATCAAAGCCGAGCCGGCCAATACGCTGTTCGCCGTCCGCGAAGAAGATTATTCGGTGTTGGAATACCGTTTCTTCCGAGGTGGAGTGATGGGTGTGAGCCGGTTCCGCCAGCCTTTCATCCTGGTCAGGCACGCCCGCACTCTCCAGTCCCCGGTCGTCCTAGACCAGTTTTACCTGCATCCAGCCGGTGACTGGCGGGGGGCGGCCAGGGCTGACGCCGCCCACCGCGGCTTCCGCATCGTCAATATTCCCGACCTGAAAGAGCGGCAGTTGGTCTGGGCGGTGCTCACGCCTGATGGTATCCCGACCCAATGCCGAGTGGTCGCCTCTCACAAGACCTGGGTTGCGGTCCAGTCGTTTAAGACCAACCTCATTTACGATACCCTGTGCGACCGTGTCTTTAGCGGTTACGCTGAAGCCAAAGCTTTCGGTTCCACCATCTCGGTCAAGGAGATGCGCGAGTTCGCGGCGGGGCCGGATGATTGGTTGATCGTCGAGGTCAACGACGCCGGCCAGCCCATCTGTGCCTTGCAGTGGAGTATGAGTGAAGCGGGCGCGGAGGGCGCCGCCGACCTGCATCGCCGCCGCCGCCCCCATCACATTCAAATCATTCCCCCAGTCAAGGAGGTTGCCGTCTCATGAAACCCCAATTGCCGATCAGACTGCTACGCTGGTCCCACGTGACCCAGACCGCATGTAACATTGTAGACCGCTTCGAGCTGTACCAGCACGAACACAAAATCAGCCTCCAGCGCGGCGATGACACCGCCGACGGCGGGGTTTGGGAGCTGCGGGTGGGCGAAACAGTGATTGCCCTCTCCGAACGGTTCAAATGGTATGACGCGATGGTCTACTGGGAAAAGAAAATGAAGTCCCTACGGAGCATCATCAACAAGCAGCGCCGGCTCGAGCGGGCCTTCCGGGCAAGGCAACCCAAGAAACGACAGCGAAAGGAGACAGCCCATGTTCCCGCCTGATGGCAGTAAAAACCCGCTCTATACCGGCATTGTCCGGGCGGCGGTTCACCCCAAGGGTGACGAAAAGCTGATTTACATCTACCAGTACGGCGTCTTGACCGCCCACCCGATGGGCGCACACCTGGTCTCGCTTGGCTACCGGGTCGAACTGCTGGCCGGGGTGGACCTGTGGCAGTCGGCCCGGGTGGACGCCCGCAGCCGGGGTTATCGCCTGGTTAATTCCGACGACCTCAAGCCAGGCGACGCAGCCTGGGCGATGGTCACACCCGACCAGGAGCCAACCCAGTGTACGGTCATAGCCTGGCGCAAGGATGTTGTCTGGTTGAAGTCGAAGCGGACCCACCTGGAATACGAGACGACCTGTGACCGGGTCTTCCGTGACCGGGAAGGCTGCAAGCGGTACGGCACGTGCTACGACCCCAACGAAGCCTTTGAGGACATCAGGCAGGGGTACGTGGTCTGCCTGACCGATGGCGAACGCCGCCCGGTGGCCTCGGTCGGTAGCCGGGCCGAGTACGACACCGCTCTTGACCTGTTGCGCCTATTCCAGCGTATGCTCCAGCGCGGAGTAGGAATCTGGCGGGTGGATTTTGGCCTGGCCAGCCTGGTCGAGTGGAGGGTCTGATGAGCACCATCTACACGGAGCACAAGATTGAATTTGTCAGCCGCGAAACCGGTCTCTCGACCCGGATGAAGGCGACCGACCACCAAGCCACGGTACAGCAACTCAGCCGCGATTCTCGCTGCCGGACCGGGGAAAAGGCGCTCTGGGCTGTTTGGGGGCGTTACCTGCCGTTCAACAACTTTGCTATTACCGACGCCGGTCCTCGCTGGGAAATCCCGGTTCGGGACGGAGTCTGGTACGTTTATATCGGTCATCAGTGTTAGAAGGAGCTACTTATGCAACTGGTCAAAAACCCTCAAACTCAACAGGTGTATCTGGATAACGGCGTTATCCTGATGGGCTTCGACGGTTCGCCCTACGCCCGGCCCGACGCCGTCGAAGCGTGGCCGGTGGTTAGCCACCGGGATGTGCCTTCGGGCGAGGAATGGCTGCGCGAGCCGGGTTATTACGGGACCAACTACGGCTTGGCTGCCATCGCGACCCTCAACGTCGCCGGAGAGACCGTCAGCAACTTTACCGCGGGCGGGCCAACCAACTATATCAACAATTGGGTACGTGATGTCAAGGAGGCCGGACTGACCGTCTCGCTGCAGTGGCTGGCCGCTTATGATGACCGCAATGCCGCCCGGGCGGCCGCACAGGTGGCGTGGTGATGAATATGCAATTGGAAGGAGCACAATCAAATGCCTGAACTACAGTGGGGGCAAACCCCTTGGGATAATCTAACTCGTGAGGAACTGCTGCGGGAAGTGCAGCGGATGTACGCCGCCGTGCAGTCCCTGTATTCCGAGATCACTGTACGAAAAGAGATGAAACCGGACTCGGTCTATTTTGCCCCCGATGGAGCGGGTGGACGGGCCTGGGAACGAGGCCACCAGATTGTTGAGCCGCTGGTCGAGCAGTACGGTGACCAGGTGTACCGGGCTTTCTTCCATTACGCCACGGACCTGCTGTTTGAGCCATCGGCCTACCACCAGCCCCAGCGGGTTATCTGCCCGGAGTGCGGCGAGATGTGGGGCGGCGACACCGCAACTTTCGGCCTGGGCAAGGTTCACAAGTTCGTCGAAGGCCGGGGCGAGTGCAACGGGGTGCTGCGCCGCCTGAAATGGGCTGATTTGCACCCGGAAAGGTGGACCGGGGGATGAACCATATTCGCCGTCTTTCGGGAGACACCCTTAAAGCCATCGAAGTATTTTGCGGGTATGGCGGCTACGGCATCGCCCTGGAAGCCCTGGGGGTGCAGGTGGTCGAGGCGCTCAACCACTGGGCGCATGCGGTGGATGTCTACGGGGCCAATCACCCTCGCACCAAGATGTACCTGGGCGATGTCAAAGAGACCCACCCGCGCCACCATGCCCGCACCCCGCTCTTTGTCGGGTCAGCCGCCTGCACCGATTTTAGCCAGGCTAACCCGAAAAATGTCAAGACCTTGCTCGACAGCCAGCTCAGATTGTTTGATGACAATATGGACCCGGTGGAATATGAAAAGGAGTACGAACGGGCGGTGGCTCGCCACCAGGGGCGGGCGACGATGTTCGACATTGTCGAGTTTGCCCAACATCACCAGTACCATTACGGCATCACCGAGAATGTCATCGAGGTTCACAAGTGGGCGCTCTTTGAATTGTGGTGCCGCGACCTTTATAACGCTGGCTTTGATTTCAAATTCCTCTACCTGAACGCGATGTTCTTCCACGAGCTAAACGGGGTGCATGGGATGCCCATCATTCCCCAATCCCGCGACCGCTGGATCTGTGTCTTCTGGCGGCGCGGGAACAAGCCACCTGACCTGGAGTTCCGGCCGTTGGCCCCCTGTCCCCGCTGTGGCGATGTCCGCGCGGTGCAGGTCTGGAAGAACCCCAAGAAGCTGTGGGGGCGCTACGGGTTAAAGCACGGCAGTTATTACTATGGCTGCCCGACCTGCCGGGAAAACTATCGCGGTCATCCTCGCCCGCTGCCGGTTGAGCCGTACTATTACGCCGGGATCAACGGCGTAGACTGGTCGGTCCCCATCCGGCGGGTGGACGACCCGGACCGGGAGCAGCCGGTCTCGGCGGCGACCAAGCACCGCCTCGCGGTCGGGCTAGAGAAATACGGCTACGAACCCCTTATCCTGGACATTCAGCGGACCGGGGATGGGCATGTGAAAAGCCGCTCGGCGCTGCTGACCCCGCTTTTTGCCCAAACCGGGACCGCAACCCAGGCGGTGGCCGTGCCGCCCATCTACCTGACCGACGCCGCCCACCGCGGCCATCTCAAGGACGGGTGGGTGGCTCCCCTTTACACCCAGACCAGCGGCGACACGCAGGGAGTAGCCCTGACCCCCTTCCTGGTCACGCTGGGTGGGGACCGGGCGGCGCGCGCTGCCGACGAACCGTTCAATACCATGACGACGATGGGGTCCAAGAACGGGGTAGCCCTGGCTCCGCTCTTCTTCTTGGAGATGTATGGCGGCGGGAAAGCTCGCGCTGCCGACGAGCCACTTAATACGGTCACTGCCGGGGGCGGCAAAACCGGGCTGGCCACACCGGCGTTTTTTGTGGAGCGGACCGGGCCGGCTCACGCCGAGGAGCGCGCCCGACTGCGGGAGGTCACCGACCCGTTCAACACCCAGACGGCGGGCGGGGTCCGTACCGGGCTGGCCGTGCCGTTTTTTGTGACCTACAACACCGGCCACAGCGTTAAGCGTCACGGCGGGGAGCCTCTGGCGGCGATGACCACGGTTGAACGCCACGGTATGACCTGGCCCCGCCCCTCGGTCGAGGAGTGCTATTACCGCACCCTGCGCAGCAAGGTCGTCAAGAAAGGGGCACACGGTTCGACTTATGTAACCTCGGAAATTGGGGCGGCCCAGGGCTTTCCGCAGGGGCCGGACGGTTTCAGGATTGAGCCAAAATATTCAACCGACGACATCACCAAAGGATTCGGCAATGCCATACCGCCGGGGGAAGTTTATTGGGTTCTTGACCGGGTGTTGGATGTGATGAAGTGAAAGGAGAGCCTATGTCTACTATTTATGACCGCTGCGCATGCGGCCGACGGAAAACCAGTCTGGCCCGCCGCTGCCGGATCTGCTTTCTTGAACAGACCAGCCGTAACCTTGACCATGTCTGCCCGGAGTGCGGGCGAACCAAAAGTGTGGACGCCACAGTTTGCATCCACTGCAAGCGCAGTCAGAAACTGGTCCTGCAAGGGTGGGTCTTCGACACAGCTATGACCCTGCGACTGCGGCGGAAGGAAGCCGACCTGACCCTGCGCGAACTGGCGGAACGATGCGGGACCTCCATCTCGCATCTCTCCGACATCGAACACGGCGCTCTGCCGAGCCTGGAACTGCAGCGGAAGTTGATCAACGAATTACGTAGTTACAAGGTCAAATAATGGAGTTTTTCAAGGCTCAGTCTGCCGCCGAACGGCAGGCGATCAACCTGTTTCTGGACCGGCACAACAGCCGGGGGCACGGCAGCAACAAGGGCTTTGTGGCCTATTACGCCGTAATCACTCCACCGGATGGCCGTCTCCTGGGGGACCGGATTGTGGCGGCAGCCAAGTTTTGCCCGCTGCATACACCGCAAGCCGCCAAGTTCTTTGGGGCGGCAGCCTGGCGGCAGGTTTACTGCCTGCAACGGCTGGCAGCGTTGCATCCGCCGCAGAACCTGCTCAGCCGGTTTATCAAGTGGTGCCTGAAAGATATGGGCAGTAACCCGAAGGTCTGGTTTGTGGCGACCTATGCCTCGGTCGGTGACTACAACGCGACTACCGGCCGGCCCCACGACGGCGGAGTTTACCGGGCCAGCAATGCCGTGTACTGCGGCAAGACGCCGGGCGGCCAGATCGAGGGCTATGTCCACGAGGGGCAGCGATACTCGATGCGGCGCGGCCCCCGAACCTTGAAGAAGTCGGATATTCCGGCTGGCGCGCGGATTCTGCGGGCGCCGCCCATGCACCGCTACTGCTGGGCGGTCGGTTCGCCTCTGCCACGGGCTTTCCGCCGGCGTGATTTACAGCAGCGCATGGCGAAATTCAAATTTGTGCCTATTTATCAACCCAGATTGTTATACAGGAGGTTAATTTCATGGATCAATGCAGTCAAAAGCCGTATCGCGTTCGTCGGTTGACCGACGAACCCAATCAGAAGGAGGCCCTTGCTTTTGCGTCCCTGGCGGCGGGAATCGAGCACGTACTCGAAAAGCAAAACATTGATGTCCCCTGGTCGGTCTACAACGCCGAGACCGAGAGCACTGAGGTGATTGTTTACTGGGACCAGGTCTTTATGAAAATTGATGACACACCCGACGCAAATCTGCCTCAAAAGGCGGAAGCGTTGCGTCTGGCGGCCCGCCGCGCACTTCAGTACATCTATCGCAATATTCCCATCGGCCATCCAGACGTAGACATGGTCAACGATCTGCGGCTGGCTATCGGGTTGATTGAGGGCAACGCCGAGGTTTACCGGGAATATCCGGGCGATTTCTCCAAGCCTGAGAAAGGGGGAGTGACCCGATGAGCCAGAAGAATATTTACCGGCTGTCGGTAGTCGTCGAGCCGGTAACCGATGATGGCACGCGCGGCTTTGGCATGTACGAAAGCCCACAGAAGGCGCATAGGGTTGCGAAGTTACTGGGGGATGGTCACGTAATCGGCGTTCTACGCACTGCGTTGGCCGACCTGTACGGGATTATGCCGGAGTTTGAACCGAGCGGCGACCGGGAACATTCGGGGTGGGAGACTATCGCCGAACTGCGTGACATGGTGGCTAGTCTGGAGGGAGACCAGACGGTTTTTGAGGAGTATCCCGGTGAGTTTCCTGGCCGGCCCGAGGATGACGACGATGACGATAAGGAATTGATGTCGCTCCCGGATTGGGTCGAAAAGGTCGCCATACTGGGTCTTGAGCCAGGGCAACAGGTCGTCGTTACGGTTCATGTTTGGTCCGATTTTGGGCCGGCGTATGACCTGGAAGTAGAGAGTAGCCACGGTACCCTGGCGGGAGTGTATAACACCTTGGTTACCGACGAAGCTGAAGCCTACACACTGGGCAAACAACTTGAGGAAATTCTGGCAGAGAGGGGCTATCAGATTTATCAGGAATGGCCCGACGATGATGACGAAGTAGGTGAAGGCCCTCCCCCATCCCTCCAGGATGAGGCTCTGGACACCCTGCGCTACGTCCTTGAGTCCGAGGATACCAGTCTCGGCGACGGTGGCTCAATCCTCAGCGAGGATGTGCGTCAGGCGATTCTGGCGGTGCTGGCAAAAGCGCCGGCTCCTGAATGGCTGGAACGGTGGGGAAAAGAAGGTGACGACATACCTTGCCCGGAGTGTGGGGAGGCTCAAATCGAAACCCAGGACGGTCTTACCCTCTGCCATGCTTGCGGCTGGCACGCTGATAATCCGCTCAACGCCGAGACGAATGAGGAGAATGAGGAGCAGGAAGAGGTCGAGGACGAGGGTTGGCTGTGATTAACACCGAAATCGTTGAGCGCCTGGCCGAACAAAACGGTATTCACATCGCCGAATTTCCCATGACCCGCGGCCGAATTGTCTACGTCCATCATCGCAACAATAAAGGCTTTGTCTTCCTGGTCCGCCTTCTGAACCCGGCCCTGTTGACCGACAAGGGCTGGAATCTGAATGATGAGTCGGAGCAGGCCTGTCGCGACCTGCGCGGGCAGCTTCGTCTGGCTCACCCGAACGATAAAGGTAGGGCCAAAGCCTTTGTAGATCAGGTTGTTGCCGCCGTAACGAGTTAAAATGCCCGACTTGTTTTACCCCCCCGAAATCGAATTAGCCCTGCGCCTCGGCGCGATTCTGGTCATCAGCATCAGCGGCGGTAAAGACAGCCAGCTTATGCTCAACCGGCTGGTCAGGGAATATTACCGGCGCTGCTGGACTGTACCGCTGGCGACGATCCACGCGGACCTGGGGCGGGCGGAGTGGAAACAGACGCCCGCCTTTGTTCGCCACCTGGCGTTTGTGGCCGGGCTGCCCCTGATCGTCGTCCGCCGGCCCCAGGGTGACCTGGTGCAGGAGATTCAGGACCGCATGCTCAAGCTGTCCGGGACGGACAAACCGTTCTGGCCGAGTTCCCAGCAAAGGTACTGTACCGCCGACCAGAAACGGGGGCAGATTGACCGCTTTTTGCGCGCCCCGTTCTGGCCGAGTTCCCAGCAAAGGTATTGCACCAGCCACCACAAGACCGCCCAGATTGATAAATTCCTGCGGCTGCCGGCGTGGCCAGATGAAGAGGCGAACCCCTGGCAGGAAGGGTATAACCCGACCGCTGTCGTCGAGCAGTTCACCGGCCAGGCCTCCCGGCTGATCATTAGCGCCGAGGGCATCCGGGCCGATGAGAGCCGGGAGCGGGCCAAGAAACAGCCAATCAGCGTCCGCAAAAGCATCAGTGCCGAAATGTATGCCGGGCTGAGCGCCGCCGAGGCCCTCGACAAGTGGCAGGGCCAGCAGCAGCCCGATCTGTTCGGGTTGAACAGCGGCGGCGGGCGGTTGGCTCTCAACTGGTACCCTATCTTTGAGTGGTCCGAAGCCCAAGTTTACGAGGGCTGCGGCCACAGTCTGGACGAGGTCAACGAGCGACGGGCCTGGACGAAGGAGGGGCGGGTCGAGGAAGCCCTCGCTGACTGGACCATGCATGTGGCCTACCCGCTCGGCTCGACCCGGTTAAGCTGCGCTATCTGCGTCCTGGGCAGCTTGAACGACATCACGGTGGGGGCCACCCATAACCCGGAGTTGCTCTATACCTATCAGGATATGGAAATCGTGGGCGGCAAGACGTTCAAAAATGGTTGGAGTTTACAGGAAATTAAACTGCTCGATTGAGCAGTAAACTGTCAAAGAAAGGAGTTGTGCAGTGAAAAAGTTCATTAAGGACATGCAGGCCGCTTTTAAGGAGTGGCAGGAAAACGATGGGACGAAGGCCGGGCTGCTCAGGCTGCGCGGTGAGTTGCCCCCGGCTGTGTCAAGGTTAGAAAAATGAAAAACTCTCTGATTAACACAATCATGCAGGCAGCCAGGGCAACCAATATCCCGGCTGCCGACTCCGGCCTGTGGTTCATCAGAAAGGCTGAACTCAACGTGGCAGTACCGACCGAGTATCACGGGCAACCAGGTATCATCCCTCCTGGTATCTACACTCATCTCTACCGCATGACCGAGGGGACTATGCACAAGTACCCTCCTGGCGTTGTAGTCATGGAGGATACCCCTTTTGAACTTAGAACCCACCTGCAATTCATGCTCAAAGCCAGAGGGAAGGTGCTGGTCACCGGCCTGGGCCTGGGCTGCGTGGTACGCGGCCTGCTGGCTAACCCAGCCGTTGAGCACGTTACCTGTATTGAAAATTCAAGTGATGTGCTCTGGATGGTTGACCCGTACATGCCCAAAAACGGCCGCCTGACCATTATCTATGCCGATGCGCTGAAGTGGACCGAAAACAATACCCAAACTTTCGACTTCGCATGGCATGACCTCTGGACTAACCGCGAGGCGGGTGAGCCTCTGCTCGACGAGTGGCATGTCAGGCTGATCTTCAACTGCAAAGACAAAGTGACAAGACAGGGGGCATGGAACTTACAGCGGGTGGCCAAGCAGTTCCTGGCCTCCAAACAAATGAAATTGATGGCATAATAAAGGAGGTACACTTGATGGATCAAAATCTTAAAGCGCCCGTTTTACACCTGGGATCTGGCCAGGCCCTGGTCATTCCCGGCGACCTGGTTTGCCCCTACTGCGATTATCATCGCCCTGACGGTTTTCCTGGCCTGCGGCGGGTGACAGCGGAGGATACAGACAAGGGGCAGCCCGGTGATCTCGTCCCAGCCTGCGCCAAATCTAATCTGTCCGCGGTGGCCCACTGGCAGGGACACCACGGGCTGTATTATCCCAATGAACTCAACCCGTTACGGCTGTTCAAATGCCGTCATTGGTTCTGGATCGTCGTGCCTGGCCTGCGCGATGACTGCCCCCAGCACCTTTTGCCGGCGGAGCCGGGGCTGCATCACGCCTACTATCGCCGTGTGGCTAACTACACGGAAGACCCCCACCTGACCGCGGCTAACCTGCTCGAAACCCACGTCTTTGTGCGTGAGGTCCGCGCCGATTCGCTTGATGCGGCTTACCATGCTCTGCAAGGCGAGAACTGGAGTCCAAACGGAGAGGCTCGCGAGTTGATCGCCGGCCTGGGGCTAACCCATACCTCAATCAGTGTCGGCGATGTCCTGGCCGCAGTAGACGGTCTGTATGAAGTCGGGCAGGGGTTCGACTTTCGGAAACTGCCCGAAAAATGAGCGAAATTGATTTAGCATCCTTGACATTGGCAGGATGATTTGATACTATGTTAAAGACCATAGATATATATTCTGCCTGAAAGGAGGTGTGGATGATAGAAACTATGACCGTCAGAGAAGACCGCCTCAAAAGAGCGATCTTCCTGGAACAGGATCCCGAAAAACAAGCCGATCTCAAACGACAGCTTGCCGAAGAGATGGCGCGTCCCGCCCGGGTCCAGACTTGGATTCCGCCAGTAGATAAGAAAGGCAATCCCACCGAGAAGAAATATCTCTTGGTTCTGGACCGACCGACTCAGGACGCGCTCGCGTTTCTCAAAGCGAATCCAATCAAGGACGGGGCCAAGCCGCTCGAACTGTCCTGGATGGCTCGCATGGCTATCCAGAGGTTTGCCCAGGAGTTAGGTTGGAAACCGCCTAAATACGGCCAAGAAGACTAAGTACCACAGGGGGTCGCTGGCCAGGCAGCCCCCCTTTTTGGGGGCTTGCTTGCCATAGATATATACTTGTGGTACAATAAAAAGAAAAAGTTTCTTTTATCGGCAGGCTGCGCCTCCCCGACGCGGCCTGCGGTTTATCAAACCAAAATCCCCTATCTACAACAAACAAAGGAGGTACGCATGTATCGGTTGACCAAGCAGCAGCACAAAGACCGTGACCGGATCACGGCCTGGCTGGAAGGCAAGCCGTTCCGTGACAACGGACGGGAGGCTGTGCCCGAATTGACGGTCGAGCAGGTTTTGGAAATGTATATGCCCACCTGGGACCCCCAGGAGAACGGCCAGTTCTTTACCCCGCTGGAAATGGGCGCGGCCCTGGTGGACCTGCTCAATATTCTCCCCGGCAGCCGGGTGCTTGAACCCTCGGCTGGGATCGGCCACCTCGTTTTTCATCTCCAGGATGAACCCATCACGGTAGACTGCTTTGAGGCTGACCAGACCTGTGTTGCGGTCGGGCAGCGGCTTTTCCCGTGGGCCAACTGGAAGCACGCCACCCCGTTTGAGGAGTTGGCTAACATCGAGGGGCAGTACGATTTTGTGCTGGCTAATCCGCCGTTTGAAACGGATTGGGCCATTCAGGAAGGGTTGGACATGAGCGCCGGCAAGGCCCGCAAAAGCCAGCACCTCTTCATGGAGGTCATTGCGCGGGCGCTGAAGGTGGATGGCCAGGCGGCGGTCATCGGCCCGCCTGAGTTGCTCAACTCGATGCCCCAGGCGCTGCGGGCCTGGTTTGAAGCCCGTATGGACCTGAACGACGTGGTCGAACTGCCCGGCGAGTTCCGTCTAACCAAGGCGCGGGTGGTGGCTTTTCTCTTCACCCGGCTGGAATATGAAGAGGAGGCGGTCGCGGTCGCCGTTCCGGTCATGCCGGCGGGTAAGGAATTTGGGGCGATTGTTTCGCGGGAGATTCTTAATGTTGCTCTGGACCGGGTCGGGCTGGCCATAGCTAACAGCGCCCATTTACCCGTGCTGCGAAATGTCCTGGTTCGCGCTGTCGGCGGCGACCGTCTTGAACTGGTCGGAACGAACCTGGCGGTGCGGGTCACGACCTGGGTCGAGGCTGAACAGGTCCGGGCCGGCGAAATCACCCTCCCCTGGCGGCCGTTCTCTGAACTGTGCAAACGGGTGCCGGGCCAGTATGTAACCCTGGTCCAGGGCGACGAACCCGATGAAGCTGGCATGGTGCTGGATCTGCACACGGCTCGCCTGCTGTCGCACGGCAAGTTTACGAACCGGGCCAGGCTGCAAGGTATCCTGGCTGAGGATTTCCCCATCCGACCGGTGGTCGAGGGGAAAGAGTTTGAGGTGGATGGACCGAAGCTGTCGGCGATGCTCAACCAGGTCAAGCATTACATTTCCAGCGACAAAACTCGCCCGGTTCTCCAGGGGGTCCTGTTCCGCATCAAGGATGGTCAGGCCTCGATGACGGCCACCAACGGCTTTTCGTTGGCTCTGACCCGGGACAAGGTCGCCCAGGAGGATGTGCAGGTGGTCATTCCCTGGATGACGCTGGCGGCAGCGCGCCGGCTGTGGGGCGCGCACCGGGTTAAGATCACCCTGGCCAATAAGTTTGTGCGCTTCAGTGTGCCGAATGTCGAGATTATCGGCTATATCGAGCACAATACCTACCCCGACTACAGCCAGGTTATCCCCAAGATGGCGGCGACTGTGGCCCTGGTGGACCGGGGCGACCTGCTGCGGGCGGTGCGTCGGATGCGGGTCTATACTCGCTGGGGAGATGGCTACATCAACTTCCGTTTTAGCGGCAATGGCGATGGCTCGGGTCGGGTGCGCCTCACCACGAGCGCGGCCTTTGCAGGTGACTGCGAAGAGGAGCTAAAAGCGGTCGTCGAGGGGCCAGCGGTCGAATTGGCGTTTGGCGGCAAGCAGATCGCGGCGGCGCTCTACGCCTCCAAGGCGGATGAGGCCGAGATCAAGCTGAATGGCTCACAGGATCCGGTTACGATTCAAATGGGGTCGGTCTTGCAGGTTCTGGCCCCGAGGCGGGATGCATGACAACCGAGGAACTGGTTGCTCGAATGGAAGCAGATCGGCAGCAGCGCGAGGCTGAGGATAAAGCCCTGGCCGAAGCGGTTGCCGTGGTAATGGCGGGGACCCCGGCCGGGGTCCCCTTGCTCACCTTTTTTAGCCCCTGTAAACAGCGTATCGCGGTGGTTCTGCTGACTGAGCCAAAATACACCCTGTACCGGTACATGAACTGTGGGCCGACCGGTCACATGACAATCAAGCCCGACAAGCTGGGCGAGGAACTCCGCATGGAGGGTTTTGAGGCAGTGGCCGATCCTGCGGCCGGCGAGGCGCTGGAGCAGTGGGCGCGGCAGCCGGAATGGGAGAAAGGGTTAAAGCAGACCATGTTCATCGGTTTCTGGAACACCTTTTCTTTTCACGGTCGCCATGATTTGTGCCGGCAGATTGACCGGGCCGGCAGTCTGGGAGAGGCGCTCCACCTGGGCGCGCGGCTGCTGCGCGAGGAGTTGCCGGGGGAGGTTTGGCACTGATGGGCGAACAAACGGTTAAACTTGATACCCTGAGCCAGAAACGCGCCTTCCTGCTGGCGGCCAGTAACGCCGCAGCCCTGCCCGAACTCGCGCCAGGGCTGGCCGAGGTCTACGATTACTGGCTGGCCGGGTTGGAGGAGTGCGGGCACCGCCTGACGGTGGAGAATATCATGTGGCGTGAACAGCAGGGCTTTTTGGTCAAGGTTCTTGGGCTGCGCTTGCTGCCGGTTGAATGGCGGCACGTAGACGAAACCTTAACCAGCTTTGGTTACAACGTCGAGGCAGAGTACGAGGCGGAGCAGGCCCAAATCACCTACCGCTACAGACTGAGTTCAACCGGTAACTCCTCGGCCAAATACGGTCCCTGCGAGGTCTGCGGCAAACACGCTTCGGAGGTCTTTTCTCAGAGCGAAGAGCGGGAGTACGAGCCGGGGCAATGGACAGGGCTGGGCTGCCACAGCTACTTCGGCCATAAGGAGTGCCTGGAAGGGAAGCGGCGCGGGCAGGGCCGGGAGGTCTTTGAGCGGTGGCCGAAGGAGCTACGGCAAGATGAGTGATCCAAAGGTTTGTTACTGCGGGCTACCTACCTGGTTGTGCGGGTATCCCAAGTGTGTGGAGGGGGTGGCGTCGCCACCCCCTGAAAGTGAGGCCCTGGCCGGGGTCACTGCTCCGTTTGTCCTGAAGACCGGCGCGATCTGTAGCGAATGTAAGCCGGAACGCGCTCAGGCGGTGGCCCGGCTGCTCCGGGAACGTGGCTGGCCGATCCGGTACGGTGGGCTGGGGCGCGGCTCAGTTCTGCCGCAGAATAACCCTACCTTTTCGGCGGACTTCTATGCCGCCCTGGATGAGGTGGACCACGGCATCAAAATGCCGGCGGCGAAGATTCAGTTGTCGTTTTAGTTTTGTTTGGAGGAGGTCGGAGGAAATGACCTACATACCCTTAAACCAACCTGTTGTTTCGTTGATCGAGCTGTGGGAGCGGGGGCTGGTCACGCCCCACCGGGACGAGGCCAATAACTACTCGGTCAGGTGGGGCGGGGCTGAGTGGCCTATTTCCGCTCACGCCTACCTGGTGATGGCGATCCGCGACACCCCGGCGTTCTGGACTGAGGACCGGCTGGCCTGGCTGGGGTTGGAGAACGCACCGGCTTTTGACCGGAAGCTCTTTGCGGTCAGATATGATCGGCTGCCCGCAGGCGAACAGGCTGGCGATGAGCCTATCATCCTGGCTGCGCTGAACGCACGGCGGGAGGAATTTCTGCTCCTGGCCCGGCTCTGTTTCCGGCAGGCCGGGGTCCGCTGGCAACTGCGCCTGACCTGGGGCTTTTTGTGGCTGTTGGAATGGCGCGCTGGACTGGTCGAGCGGCTGTAGCCCGGATAGCTTGACATAGGTATATATCTCAGGTAACATGGCGCAAGTGACAGTTTTGTAGTAAGAAAGGAGAATGACTATTGACTGAACACATCCCCCCTTTGCGGGAGCGGCGGTACCGGTACACGCCGCTCAGTCGCATCTTTTTATCCCCCCATTACCGGTTGCGCGAGTTCTGTGTCCATGATTTGGCCCTACTCTTCGGCATTGCCAACGTGCCCCACCAGGTCGGCATCGAGCGGGCCAAGCCGATGGTGCTCAAGCTGCTGGAGCCTGCCCACAGCGCCTTTGGTGAACTGCGCATCTTGCAGGGCTATGTCTCGGCGCAGTTGAACGAGAAACGGCGCGAAATGGGCATGCCGGCCGGAGAGACCAAGGGTAATCGCCACTGGTGGGACCGTGACCAGCACCTGGGGGTCAACGAGCCGGTTTGCGTAGATTTTTGCATCCGGGGGCGCGAGGGCGATGTCGCCGCCCAGCGGGAGTTGGTCGAGTTCTACGCGTGGGAGGGCCTGCCGTGGGAAAGTATTATGATCTATCCCAACACTTCCTCGATCCAGATTGTCTACAACCCCAGGTCTGAGCGGCAGTGGTTCAGCCTGCGCCTTGAATACCTTGAGGCCGGCTATCCCAAGTCGGAGTTTTTTCAGATCCGGCGGGTTGAAAACATCCCGTGGGACCTGGTTCACCTATCTACCGTCGAGGCCCTGGCCGAAGCCAAGTACCGTTTGAAGGCAGCGGGTGAACTATATTACAATCGGAAGAAGCCGGGCAACCGGCAACCGGTATTGTTTACGGAGTGATTATCATGGCAAAACGTAAGCGGCGCGAGCCGCGTCCCAGGAAGGTTCAACCTGCTCCCGTGGGCGTTTCGATCAGCCAGCGGATTACCAACCTGATGACCGAATTGGGGACTGCGGCGACCCAGGTGTTGGTCCGCGACCACCAGTTCACCCCGGAGCAGGTAGTGGAATTTCTTAAGCAGGTTCAGGACCGGTATGCGCTACGCACCGAGCTGGCCCTGCCGGCGCTGACCCCGGATGGACTGCTGCGCGACGCCAGCGTCCGGTTTGGGTTGACAGCGGTCGAAGTCCTCCAGGAAAACTATAGCTTTACGCCGGAGCAAAGTGAAGCCTGGCTCAAGGCCCTACTGGAGCAGGGCCGGCAGAATCGCGGCCGGCGGGTAGCCAGGAAGGACCCCAAGCGCAGTGGACCATGACCTCTTATCGTAAATAAACTCAAAACGAAAGGGTATAAGTGACACGTCTCATCGTGCCATTATGCCCTTTTGTTGTTATCACGGAAAGGAAAAGTTAATGCTATTTACCCATACCATTCCACTCAGAGGCAAGGACCGCCTGGTTTACCGCATGCTGCCGGAGACCGGACTGCGCCACACTGATCCCACCTTGCAAGTGACGTTAAGCCGCGGCGATGGGGCGGTGGTCATTGACAACAGCCACCCCAAAGGGCTGCTCCTGGCCAGGGCGCAGCCGGCCTTTATCCCGCTGTACTACCGGGTGGACCTGCCCAACGGGGTGGTCCACATCTCCACCAACAAGCACCGCCTCAAGAAGGCGGACGTTGTCAGGAGCGGCGACCTGGTCCTGATCGGAGAGAACGGGGTCAAGCTGCTGACCCGCACTTATGATGCCGTTGAACGGCCCCGGCCAGTGCTCGACGAAACACTGGACCAGGCCGTGGACCGCCTCGACGAGCAGTTGTTTGAGGCCATCAAGCGGATCGTCGCTTTCCACGACGGCAAGCAAATCGCGATGGGGCTGAGCGCCGGGATGGACTCCTCGATGATTGCCTATTACCTGGCCAAGCTCAATGTCAACTTCAAAGCTTTCACCAGCTACCTGGACGAGAGGAACAGCGACTATGCCGGGGCGAAGCGAGTCGCCGAACGGTTGGGGCTGGACTGGACGCCGGTCAAGCTGGATTTGGAAACGATGGAAAAGCAGATCCGGCGGGCCATCTTCTTTGCCGAAACGGTCGAGCAGCTTCACGTCTGCATGTCCATCTCCCGCATTGCGATGGGCAAGGTGGCCAGGGCGGCCGGCAGCCAGGTGTTCATTATGGGCGACAGCGCCGACGGCGCGATGGGCGACGGGCCGTTTGAATGGACAGCGGCCAAGCGCATTGCTCAGACTAAAAACATGGACATCAACGATGCCTGGACCGAACAGCGGGCATGGCACGTCGAGTTCCCGATGTCGGACTACTTCGAGGCTGAGACCAAGAGTTTTGGGCACAACGGGCTGGAATGGATTTCGCCGTTTGTCATCCCTGACCTGCTGACCACCTGCCTGAGTTTCAGCGTCAAGACCTGCCCGCATAACCCGCGCAAAATCCCGATGCAGGTCCTGGTCAAGCGCCACATGCCCGGCATCCCCGAGATCCAGAAGAAGGTCGGCTTTATCATTGGCAATGGCATGCGCGACCGCAAGAACCCCAATATGGGCATGTTCAGCGGGCAGACGTACAAGAAGATGCTGCCGCTGGCCCTTAAAGCCTTCGAGCGGATGGAGCGGGTCTGATGCTGTTTACCCACACCATTCCACTCAGGGGGCGAGACCGCCTGGTTTTTCGGATGCTGCCGGCGACCGGGAAGGTATACACTGAAAACCTGCTCAATAATCGTCTTCTTACTCGCGGTGATGGCGTTGCCGTGGTGGACAACACGCACCCCAAAGGTGTCCTCCTGGCCAGGGCACAGCCCAATATCGTTCCGCTTTACTACCGGGTGGATAAGGAGCGCCGGCTGCTGCACCTCTCCACTAATAAGCACAAGCTAAAGGCGCCGGTCCAGACGGTGGGCGACGGCTCGTTTGTCCTGCTCAGCGAGACGGGCGAGGTTCTGGTCCAGCGGGTCTATGACCGCTTTGACCTGCCTGACAATGTCCAGGAGACGATGGACCAGGCCGCCGACCGGGTCGAGGATGCGCTAGAGACGGCCATTCGAGTCTGCCTGGGCTTTCACCCCGGCAAAAAGCTGGCCCTCGGGCTGAGCGGCGGGCGCGATTCGGCGGTCATCGCTTTTCTGCTGCACCGGCTGGGGGTGGACTTCAAAGCCTACACGACTTACATCAACGAAGAGAACAGCGATTACATTGGAGCCAGGAAGGTGGCCGAGTTTCTGGGTCTGGACTGGACGCCGGTTCACCTCAATCTAAAAACGGTTTATCCTCTGGTGCGGCGCGCGGTCTACGCCTGCGAGCGGACTGACTATACCAACGCCGGCATGAGCGTGGGTCGGGTAGCAATGGGCGATATGGCCGCCAAAGATGGAATCGAGCTATTTATGATGGGCGATGGGGCGGATGGTTCCTTCGGCGGCGGTATCGAGTGGGGTAAAGCCAAAAAGCTGGCCGTGCTGCGCAAGTGGAGCCTCGACCGGGCCTGGGCGCAGACCCGCGCCATCCACGTCGAGCAGATGCACGGCTACCTGACTTCGGAGACCAAGTCGTTTGGCTTCAACGGGCTGGAATGGATTTCGCCCTTTTTGATCTGGTCTCTGCTAGAGACGATCCTGAGCCTGACCGTCCAGACCAATCCGCACCATCCCGAAAAGATGGTCATGCGGACCATCGCGGCGCGGCACATGCCTCAGATCGAAACCCTGTTCAAGAAGGTCGGGTTTGTGACCGGCAACGGCATGAACGCTCAAAAAAAGCAGGGCATGTTCACCGACGAGTTTTATCGAGCGGCGCTCGATGAGGCGCTGCTGCTGGCTGCCGGCCAGCCACGGTTGTGAACGCCGATCGTGTAGATATTGCCGCCCTGAAAGCGGCCATGCGGGAACAATCCGAGGCGACGGACGGCTACCTCTGGCCTGCGCCGCTCCAGGAGGATTTCTTGGCGGCGATGGCGGCGGGCAATCCGGGTGGGATTTGTCTCAAGTATACCCGCTGGGGCTGCTCGATTCACAACCTGTATCACGTGCCGTTCCATCTCTTCAAAATGTCGGTCCTGACCACCTATACCGGCGTTCCTTTCGAGCAGCTTCAACGGTGGCATGACGCCGACATCGAGGCTGGCTTGTGGACGGACGGTTCCTATCCTCTACCCTCCCCTCCGCCTAACTAACAAATAGCTAACAATTTCCTGACAAAACGCCCGGCGCTGACCGGGCTATTTTTTCTCACCTGCTGCCGCAGATATATATTTACGCAATATTTATTGACCTAGATATATATCTGTGGTACAATAAAAACAAAAAAATGAATTTATGAAACGCTATTCGCGTTACGCAAAAGAATGCTGTGAACGACCAGCATAAGAAAGGTGCGACCCCCGATGACCACTCAAAGATTGTCCCTCGAAGATAAAATTGTTGGCCTGCTCAACCAGGTCGGCGTCCAGCCCAATATGCTCGAACCGTATCAGCACGCTGGCCGGCGCGCTTTCAAGTTCCGCAAACTGACCTCGCGAGCCACGCTGAGCGAAACCCAATACGCCTGGCGCATCACCGATGCCATGCCAGAGGCCAAAATCCTCGATAACTATACCGCCTGGTACGAAGGTGAGGAATATATCACCGTTGCTTTTGTTCCGGTTCTGCCCGAAAAAGACCACAAGATTGGTGTTTATCGCCCGATGACCTGCGGTGAGTTTACCGGCCGGCGGACAGCGGAAGGCAAGCTGTGCTCGTGCGAACTGCGCGGCGGCAAGGATGGAACCCCGGGAACTACCGGGCTATGTATGTTCGGCGAGTGCCTGGTCCACGACATCAACGCCAACAAGCTGCCCCCTTACCAGCTCGGCCAGACCATCTGGGCGCTTGTGACCAGCGACGGTATCCCGACGCAGGGTCGGGTCGAGACGGTCAATAAAAACTCGGTGATGATGCGCTCGGTGCGGACCGGCAGCGCCTACGAAGTGCCGGTCAAGCAAATCCAGACCCGCCCCCCGGTCGCCCTGGAACAAATCGTGTATGCGGTGGTCACTCCCGATGGGGTAGCGACCAAAGGTAAGGTTGCTGAAATCACCCCGACCGGGATCAGGCTCCAATCGCTGCGGACCGGTCGGACCTATGACGTGCCCGACCCCGCCGTTCATTACACCAAATTTAACGCCGAAGCTTACTTCAAACAACAAGTTACCGCTTAAGGAGAACAAAATGATTACCCAACGCGACCTGCAACGCTATGCTGACCAGATCAAAAAGAAAGCCTGGGATCAGACTTTCTACGACTTCCGTGGCCCGGAAGAGACGAACGAGGAACAGTTAAACCTCATCCGCCAGTTGACCGACGAGGGCGTGACCGCCCCCAACCGCCTGACCCTGTACTATCGCAAGCAGGATGACCGCCTGGCCATCGTGGTCGGGCGCGGGGCGATGATGGACTCGTGTGACGTGGTGCTGCACCTGCTCGACGAGCAGCCGACCGAGTTCTTATACAACGGGCGCGATCGCAACCGCTTCGCTGCGCAGGCCCCTTCCAAAAAGTTCAAAACCAAAACCTTTACCTCCTATTCCCGCAACGGGGATTGGACCTTATCTCACTAACAAGGAGAACTGACCATGCCGTACATGCACCCTGTTTTAGGCGTTCCGTGCGCCACCATTTTTGAAGTGGCCGAGCACCTGGCCGAAGTGGATGGGACCGATCCTGGCGAGGAGTTGGATAACTTCTTTCGGGACATTAGCGAGTCGGAATTGGCCGACGCCGACCGGCTGCTGGCCGACCTGCGCAAAGACCCCAGCCCGGTTCTCAAGGAGTTGTTCGACTGGTTCGACTGTGACGAAGACGACCCGCTGCGACCCTTCCTGGTCCTGGAGGTCCAGCACGTCGAGGTTGCTTACCGGTTCACTTCCACCACCACCAAATACCTGGGGCTGGCGCAGTTCAACGACAACCAGCCGCGGCGATTCAAGCTGGTGACGTGTGACAGTTCGGGCACGTGGTACGAGCCGCCCGACTACGAAGTCGAGGTTGAATACTGGCCGGAGGAGGTTCCCAATGCCCCATCTCTTAGTTTTTAAGCCTGGCGACGAGCACTTTCGCGACAATATCCGGGTGATTCGAGCCGAGCGGATCACCCACCGCCACAACAAGCCCGACATCCGGCTGCGCATCCGCGGGGAGTATAAGTTCGTCAGCTACGTGCGGATTATGCCCGATGGCAAGTTTGTCGAGTATGACGGCTGGCGGGCGCCCATCGAGGAGTTGAGCGAAGTCGCTTTGCCCATCTCGGCTTTGCAGCGGCCCCAGGATACCCAGGATGCCGGGTGACATTGCCTATCACTCGGACTGCGCGGCCTGTGTTGCCGGCGAGGCCCACACGCTCCAGCAGCACACCCTGAACCGGATTGATGCGGCCCTGGCCCGGATGCGGGCCAGAATGGTGGCAGACCCCTCGATTCTCGGCGCTATCTCTATCGCTAACCTGGAAGAAAAGCGAAAGCTGGTCGAGGCGGATAACTTCGTCGTCCGACCCGCCGATGCCGAAACTGAAAGTCTCATCCGCTGGTGCGGTGGTCAGATTTGCCAGACTGACCAAAGCCACCCTGCTTAAGAAGATTGACGACAGTCCTGGTTCACGGGGCTATCGGCTGCTCCCGCTCCGGCGAACGATAACCAAAAAGTAAACCTTTAACAATCTACGGAGGATACGACCATGACAGCAGTTACCGGGCTACCCCCGACAGCCTGGACCGTGATGCCCTTCCTTCTCGTCGAACACGAGGCCGAGATTGCCCGTGGCGACGAATGGCTGGAACAAATGGGTCTGCGTGTAGACCTGTCTATAGACATTGAAAATTTGCAAAAATGCAGTAAACTGGAAGCAACCCTCGAAGTCTTGAACGAAGCCTGGATTGCCGGGGCGTTGACTGACGAGGAGTACCGCGAAAAAGCCTGGCCGCTGGCCCGCCAACTTCGCTTTGGAGGGGAGGCCGACCATGCAGTGCGGTGAGGCGACCGGACGGACAAATAAGAAGGGGCTGCCTTGCGGCTGCCGGTTGAACGGCGGCAAGTGCCCGACCCATGACGTTGACGTGGCGGCACGTAACAGCAAGGTGGCCAGGGCGGCCGCTGAGCGTGAGGAGCGGCGGCAGGCGCTCAGCGAGTACGGGAAGCTCGGATACGAGGAAACAACCCGACGCTACGGCCCGGATTATGCTTACAACCATCTGGTGGCCTGGAAGCGGGAGAATCTGACCCGGGCTGAGGGGATGGTCTACGACTTCCTCAAGGCCAATAAAATCACAGTCCGGCCCGAGTACGAGGTTTTTAACGAGACCTTTAGCAGTCGGGTGGATTTCGCCCACCCCAAGACCCGGCGCTTTATCCAGGTGGATGGCTGGCGCTGGATCCCGAACGCCTTTGGCCTGGACCAGGTGGACCTGGCCAGGGAAGCGGCCCGCTATATCGCCACCTGGCATTTTATGGAAAACAACGGCTGGCAGGGCTTGGAGCTACGCTACGACCCGCGCAAACAGGAAATGGAAGCGGGGTGGCAGGAAACCCTGCTCAAGTTCTTTAACGGCACGCTTGGTTACGCATAAGGAGGAAATATGCACCCCGCAGAACAATTACTCAGCCGGCTCGAACGGACCAATACCCACACCGAAGCGTGGCGAGCCTACATCCGCCAGCGGGCTAAAGAGGTGCAGCGGTGGATTGACTTGCTGCGCTGGTTCGCCTCGCTCAAGCCGGGTCGGGTGGCCGACGCCTGCAATGCGCGGGCCGAGCGGCTCCAGGTGCGGTTGGATCAGTTATTACAGTTTTCTTAAAACCCAAAATAGTAGAAAGGAGTAAGGAATGGCAGTTGTAACTAAAGAATTTGCGATTACCGGGACGCGGACCTACCGGGTTCGGGTCAAATTCGACGACGCGGTCTATGACGGTGCAGAACTGGCCCTTGAGGTCGTTCATCACGACGAGATTGTCGCTCTGCACCCTGGCGTGAACGACCGTGGGACCGGCGAGTTTGAAGTCGTTGATGAACATGAGGCCGAGCCAGGCAGTTCCTACTTTTCCGTTGAAGACATTTTGCCCATCGCGGGCAAGGAGCGGGAAGCGTATCTGGTTGACCTCGATTCCGAGACTGAGGAGGTATTAGCCGATGCCTGACGACTATACCGACATCAAGGAGTTTCGTATCCGCTCCAACCGAGGCCAGTGGGCCTTCAAACACTTTTACAACAACGACCCCGGCCAGGCTGTCTTTGAGGCGAGGGAAGGCGGGCGCTCACTGCGGATCATCCCGGAGGCGCAGGTGCGCCGGTTGATGGCCGGGGAGACGGTAGACCTGGGCTTCCCGGACATGCGCAAGGCCACCGGGGATTGGTGGATTCGGACCAAGCGGCGGCGTGACGAAGCCACCGCCCGACTCGCGCATGATCTGCGGACCTCGACCCACCCGATTCTGTCGCCACTGGTCGAGCAGCTTGGTGAAGTCTTCCTGGGCGGGCTAACAGGCGAGATGGCCGAACATTGGGCCAAGGCTGGCCCCAAACGGCTCAACGAAACCATGACCATGCTCATGGGTGAATGGGCCTGCCCGGTGGCGACGACCGAATGGATTTTTAACAGAGGCTCACTCAACAATATGAACCTGAACTGGCGGCGGGCCTTTGCTAAGGTCTTTGGGGTCAACGTTAAGGTAAACGCTCCCAACAAGACGTTGGCGGCGGCCTTTGATCCGGTTCGGCAGGAGTTGCTGGCCCGGCTGGATGCCCTGGCAGAGGAGCGAGCATGACCACCGCAGCCGATTTGAAAGTTCTCTATGGTCAGGCCCGGGCGGCCCTGCAAAGCGTCCTGACGGGGTTTCAGGCAGCGCAAGCGGCCAGCCAAAAGCTCGAAGTTGCCCTCAAGCAGTACGACCCGCAAAGAGCGGCGATAGACCATTTACGGCGCATCACCGAGGCGTTGCGGCAGTACGGCCCTCATTCACACCTCTACATCTTTCGGGATGGCAGCGGTTTAATCTACGCAAGCGATAGCCTTGGTGATTTTACTTATCAGTTGTTTGAGTTTTCTACCCTGGAAAAACTGTTCGCCTGCGACCCGGCGAAGTGGCCGACCGTCGAGGATGTCCAACGGGCCTGGGAAGTCGCCAAGCCCACCCCACGGGCGGGGGATTACCGGGACCACAAAACCTGGCGGAATCGTTTTCCTGAAAAGAGGTACGCATGAGCAAGCAAACCGTTGGCGAACTGATGGCCGAAATTGATCACCTCCGCCGGCACACTCTCGTTGATCTACAGGCGACCGAGACTGGCTGGATCTTCCAGGCAAGGGACCGGGAGACCCGCGAAGAACTCGTTGACCTCGGGCCGCTGCCGCTAAAAGAGTGCCTCCAGGCCGGTATCGAGGCGCTGCGGACGGCGCCCCGATGAGCGACTGTCTTATCCTGGCCTGCTCGGATAAAAAGCGGGACACCTCCGGGCCGGCCATCGAGGTCTATGACGGTCAGTTGTTCACCACGCTGCGCAAGTACCCACCCAGGCTGGACACTTTTATCCTGTCGGCAAAGTATGGCCTGATCTCCGCTCAACAGTGTATCCAGCCTTACGACCAGCGCATCGGCCAGCGGACGTGGGCGCTTGACCAGGCGGCTGAACAGTGGCTTGAGCTTGGTTTGAGCGATTATCGGACGGTCTACGCCTGCATGGGCTGGGATTATTGGCTTGTGCTGCAATGCGTGGCCCTGATGGCCTACGGGTCGTCCGGCCCTCCCTTACCTTTGGTCAAAATCCCGGACGGCAAAGCACCTATCGGCAAGATGAAGGCTGCGCTTGGCGAGTTCTGCCGAGCGCACCGCTAAAGAGGGTTGAGAGTAATGCAACTAACCTTACCTGGTTTTAGTCAGACGACAGAAAATAAGGCGGGCGGGCAAAGTGACATCATCGGCCGGGCCATCGCTGGCAATAACCGGCTGGCCGACGGCCGGACACTGACGGAGGCATACCCGGAGAAATATTCAAACTGCTTAACCGACTGGGTGGCTCTGCTTATCGCCGAGGAAAAAGCCAAACTTTCGTTGGCTCAAATACAGGATATTCCAGAAAAAGGAGATTAAATGTTTATCGGCATTGCAGGAACGGACGAAAACAAGCGCATCACCCAGGCCCAGGCCGGGTTGGGCCTGGCCGGCGAAATCAAGGGCCAGACACTGGCTGGGGCATCGTTTGGTGTGAGTGGATTGAACGACCGGCACATTATTGCTGCTGGCGAGCAAGCGACTCGCTTCGGGATCAGTGGACTGGGCAGCCGGGGCAACATCTCTGCCGCGGCGGTGGGGGTGGCTGGCCCCAACACCCGCCAGATCATCACCAGCGCCAGCAGCGCGGTGGGGGTAGCCGGGAATTTAGGTTCGGCGACCCGCCAGCGAGCCGGTCAGGAGATCGTGGACGTGTCCGCGTTTCAGCGGCGCGACGAGGCTCTCGCGGCTATCTCCAGAGAGAGCAACCGCCTCGGCGACCGCTCGGCCCGGGAAGGCTGGCAGCGGGGGGTCTGGTTCGCCGATTTTACCTACATTTGCCATTCCGGGCGCGGGCGGCAGGTCGGCTGGCGGAAAGACCGGGAAATTATCTTTGGCCGGGACTACCGCAGCTTGCCTCTCTATCTCGATTCGTGCGCCTTTCGCCGCGAGATCACCGGCACCGCCCCTAAATGGGCGCATAGCTTCGAGACTTATCAGGCGGCCATTGAGCTGCTCGACCCGGACGGC
This sequence comes from Anaerolineae bacterium, assembly GCA_023382535.1. The sequence goes on along the minus strand of JAHDWA010000007.1, from coordinate 115,334 downwards.
TATGCCGCCTGGGACTATCCCCAGGACCGGGCCAGGACAATGGATCACCTGCACCGGCTGATTGGCACGTTTCCGGCCGATGTGGCCAGCGGACGCATGTGGCCGGTCTTCTCGGTCCGCTGGGCCTGGTCCGACCAGGTTCACCTGGACTTTGCCCGGCTGCCGGGCTGGGGCGGCAAAAGCCTGGCCGCGCTCATTCCTTTGACCCGCACCCAGCGGCAGGTCCTGGAATCAACCCGCGAGAAGTGGGCACGGCAGGCCATTGCCAATGCGCTGAAACTCGCCGTGGACCAGGATTTCCTGTGGATGGTCAACACCTTTGGCCGGGTAATGATTGGCGGCATGGTTACCGGACCTTGCCCGCGCTCGGCCAGGCACCTCTTCGCCGCGACCCTATGCCACCTGTTTCCAGGCGTCCAGTTTTGGTTATTGGGTCAGGCCAATTTTGCTGTAGTCAACGGCCTCGGGCGAATGGGGCTACTCGACCAGGTCTGGACGGATGGGACATGGTGGATCCGCGATAGTACCGCCGAAAGGTTCGCTATCATCGAAGATGGCCTGATTACTATGCTTAGCCTGGAAACGGAGAAGGATGAACGGCAGCGAAAAGGGATTCGCCGCCAATCCTTTTTTACCTTAACTGAGATGATGGCAGCCAACCTGCGCAGCTTGCTCGGAGCCTACCAGGGGCTGTGGTCGTGGCCGCCTCCAGAGCCGCTGCCGGTTGATTTACTCGACGCGGCCCAGGCGCTGGAGCTAAAAGAACGGTATCAGCATGCCCAACTAGAGTTGGGGTTATAGGGAGGACCATTATGGAACGCGATGAACTGATGCGCCAAATCGAGCAGGCCCGCGCGGAAGAGGCCCAGCACAGCGATTTCCCCGAAACGGATATTTTGCTTAGCTACCTGACCCTGGTCGAGCAAGCCACGGACAAGCAGACCATTATGAACCTGTCCGGGGACTTTGACAGCCTGATCAAGTTGGGCTGGGGCTGGCAAATCCGGCGGCTGGGTGAATCGAGCCGACCCCTGATCGAGGAAGTTTACAAGCTCGTCATGGCCAAGCGCGCCAGTGTTTGCCCGGCTTACCCGGAACTGGCCGAGATGGTCGAGGCGGCTGTCATTCGCTACCGGCAGATGGGCAAGAATGAGATGTCGGATGAGGATGTGCCCGAAACCAGGCTCGATTATCGGCTGCCCTCTCCGTTCCGGGAAGCAGTCTCGAACCTGAAAAGCGTGGCCCGCCTACTGCGGGAGCCGTACCTGGTGGGGCTGTATGAGGAAACGGAGTTCGGCTCTTTGAGCAAGGAGATCCGCTGCCACTTCACCTTCATCAAGAAAACCATGCGCCGGCAGGCGTTTCCCCTGAGCGGCATCGAGCGGCTGGAGGCCAAGGTTAGGGACGGCCTGAAACGGCGCTCGGCGGCCTACACGGTTCAAAATCCAGCGCCAGAGGAGGGTTAAATGTTTTGCCATAGTCTACCCAAAGAATCGGTTGTTGCTGCCGCTAAACAGCATGTTCCCCCTGGTTTTGTCTGGGTCTCCGAGGGGGTGACTCAGTTGGGGGACATCTGCTTTAACGGCGGGACCGGCCAGTGGTATACCCAGCCCCTGGCGACGCCATCTAACCCGTCGCTCAATATTGATTTGGGCTTGCCTATGGGTGAGTATTGGGGCGTAGCGCGTCCTGATCCGCAGACGGTCGTCGTTCATGTGGACGACCCGGACGGGTACGGTGTCTATATTGGCCGGGCTAACCGCACTCGCGGGCTAAAGGCCAGCATCTGGCAAAACCCATTCAAGGTTGGCCACGACGGCGCCCGCGAGCAGTGCATCACCTGGTACGAGGAGCGGCTGCGCGCGCTTCTATTCGGAAAAGAGGCCGATGAGTGGCAAGCCGCCCTGCGCGCGCTCCAGGGTAAACGGCTGGGCTGCTGGTGCGCGCCCAGGCCCTGTCATGGCCATGTCCTGGTCCGGCTGCTGACCGAACTGCTCAGGATGGAGGGGTGATGAAAGCAAACGAGCAACTTCCCCTATTTCCCACAATGGCGATTGACCCGGATTTTCCCCCACCCATTGGCGCAACCGTAACCCTCCTGCCGGCTGCTATCGAGTGCGTCAGGAGAATCGAAACAGTCCTCTCTCTATGGGTTCGAGACGTTTACATTCCGGGTCTGGATTTCCCAATTCCTGTTTTCCGCCCGATGGAGGCGGGCGAGACCGGGCAGGTGGTGACGCACGAGTGGCGGCCTGATCCGTTTCGGGGGCAGCGTCTCGTCGCCGTCATCGCCTGGGTCAAGGGGGGCCGGCTGGCCTTGGATGCCGAGGAGTTCTATCGCTGTCGGCGGTGGTACCGTTTTTCCTGAAATGCTAAAACTGACTTCCACCCATTGGCAGCAACTCTATAAATCTAACCCGGCCACCTGGACAAAAGAAACTCTGACCCTTTGCAGCCTTGATGAACTGGAAGGACTAGCCCGGCTGCTGGGCATCCCTTACTCTGGCAGCCGTGACGAACGAATCGAGCGCATCTTGAACGCAGTTTCGTTGCGGGTTGAACTGGCCGGGTGGGGCGAGTACGAGGGGAGCAGTGTCCATGCTCACGAGTTGGCAACAGAAATCATCACTCGTTACAGTAAAAAAGAGTTGGTAGTCCTGGCCCGACGAGCTGGCGTTTATTACGGCGTTCCCAAGCGGGGCATCGTGGTCGGACTGCTTCAGTGGCGAGACGCCTGTCGAAGGCGAGGTCAGGAGTTCGATACCCATTTAAGAGAGAAATCAATGGTCCAATATGTAATGCCCTTGAACAACTAGACCCTTGACCGTCGCGCCTGCCGTAGATATATATTTACGCAATATTTATTGACCTAGATATATATCTATGGTATAATAAAAACAAAAAAGTGAATTTATGAAACGCGAATAGCGTTACGCAAAAAAAAGAAAGGTGCGACCAAAAATGACTTCCCCGAATTTAACCCACAATCAAATCGTTTGGGCCATCGTCACCCCCGATGGCATCCCGACCCAGACCAAGTTTAGCCAGTACACTTCCGCCTCTTCCAGCAAGCCTGGCCAGGCGGTGCTGGTCTCCACCCGGACCGGCAGCGTGTATACGGTGGCCCCCGACGCCGTGCTGCTGCGCCCCCCGGTGCAGGCCGGCCAGACGGTCTACGCAGTGGTCACGAGCGATGGTATCCCGACGACCGGTAAGGTCATGGAGATAACCGAGACCGGCATCAAGATGCAGTCATTCAAGTCCGGCAAGACCTACGATGTGGCCGACGCCGCCATCTTTTTCACCTGGGCCAATGCGCAGGAAATGTATAAGAAGAACAACGCCCCCCGCGAGATCCAGGCGGACGGCTTCAAAGTGGTCTACGACCGCGATTGGACCTGGGTCTTCTTTCCCGGCAAGCCGGGCGAAATCACCCGGACCAACCTCAAGCATCTGGGCTTCTCCTGGAGCGGCAAGCGCGGCGGCTGGTACGCCGAAAAGCACGTCGAAATCCTTGACCTGACCAATGCCGTGACCGCGACCGTGGTCGTTGCTCAGACCAGCGCACAGGTCCTGCTAGAAAACGAAGTCTACCGTGTGACCAAAGAGCGCGATTGGACCTGGGTGCAGCTTCTGGATCCGGCCAACAAGCGCGAGGTCTTTTGCAAGGCCCTGGCTAACCTGGGTGCGCGCCGCTCTTTCCGCCGCGACGGGGCCTGGTACTTCAAGCAGGCGGTTGAACTGGATGCGCTGAAAGCGGCGCTGGTCTAAGTCAAAATGCGGGTGGTCAGGTTCGACCGCCCCGCTCCCCGAAAAAAACTGAGGACCCCAAACGATGAGCACTTTTACCATTGCCCATACCTACGAAATTAACAGCCCGGTCTGGTGTGTCGTGACCAGTGACAACATCCCCACGCAGGGGCGGGTCGTCGCCCACCCTGGCGGGCCGATGGTCCAGTTTCGCTCGGTGCGGACCGGCGCGCTCTATACCCAGAACACGATGCTACTGCACCGCCGCGTCCCGGCCCAGCCCGGCCAGATTGTTTACGCCATTGTCACCGCCGACAACGTCCCGACCAAGTCCAAATTTGTCCGGCATAACGGCGACCCCGACGAGGTCAGCACGGTGACCATTCAGTCGGTTCGCACCGGCAAGTTCTACACCGTACCCGACACCGACCTCTTCTTTGAGCCGAAGGGCTGCCAAACCATCAAGCAGCAGGCCGACCTGCACCAGAAAATCAAGGCCGACCCCACTCGCGCTTACGCGCTCGGCCTGGTCGAGCAGATGTACCAGGCCTACGGGATCGCCAAATATTACCCCACCGTTTTTCGCAACCGCAACGGCTCGTATCACCAGAAATACCTCAACGGCATGCACCAGATCGTCCTGGGGTATTGGAACGTCCAGCGAACCTATGAGCGGGGTTTCGACGAGTACGACACCATCAAGCGGGTTTGGAATGGGCACGGTGAGTTGAAAGGCTTGAAGGGTGTCTGGGCGCTGATCCTGCACGAGTTTGCCCACGTGCTCCAGACCGAGGTCAAGGGCGGGCGGACGGCGGGCAGCGTCCACAACCAGGTCTTTGTAGCCAAACTGCGGGAACTGCAACAGCGGTTCCCGTTCCACACCGCATAAGGAGGTTCAAGCATGTACGTTATTTCCACCGAGGATATTGAACAGATATTCAGGCAGGCCGAAAATGAGTCAAGGGATATGTCCCCCGAGATCCGCGAGGGCGATTGGGTCACCCTGGTCGGCGACTACGGTGAAGCCTACCGCCAGGGGCACGTACTGAAGGTCTATGACGACGGCTCGCTGCGGGTCGCCTTTGGCGGGCGCGAAACCCCGCGCTATATGTGGCTGCTGTTCGCCGGGGAGACGCCGATCCCGGCCGGCCATGTCCAGCAGGTCTGGCGCAAATTTGATTGTGTTTTGCGCAGTGAGTTCAACGGCTGCAAGGTCCGCAGCCTGGAAACGGAATGGGTGCAGGTTAGATGAGTGACACCCAGAAAACAAGGCTGAGTTTGGGCGCGGCGGCCAAGACCCGCAGTGACTACGAACGCCATGCCTGGAAACTGCTGGCGGTGACCGACTGCCCCTGTATTTGTGTCGTCGCCTCAAGCGGCGGCCCCAGCACCGAAAATTCCTACCTGTGCAGTTTCGTGGTGGCCGATGTCCCAGCTTTGCAGACCTGGCACCCGTTTTGCAACGGGCGGCTGGTCGGTAAGGTCCACACATGCGCGCTGCTGGCCTACCTGTATAAGCGGTTCAAAGCCTGCCAGGAGGCTGGAGACGTGGAGGCGCTCAAGGCCATCAATCAAAAGATGCGCAAACTGCGTCTGATCCAGGTCAGTCGCAAGCTGTACGAGCGGCGAGTCGACGGTGGCATCGGCTGGTACGAATACGTCGAGCCGGAGCTAACCCAAGTCGGGACCCAGCTTCCCCTCAAGCATATTGTGTAAGTTGGAAAGGCAGTACCCCTGATCATTGGGCTGGTGTCGGCCTGTCATAAGGTTTCTCGGCCTCAAGAGAATTAAACGGCTTGCTTTCGTTCATGCTCGAACGGATACACTTCCTGGGGGGGAGCCTGTCTTTTATCCGGGCTAAGGGGTTGAACGCCCGGTGTCAAAAAAAACATGATTGGTAGAAAGGAAGAACGTTATGGCACAACCAAATATTAAAGACCACTTCAAGGTCGGCCAGCGGGTCAAGCTGGTCAGGGTCAAGCATCCGAAGTATCGCGGGCTGGAAGGGACGATCATCCGCATCTTCAAGACCAAAAATGAAATCAAGGTGCAGGTGGGCGAGAACGATTTTTATAATGCGTTTCCCCAAAACATTGATCCGGTCCCGGTCACCGAGGGGGTGCAGCCAGCCTTATAACGTTATCTTCTTGGCGACAGCCAAAAAATTCAAGGAGGATTTCATGTTTCCAAGCAATGTTAATTACAACCGGCACGAAGGTGACCGAAAGCATTACCAGCAGAAACTGATGAAGCAGCCGAAGGGCAAGCTGGAGCGGCTGGGCCGGGAGATGGGCTGCGAGTTTACCCCGCGCACGCCCAAGCCGGTCCTGGTCGCCCAGTTGGTCGAAGCTCGGTTTGGGGAGGTTAGCTAATGCCCAAGAAAAAGCCTGACGAACAGATTGTCGAGCTGCCGCTCAATGAGTGTTTGCCCGACCCGCTCGGCAATGACCGCAAACTCTTTAGCCTGGACGGTCTGACCAGATTAGCCTGGTCCGTCCACGAAACCGGCCTGGCCCAACCCATTACGGTACGGCTGGCCCCGGAGCCGGCTGTACCGGTCATGCGCGATGACCTGGGGATTCCCGCCGTTGAAATCCGACCAAAGTATCACATCATTGCCGGTGAACGACGCTGGCGGTCGCACTGGATTCTGACCGACCGGGTTTGGGCAGGGGAATGGCCCGAAACGGATAAGGTGCGACCTGGTTTCATTAAGGCTATCATTCGTACCCTGAACGATGAAGAGGCCCTCGACGTGATGTTCACCGAGAACATTCACCGCGAAGACCTCGACCCGATGTCGGAGGCGGAAGCCTACGAAAAACGCATGCGGGTCAATGGGTGGACTATCGCAATTGTGGCCAAAAAGGCCAAGGTCAGCGTGGACCGGGTCAAGCAGGCGCTCAAACTGGGGCGGCTGGCCCCGGAAATCAAGGAGTTGGTACGGAGCGGCCAGCTTAAACCCAACATCGCCCGCGAACTGGCCGACCTTGATTTCGATGGTCAGCGCGCAGTCATGGCCTGGGTCGCCCGCCAGAAGTTCACGCCCTCGGCGGACCAAATCAGCGGCCACGTGACTCGGCTGCTCGAAGAAAAGCTCCAGGGCACGATGTTTGGTGATGACGCATTGGGTGGGGTCTACGCCCCGGTGGTCCGCAAGGCGGCCCAGGAAGGCAAGTTCCTGGACTTCTTGCCGACCCTGGACTACCTACCCGACCTGCCCATTACCGGAGCCAAGATCGGCGTCATTATTGACGCCTACATCGCCCAACTGATCGAGGAGGGGCATGACATGCCGGCCAGGGTGATGGCCGATTTTTGGCGGAAATTATTACGCCGTAATCAAGCCACGATGAATGTCTTTGACAGCAAAACCTTGCCGATGCTGGAAAAGATCGGGACCGACACGGCCAGCCGCAAGCGGCCAAATAAGGATCTCAAGGTGGGGCAGCTTGTCTGGGCCATCATCACCTCGGACCGGATTCCGACGCAGGGCATGGTCTTGCAAATCACGCCCACTCAGGCCCACATTCGCTCGACCCGCACCAAAAAAGCCTACCCGGTCGCTATTGAGGATGTTATGGTCCGACCCCCGGTCGGGATTGGCCGCATCCTTTTTACGGTGGTGGATGAAGAGGTCGAGCGGGGCACGGTCGAGGAAATCACCGAAACCGGGGTCAAGCTGCGGCTGCTCAAGAACGGGCGGGTCATTGACGTGCCCGATGCGTTAATTCATTACACGGGCACCAATGCCCGCGAAACTATTTTGCAGCGGACGGAGGATTGATGGTCCCTCCTGATGTTGCCGAACACGTCCTGGTCGCCAAGACGGTTGAAACTGGCCGTTTGGTCAAGGTTGCTCCTTTTACCATCCCGCCAGGGGAACGGGCGCCAGTTAGTTTGCCGTACATGGGCCGGCGCGCTTCGGATTACCTGGCGGCCGCTCTGGAAGGCGAGGCGGAATGGTTGACGCCAGCAGATGTAAATCTGACCGGCGCACCGATTTTACTCTATCATGGCATCTGGGCAGACACCGGCAATCAGGCCGGTTGGTTCTACCCGGAACATCTTATTTTTCTTAACGGAGGATTAAATGCACAAAGTTAAGCCTGGTCAACAGGTCAGAATCCTGACCCTAGAAGTGGCCGTGCCGGCAGACGCCGAGGATGGCGAAGTTGCCGACCAGATGTCGGCCTATCTGTCAGAAAACGGAACGGATAAGCCCGACAGCGTCATTCTTGATTGGGGCTACACTGACTACGAAGGCCGCATCGTCACCGCCAGCGATGACCCGGAAGAGGGCGAAATTTTTACAATTGGGGTAGAGGCGGTCTGTGAGCACTGCGGTAAGCCCGCCGAGTACAACTCTGAGTTGATCCTCTGCCCGGTGTGCGAGGCCAAAGCCGGGCGGCCCCGAACCCTCTACATTGTCCGCCACCAGGATGCAGGCGATGACGGTGGCGCGGAAGATCCGCCTCTCCTTATTACCTGGAACCGTAAAGCAGCCGACACCGTGGCCAACGAGAAACTCAAAGAGATTCTGGAAGAGGAGGCTGACGAGGACCTGCCCGACGACCCCGACAAGATGTACGAACTTTGGGAGGACCTGAATACGAACTCGCCTTATGGTCTCGCCGCAATTTGGGTTGACGAAATCGCGGTTCCGGCCTGGTCGGGGGCAGGGACGCCCACCGACCCGACGATGGATGAACCCGCCCTGGTCCCGGATGAGGAAAACGAACCGGCCAGTGACTACACCCTCGTGGGAGATTCGTGTTGGGTGGGCACTGATAATTTCTCGATTTACATCCGCAAGGCCTTCACCGCTAAAACACAGGAAGAAGACGGAATCATCGTCGAAGTATTCCGCCGCAAGGACGGCGAAACCCAGGCCGATGGACCGCTGGATACCGCCTCGGCTTACCTGGATGACCTGGAAGAAGGCGAGGAAACCGAAGAGGGCGTCGAGTGTAGTGAGTGTCCTACCCTGGTCTACCCGGACGACCCTTATTATTCCACCCCCTGCGGCACGTACTGCGAGGAGCACATGCAGGCGCACCTGGAAGAGTGCGAGATCTGCCGCGGCGAATTTCAAGACTAATCCAATTGAAATAGTTATTACTCAAGGAGGTTTAACTGATGGCAAAAAAGAAAACGACTTCCCAACTCGTACCGGCGACAGAGCCGCCTCAGCCCCAACCCTTTACCCTGGTCGGTAAGCGGGTGCATTTGGTCCGGGCTGCGTCAAAGGAAGAATTGGAGGCGCTGGGTCTCGATGATTTTATGGGCGGGCTGGTCATTATCCAATTCAACGACGGCACACTGCTGTTCGCGCTGGCCGACGAGGAGGGCAACGGCCCCGGTTCGCTCCAGGGGCAGACCCCGGACGAGCGGGCGCTGTACCTCTTCCCGAAGGATGGGCAGGTCGAGTATTGGATTCATCCGGCGGAGGTTCAGGATGAAGCCTAAGCCTATCCCAAATGAAGTTATCTTTTGCCCCAGCCATGAAACCGGAACGGCCGTGGTGCGGGCTATGGTCGAAAAGGAGTACCGGGACGGACCGCAATTTCTGGCCCGGCTCAAGACAGCCCTCACCCAATGGGTCAACACTACTGAGAATGGACGCAAGGCCTGGGCGGAAGCCGCTGAAGACTTCAATGTCGGTGACCTGTCTCTCTGGCAGGAGAACCCGGTCCTGGTAGAAATTCTCAAGGCGCACGGCCTGCATGAGTTGAAGGTTGAGGTCATCGCCACTCAGGGCGCCTCTGATTGGGTCTTTGATACCGTCCTGGTTAATTGGGACGAATTGGAGGAAAACGACGAAGCTTGGCGCAACATGATCGAAGAAATCGAAACGGTCACCCTGGAACCGCCGGGCGCGGACGAACACGACTGCGCTGGCCGGCACGAGCAGCCGGTCAAAGCGACCCATATCGTCCGGGACTCAAACGGCGACCCCTATCTCTACCTCTGTGCATCCTGCGCTTGGGCTTTTGAGGAGGGCCAGGATGTTTTTGACCTAAACATCAATTCTATCGAGGCTGATGCAGCCATAGGAGCCGACAATGCCGACGCCTGAACCAACCGGTAGTGAGGAGACCAAATCGGCCCTGGTTAAGGTTACAGTTCACCGCACCTACAAGGTTTGGGTGGACCTGCCAAAGGGCACGACTAAGCGAGACGCGGAAGAAGCGGTCTGCAAGCTGGGGTCACTGGCAATCCACGAAGCGGGCGAGATCGAAAATGTGGACGTAGACTGGCCGGAGTTCCAGGAGTGGGGTACGGACGAGGAGGAGGAGCATGGCGACGAAGCAGAAGCCTGACCCTCCGGTTCCAGGCCGGGCCTACGACGCCCGCGAATTTTGGGACGCCGCCCGGGCCAACAGTCTGGAAACCGTGCCTGGTTCGGCGATCTGGCTGCCACACCCGACCCAGCAAGGGCGTTCGATTCTGGCGGTCCAACTCGCTCCTAAAAAGGAGGTATCTGATGCCTAAAGGTCAAGCAAAAAGACAGAAACGAAGCAAGCAGCCTAAGCCCTACTGGAAGTGGCTTCCCGACAACAAAGACGACGAATCGGGCCGTGGCCGGTGGGTCCACCCTGCCGTGTTTAAGCTGCTGCAAGCGGCGGTATTTGGAGCCGCCTTTGGGGTTGCGCCTGGCTTACTCAAGGCCGGGTTGCACCTTCTGTTTGGCGACGACATCTGGGGCGGGGTCAAGGAGTGGTTCGGCGAGGTACGGTCATTCTTCCATCTCTAGAGTATCTACATGGCAAAGCCTGGCCTTCGCAGCCGGGCTTTTCTTTTCTCACCTGCTTCCCTAGATATATATTTACGGTATATTTATTGACCTAGATATATATCTGTGGTACAATAAAAACAAAAAATTTGATTTTATGATACAGAGGTTTGCCATGTCTCAAAAAAAAGAATTGACCCGCATTGAAGCCCTCGGACGGGTTGTTATCCACGACTTCAAGGTCGGCGATAAGGTTTGGGCGGTTGTCACCCCCGATGGCGTTCCGACCCGTGCCCGCCTCGAACGCTGCGGTCCGCAGTTCGCCCACATCACCTCTCTGCGGACCGGCCTGAGCTACACGGTCGGCTACCACCAACTCGCCCGCACCCAGCACGAGGCCCAGGAAGAAAGCTGGCCGCTGGAGTTGAGCCTGGTGCTCAAATACCAGCCCAACGCCTACCTGGTCGTCGAGAATCCCTGGCGGGCCGACCCATTCGTGCTGAATGTCTGCTCGGACCGCAAGGCCCGCAACGAACTGCTCCGCGAGCAGAAGCGGCTGCGACCGGACGCCGACATTGATGCGCTAAACGCGGTGGACGGCGTGGCCGAACTGGCCAGCTACACCCTTTAATCCATATCCCGATAATCAAAGAAAGATCAATTATGCCAATCCCTAAAATCCTCTCCTTCGATTTGGATAACGTTATCCGCGACCAGATCGGTTGCATCATCGAATCGGCAGCCCGCCTGCACGGGGCGAGGCTGACCCGCAAAATGTTTAGTGTTTGGGACCCGCCGCTTGGCCGGATGGTGGGGCTGCCGGAAGAGCAGTTTACCCAGTGGGCCTGGGGCTGCCCGATGATCTTTGCTGAAAGCCGGCCCCTACCTGGTGTCGTGCCGGCCCTGACCGAACTCATTAAAACTCACCATATTATCATCACCACCGCGACCGCCTGGCCGGCGCTCACCGAGCCGTGGCTGCGCTGGTGGCGCATCCCCTACCATACGGTGGTCCATACTAAAGACAAAGCCTCGGTCCGGTTTGACTTGCACATAGACGACTCGCCGGGGACCTTGCAGGCGCTGGTGGAACAGGGCCGCCCGGCCATGCGCTTCTCTTTGCCCTGGAACGCTCATTTGACCACGCTGCCCACCCTGAACGGCTGGTCGCAAGCAACGGAGGTTTTTTGCAATGGACGATAAGCTCGAACAGTTTTTGAGGATTAAGCGCCTGCTGCCGGAGATGGCCGCCCTGCCGCAGTGGATCGGGTACAAGCTCCGCCCTTCCCGCCGGCCTAACAAGCTGGACAAGCTGCCAATCAACCCCCGCACGGGCGGGCTGGCCATGACTAACAATGCCGAAACCTGGGGCACGTTTGAGGCTGCCTGTAAAGCTGTCTCCAGACATCAACTTGATGGCATCGGTTTTGTCTTTACCCTCGCCGCCGGTATCATCGGGGTAGACCTGGATAGCTGTATTGTAGACGACCAGATGCAGCCCTGGGCCAGCCAGATTGTGGCCGAGTTGGACAGCTACACCGAAGTGTCCCCCAGCGGCAGCGGGGTTCACATCCTGCTGCGGGGCACGCTGCCCCCGACCGGCTGCAAGGCAGGCCGGATCGAAGTCTATTCGTGGGGGCGTTTCTTCACCGTGACCGGCCAGCTTTGGTCGGGCGCTCCCGCCTCGATTCAAACGCGCCAGGGAGAAATCTGGGCGTTCCACCAACGGATTTTCAGTTCAACGAAGGAGATCAAGAAAAATGGCTAAATTAAGTCCTGCTCAGACCCTGGCTCTCGACATCGTCGAGAACCAGGCCATTACCACCCTGGACCTGCTCGACGCGGCCAGTATGACCACGGCTGAGTTTCGCCAGTTATTCGAGGCGGGCTACCTGACCGACACCGGGCGGGTCTCGGAGTATCGCGACCTCGACCCCGGCGAGATTGACGACATTATGTGGGCGCCCAACTTTGAACAGGTGGGCGGTGAATACCGGATTTTCAAAACTAAAGGAGAATGAACCGTGACCGATTCGACTCAACCCCAGAAGACTTTTGACGAGCACCTGAGTTGGTGCAAGGGCATGCTCATTTGGACCTACGCCAACCCGCTGCCTGACCCGGAGCCGACCGAGGAAATCAACATCGGCGTGATTTTATCGCCTTTGCACGTGGATCTGCGTGACTTTATGAGCAACGGCACCACCCGTTACCAGCGTAATGTACGGACGGTGGACCTGGCAGGGATGACCCTGGACGAGATGGTCGCCCACATCAATGGGGTGATGGATTGGACCATCGAATTGGATCAGGAGGGGCTGACGGCGTTCCGCGAGCAGCGCCATCAGAAGATGGCCCTCGAAGCGGTGGAAACGGCCAGGCGGCACGCCCGCGACGTGGCCCGGCAGGATCAGGTGCGGCGGCTGGAAGAAGCCTTCCATACCCTGTACCGCGAGCAGCAGCAGCCCGAAATGCTAACCTATAACGAGGCTAAAGCCTGGGCCGATGCTAATTGGGAGGAGGTTAAGCGGCGATGCCATTTGATATGAGACACCTGACAGTCGAGCAAATCCGGGCCAGTGTGGACATCCCGACCGCGATTCAGGTTTACCAGGAAACCTGGGCGGTGGCCCCGGTCAGCAGCCTGACCCCCTGGCCGCACGGCAATCCCCCGCTGGGGACCTGGCGGCTGGATCCCACCTTCGGCGACTTCGATGTCCTGGTAGACATCCCGACCGAGGAAGTCTGTGAGGGGGAGCCGGAGGACTACATCAGGAACCACCGCACCTACCACGCCTACCTGGAATGGGCACGGGCCGGCCTGGAAGCTCCAGCCGTGAACGTGGTTCGCCACATCCGCGGCCACCTGGTTTGCTCCAGTGGTCGGCGGCGGCGGCTGGCCGCCATTGACGCCGGGCTGCCCTTCCTTCGGGCTTGGTTCAGCGAGACCAACGAGCGGGGCGGCCCGCTGTGGCATGCCGACGATTTGAGCACGGTTTATTCAACCCGGGCCAAGCTGCTTGAAGCGGCAGGCCGCCCGGATTTAATTTAGGAGGCGCGATGTCCCCCATTATTTTTACCGTCGAAATGCTGCTCTCCTGGCTCAAGGCCAACGGCGCCGAGGGGTCCTATAACACTCCGGCCGAACTGGCTGAGCGGGAAGAGGTTTGCCGGGTCGAGGTCAAAGAGGGTTGGGTCTACTTTACCGACCTGCCCTTTAGCCTGACGGTCCGCGCACCCCTGAACGAGGCAGGGGAAATCATTTGGGAAGACTGGCAAGAATTGCCGGAAAATATTACGGCGTAATCACGAAAGGAGACGTTTGATGCCGAACACCTACTTTGAGTACCTCTACCGGGATGAAGAAAACAACAAGACTCGGAAAGCGGTCGTCCTGGCCGGAGAAATGGAACTGGCCGACATCGCGCCCCACCTGCACGGCGGGGATAAGTTCATCCCGCACCAGGTCGGCCTGGACGATTTGCAGGAAAACTTTGCTATTGGCGGTTACATTCAGCCAGACGTGGACGGGGTCTGGCACGAAATCTGGGAGGTTGACGAAACTGAGGCCATGCCCACGGTCGAGATGACTGCCGCCGAACTCAAGGTCCGCTTTGCATCCGTAACCTGGGACGTGGCGGCGGCTAAAGCCGAATTAGGATTGGAACAGGAGGTTTACATGCAAGACCCAAATGCCAGCGGAACTAAGGTCGAGTGGGTCGGACCGGGAATGTATTGGTTCAACCCGCTCGCCGAGGCCTGGATCAAAATCCAGGATGCAGAGATGACCGAATCCATCTCCAAGGTCAGGCCGGTGCGAATGATTACTCGCGACCACGTCAAGGAAGTTGTTACGTTGGTCGAGCCGGAAGTGTTGGTTGCCTCCTCCTCACTGCCCAGCGCCAGAGAAGTCACCTGGAACGCCTTGAAGGCCCTGGGGTACGACGCCAGGATGGTCAACGTGGATTGCTTTGACATCCATCAGGGTGGGCGCGTTCACTACCTCTCGAAAGCAGAGGCGGAGGCCCTATTGCAAGCGCCGCTACCTCATCCCGTGACCCTGGCGGATTATGCTACCTGGGGCGGCTTAAATTATTGGTACAACTTTAATCGCAGAAAGGAAAACGGTAAATGATTGTCACGTGTGGGCCGGATGGAGAACAGGAGCTTCATCCCGAACGGCCCGAAGAGCATCCTGAATTTGATGGGGAGTATGAGGACGAAGGCGGTCGTTTCGCCAATGCTGAAGACGGCGTCAGTTCGCTCGTTGCCGCGATTCTGAACGAAATGGAAGATTCGGGCAGTAGCGAAACAATGGGCGTGGCCGACATCCTGCGGACCATCGCTTCCAACGGCGAGGGCCAGGAAGCCGACGATTTCCTGGTTGGGTGCGCCCAGGAGATTATCGAAGCGGCCCAATATTTCATTGATCGGGTCCAGGCGGGGGACACGAGTCCCGGCAGTTCACGGGAGAAGCTCCTGGTGATTAAGGAAATGGAACTGGTCGCCAAAGCTCCTTACGACACCTGGATTCTGGTCTTTGTTTGCCCTCAAGATAATCAGCCGGGTCAATTGATGGCGGACCTGACCGAGGCGGGCTGGACTACAAAAACAACACTCCCCCTGCCTGGCGGCGAAATAAAAATCAATATCTCGCGGCCCGGCCGCGGGCTGTTCGGCGGTTGGCTGCCGCACGAGGCCGCTATCAACCTGGCCCAACTGGAGGCGATTCTGAAAGAGTACGGCCTGGGGCTGCCGCCCAAACGCAACTTAAAAATGCAGGACGTTATTTAAGGAGGAAATCATGAAAAAATACAGTGTTGTCGTTCATGAAGAGTTTGGTGTAGGCGACCTGGCGGCTGTCCTGGTCAGGGAATCCATCTGGTTTGAAATGACTCCGCTGCCCAATGGCTTTGTCCAGGTTTCGGTCAAGCCTGAAAGCGCCGGGCTGCTTGACCGGGCGTTGGTCCACGGGGAAATCCCGACCCAGGAGTCGCTGGCTACCCTGGCCATGCTGGTGCGGGTGACCTACAACCTGAACGGCGAGAATGTGGCGGACATGGCCAAGCGGCTCGAGAGCCTGGTAGACGAGGCTTACGCAGATGGGCGAATTACCGGCGAGAGCGAAGCCTCGGTCCTGGGCCATCTCGTCTCGCTATTTCAAGCCGACGAGCCTGTGCTGGATCTCGTCAACGGTTCCCTGTGCGCCGACGCCTGCGGCGGACCGGTTTACTTTCCCCTGTTCAATATGCCGGTCTGCGCGAGCTGCCAGGAGCCGGTCAACCTGGTTATCTGCACTCCCAAGGAGTAGGAGATGAAGGAGCGAAAGATTTTTGTGGTCGAAGCGGTGGCGCTTTACGAGGTTGCCCTGGAGTTTGACGAGGAAACCGAAAACGGCGCTGTCCTGGCCGAACATGCCGTTCGCCAGCGCCTGGACCGCTCTTCGCCGGCGGTCCTGCTCAAAGGGCACGAGCATCTCAAGGTGTCCGGCAGCCGGGACGCGACCGGGCCGCGAGAAGCCATCACTGCGGCGGAGGTAGTCGAGGCGGCCAGGTTGCGCCCGGAGCAGTATCAGAAACGAGGAAACAATGGAACCCAAAGTGATTGACCGGATTGACGAAATTGATGGTGTGGGCCAGTTCCAGAAGCGAGGCAACCCAGGCGCAATCCTGACGGTAGATGTGGAGGACGAGAAGTTCATTGTCCACGTCGCCGATTACGGGTTTATCTTCCACGACAACTCGGCCCGGCTGATGACCTGGAAGAAGCTGGAGAACCTCAAGCGCAGCCTCGGCGACTACGCGGTCCAGGCCCGCTACGGGCTAAAAAGCTGGCACCCGATGTTTGAGTCAACGGCCCAGGAGCGGCGCATGGCCGACTACGCCCAGAAAAGCTCCACGCCGTATCTCCCCGACTGGCTGCGGCGGAAAGTGCTGGCCGCGTTCAGGGGCAAGGAGATGGAGACCCGGCCTGGCTACTTCGTCATCTGGGACGAGCATGCCACCAATGCCCTCTGTCGCCTCCTGGGGATTGTAACCGGGGAGCAGCCAGAGTACGACTACGGCGCGTTCAAAATCCGCTTTGATTGGAACCTTCAGCGGTTCATTGTCAGCGCCTAAGATTACGGTTCATATTATCCTTGTTGTCGGAAGCATAAAAGGAGTAAAAATGGAGCAAAAACCTACCAAATTTCAACACGCAGTCCTGCAAGAAATGGCCGAGGGGCGACGCCTATTTTCTGCTAACCGGCAGACCACAGCCTGGCTGGAGGGGTCGGGGCGGCGGGTCCCCTTCGCGGTCAAACTCATCTTGAAGAATAAGGGTTGGATTGAGGGCGAGCCGGATACCCCCAACCGCCCTCACTGGCGGACTAATTACCGCATCACCGAGGCGGGCCGCCAGGCTATCGGCCTGCTCGATTCGGCCTCTGTAGGTCTATCCGAAGAAGGGGAGGAGCAATTGACCGGAGAGGAAATTAAGCGTCAGGATTTTGTGGATAACATTATTCACACCCTGTTTGAAGCCCTCGTCCCGGAGGGGGCGCTTGTCGAGCACAACATCGAGGCCATTGCACAGGTACGCGAATCGGTGCAAGCCCACCTGGTTACCCGTCTGGGTTTGATGTCGGCCCAGGAGTTTTATCCGTTCATCCCGGCCGAAGCGGTCGAAGCAAACGAGCGGCCACCCTGCCTGGTAGTCTTGACCTACCGCACTGAAACCGATGGTCTGAAAGTCGGCCTGTTTAACACCGAAGAAGAGGCCGAAGCGCAGGCCATAGCCTGGATCAAGGACGATTACTTTCAGCACACCGTCCAGACAATGGACGATATACGGCGACTGGAATCAGAAGGCGGTCAATGTTTCGCCATTGACATCTGCTTCCTGTCTCCTGGCGAGACGTGGGGCAACGACTGATGCTATCAGGTTTCGTTTACCGCTACACCGTAATCCAAGGTGATGGAGCAATTTGGGAGGTCGGTACAAATTGCTCGGCCCATCGCTTAATTTGCCAAATAAAAACATCTACCAAAGAAATGATTCCGCCACATCGTCAGGTTGTTATCAACCTATCTATTGGGGATAAATCGAAATGAGCAACCTGAACCTCCAACTCAATCTGGGGTTGGTCGGGCTGGCCGAAGCAGCGGCCCGACCTGCCCCCATTATCAAGTGGCCCGGCGGTAAAGGTGGCGTCGTTAGCCAACTCATGCGCTACGCACCGGCGGAACTGCATCAGGGCGGGATCCGGCGCTACGTCGAACCCTTCCTGGGCGGCGGCGCGCTCTTCTTCCACCTGGCCGGGCTGGGCCTCGTTGAATCCTTTGTCCTGAGCGATGTCAACCCGGACCTGATGGGGATGTACCGCACGGTGCAGCAGGACGTGGAAGTCTTGATTGAGCACCTGGGGCAGATGCAGGCCCATTACCTGCCCCTGACCGAAGCCGAGCGGCGGCAGATGTTTTATCGGGTAAGAGACACCTATAACGCCCGGCCCGCCTCGCCGGTCGAGCACGCGGCCTGCCTGCTCTTTCTCAACCGGACCTGTTTCAACGGGCTGTACCGGGTCAATGGCTACGGCCAGTTCAACGTCGCCTTTGGCGACTACAAAAGCCCGGCTATCTGCAATCCGCCCCTGCTGCGAGCGGCGCACCTGGCCTTGCAGCGGGCCGAACTGCTGCGCGGCGACTTTATGACTGTCAGGCCCTGGCTGCGCGGGGATTCTACCTGGGGCTATCTCGACCCGCCCTACCGCCCCCTGAGCAAGTCCGCCAACTTTACCAGCTATACGGCGGGTAACTTTGGCCCGCGCGACCACGAACGGCTGGCCGATTTCGCCAAATCCTGTATTCGCGCCAGGGCCAAAGTCATGGCCAGCAACAGCGATCCGGGCGACGGCGTGGTTGAAAAGCTGTATGGCAGGCGCTTCACCAAGCACACAGTCACTGCCCAGCGCAACATCAGCGTCACGGTGGCCGGGCGTGGCCCGGTCAAAGAGATGCTCCTGACCAGCTATGCCTGAGCCAAACTTTCCCACCTGGCCCTTTATCCGCCACCACCTCCGCTGGGGACCCATGCGGGTGCGCCGGCCCATTCTGGCCGCCTACCTGATTGGCTCACAGGCCACCGGAAAGGCCAGGCCGGACAGCGATATGGATGTGGCCCTGGTCATCGTGCCGGTCAAGGGTAAGGACAGCCTGCACTACACGGAGGCCTTTCATCATCACTACCGCTCCAACCGCGAAATGCCGGAATGGAACGGGCGGCGGGTGGATTTTCAGTTCTTCTACCCCGGTGAGGTTCGACTGGCTGAGGCGATTGAGATCGCGCAAAGCAAAGTAACGCCGTCCGATAGCTTGCCATAGATATATATTTGTGGTATCATAAAAGAAACAAATTTTCACCCCCAAGGAGGTTTAACGGTGAATCATCCTTTGCGACGGATAGATCCCCTCAAGCAGCTCGATGAGTCCTTGCGTACCCTGTTTTGGCTGACCAAGCTCATCGGTGACCTGCACCAGTGTTCTCTTGAAGACGCGGCGGCAGAAGCCTGCCGGCTGCTCGATTACACCCCGGCCTCGGCCAAAATCATTATCCTGGCTTTAAGCGGTGATAAGATCGGATTGACCGCTTATGTAGAAGGGCTGATGGCCGAAGGCCCCATTTTATCCGACCCGAAAGGAGTTGTGTGACCAATGGGAGTCGCCGCCTACAATCGTGGCTCTGTCGCCATCAGAAGGGGGATTGAAATGGATTACGCGACCATGAAACGCGAAGAAGGTATCGCGGCTCGGAACTACGAGCGCACCATGCAGACCCTGGAGCAGCAAGTTGACCGCCAGGCCGAAGAGCTTGAGAAACTCCGGGAGGAGCTACGAGCGGCCCAGGAAAAAGTTAAGCTGCTCGAAGCCGATTTGTGCTTGGCCCGAACCGAACTGGTTGCAGCCCAGACCCGCATCGGCAGTCTGGAGTTCTGGGGGCAGAGCTACCGGGAAGTTATGGAGGCCCACCGCGAAAAGCACCAGATTCTTTCCCAGGTGATCCGACTGGGGCTGACCCCCGAACGGTATCACGAATTGAGAGAAATCGTGGAGCGGGGCTAGAAAGGAGGTGATACGCCCGAACCACAGGAATCCCCAGAAACCGAACAGTAAAAATCAAACAGAGAAAAGGAGCTAAAAGACGTGACACAACCCTTCGCAGAATACAATCTGCATGACGACAAACTCAAATTCTACCCCGGCTACCGCCTGCCCGAAGAGGAGTTCGAGGCGTTCCGCAAGCAGGGGATGTCCTGGTGGCGCGGCAGCAAGTGCCTGGCCGGGGTCTGGTCCCCTATGCGCGAGGACATGGTTTTGCAGTACGTTGATGAGATTGCCCACATCGTTGATGACGATTGCGGGCTGGTCTACCGCATGGAGCGGTTCACCAAGTACAGCGACAATGCTGAGGCGAGGGCCAACTCGCATCAGGAGCGGCTGGACTATCTCATCGAGCATGGTCCGCCGATGGGCCAGCCAATCCTGGTCGGCCATCATTCCGAAAAACATGCCCGCAAACTGCAAAAGGAAATGGACAGCGCCCAACGTAAGGCCATTGAGGAGCAGGACCGGGCCGGCTATTGGGCCTGGCGGACCGAGCGGGCCGAGAAGCATGCGGCCTTCAAGGAACGTCCCGATGTCATCTACCGGCGCATCGAGCGGTACGAAACCGACCTGCGCGGCCACCAACGCACCCTGGCGGCAGCTCAGGATGTGGACCAGTGGGAACTTCGCCGGGGCAAAAGCGAAGAGGCAGAGCAGCGCCGCCAGCGGGCCATCGTCCACGCCCAGCGGTGGATTGCTCACCTGGAGGCGGTCATTGCTTACCAGCGCGAGTTGTATGAGAAATCGGGCGGTATCCCGGCTGACAAAAATGAGGTTCAACTGGAGGAAGGCGGCGCGGTGATTTGCTGGTGCAGCCACCGTGACTTTATCCCGATCATGAAGGTCAACGGTAAGACCGTGACTGTGCCTGATACCCACAATGACACCGTGGCCAAGGATGCCGAGGGCAACCCGTACTACACCTCAGTCTTTACCCGCACCATCCCCAAGCACCAGCTAACCAAGGTCTTGAGCAAGGCCGAGTACGAGAAGCACGGCAGCTACGCTTACGGCCAGGCGCTCCTGCGCGGTTACACCGAGCGGCACAAGCCCAAAATCAAAGAGGGCGGGCCGCAAATCGTCCGGGGCGGCGGGGTCCAGTATTGGAGTTGGGGGTATTCCCGTGACAAGTTACGCTGGGCCGAAGTGATCCGGGTCAATCCCAAGACGGTGACGATTCTGGTCAAGCGCCAGCCCGCCGACGAGGGGCGCGAGGATAAGATTGAAAAGGAACAAATTGTGGCGGCCCTGGCGGTCGCCGAATGGCAAGCGCAGCAGGAGGAACTGATCAATGCCTACTACGAAAAACATCTCAAGTCTCGTTACTAATTCTCCGGCCGGCCGGGCCTCGTCTATTTCGGACGAGGCCTTGACCGCCCTCTTTACCCTATGCAAGGGGGTCCGGCACGGCGGGCTGATAGAGGTCATGGGCTTCGCTCTATCGGGCGGCAACAACTACGAGCAATTCATAGCTCAACTGGACGCCAAGGAATCAGCCCTGCGCCATATCGCCGGGACCGGCCAGCGGCTCGACAATGCCGCCCTCGATCAGCAGCTTAAGGTGGGCGATGCCGTGCTCTACATCAACGGCGGCGGCTATGGCTGGTACCTGGGGCGACTGACGAGCATCAAGCGTTTTACTCCGCCGGCCCAGGACAATAATGGGCCTTACGGCTTCAACCTGGTTCTCTCACAGCCCAACAATACGGATGTCAACTTTACCACTCTTCCCCAGGCGGGCTGGTGGTCGTCCAAAGACGAGTTTTATGTCTTCCGGCCGGTGGCGACAGGGGTGAGCGATGGCTAAATGTCAACACTGTAAAACCAATCACGCGACCTGGGCTGAACAGCAGATGGAGCAAGGAACCAGAACCTACACCCTGCTCGGCTCACACTACCGGGGCTTTAAGGTCACGAAGGTCTGCGACGCCTGCAAAGAGGCGTCGCAAAACTATCCGACCCTGTCTCCTCTGGCTGCCCGCCTGTATGAAATCATGATAGCCCGGTACATCGAACATGGTTATATGTATTCTGGCTGCCTGCACCCTAACGGCGGCGTTCTGTTTCAGGCCCTCAAAATTAACCCGCCTGACCGTGTCTACAAACTAATTGAGGAATTGCTGGCCTGCGGGAAGGTTCAGGTTCGCCAATGCCAGGCTTATGCCATCGAACTACCGGCGGCAAAGCGGGTCGAGCTAATTCAGGAACACCAACTCGACCGGGTTTGGGAAGAAAACGCTCCCTACTTTTACCCTAACGGTTCAGGCGGAGAAGTAACGTCTGTAAGGAACGCTCCATAGAAAGGAGACTTATCTTGAAAACTTTGGCTAAAGACCAACACAAAACCAACGACCGCATCATGGCCTGGCTGGAGGGTAAGCCCTACCGGGAGTACCCCGAGCAGCGGTTCCCCCGCGTTCCCGACCTCAAGCCGGGCTTTGTCCTGCAAACCTACACCCCGCCCCAGGCGGACATGTGGGAGCAGTTCTTTACCCCACTGCCGGCTGCCCAGCAGGAACTTGCCCACCTGCTGGAAGGAGAGACGACTCCCGGTGGTTCACGGGAATTGGAAGTCCTCGACTTGTGCGCTGGCATCGGTCACCTGATCTACGCCCTGAACGGTGGCAAGCCGTTCAGTTTTATGACCGCCTATGAAATCGAGCCACTGGCTTACCGCATTGGCAGCAAGCTCTTTCCGTGGGTTTCCTGGTACAACCGCAATGTCTTTGACACGGTGGACTACCTGACCAACGGCTTTGACCTGGTGGTTTGCAATCCGCCCTTTGGCGGCGGCGCCCACCTGAAACCCGACCCCGCATCGGGCAAGCTCTGGCACGCGACCAAGACAGACCACCTCTTTTTGGAGTTGGCGGCGCGGTCGCTGCGCGAGGGCGGGCGGGCCATCTTCTTTGCCCTGCATAATTTTATGGAGTTGCCGCCCTCACTCGAAGCGTACCTGGACGAAATCGGCGTTGCCTACACCGGGCGCAATGGACCCCTGCCGGGCGACTTCCTGCAAACGGGGGTCAAAATCTACGCCTACTACTTTGAGCGGAGGTGAGTGTGGAAAAGGTTATCTTCCTGGATATTGACGGCGTGCTGATCAATCTGGAAAGCTTACGTCACAACGGCGAAGCTCATCCCCACTGTGTTTACTGCCTGAACTGGCTGACCGAACAAACTGGCGCGGTCATCGTCGTGGTCAGTTCCATGCGCAAGGGTGGGCTTGAGTTCGTGCGCCAAAAGCTTGCAGGGTGGGGTGTAATCGGGACCGTCATTGAGATTACGCCTGAACTTCAACGGGGCAGTAAGCGCGGCCAGGAAATCCAGGCTTACCTGGATCAGGCCCCCTCTATCTCGGCTTTTGTTATCCTGGACGACGAGGCCGATATGGAGCATTTGTCAGACGCGCTCGTGCAAACTGATTACAGAAGGGGTTTAACCATCCTGGACGCCCGGTTGGCCAGGCTTAAACTGCTGCACCCCGAAACAATTGTGAAAGGAGAATCTATTCATGGGGAGACTACGTGACCCTCTTTTAGCCAGCCGGCTGAATATCCTCAGCCTGGCCAAACAACTCAAGACCGCTCGCGGTGAGGAAACGCTGCGCGATGTTGCCAGGCAGATGAACCTATCCGCCTCGACCCTTTCCCGTGTTGAGAATGGCTGCATCCCGGACCTAAGCGCGTTCCTGCGGATCTGTGCCTGGCTCAAGGTCAACCCGGCCAACTTCATCGAAACCAATACGCCGGTCGAATGGCAGTCACCGGACAGCATTTTGCACCGGGTCGAGCAAGAGCTGATCTCGCTCGGGCTGGACTGGCAGTTGGTGCGGGCCTTCACTAACATTATCCGCTTGATGCTGCCGACCAGGGAGGTCTCTTCATGAACCATAACCGGGTCAGCTTAACCGCAACCAACCGCCCCAGTTGTCCTTTTCACGGCGCGCAGCGTGGCGTCAGATATGCCCCGCAGCGCGCGCCGTGTGGCTGCCTCTGGGTTTGGGAAATCTGGCCTTCTCCTGGCTACCTCCTGGCCATCCCCTTCCCCGGCTCCCCTGTCCTGGAACCGGCAAACTCTCCTTCTTTCACCCCGTCGCCTGCCTTGAGCTAGGCGGCGGGATTCGCACCTGTCACAGATATATATTTACGCAATCTTTATTGACACAGATATATATCTGTGATACAATAAAAACAAAAAAATTGATTTCTGAAACAAGAAGGGTGCGACCCATGAGTTACGGTAATTCCCGCAAAAATAAAAAGGCTGAAGCTAATCCCGACCCGATTGACCTCATCCGCGAGGCCAACGGTAAAACCATTGCCGCCGAGCAAATCGTGTGGTTCATCCACACCGACGGCGTGCCAACCCGCTGCAAAGTGATTGCGAACGAAGGTGACTTCTCCGTGGTCATCTCGCTGCGGACGACCAAAAGCTACATCAAAGATAACCGCGATCTGTATACAGTCCCGCCCTGCAAGGTCGGCCAGGTGGTTTACACCTTCGCCCCGGCTGCCTGGAAGCTGCTGCTGCACACCTTTGACTGCGGCGGCCAGCGGGACTACACGGTGCTGGAAAACAACCCCTGGAACCTGCAAGCCAAGACCGTTGTGCAGGAAATCCTGCCGCAAATGGTCAGAGTTCAATCTGTCCACACCGGGACGGTTTACGAAGTCCCCCATCAAGCCATTTCATTTGTACCCACGTTATTTTAAGGAGGTTCCCCCATGTTAATGGTCTTTACCCGCCTTGTTAGTGAGGCCTATCTCCCCGCCGATGACTCGCGCTGGGCCAACGTGCCGGGGACATTACCCTCGGAGGTCGTCAAGCCGCCGGTTTACGAGCCGGTGGCTGTCAACCTTGATCACGTTAGTATGGTCGAGCCGATTGATGTCAAGACCGGCATCATTGCCAGCCGCGAAAAACCGCGCCGGATTGATACCGAGGACTGGCAACTCCGCGAAATGACCAGGCTCACCCTGAATCATGGGGCGATCATCGTCGCCCTGACCTACAGCCAGTTCTGCCAGGCGGCTCATGTCGTGGAGCCGGCCCCGGTTACCCCGGTGGAGGTCCGATGAGCGCGCTTATCTCTCTCACCTGGAAAGACGCGAACGGCCAGACCCGCGCTCATTCAGTTTACCCTCACGACCTGGCCGGGTTCGTCGCTGACCTCGACCGCCTGGGTTGCACCGACATCGTCATCGAGGCGGGCCACCTGCTGACCCCCCGTATTGACATCGTTTATCGGGGCGGCGTGACCCTGACGACCAGCGGGGATAAAGAAGTTGTCTGCAACCTGGTCTGGGACGGCGAGGTTGGCAGCCTGCACCTGGACCGCCGCCAGGGGTTCGGGATCGCGCTGCGCGATAACAGCCGCAACCGGCGCACGGCCAGGGCGTACCAGCAGGCAGTAGCGGACGGCAAGTTCTTTGAACGCCGTCGGCTGACCCGCGACATCAACGGTCACTGGTACGTGGCGATGGATCACTACCCGATGGGTAAATATTTAGCCAGCGACCTGCGAAAGTTGGGCTACCTCAAATGAAATTCTACCATTACACCCCAAAGCAAAACCTGGCCTCGATTCTTGAACGGGGCCTGCTGCCCGGCAGTGAGGTTGGCAAGGGCGAGCAACTGCCCTTCGTCCTGCTGACCCGCGTTCCCTACCGGGTGGAGACCGGGGGCTTCATGTTTATCGAGGTTGAACTTAACGAGGCCAGTCATTGGCTGCGGGCGGTCAACGAGGCGTGGGTCGAGTTTTGCCGGCCGATCCCGGTCGAGGCCATCACGGCCATTGCCTACCCGCCTGACGATAACGCCGAGGCGCTTCGCCACCTGGTCCGTGATCCTGAAGACGACACTCCCTGGAGCTACCAACCGTTAGCGGCCAAACCCTGGCTTAAAAAATCAGAAAGGAGCTAATTGTGAGACACGATCAATTATTTACCTGGCTCGTTACCGGGCGCGAAGTTTTGCTGCGAACCGAGTTGTCTGTAAGCATCAAAGACTGGTCTTTAGAATGGGCTGAGGGCGACGATTTCTGCGGCTGGATGGTCTGGAACCGGAAATTGGACACGGAACAATACAGCCTGCCGGAAGGCCAGTTCCCGGCCGCCGTCAACCTCTTCCTGGAAAAGGCCCTCGGCCTGAAACCGGAAGAGCCAGGCGTCTTCAAATATTTCTTCATGCTGCGCCCGCCCTCGATTGCCACCCACCCGGATGGGTTCATCGAGTACAAACGCTACGAACAGCGGGAACGGCACGAAGCGACCGGGCGGCTGGTCCACGGCTGGGTGACCTATCCACAGCGCCTGCCCTTCCACCAGGCCAACCACTATGACCTGCTGCCCGATGACCTGTTGGAGCGCACGGTCCTGGGGCTTTACCAGGTCTTTAGCGACGGCCACGACTGGTATACGACGGTGGTTGCCATCAGCCGCTATTTTGATCCGGGCGAATACTTCCAGGCCAAGCTTGCTGAGGGTGACTATGCGGCCACCGCGATTCTGCGACTGGTCGAGCAGGGTTACACGATGGCCGACATCGAAGCTTTCGAGGAATTGGTCCATGCTTAAACCCTCGGCGCTGGCGGAGCACATCAAAAACAATGGGTTTTCCCATTATTACGTAAGCAATCCGGGCGCGCTCTTTCTGCTGCGCCCGGCCATCCGCCCTGACTACCAGGGCATGTGGGCGCAGCAGGTGGTCCTGCGGCGGCGGGGGGAGCCGTGGTACCTGGACGACCCGATTCAGATCTGGGCCTTCCCGGACATTGCCGAACGGGACGAGCGGATTCGCCCCACCAACAACGGGCGGGACTGGTGGCCGATCCTGCACAACCTGCCCCTGGAAGAGCGGATGCAGCGGGTCATTACTTATCACCGCAAGGGTATCATCACTGACTGGCAGCTTTGGGAAGTGCTTGGTTATGACGGTATTCCCAACTGGCTCTTTACCGGGCCGCAGGCGATTCAAATCTACCAGGAATTGGGGTACGAGCCGCTGGCCGGCTACCCCTTAGTCAAGAAAATCGAGAAAGGAGAACCGGTTAAAAATGGATAACCAAATCCCCAAAGTTCTTGGGAAGGCCAACCTCCCCCTCGGCCGTTACTGGTACACCCGCCCCTCGTGGCAAAACAAGCAGGAAGTCACGGTCGAGATGGCGGTAGGTGACGAGGTTGTGATCGTGTTCGACCGGGAAGAGAACGCCTACCCAGTTCCACTCAAGGACATCCCGAACGATGCTATGTTCGCGGTTCGCGTTCCGACGACGGTCACTTATCGTAACATCTACGCCGAATATCAGCAGTACCACGGCCAGCAGGCGAAGGTGGTCCGCGAGTTGATCCCGGATGAAGTGGGCAACCCGGAGGCGGGGCGCATGTGGCGCATCGAGTTTCCTGGCGGCCAGCAAATCAACGTCTTTCCCGAAGAGATCTTCCCGGACGAAGTCCTCTCGCAACTGGCCGCAGAAATGGTCGAGACCGAACCCGAACCGGACGCCCTCTTTAGCAAGCAGGTCGAGGGGCTGACAGTTGAAGTTATCGCGGAGGGCGACCACGATTTTGCTTTCCGGGTGGTAGTGCCGATGGAAATGGTGAAAGGTTTGACATCCTCAGAGTTGGCGGCCCGCCACGTCAACGCCCAGAAGGTCGGGCAGGAATTGATTGCCGCCTTCGCCGAGGGCGCGCGCCAGCCCTGGTACATCAACCTACGGGCCGGAACGGATTCCCTGGCCACCCCGGTCGAGGCCGGCCTGCTGCTGGATCTCGGCCCGTTCTACTACGTTGAGCGCGACGGTGACGAAAATATCATCACCGAGCAGGGCAAGCTGACCTACTTCCCCTCGCCGCTCGGCAAGGACCTCGGTGGGATTTATTACGGCCACTACTTTTACCCGCTGGAGCGGGTGCTGGTTACTCACCAGTACCACCGCGACCTGGTGGCCGGCTTTGATCCGCTGGAAGCTGAGCCGCCAACCATCCGCTATAAGATTTGGGGGTATGTCGAAGAGATTATGACTTACCCTGATGGGGACGAAACCTACATCGAGCAGAGCGGCAACCGCTTTCTCGGTGAATACACTCGCCTGGACGAGGCGTTGAACTGGCTCGAAACGACCCACGAACAGGCCCGCGCAGCGTTAGAACAACTGGAGGCCCACCGTGCAGAAGCGATTCAAGATTAACTTCATTGACCTGGTTCGCCCGGAGACCTACAACTTCTGGTCATTCCTGGATGTCGAAAAAACGTTCCTGGTCTACCAATGGATGGCTTCGACGGCGAGTGGCTATGACGGCGCGTTCGAGCTGCTCTCCGGCCAGCCGACCTGCGGCGGGTTTACCCGGCCCAATGGTTTTGGCGCGAACTGGAAAGAGAGCCTGGCGGTGCGGCTCCAGTACGTTTTGCTGAGCGGGTTAGCTAAGTCCGGGGCAGAGAAATGGCGACAGAAAAACGGGATCAGCATCCAAAACAGCAAGATCATCACTGCTACCTACTACGGCCCCACGCCTCCGGCCTGGCTGAGCAACATTACCCTGGAAAGGTATCTTGATAGCTTCTTCCTGCATCACGGGCGGCGGCTGGCCCGCCAGCTTAATCCCTTTCATCCCGAAGCTCGCGAGGTTTATGGGCTAAAGCTCCATCTCCTGCCCGGGTTCCAATTTGTTTTGAAGTACGGCTACCCGAACGAAAAAAATGGGTCGGAGTGGACGTTTGAGTTGACCCTACAGCAGAAAGGGGAGCCGTTCCTGGATTTCCTTAAGCGGACCGAGGAGGTTTTGCAGCGCGAACTTGAGCCGAAATCTGAAACCGCTGCATGATTTGTAATCAATAACCCTTTATCTAACGAACGAAAGGAGCTAAAACTTTATGGAGCATTACGAACGCCGGCGGGCGCAAATCCGCATCTACTATGCCCTCAAGGAGTTGGGCTATACCTTCTTTGGTTACAAGGAGGATCGCTCCAAGCTGATGGAGGATTACTTTGACCCGGAAAGTTGGGACGGGGTGGCGACTCACCCTAACCATCCCGGCGTGGTGGTCTGCATCGGGGTTGGCCCTTACGAGGCTAAAAGCCGCTCGGGGCGGGACGAGGTCAAGAACGAGTTTGATCCGGGCGAAACCTGCCACAAGTGCCAGGGGTCTGGCCGCTGGCCGGGCGGTTTGACCCTGACAGAGGCCCGCCTGGACCCGGCCAAGCAGCACTACCTGGAATACCTGCAAGAGTCGAGCAAGGGTTCGGTACGGATGGGTATGCCCCACGTGGTCAGCCCGCTGAACTACCACGACGACGGCAGTCCCAAGTGCGGTTACTGCGCCGGGCGCGGTCACAAGCTGGTCACCCGCCAGGTCGTGCTCTACACCTGGCCGACCTTCCAGGCCAACCCCAAGGGGCGCAACTGGCACGTCGAGAAGGACGGTAAAGTTATCCTGTCCGGTGTCGGCCTGGCCAAGTGCGCAGGCTATTACTCCGGCCCGGATGTGAACGCTGATGCGGCGGTCACCAAACTGGTAGACCAGATTCACGCGGCAGTCGTTCGGGGCGAGCGAGCGAGCGATGCGCCTCGAACTGCCGGCGCGGCCGAAAGCGTTGACGCGGGTGGGGTCAAGTTCGAGGTCAATCACGAGCGGGACTGGACCTGGGTGCGCTTTCCGGGAGGCAAGCCGCCCGAGACGGTGCGCGAGGCACTCAAGGCCACTTTTGGAGCGCGCTTCAGCGGCAAGCGGGTGGCCTGGTATATCACCCGTCCGGTTAGTGTCGAGGATCTCCAGGCCACGTTTGGGGCCAGAGTATGAAACATGGGGCGGCGGAAAAGACCAACCTTCTCGGCTGGTATCACGAGGGTGAGGCCCTGACGGAGCGGGTTCTGTATTTCCTCTCCACGCAGGGTATCAGGAAGATCGTGGACCTGCCTAACAACGGCGGAGTGATCGTCCAGACCGGTTTCAATCATAACCCGGAGTTTCCCGACGACAATAATTACCAGTGGTTCCTGTTGGGCGACAACGGCGGGGAAATTACCGTGCTGCACCTGAACCATCACGACAGCGATAATCCGCGTAACCGGAGCGTTCCAACCACGTCGGATAACTACGACCTGACCGTTGACACCATCGGCTATCGCATCTTTACCGCTATCTGGGGCCGCGAGATTGATTACGACCTGCGGCTGCCGGGCGAGCGGATCATGCACCGATAAGGAGCAAGCAATGGAACAAGAGAAACCCACTCTGCGCAAAACAGCCTTTTGGATTGATGTTTTTGAGCACGAGGTTTTTTCGGGCTATACCTTTGGCGATAAATGGAACGGCTGGGCCTGCCCCATCTTTGAGTTGGCGGAGGCCCAACGCCTGGTCAGGCTGCTTAACCGGCAGCACGCAACCTCGGCGGGGTATTGGGCGGCGGGCGACACTTTTTATGTCCGCTGGGGTAACGCCGAATCCGAGGAGTACCAGGGGGGCGAGTACGAGTTCGAGGGACGCTCCTTTAAGGGTTACGCCATCGGCGCTTATTCCTGGTGTTGGGAGGAGTCGCCGGTAGACATCGCCCTGACTCCGGCTGTAGCGGCCTGGCTCAAGCTGGCCTTACGTCACGATTCGTCTAACGGCAACAACCTGGGCTGTCCCCTGGCGGTCTGGAATGACATCCGCGGACGAGGCTGGACGAGCGAGAAGAACGGCTGGATCGTTCTGACCGACAAGGGGCGTGAGAAGATAGCAGCCTTGCTGTCCGAGGAGCGCACCGATCCGGTCATGCTGGCTATGCTCAGTGAGCCGGGTTCGGGCAACTTGAAGTTTGATCCCACGGCCGAACCCTGGCGCGAATACTTGGTGACCAACGAGAGCGGGGAATGGGTGGCGATGGTCCGTGACCGGAGGATGGCTCGGTTGTTTGCTCATTCGTTGGACCTGGCCCGCTATCTTTACAGTTTGTACGAACACGGTGACATCCCGGTGAACCCGGCCTGTCCCGAAAACTGGTTGAAGCTTGACGAGATTATGACCCAATTATTGAACTTGAAATAGCAACCTGAAAGGAGGCGCTCTTATGCAAGTTAATCCAGCCAACCCCCCGGTCGTTCTTGAATTTAACGGGGTCACGGTGTACCGCTGCCTCAACGGGGATTCTCTCTCCGGGGTATGGTTCACGGTCAGCCCGGTCCATTTCCAGATCTTGAATCTGAGTGAGGCCAACGACCACTTTATGTTCGATATTACCGACCTGCCGCTGCCGCCCGGCGTGGGTGGCCTTTATCTACCGCTGGCCGAGGGGGAACGTTACCCTCAATTCAACCCGGATGCGGTCGAGGCTACCCTGCGCTTTGCGATTGAGCAGGGCTTCCTGACCGCCGAAAAGGTTGATTTTAAGGCGATGATGGAGGTGGCCTGATGAGTAACGATATGACCATCACCGTCCAGGTTAATAAAAACCTGGAAGACCGAATCCTGGAGTTCTTTGGTATCACCGAGTTTGGAACGGTCAATATTACCGGCGAGGGTGAGAGTGTCATCATCGAGATGAATGAGTTGAATGGCTGGAAAGATGATGAGAGCGAGAAGCTGGCCGCCGAGAAAATCCCGCACATCATCATCTGGAGCAGCGACAACGGCCAGTCCGCGGTTGCGTTCGACGGGGCCAATTCAGCCGAGGTCGAAATGGTCAACGGCGATCCCGTGGTTAAGGTTAGGGCAGACGGTTTTGACCCGGCCGACCTGGCCAATGTCGAAAAGTACCACGCCATTTGCAAGCGGCTTGAGAAGCAGTGGAACCCCGGACAGTCACTCCAAGTAACCGAGCAAATCCTGGTACGGGCCGTGCAGGACATCGCCGACATGGGGGCAGAAGCCTTTTTTGTGCCGAGTTACTGCACCCCGGAAACTTTGGACAAACGCCGGGAGGAGGCCGTCGGTATGGCTATATCCAAATGGACCGAGTGGGACACAGACGCCATCATCCGCATCTTTCATGCAGCCCTGGTAGACGCCAACTGCCCCGAGGCGGACGAGGTCGCCAAGCTGCTCGAAACCGAGTAAAACTGTAACAGTTATCTAACACCTATCTAACAAAAATGGCTGCGCTCACTATCGAAATGTTAAGGCAGTGGGCGCAGCCCAGGAAGGAAAACATGGCCGAACTTATTACCAATCATACTCTCGTCGAGAAAAGGATGATGGCGCTATTTGAGCCAAAGCCCGAAACGCTCCACTCCGAACCCGCCGAAGCCGCCGCCAAGGCCCTGGCTTTCTATTGGTCGGGCTTTGACCCGGCCGGCCTGGAGGCAGCCAAGCTGCGCCAGGACATCGTGGAAGTCACCGCGATTTTGAATGAGTGGACCGGGCGGGTCATTGCCGAAAGCCTGACCAAGGGTTGGGCCGTTGCGCCTGGAGAGGAGCGTGGCTGATGGCTGAGAAAGTTCATCCGGGGCGATACCACGTCACCTACAAATTTGAACCGGCCTATCGCGGCTGCACGATCCTCGTCCGCGTCCAGGATACCTACCGGGCCTACAACAGCGATGCCATCCGTCTGGCCAGGCTGCTGGCGTTGGAGCTATCCTCGGAAGTGCTGCGCGGGCGCGGGCGCCCCTCACCGATGGTCTGGATTCCCCGGGCCGAAGCTGAACGTTATCTTCAGAAGATGGTCGAGTGTGGCCTCAAGGTGGCCGTTTTTGACCGGCCGATGGCTGCGCATCCTAAACCACGCATTTTGGGGCACGGGTACGAGGTAGGCGACCATGTCCAAGTTTTTGATGACACCTTATGCGGGCAGACTGAGGGCTGGGTTGTCGCCATTGGCGACCCGGTCCAATGCCAGTGGGACTATTTTGTACGGACGGCCGACGATCAAACGATTGGCTATAACGCCGAAAATCTGAGGTTGTGGAGCGGGTCCAATGGCCGAGTCCCAGACTGACCCTTTTACCTTGCAGGTCTGCCTCGGCTCGACCGGCGATGACGACTATGAAAAGCGAATGGGTGTCCTGAAAGGTGTCGAGCTTGACCGGTTGTTTGGTGAGTCTACGGTGCCGGTTGCGCTACACCAGGTCGTGACTTTCTACACCGGCGAGTATTGGCGCAAGAAGATAAAGCGCGACTTTTTTCTTAATACCTGCCGCTTCTGGATTGCAGTCGTCGAACCAGACGCGCCTTATATCCGCCTGGAACCAGAGGCCGGTTTCCCGTTTTGGGTTGCCGGCCATTTGGACATTCTGGCTTACGGTCACAGCCGGACGACCGCCTTGAGGCTGTTGCACTGGTGGCTGGAGTGGAAGCCGGAAATCCCAAGGGGGATCGAGTTGGCCCGGCATCTGGGCAAGATGATCGCCATTCGCGGCTTGCAGGAACCGCACCCTATTTTTATTAGCCCTTATGACATCGAAATTGAGTGAGGAGTTAAAGCAGTGAAGATTGATAAAACTTTACTGGAAGCCCTGTCCAGGGCGCACCTGGCCGAGACACCAATCAAGAGAAAGACCGACCTCGACCGGCTGCACCGGGTCGTTTCGCAGCGCCCGACAGGGGTGCGCGGCGCGGGCCGGACCTTTGCCAGTTGTCACCACCTGGCCGGGATTCTGGAAACCTGTGAGGAGAAGGCGGTCATCGTCTGGCCACTGCCCCGCATGGATTGGCTCGACCATATCCGGCCGATGCTGTCCGAGGTGCTGGAGGAACACGGGCTGCCTTTCACCTGGAAAGGGCGGGACCTGCTGGTGTCCGGCTCCAAGCATGTCTATTTCCGGGCCGCTGTGCGGGGTCGGATTGATACCAGGGGAGCTAATTACGTGGTTGATACCTACGACGAGACCGAAGAGGCGATCTGGCGAGACCGATTTTACCGGGATGCACCCCGGTTCGAGAGGGATGATGAACGACCTGAGCCGCCAACTTTTAGATTTAGCCTATAAAAGTCTCAAGCCCCAAGAAGAGACCCCGGAGCGGCTGGACCGGGAAGCCGACAAGCTCTGGGTCGTCTGGCGCAACAGGACCATTGAGGCGTGGGGCGCGGCGCTCTACCCCCTCCTCCAGGACCGGCCCGCGAGCTACTTCCTCGATCCCCAGCGGTGGAATTGGGTGCTCGACCAGCTTGACCGCTACGGCCTGTACTATTGGGAACTGCCGCTTTATGAAGACGACGAGGCGGACGACGACGAGATCCAGACCTGGATGGCCCACTTCCTGGCGGTCATGTGGTGGATCCAGCAGGAAGCGTTGATGGACCACCTCGACTACACATCGGCGGAGCTAAACGAGTTCCTGGCCTACAAGCAGACTTACAGCCCGCCGCGGCGAGCTGCCGGCAAGGCCCGCAAATATGGTGAACAAATCAGTATGTTTTGAAAGGGGAACGATGTCTAATCAGGTTCAACTTCTCATCGGTCAGACGACAGGCAACGCGCCTTTTGCCTTACCGGCGGATGCGGCCACACAAAAGATCGCCTTCTTGGGGCGCAGTGGATCAGGTAAAACTTACGCAGCGACCAAGCTGGCCGAGCTGCTGCACGAAGCGGGGGTTCAAATCGTTGTACTTGACCCGGTTGGGGTCTGGTACGGCCTGCGCCTGGCTGCCAACGGTAAGGGCGCCGGCCTGGCCATCCCTATTTTTGGGGGAGAGCACGGCGATATTCCCCTGGAGCCAGGAGCCGGCGCACTGGTCGCCGACCTGGTGGTCGAGCGCGGTATCTCTCTTATTTTGGATGTGAGCCATTTCCGCAAGGCGCAGCGCAAAGAGTTCGTGACCGCTTTTGCAGAGCAGTTATTTCACCGCAAGAAGACGGCCCGGTCGCCGATGCACTTCTTCCTGGAAGAGGCCCAGTTCTTTATACCCCAAAAGACCTTCAAAGGCGAGGAGCGGATGCTGGGTGCGTTTGAGGACATCGGCAAGGTGGGTCGCAACTACGGCATCGGCCTGACCCTGATTTCGCAGCGCCCGCAGGCGGTCAACAAGGATGTGCTCAACCAGGTCGAGGCGCTGTTCGTGCTGCAAATGAACGCGGCCCAGGAACGCAAGGCTATCCGTGATTGGATTGATGCGCAGGGAATTAACGCCGGGGCAGCGGTGGATGAACTGCCACGGCTCGAAATCGGCCAGGCGTATGTCTGGAGTCCGCAGTGGCTCAAGTTCTTCGGCAAAATCAAGATTGGGCGTAAGTTGACCTATAATGCGTCGGCTACCCCTACCCTCAATGACGCCACCGCTGCGGCGCCCCCTCGCCCGCTGGAGCGGGCCGAACTAGATTCCCTGCACCAGGCCATGCAGGAGGTAGTCAAGCAGGTGGAAGCCCACGACCCGGCAGCCCTACGTCGTCGGATTGCCGCCCTGGAGAAAGAGCTAAACGGGCGCAAGTCCGACGAAGCGGCCAGTAAAAGCCAAATTACGGTCGAGCGGGTGGAAGTGCCCGTACTCAAGGATGAGCAGGTCAGGCAGCTTCAGCAGGCGATTGAACGTCTGGTCGAAAACGGGAAGCAGTTGGTCACGATAGGCCAGGACCTGGCTAAAGCTCTGGCTGCGGCTACCGCCCGGCCAGTCCCGGTGCAGGCCCGTTCGATTCCAGAGGCCCGGCACACACCTCGCCAAACCCAGCCGGTCCCGCACGGCGCCGACGCGGACACCCCCAAACTCCGGGCAGGCGAGCGGCGGATGTTGGAAACCCTGGCCCGGCGTTTTCCTCTTCGCTTGACCCGCACCCAACTTGGCGCGCTGGCGGGTTTCACTCCATCAGGCGGCACGTTTGGGGCCTATTTTGCTACGCTTAAGCGGGCCGGTCTTCTTGAGGAAACGAGTGGGGAGGTTGTTATTACCCAGGCTGGCCTGGATTACCTCGGCCATCTCGCTCCGCCGCCACCTCAGACAACCGAGGAGATTATCGCTATGTGGCGCGAAGCTCTCCGGGCTGGCGAGCGCAGGATGCTGGATGAACTGGTCGCGGTCTATCCCGCTTGGCTTTCGCGGGAGGAGCTAGGAGCGCGCACCGGCTTTACCGTCAGCGGCGGCACATTTGGCGCTTACCTGGGGACGCTGCGGCGAAATGGGCTGGTCGAGGTGGCCGGTAACCAGGTGCGGGCCGGGGCGGTGTTATTTTTGAGCGATTGAAAGGAGTGAATTTATGACGATGCCTTTAGCTGGCGGTGGGGCAATCCTCGCCGCCGATAGTTGTCTACCTCTAACGGTCCCTGCCGAGGAATGGCAGAAATGTATCGAGCGGGCAAGGCTGGGCCAGGATACGGTCAATGAGGCTGGGCTGATAGATTGGGTCATTACCCCTTATCGTAAAACACAACAAGAAGTAAGGTTCGGAGTTCGGCTTTCATTATGCTTTTGGCAATTCAAGCTTATATAGAAGATTATCTAAGTATAGGTCAGCACTTGCTAATGCCATCAAAGCACTTTTGGTTATCTTAGGTGGTTTCTCTCCTTCGTCACCACTTACTGTCAACATATAACCGTTAGAAGTTCCGTATGTGAGAAATTCTTCTCTCAGCTTTCCCTCTTTTGTTTTTTTACCAGCCACTTGATTAACTGTTTCTGGTTATCTGTCAGGTTAATTGACAATGGGGCCTCCTGGTTTCAGCCAGAGTACGATTATGCCGCCTTCGATCTTAGTTTGAACGCTTATCCTTAACCTTTTCATAGAGCCAGCAAAAATCATCCCAATAACCCGGTCCCTTTCTTTTTTGCATTTCCTTGATGTATGGCTCAAGTATTCTGTAGCAATCCCGAATACTCGACCCCCAACTGGTTACAATGGGGGTTAGTGGGGCCAAGTCTTCACGAATGATTATGCCTGCGACATCATAATTGCCACACACTTTAGATGCGACTCGTTCATCTTCTTCAGTCCATTTAGAAAATGGTTTTACTCCTAAAGTTCTAATAACGGCTCGCCGTGCATCTCGAACTTCTTCGTTCTGAAGGAACCCTATCAGCGTAAGGAGATTTTGGCCCGCAGCAGCATCTCTTGATGCTTTAAGCTGATCCTGCATGGTACGAAGTTGAAGGAAGTAGACTATCAATGTTGCCAACACGCCAATTGTGGCAACTCCCTGAATACAGGTGGCGAGTATCTGAAAAACTAATATAACATCTGATACTGTCATAGGCTGTACGTACTGGTTGCGCACTCATGGAGGTAATCGTTCAACAAGTTCAAAATTCGAAACTTTTTCCAACCGATGGACGGTGACCTGGCTAAACAGGGCCTCGGCTAATGACGGTAAGGTCTGGGTAGCCGTGATAGTCACCAATTGTTCTTTAACAGATGCAGACGAAACCGGCCATAAATGGGTCCAGGTCTGAAACAACGGCATCGGGAACTGGTAAGCAAAAGGGCCATCGAGCCGGATTTGGATACCGGCGTAAGGGCCATCGCTGGCGAATTCGAGCAGTTGGCCCCGGACATTGGTCAAGACCACGGCTGGGGTGTTAGCGGCGACACGGACTTGGGTGCGCACCTGACCTAAAACCGGGGCAAAGCGGTCAGAGACCCGTTCAGCCAGCCAATCGGCGGCCCAATGGACGAAGTTGGGCCAAAAGAGCAAGGCGAACTGGCCCAAGAGCCGGATGCCGGCCGGCGAACGGACATGCAGTTTGGTAAAACTGAAGGTGCCCTTGCCTTGCTTGATCCCGGCTTCGATGTCTTGACGTTGGTGGTAGGTCGGGAACAACTCGGCGGTTGGTAAAGCAGCGGCTTCACTAAAGGAAATCAAGGTACTATACTTGAAGCCCTTGTTCTCGCCCGCCCAGCGCAGCAGGGTGAGCCGAACCGGGTAGGGACAGTCGCCCAAGTTGTGGACGGAGCTATCCAGGGCCTGGGTCCGGCTCCCGACTTGTACCCAGGCGGGGTCATTAGGAAGCTGCTTCAGCAAAACCTGGGTGGTTTTACCATTGTGGGCCATGGCGTACAGATCATAGCCCAGTTCGATCAGATAGGTCACATTGGCGGCATCGCCGAAACCACCATCCAGCAGCCAGCGGATGCGGACTGGGTTAGGACAGGTGGCATTCTCCACTTCGAGTTGGGCCAACCAGCGGATCAGCCTGGCTCGTTCGGCGGTGAGCGCCTCCAAACGGGGTTGATGCTGCTCAATGGTGCGCCGGGCTTGACTTTCCTGAGCCAGGGCGGTCCCCAGTTGCCGTTCCCAACTGCTTTTTCGCTGCCGGGCTTGGGCTAACCGGGAGGTAGGGCGAACCTTTTTGCTGGCATAGCTGGCCTCCAGTTCGGTAAGCTGCTGTCGGAGTTCCTGCAATTGGTTTCCCAACTCCAGTTGACGTTGGAGTTGGACACGGATGGTGGCTCGTTGTGCCTCAATCCAGGCTTGCTTCTGGCTGATTTGCGCCTCAACCAACTCGATCCGCTGCCGAACTAGCTCGGTCCGCCGTCGCGGCCGGCAACCGAGCCGGGCTTCGGTCGCAGCCACCATCTCGCCCAGGCACGGCCCGGACACAGTGTCACCGGCATGGTGAAAAACGGCCACATGCACCCGGTGGCGCTGCCCTTTCAAGCTGACCAAGGCCGCTTGATGACCTTTACAAAGTTCATTGGCCATATAGCCAAACACTGTATCCGGCGGATAGGTGGTGCTGTAGGCACTCACCGGTCGCCCGGTCAGGTCGCCACACAGGGTCAGATACTCCTGGTGGCACAACACCTCATGGCTGGCTTGTCGAAGGTACGGCAACATGATCGCTTCCAGTTCCGCCTGGACCTGGACCGCCGCTTCCGGATCAAGGTCGTACAGGTACCGGCTGACGGTGGTGTAATGCCGGAACTGCACCTCCCAGGCGTCTTGGACCGCTTGATCTTTTACCAGCGGGTGAGCGCCCAGGTTCAGTTCTTCCAAATAAGCACAACCCGTTAAGGAGGCCAGCCCAAATTCGAGGATCAAGTCGCCGCCCGACAGCGCATCCTTACGCTGGCGACGGGGCACGGCGGCCCGCAACCGTTCGCTGAGGTGTAGATGGCGGGCAAAACGCCCCCACGGAATCAGCATCGCATGCTGGGTGGCTTGACAGACTACAAATGGTCTGGTTTCGTTTGTTAAGGTCATTTCCTCTCCCCTTCATCCTCGAATGATAGGATTGTAAGGAGGAGGGGGCGATTGGAAAAATTGTGAAAATCCAACCTTTAGAACGATTTAGCGCCTGAGTGCGCAACTGCTACGTGTATTTGGACGTTCCGTCTGTTTTTATATCGAATCAGGCGAGATCCAAGCCGGCTGGCGGAGGCTCGTGTTGGCCTATCCCTTCCTCGCCAGCAGCCGGCTAACCAGGGTTCGGAGGTCAGAGCCACTGATTGGCTTGGTGAGATAACTGTTGGCTCCGGCTGACAGCGCGGCACTTTCAGTTTTCTGGTCATCGTAACCGGTGATGATCACAATCGGAACCCGGGCCAGGGCCGGGTCGGATTCCCGGCGCAAGGCCCGGCAGACCTCCAGGCCATCGTGATGTCTTCTCAGGTTGAGATCGAGCAGGACCAGATCGGGCCGGGCCAGGTAAGCCTGGGAGAGCGCTTCAGTGGCATCCGTTGCCGTCACCACCTGATAAGTTGAGCCTAAAAGTGCGGAAATGAGGTCTCGCATGGATTGATCGTCGTCAACAATTAAGATAACAGCCATTAAACAAATCCCCCTGTTCCGCCAGCAATGCCTGCCGCACGGCTGGGCCTGCCCGGCTACCGTGGCGGGCCAGCCCGTTCCAGATTTAGGGCCAGCAGCCTGGCTAAAATCTCCTCGTCGCTCAAATCGTGGGGCCAGCCGTAGGCGTCAAAAACGGCGCGGTCTAGCTTTTGGTGGGCCAGGTCAAGCCAGGTGGGGCGCTGGTTGTAGAGGTTGGTCAGGGTGCGCTTTTTGAGAACTTCCTCACTTGCGTCAGGCGGATTGAGCCAGTTATCCCGTTTCTCAACCAATTCGCGAGCGGCCTGTGCAATAGTTTCAACACGGGGATCATTGGCCGGTTCTTGGCCGGGCGGCCAGGGAAAAGGGAAGGTTTCAAAGGTGCGTGATGATGAGTAGCTTGGGTCATTGCCAACACCCAACCAAGAGCCTTGTGCTAAAGACCAAATTTCATGTACGTGGCTTTGAAGCACTCCAAAAAAATAGTTGTCATCGCGGGCAAAAACGTGTAATTTATGGTCTGGAATGATTGAGGTATCCATCCAGACAAAAATCCGATGCTTTGCTACTTCGGGAGTTACTATGCAACGGTTCAGATTTTTTGTTGCCTCTCTTAACCCTCGTCTTGGTTCGCCATGTATCCACCATTTAACCCTCATACTATCACGCCTGTTATTGTCTCTAAGTGGTTTCACATGCCGTTTCACATACTCAAAAGGTATTTCATAAAATGATGCTTCTGTCTCCGTTGTATCTACACCAAAATCAATAATCCAAATATCACGTGGCCTTTTTACTACATCTTGTCCCCCTAATCTACGTTTCACTACATCAGAATTTGGCCGACCATTTGGATTAAGCGGAGCCTTTAGCATATTTTGGGCGGTTTGTGTATCAAGGTCGAAAGGTCCAGCTTTCATCATTCCAAGAAAACAAATACCTTTATTTTCAGGAAGCGTTAAGGCATTTGTAATATCAACCAGGGAAGTTAAATCGGGATTTATTTGTGATACTTTATTTCCATCCAGTGTTCGTTCCTTCTCCGTTCCATTATCAAATCCGACCATAGATACTCGTACTGCTGCTCCATCGAGTATCCAAGCCCTATCACTCCAAGCCATAAATATATCACCACTCTCTTTTATGCGTTCTAGGGCACGGCGGTTAGTTCCACTACGGATAGAGTTAGTTGCTAATAATCCGGCTCGTTTTGATTGTCCACTCACGATCAAAGCACGAGCTTTCTCAAACCAATAACATACTAAATCGCTCTGGCCAGAAAGACGATCAGCATAAAAACGGCGAAGGTCATCAACATATTTGTCACCAAGTTCTGTACGCATCCGCTTATCACCCAAAAATGGGGGGTTACTAATAACCACATCAGCCTCGGGCCACTCCGGTTCCACTGGGTGCCCCTGCTCATCATAGGCTAAAATAGCATCCATCTGCACAATATTGTGCAAAGGCTTCAAAATCGGCTCGCTCGGGTCGCCAAAGCCATTGTCCCGCAGCCATTGGATATAACCAATCCAGACCGTCGCCTGGGCCAGTTCGTGGGCGTAGGGGTTTATCTCAATCCCGAACAATTGAGCCGGAGAAACAGAGGGGAAGAAGCGGCCCACTTTCAAATTCCAGGCCAGGGTGACAACCTCCTTTTCCAGGTCGAGCAGTTGCTTCAGGGCAACGTAGAGGAAGTTACCGCTTCCACAAGCGGGGTCCAGGACTCTGACCTGACCAATTTCGTCGGCAAAGCCGGTCAATAGGGCGGTTAGTTCCTTTTGCAGCCTGGTGCGTTCTCTCCTGACCTCTGGCGATGGCGCTTGACCCTCAATACCCTGAAGCCTATCCCGGCGCTCGGCCAGGGCCTGGGCCTGAGCTTGCACTTCGGCCCATCGCCGCCGCAGCGGAGCCATCAAGACCGGCTCGACAATCAACAAAATATCCTCTTTACTGGTGTAATGCGCTCCCAACTGTGCCCGCTTGGACGGGTCGAGACTGCGTTCAAAGAGCGTGCCTAAAACAGAGGGTTCGATACTCGACCAGTCCATCCCGGCGATTTTAGCCAGGATGTCCATGCCTTCACTGTCCAGGGTCAAAACAAAATCATCATCAAACAAGCCTCCATCGAAGTGAGCAATCTTATCAATCCCAAACCAATCGCCAACGGCCATTGCTGCAAACAGTTGGCGGAGCTGGCTGGTAAAAGCCGCGGCATCTCGGCGGGTTCGGGTGACCAGCCGGTTGAAAATCCGCTCCGGCAGCAGTCCAATATCTTCGGCAAAGAGGCAGAAAAGCAGCCGGATCAGGAAGTGAGCAATGCGGTGGGGGTCCTCCCCATATTTGCGAAGCAACTCAGCCAGCCGGGCAAATTCCTTAGCCGCGGCCTGAGTGACCTGTTCGGTGGTTTGTGGAGCACGAAAGACATCCGGGTTGTAAAACACGGCCCGCAGCATGGCCAGGCCATTCGGCTGGAGCAGGTCCTCCAGCGCAAGTCGCTCGATCCGTTTGGCTGTGTTGGTAAAGTTGGTATGGATGACGATGGAGTCCATATCAGAGACGATCAAGAGAGGTGGGTTTAGCAGCGTCTCCCGGTATTGAAGCAACTGCTGATAGGCTTTGTCGAGGTCAGCATGCTTGCCTTTGTACTCCCAGGCAAAGTAACCTTTTTTCCAGACATCGGCCCACCCTTGCCCCCCTTTTTGTTTCCCTGCCCCAGCTTCAAACGTGAACCTTTCGCCGGTAGGGTCATCCTCTACCGGGGTCGGGTGCCCGACCAGTCGGCAGAGATCAATGAAATGCTCCTGGGCACTAGATCGTTCCTTGAGGGCTGCTTCATGCCACTTGGCTACAAACTCTTGGGGGGTTAGTTTTGTTGGCATCGTGGTAAACTTGCTTAACTCTCCTTATCAATTTCTTGCCGTGCGAGCAAGACTCGTTGTTGGAATGAGTTAGCTTTCAGGGATCTTTTTAATCTGGGGGGTAGTGGAAGTATCGGAATAAAGGTGGTATCCAATACACTGTTCTTTAATCTCTTCACTTATCCAGGACGGCTGTTGTTCCGGCTTGGTTAAACCAAATCCAGGAGCTACCTGCGTGTTGTGTTTAACCGCGTAGCCGATCAGTTCGGCTGAAGCAGCCTCAAACATCTTTTCATACTTACGGTTATATACAGCCGTCTTGCCAGTCTGTGGATGCAGAATCAGAAAATAAGGCTTAAAAAGCTTAAGTTTGTCACGCTGGTTCATTCTTTAGGCGCCTCTCTCGCTTCCTCGATTTTAGAATCAGACCTTGACCAACTAGCCCCCCTATGTTACCATGTCCACACAACAAAATGGCCAGCAACATACCTGGTCAAAGCAAAACAGACAAAGACCCCTGAATGTTTGACGACTGGGGGTCTTTGTTTTGCAAATCCATTGTACCACGCCTTTGGTCTTAATGACAACCCTAAAAATACGAGTGGGCAAATTGGTCAATAATAAGTGAGGATGCTATGAGCGAGACGCGCGAACAATATAATGCGGGCGGTGTATCCGCCACCCCCCGGCGTATGAGCCAGTTGTCCAGTGAGGCCATTAGCTGGGAGATGCTAAACGCGATGGACGACCATGCTCTGGTTAAAGTCTATCGCCTGCTGGTCGAACTGAAGCAACAGGATGCAGCCGATTTGCTGGCCGAATATGCTCGCCGTGTTATCGAACTGGATGTTACCAGAACTGAGGGCGAGTAAATTCAGTTCTCTCCCCTGGCAAAGCCACAAAAGTACCCCTAAGCCCCGCCTTTTAGCGGGTTTTTTGTTAAAAATGCAGACAACTTTTTGATGCTTCTTGACATCAAACCGATTCTGTTATACATTGTTCTGTAACGCAGTGTAACAGGTGTTTGATGAAGCTAGATTCCCGCCGGACTTTTGCAATTGACACTGATCATTATAGGATTTCCCGCATGGAACGGGCCATTCGCGAGGACTGGCCAGTGCGACAGGCGCTGATCGAGGCAAACGATGACCGCGATCTTCTAGGTAGATTCGTTATGCCTACCCCTGTTGCCACGGCTGTCCGACGATGGTTTGAACGAAAAAAGGGGGACCATGTCCAATCAGCCCATTGAGGGACAGATCACACCCTTGCCTCAATCGCTCAAAGAGCGATTCCTGAACTTCCTTCGTTTCCTGCTCCGCCGGCCCCAGCGCCGGCGGTACGGCGTTGTCTTTAAGTTCGCTCAACCTGTCGTTGTCCCCCCCGGCGAGACGCGCCGGGTTTTACTCAAGCTGCCCCCGGTGGCGCACCCTTCCTTTACCCAGCAGCCAGCCGATTCTACTCCTGCCAATGAACAATCAGATCCAAATGACTAAGCCCCAACTCGGCCTTGCCCTCCTGGAACTGCCTGCCCAGGACCGCGTGTTCTTGGAGGCCCACCAGTATGCCCTACGGCAGCTAATCCTCTGCTACGGCCCGGTGTCCCCAGACCGCCGGCTTAAACCCAAACTATGCAATCTAACAAGCAAGGAGGACCCATGCAACGAGTTTTGAATTATTTAGTTCGGTGCGGGATCGCCACGCCTGACGGTCTCCCGACCCGGATCGTGTGGCAGATCGCCTTGATTTATTTACTCGTGTCCACGCTGATTTTCACGCTTGTCCCTTTCGGTCAGGCCCAATCCACCGGCCGGCTCGTCACGGTCCTGTCATCGGCGGCCCGAACTCAGACCACCGCCAGCCAGGACTACACCAACCTCCAGGAAAACCTGAACGTGCGCGGCGCTTACTTCCTGGTCAACGTCAGTGGGGTTAGCGGGACTGTCACCGCGACCCTGGCAGTCCAGGCGAAGGACATGGTCAGCGGCAACTATCGCAGCATCTTCACCGCCACCAGCGGCCTGGATGCAACCGGCAGCGCGACCTACCTTATTTATCCCGGGGCTGGAAACGCGGCGGATGATGTCACCCAGACCCGGAGTTATCCCTTGCCGCCTGCCTGGCGGGTACGGATGATTCATAGCACAGCCAATCCTATTACCTACACCGTCAGCGCCCAGCTTCTCAACTGACACGGCCCTTCGGCAAGCTCAGGACACAGCGGAGGCAAATTAACCTAGCTACTTAAGCGTTGCAGCCATCCGGCTGCTATCCAACTTAAAACGGTGGCCACCTCAGCCTGCACCCTCATTGGGTCCAGGTCCCCTTTATGGGGGGTGGCCACCATTTTTTATCTCTCGGAGGTGTTATGGCAAAAGTAAAACTTAAACCAGACCAGGTACTACTTGAACTCAAGTACGTGCCGCTCACAACCGCGCTCCAGTGGGAATGGGAGCGCAACCCCAAAAAACACGACATTCCCAAGCTGGCCGAAGCCATTACCAAAAACGGCTTCCAGGTCCCGCCCAAGTTCGACGCTACGTTGAATGATGGCCAGGGGGGCCTCGTCTTCGGTAATGGCCGGACCCACGCCCTCAAATTCCTGAAAGACCAGAACGCGCCCCTGCCGTCCGGGATTGATGTCACCGAAGACGGTGATTGGGCTATCCCGGTCCTGTTCGGTGTGGACCAGGCCAGCCA
Organism: Anaerolineae bacterium; assembly: GCA_023382535.1. The sequence continues at coordinate 70,530 of JAHDWA010000007.1, read as the reverse complement.
GACAGCGGCCGTCACCTTTGCCATTGACCACAACAACCTGACGATGGCCGGCGGCGACTTCACCGCGATCTACATGACCCAGATGTGGGACGAGGCGGCTTATGTCCAACTACTCAAGGAGCAAAACGCCGAAGGCTGGCTGCCGGTCACGGTAGATGCGATTGACCTGGAGCTTTTTGACGAGTTCATTATCAAGGGCGTGCGCAGGGGCAAACGGGTGGATAAGGGAGTCAAGGTGCGGGTAGGTCGCTACTCGTTCTATGTCTCCCGTGCCATCTTTGAACCCTGGGTTCGGGAGATTGAAGATGCCTGCGAGAACAGCACCGAGGTTCTGCGGGTGCTGCGCCGCCGGCTGTTCAACCTGTCCGACATCGCGCCCCAGTTGCAAGACCTGCCAGAGGAGGCAGCCGTATGACAAACCAAGTCGCCGTCATTGACAACACTCAGCCTGGCACGCGCTGGGAGTTTGATACCGAAGTTACCGACGCTTTTGATAACATGCTGGTCCGCAGCATCCCTCAATATCCGGTGATGCGCCAGGCGTGTTTCGAGCTGGCCTGCCGCTACCGCAAGCCCAAGACCGACATCGTGGATCTCGGGTGCAGCCGGGGTGAGGCAATGGCCCCCCTGGTGGATAAGTTCGGCGCAACCAATCACTTTATTGGCGTCGAGGTCAGCCAGCCCATGCTGGCGGCTGCCCGCGAGCGGTTCGAGGGCTTCATCAACTGCCACGTGGTTGAAATCGTGGAAGCTGACCTACGTACCCATTATCCTGGCGCGCGGGCCAGTGTAACTATGTGCGTCCTGGCCCTGCAATTCATCCCCATCAATTACCGCCAACAAATCTTACGCCGCATCTGCGAATCTACCGTGGAAGGCGGCGCTCTGATTTTTGTCGAGAAGATACTCGGCGACACGGCTCACCTCGACGACCTGATGGTGGACATCTACCACAATCTCAAGACCGAGAATGGGTACAGCCAGGAGGCTATCGAGCGCAAGCGCCTCAGCCTGGAAGGAGTGCTCGTGCCAGTCACGGCCCATTGGAACGAGGAGATGCTGCACAAAGCCGGCTTTGCTCAGGTTGACTGCTTTTGGCGCTGGATGAATTTCGCCGGCTGGATAGCGGTGAAGTGAGCGGGTGATGAATATTAAAATTAGCCTTTACACTGACCCCGGTATGCTCAAGCTATGGACTGGGTTCATTGCCAATAAAGAAGACGATCCCTGGACGTTACTTCTACCCCAACCTGGCGGGATCCCTCATTTTTCTCTTCGGCCAAGTCGGGAGATTGCAGCAGATGAGAGGATAACTGCTCTACCCCTGCTCGAAATCAAGACCTACACCGATCCCGACCTGCAAAAGATCTGGGCGGGCTACGTCTCGGCCCCGGATAGCTCCTGGACCCTGTTTATCCCTGTCAATGGCCACGAGCCATTTTTATCAGTGGAACCGCGCCAGCCAGGCCAGGACCCCCTGCCGCCTGACCTGGCCCGACCTGATTATCTGAACCAAGGAGGAGACGCATCATGATTCGCGCTAAATTTCGCTGTACGGACAAAACCGAGTCCCTGGCTGCTCTGGGCGGGCAGAAGGCCAGTATTATTTGGAGCTACCGCTTTATCCCGGTGACTGATGGCAGTATTGAAAACCGGGCGTTCTGGGCAGCAACGCCCAGCGGCGAGATCAAGCTCTCGGCTATCGTGGATGACCTGTTTACGGTCGGCCAGGAATATTACCTCGACTTCGTCCCGGCCCCTGCCCCGGCGGAGGTGAAATCATGATCCGCCTCAAGTTTCGCTGCACCCAGGAGTCTAGCCTCGATGAGGCCGGAATGGCCAGTTACACCTTTGCCGTCATCCCGGAAGCCACCATCAACCTGGCTCATTGGCCGGCCAAGCCCCAGGGCCAGATAACTCTGACGGCCATGCACCCGAATCGATTCGCGGTCGGCCACGATTATTACCTTGACTTTGCGATGGCCCCCACCAATCTATCCAAGGAGACCCCAGATGGGCAAAAATCTACTTAAACTTGAGTACGTTTTGCTCGACGAAGCCAAAGATTGGGAGTGGCTTGACAATCCGAAGCTGCACGACACCGAGGCAATTATCACCTCGATCAAACGCTACGGCTTTGCCGACCCACCCAAGTTCGATTCATCGCTTCTTTCCGCGGCCGGTCAGGGCGCAATCATCGGCGGCAATGGCCGCACCCTGGCCCTGGTGGCCATGCGCGAGCGGGGCATGGAGCCGCCGGTCGGCATCGCCCTGACCCACAAGGGCGAGTGGGCTATCCCAATCCTGTTTGGCAATGACCTGCCGAGCCAGGAAGCGGCAGCAGCGTTTGCTATTGATCACAACAACCTGACCCTGGCCGGGGGCACTCTGACCGGCCTGGACATGGCCCGCATGTATTCGGTGCAAGGGTATAACGAACTCCTGGCCACGCTGCGCGACGCCGACACGCTACCGGTCTCGGTCAGCGACAAGGACGTTGAGGAACTCCTGGCTCGTGTTGTTCACCAGGCCCCTCCGGTTGTCGTTACACCAACCGACCTCTTTGGTGAGGGTGAGGAGGTCGAAGAGAAGACCCCTGAGCCGACTAACCCGCCAACCGCCGCACCGGCGCCGGCTGACCTGGTGGACGAAGATGACCTGGATGAGCAGGGTGAAGGTGAAGAGGGGGCGGGCGAAGGAACAGATAGCGGGAACGAAACCACTCCACCCCCGGTCGCCCTGGCCAACACCCAGGCCCAGATTGGCCGCTACAACCTGACCATCCTGCGCGACGACTACCTCAATATGATTGAGGACATCCGCCAGACGGCCGGCTTCGAGCAGGCCAAAATACTGGCCGAGATCCGTCGCCGGCTACGCATCCCTGAAGAACCGGTGCAGGACGAGGTCGCATGAGACGGTCCTCTCACACTGACCCCAAACAGGCCAAGCGCCAGGCCAAAGATGACTTCTACCTCGTCCAGAAACGCAGAGAGGAAGCCGAGAAAAAGGCGAGGGCGGCCGCGCGCGCGGCGGAGCGGGAAAAGGCCCGCCTCGAAGCCGAGGAGCGGAACCGGCGCGTCTCCTCGATCCGCCTGGTAACCACCGGGCAGGTCCAACCTTCCACCTACAACCCCCGTCTGGCCGACCCGGAGCGGCTTAAGTTGATTGAGCTATCGCTGCGCAAGCTCGGCTTTTTGCTGCAACTGTTCGCCGACAGCCGGGGCGAACTGCTCAGCGGCCACCAGCGTCACTACGTCTACAGTAGTTGGATGGGCGGGCGGCATATCCCGGTCTGCTTCTTCCAACGCGACATTAGCCTCCAGGAGCGTAAGGCCATCAACATTATGTTCAACCGCGCGACCAACGACATGGACATCACGGTTACCTCAAAGACCCTGACCGAAGCGATTACCCAGTCCGGTGTTTACGATCTGGCCGCGGCCCTGCCTGACCGCAAGCCCGACACCGACGAGTTCTACCCCTGCATGCACACGGTCAAACATCCCCTCAAACCCATCCTGCAAGCCAACTCCGGGCGCTGGGTCCGCTACGCGACCAACATCACCAGCGTTCTGCACGGCAAAGGAGTGATCATGCCCATCATCCTGGCCCCCGACCTGACAGTCGTCAACGGGATTGGCCGGCTGGAACACCTGGCCGAGTACGGGCATAAAGAGGCCGATGTCCTGATCCTGTCCGAAGCGGAGGCCAACTTTGCCCGGATTATGCTCAACCTGCTGACGATGGATTTTGACATCAAGTCTCGTTATGCCGACTACCTCCGCCACAACTCCTTTCGCCGTTCGCGGGTCACGCCACCCACAGTTGATCTGGGCTACGGCTTTACCTTTGTGGCCCTGCCCCAGGAGCACCCCGACCGTTTCTTTCTGACCAACCCGGAACAGCGCCGGACATGGGAGCGGATTCACGGCTCAACCATCCTGGATTTTGGGGCGGGCCGGCTCAAGGAAACGACCAACCTGCGCAAGGCCGGCATTGACGTGGATTACTTTGAACCCTACCGCATCCCGCAGGGCGACACGATTGATAAAGAAGTGAGCGTGGCCGACGCCAGGGTTTTTCTCCAGACGGTTGCCACCGGCAAAGAGTGGACCTCGGTCTTTTTGGCCGCGATCCTCAATTCGGTGCCTTTCCGCGAGGACCGCGAGCACGTGGTCCGTATCGTCGCCGCCCTGACCGGCAAGGGAAAGCTCTACGCCACCGCTGTTTCCGACCGGACCAGTGCCTGGATGAACTACCGCGGGCGTAAGGGGCTAGACCGCACCTCCCAGAGTGACCACGGCTTCATCCTCGACTACGAACCCAATATGAAGCTGGGCGACCTGACCCGCGCGCCCAAGGCCCAGAAGTATCACTCGATGGAGGAGTGGCGCGAGTTGTTCGAGGCGTTCTTTGAGGTCGTTGAGACCGACTACTACATGAACCAGGTCGTCACGGCCGTCTGTAGTAAACCTAAACCAATTATCTGGCCGGATTTGAAACGCAGCCTGGAATTTGAGTTTGATCTGCCCTACCCGGACGGGGCACGCATGGGGCTTGGCGGGGAGGCGGTGGCCGCGTTTGCCCGGCGATTTGGTATCTCCGAGGAGGCACGAGATGGATAAAGTGTTAAGAGAAAAACTGGCCGCTCTTCAGCACGAGATCTGGTCTCACTGGATGCGGTGGCAGTTTTCCGTTGGTACTTTTAACGAGGATGGTTCATGGACCATGCCCGCTGAAAAAGCTCAACGCTGGCAACGGCAGATGAATACATCCTATAGTGAGTTATCGGAGACCGAAAAAGAGAGTGATCGAGAACAGGCCGACAAAGTTTTGGCGGTGTTATGATGACTTCCTCTTCAACCTCGGTCGTCAACATCAATCTCGGCAAAAATGAGCGGCTGCTGCACGGTTTTGACCTGGCAGCCGCTCAATCCGACCGGATGCAGGTGGTCTTCATCGCCCAGGCCAGCGATGGCACGCTGCGGGTGCTCGACACCCTGGAGATACCTTGCCGGCCACAAACCCACTGGCCCAGCCTGAGAGACATCCTGAACACGAGTCCCGGTAATTCACGGGGCACGAGTCCCGGTAATTCACGGAACACGAGTCCCGGTAATTCACGGGGGGTCCGGCATGACCCCTAATACCTGGGGGGCAGTTGCGGCGGCCCTGTACGTCGCCAGCACGCTGCCAATGCTGCTCAAGCCCTTCGGAACCCGGCAGATGGTCGGCTATTCTGGGGCTTACCTGACGCTTACCAACCTGGGCAACCTGATTTACTGGTTTTACGTGGCCAGTCTACCTGTTGGCCCCATTTGGTTTTTGCACGGTTATTACAGCCTGGTTGCGGTGTTAATGCTTATCTTCTGGTTGAAATGGGGGCGCGCATGTCCATAGACGACACCACCAACGGAACCATTGCCGACATCAATCCTTTGCTTTTCAGATACGATCCCCAGGACCCGACGGCCAAGGTCGAGGAGGAAACTGACCGGGCTAACGAGGCTCTCCGTGATTATTGTCTGATGGGAGCGGGGCGGTCCCTGCGCGGATTGGTCAAGATGTACGAGCAGCAGATGGCTGACAATCCCAGGTACCGGCCGCCGTCAACTGCCTTTTCTACCATCGCCACCTGGTCGGCTGCCTTCCAGTGGGTCGCGCGGGCCAATGATTACGACCGGCTCGAACGCGAATCGCGTATGCAGCTTCGCCAAAAGCGTATTGAGCAGTGGGAAGAGAAGGCGTGGGAAGCGGCGAGCGCCTTGATGGACAAGGCCAGCCAGATGCTCAAATTTCCCATTATCCAGACAACTACCACTGACGGTAAGACCACCGTCGAGCCGGCCCGTTGGAACATGGACACGATTCCGCGCCTGGTTCAAGTTGCCGACCGCATGGCCAGGCTGTCCACCGGCTCGGAAACCGAGATCCAGAAAATTCGGTTCGATTGGCGGGATACTCTGCCACAGGGGGTCAAGCCGGAAGATGTCGAGGCGCTGCTGGACGAGATGGCCGCCCAGGTCCTGGCCGGTATGGCCAAGGTTGCAGAAACAGACGAACCGGAGGTAAATGGTTGATTCCCCTAGCTGGTTTCGGGAGTGGCTGGCTCAAAATCCTGATATTGCTGCCGCCGTTCGCCAGCAGGTCCGCGAGCGGGTCGTCCAGGCAATGGCCGATCCGTCTGCGGTGGGGGGTCTGGAAAAGCGAGTTGCTGCCCGAAAACGGATGATTGACTTCGCCGCATACACCTACCCGCTGTATGTGGCCGAAGCGTGGAACAGAATCCTGGCCGACACTCTGGACCAGGTCGTCGCCGGGAAGATCCGGCGGCTTATCGTCAGCGCCCCGCCGCAGCACGGGAAATCACATCTGGCCTCGGTGCTCTTCCCCGCCTACTGGCTGGGACGCCGGCCCGATGACCCGGTCATCCTGACCAGCTATGCCGGCAGCCTGGCGACGGACAAGAGCCGCCAGGCGCGAGCGATTGTCGAAAGCCGAGAGTTCAACGAGCTTTTTCCTTCCATTCGCACGGCTCCGCGCCACCGCTCGGTTGAACACTGGCAGATTCACAACCGCCTGGCCAGCCTGCTGGCGGTAGGTGTGGGGGGTGCGATTACCGGGCACGGCGCGCGCCTGGGGATCGTTGATGACCCGTTCTCTGGCTGGCAGGATGCTTACCGCGAGACGGTTCGGGACCGCATCTGGGACTGGTATCGCGGGACGTTCCGCACCCGCATCTGGGAAAACGGCGTCATCATCATTATTATGACCCGCTGGCACCAGGACGACCTGGTGGGCCGCCTGATCGCCGACCAGTCCGAAAGCTGGCACATCCTGCGCCTGCCGGCGCTGGCCGAGACCCAGGAAGAGCGGGATATTAACAACAAGTTCGTCGGGCTGGCGGAAGGGCTGCCAGACCCGATTGGCCGGGAGGCAGGCGAGCCGCTGTCTCCCCTGCGCTTCAGCCGGGCGGCGCTGCTTGAAATCATGCGCGAGGTTGGCTCGAACGCCTGGGCCGCCGAGTACCAGGGCGTGCCTCGCCCGACCGAAGGCAGCTTGTTCCGCCGGCCGTGGTTCAAGCTGGTGGACGCGGTGCCGCTGGACGCCCAGCGGGTGCGCTATTGGGACCTGGCCTCCGGCGAAAGCATGCGCAACGACCAGACCGCGGGTGTTCTGATGGCCAAGACGCCCGAAGGCTTTTATTACGTCGAGGATGTTGTCTGCGGGCGCTACAGCGCCTACGAGGTGCAGCAGGTTATTTTGCAGACAACTCGGCTCGATGCCGACAAGTACCGCAATACAGTCGAGGTTTGGGTCGAGCAGGAAGGCGGGAGCGGCGGCAAAATCTCGACTGATGCCATTATCCGGTTGCTGGCCGGCCACCCGGTTTATGCCCAGCGCGCATTGACCAACAAAGAGGTCGCGGCCAAGCCTTTCGCCGCTCAGGCCGAGGCAGGCAATGTGCGGGTGCTGCGGGCCAATTGGACCGCCGATTGGCTGGACGAAATTACGGCTTTTCCGTTTGGCCGCAACGATGACCAGGTAGACGGCAGCAGCGGCGCGTTTAATAAGTTGTCCGCCGGCATTGCGTTTTCGTATGGGTTCGCTTAAGCGGAGGATTTATGGAATACATCGAGTGTCCAAAAGCGTGGGACCCTTTACTGGGCCAACCGGGCCTCTTTCTGGCCGGAGGGATTGTCGGCTGTCCTGACTGGCAGACGGAAATGGTCAAACTGCTGTCGGGCACAAATTACGCCGTTCTAAACCCCAGACGGGCACAGTTTCCTATACACGATTCGAGCGCGGCTTACGCACAGATTAAGTGGGAGTTCGACCACCTGCGGAAGGCCAATGTTATTTCTTTCTGGTTTTGCGCCGAAAAACTGCAACCCATTGTCATGTACGAACTGGGGGCCTGGTCTATGGCCGGTAAGCCCTTATTTGTTGGCGTTGATCCTGACTACGCCCGGCTCCAGGATGTCCAGATCCAAACCAACCTGGTCCGGCCAGATGTAACAATCGTGTATTCGCTGGCCGACCTTGCCCGTGCTGTTTCCGACTACGAAGCAGTGCTCATAAATTCCAAGCGGAGGTAACATGCCTTTCTATAGCAAATGGCTTGACAGATTCGTCCGGCGAGAAGGCTACATCACCGTCTCTGAATCGGAGGCCCAGGTCAAAGCGGCCCAAATGGAAGCCGGCCGAGAAGCCCTCTTTGCCGGGGAGGTCGAGTTGGGCAGCGGCGGCGCTTCCAGCTTGCTGACCATAGATTGGAGCGACGAGCAGCTTAAACGGCTGGCCCTGCAATCGGCCTGGGTTTTTAGCAATGCTTCGGTCATTGCCAACGAGTTCAGCCAGGGTGAAATGGAGGTGGTCGAGTGGCGGGGGGAAGACAAGCCCCGACCGCTGCACAACCACCAGTTCGAGCAGCTTCTTGAAACCCCGTCCAGCCTGGAATTTATGGACGCCTCGTTCCTGTGGGGCTACACGGCATTGTGGGCCGTCCTCCGCGGTGAAGCTTACTGGCTGGTCTCGCCCAATAAGCCGCGCGACCAGGTCGCAGAGGTTCTGCCCATCCCGGCTGACCGCTGCTGGCCCGAACCCGACGCCAAGAAGTACATCAAATATTTCAACTACCTGCCGGTCAGTGGCGGTGATCCCATTCCTTTACCGAACGAGCGGGTCCTATACTGGCGGCGGCCTAACCTGCTCAACTACCACCGCGGCTTTCCCCTCTTTACTCCCCTCTCGATTGCCCTCAAGACCGACCAGGCGGCCAAAGAGTGGAATCTGAGTACCTTTGAAAATGGGCTGGCCCTGCAAACTATCCTCAGCCTGCCGTCGGACCTGGCCGAGCCGCTGTTTCAACGGGCAAAGGAAGACATCAAGCAGGCTCTCGTCGCGGAGCAGCAGCGGTTTATGATTGTCCGGGCCGGCCATTTCAACGCCCAGGCAGTCGGGCTGAACCACCGCGACGCCGAGTACCTGGCCCTGCGCGAGATGAACCGAAAAGAAATTGACCGGGTCATGGGTATCCCCGAAGGCTTCTGGTCGGAGAAGGCAAACCGGGCCAACGCCCTGGCTGCCCGGGCGGCCCTGATTGATTTGACCATCTGGCCGCTTATGGTCAGCTTCCAGCGGGCTGTCTCGGCCCAGCTTATCCGCCGCTACTACGGCCCCAACCTACGTGCCCGATTCAAGGAAATCAGCCCGGTAGATCGGGACTTATTGCTGCGCGAGCGCAATACCTACTGGCGAGCCTATAAGCTCGACGAGGTCCGCGAGGAGTTGGGTAAACCCAAGATTGGCGGCGAGTTGGGGGAAACCCTCTTTCTCCTGGCGATCAGCGGTAAGGTAGGCGCACCAGGCGGTTCACCTCTGGGAGGTGCGCCGGGCGCATCTCCGGCAGCGGGCAAGAACAACCCCGTGGATAAGCCTGGTGGTCAAGCGGCGACCCTGGATGAGGGGGTTGAGAGCGTGGGCGAAAAAGTGGTTCAGGCTGCCGGCAAGAACGGCGCCGGCCCAGACCTGGCAGCCAGTTTGCCGGGTTTGGAGGGCGGTGGTGAGGCCCTGCCGGCCGGGGGTGAACTCAAGGCTCATTCATCCTATCATCCCGACCTGCTGGCCTGGCAGGAAACGGCCCTGATCAACTTGCGTCAGGGCGGTCATCCGGCGGAGGCTGGCAGTATCCCGGACAGCCCGATCCCTGCCTGGATCAAGTCAGACATCCTGGTTACGCTCTGGTCGGCCCGCACGGAGGCCGAAATCAAGGCGGCTTTTGCCGATCACCTGGAAGCGCCGCCGCCTGAGCCGATCAAGTTTGTGGGGCAGGATGAGGAACTGCCTATCCTGACAAACGACGAGGGATTAAGTGACGAAGACCTCAAGGCGGCAGCCCTGGATTACGACGAGGTTATGCCGGAAGTGACCGGACTGCTCAGTGCGGTTCAGCTCAAGAAAGAGGTCAAAGAAGATGAACCAAACAATTGACCCTCAAATCATTATCCTTGTTGTTGGCCTGGGGCTGGTCGGGGCTACGACCCTGTTTTTTAGCCTGGCCCTGATTGGGGCGTATCTCATCGGCTGGTGGACGACGACCCGCAACTACCGGGACGCGACACAGGACCGGCGCGATTTGCGGGTCGAGCGCAAGGCGCTGGCGGAGGAGAACCGGAGATTGGCCGGTGAAATTGTTGAAGTTCGGACGCAGTTGATCAAGCAGGACGCCGAACTGCAAGGCGCATTGACGACAATTGCAGATTTAAGCGCGAAGCTGGAAGAGACCCGCCAGCAATTGGAAGAGGCTAAAACGCAACTGGAGGCGCTACGGAGTGGGTCAAAGAAATAAGGTTTGGCATGACGCACAAGGTTTTGCTGGTAGAAGACCAGCAGCCCTTTATCGCGGCGGCTCTGCTAAAGCGGCACGGCGACCTGGATATTCTGGCCGTAGGCGACGCGACCGAGGCGATTGTAGCCTTTACTCATAACGAGTTTGACGCCGTCCTGCTGGATCTGCGGCTGCCGGGGGGTCACGGAACGACCATTCTGGAGGCGATTCGACGGATAGATTCCACCTTGCCCATCATCATCATCACTGCTTATGACGATAAAAATACCCGTGACCGCTGCCGGCAACTGGGGGCCAGCGCCTTTTTTCGTAAACCCCCGGATTACCGCAAGCTCTATCACGAGATGATGCGCCTGATCGCGCTCAGGCCGCTGCCGTCGAAAGCGGTCGTTTCCCTGACTGAGGAGATGGAGGCCAAACGAAATATGTTGTGGATCAAAACGCGACGCTTGCAAAAGCTCCAGGAGAAGCAGGCCATGTACGGCCTGGCGGTGCCGGTTGAGCTTCAGCTTGAGATTGAGGACCTCCAAAACGAAGTGGCAAGGTTAGAGGAGGAATTAAACCAGTGACCAACGCTCTTTACGATTCACACCCGGGTCTTTCTTTTCTGGCCGGCGATGACGTACAACCGCTCGGTGTCCTGCCTACCCGCTATCGGTCCCTACCTGGCCTGACCTACACCCTCCTCGACCACACCAAGGCTGATGCCTCTAACAAACCGCTCTGGGAATGGGATCCCCGACTGCACCAATACCGCCACCTGGCTACCGGCCAAATCATTGGGGCCAAGCGCATGCTCGAACTGCGCGACCTCTACACCGACCGGCAAAGCCTGCGAGCGGAGCAGCTCACCGCGCAGTTGGTCCGGGGCGACATCAGCCTGCAAGACTGGCTGCTCCGGCAGCGCCAACTCATCAAGGACACCTACCTGTCCCAATACGCGATGGCTAAGGGCGGGCGCTCCCAGATGACGCCCCAGGATTATGGACGCATTGGCGCGGCTCTCAAGAAGCAGTATGAGTACCTGCAAGCCTTCGGGCAGGATATTCAAAGCGGCAAGTACCGCAGCGCCAACCCGGAAAACCTGATCGTCCGCATCGCCAACCGGATCAAGCTCTATATCGAGTCGGCGACCCAGGCTTTCGAGAAAGGCAAAATCGCCGTTTTTGGTGGCAACCTTTACGACTACCTGTCTCGCGTTCCTGGCGACGGCCAGACACGCTGCCGGACCCGCTGTCGCTGCCACCTGCGCATTGTGGAGCAGGAAGACGGCTGGCTGGTATATTGGGTACTCGACCCGGCTGCCGAACATTGCGATGACTGTGTCAAGCTGAGCGAGCAGTGGAATCCTCTGCGCGTGCCCAAACCGCGTTCGGTACTCAAGGCGGTGGTTCTCAGCCGGGCCGGCACCTATCACGATTCGGCGACCGGCAAATTTACCCGCCGGCCCGCTGGTTTCGGGCCGCAGACCCACCTCGCGGTCCCCCACAGCCTGGACCAGTACGGCAACTTCCTGGCTGGCCACATCAAGAACCCGCAAAGCGTGGCCGAAATCCATGACTTCGTTCGCTCCAATCGCGAGGCCCTGGCTAAAAAGGCGAGCAAGACCTTTAATGAGCCGGACATCCTGCGCGTTCCTGCTGTGCGCAACCCGGCCAACGGCCAAATCATGGTCTTTGGCTTGAACGGCTCTCACCAGGATTTTGCGCATGCCCTCTTTCCTGGCCAGACCGGCAAGCAGCGCGGCTGGGAGGACAGCCACACCCGTTTCGACTTCCGCCTGCGCAAAGACGGCTCGGTCGAAAGCATCACCTTCAACCAGGGCGCATCGGGTGTCTCCTTTTTTGACCGGGCCTGGGATAAGAAGTCGGTGCGCAACATCCACGCCACGATGAACGCGCTCAAAAAGGTTGAGGGGTTAGATGAACGGACCAAGGTCATCATCGAGATGACCCCGCTCGACAGCGGCGAATCCTTCGAGGTCGAGACCAGTCTCAAGGCGATCATCGTAACCGAGGCGGGTACCTACCACGATACGGCGACCGGCAAATTTACCCACAAGCCGGGAGCAGCGGCCCAGCCGGTCACCACCTTTCACGGGACCGTCCCCCAGATCTTGCAAGAAGTGACCGCCAACGGTCTCAAGCCCGGCAAGTCCTGGCATGGCCGGGCGCCCTCGGTTTACGTCGCCGAAGACCCGGACATGGCCATGCACTACGCTTTTGAACGCGCCCGTAACCGCCCCTTCAACAAGACCGACATCGTCCAGGGCATCGTCTTTGAGCTTGAGATCCCGGCCGACCAGGCCGGCGAACTGATCTTCGACACCAAAGAGCCGGGGCTGCTCTCGGCGGCCAAAAACAAGGAGGGCTGGCGGCTAGAGAAGCCCATCCCGCCCTCCTGGATTAAGAGCTACACCATTTACCAGCTCGACATGGACGAGTATTTTTACGGCGACCCGGACAAGTCCTTTAAACCGAAGCAGACTGTCGCGCTTAAGGCGACCTCCCCTCGTTTCTTTGTGCCGATTCTGCTGGTCACTCCGGGCCAAAAAGCGGTCGTGACCAGCCCGGCCGGGACCAGCCACGATTCGGCCACGGGCCAGTTTGCGCCCAAGCAGGGGGGGGCCAAGCCGGTCGCGGGCGGCGCGCCCGAGGAGGAGCAGGAGGCGGAGGCCGACGCGGCCAGGCTGGCCCGCGAGCTGGCCCTCGAACGGGACTTCCTGGAGCAGGAAGTCGCCGTCGCCACCGAGCGGGAGCGGCTGGACATGCTCGAAGGCTTCGCCCGGCAGCGCCAGGACCAGGAGATCGCCCAGCGCCAGCGCACAGAAGACACCCTTCAGGCCCACAAGGAATACCTGGAAGACGCCAAGAATGGGTTTGCCGAGGCAACCCAGGAGGCAGCAATCCGCCAGGCCGAACAGAGGGCCGACCTGGAGCGCAAGCTCACTCACGCTCGTGAGGACCGGCTGAGGAGCCACCAGAAGCAGATGCGCAACATCCGCCAGGCTGCCGCCGCCGATGCGGAAGAGATGGAGCGCAGCCGCGACGCGGTCGGCCACCTCAAACGACAGAAGGCCCGCGACCAGGCCCTGGCCGGGGCTACTCAATCGCTGGGTGATGACATGGCAAAGCTGAACAACCAGGCCGAGCAGAGCCGGGCCAGGTTGGGTACCCAACAGGAGCGGGAAGTTGAGGCGATGGAACGCCAGCAGCAGCGGCAGATGCGCCAGGCAAACCGGCGATTGGGAAAGGCGATGGCCGCCAACGAGCGGGCCTACCGCCGTCAGGTTGGCCAGCAGGAGCGAGCCGAGGCGCAGGGCCAAAAGACGTTTGGTGAATGGGCCAGGCGGCTCCAGGAGGACGCCGCGCAAGCCCTCAAAGACCAGGCCCAAGAATTAGCCAAGCCAAAGAAGAAACAGGAGGGAACAACCCATGCTTGACTTTGACCACCTATTAACCCAGGACCTGCAACCGGTCGCCGACCCCACGCCCAACGAGGCGGCCGCCGAAGCTCTCGACGAAGTGGCTCAAATCCTGGACCGGGATGCTTACTCCTGGCTCCAGGAACGCAACCTCGCCTTGTGTGAGGTATTTGAGAAGGCGCTGCGGCGCGGCGTGACCCCCAAACGGCTTAATAGCCTGATCAGGCAGCGAACGCGCCGGCCCAAGTTTGCCGCCATCTGCGAGCAGGCCATCCGCTACATTCACTCCAAATTAGAGGCGGGCACGTGGTAACGCTACGAACCGAAGTGGCGGTTTTTTTTGAAGGCCACCGCCATGAGACAATACGAATCCTCTGCCTGCTGGAGGACCTGCTCGGCATGCCCCGCTCCGTCCCCAATGTAGGCTATACTCCTCTGCCCCAACTCCTTCTATCCCCGGAACAACGCCGCCTGGGCGAGCAGCAGCGGCGTGTTCTCATTTCGGCCCTTTGCCTGACCGACGAAATGTTGGGGCTGCCCCGGACTGTGCCCAGCCGGGAAGAGCGGCGCGGCGGCCCCGTGAACTACCAGGATATGAACGAATCCTGATTGACACAGATTTATACTTGTGTTACAATGTGTCTAACAGCATAAATAAGATGTCATAAGACATCACGCGGCCAGGAAGCTGGCCGGATTAGCCTAACGGTGTAAACCCAGCGGCGCACAGACCCTCGTGGTCTCTGCGCCGCTTTTTCTTTTTGCCAATTTCGTGAGCAAAACGGACGCAAAAATGCCAGACCGATTCATCATTCTTTATTTGCCCCAACCGGCCGCTGAGGTCCTGGCCGTGCCGGACGGTGAGCCGGCCAACCGTCTACATTTAACCCTGGTCGCGTTTGATGACAAGGACAGGCTGACCCACGAGCACCTAGCTAACCTGCTCGAACGTTGGTGCAGCGAGCATCCGCCGCTCAGCGGCGAAATCTCCGGTTTTGGCGTGTTTAGTGAAGGTGGCGACGGTCGCCCGGTTCTGCACGCCACTTTCGATTCTCCGGCTCTACCCGAGTTTCGCCAATCCCTGGCCGAGACACTGGTCGAGAATGGCTACACCCTGGCCGACGACCACGGCTTCGATCCCCACATCACCTTGAAGTACCTAGAGGGAGACCGCACCGAAGTCGAGGTTCCCGACCTGCCCCCATTGCAAATCACCTTTACTGAACTGTCCTACTCCCACAAAAAGGAGGATGGCACGTTCGATGTTTACCCATTCAAGTTAGCTGACAAGGAGGAATCCATGACAAAGCCAGCCGATTCAACCGCTTCGGCAGAAGCCAAATCGGTTGAAGTGCAAGACCCGCCGGTCGAGACCGAACCGGCCCCTACGCCGGAAGTGACAGAGCCGGCCGGCGAGGCCCTTCGACACTCCCTTCGGTCGCAGGACGCGGCTCCAAAACCCGAAATCAAGGCAGAGGGGGAAGATGGCCCACCCAACTACCACAAAGCCACCGAGAAAGGCAGCAGTTGTGCCAACTGCAACTTCTTCCGCAACGGTCGTTGTGAAAACTACGAAATCGCGGTCGAGGACACGTTTGTTTGTGACGACTTCCTCGAAAACGATGCGGCGACTGAGGCTGAAGGTGAGGGCGAGGGCGCGGCCGAAGAAGTGGCCGAAGGAGCGGCCGGTGAGGCCAAAGCGGTCCCGTCGCCAGAGGCGTTAGAAGACATCAAGACCGGCGCACGGCATAGCAAGGCAGACTTTGAGGCTATCCAGACCATGCACGACACCTCGGTCAAGTTGGGGGCCGCCTGCGCCAGCGATGCCAACAAGTTCACCGTGACTGGCACCAAAGCCTGGAGCCTGAACGAACGGCAGATGCAGGTGGCAGCGGCCTGGGACAACAAACGTATCCCGGGCTACCCTCGCGATGTCCTGGACGACGCCCTCGTCATCGGGCGCGACGGCAAGTTGTTTTCCTACCCCTACACAATCGTCAACGGTGAGGTGACCTTTGACGAGCCGGTCCCGGTCGTCGTGCGCTACGAGGAGACCAAGGCCCTCACCAGCTTTAATGACCCCGATTTTGCTATCAAAGCCCTGGGTGAAACCTCGGATGGCCTCATTATCGGCGGTCCGCTGGTCCTGTATGGTGCGCCGGATGAGAAGGACCTGAGCGGGGATTACTTCATCAAGTCCACCGAGCTGTGGCTCGACCGTTATCCCAAAGCCCCGACCCTCTTCCATCACGGCCTGGACCAGGCCGTGGGGCTGAGCGTGGTTGGACATCGGATCAAGGCGATGCCCGACGACATCGGCGTCTGGGTCGAAAGCTGGCTCGACAAGCGCAGCAAGTACCTCAAGATGGTTCGCCCCCTACTGGAGGCCAAGGCCCTCTTTTACTCGCCGGGGTCGGCCAGCCACCTGGTTCGCCGGGCGGAGGATGGCTGCCTCAAGGCTTTTCCCGTTATCGAAGACACCCTGACCCCTACGCCCATGCAGCACCGGCTGCTGCCTATTGAGCAGATCAAGTCGGCTTACCGGGTGCTGGGGCTGGATGACCCATTAGCGGCAGCGGAGGCCGAATCGCCGGCAGTGCCGGCACCGACCCCTGCCGAAATTGTGGCAACCACCAAGGCGGCAGTGTTGGACGAGCTGCTCAAGCTGGAGCAGTTACCCGACCGCTACCAGATTTTTGTACCCTGACGGAGAGTGCCGGTGTGGCCAATGTTGCTGCGCTCAAAGCGGCGCTACTTGACGAATGGTTGGCCCTGGAGTCGCTCCGGGCGGTTATCACCACCGGCGCGGGCACCTACCACGACAGCGCCACCGGGAAGTTTACCTCCCGGCCCGGTAGTGCCGCCAGACGGCTACCCGATTTTCAAGGTAAAGCCCAGCCGATGCAAGTCAGTGAGCGGCCCTGGAGCGAGGTAGACAAGGTTCAGCTCGGCAACCAGGCCGCCCGCATGTATGCGAACGGCGAGCTAACCCGCCAGCAGGTTGAAGACATTTACACCTACGTTCCACCCCAGGCTTTCGGGAAAGGAACTGACGGGAAGCCCAAGTTCTTCGCCTCGATGGGCTGGGGGCCGCATCACGAGATGGTGGACGGCCAGGTGGTGCTCAGCCGACGCGGATTAGCCGCAGCGTGGGGGGCGATCAACGGGGCCAGGTCAAAGCCCAAACTCAGCCCCGAAGCGGTGGCTCAGGGGCAAAAACATTTACGGCAGCACTATCGGGAGTTGGAGGAAACCAATGCCAAAAAATCGTAACCGTTGACCCTGGTCGCCCTCTAACGGCGGCGTTCTCTTATCTACTTTAACCTTATCTTTACAAAAGGAGCAAAAACATTATGGACCCTCAAGAACTCTACCGGCAGGCAAAACAGAAACTGCTGGAAGCAAAGGCTCACCTGGAGTTGGATGTCCCCGACCCGGATAAGGCCGAACAATTAACCAAAGAAGCGGCCGATCTCCGTCGCCAGGCCGAAGTCGCGGCAAAAACCCAAATCATGATGGCCGAGCTGGACGAGCCTGACCGGGGTGACGTTGATTTGCCTGACGATGACCCCGACGATGACCCCGATGCAGGCTTCGGCCCGGAAGACAAGGTCACCAAGGCGGTGCGCGACATCCAGCTTGAAGCCCTGGGCAAGCTGGAAGCCAACGCAGAGAGTGTCGTCATGCGTGAGATTTATGGAGGCGACTACCGCCAGCTCATCCACGACCAGACCAAAGCCTTTGGCGCTTACCTGCGTGGTGGCCGGCCGGAAGCGATCTTGCGCCGCCAATTGTGGCTGCCCGAACACGTCAAAAGTATGATTGTCAGCGGTTTTGGCGTACCTGAAATCAAGGCGACGATGGTCGAAGGCCAGGAAATCCTGGGCGGCTTTGCCGTGCCTCCGCAAATCTCCAACGACATCAACCGCCGCATCCGCGGTCTGACCGCTATCCGCAACTCCGGGGCACGGATCGTTCAGACCGCCAGCAACTCGATTGAATGGCTCAAAATTACCGGCGGTGACAACCGCTACACCGGCAATATTCGCGGCCAGTGGGGATCGGAAACGGCCAATCCCGGCCAGCAGAACATGACCTTCGGCCTCGAACGCATCAACGTCGAGCTGTATACCTACAAGGTCCGCATCTCGGCCAGCATGCTGGAAGACGCCCAGAATATCGTGGATGTCTTTAACGAGGAAGTCGCCGATACCCTGGCCGTGGATGAAGACATTGTTTTTGCCACCGGGTCCGGGGCCGGCCAGCCGCGCGGCCTGCTGCCCAACGGGGAAAATAAGCACCTCTTCAATGAGGTCGTCTCCGGCAGCGCGACCGACCTATTGGTGACTGGGGTCAAGAAACTGCGCCGCGGCATCGCCACCCAGTACCGCAACCCCAACCGGGCCTCCTGGCTGGGTAACAGCGACACCGCCAGCGTCATCGAGAACTTCACCGACGGCCAGGGGAGGTTTTACTTTGAGTACCTGGATAACGGCGAGCGGTTCCTGCGCTCTCCCTGGAACGAGACCGAGGCCATGCCCGACATCGCCGCAGGCGCTTACCCGCTGCTGTTTGGCGACATGAGCGGCTATATGATCGTCGAGCGGTTGGGCCTCGCCATTCGCCGTTACAACGACTCCAACACCGGGATCAACCTGGTCGAGTTCCATGTCAGGCGGCGGGTCGGTGGGGATGTCTGGCAGCCCTGGAAGATCGCGGCTCAAAAGGTTGCGGCGGCGGCTTAAGCCTGAGCAAATTGTCTTTTTAGCTTAACCATAAAGGAGATCCAATATGTTTCCAATCGGGCAAGTTTTTGCCAACCAATTCAAAGTCCACCGGCTGATTGACAAGCCGGATACGGCCCTGGTTACCGGGCAATACCCGGCCTCGGGTAGTTACATTGATGTATCCGCTTACGAGCGGTTTCACGTTCTGATCCACCTGGGGTCCATCGCCGACGCCCTGACCTTTAAGGTCAAGCAGGCGGCTGCGGCCAACGGTGCGTTGGCCGACATTGACACGACCGACTGCCAGCACACCATCGCCGCCGACGACGACGGGGAATATGTCGCCTTCACCGTCGAGACTCGCAAACTCGACATCAACAACGGCAAGTTTTTTGTGACCCTGGACGTGTCGGGTGTCTCCGGCAACAATTACGCCGAGATGGTCTTGCTTGGGATGCCGAACCACCTGCCGGTCACCCAGGACCCGACCGTCTTGCCGACGGCCAGTCAGCATAACTTTACGGGGTGATGAAGCAATGATGAAAAACATTTCGTATCGTTTCTTGTTCATGCTGCTGATCCTGGCAGCAATGGCTGGTGGAATGGCTCGCTCGCTGGGGGTAATTGCTGAGGCCGCGCCACAAACGCCCAACTACATGGACCAGGGCGGCGCGCGTTGGGTGGTCGGGGGTGACCTGGATGTTCCGGGCGACCTGAATATGTCCGGGGACCTGTTTTACACCCCGCAGAGCCTGACCGTTTCCGGGGCGACCATCACCCCGACCGGGTCTCTGGTTACCCTGAACGCCAATGCCGCCATTACCATTACCGCTATCGCCGGCGGAGCGGCCGGTAAGGTGTTGGTCCTGACCAATGTGGACACCGACACTATTATCATCTCGGAGACCGCAACCCTCCATCTGGGAGGGAACCGCTCGCTCGGCCAATATGATTCTGTGTCGCTGATCAATGACGGCACGAATTGGGTTGAGACTGGGTTCGCCAACAATTAGCCGTAGGCTTTCTCTGAGCTAAAAGAGTGGCCTGGCCCAACGGGTCGCGCCACTCTTTTTTGAGGCGAAAGATACAGAAAGGTTGTTTTATGAAAGTCACAATTTTGGTTGCCGGCCCTTACCGGGATTACGAGTCCCCTCGCGCTTTGCGAGCCAAACATCTGGCACGGGGGGTTGAGGCGGATTTTCCTGACGGTTATGCCACGTTCCTGATCAATGCGAAACTGGCTGAGCCAGCCAAGTCGAAGCCGACTGAACCACCTGCTGAGGTGGTTGAACCGCCTGCTCTGGCTGAACCGCCTGCTGAGGTGGTTGAACCACCTGCTCTGGCTGAACCGCCTGCTGAGGTGGTTGAACCACCTACTGAGGTGGTTGAACCACCTGCTCCGGCCAAAGGCAAGAAGGGCGGTAACAAATAGCCAATGCTGTACGTCAGCCTGGATGACCTGAAGCGATACCGCAACCTCAAGAGCCTGGAACGGGATGAAGACCTACTGCTCACCTTCCTCCGGGCAGCTACTCGGGTAGTCAACCAGACCTGCAAGCGGACCTTTTACCCGCGCCGGGAGACTCTCTATTACGACTACAGCAGGCAGAACCATCAGACCGCCCGAATCCTGGACGCACGTGTGGTCGTAGATACACTGCGACTTCGCCAGGACCTGCTCGAACTGATCGAGGTCAAGACCGATAACGGCGACCG
Source organism: Anaerolineae bacterium (assembly GCA_023382535.1). The sequence continues at coordinate 50,309 of JAHDWA010000007.1, read as the reverse complement.
GACCATCGCCTTGAGTGATTGCTTCCTGAAGTGTGGCGACTCGTACAACCTCCAACCTTACGACCGGATTGCCCTCAGTCTCAATACTGTGTCGGGCTTTTTTGGGTTTGTTAGCACTCCACAAAAGGCTCACCACATCACCGGAATTTGGGGTTATCACGAACGGTATACCACCGAGGCCTGGCTTGACAGCCTGGACACCCTGGCTGACCCGGTTAATGCTTCAACCCGGACATTTACGGTCAATGATGCTTCGGGCGCCGACGACGCCGGGATGTCACCCCGCTTCAAGCGGTATCAGCTCTGGCGGATAGACGACGAATTTATCGAACCGCAAGTGATTGATCTCGCCGCTAACACCATCGAGGTTCGGCGGGGGATGTTCGGTTCGACCGCGGCGGCGCACCTGGCCGGTGCTTCGATCAAGATTTTTCAACCGATGGACGACATTGTTCAGGTTACCAAGCGGATTGCCAACTGGCTCTACACCCAGAAGGACAGCGCCACCGACAACGACCGGGCCATCATCACTCAAACCGGCATCACCGTCCTGCCGGCGCGGCTGCCGGGCGACATCATGATGTACCTCACGCCCTACATGGGCGGCAACGAGGAGTATGTTTCGTGATCTACCTGGCCGCGATTGACGCACTCCAGGCCGTAAACCGGTCTATCGGCAACGCGCCACCCCTGGCGGAATATCCGACCTCGGTGACGACGGCGCACCTACCGCTCATCCTGACCTGGCCAGGCGCAGCCGTCATCGGGCCGTACCAGACCTCCATGCCGTTCGAGATAGATGTCATCGTCGAGGCCATCGGGCAGGGGGACTTCAACATGGTCAAACAGGTTTGCCTGGAATACATGGACAAGTTGGCGGCGCTTTACCGCAAGCATTTACAGCAGGGCGCGGAGCCGATCTCCTACAACCCGGTGGTCCAGGTGGACCCGGACAGCCCGCTCCAGATGTCGGCTATCCTGCCGTCGCCGACCAACGGCGCCGCCCTGAACTATCCGTTTATGGACTGCCACGGCTTCAAACTCAACCTTTCGGTGCAGGTGGTTCATCTCAAACAGAAGCCCAGCCCGGTCTTTATCGCGGCGGATGATTAGGGGGCATTATGGCCAGTAGAGAGTTAAAGGTCCAGCAGATCACCATTGCCGGCCTCGTTCCGATCCTTGAAGCAGCCCATACCGGCGGTAACTACTTTCAGGGTGGGTTGACAACGTTTCTGGTGGTCCAGAATGACGGTCTCTCATCCCGAACCATTACCATTCCCTACCGTCAGGAAGTGGCCGGACAGACCGTGACTCCTCTGACCAGGACTGTGGCAGCCGGTGAGCGGGTTTATATCGGACCCTTTGTCGAGGGCTACCGGGGCGACAATAACGAGGTCCAGGTTACTTACAGCGACGCCACGGACGTGATCGTCGCAGCAATTATGGTTTATCCAGGAGACTTCTATGCTTGATTCAAATACTCGCCTTTCAGGGCACCTAAACAAATTACTGGCCGGCTCCCCGTTCGAGAAATATACGGCCTGTCTGGAAAAGCACTTTAGCCAGGTTGACGTGACGCCCGAAACGGTGGCTAACCTGCCTGGCATCTTTCGCCGCAATATTTGCGGCTGCGACATCCATCAATTGACCGCCTACCTGGTCGAAAAAGTCAAACAACCCTTGCCGGATGAGCCGCCGGTCGTCGTAGAGGAGGCCCCCGACGAGGTTCAACCTGGCGCTAGTCAACTGCCCGTCTTTGAGGGTAGAAGGAGTAAGAAGTAATGAGCACGATGAATCGATATGCAACCTGGTTTCCTACCGATGGCCCCGGCTCACTGATGGACATCTTTCGGCCCGGCGGCATGAGCGGAGCCGACGACCCGCTTGGCGGGCGCAAGGTTGTTTATGTTAATGGGCCGGATGGCGACTTTGTTCCTTACGGCGTTGAAGAGTCCCCGCCTGGCGGCCAACCGGATGTCAACTTTACCTTCTTCCAGGAGGCTGAGGTCAACTTCCTGGAACAGATGGCGGCCAAGAACAAGCGGTTCCACGCCCAGAAGCGGTTTAACCCGTTTAGCAGCATTGACAACCCGCATGGCTGGAGCCGGATCTGGCACCTGGCTGATGGGCGAGCGACGGGCAAAAAGATGCCCGAAGGCCCTGACCTGACTGCCAACGGCGCGCTCCAGCGTAACGAAATCCGCGGCACTTTCTTTACCGTCGTGGACATCCTTAAACTGGCGCTGTCCGCCTTGACTACAACTGAAGCCGAAAACATCAACTGCATCGCCGGCCTCAAAGAAGAGCATGCCCTGGAAGGAACCGGCTACCCTGGCGCGGACAAAATTCTCTACGCCGGCTGCAATGCGGGGACCGGAGCCAAGGCCAATGTGCTTTACTCCAAAACCGGAGGTGGCACGTGGGCGGCAATGGCTAACCAGCCGTTCGCCAACGACGAGCACATCTCCAAGATCGTTATGCGGCCCATTGCCGCAACCAAGTTTCGGGTCATCGTGGCCTGCGGCAGCACGGCAGCCAACGTGCGTGTCGCCTACGTAGACATTGACCTGGGGGCGGAGGGGGCCGGCACGTTCACCTCAGTGACCATCGTCGCCGGCGCGGCCACCGTCACCGCTCTGGCCTGGCCGGAATATAACCGGGTCTACGCCGGCCTGAGCGACGGCAAAATCTATGTCTCGACTACTCAGGGTGAAAGCTGGTCACTGGTCCACAGTGGGGCCAATCAGATCAACGCCTTTGCCAGAGACCGATTTGGCTCGGTTTGGGCTGTGGGGGCGAGCAACACCATCCTCAAGGAGTCCTACAACAACAGGGGCGTGTTTACGACCAAGACCGGCCCTTCGGACGGCGCGGCCAGCACCGCGATTGCCCTCGGTTATGACGGCACGATTCTGTTAGGGTCAGGGACCAAGCTCTACCGCAATGGCAATGATGCTTTCAACGCGGGCGGCTGGACGACCCTCAAGGACTTCGGGAGTAATAAATCTCCTATCGCTATCGAGCTTGAGGGCAAGGCCAAGCTGTTCGACGTGGGCGATACCGAAACTTTCCGTATCTTCGTGGATGACAGCACCCCTGGCAGCGGTCTGGTTTACGAGTCGGTTGAAGGCGGGGCCAGGTTCCGCCAGATCGAGACCCTGACCAATGTCGGCTACAACGGCGTTTATGCCAGCAAGTACGGCAATCACTACGTCATTGTCGGGGACGCCGATACTGTCGGCGCCATCCACTTACTCAAGCAGGGTTAATTTACTTTTCAATCAAGGAGGTATTTTCTGATGAACCCTAACCTAGATCCAACCCTCGTTTTTCTCATTGGCCTGGTCACCGTGTTTTACGGCACCGGCACGTCGTTTATCCAGGAGCGGTTTGGTAAGTTCCATGACCTGTCCCCCTCGGTCAAGCAGCTCGTCAATGCCGTCATCAACCTGGTCTTGCCCTATGTCCTCGTTTTTCTGCAACCGTACTGGCGGCCTGAGTTCGGCGAGGTCAACGCGGCAGTTACCTCTCTCTTCTTCCTGGTCGCGCCGGTTGCGATTTGGGTCGTCTCCCAGGTGGCGCACCGGTTCGATCCGCACCGGTTGAAAGGGTAACCTCATGGCAACCGCAGCAGAAGTCAGCAGCCAAATCCTGGACGAGTGGCTTAAACTTGAAGCCCTTAAAGCCGTTGTCACCAGCCCGGCCGGCACCTATCACGACACCGCTTCCGGCAAGTTCACCTCCAAGCCGGGCGGCGCGGCTGGGGGTAAGGGCGGCGGAAAGGCCGGGGCCAAAGGCGGTGGAGGGGGGGGTGGCCGGTACGGTGACAAGGGCCTGAAACACGGCGAGTCAGCCCCCTTCTCGGATAACCTGGATGCCGATGGAAATATGCCTGCCGGGGGCGGGAAGATCACCAGTCCTCTGGGGAAACAGCCGGCTTTTGTGGCCAATGTACCAAAACACCGGGGTAAATCCCTGGCCCAGGTCTACAAGGACGATCCCGCGGCCGGCCAGAAGCTCGAAAACCAACTGGTTGACAGGATTGTGAATGAGCACATCGTTTCCAAGGGTACGTCCAGCACCACCGGGGAAGGCAAACCTATTCCTGGCGGCGGTCTACGCCCGCGTCGTCAAGCCTATGCTTCCAGCATTAGTCGTGACGTAACCTTGACCGCGCTTAACAATGCCCGAACCGAAATGGGCCAAAAGCCGCTCACTCTGGAAGGGGTTTTTAAGCAGCACATTGGCCGGCAGGGGAAGGCTCAGCAGGCTTATTACGAAAAGGAGCATCCTTGGGAGCCAAATTGGCAGGAGCCTCGGTCCAGACCAGGATGGAAGCAGGTAATCAAGCAATAGGAGCAACACAATAACGACCGCAGCACAAGTCGGAGGTTAAATGACCGATTATAACCCCACTCTCCCCAAACAGCGCGACGGCGTGACCTGGGCTGGCCCGGACGATGAGGCTACTAAGAAAAGCGGCCTCATTCACTTTGCCTACGTCCCGCCCAATGCCGGCCCTAACCGGCGCGTGCCGGTCCTGCTTATGCTGCACGGCTTTGGTGGCAACGAGCGCCAGATGTGGGACTATGTCAGCGGGCTACCCCAGAACCTGGCCATTGTCTCCCCGCGCGCGCCCAATACGGCGAAAGGGGAAGGAACGGGTCGCTTTTCCTGGGGCACGAACCAGGCTCCGCTGATCAAGTTCGTTGATGCCTTGCCCGACCTCTACCCGGTTGATCCCAACCGGGTTTACGTTGCCGGTTTCAGTGAGGGCGCGGTCCTGGGCAGCAAGTACACCCTGTCGCACGAGCGCATCGCCGGTCTGGCCATGTTCTCTGGCAAGTTGGGTATGCAACCGGCAGGCAAGGTCAAGACGCCGGTCTTTATCGCCCACGGCAAAGGCGACGACACCATCCCGGTCAGCCACGCGCACGAGGCCCGCGAGGCCCTCGGCGAGGCGGGAGCAGAGGTCACGGCCAAGGATTACGGCGGCAAGCATTACACCACCGACCAGGCCAAGGCCGACTTTGTCTCCTGGGTGCGCAGCCAACTGGCCGGTTCGACCAAGGCGGCGATCTTGGATGAGTTGCTCAGGCTTGAAGCCTTAAAAGCGACTATTACTAGCCCGGCAGGGACCTATCACGACACGGCTACTGGGAAGTTTGCCTCAAAGCCGGGCGGTGGACGCTCGGGCGGTGAACTGAATCGCATGGATCAAAAGACCCCTGCTGAGATGTCAAAACTTGGTCAGCGGATCGCGACTCTGTTTAAGTCCAACGATCAAGCCAATGGCTGGAGCCGGATGAAGGGCATTGGCGGCAAACTATTTTCCAAGACGCAGGGCGCTTTCACCTCTATTGTTTACCAGAGCGAGCAGGGCGAAACACAGGGCAAGTGGGTTTCCAGGCTCGTCAAAGAGGGAGCCGGCGAGATTGTCACCCAAACTCACAATCGCCAGGCCGCCGCTTTTGCGTTTGCTGAATGGAAGCTGGCGACTCAAAAACAGAAATAAGGTAAAGGGCGGACCGGCGTTGTGCCTCTCCTGGAGCGCCTGGCAAATATCGAGGCAAGACTCGCCACCTTAGAAAAAGGAGATGACTTATGAAAACAATTCCTGAAGCTAAAGCCGCCATCCTGGATGAGTGGCTTAGCCTCGAAGCTATCAAGGCTGTCATCACCAGCCCTGCCGGCACCTACCACGATTCAGCCACAGGGCGCTTTACTCATAGTGCCAACAAGGGTGGAGCGGGTAGAGCTGCATCGAGTTCCAAAGGTAATATAGTTAATCAATACGGGACGGCGTTTACAAAAATGGTCAGGCAAGCTCGTGCGCTGATTCAGGAACACGATTTGTCAAGTGGGATGGTTGTCTATGACCTAGACTCAACGCTGCACACGATTGATACCGACACCTGGCTTAACAGTAGTTTGAATCGAAAAGCCAAAAAGGTGGCCACTGTTTACTCCAGACGTATTGAAGATGCTGCTGGCAAAATAATCCCGCCTGAAACCTTAAACGGTCAATAGAAACGAGGTGAAATCATGCAAAATCACCGACCCTTAAACGTATTGCCTGTGGCCATCCAGTCGAACTGGATGGCGACGTTGCAACGGCAGGTCAGTCCCCAGGCTCAGGGCCATTTTTACCTGGTCAACATCCGCCCGACCAAACCCAAGTCCTTTGAGGAGCAGCGGGTTGTCGTCCTGGTGGTTGACGAGAATGGCTTTCCTTTACCCAATGTCCGGGTCGCCTTCTCCTACAGCACTGCCGACCAATTCACCCTCAGCCCTGATTTCCTATGGAGTCCACCGCCACCCCACCGCGCCTTTATTGTGCCAACTGCTGGCAGCGGCCAGATTGACCAGATCCAGGGCAGCCAGGTTCGGGCAGGAGAACCGGGTGGCATCACCGTTTACTTGCTCGAACCGGAGTATTCCAGTGATGTCGTGGCCGGCGCGGGGACACTGGCCGACCACACCGGCCTGCACCTGACCTATCAACTGCGGCGGACTGGCGTTATGCCTCTCCTGGAGCGCCTGGCGGCTATTGAGACCAGGCTTACCGCTTTAGAAGCTGGATGACCCTATGCCCAAGACAGTCATCCTCTCTGACAACCTACCCTGCGAAGTCGCCACCCTTGGCCTGTTCGACCTGGAGGACGTTGGCCCCGATGATCCCGGCGACTTCACCTACGAGGTCAAGGCTCTGACCGGGGAAACCTACCGCGAAATTTACCCCCTGGCCGAGCGGCTCCAGAATCCCCCACCCCTGCCTGGCTCTGACGCCGACGAGTGGGAAATTGTCGAATATCAGCGATTTCAGGCGGCGGTCGCTCATCAGCAGCGTCGGTTTCTCGTGAAAGAGCAATACGTGCGTAATGCGGCCAAAAAGATTATCCAGGAGTGCCTCAAGCCCAAGGACCGCAAGCGCGTGGTTACTGCGGCGGATTACACTACCATTTATGAGGCGGGGCGGCCCCCTCGTTTGGGTAAGGAGGATATTGCGGCGGCCCTCCGTCGCTACTTTCCAGGCTCAGTTTGAGGGCAAGCCCATCTTTGAGGCGATGGCCGCAGTCAAGGGCGGGGGCGGCGAGATCAACGCCCTGCCGCTGTGGGAACTCCAGGCAATGGCCTATTTCCGCATAGATGAGGCGGACTGGATCGAACTGCCCATCCCTCGTCGCGCCCGAATGGTCTGCACGGTCAAGCTACCCGAATGGCTCAATATTCTGGAGAGTGACCGGGTTAGCCGGGAAATGAAAGCAAATTCATCGGAGGTATCATGACAGCAGTAACAGATGTTCAAAGCAAAATTTTGGATGAGTGGCTCAAGCTCGATGCCTTAAAAGCGGTGGTTACCAGCCCTGCCGGGACCTACCACGATACGGCCACCGGGGAGTTTACTTCTAAGCCTGGCGGGGCTGCCGCTGGCAGCAAGGGTAAGGGCAAAGGGGGGGGGCGGCAAAGCTAAAACAGCCGGGACCGGCCTATCCAAAGAAGATGAGCGGGAGATGCTGAATGAGTTGCGGGGGGGGGACTATCTCGGCCCTATCGAGATGTCTCTCGGCTCGACCAAGACAGGGCGCGAGGCCAAAAAGCAATTCCGGCAGGCTGAAAAGGATTGGATCGCCCAAGATGGCTCCCGGATTGGCAAGTTGATGCAAGCTTACATTGACGGTGAGGGCGACTTTAGCGAGGTCGTAGACCACTTCTACAGCTTCCTGACCAAGAACGAGAAAAAGTATCCCATGACTAATCCCGAAAAATGGGAATGATAGCAGAGAACACCTCTCAATGGCTCGTTCCCTCGGCTTAAAAGTCATCCGTAAACCCCGCAACGCCATCTTGCAGTACAAAGCCGCCCGTGACATCGTCCGGGCCAAGCTGCAACCGGTCGCTGACGCTCATGCCCGCAGCCGGCAGGCGATTACCGCCAACTGGACCAACCAGCCCCAATTCGAGGGCAAGACCGGGGTCGGCCCCAAGACGATTTACGTCCTGGTCGTCATTACCAACAAAGACCAGCAGTTGACCAGCGGCGGAGCCACTATCGGCCAGTTGTGGTATTGGCTGGACGTGACCGGCACCAAGGCCCACCGGATTCCCTTGAACGGGCGCAGTTTGCTGGCCTTTGAATGGGGTGGCCCCGGCAGTTACCTGAGTAAGACCGGTCCTGGCCCGGCCCGTTTCGGCGGTCCTGGCACGGTGCAGGGAGGGACGATGCGCTTCTTTCGCTACGTCAACCATCCCGGTTTCCCGCCGCGCCATTTCAGCGAGGCGATCAACAAGGATCTGAAAGAGAAATTCGATAACGCCGTTGGCAGCGGCTACCGGGCCGCTTTGAAGGCAACGAAGGAATGAGGGGTGTGTTTGATAGTTAAGAGTTTTCCTTGGGGACTATATTAGGACGACAGCGCAGGCTTTAGATGTTCCTATGTCTGATTTATTTGAGGATATTTAAAGCCAGAATTGTTTTAACGTTGTTCTATAGACTATAGAACAAAAGTATGATATAATGACTTGGCATAGTGTTGTCTTTTTCTTGCCACAATTCGCTTGCTTTTTTCCATTAATTCAACTTAGGGGGGTCAGGGATGACTGTAGAATTTATGGGATTTAATCAAGGGATGAATCTCTTTAAAGAATGACTTTACTTGTTGCGCTTAAGGGAATCGATGGCTTAGTATTGGCGGCGGATAGCCGATCAACCATTGGCGATCCACGTTCCCTTACTGCTATGAACGATGGGGTTGTAAAGATTTTTCAATTAGGAGAAAGATGCGGTATAGGCATTTCCGGGGCTGCCGAATTAGCATCTAAGCTAGTAGACGAATTAAAGATAGAGTTAGAGAGTAAAAAAGCCACAGAAGTTGATAGTATTTTAGTTCATACTCGAACTCTAATTCGTTCTCGATATGATGATTGGTTTCCGAAATTTAATATCAATGAAAGACCAAACATCAATTTTATAATGGTTGGATTACAGCCCAATAATGATAACACCTTCAAAGCAAGAACATACCTTTTATCTAGTAGTACCGATTTTGCTCCTCAACTTGCAGTTGATGGTTGTATGATGGCTGGTGTTCCACAATATGCAATATATCTAAAGCATAGATTTTACGACTCTGGTATGAATGTTGAGCAGGCTGCTAGATTGGCCGTATACCTGATTAGTGAAACTGCTACACAAGACCCAAAAGTTGGCGGACCAATCCGCATAGCTCAGATAACCGAAAAAGATGGATACATCGAACTAGATAAAAACGAGGTAGGAAAAATTATCAAGACAAATGATAACCAAAATAAACGGTTAAAGCGATTTTTCTTAGAGGGAGTTAGCAATGTCAAAAATAAAGCTTAACCCAATTATAACTGATATTGACTTTAATAATACTATCATTCCCTATGACCCCAGAATTGCTAATCAAACCCTTACGACTACAGAAGTAGTTGGAAATCTTCAATTGATTGAATTAGTAGATGTTGATGAAATTGAGGATAGGGAGGTATTTACCCGTAAGGACTTCTTTGATGCACTAGAAAAAGTTAGCACTCCAACCAAACATACAAAAGGTAAGAAATAAACGGCTTTACAACTCAATATCAGAGAAAACGGGCCGAACTAACTTCTTATAGGTATTTGGTGAGTGTCTACTCTATGGGGAAAAATGGCAAATATTAGAATAAACAAAGATTTTGAGTACAGGCTTGAAAACCTTTTAGCTCTTCCAATGGAGTCGCTTACAGTTATACTTAGCCAACTCGAAAAGGCTGAAATTGGGATTGCTCCTGAGAAACTGGCTGAGCGTGTTCATGAGGCTACAGGTATTAGCAAAGAAGAATTAAAGAACATATTAGGTTTAGTGTTTAATCTAAATCACCTAAAAGCGGTCACGGGATTTAGTTCTGAAAAAATTGCTGACGATTTGGTAGAGGCTCTACAAGGGACAGAAAACGAAAAACTTAAGGATGCTCCATGTAAGGAATATCTGCTAAAAGTAATGAGTATAGAAGGCGCTATTTTTACTACTATTAAAGCATCTGTGGCAGCAGCTAATCGAGGGAAATTACTTTTAGATACAGAACTTATTACAGATATTAGACCTATTTTTAATGGTAATAAACTCAAAAGCTCGGTAATTATTCATAACTTAAAGATAGAGTACACTGAAGGGGAGGATACTCGTACTATTTATTTTGCTGTGGATCGGCAAGACTTAAGGAAATTGAAGGATAGTATTCAGGATGCTGAATTAAGAGAAGGGGCAATTAAGTCAAAATTTGGCACAGAAGATTTTACCTTCATAGATTTAGAAGATGAGGAGGCTTAAGCATAATGGAAACAACTATTAGTTATTTCAAGATTCCTGCTTGGCCGGTGGACATAAGTTACAAAAGTGGGGAACAAAAAACGTCGTCTTTCCAGCGGAAAACAGAAAAACGTCATTTGATTCCGATTGTATCCAGTAAATCAGATCATACATTGTCCATTAATTTGGTTACTCAGACACCAGAAGGTATACCAATCGAATTGGTGGATATATTAAGGGCAATAGAACAATCGAGATATATTCTGGAACTTGAAGATGATTGGGATACTGAAGGTAGTAAGGGTTATCAACCTCTTGCTTGGGAAAGAGTAGCTATCTTTTTAATAAAGCTATATCAAAAAGCTTTAGAGTCCTTTGCTGTAATTCTTGACACTCCTCGTATTTATCATGCACACGGGGGAAGTATAGATGTGCTTTGGCGTAGTGACAGGTATCAGTTACTTGTTAACTTTCCAGAAGATGAAAATTCATCTGCTTCGTTTTATGGGGACAATTTCAATATAGAAACTATCAAAGGTACATTTGACCCCACAGAGGAGAGTTGTGGCTTATTGGCTTTTCTGGTATGGGCAAAGAAATGTATCGGGTAGAGGATATACTTAACGATGACAAGCTTTATTATAGAATCCACGCAATGTATGTTAGGGATGGTGATTTAATACCTGGTGCTTTTTGCGAAAGAGGAGATGGAATGTCTACGGATTGGGAAAAGTATTCAACACCTGAGCAAAGTAGACAACGGGCCAATAGCAACCCACAACAGAACGGTATTGTGAGCTTTATAGTTGGTCCATTAAGAAATGAGTTGAATTTAGAAGTGATACATAAACCGTCTGATGACAATAGGGCACATTCTCTTGTGAAGGGAAAAGAAGTTAAGATACAACATAACACCGAAGCCAGGCTAAAGTTATTAAGCCTGCTTCAATGGGAGATATTCATTCCGCAAGATAATTAAATCTCCTTTCTCGTTAAGTATCGAAAAAGGCCATTCCAGGAATGGCCTTTTTATTACTCAGCCTAGCACGCCCTACCCACACGGTCAAGGAAAGAAAGAAACATGGGCGTAATATCCTTGCGGTGGCTGTAACGAAATCCGTGTTCGGCTAAATATAAGTGTAGGTAAAGCAGATACAGAATCTGGGGTTACCACTTAAATACTCCCATCGTGAGCGACCTGGCGCTCGGCTCTCCATACAGGGCATACTTGACCCCACCGAACGTCGCTTCATGGCTTTCATTGCCGCGGTAATTATTCTCGACCCAAACCCGCGCCTCGCCGGGCTGGGCGCCCTCATAAGGGGCGGTGGCAACAAAACCCAGGATCAGACTCAGTAATTCCCCGTTTGTGCCAAAATCAAGCGTGTAAACCGAAATGTAATCAACCGTCCGCAGAGTCTCCCCGCAGATGTTCACCTCTACCGAGTAATCCCCCGCTTCCTCTTTGCAGGTCCACGAGTAGTAGCCCGCCTCATGCTTTTCGGCCTGGGTGCAGGTGAAATCTCTCTCTTCCAGGCTGACTATGACATCTGCCGCTTCCAGTCCGGGAATCGTTGCATCCGTGGCCACCTCGGCCGCTTCGGTTGCAATTGGAACCGGAGTGGGGGTCGGCGGTGATGGAGGAGCTACGGTGACTTGTACCTCCACCTGTTTTTGAACTTCGCCTGGTACAGCGATGTTGAAAAAGAGAACCGGGATGAACGCCAGACATACGCACAAGAGGATCAACGATAAAATAGCCAGGATGAATTTTTGTGATTTTGACATGAGCGGACTCCTTTCTTGGGTTCTTTCCATTTTAACACAACTTCAATCATACGACTACGGTGAGTGATTGACCTCGCCCCAAAATCGTGCTAAAATAGAGACAATTAAATCGTGCTTTTAGACATCAAGCCTAACGGTGTAAACCCAGCGGCGCACAGACCCTCATGGTCTCTGCGCCGCTTTTCTTTTTATTCTATGGTCGGCCCTGTGAACTACCAGGCTATGAACAAATCTGCCCCAAAATCTGCCAAACCCCAAATAAGCTCCACCTTCATCGGCTTATTGATTCTGCACGAAATTGAACGTTACCAGGCCCTCGGCCTGCCCTACGACACCCCCAGTATGCGCCAACTGCTGGGAGTCTACCTCTTACAGCGCCAGCGAGAAATCGAACGATTCCAAAAAGCGGCAGTCTATAAATACGCGCTCGACTCCCTGGCCGACAAAATTCGTGCCTGCCGCCGGCTGGCTCTGAAAAGCTCATTGGAGGATAAGCGGCGGCTCCTGGTCAAGGCTGAGCAGTATTTCAGGGCCTTTGAGGCAGTTCGCGCCAAGTTTACCCAAACCATCTCTGAGAACAAGCAGGATGTGACCTATGCCGGCTGATTATGAACTGAAAGCCGAACTTGATGACAGCCAGGTTCTTGAGGCGTTGGAGGGGATCGAGAAGAAGGTAGACGATCTCGGCAATGAGGCCGACGGCCAATTTAGTGGCATGGGTCAAGGATTAGGTGAAGCGGCCGCGCAGGGGACTCAGTTCGCCGCCGTCATGGGCGGCGTGGCCGGTGTGGTGATGGCTGCCACCAACCAGGTCATCGGCTTTGCCAACCAGGTCAAGAGCACCCTTGAGGCGCTCGGCCAGATGGCCGTCGCCGCAAACGCCCAATTTGAAACCTACGAAACCAAGTTCAAGACCCTGCTCGGCTCAGCCGAAGCGGCCGAGGCTCGCATCCAGGAATTGGCCGTATTTGGGCAGAAAACCCCGTTCGAGCTGCCCGAAATCGTTGCTGCTGACCTGATTTTGCAGACCTTCGGCGGCGATGTCCTGGCCACCGGAGAAGCCCTGACCCAGATCGGCGACATGGCTGCCGCGACCGGCGGCGATTTTGGCAACCTGGCGGTTTGGGTAGGCCGCCTTTACACGGCTGTCAACAACGGCCAGCCGTTCGGTGAGGCCGCGGCCCGCTTGCAGGAGATGGCTATCCTCTCCGGTGAGAACCGTCTGCAAATGGAGCAGATGCAGAAGGCCGGCGCAGATGGTAATAAGATTTGGGAATATTTCATCACCAACGTTGCCGGGCGTTACAAAGGCCAGATGGAGGAACTCTCCAAGACCTTTACCGGCGTGACCAGCAACCTGGCTGACTTTCAGGGCATGCTGATCCGGGAAGCCGGCAAGCCATTTTTTGAAGAGATCCGCCAGCAAGCCATTGACCTGTACGAATATCTTGACGAACACGCTGAAGATTTTATCGCTATCGCCCAGCCTATCGGCGACATCATGGCCTCCATTGCCGGCGTTCAGGGCGATGTCAAGCTCGGCGTCCTGGAACAAATCGTCGAGAACAGAGACGCCATCATCGAGGGTCTCGACGGTCTCTACGATTTTGTTCAGCAGATGAAGTTCCTGGTTACCGTTTTTGGCGAGTGGGCCGCAGTCGTGGGCGGCGGTGCGACCAAAGCCGCCACTACGTTCTACGAACAGTACCAGAAACTGCCTCCAACGACCCGAGAGTTGATCAATGCCATGTTCCCCCTGGTCGGCGCAATTGACTCCACCTCTAATGCCATGTCCAGCAGCGGCGGCATCATGCAATGGCTGACCGATCTGCTGGCTCAATCCAAGGCGGGGTATGAAGGTTTGTTTGCTATGATGAGCAAGGCTGTCGAATCGCTCCAACTAACCCTCAAGTCGCTTGAGGCCGCCTGGGAAGGCGATATGGCGATGGCTATCGAGTACAGCAAACGTTCGGAGGACGCCTGGAACCAGATTTGGAGTACCGGCCAACAGGCCACCCGCCAGTCCTATCAAAACTACGTCGCCGAACGGGAAAAGGTTAAAACAGACATCGAGACCAATGACGACCGCTGGCGGCAGTGGATGGAGGACCGCAACAAAAAAGTCGAAACACCCAAAGAAGAAACGCCTCCCGAAGAGACCGGTTCGGCTGAGGCTGACTTCCTGGCGGCCCAGGATAAGGTCAACAAGAAGATCCAGGAAAACGAAGAAAAACACAAGGAGGCCCTGGAAAAGATTGACATCGAGGCCGAGCGCCGCCGTTACGACATGCTCGAAGATTTCGCCGAGCGGCGGCTGGACCTCGAACTCAAAAACCAACAACGTGTCGAGGACATTTACACTAAATTCCGTGACGGGGTCGAAGATGAAAACATCGGCTTCGATGAAGGCCAGCAGGAGCAGGCCATCAAGCAGGCCCAGGCCCGGATTGACTTCGAGCGGGGCGCCGCCCAGCGACGGGTAGACATCGAAACCAACTACCGCCAGGCCCTGCGCGACATCCGCCAGCGGTTCGAGCAGGACGCCGAGGAGTACGAACGCAACCGCGATGCGGTCGGCTACCTGCGCCTGATGCGCCAGCGTGACCGCGACCTGACCAACGCCCAGCAGACCCGCGCCGACCAGTTGGACCAGGCGAAGATTGCCAATGACCGCGCCCGAGAAGAGATGCAGATCCAGCAGCAGCGTGAAATTGAGGCCGACCAGCGCCAGCACCAGCGCAAGCTGCAACAACTCCAACAGCGGCTTAACCGCGAACTGGAAGCCAACGAACGGCGCTACGAACGCGAGCTGGAACAACAGAACCTCTACGAACAGCGCAAAAACGCCGATTACGATAAGTGGCTGCGGCGGAAGCAGGAGGATGAGGACCGGGCCAACCAGCAGCGGTTAGCCAAGCTCCAGGAGGCCCTGGCCAAAGAACTGGAATTGATCTCGGCTTACACTCAGCGGGTGACCCAACTGGCGATCCAGCGCCGGCTGGAATTGGACAAGAGCCTCGACAGCATCAAGGATCAACAGTATGCCCAGGGCAAGACCGTTCTTCTGGGCGGAAAGGCCGAGGGTGGACCGGTAGCCGCCTCGACGCCTTATGTGGTTGGGGAACGCGGCCCGGAACTGTTCGTCCCGGCCACGAACGGCTTTATTGTACCCAACGAACAACTTAAATTTAGCCCGCCCTCAACCGCATCAGGCGGTGCGACTTCGACTATTTACGAGGTGGTCAACCTGGAAATCCCGCCTGATCGGCTGACCCCCGGCCAGGAAGCCCAGGCGCGTGAACTGGCCCTGGGGGTAGTGGCAGCCCTCAAAGTGAGGCGAAAATGATTGTGCGTGACCGGTGGCGCATTGCGACTACTCAAGGCGGCCTGGCTCGCGGCTACTTCCGTTTTTTGGGGCTACCTATGCCTTACGAACCGGTTTACAAGGATTATGCCGACCAGAAGCTAACCAGTGTCGGCGGCCAATTTCGGACCGGTTTTGCCAATCTGACCATGCCTTTTCGCTCGATGACTGCGACGCACCTGGCCCTGATCATGAGCTATATAGATGCCGCCGTCGCCGGAGATGGCTACACCTACCTGACCATTGACCGCAATGACGGCCGCTCAGCCGGCCCGGATTGGGTGGATGTCAAGGGCATCCCCCACTATCCAACTTACTCGCCGTATAACGGCAGCGACGGCCAGGCTGTGCAAGGCGTGGTCTGGTTTATTAACGACATCCAGGTCCTGACCGACCCGGCTGTATTTACATGACCCTGGGAACTACCAGGGTATGAAAGGAGACCCTATGCGCCGTTTAATTGCACCCATCCTTTTATCGCTGCTTGCCCTGACTGGCGGCTGGCTGCTCGTCACCCGCCTGGCCCTGGCCAGCCCGGCCGCCGTCGAGCGGGTGCAGCCCTCAACGACCATCGTCGGCACCCTGCGCATCCAGCCGGTGACCGTCATCACTGCCGGTACACAGGTTCTGACCCCGACCAGCAGTGTCTACCTTCTGGCCCCGACTGCAACCGCGACCATCACCCTGGTGACCAGTACGGCCAAGGCAGGCGACTTCCTGACCCTGGTCGGATCCGTTACGACCGAAACCATCATCGTGGACACCGGGGCCACGGCGACCGGAGGCAACCGGACCCTCACCGATACCGATGTCCTGGACCTCATTTTTAACGGCTCGGTCTGGGCCGAAAAATCGTTCATTAACAATCAGTAATCGGGAAGGGGGCGCCCATGCCGGCCCAAATTATTCTTAAAGACGAAAACTCGATTCCGACCCCGCCGGCCGGTTATACGGCTATTCGGGTCAAGGATGGCCGGATTTATGTCAAAGATGATGCCGGCATCGAAAGCACTATTTTTCTGCCCAAATTGGGCACTTATGCGGCCGGAGACAGCACTCCCTCGGTTGCCAATGTGACCGCGATGGTTATCACCAACGCCAGCCCGACGACCATCACCGCCCTTGACGACGGTGTTGACGGCCAGCATTTGATTCTGCGGTTCGCCGACGCCAACACAACCATCCGGGCCGCGGCGGTCAACTTGCCGGCGGATTATGTCTCCGAAGCCGGGGCACTGCTGCACCTCGTCCGCTTTAGCGATGGCTGGTACGCTCTATGACCTTCCTGGTTTCGACCGAGCAGCAGACCCGACTGCGCTCGCCGCACAAAGCGCGGCTTTATTTGTCTGTCTACCAGCCCGCCACGGTCTACACCGCCCAGGTCAACCAGCCCGGCATCACTAATGGGACCCGGGTTGTTACCTACAACAACGCCACGGGCAACCTGGCCGATGTTCTGCCCCTCTTCACCGTCTGGATCGGGACCGCGCCCGGCCTTCACGACCTGGGCAAGGTTCGGCTGCGAGCTATTAGCGGGACTCAAATCACCGTTGCCGAAAATGCGATCCCCTGGCAGAACGCCGCCTACATCACCATCCTGCGCGAGGTGGGTATCTGGTCGGTCTGGCCGCGTTTTGACGACGACATCTTTTACAAGGACTACGATGTCACCTACACCAACCAGAACCGGCTGCTTGACCCGGTCGTTATCGCCGGGCCGGACCGGGCTGGTTTTTTGAGTGCGGGCAGCCTGGCCCTTCCCGTGGACCTGTCCGCCTCGTACTGTCCCGGCTCGACTATTTCGAGCTTCAGCGCCGCTGCCTATCCGTCAACCGGGGTCAGCATTTCATTGAACTCCGGTACAGGCATCGGGACCATTACCCTGACCACCGCCGGCAGCCGGCTGATCGAATTTTCGGCTACAGCCGCCAACGGCAAGACCTACAAGACCTACCGGGTCTACATTGCCCACAATCGCAGCGGGGCCAATGCCCCTATTACCAGGTTTCGGCTGGCCTCGCCCATCACTGGCCGGGTGGACCAGCCCGGCTTCTCAACCCGAATTGAGGTTGGCGGTTCGGCAACACTGGCCGACTTTCCTGACAACGCCACCATCCTTATCTGGAAAGAGGACGAGTATGCCGACAGCAGCGACCCCGTGGCGCTTGACCCTTACGGCTCGATTCTGTTCAGTGGCTTTATCCGCAACGACCAATTCATTCACGGCGATCCTAAAAACAACCCACTGACGACCTTCCAGGCGACGACCATCGGCCACCTGCTCAGCCGGCACCGCATGTTCTCGATTTCGCTCAACGCAGCCGGCAATCCCAAGAAATGGTACGAGTTCAAGAGTAACCTACTGACTCCCGGCGCGGCTATCTACCACCTGATCAAGGAGCACAGCACGGCCATGCGCCGGTCGGACTGGATTGGGCTGGCGACCGACGCCATCTATCTCAAGGCTGTAGACTTCCTGGAAGCGACCCTCTTTAGCCAGGCCTCGGGGCTGGCCCTCAACCAGAGCATCCTGGCCCAATTTAGCGGTGATAACAAGGGGCGGATGTACTTCCAGCGCAATCCTCAATACCTTGACGCGAGCGAGAAAAACGCCCTGTCTGAGGTCATGGAAATCGAACGGGAGGATGTAGACGGCTCTGCAACCATCGTTCGCCAGCCGGAACTGTCCACCTCTATGACCCACCTGAGTGGCTTTTATTACAATCCTAACAGCGCCCAATCAACACCTCTCATCAGCAAAGCGCCTGGCGACGCGCCCGAATGGGCCGGGGAGGGCATCGTCAACGTCGAGCGGCAGGCTCTGATCAACCAGACCCGCAGCAACCAGCTCGTCGGGCGGGTCCACGCCTATCATAACGCCGAGTACCGAGAGTTCCGGCTAAATATGATTGGTGATTATTCCGGCGTCTTTGCCACCATGCCGCGCCGCTGGTACCGCATGACCGTCAACGGCAATTTCAATAATCGCCAAATCACCCTGAGTAATGCCCGTTTTCTGTGCCAGGAAGTCAGCCTGAATTACGATAGCGCCAAGGGCGATGTCACCACCTCGGTTATCCTGGAGCGCGAGGTTATTGCGGTAGACGGTGTTACCGGAGATTATCCTACCTCGATCCCCTCTCCATCCAGCCCGCCCATTTCCTGGCCGACCGAGATAAATCCGCTCCCTGACACCTACGACATTACTCTGCCACCGACCGAAATCCCCCCGGAAGCAGAAAGCTCCTTCCCGCCCCTGGCGGCCTGGGGTAGCTGCCTGCTCCTGGAAGACCTGGTGGCTGGTTGGCAGGATGCCAGCGGCGGCATTGCCGGGGCCGATGTTCATGGCACTACCCGGCCGGCCTGGAAACAGGACGCCGCGACTGCTAACCCGGAAAATGCCAAGATGTACCGGCTTAACGCCAACAAGGTCTATGTGACCACCAACGGCGGGCAGAACTGGCGCGAAATGGGGCCACGGCTGGACCCGCCCAATAGTTGGGATGACGATCCTGTCCCCACCCTGGCCGAGCTGACCGCGGTGCAGGTTTACTGCTCGAAGTATGGCACGGTTTATGTCCTGTATCGCTGGGAAAATCCGTCCAACCTCTGGCGCGGCTGGGTTGCCCGGACGATGGATAACGGCGAGTCCGACTGGGAGTGGTTGGGGCTGGATCATGGGCTGGCCCTCGGTAACCTTAATTTTGAGTTTAACACTGACCTTGAAGGCTGGGCGCTTGACGCCCAGGCTGCGATGGATATTTTTGGGGCATCCACTGAGGGCCAACTCTACCATAGTGCTTTTGGTGAACCAGGGATGCAGGAATCTGGTGGACCGGGCGCAAATTATGTGGGTATCAAATCCCCGCCCCTCAATGTCGGGATTACCGCCAGCACTGTGCTTTCCACAAGCTATGTAACTAGCGTGGCTGGATTTGGCTGGATTGCTGTTTTCTCTGACGGCAGCAAGGAGTTATTTGACTACTATCCCGAAAATGCAGGCTCCTATTCTCCCACCTGGTCCTTTGCACCCTGGGCCGGCCGAACATTGGCTTATATAGAACTTGCCAATGGTAGTCACGGCTCATCTCAAGCCGTTTTTTACCGCTACATCCGGTTCAGTGATGTCAATACCACCCTCGACGCCAATATTGATACCTATCCCCTCTGGTTCGACGTTAGCGAAGACGACCTGACGCTGACGGTGACCGCTCAGCGGGGAGGCGTATTGGCCGCTTTGATTTACATTCTTAACCAGGTCCCCGCGGAAGTCCCGGAAGAACCTGCCCTTGGCGAGGAGACAGCCCGCCTCCTGCCGGCCACCGGGCCGGTCGAAACCAACCTGGGGACCTGCACCGTAGAGGAAGCTGTCGCCGGAACCTGGCGGGCCTATCCTGCCTTTTGGCCGCACCTCAGTGACTTTGTTGTTTACGGCCTGCTCAACGCACCGCCCGGGCTGACGGGTAACTGTCAGATTGTGGAAGTGCTTGGCGGTGAGTTGGCCCCCGATGCCATTGTCGGCGGTGAGGATGGCTGGGGGAGCGATGTCTGTGGATCGCTTAAATTCTACAACCCCCTTGGCGGGGCGCGCTCCTATATTTACGCCATTCGCAACACGGCTGCCGGCTCCACCGTTGCCTTCAGCTTCGCCAGTGACGCCCAGGGCTGGCTGAACGGCCCGTTCGTTCCGGTCAATGGCCTGGACGATCCCGGCATGGCCGCCGCGTCCTACGACGGCACGGATGGCAGCCCGGATCCCGGCTGCCTCAAATGCGAGGTGGCTGCCAGTACGGGCGAGTTCATTGTTGGTAAAAAGCTGACCTATACAGCCATGCCCGGCGACAATTTTTCTTTTAAGTACAAGCTGACCATTACCGGAACTGTGGAGGTCTATCTTCAGGATATGGTAACAGAGACCATCATTGGCCCGCTGACTGCCAACGTTGACTGGACCGAGGCCTCTTACCCGGTTCCCGAGGGTTCGGAGCTAACCAATATCGCCTTCATCTATCACGATACGGTTGGGACGGGCAGCTTTATCTTACAGATAGACGAGGTAAAAATCAGCGGGTCATCCGGCTGCGAAATTTACCTGGACCCAGGCACACCCAAGAAAATGTTGAGTTACAAGCCGGTCCCGGTTGGTTCGGTTGCGCCAGATGGGATGGCTATCAATCAGAAGGGACTGGTGGCAATTGGGGATGCCGCCGCCGCTGTTGTCGTAAAAGGCTGGCCAGGTGGCAACTGGACCGACATCAGCGACGGCTTGACCTCAGTGGACGGCATAAGATCGCTCAGGTGGCTCTGATGGATATTCGCGACATTGAAATTCTCGAAATCGAACACGAGCAGAACTTCGCCGTTGCTCTGGAAGAGTTAAAGGGGGTCATCATTGCCGTCTCCTGGCCCGATGGTCGAGTTACCCCGGCTGTCTTTGACCGGCCCAAGTTTCTATGGGTCAAGGTCTACGGTATCAATGGCGGCGTTTTTCAGGCGTTTTACCGGGGCCGCACCCTGGAGGCCAATACCCCGGTTCGGCTGGAGCGCCCTTACCCGAACGCTCCCTATTATGAGATTACGGCAATAGATGTTTCCTCGATGGTAGACACCCCAGCAGTGGGCGACCTGCCTGCCCTGGAAAAGCATGCCGAGCAGCACCTGCCCTGGGGGAATGACCCCCTCTGGATTTACCCGGAGAGCCTGACCCCGCTGAAGGTTACCCTGGACAGCGGTCTCAAGGTGGACATTGCCCCGGCCGTCTACTATTGGAACTACCAGCTTCGTTACTTTCCCGGCCTGCGCCATTACGACCTGACCGCCCACCTGCCCGCGAGCGGTTACAAGGTCCAGGTCGTGATCTACCTCGATATGGCAACTACTACTATTAGCAGCGTTGCCAGTGACCCGGCTCTCGACACGCCCACAATCACACCCTTCACGCCGCTGCCGCCCAACGATACCATCCCCTCAGCCCTGGTCAAACTGCGGGCGGGCCAGGCGACCCTGGCGGCCAGTGACCTGGCCGGCGACCTCCGCCAGATTATTGGAGGCAACAGTACCGGCAGCGCCTACCACGCCAATGCCGGGCAGGTCCCTCCCCTGACCCGGCTGGCCGTTCCGGCCGGGCGGCAACTGGTAATTTTCGATACCTTTACCATCTCCGGGCAACTGGTTCTGGATGGGACCCTTGTGGTTTTGGGCGGTGAAGACGACGACGCTGAACAGTCTGAAAATGTAGTTCTGGTTCGCCGCTTCCAGGTAGATTGGAACGATTCGACTCCGGTGACGATGTTCACCCCACCGGCCAACGCCACGATTCTTAGAGTCGTGGCGCGGGTTGCAATCGCTTTTGATGCAGCAGGAGCTAGCCTGGTCGTTGGAGTAGCCGACTCGACGGAGCGTTACGTTCCTACTGGCGCGATCAATCTGGGGCGAGCGGGCATTTACGAGCTTGCGGTTATTTTCGACGAGAGCACCAGTCCTGACGGTATCATCGGCACCTTTGATGCTGGCACCGGCGGGAGCGCCGGCCGCGTTGATGTTTTTATTTATTATGCCAAGCTAACGTAGAAAGGAATTAGAACATGGCAATCGAAGATGCAAGACTTTACAACTTGAGAGGGACCGGGCTACCAGTGTTTGGCCTGACTCCGGCTGACGATCCAGGCGCACCTGTCTCAGGAACTTTCAGCCTGGGGGATTTATGGCTGGATAGCGATGGCTCCTATTGGCGTTGCACTGTGGCCGGCTCGCCGGGAACGTGGGAGGAACTGGGCAGCGGAGGCACAACCGATGTAGCCGCAGCAATCCACGCGGCAGCCGGTAAGACCACGCCGGTAGATGATGACGAATTGGGATTGGTGGATAGTGAGGCGAGTTGGGCGTTAAAGAAACTGACCTGGGCCAATCTTAAAGCAACCTTACAAACCTGGTTGGGGGCATTATTGGACGCGACGAGCGTTACGAAACTTCGCAAATTGGACAATTCGGGCGATGCCTTTTATGTGGCCGATGCTAATGGTGGGGTTTTTGGTATTGATTCGTTGGCTGTGACCGGCCAACTTTCCAGCCTGCAATCAACCGGTTCTCCTCCGCTGGTCGTGTTCAGCACAACCGTTGTACCAAACCTCAATACCGACAAGTTGGATGGGGCAGATTTGGACACAGATACGGGCCTGATGGCAGACTCAGACGCAAAGATTCCCAGTCAGCGCGCCATCAAATCGTATACTGATATGTTGATTGGCACTCGCGTTCCTGTGACCCGAACTATCTCAACTACCGCGCCGTTATCCGGTGGCGGCGACCTATCAGCAAACCGGACTCTATCTCTTGATTTGAGCTACGCTTCACTTGCGCCTATCCCTAATATTTTCATCAACGGCAGCTTTATAGTTGCACAGCGTATGACTTCGGCCAGGGATGATACGGGTGTGACGACGACCCGAAAGTATACTTTCGACTGTTGGGCGGTTAAAACCGGGGCTGGAACGCTGGCTCACGTCAAACAAACCTCGACGGTTCGCAGCGGGGCCAAGTCACGTTATGCAATGGAACTTGAAGGCGCGACCGGGGTAACGACTGTAGATGTGGACCAGCGGATTGAATCTATCTTTTCCGGCAGATATAAAGGGCAGGTTGATTTTTCTGTTTATGTTTATAATGACACTGGCGCTGCCTTTACTCCCAAATTATTTGTCAGCACTCCTTCCGCTACAGACAATTGGGCCAGCTCGACGGTTCGCAACGGAGGGGGGAGCGGTGAGGATTTACAATCGTGTGCTGACGGCCAGTGGACCAAAGTTACCTGGACTGCTGACATTTCGGGTTACACTAACATTGACAACGGGGTGGAGTTCCGGCTGCGGATTCCAAGTGGTAGTTTGGTTGCCAGTGATATAGTCAGGCTGGCTGAACCTAACCTGGTTCCTGGCAGCGTAGATACTGCCTTTGCGGAGGCTCCCAATGTTATCTCTTTGTGCCAGCGATACTGTTGGGAGGTCAATCGGTTTACAGCGGCTGCTCATATGCTGTGTCCCAGTGGTTACTGCACTTCGTCAACAACCGCATCCCTGCATGTTCAATTTCCGGTGGAAATGAGGACAACGCCAACGCTGGTTCAGAGTGGGACTGCCAGCGATTATGCCGTTTCTGATTCAGCCGCAGCAAACACCAACCTAAGCAGCGTTCCTACTCTTGGCGGCGCCACGAACACCAAGTTTGCCCGCATTTTGGCAACCGTTGCGAGCGGTTTAACCCAACACCGGCCGGCCGTGCTGCAGTCAACCCTGGCCGGAAATGGCTATCTTATTTTTGAAGCGGGTCTGTAGATTATCTTACCCTCTCTACCAGCACATACACCCCTCGGCTGACTTCTTCCACCAGCCAAGGGCGAAAATGAGGGATCTATGTCCGATTGGAGGCTAAAAGTCGAGAGCCGGTGGCACGAGCTGGTCAAGCGGGAAACCTGGTTATGGGCAGCAGCCGGCTTTCTTGTCCTGTTATTCAAGACTGCTTTATTTATTGAGATAGCAGGCTATGAACCGACCAGCACGCCTATGCTCTTCCTCCTCATAATGGCGGGTATCTGGGGTGGCCCGACAGCCATGCTCCTGATAATTGTCGAGACAATTGTCTACCTGGTTTGGTTTTCAAAGGCGAACCTTGGTCGCGTCCTTGAAGACACGATGTTTTTAATTCTATCCGCTATCCTGGTCGAATACCTGGTTATTCAGGCAAGCGTTTCCGCCGTCCTTCAATATGTTCTAGGCAGACTGGGTAGTCTCCGGGACGACTTTGACAGCCTGCTCCGGGACTGGATGCACCAACGTCACGACGAACACATGGTCGCGCTGGGCAACATTCGTAATTCTTTGGCCAATCTTATCTTGGTTTTGCAAAATCGCCTGGCTTTTCGCCGGGATGACGAACAAATAACGACCGACCGCCAGGAATAAGAGAGGGCTGGCAACATTGCCAGCCCTCTCTCAGATTTGCATCTGGATCGTCAGCGGGTCGTACCCCTCCCATTGGAGTGGTTTACCCTCGATCAGGTGAGCCTGCACCAATTGCTGGGCCAGAACCGGGTTGAACGGCGTCTCTGACCGCGCCAGGACCTCCTCGATGACCAGTAGATTCCAGTAATCCGGGTTCTGCATCCAGGCCCCGGTTTTCAAAGCGTCAAGCATATTTGCATAATAAAAGACCTCTGACCGGGTGGCTTGACCCACCGCCGCAAAGTTTTCCAGGATTGCCGGCAAGGCCCGCTCCACTGTGGCCGCGTTGCCTCCTCCCAGAAAGTCGCGCACCATCTGCGCATGCCGCTCAATCCCTGACCGGTCTAACAGGCCCAGGACCGGCCAGGGGACCGGTGGGTCTCGTTTCACGCGAGGCGGGGCTGGCTGCCGGGACCCCGACGCCGATTGCGGCGTGAGCTGCGGAGTCGGCTGTGGCGCGGGAGGTCGAATTACTCTGATTGTCACCGCCCCATCCACGACCCGCTCTGGAGCGGGTAAAATTACATAAATCAGAACCCGCCCCAGGTAACGGATGGGCATTGCATAACGCACCGGGATTTTTAGGTGGGCAATCGCCCGGTTGACCAGGTAACTGCGCACGGCCGGCGGTAGCCGGTCCAGCGGTAGCAGAGCATCCCGCCAACTGGCCTCGGGTAGGCGCAACGCCCAGCCGTCTAACCCCAGACTATCAATCACCCCAATATCCTCACGGGTGAACAGATCATCGCCGTTGACGGCGAAAATCTGGATTTGAGCGGCATAGCCATCCGTATTCAATATATTCAGGTTGTCGGTCATATTTGTCTCCTTCTAAAACTAATTAGATTGGTCTTGATCTACTTCTCTAAAGGCGTTACTGTCAATTACCAGCCCTCCAACGGTGAGCAGGTGCCCGGGTGGCAAGTCGGGCAACGCTGGCGGCGCCCCAGCACTTTCTTCGTGAATCGGGAAAGTTGCGTTTGCCGTCATTCTACTCATCACAATCACGGTTTTGGTCTGGTCAGTCAACGCCCTCGTCAATTCGTGGTATTCCTGGTGGCTGCGCTCCCGCCGCAGCCCGCCTCTGACAATCGAGAAGGCCATTGCACCTACCAGGATCAGGATAATCAGGCCTGTAAAAAACAAAATACCCAGCCCGACCCAATCTCCACCGCGGGCAAGGTTGATAATCCAGACGACTAGCGCGACGACCATAAACGCAATCAGGGTCAAACCTTTCGTACTCATGTCTCCCCCCCTTTGTCTTGCCGAGCCTTCATCCTTTGATAGTGCGGTGAGCGCGGCTCCAGCCCAGCCCGCAGCCTGCCTACCTCTTCAAAAAAGTCCTTTCCGAAAGCCCGGTGCTTCTCATGGCACCGTCTGAGCACACCCAGGCGTTCGGCCTGACTGAGCGAGAGGTCCTTGTAGGCGAAATAGAAAGCCAGGGTGAACGGGTCTACTATGATCTCCCGGTTACCGCCCCGGTTGGCGGCGGCCATCTCGATTTCAAAACTACCCCACTCCGGCGCCGGGACCGGTTCCACCGGCTCGTCCATAAGTTCGGTTTGAGCCACCGGCCAGGGCGGGCTTTCCTGCCGCGCCAACCGCTCGAAGTCATCCCTTGTCGGCGCGGCTACCTGGAAGCGGCTCCTGATCTGGAACGAACTCTCGCCAATCGTCTCAGGCGAGATGTCCAGGAAATCGCCGGCCATTGTCAACAGGTGCGCCTGGGCATTAGGCATACCGGTCAGCGTTCGGCTGGCAACATCATCGGTGCAGTGACCGATCAACCGCCGGCCGAGGTTACGCATCAACGTTGCATCGGTGGTCGAGATCTTGGGGTCTTGCGTGCCCAAAACCAGGAAGATATTAAATTTGGCCCCCCCACCTGCCAGTTGAGCCAACATCGCCAGACGCTTTTGGTAGACGTACTTGCCCTTGCTGATTTCCTCCCCCAGCACTGCCTCGTCAAGTAATTCGTCAATGACCAGGACGATTACCGGCCCATCCTGGATATTGTTGGTCTTACGGCGCTTCCATTCATGATAAACCGCCTCGACCGTCCAGCCCACCTGTTCGGCTGTGTATGCTATCGGGCAGTACAGATGCGCGGCGTTGGCGAACTCACCGATATGGTTGACCCCCATGCCAACCTTGCGAACCCCGAAGGTATGGTGCGGGTCCACCAGAGCCAATCGCAACTGGTTCGGCCGAAAAATTGCCATCAGCGCAAAGATTAGCGATTCGATAGTCACCGACTTACCGCTGCGGGTCATCCCCGCCACCATCGTGTGCATGGTCGGACTGAACTCAACCACTCGCCGCCCGGCCCCCAGTCCGATTCCGCCCGGCCTGCTCAAGTCGGCGCGGGTATACTGCTGCCAGAGCGACCGCTCTAACTGGTACTGGTAGATGATCTGGCTCTCTTCCTGCCGCGCCATCACCGCCGAAACCTGGGCAGCGGCCTGGATCGCCTGGAGCATCCCCGCAGAGGTCACTTTCCGCATCGCCACCGGGCCAACACGATTGGGGTCAAGTCTGACCGGAATTTCCAGGAACCGCGCTCCGCGCGTCACCCGCCCGTTGACCGGATTGCCGAGGGGTACCTTTTCGTCTCTGAGGATCCGCACGGTGGCCATCAAATATTGCATCCCCATCCCCTCGGCGAGGTTGTTTGCGGTGAAGACCGGCGCGGGTTGGCCATGGACCACCGGCATGGCCTGCGGGCGTTTTACCAAACTCGTTATTTTCTTGGAAAAAGGTATTTGAAAATTCATTCCACCCTCCTCAGCCAGCCAGCGGCCCGGTCCAGGCCCAGGCGAAACTGAGCGCATACCGGCTGCCTCTGAGTGACCCGCCCAGGGTCAGCAGCATATTATTTAGCCGCTCACTCAACCGGACGAGCCTTCGCTCGACCACCAGTGTTTGTCCGGTCAACCACGCCCCCATCCAGTGCAGCAGCATGATCAAAAGATATTTCATAAACGTTTTGATCTCCATCACCGGGATGGGGATCGCCGCTTCTTCCCCGCCATCACTCGTCACGGCCATCACAATGGCCGGATAGAATTGCACACTCGCTCTTATTTTTCGTCGGATTCGTTTTCGCATCTCGTACCTGCCTTGTAATCAACCTTGTAATCAACCTTGTAATTTAGAGAGCTTTGCACATTCTCCCAGCAAATTCGTCCGAGCGGCAGTCCCGTTTGCTAAATTACAAAGTCAATTACATTTCCCTAACCCTGGTGTATCGCCACGCTTCCGTTACTGCCATTCACCTGTCCTGGCAGTTCACGGAGCACTTTCGCCTGGTTAAGCACCTGGCTAACCCAGGCCGGTGAAGCGTTGGCAATCTCGGCCTTTGCTGCCTGGCTCAAGTTTGGCCAGAGCCTGTTGGCTGCCTTAATTCGCTCTTCGGCGTTCTCATGCAGTAATCCGCTAAACTGAAGTAGGCCTTCATTCGTTCGCAACTGGAGCTTTAGTGCCGCCATCTCCTCCGTCAGTTTTCTGTTTTCCTGCCGGGCCGACTGAACGGTTTGTTCAGTCATCGTCAGTTTGGCTAATGTCTGGCTTAACTCGCTCTTCACTCGCCGCAGTTCAGCCTGAATGGTATCTTCGGTCGGGTGGCCCTCGTCTTCACCTGGAATTTGGGCCAGCACCAGCGAGAACAGCAAACTCATAAACGGTAAAATGCCACCGAAGAAAAGTTGATAGGTCAGGGGCTGGATTCCATACTTGTCGTACACCCCGAACTGTTGACCAAACTCGGCTGCATAGGAAAAGTTTGCTAAACCGCTGACCAGTGAAGACGCCGTTAGCCCGAGTAAATTTATGTTTAAGTAGGCGCGAGAGTAGCGACGCCAGTAAAAGCTCCATATATTATCGGTCGCCCGCGTCCGCAAACGGTACGCTCGCTCGATACTGTCCACCAAACGGTGGGTGAACCAGAAAATGCCCCCCTCAAAGGCCACAGCCAGCAGCCAGGCCATGCCATCACCAAAAAATGGGTCTGCCGAATCCTGGAACCGGCTAAAGGCCCATTTCGTGTGCGGCAGCAACGCGCCCAGCAGGGCGATGTAAATCGCCCATCCTAGTGTCTTGGTCCGAAAAATGAGATGGACCGTTTTCCCCACACCTGTCTCGATCATCTCTGCAAAATTATCCATAATTCTAGCCTCCTTTCTCATAGTGCGTACTGTCATCTTTACGATGTCTATATGCAGCTCAACGGTTAAAAAAATATCCGGGCAGCCGGTTAGCGTTCGCGGCTGACCCGCTGCCGGTGAACAACTCTTGAGAAAATTGAGCCGGATATTAGACAGTATAGCATGCTTTTTTCCCCTGTCACGTATGCGTGAATTGAACCGCAAAAAAAGAGACGCAAACTATAATCGCGTCTGCCGCTCACTGAGCCACCGCCGCGCTTCCTGGTCCGAAATGAACCAATCGCGCCCGATCTTTTCCCCGGTCAACTTCCCACGCGCGATAGCCTTACGAATATTTGAAGGATCGCAATTGGCCCGTTTGGCAAGTTCATTGGTGGTCCACATTTTGGTGTTCGGCGTCTCTGTTGTCACGCTTGCGTGCCTCGAAGTTTAGGACCAGTTTAACACGGGATGGTCTGCGTGTCAAGGTGTTTTACTACTTTTGCAACGTTTTCTTATAAAAGAAATGTGGGTTAATCAAAAAAAACCGTTCAAAATATTAGAAATCGGTTAGAAGACTTAAAAATTACTTAAAATTTACTTAAAACCAAGAGACCAGTGGTGACAAGACGCCAGATATTTGTTATATTAGTCCCGTCTCTCCGCAAACAAACTACAAAAAGTAAAATACAGGTTCTTTACTAACTCAAAGGAGGCCCCTTGTCTCTTCTATATCACCTTCTGTATCACCTTTCTGAAAGGTATGTAGATTTTACCCCATTGGTTAGCTTGACCATCTGGCTTATGGCTCACCGTGACCCCGGGTTTTCGTGTTACCTCCACTCTATCTGGATCATTCATCGCTCTTGTGAAACGAGCGAGCAATCCGAAGCAAGGTGCGTCTGTCGTCAGCGTTAAGCCGCTTGATGATTTCTACTATCTCCTGAAAAGTTACATCACCTTCGTTTTCTGTTTCAGGCAGCAGACCAGCCCTTCTAAAAACAACTTCCGGCGGCAAATTTAGGGCTTTTGCAATAGCGATGCAACTCTCCGGGCCAACCTTCCGAGTGCCATTTAGGATGTGGCTCAGGCTTCCTCCTTGAATCCCTGCCCGCTTAGCCAACTCGGCCGGAATCCAGTCACGCTCAGCCAGTTGCTCCTGCAACCACTGCGCAAATGGTGTGTTCATCAATATCTCCTCAAGAGAAAAAAGAGTCGGTGTGCTTCCGTTCACTATGATTTTTATCCTTTCCCCCTGTGGTATTGTACCAATAAAATAAATGCTTGTGTCCATTAGCAAGTTGTCTATTGACATCAAGATAAACTTGGTGTATAGTGTGTGATGCGTACAGACATTTATTTGATGAGGATAGACAATGCTTTTAACTCCCAATGAAGTCATTTTTATTGTGCGCCGCCTCAAAGGGTTGTATCAGGAAGACGTGGCGAGGCTGGCCGGTTTATCGCGGCCCACCTTGATCTCTATCGAGAAAGGCCGCCGCCCCGAACCGGAACAGCTAAAACGAATTGAGGCTGCGCTTGGCGTCAGCGTGACCGATCCTCGCATCACCAGACCGTTAAGTGAACTAAAGGAGGCGTTGCAGTTGAATTAGGCCTGTCGCGACCAGTTTCTTTTTGAGCCTGGTCGGGGCAGACCTGGCAACTGCCTGCACGTATCCTCCTTTTAGGTAATTGCTCCGATCACAAAATGCAGTGGTCGGAGCAATTTCTTTAACTGTATTAAACCATAAATTCCATAAGGAGTCTTGGGTGACATACCTCGAATTAGCCGGATATTATCTGGTTCTTGCGGTTGTTATCGCCATTGAACACGTCCTGTTTTATCGGCGCTGGCGGCGGCGCGAGTGGGCGCGGTGGGCGCTGGGTATTTTGACCGTCTTCTCGTGGGCTGCTCCCCTGGCCTTGTCGGGTAACCTGGACCTCCGCACTGTAATCATTTTATTTGTCGCTTTCGGCCTGGCCGGTGTTATCAAGGGTGGAATGGATATAGACAGGGAAACCAGCGAGGCAGACCGTGGCCGAAGAGAAATCGCCGAAAAGTCCAACTGGTAATCAGGCCATTCATTTTGCCGGTGAGGTCATCGCCCTGAGCCTCGACCTGCGCGATTTAATTGTCGAGCTTTCCCGCCTGACAGATAACCCTGAAGAGACCGAACTGCTCCAGCAGATGCTGGAAAAGGCGAAGCGTCTGCGCGAATTGGGGCTGGGACACCAGGAATGGGCCAAGCAACCCAGGAAAAAACGAGGAAAGTAGGTTAAAATGGAAGAAGCCGGGCTGCTCAATAAAAAACAAAGACAGGCATTGATGGCCGCTTATCGCATCCTGGTGGACTGTTATTTTCCGCCGGATACGGGCGGCGCAGCCAGCGGCATCGTGCCAAAAACGGAGGATACGTATGACCCCCAAACAAGCGGCGGTCCTTCCCCGAGCGGTGACTTATGCCAGGGTCAGCTCGGACGACCGCCAGAACGACCGGCGCAACATCATCCTGGGCCAGCAGGAGTTGTGCCGCGAGTACATCCATCGTAAGAATTATCTCCTAATCGAAGAGGTAGCCGAAGACGACCGCGGGGCCAGCGGCAAGGACCGGGGGCTGGAAGGGCTGCTTAAGGTTCTGGCGCTGGCCCAGGCCGGCCAGTTCGATGTCCTGATCGTGCGCGAGATGGACCGTCTGGCACGCGGTCTGATCAAGCAACTCCTGGTCGAAGAGGAGTTGAAGGCGTGCGGTGTCCGCATCGAGTACGTACTCGGCGAGTACCCCGATAACCCGGAAGGCAGGCTGAATAAGCACATCAAGGCGGTTATTGCGGAGTACGAGCGCGAGAAAATCTCGCAGCGCACCCAACGCGGCCGGCGGAACAAGGTTAGGCAGGGCCATGTCTCCGTCGGCGGCCACGCGCCTTATGGCTACCGGGTTAAGGAGCAGGGTAAAAAGAACGACATGGTTACCCTGGTCATTCACGAGGACGAGGCGACCGTGGTTAGACTCATTTTTGAACTTTATACCAGGTCGGCGAACTCGCTCTCCTTACGCCAAATCGCTGCCAAATTGACCGAAATGCGGGTGCCTACCTACGTGGATACCGGGGTACGGCCCAAGTTGACCAAAAAGAAAAATGGGTACGGTCACTGGAATCCGCGCGCAGTTCGTTCGATTCTGCGCAACCCGGTTTATGTCGGGCGCTGGTTTTACGGCAAGGGTAAAGCCTATGCCACCCGCCAGGTGCTTCAACCGCTGGCCACCTGGGTTGAAGCCCGGGTCCCGCCCCTGATAGATGTCGAGACCTTTAACCTGGCCCAGCAGCGGATCAGTGAGAATCGCATCTTCGCCTCTCGCACTCAGAAGTACGATTATCTCCTGGCCAGGCGTCTAACCTGCCAGTGTGGAGAGAAAATCCACTGCATCCACAACCACGACAAACTTTACGGCAAACATTACTTCTATTACCGCTGCCCGGTCCGTGAAGACCCCCGGGGGCGGTATCTGGGTAAGACTTGTAGCATGCCCTCGTTCCGCTGCGCCGACGTGGACCGGACGGTTTGGGGCTGGCTCAGGTGTGTTCTGGCCAATCCTGATCGCCTGGAACAGGCTCTCGAAGAATTTGAGCACCAGCAACACGCCTTGCTCGCCGCGTTGGAGTTGCAGGCCGGGACCATCAGGAGTAATATGGTCCAGGCAAGGGAAGAATTATCCCGGCTGATCGAGGTTTACATTAAGACCGGCTCGACCACCACCCGACAGGCTCTGCAACAAAACCAGGCGAAACTGGAACAGGCCATTGCCAGCGCCGAAACGCAACTGCGCACGGTCGAGGCCGAAATCGCGGTCATTTCCGAATCGGTTAGCCGTGACCAACTCAAGGCCATCGGCGAGTTTGTTGGCCGGCTCAATTTTGCCTTGAGCCAGGACAACCCGCCATTTGAGGTCAAACGGCAGGTTATTGAGGCCCTCGATGTCCGCTGCCGGTTGGCCCTTGAAAACGGGAAGAAGATTGTCTATTTAACGACCATCATCACCCCGAAGAGCCAACAGGTTGAGGTCGAAGACTCTACCGGCCTCCTGGTAGGCTCAGAACGTACTTTTCAAACGCCTCCGCCGTCCAGGGCAAGGCCGGCTTGAGGAAATGCTCGTAGATAGCCTGGGCGTACACCCGGATTTCCTCCTGAGCGTCGGGGGCCATGCGCAGGCTCAGAAAGTGAAGCAGGTTGTGGGCGTCTACTTTGGCCACCCAGATGTAGTAAACCGAAAAGCCCGACAAAAATAGGCGGGCCTGCTCCTTGGCCACCCCGGCTGCCAGGGCTTGCTCGTACAAGGCATACCCTTGCTCGTAATGCGCCAACAAGGCGTGGCTGAGACGCTTAGCTTCAGCCGGGTCAATCGTTCCCTCGCTGCCCTGCTTGTTATCCTGCGACTGCTTCCGCCACGTTTCCGGTACATAAAAATCATTTTCGGTGAAAGGCGTGTACCGCCCGGATTGGGCGTTTACATGCCACGTTCGATGACGCACCCACTGCCCAATATGTTACTCCTAGCCTTTCGCTAGTGGCTGCCTCATTTCTGGGCAGCTCTTACGATTTCTCGTAAGTTCAGACTATACCTTGAACTCTACTGAGTCCCCTCCCGTCTAGTCGTTACACCTTCCCAAAGTTTAAGGGCTTGGCTCGGTATTCCCATATCCTTTGACGTAGGGTTTACCGAATTTGAGAGGCTTCACCTGGCTCATCACTGAGTAGGGGGCAGCGATACTCTCCATCAACAAATTTGATAACACCTCTTTTAACTAATTCAAATGCTAAATTTAACAAATCTGCATTATATTTCTTATTCTGGGCTGAGGTACAAACATAGAGGTTCTCCAGCCTGTTATCTCGCTTGTCGCCATTGATATGATGCACAGTTGCACCACTTTTCTCGAAAAAATCAACTCCGTATGCCTCACAAACAACGTAAATATGTTCTCGAACATAATTTGTGCTGTCAGCATAAGGATGTCCTGGCTGATGTAATTTAACATAACCTAACTTATCAAATCGTCTGCCTCCCTTCCAAGCATGGCTGTCTTTGCCAGTAGGGAGCGGGGTAGTTGCTCTCGCCTGTAAACCTGAACATCTTTTACATAAAGTCATTTCTTTTCGGTAATTTGGCCTTTTGATTTTGCGCTCTTTTCCACACCGAGGACATCTAACCAAAAAATCACTAATCTCTTTTTCGTGCTGACGCTTTTGCCTGCAACTTTTCGAACAATACACTTGACTGACTTTGCCCAAAAAGGTTTTGTGACACACGGGACAAATTTTTTCAAACGAGATTTTTGCCTTATGTTCCGTATAGCATTGATGGCTGCAATACTTGATAGCTTGGCTACCGTATTTTTGAACCTCTTTTCCGCAATTTAAGCAATTGAATGTTATTTTCGGCATTCACGTACCACCGATAGTATAATTATTCTTTAAAGCAATTATACTAAGTAAATGGTATATAAGGCAATAATGATGGAGAAATCAATTTACCATACTACCAGGGGCGCCTTGACTCTAAATTTAAATTCTACCTGCTCGAACGGTGAGGTATGGCGATGGCGCAGCAGATAAAAGAGCAACTTTTTATCGGCCTCATCCCCTTTGCTCTCTCCCAGAAAAGAAACGCGCGCCGCATTAACGATAGCCAAGTCTCCACTAACTCCTACTGTTGGATGAGGCATCATATCAATAAGCTCAATGAAGCCTTTATCCAGCACACTGACACGTTTTGGTAATTCTATCATAAGACCATACACCATCCTTTTATCTCATAATTTTTATTTGACTTACCCATTATACACGTTAAATCAACGACGCAGCAAAGCCCATGGCCGCCTTTGGGCCTGGTTTAACAAGGGAACCGGTGACAGCGGAGTGGTGTATATATGGTAAATGAACCTCTCCGGAGAGGCTCGCGTGAGCAAAGCAAAATTGGTCCGTAGTCTTTTGTCCGTTGTCAGTGGTTAACTCCCAATGACTGAACTACAACAGATTACGGACAACGGACAACAAACACTCATCACCCAGGTCCGCCAGGGGGATGCGGGCGCGTGGGAAATATTGGTCGGCCAGCACCAGGAAGGGGTTTTCCGGCTGGCTTATCTGCTGCTGGGCGACGCCGACGAGGCCCAGGATGTCACCCAGGAGGTATTCATCCGCGCCTTTCGGTCCCTACACCAGTTCGACCCGGCGCGGCCGCTGCGCCCCTGGCTGCTGCGCATTACGACCAATCTTGTCTATAACCGCCGCCGGGCGGTGGGGCGATATCTGGCTGCTCTGCAGCGGCTGGTTCGGCTGGCCCCGGAGCCGGTGCTGGCCCCCGCGGCGGATGAGGCCCTCCCGCAAGTAGATAGTCACCTGCTGTGGCAGGCAGTGCGCCGCCTGAATTCAACCGACCAGCAGATTATTTACCTGCGCTATTTTCTGGAGCTGTCGGTGGCGGAGACGGCTGAGGCCGCCGGCATCGCCCCGGGGACGGTCAAATCGCGCCTCAGCCGCGCTCTGGAACGGCTGCGCCAGGTGGTCGAGCGGGAGTTTCCGAGTCTATGGAAGGAACGTGTCGCATGAGCCAGCGGTTTTTCAGCCGTTCTGGCGGCGCCAATCAAAATGAACAGTGGGAAGCCAGGCTGCAGCAGCTAGCCCGCCGCTTCCCTTATCCCCCCACTCCTGATGTGACGAGCACCGTCAGAGCACAACTGGCCGAAGGATCGAGACAAAAGCCGGGACTCCCGCCGAGACGACTGGCCTGGGCTGCCCTGCTGGTTCTGCTCATCCTGGCCGGACTGCTCGCCGTGCCCCAGGTCCGCGCCGCCCTGATCGAGTATTTGCAAATTGGCGCTGTGCGTATTTTCCTGGTCGAGCCGACGCAAACTCCAACGCCGACTCCGGCGGCAGCATCCTTGGAGGAAAGGCCACTCACCCCAACCCCTCGCCCTTCCCCGACACCGTTGCCTTCGCTGCTGGACCTGGCCGGCGCCACGACCCTGGCCCAAGCCCAGGCTCAGGTTGATTTCCCCATTCGTCTCCCTGCTTACCCGGCCAACCTGGGAGAGCCGGATTGGGTCTTTCTGCAAGATTTCGGCGGGCCGGTCGTGGTCTTGGTCTGGCTGGATGAGGCCCAGCCCGGCCGGGTACGTCTCAGCCTGCACCAATTAGGGCCGGGTACATTTGCCGAGAAAGGCAATCCCGGTCGAATCGAGGAAACCAACGTCAATGGGCAGCGAGCCATCTGGGCGGAGGGGCCTTACGTCCTGAAATTCCGGCGCGGCAGTCGAGTGGATTACGATCTCCGGCGGCTGGTCGAAGGGCGGGTCTTGATTTGGGTGGAAGGAGAAATTACCTACCGCTTGGAAACCGACCTGTCCCTGCAAGAAGCGGTGCGAGTGGCGGAATCGCTCCGATAATTAGGACTGCCGGTGTAAGGAGTCGGTGGTAACGGTTAAGTAGCAAACCAGCAGAAATAGAGCAAACATTAAGCTGACCCCGAACGTGGCCGTATGTTGGAACGGATTGGTAAATCGAATGAGGATATCGGTCAAGACGGCTTCGGGGTGGATAAATAAATCCCAGCTATTCCAACCCAGGAAGCGCCCGATATAAATACCCAATCCACTCAAACCCATGACACTGACGACAAACAGCCAACTCAGCACGGGTCCAGCAGCGGTTTTGACCACCATCTGCATGGTTCGCAGGGAAAAAACAGCCAGAAAAAGACCGGTCCAGGCAAAGATTGAGATTAACCCCATATCGTACCACACCGGTACAGGCGGGCGGTGCTGCAAATGTAAAAAATCAGTCACAATGTAGGGGGCGTTAGGAAAGAAGGCAAGCCAGAGCAGGCCGGGCAGCAATAAATACCCCCAGCGCCGGGATTGGCGCTGGTAGACCGAGCTTGTCCATAAACTTGTCAGATAAGGGATCCAGGCCAAAAACAGATTCCAGACCAAAAAGAGATACGTCCACTGCCTGCTCAGATAAACCCGGCCCGCCAAAAGGGTGCAGGCCAGCAGCGTAGACAAGACAACAGGATACAGCCCTTGAGACAGGGCCAAACGGTGAAATTGCTTAAAAAGGATTGACAAGGGGACCTCCAAACCTTATCTTTCAGGGTAATCCTGGATCAATGTATAGATAAATCTTATACCTAGATTATCTATACAGTATTATAACTCATTGTCAAAGATTAGTAAAGGGGGACACTACGATGTGGCAGAAAGCCTACAAACATTCTCTAACTGGATTAGTGTTGTTGTTCGGTGTGCTGTTCCTCGGGGTTCCGGTTACTTTAGCCGGGGGTTGGGCTGTGGTTACACTCGACCAGCTACCTGAGCATGGGGTTGCCGGAAAACCGGTTCAGCTTGGCTTTATGATCCGCCAGCACGGGCGGACACCCTGGGTCTATGACCAGGTGAAGGTGCATGCCGTTCATATTGAGAGTCAGGAAAAAATATTGGTGCAGGCGGAGGCCGAAGGAGCAAAAGGACATTATGTGGCTGCACTCAACTTTCCCCAGGCCGGCGTGTGGCGCTGGGGCATCGAGTCGGGCCTCATGCCCGGCCAGCAGCCGATGCCTGATCTAACCGTCCTCGCCTCTCCCCAGGCGGGCAGCCGGGAAATCAGCACTTCAAGTGGCGCTCAACAAACTCTAACAGGGGGGTCATTTCCCCTGTCTCTGGGAGCCGGGCTTATTGGGAGTATCGCTACGGTCGGGACCTTGCTTTTTTGGTGGCGCAAGCGCACACCCCTGGCTCTGGTTTCGCTAACGTTGGCGGCAGTAATTGGTGTCATTGGGTTTAGTCTGGCGGCCCAGGCCTCCGCTTTCTCCCGCGAGACGCCGAAGCTGCCGGACCAGCCCACCGTAACGGCCTCGGCGGAATTGGGGCAGAGGCTATTTGTGGCCAAAGGCTGTATTGTCTGCCACCGACATGCGGCGGTCGCCGATATACGGCAGAGATTTGGCAGGGAATTTGTGGACTTTTGGGTTGGTCCAGATTTACCCACCCTGGTCACTGATCCCAAGATTCTCCACACCTGGCTAAAAGATCCGTCGGCCCTGAAACCCAATACCGACATGCCCAACCTGGAATTGAAGGAAGCCGAAATCGAGACGTTGGTGGCTTTCTTGCTTGCGCCAAGAGAAACGGCAAAAGAGGCCGGCGCCGCCGACTAATAATTCAAGCAGCTATCTAAGCAGTCTCAGCTCGCCGGTCAGCTTATCAAGCTCGTTATCGCTGGCAGGGCCAAGCCCCAGGCAGGTAAGCGTGCCTTCCGGGACCACGGTTCTGCCGGCGTCTCTTATTAATCGGGCCGGGATATTTTGCTCCAGGGCCAGATCATACAGCCGGGTCAGGTCGGCTTCGTGGTCAACCTTTAACACAATTTTAGGCATGCCGCTGTTCAGCCACGCCTGCTGCGCCTCGACGCTGGCGGCAACAAACGCGCCTACGGCGGCGTGCGCCACCTGAGCGGCTAATTTCCCCCGTGGTAACTTTAAAGCCTCGTTAACTACCACAACTTGTTTCATCTGCCAAGTGGTCAGGTGACTGGTACTTTTCTCATTCTAACCCAGTGCCAGTCACCTTGAGCCTGAGCAGTCATTCCAAAGTGATTTAAATCACAGCCTCGCTGTGGCGAAGGGCACAGACAAAGGGCCAGGAAAAGCTTAAGCTGGAGATAGTTCTTTACCCGACATCCTCAGCAACTTCCCCAGCACTATAAAAATTGAGCAACTCCTCAGGCGCGATGCATTTTTCTGGCCGAAATTGCCAAATTTGCTCCTGCTAAAGGTGCATCACTCCGCCTGGACTGAGTAGTAACAAAATGGAACCATCTCAGCCGCCACCCCTCGGCGCCAGCCGGGCGGTTGACGATGCAGAAAGCGAGGATTCATGAGTATCAAGGAGGATATTGAAACTATGTGCAGGTTAAGCAATGCCCAGGAAATATTTTACCAAACCTCGCCCCATATTCCCAAACAGGACGGAATGGGCCAGGAAAATTTTTCAAAAATGAAGGTGGATAACGTTTTGGAAGTCTGGCTGATGCACCCTGATCTACTACCTAAATTTGAACAGGCGGCGCGGAGTGCGGGCAAAAATCTGGTTGAGTTCGATCTGGAACAATATCTGAATTTTCCCAAAACCGGCAAGCAGTACCAGCTCTTCTTCGATTAACTCTGTCTTTCAGCCGTAACGCCCGGTGATATAATTCTCTGTTTGTTGTTCCCGTGGCCTTGTAAAAATTTTGCCCGATTTGCCATACTCCACCAGCTCCCCCAACCAGAAGAAGCCCGTATAATCAGATACCCGCGCCGCTTGTTGCATACTGTGGGTTACAATCACAATGGTATACTTCTCTTTCAAGCTGCGCATCAGGTCTTCGACTTTGAGGGTGGCGATAGGGTCCAGCGCCGAGCAAGGTTCATCCATCAAAATTACCTCCGGCTCTACCGCCACCACCCGGGCAATGCACAGACGTTGCTGCTGGCCCAGCGAGAGTTCAAGCGCATTCTGCTTGAGTTGATCTTTTACTTCATCCCACAGCCCCACCCGAACCAGGCTCTCTTCAACGACCCCATCCAGATGGGCCTGGTTTGTCTGGCCCAAGACACGCGGGCCAAAAGCCACGTTATTATAGATGGACTGCGGAAACGGGTTGGGGCGTTGAAAGACCATGCCGACCCGCTGGCGCAGCATCACCACGTCTAATTTGGGGTCATAAATATCCTGCCCGTCGAGCAAGATTTTGCCCTCGGCCCGCGCCCCGGGAATGGTATCGTTCATGCGGTTGAGACAGCGCAGAAAGGTACTTTTGCCGCAGCCAGAAGGGCCGATTAAAGCCGTGATTTGGCGTTTTTTGATCGGCAGGGTAACATCTTTAAGAGCCTGTTTCTGGCCGTAGTAGAAGTTTAACGATTTAACATCTATTTTATTTTTCACTTAGAACCTGCTCAAGTGACTGGCATTTTTATTCTTCAGCTAACCAGGTGCCGGTCACTTTTAACTCCGGCATATAGGTCAAAATTTTACCATAAGCCTCGCCATCTTGCGAAAGGTCGGTGAGGATGTTATAATGCCAGCCGAGACTGAGGGGTGAGTAATTGAGCAACGGGGACTCAACCAGGGCGGTCCACATACCGCGGAAAACCGAAGGGGTAAGGCTGGGTTTCAGCCTGGCCCTTTTTGTTTTTTTAGCAGCCCTGCTGTTAGGCTGCCGCAGCACCTCCACCGATGCTCAGGCAGCCCCGGCCACTTCTGCCGAAACCATTGAAAACAAAGGGTCCGATACCATCGTCAACCTGGCCCTGGCCTGGGCCGAGACTTACATGCCCCGGCATCCCGGCGTGCGTATTTCGGTGACAGGAGGCGGCTCCGGCACCGGGATTGCGGCCTTGATCAACAACACCGTTGATATTGCCAACGCCTCACGGGCTATCAAACCCGAAGAGGTGGCCTTAGCCCAGGCCAACGGCATCGAGCCTTATGAAATTACCATCGCTCAAGATGCCATCGCCGTGGTGGTCAATCCCGAAAATCCGGTTAGCCAGCTCACTATCCAACAAATCTCCGCTATTTACACCGGCCAGGTCACCAACTGGAAAGAAGTAGGTGGTGAAGACCGGCCCATTGTGCTGCTCTCGCGCGAGTCCAACTCCGGGACGTACGTCTTTTTCCTGGAAGAGGTGGTCCGGCAGGGCGACAGCAAGAGCAATCTTCTGTTTTCGCCCGACACCCTGTTGTTACCTTCCTCCGAAGGCATTTCCAGCGAAATCCGCCAGAATCCCAATGCCATTGGCTACGACGGCCTGGGATACGTCACCCCTGATCAGAAAACGATAGCCATTGCCGTCTCTCCCGCCAGCCCTTACGTCGAACCGAGTATTGAGACCGTTGTTGACGGCAGCTATCCGATTTCGCGGCCCCTCTTTATGTACACCCCTGGCCCACCTACCGGCGCGGTTAAAGCCTACCTCGACTGGATTTTGACTGAAGGCCAGCAGCAAGTAAGAGAGCTGGGCTTTGTACCGCTCCCTAACTCGCAAACGGAGTGATGACCTACACCCTTGATGAAAAAACCGGCCAGCCTGTCCCTTAGCGAATTTCTAGTCGAAAGCATCGTCAAGGTTTTGGGCTTTTCGACCATCGGCTTTGTCGTGCTGATCTTCTTCTTCCTGCTGCGCGAAGGATTACCCACCTTTATCGAAGTCGAGTGGAGCAATCTCTTTGGCGTGCGCTGGTACCCCACCTTTGACCTTTTTGGCCTGACGCCGCTGCTGCTCGGCTCGATTTTGGTAACGGTGGTAGCGATTGTCATTGCCCTGCCGCTGGGGGTTGCCAGCGCTGTCTTTATACGCGAAGTCGCCCCCTCCTGGGTCCGGGATATTCTCAAACCGCTCATCGAAGTATTGGCCGGGATTCCCTCGGTGGTGCTGGGCTTTTTTGGCCTGACTACCCTGGCCCCGCTGGTCCGTATCTACCTGGATGCGCCGACCGGGCTGACGGCCCTGACCGGCGCCCTGCTGCTCGGTTACATGGCCCTGCCCACCATTATCAGCGTGGCCGAAGATGCCCTGGACGCCGTACCCAAAAGCTACCGCGACGCCTCGCTGGCGATGGGAGCGACGCGCTGGCAGACCATCTGGATGGTGGTAGTGCCCGCGGCCAAAGCGGGCATAGTTACGGCGGTGATGTTGGGCATGGGCCGGGCTATCGGCGAGACGATGGCCGTCATGATGGTCACGGGCAACGCTGCCCGTTTACCCCTGGAGCTAGACGCGGTGCTGCGCCCGGTACGGACCATGACCGCCACCATCGCCGCCGAGATGGGCGAGGTGGCCCAGGGGAGTACTCACTACCACGTTCTCTTTGGCGCGGGGATTATCCTCTTTGTGCTGACCTTTCTCATCAACCTGGCTGTGGCCTCGGCGCTCTTTCAACGGCGCGGCGGGCGGGGGTTACGCTGATGAGCCGCTGGGCCATTCAACGCCTGGGCTTTGGGCTTTTAGGCTTGACCACCTTGATTGTGGTCGCCCCTATTTTGCTGGTCATTGGCCTCATTGTGGTCCAGGGGCTGCCCGCCCTCAGTTGGGAATTTATCAGCACAGCTCCGCGTAACGGCATGAAAGAGGGCGGCATTTTTCCGGCCATCGTCGGCACTATCCTTTTGACCCTGGGCACAGCTCTGGTGGCTATTCCGGTGGGCGTCGGCGGGGCAGTCTACCTGTCCGAATATGCCCACGATACCAAGCTGACCCGCGCCATCCGCCTGGCGATTGTAAATCTGGCCGGGATTCCCTCGGTGGTTTACGGCCTGTTTGGCCTGGGGCTGTTTGTCCTGTTCCTCCAGTTTGGCACCTCGATCATTGCCGGCTCGCTGACGCTGGCTATTATGACGCTGCCCATCATCATCACCACGTCCGAGGAGGCGCTGCGGGCAGTGCCGGCCGAATTTCGCACGGTCAATATCAGCCTGGGAGGGACCCAGTGGCAGGGCATCCGCCGCATTGTTTTACCGCAGGCGCTGCCGGGCATTATCACCGGGGTTATCCTGGGGATGCTGCGGGCCGCCGGCGAAACTGCACCGATTCTTTTCACCGTAGCTGCTTTCTTCTTGCCGCGCCTGCCCAGCTCGCCCTTTGACCAGGTCATGGCCCTGCCCTATCATCTTTATGTGATCAGTACCCAGGTGCCGGGCATGCCAGCTCAGCAGCAGTACGGTACGGCCCTGGTCTTGCTGATTCTGGTGCTGTCGCTGAATGTCTCGGCCACCCTGATCCGCAGCTATTTTCGCCGCCGCCGGCAGTGGTAGGTAGGACAAATGACCGATCCTTTGACGCCAAAAATTTCCTTTGAACACGTCACTTTTGCTTACGGCGACAACATTGCCTTGCAAGATATAACTTTGGCGATACCGCCGCGGAGCATAACCGTGCTGCTGGGTCCAGCCGGGGGAGGCAAAAGCACGCTGTTACGCTTGATCAACCGGCTCAATGATCTGGTTGAAGGCACCCAATTTTCAGGACGGATATTGATTGACGGCGAGGATATTTACGCGCCCGGCCTTGATGTGACCCAACTGCGCCGCCGGG
Organism: Anaerolineae bacterium; assembly: GCA_023382535.1. The sequence continues at coordinate 7,568 of JAHDWA010000007.1, read as the reverse complement.
TCGGCATGGTCTTTGCCCTGCCGCTGCCGCTGCCCGGCACGATTCGCCAGAATTTGATCTACGGCCCCACCCTGGCCGGGATCAAGCAGCCGGCCCGCCTGGGCGAACTGGTGGAGCAGAGCCTGCGCCAGGCTGCCCTGTGGGATGAGGTCAAAGACCGCCTGGATGATCCGGCCGTGGCTCTGTCCGGCGGGCAGCAGCAGCGGCTCTGCCTGGCCCGCACCCTGGCCCTGGAGCCGGATATCATCCTGCTCGACGAGCCAACCTCCGGCCTTGACCCTATCTCAACCGCCAAAGTGGAAGATTCGCTGCAAGCATTAAAAAACCAGTACACAATTGTCATCGTCCCTCATAGCATCCAGCAGGGCATCCGTGTCGCCGATTATGCCGCTTTTCTGCTTTCCAGCGAACTGATCGAGAGCGGTCCAGCGAGGGATGTCTTTGACAATCCCACCGATAAACGCACTGAAGATTACATTACCGGACGTTTTGGTTAGTCCATGCTGCCGCGTATAATAAATCTATGTTGAATACCGTTTATTCAACCCAATGAGGAGACTATGACGATACGTGTCGCTTTTGATCAAGCCTTAAAAGAGCTGCGGGATGACGTGCTGGAAATGGGCAGCAGGGTTAACACCGCGATAGACGATGCTGTCCGCGCCCTGAAGGAGGGCAACCTGGCCCTGGCCGGGCAAATCATTGCCGAAGATGAAAAAATCAATGAACTGCGCTTTGACATTGAGGAGCACTGCGTTAAACTGATTGCCCGCCAGCAGCCAATGGCCGGCGACCTGCGGACTATTCTGACAGCGATGAACATTGCCCTGGAACTGGAGCGGATGGGTGACCACGCCAAAGGCATCGCCGTGATTGTCCAGCGTATGGGGGGCGAGCCGCCGATTAAACCCTTAATTGACATTCCGCGTATGGCCAGCATCTCGTGTGACATGCTGCGCCAGAGTCTCGATGCGTTTTTGAGTGGGGACATCGAACAGGCCGAGGCGGTAGCCGAGCGCGATGACGAAGTGGATCAACTCTACACCGAAATTTTCCAGGAATTGGTCGAGATTATTGCTACCGATACTACCCTGATTACGCGGGCCATGTTTTTGCTGTTTGCCGCCCATAACCTGGAGCGCATCGCCGACCGTGTGACCAACATCTGCGAGCGCGTAGTTTTTCTCAGCACCGGCCGCCTCAGCGAATTTCATAGCGAAAATGAGCCGAACATTTAAAGCACTAGAGCCTGTTGACATTTCATCAACTTACCCCGAAAACGCATCCTTCGATACGGCTGTTGCCTACTCAGGATGCGTTTTCGGGCCGATTTCGCACGCTGAGTGCCTCCAAGGCGTATCGAAGCGTGCGAAATCGGCAAATGTCAACAGAACCTAATACATTATGCCTCGCATTGGTCTTGGCGGTATCATCCACGAAACTCACAGTTTTGCCGGCGCGCCGACCACCCTGGCCGATTTCCAAACCCAATCGCTGCACTACGGTGATGAGGTACTGCGCGCCATGGCCGGCACGCGTTCGGCCATCGGCGGGATGATCGAGGGAGCCAAGGCTCGCGGCTGGACGCTCGTGCCCACCGCTTACGGCGCGGCCATGCCCGGCGGCCTGGTGGCCGAAGACGCCTATCAAACTATTCTCCGGGAAATGCTCCAGCGGCTCAATGAGGCCATGCCGGTAGATGGCGTCCTCCTGGCTCTCCACGGGGCGATGGTTACCACCGGCCGGCTTGACCCCGAAAGCGACGTTTTGTCCCAGGTACGCCGGGTCGTCGGCCCGGACACGCCTATCGTGGTCGAGCTGGACATGCACGGCAACCTCAGCCCGGCCACCGTCGAACTGGCCGATGTCCTGGTCGCCTTTGACACCAACCCCCACGTAGACCCCCACGCCAAAGGTTTAGAAGCCGCAGCGATGATGGAGCGGCTGCTCCGGCGGGAGATCAAACCCACAACGGCTTACGCCCACCCGCCGCTGCTGCTCGCGCCCCAGGCCACCGGCACGGCAGACCCGCCCCTGCGCCGGGTCCACGAACGGGCCGTGGAAATGAAGGCAGATGCCGAGGTCATCTCTATCTGCGTCATGGCCGGCTTTGCCTACGCCGACACCCCGTTCACCGGGGCCAGCCTGGTTGTCACAACAAATGATAACCCTGCCCTGGCTCAACGCTACGTCCAGGAATTGGCCGGCATCCTCTGGCAGCAACGCGAAGCCGCTTTGCCCCAATTTTTGCCCACCGAGCAGGCGGTCGCCCAGGCTATGGCCCAATCCGGCGGGCCGATCATTCTCGTGGACTCGGCGGACAACATCGGCGGGGGCACGCCCGGCGACGGCGCAGAAGCTTTGCGGGCCATGCTCGCCCTGAGCGTAGAAGAAGGGACCATCGTGCTGGCCGACCCGGAGGCCGCGGCCGCCTGCTGGGCCGCCGGAAAGGGCGCTGAAGTGACTCTGGCCGTCGGCGGTAAAACCGACCGCTGGCACGGCGCACCGCTGACGGTGACCGGTACGGTCCAAGCCCTTTCGGACGGCACGTTTCAGTGCGAGCTGCCCGACAACCACTTTGCCGCTTTCTTCGGCCAGACCATCCACATGGGCCGGACAGCCTGGCTGCGCGTGGCCGGGGTCAACATCATCCTGACCGAACGCAAAATCCCCCCCTTTGACCTGGCCCAACTTCGTCACATCGGCGTCAGCCCCGAAGGGCAGAAGATAATCGTGGTCAAATCCGCTGTGGCCTACCGCGCCGCCTACCTGCCCATCGCCGCCGGGGTCATCGAGCTGGACACGCCCGGCCTGTGCAGCGCCAATCTGAGCCGGTTCCCCTATCGTCATTTACCCCGCCCCATTTTTCCCCTTGACGAGGCCCATTTTATGCCGTAAAATGGGGGTAAAGTTTCGGTTCTAAAATTTTTCGGGACCGAAAGGGCGGTCTACAAACTTGTTCAAGGAGAATTGCCATGCACCTGGCCCCACCTATTCAGTCTTTTACCCGTCATGCCCTCCTCTACCTGATCAACATGCTGTTGATCCTGAGTCTAGTCACTCCCCCGCTCCTGTTCAGCCCGACCCCCAGCGCTGCCCAGGAACCAAGCCCTGAGCCAGCCAAAAAGGCCGAAGACCAAACCAACGTGCTGCCTGACGTGGAGGTGATGTCCCTTCCAGGTGGAGCAAACACGCCAGCGCCCGCAGCACTCATCAGCATAAGCGCCTTAAGCGGCGGAACGGAGACCCACGAGGCTGAACCGAATGGGACCTTCCCCACGGCCACACCGCTCGGCGGCGCGAGCGTCAAGGCCAAGGGTAAGGTTTTCCCGGCCAATGATGTAGACTTCTATTCTTTCAGCGCCACGGCGGGCGACCGGGTCTACGCCGCCGTCCAGACGCTCTTTGATGCTTCAGCAAGCGGAGACAGCGTGCTCGATCTGCTCAACACCGACGGTACCACCGTGATCGAAACGGACCCCAACGATGGCACATTCAATGCCAGTTCCTCGACTATCGCGGGGGCGACGATCCCCAGCAACGGGACATACTTTCTGCGGGTGCGCCACAATGTAGCAACCGGGACGATTCGCCCTTACGACTTGCACTTCAACCTGTTGAGCGGTGCGCCGCTTGCCGAGGTTGAGCCAAACAACACGGCAGCCACCGCGACGCCGCTGCCGGCTTCGGGCTGGGTGAGCGGTAACATCACCGCAGTCTCGCCCGGTGAAGCTGATTTCTACAGCCTGACGCTCGCCGCGGGCGACAGCGTCTATCTAAGCCTGGATATGAACCCCGAGCGCGATGCCAACGTCTGGAACGGCCGGCTCGGCTTCGGAATGTTCGGCAACCCACCCTCCAACCAGCTCCTGCTGGCAAACGACGCCAATGCCGGCGCATCGGCCGCCGATCCGAACTCGGAGGCGTTCTTCTTCACCGTGCTTACCGCCGGTACGTACTATGTCTACGTTGATTCCATTGTGGCCGCCGGGTTGGGAGCAAACGCCACTTATAACCTGAGCGTTGCCGTGTACAATCCGGTCCCCAAGCCCGGCCCTTGCACCACCTACACCAACAATACGCCGGTCGCTATCCCATCCGGGCCTGGGTCAGCAACTTCCAACCTGACCATTCCCGGCAACCCGCGCATCGCTGACCTCGACGTTTCGATCAATTTGAACCACACCTTCATGCAAGACCTGGACGTGCATCTTGTTTCTCCGGCGGGCAACGACAACGGGCTGTTCACCGACATCGGAGCCGGCACGGTAGGCGGCCCGCAAACGTTAATGGACATCCGCCTCGACGACAATGCTGCTCTGCCTTTTGCTTTTGCGATGTCAGCCCCCATGGTGCTCCAGCCGGAGTTGGCCTATCGGCTCGGCTGGTTCAACGGCGAGGATGCGGGCGGTACCTGGACCCTGGTAATCCGCGACGACGCAACCGGGGACGCAGGCACCCTCAACTCGTGGAGTCTCACCCTCTGCGAACCACTCCCTGCATCAGGGGCAGGGCAGACCCCCCTATACAGTTCCGATTTTGAGAGTGGAGCTGCCGGCTTCACCCATTCGGGCGCCCAGGACGAGTGGGAACTCGGCCTGCCTACCTTTGGGGCGATCACTACCTGCAACAGCGGCGTGAACTGCTGGAAAACCGATCTTGACAATACTCACAATGCCAGCAGCAGCCAGGATCTGATCTCGCCCAATATCAATTTGGCCGGATTGAGCGGGCCGATTCGGATGCAATGGGCCATGCGGTATCACCTGGAATCGGCCAACTTTGACCATGTCTTTGTCGAAGCGCGGGAGGTCGGCAACCCGTCGAATGCGATCCGCGTCTTTGACTGGCTGGATGCGACGATGAACAACACGGTCGGCAACCCGACCGTAACAATCGCCGAGTCCGCCGGATGGGCCATCCATTCCGCCGACATCAGCGCCCTGGCGGGACTGAACATCGAACTGCGTTTCCATTTGGACAGCGATACCACCGTTCAGCTAGCAGGTTTAGCGATAGATGACGTACAGGTGACCGGACCTTTACCCGACTTGTCGTTGAACAAAAGCGTCAGTCCTACAGGAGCCGCGCCCGGCCAACCTATTACCTATACTCTCACTTTCTCCAATACCGGCCTGACCACAGCCAGCGGTGTTGTCTTGACCGACAGTGTGCCAATCAGCCTGACAAATCTCAGCGTCAGCAGCAGTGGGGCGATCATTACCGACACCGGAGCCAGCCCGGCTTTTGTCTGGCAGGTGCAGGATTTGGCCTTCAGCCAGGGTGGAACTATCACCATCACCGGCCAAATCAGCCCCAACCTGACCAACGCTGGTGTCTTTACTAACTCCGCTACCATCACCGCTACCGGCGACATCTCGCCCAGTAACAATACTGCAACAGTCCCGGTAAGCGTCGTCATTGCCCCCGAAATAGCTGTGCTCGGCAACGGGCAGGTTATTGCCGACGGCGATACTACCCCCTCCGCTACCGACCACACCGACTTTGGCCCTGTGACTCTCGGCCAGGCCCTCATTCGGACCTTTACTATCTCCAACAGCGGCGTATCCAACCTCAACTTGACCGGCTCGCCTCTGGTGACGATTACCGGCCCGGCTGCCGTTGATTTCAGCCTGTTGGTTCTGCCCACTACGCCCATCGCGCCCAACAATACCGTTACCTTCCAGGTGCAATTTAGCCCCAGTCTCACCGGCACCCGGATTGCCACCCTGAGCATCGCCAGTGACGATAGCGATGAGAACCCTTACGACTTTACCATCCAAGGGGTGGGCACAACCACCTCAGCCTCAACCAACCTGTACCTGCCGCTTATTCTCAAATCCGGGCTTCCCGACTTGGTGGTCAAGCAAATTATCGCTACCCGTAATAATGTTCAGGTGGTTATTCAGAACCAGGGTGGCGCTGTGCCGGTAAATCCGGCCAATGAGTTTTGGGTTGATCTGTATGTCAACCCGGCGCCGCCCCCCAGCGGGGTCAACCAAACTTGTACCTCCGGCGGGATTGTCTGTGAGAAGTATGCGGTCTGGGGAGTAACCCAAACTCTGCTGCCACAGTTGACCCCTGGCGGGGTCATTACCCTCACCATCGGTGACGCCTACCAAACCGAGGGGGCCAACCCGATCAGCCTGACCCCAGGCAGTGCCATCTATGCTCAGGTGGACTCAGACAATGCCTTAACCACTTACGGGGCCATTCAGGAGAGCAGCGAGAGCAACAACATCAGTTCAACCCTCTCGACGGCAGCCGTAAATCAGGCAGTGGTGCCTTCGAGTAGCGGCGGTTCAGCAGCCCCCAGCCCTTATCTCCCACTGCGCTCGCGGTAAAGAAAGTAGACTAAAGGCAAGTAATCAACCCATCCCTGAAGAAACACTTTTATGAGGAGTCTACCAAATGAAACCTGGATCACGTCTTAACAAACTGCAAATATTGTTACTCACCGGATTAGTCTTGGCCCTATTGGGGTTGGTGACGCCGTCTCTAGTTTTAGCCTTACCGCCGCGGACCACCCCAGCGGTGGTGAAGGAAAAGAAACAAGATAAAGATAAACCGCTAGGGGCATACATCGAGTTAGGAGCTTCGGCGTTACCGGACAGCGGCTGGGCGGTGGTGCAGTGGCAAGATAGCGCCGGAAATTGGCATGATGTTGAAGGTTGGCAGGGACCGTTGCCCGGAAACACCCGGTGGTGGGTAGCAGCCAAAGATTTTGGCTCTGGACTATTTCGCTGGGTAGTGACTCAAGGTCCGGGCGGGTCGGTGATGAGCAAAAGCGCGCCCTTCAATCTGCCTGGTGGAGCGAATGAGACGGTCTACGTGCAATTATCGTTGCCGTAGTGGGCCGAGGTGGGTTTGTTGCCAAATTTTGAGACGCACCGTGGGGCACTGCTGGATGAGTAGGTTAGCTATCCTCGAGTTCCAGGTCCCTGTGACTCAAAAAATCCCCAACTCTCCTCACTGCAACGCCCCTCGCGCCGCCACCGGCCAGATGACCTCGACCTTGTCCCCCCGCACGCCGACCACCTGGTTGAACAAATTGCTGACCACGCAGCAGTGGTTGGGAATGAGCGTCACCCGCTCGCCAATTTCCGGCTTGCGGGCGCAGCGGGAAAAGTCCACGTGACCGTGCTCCTCCGACTGGCCGTAATAGACGGCGTCAGGATATTCCAGGATCAGCCCGTAGCCCTCCAGGCCCAGCAAATCCGAAGAGAACGTTTTGCTGCCGCCGTCGAGAATGCCCCGCTCGGCGGTGGGGCGGCTGACGACGGTGCAGATGACTTTTAAGGAGCAATCATCCTGGCTCATCGCGCCGTTTTTGAGCGTGTAGCGGTCGCCGTAGATGTACATGCCGGCCCGGTGCTCGGTCACTTCGGGGTGAGTGTGGGCCTGCCACATGCCTGGCGTGCTGCCGCCGCTGACCCGCGCCACTTCCAGTCCGGATTTTTGCAGCAGCGCTTTCGTTTCGACCACAAAGGGGTCGGTGTTCTGGTTGCTGGGGTAGGTCATCAGGCCGCCGAAACGCAGCCCCGGCGCGCGGGCGATGATCCGGGCCA